>CAITEP010000029.1 GCA_903891475.1 uncultured Mucilaginibacter sp.
CATCCAGACCTAACAAATACCCTTTGTAAAACTGTTCAATAATTTCTTTGGTATAAGTCTCGGTAATGGGCTGGATGTTCTCTAACAGAATTTGGTTATTTCCAAAAATGTTATTGCAGAATACCGAAATTATATTTGGTTCGCTAACAAAAAATATCCTATCTTCTTCCAAATCAAATCTTTCAAATGGAAACCCACTATTATATTTAAGTAATGAATTGGCTGGTTCAAATAAACCACCAACAGCAGATAAAAAAGGAAACTTGCCATGATTATCAGTATTTAAACCTTTAGTTGGACTGTAACCCGTTAGATGTAGAAATACATAGCAGAAGTTTGTTAAGAAAGACTGAATTGTAATCAATTTATATTTTGGAGTTTTGAACATTAAATGATTAATGAATTAGTAATATTAACTGCTTAATAATCCTGAATCTTTAGAATTAAATAAATAACAAATATTTCTTTACTCTATATTTTTAAGGTAAATTAGTTTCTTATTTATTAAATAATTATAATTATATAAATATACGGTAAAATAGTTATGTGCTTAGAAAATATGGTAAAAACTAAACCTCATTAAGGTAAATTGGTTTTTACTGAAGTAATATGATTATTTTAATATGTTTTTGAAGTAAAATAATTATAAATAATGAATTGCATGCTAAACCTGCAATTTCTTTCTTTAAATGATTGAGTTAATAAGCTCATCCAATAAGGGATCACCTATATCATCTAAATAAATATCAGTAGTTTTTGTACTTTCATGCCCAAGGCTTTGACCTATAATTTCCTTTGAAACTCTATTACGCCTAAGGATAGTCGCGTAAGTGTGTCTGGCAACATAAGTAGTTATGTTTTTTTCAA
Organism: uncultured Mucilaginibacter sp.; assembly: GCA_903891475.1. Taxonomy (GTDB): domain Bacteria; phylum Bacteroidota; class Bacteroidia; order Sphingobacteriales; family Sphingobacteriaceae; genus Mucilaginibacter. The sequence goes on from CAITEP010000029.1 coordinate 868, forward strand.
TGCCTGCAAGTCCAGCAATCTCTTTTAAATCTTTATTTACCCTTTTTAATATTTTTATTTTACGATCATGGATAGATTGTTCTGAAAAATGCCTTTTATAAATAATTGGGAAAATGTACCCGGCATCACTATTGCCTTCTAAAAGTTGATAAAAGTTTATTATTTCAACAGCTTGTTGATGAAGTTGAAATCTGAATTCCTCCTTTGTTTTTGCCCGAAAATAATTCAACTCATTGTCCTTTATATTTTCCCATTTTAAACTGGCAAGATCAGTAAAGTTTAAGCCTCTGCAATAATAGCTAAATAGAAAGTAGTTTCTTGAGTTGATCAAACTGTCAGGTTGTTCACTGAGATTGAGTGTAATAATTTTATCTAATTGTTCCTTAGCAATGGCGCGTTTCTTGGTTCGTGGATTATTGTATTTCGAAAAGTTAAAATCTTTAAACGGGTAATGTTCAGATGGACAGACTTTATCCTTAATTGCATTTTTCCATAAAGTTCTAAATGTTCTAAAATAAACGCTTCGTGTTGTTGTCGCACAATTACGATTTAATAAATAATCCTCGAATTTTGAAATAAACTCAAGGTTGATACCAGTAAAATCATAATCCTTTTTTTTAGTGAAGTTAGAAATACAGTTTCTGGTTGATTTAAAAGTAGCCGCATATCCTATCCTTTTTTGGGTTTTGAGACGGTCAATTTGCTGGTCAAAATAAGCTAGTAGCTTCCCTGATTTTTGTTGGACTTCTCCTCCAGTGTATTTCCGAACCAATGCCTTAACATCTTCAAAGGTTATATGAGCTGAATTCCTCCCTGCTGATAAAACAAAAAGGTCAACATCTGAAGAAATAGTTGAGAGTAGTAAATTTAAGGATTTAAAATTAGGGTGATTTTTATTTACACGTTGTTCTTTTTCTTCCCAAAATTCTACACTACTATACTTCTTAACAGAAACCAATTGATCTTTTCTGTTTATAGTAATGCGTAACATAATTGGAAAAGTTGTAGAATTAGGGTTGCTCTGTGTACGTAGAATAAATTTTGTTGATACTGACATAGTTTTTTATTAAATTGTTTATCATTTATTCTAATGTTGGACTAAAAAATTTAGTCCAACATTAGTCCAACATTTCTTGGCTAACCCTACTTAAGCAAACTTAAGAAAAACCACTTAATCAATTGATAATGATAAATATACGAAAAAATATCAAACTAAAAAATTTATAAAATAGCCAATTTTTGAGCATGGCATGCAAGAGGTCATCGGTTCGACTCCGATATTCTCCACTTGATAATAAGGCTTTTAGCGTAATAGCTGAAAGCCTTTTTAATTTAGTCCAAAATTAGTGCAACAATTCGGTTGAGTTTTATGAAGGTTCTTTAGACTGAAACGAACTAAAAAATCTTTTGCTTCACTTTTTTTAGAATACGTTTATACGTTTGAGGGGTATAGAAAATTCTTTTTTTGATGAACCTAATTCTAAATTTGTTAATTTCAATTTTATGGAGTTATTATCCCTATTGGTTTAAACACCGTGTAAATAAAATTAATTTTCTTTATTACTTCTACTGGTCAAAAAATACAAAGGCACACCCAAGGCTGCTATTCCCAAGCCCGGCCAGGTAAACATAGGTTTGTAAATAATTAATAATGAGCAAAATGCCAATCCAAGTAGAATATAAATTATTGGGATAAAAGGGTAGCCAAATGCTTTATAGGGGCGTTCAATATCCGGTTGTTTTTGGCGCAGAATAAAAATACCAGCAATGGTAAATACATAAAATATAACCGCTATAAAGGTGATCATATCCAATAAATCACCATACTTACCACTTAAACAAAGTATGGATGCCATAATTGCTTGCAGCCAAAGCGCGATTTTAATGTTTTTTAATTTCCTTGCTTAGTTCTGGGTGATAACGCAAACCCGGAGTAAGCCAATGCATTAATACCACACGAGAATAACGCATATTGAAAGGAGCAAGCAAACCTACAACGGTTAATAATATAACTACATAAACCCAAGGGTTATGGCTACCTGTGAGTACGCTGGTTGCCACCGCTAGTGTAACCAATTCAGCAACTATAAAGGCATAACTTACATACATGGCACCATAAAAATATCCGGGTTCGCGCTCGTAAACCATGCCGCAATGCGGGCAATTGGTCAGCATTTTCTGACCGTTTAAGCTGTAGGTAGGGTTAGCATATAAATTACCAACCCGACATTTAGGGCATTTGGCCTTTAAAATGGCAGGCCACATCTTTAATTCTTGTTTTTTCAAATTTTCCATTTATATAAATTGTATCAATTAAGGTCGGTAATTCCCGTTTAAAAATTAGGCTAGTATTTAGTTTTTCATACCAAATCGAGTAAGTATCATCTCCAAAGGGCAAAATTTTGTGACGGATGATTGCAGCAGATTTACCCCTACAAAAATACCTAACCATACCCAATTTATATCAACAAATATTGATAAAGCAAGGCTCAACAAAACCAGCGTACCGGCAACTGCTCGTACAATTCTTTCTTTCATAATAGCATGTATTTGTTATATAAAATCTTCAACCGGAATAATGAATGCCCTCAATAAAAACTTTGGCTTATTGGCTTCATTATAATTTTTTACCACGGCTAAGGCCTTCCGTGCATTATCATCACTTGTAAAACTAAAAACCATGAACGAATTATAATGTTCCTCACCACTTGCAAACCAATCCTGTAGTAAATCATCTTTCCCACTATTTTTAAATCCCGTAAGGTTGGTACTGCTAAACACCGCTATATCGGCCTGTTTAAATAGCTTATAAACAGTCTCTTTATCGTCGGTTAGGCAGGTAGTTATAAATAGTTTCATATTATTAATTATTAAAAATTTGTGTAATATCTTTTTTTCGAATCATTTTAAAGTATAATAATGGCACTACTATTAAAGTAAGGAAGGTAGAAGTTACCGTACCACCCATTAAGGAAATTGCCAAGCCTTGAAAAATGGGGTCGAACAAAATAATTACCGCGCCTAATGCCACTGCACCGGCAGTAAGCAATATGGGGGTAGTACGTACCGCACCAGCCTCAATAATGGCCTGTTTTAATGGGATGCCTTCCTTTAGCCGGATATTGATAAAATCAATTAACAAAATTGAATTCCTCACCATTACGCCGGCAAGGGCAATAAACCCAATCATGGAAGTGGCCGTAAAGTAGGCATGCAACATCCAATGCCCCAATACAATTCCAATTAATGAAAGCGGTATTGCGGCCAGCATTACCAACGGTACTGTAAAGTTTTGGAACCAGCCAACAATTAAAATATATATCATTAGGATTACTACCGCGAAGGCTATTCCTAAGTCTCTAAACACCTCAAAGGTAATTTGCCATTCGCCATCCCATTTCAAGCTGTAATTATCTTCCAGCTCGGGTTGATGTGTATATTCTTCTTTCAGGGTATATCCTTTAGGCAATTTAACATCCTTCAAATGGTTTGATACATCTGATATAGCATAAGAAGGGCTTTCCAGCTGTCCGGCCATATCACCCAAAACATAAACCACCTCTTTTTGATTTTTACGGTAGATGCTTTTAGGTTTTATTTCTCGGCTCACCTTCACCAAATCCTTTACAGGAAAAGCTGTGCCCTGTGGATTAATAATTTTTAGGTTAAGTACATCCTCCATATTGGTTTTATCGGCATCGCCCAATTGCAATTTAATAACTTCTTGATGGTATGAAGTGGGATTATACAAATTCCCAACCGCCAACCCTGATAAAGCCGCATTTACTGTAGTGGCTATTTGCGCCGTGGCAATACCGTAATGCATGGCTTTTTCTTTATCAACTTCTAAATGATAGGCTGGTTGGTTGTCTTCTACCATCCAGTCAACATCAACCACATTGTCTGTTTTGTTTAACAGATTTTTTACCTGCCCGGCAACTTTTATTTGTTTTTCATAATTGGGCCCGTAGATTTCGGCAACCAAGGTTGAGAGTACCGGCGGACCAGGTGGTACTTCCACAATCTTCACATTTGCATTGTACTTTTTGGCTATTGCTTGTATTGCAAGGCGCATTTGCTTGGCAATATCATGACTTTGCGCGCCCCTGTCTTTTTTATCAACTAGGTTTACCTGTATATCTGCCACATTATCACCCCTCCTAAGGTCGTAATGGCGCACCAATCCGTTAAAGCTAATGGGAGCCGAGGTGCCAATATAACATTCATAATTTTTTACCAAGTTTTGTTTTGAAACATAAGCTGCGATGTCTTTAGTAACTGCCTGTGTTTTTTCGAGGGTGCTACCTTCGGGCATATCAACCACTACCTGAAATTCGTTTTTATTATCAAATGGCAGCATTTTTACGGCAACCGCCTTGGTATAAAACATGGAGAGTGTTGCAAAAAGCACAACTACGGTACTCAATATAAAGGCCCAACGCTTCCACCTTGTTTCGAGTAAAGGGTGTATGAATGATTTGTATATTTTGTAGATACTGGTTTCTTCCAATATTTTATGCTTTTTTTCATCATTTGTTTCTATGCTCGTTTCCTTTTCACGAAGGAAAATATAACCTAAATAAGGGGTTAGGGTTAGCGCGATGACTAATGATAATATCATGGCGATTGATGCACCAATTGGCATCGGACTCATATAGGGACCCATCATACCCGAGACAAAAGCCATGGGCAATACAGCTGCTATCACTGTAAATGTAGCCAATATGGTAGGGTTGCCTACCTCGTTAATAGCGTAAAGTGCAGCTTGTAAAGGGGGTAACTTGCGCATTTTAAAATGGCGATGCATGTTTTCGGCAATAATAATCGAATCATCAACCACTATGCCTGTAATAAATACCAAAGCAAAGAGGGTGATTCTATTTAACGTATAATGCATAAAGTAGTACCCAAACAAGGTGAGTGCAAAGGTTACCGGCACCGATAAAAATACCACCAAACCACCACGCCAACCCATTGCCAGCATAACAAAAACGGTAACCACCACAATAGCGATAAATAAATGGAGCAATAACTCCGATACCTTGTCTGATGCGGTTTCGCCGTAGTTGCGGGTAACGCTTAAATGCACCTCATTGGGCAACAGATCTTTTTTTAAATTGGCAACTTTAGCCAAAATAAGTTCCGATAGTTTCATGGCGTCGGCACCTTTCTTTTTAGCTACCGATAGCGTGATTGCCGGATAATTCGACTTAAACCTATTGGCATTCAATTTATCGGCATTGCCATAACCAAATAAAACATATTGGTTAGCATTTTGTGCACCCTCCTCAATATGGGCTATTTGTTTTAGGTAAACTGGTTGCTGTTGGTTAAGCCCAACAACCAGGTTGCCAACATCGTCGGCTGTTGATAGGAAGTTGCCTGTTTCTACCGAAAACGAAGTGTCTTTCTGTAGCAGATTGCCAGCTGGTAATTGCAGGTTGCTGCCTTGTATTTGTTTACTTACTGATAAAAAATCAACATGGTTTTGCGCCATCTTATTTTTATCGAGTATCACTTTTATCTCCCTATCTCGGCCTCCTAACACATTGATATCTGCTACATCGGGTATTTTTTTTACCTCGTTTGCCAATAGCTCGCTTATTTGCTTTAGTTGGTAATCATCGTACTTATCGCTCCATAGGGTAAGACCCAAAACTGGCACGTCATCAATGGCACGGGTTTTTATAAGTGGCAGGGTTACGCCTTGCGGCATTTTATCTATGTTTTTCATCAGCTCGCTGTAAAGCTTCACCAACGAGCGTTCTACATCCTCGCCAACATAAAACTGAACAATCACCATTGCCTGCCCTTGCATGGAGGTGGAGTAAACATACTCTACCCCTTTTACATTCGAAATCATTTTTTCCAACGGCGCGGCTACCTTGGTCTCCACATCCTTTGGTGATGCGCCCGGATAGCCAATAAAAATATCGGCCATAGGCACCTGTATCTGTGGCTCCTCCTCTCTCGGAATCAAAAATGTGCTATACCCACCAATCAATAAAAAAGCAATCATCAACAGGATGGTTAATTTCGACTGTATGAACGCTTTGGCTATATTCCCTGCAAATCCTTCTTTCATATCAGTTATTTTATTTTAACCTGTACTCCGTTATATAATTTGCCATCGGCTTTCAGTATAAACTGCTCATTGGCTGCCAACCCGCTCAGTACCGCTACATTGCTGCCTATGGTTTTGCCTAGCCTTACCCAGCGCAACAAAGCCGTATTGTTGTTGCCTATGGTGTATAGGCCTGCCAGTTGGTTTTTATATTCAATGCTACTACTTGGCACCATTACTTGCTCGTTATCAACATTGGCATTAATGGTTTGTTTTACCTTTACTTGCACGTTGGCATACATGCCGGCATAAAGTCCGGTTTTATCCCTTTCGGGGATATTTATTTTGATAAGATATTGCCCGCCTGTAAATTGCGACGATTGGTTTATTTGCGTTACCTTACCCTCAAAGGTTTTATTTGCCGAAGCAATGGTAACCACCGCGCTCGCTCCAGTATGTATTTGGCTGATGCTATTTTCGGGAGCGGTAGCACTTAGCTGGTAGCTGTCGCTTTTTTCGATGGTAAGTAATGACATGCCCGGGTTTGCCATACTGCCCGCATCGGCATTTTTTTGGGTGATGATACCTGCAAAAGGTGCGGTTAAATTGGTATAGTTTAGCGTAGCATTCAGTTCGTTCCTGCTTTGTTTGGCTACTTCCAACCTTGCTTTTGCCGAATTGTAGGCTAAAGTTACATTTTCCAATTCTTTAGCCGATGCGCTTTGCTGCTGATAGAGTGTGGTAAAACGGTCAAAATCTTTTTGCGCGTTTTTTAGTGCCAAGTTAGCTTCAGTTATCATGGCATCGGCTTGGGCTCTTTTGGCTAAAATATCGTCATTGCTGATGGTAGCCAATAACTGCCCCGTGCTTACATGGTCGCCCAGTTTTACATTTATTTTGGTAATATAGCCCATGATGCGGGTACTGATATTGGCCGATTCTCCCGCCTCTACCTGTCCGCTTAAATTCACATTTTGTTGCAGGTTTGATGTTGGCCGCCCAACTGTTACCACAACAGCCGAATCAACAGTTGTTGTATCGTCCTGCTTTTTATTGTTTGAGCAGGCGCTCAGCAAAGCCATGCCAATTACCGCCACAAGTTGTAGCTTGTTATTAGGTATATTAAATATTTTCATTTTATTTATTTGTTGTTGAGGTAAGTAGTTGTATATAAAAAGTGCTTAGTTTATAGGTAAACTGCGCCTGTGCCATGCCAAATTTTTGTTGCAATAGCTGGGTTTGAGCCATTAAAACATCGGTGGTATTAACCAAACCTTGCTGGTATCGGTTTTGCAGAATACGCAAAGCTTCGGCAGCTTGCGCGATGGCTACTTTTTGCTGTGCCATTTCAAATTGCGCGTCGTTAAGGTCGCGGTAGGCTTTATTAAGTTCTTGCCTGCTTTGGTCCTTTTGTTGTTGCAGTTGTTCACTCAGCTTATCGCGTTCCAGTTTTTGCACCGTGATGGTATTTTTGGTACGGTTGCCCTTAAAAACATCCCAGGTTAATTGAATGCCCACTAAATAGGCATTCGCGCCAAAGCCAGCAAAATTATGGTCGTTATATTGAAAATTTCCGAAGGCGTTTAACCTTGGCAGGTAGGTCATTTGGCTGGCTTTTATCATCAAATCCTGCGCCTCAATGGCTTTACCCATCGCCATAAAATCGGCTCGCGAGTTGCCAGCTTGCTTTAGGGTATCAGTTAATGTTAACAATACCGAATCCTTTAAACTATACAGTCTACCCGGATTGACCCCCATCAGCAAACTCAAATAATCCGAAGCATTGCGGATATTGCTCCTTGCCTTGCTTAAATTACTTTCTATATTCGTCACTTGCACCTCGGCATTCAGCAAATCCGATTTTTGTATCAAGCCCTGTTGCAGCCTGTTATTAGTAAAAGTGTAAACAGACTGCGCGGTATGCAAAGCCTCGGTTAAAACCTGCTCGCCATTATAGGCCAATTGTAATTGTAAATAGGCTTTTTGCACCTCAAAGGTTATATAATCCTTAGTCCTTTCGGTTTTATACCTGTACAAGTTTATTTGTTTGGCAACGCCTTTTCTGGCATAAAGCATATCCAAATTAATAATGGGCTGCTGTGCCTCCAATTTAGTCATAAAATCGGGAGTGGCTTTTGGGTTGTTTAGCAGGGTGGGGTTAAAATCGTTGGCGGTTATGGCGCCTTGTTGCAGCTTAAAGCCAAAAGCATTTAAAGGGTTGGTGCTGCTAATGGCAGTATAGCTTAAAGCAACCTGCGGCAAAAAAACCGATTGGGTTTGCTGGTAGTTGGCGGTTATAATTTTCTCGTCAATTTGAGCTTGCCTTAAGTTGCTGTTATTGGCAATGGCCGCTTCAATAGCTTGGGTTAAACCAATACGCTTTACGCTATCCTGCGCAAAAGCGGGAACGGCATACCAACAAAAAAATAAAACAGCCGTAATTGCATTAAAATATACTTTATTAATCATCCATATACTATTTGCAACAAAAATAGGCTGCTGCAAATGGGCAAACGGTAACATATGTTACGTTGGTGATTTTTGATTTTTTAAATCAGAGTAATCAGGAATTAGGAAAAATAAAATGGTTAATACTTACTTTATTTAATTAAATACCAAATATTCAACAGGTTAGTTCGCATAAAAGCCTAAATAAAGTTGGTCGGCTAGTAATTAAAAGGCGGAGGTCTAGTTTGTATTTATTGTTATTGGGATAAAACATTTATCAAAATAAATAAAATTCTATTTGTTCTATAGAATATATATATTATAATTGTAACAAATCAATTTATAAATTTTATAACACCGCTAATACTTTTAAAATGGCAGAACAAAAAACAACACAAACAGCCCTTGGCGATGTAGCAGCCCGCCAGTTGGCCATCGCTACGCGTACGGTTCCTCAATTATCAAGGATTACCCCTCGCTGGTTACCACAACTTTTAAACTGGGTTCCGGTTGAATCGGGCGTGTACCGCCTTAATAAGGTAAAAGATGCCGAAAACGTGGAGGTTGATTGCTCCTCAAGAGATGAACGCGAACTCCCGTCTACCTTTGTTGATTATGTTGAAAACCCGCGCGAGTACAACCTGAGTGCTGTTAATACGGTATTGGATGTGCACACCCGTGTATCTGATTTATACAGCAAACCGTACAATCAAATTAGCGAGCAATTGCGATTGACGATTGAGATTATTAAAGAACGCCAAGAAAGCGAGCTGATTAATAACGAAGAGTATGGCTTACTGAACAGCGTAGTTGCCAGTCAGAAAATAAAAACAAGGTTAGGGCCGCCAACACCCGATGATTTAGACGAGCTCATTACCAAAGTATGGAAAGAACCTGGATTCTTCCTGTTACATCCATTGGCTATTGCTGCTTTCGGGCGCGAATGTACCCGCCGTGGTGTACCGCCGCCAACGGTTTCCCTATTTGGTTCGCAGTTTATTACCTGGAGAGGCATACCGCTTATTCCTTCCGACAAATTACCAATTCAAAATAATAAATCGAAAATCATTTTGCTACGTACAGGCGAGAGCCGTCAGGGTGTGGTTGGCTTATTCCAGCCGGGCTTACCGGGCGAGCAATCTCCGGGCTTATCTGTACGGTTTATGGGTATCAACAACAAGGCCATCGCCTCTTATTTGGTTTCCCTATACTGCTCCTTAGCAGTTTTGGTGGATGATGCCATCGCGGTTTTAGAAGATGTTGAATTAGGTAATTACCATGAGTACAAATATTAACCCCGACGGCCTCCCAAATTTACAGGAGCTGGAAAAATTGGCCAACCAGTTTTTCAAATCCGTGAAGGGGGTTAGTCAAAATGAGCCTGCACCGTCTTTTCCTGCAAATGGATTTAGTCCGGTAGGTAGCCAAATAAGCGATATCCCTACTGGCAACGGCTTTGCCGATGGCTTATTTAGCCATCACCCGCAGTCTGTTCCGGTATCGGGTGTGGGTGCTTCGCCTTCGGCTATTAACCAAGGCGATGTCATCAACCTAAACAATCCGCAAACCAGTTTTGAAGATCCGGGCTTAACGGCAACGCATTCACCAGTCAGTCAACCTTCGGTAAATCCTTTTAACATTACCGATTTATCGACAACTAGTTTTAATGCGCTGCCCTATCAGCAAGAGCAATCCTTCGAGCATGAATTGCAGCAAGTTTTAAGTCAGCTAATTCAGGTTCCACCTGTTCCGCAAATACCTGTCAAGCCCGAGGCCGTCGCTACGCCGCCTTCGTTTTACTTTTTAAAGTCTTTTCCGGCGCAGTTGACTGTTCCCGGCAATACGGGAGCCAGTGGCTTGGTGAAGCCGCCATTCGATGTAAACATTGTTCGTCAGGATTTTCCCATCCTCAAAGAAATAGTGAACAGCAAACAGTTGGTTTGGTTGGATAACGCGGCTACTACCCAAAAACCTAAGCAGGTGATTGATCGGATCAGCTATTTTTACGAGCACGAAAATTCAAACATACACCGTGCCACACATGAGCTTGCAGCCCGCGCAACGGATGCTTATGAAGGTGCCCGTAAAAAGGTGCAGCAATTTCTGAATGCCGGTTCTGTAAACGAAATTATTTTTGTGCGTGGTGCCACCGAAGCCATTAACCTGGTTGCCAAAAGTTGGGGTGAACAAAACCTGAATGCAGGGGATGAGATTATTGTGAGTCACCTGGAGCATCATGCCAATATTGTACCCTGGCAACAATTGGCCACTAAAAAAGACCTTAAAATAAAGGTGATTCCGGTGGATGATGACGGACAAATCATTATTGAGGAATATGTAAAACTGCTCAACCCTAAAACCAAATTGGTTGCCTTCACCCAGGTATCAAATGCTTTGGGAACGGTAACACCTGCCCGGCAAATTGTTAGTCTGGCGCATTTGGCTGGTGCAAAGGTATTGGTGGATGGCGCGCAGTCGGTATCGCATATGCCGGTTGACGTACAGGCTTTGGATGCCGATTGGTTTGTCTTTTCGGGTCATAAGGTATTTGGACCAACGGGTATTGGCGTTTTATATGGCAAGGAAGATTTGCTGAATCAAACCCAACCTTGGCAAGGCGGTGGCAACATGATTGTAGATGTTACCTTTGAGCATACCCGCTACCACAATGCCCCCGGCAGGTTTGAGGCCGGCACCGGCAATATAGCCGACGCGGTTGGTCTTGGCGCGGCTATTGATTATGTTACCCGTTTGGGCATGCATAACATAGCCCAATACGAACATTATTTGCTGGTTTACGCTACCCAATTGTTAAAAGAAGTACCCGGCTTGCGCCTGATTGGTACCGCTGCCGATAAAGCCAGCGTACTATCATTTGTGCTGGAGGGCTATAAAACCGAAGAGGTAGGTGCCGAATTGAATAAGCATGGCATAGCCGTACGCTCGGGTCATCATTGCGCGCAGCCTATTTTGCGCCGCTTTGGTTTGGAGAGTACCGTACGCCCTTCATTAGCGTTTTATAATACTTGTGCCGAGGTTGATTTACTTGCCCACGTATTGCATAGCCTTAAAAAATAACCATGGAAACCAAGCAAGGAAATACTTTTATCGAACACCTTTACCGCATCCATAAGGCCGAATGGGAGGCGACACCCTCGTACAGGCAGGCGGTTGATTGGTTGTCGGATTTGTTTGAGTTCCTGTTCCCTAATAACCGGTTAAATAAATTGTCGATTTATGAGGGGCAGCTCAAAAAAAATCAAATTGACCTCGAAAACATCCTGCTCAGTTACCTCGACCCATCTACCATCAATATTGATGAGGTGATTTACAGGTTTTATGCCTCGCTGGAAGAAATTTACCAAAATTTACGGTTAGACGCCACCAAAACACACGATGAAGACCCGGCCGCGAGCAGTATACATGAAGTAATTGTCTCGTATCCGGGTTTTTATGCCACCGCGGTTTACCGCATCGCTAACCGACTATCGCAATTAGCGGTACCCATATTGCCACGCATTCTCAGCGAACACGCGCATGGCAAAACCGGGGTTGATATACACCCCAACGCCCAAATTGATGTCCCTTTTTTTATCGACCATGGCACCGGCATCGTAATAGGCGCCACCAGCATCATCGGCGAAAACGTATCTATTTACCAGGGCGTAACCCTGGGCGCCTCGCAAGTAAGCAAGGATCTCTCCGAAACCAAACGCCACCCAACCGTTGAAGACAATGTAAAAATTTACGCTCGCAGCACCATCCTGGGCGGTCGCACGGTAATAGGGCATGATAGCATTATAGGCGGCAGCGTGTTTTTAACCAAAAGCGTAGCGCCATATTCAAACGTGTTTAATACGCACCAGTTGAGGATAGAGGTAAGGGAGGGGTGAGTGGTTGATTGAGCTAGTTAATGGTTTTATTGTTGAATTGTTTTATTGCTATATTGTTGTGTTGCATATTAATAAATTTTGAAAAAATAAGCAATCCAAAATAATCCCTTACAACCAAACCCACAACACAAGCAAACTCATAACCCACTTAATGCACCGTTACCTCAATAGGCGCAATACGAGCCGTATCGATAAATAATTTTTCAAAATTGCCGGTATCCATATTATTAAATTTGCCTAGTAGGATGCTTTTACCCGTAACGCCTGGGTTGTTGCCGGCACCTAATGGCCAGTAGCCCTTGGTTTCGCGTACTTCAAGACCACCTAAACGGGCTGCTTTTAGACCAAAGTCGGTACAGTTATTTGAGTTTAAGTTATAGGTTAGGCCGTCATATTGTTTGGTGAGCTTTAATATCCTTTCGAACCTGCGTTTCGAGATAAACTTCCCTACCACCTCGTCCCAGTTATGGGTGCCATCGTCGGTAAATTTGGAGGAAGAGGAGGGTATAATGGGAGTGGCTGCCAGCAGGTTGTCTTTATGTGGCCCAAAACCAAAGGTGAAGGAGGCGTAGGAAGAATCGGTATTAAACTTTATCAGGGTAATAAAAGTATGCCCGGTATAAATAAATTTATGCACCCTCGGTGTACCACGAACCGCCTGTTTAACATGCAAAATAAGGGCATAACTCAAGGCCTTTTTACCATCCTTAAATTTTTCGAGAATGCTATCAACCTTTATAATATTGCTTTTAATAGGGGCTACCTCTTTAGCAGTGATAATTAATTGACTTTGTATGTTTTGTTGGTCGCTGTTGGTGATGGGGATATCACTGTTTACCAAACTATCCGGCGATAGTGTTTTTAAAAAACATTTCATGGCCAGCGGGTACAGGCGCAAACGGGTAAACAAAGCTGCCAAATGCCGCCACTGGTTATCGTCCGATTCATTATAATCAACCTCCGGAAAGTTCAGCGATTTTAAAAATCGCATCAATTGCTTTCTTTCGGCTCTTTTGCCAATAGGCGTGGCACGCGGTACCGTTTCATTTACATTTTGTTGTTCATGAACCTGTGTTTTCGCTAAGGTATCCTGCGAGAAAGCAATAGCCGACCATCCCAAAAAAACAAGTAACACAGCTCCATACTTTAGCACCGATGGCTTATTGAGCGTTATAATGTTCATCACCATTATATTTTATGCTGCTTATATGTTTTAGCAACGTTTGTTTGTACAGATTGTTACAGGCTGTTAATAGTGTTGCTGCCATTTGCAAACAGTGCCCATACTTGCTCCAGCGGAAGTTCCGGCTGGATGGCTTTGTTTGGGAAATCTAAGGCAATTTGTCGGGCGCTATCCAATAAATAAAGTGCAGGCAAGGGAACGTTTCCTTCAATACCGGGGTACCTGCTCCAGGATGGATCTTTCTCCGAATATATTTTTAGCAGACTCGCAATCTCAAAACTAGCATCTTCAAAAACCTCTAAATTCCACAACTCTTTTTTAGCTAAGGCTTCAAATTCCTTTAACGAACCTGTGGTAATAACCAACAGGTTTATTTGCTGTTCGTTTAGTTTATTCTGCGCTGCATTAAGTTGGGTAAGATGCTCGGTAGCGATGGTTCCCCAATCTTTTTCAAAAAAATAAAGCAATAAGGGTTTATGGGTATAGCGTAATTGATTGGAGGTAGTATCCAGCACAATCTCATCAAAATAGGGGTGCCATTTGTTTACCCGGCGTAGGGTGGTTAAACCGGCAACAGGCGTACCTGCCGCAACGGGCTGTAATTTCTCCTGAACAGTAAAAAATATTTCGGGGGCTAAATCAAGTTCAAGTAAGTCAAAAATCGGGGCTTGGTAAATACGTGTATTCATAACAAAATATCAATAAGTTAAATAATCATAAAATCAGTGGGATGGTAAACAGCAAAGCCGGGAGGCTATTTTCAAAAAACCTTAGCAACAACAACAACATGTCATATTACCTGTAGCAGGTAATATGACGTTTATTGTATGGTGTTTATTGTTTCGCATTATTGTGTTTTTCAATGTTCGATAAGCAAATTTATACCGATAAAACTACATTTCCAAATAAATCTATAAATTCTATAGTTTTTATAGTCTAATATGACAAATTAAATCAATCCGCCAGTTTTTTCAACCAATTTATAATAAAAGCTTGTCTACCTCTTCGTTAAATTCTTTTATAAATTGGGTATAATAATCGCCCGTAGCCGGTCCGGTAAAGCCGGTATAAATTTTATCAACGTTTCCTTTTTTATCAATAAACAGCATGGTAGGGTACGATAAAAAAGTGTTCAATGCCGGAAACGCCGCCGCCACCCCGTTTTTATCGGCTATGCCGCCAAACAACTCGGTGTATTCAATGCCGAAACGGGTTTTGAATTTTTCCATTGCCGCCTTAACATAAGCCGGGTCGGCTTTGCGCTCAAACTGTATGCCTATCACCTCCACCCCTCTGGCTTTGTTGGCCTTGTACCATGGTGCCATAAAAGTGGCCTCATCCATACAATTGGGGCACCAGGTACCGCCTATGGTTATAATGGTAACCTTGTTTTTAAACTTTTCGTCCTGTAACGATACTTTCTTTCCATCGGCATCGGGCAACGTAAAGTCGAAGGTTTTGTAACCCTCTTTTAAGTAGGTGAGCTTATATGGGTCGGGTAGGGCGGCCTCCTCATTTTTGGTGGCCACAAAGGTAAGGTTACCCACCTTACCGTTCAGCACTTTAGCATCATCAAACGAACCCGAAAAATAGCTCAGGCCACCACCTATAAAGGCCGAAAGGTAAAACTTGTTCCCTTGCACCACTCCTTCCAGATAGCGGTAATCGCCGCTGATGCTTAAAAAGGTGGCGTACAATTTACTGCCTTCTTGTTTAAACAAGCCCACCTTTTTTTCGTTCGGCAGGGTATGGCCATTAAAATACACATCGTACTTGCCCGAAATATCGGCAGCAGGTTTTTCGCCATTATCGGCAAAGCGGAAAGTATTGCCAAAGGTAGCATCTACCGGGATGTTTCAGCCCGGGGCTTCCTTTCGTCTAAAAAAACCATTGGCCTTGCTGCCATTTA
This sequence comes from uncultured Mucilaginibacter sp., assembly GCA_903891475.1. Taxonomy (GTDB): domain Bacteria; phylum Bacteroidota; class Bacteroidia; order Sphingobacteriales; family Sphingobacteriaceae; genus Mucilaginibacter. Next base: position 16,365 of record CAITEP010000029.1, read on the forward strand.
CTTTTAGCGCCAACTCGGTCTCAAACTGGTCGAAAGCTATATAAACCGTATCGCCTTGCGCACTTACACTGTTGGTAGGGAAACGTTCCGAACCGTTTAGCAGGTAAATATGCGCTGTTGAAACAGTTTTGCCACTTACCTCAAAATTAAATGGCACATCGGTACCATTGGCTTGGTGAAAAACGCCCCGCCATTTGCCTTCCGCTAAAAACGACTGCGCCTTTAAACCCGTTGCCATCAAGCCCGCAGCAGTTAATAGTATGATTAATTTTCCTGATTTCATTTCAATATTTTTAGATTTTTAATTTAATGCCAAGGTTTCAACCGGAACATCCCAATGGGCCAGCACCAATTCAAAACGTTGCTGCTCGGCTTTAGCGTATGCTTCCTGATCAGGATAAAGTTGTTTTTTAAAGCTATCTACAATGCTGTAATCCATCGCCAGGTGCTCGGTTTTAAAGGTAAGGGCTACCTTAAAATCCCAACGGGTATCCTCGCCGCTGTGCAAAATAGGGGTTTCGGCCTTTATACTTAGCAAATCACCTTTTTCAAGCAATTTTTTCAACAAGGGGTAATGGTTCTTTTTCCAAAGGTCAATAAATTCGGTAGCGTGACCCCATGTTAGTTTATAATAATTTTCAATGATGAGTGGCTTGTCTTGCGCTAATAATTTAGTGCACCAAATTATTAATATAAATACTAGTTTGTACTTTTTCATCTTTAGTAATTATAGAATTATCCATCAATTTAGAATGGGATAAACCTTAGTTCCGTTCTTTTATTAGGCAAATATAAATTATATCTACTTATCCTATAATTTTTATAGATTATATTTATTATGAAAATATTGTTAAAAAATGAAAGTCTTCATTTTGCTTAGAATCGACATGTCTATTCAGGTTAAAATTGACTAAGACCACCTTGTTCGTAGGTTGTACCTACGTATTGGCTAGGCAGATAGTTTGCAACAACCATAAGCAAAGCGCAAAACAAAACCTGCCCGTTAATAAATGGATGGGGTTTGTTGTTAAATGCAATAATTACTATATTGGCTAACCAATTAAAAAACCAAAATACCATGTCGACCAAGGAATTTAATTACCATCCGGATGTAAAACAAGTATATGATGCCATTGTGATAGGATCAGGTATTAGCGGTGGTTGGGCAGCTAAGGAACTTTGTGAAGGTGGCTTGAAAACGCTGGTGATTGAGCGTGGTAAAAAGGTTGAGCATTTGAAAGATTATCCCACAGCCACCAAAAGCCCTTGGGAGTTTGAGCATCATGGCGAATCGACTTTAAAGATAAAAGAAGAAAATCCCATCGTTAGTCGCTGTTATGCTTTTGATGAAAGTACCCACCATTTTTTTGTGAAAGATGCTGAGCACCCCTATGTGCAGGATAAGCCTTTTGCCTGGATTCGTGGTTATCAGGTAGGAGGTAAATCGCTTCTTTGGGCAAGGCAAACCCAACGCTGGAGCAAATATGATTTTGAAGGCCCCGTCCGCGATAACTTTGCGGTTGATTGGCCCATACGCTATGATGATTTGGCACCCTGGTACAGCCACGTAGAATTATTTGCCGGCATTAGCGGCAACCATGATGGTTTGGATACCCTGCCCGATAGCGAGTTTTTACCCGCTTGGGAAATGAACGAGGTTGAAAAAGTGATCCAAAAACGTATAATGGATCACTATACAGATAGGCATGTTATTATTGGGCGCTGCGCACACTTAACGCAACCTAAACAAGTTCATCTCGACCAAGGCCGGGGGCAATGTCAGGCTCGCAATATGTGTCAAAGGGGTTGCCCTTTCGGTGGATATTTTAGTTCTAACTCGGCTACGCTCCCTACTGCTAATAGTACAGGTAATTTGACTATCCTAACGGATTCGGTGGTGCATTCCATAATATACGACAAAGCCCAGGGCAAAGCCACAGGAGTAAGGGTAGTAAACGCCCACACAAAACAGGTAACTGATTACCATGCCAAAATTATTTTTGTAAACGCGGCTTGTTTAAATACCAATTTAATTCTGCTTAATTCTACCTCCAAGCGCTTCCCAAATGGTTTGGGGAACGATAATGGTTTGCTTGGCAAATTCATCGCTTTTCAAAACTACCGAGGCGCCATTAACGCACGTATGGAAGGATATGAAGATAAATACTATTACGGCCGCCGCCCTACCGCGGTGATGATGCCAAACTTCCGCAATGTGCATAAGCAGGAAACCGACTTTAAGCGTGGCTACATGGTATTTTACACCGCCACACGTGTGGGCTGGGGGCACGATACAACCGAGCCTCAAATTGGAGCCGAATACAAGGAGAATATTGCCGAACCGGGCTACTGGAGCATATACATGATGATGCAGGGCGAAACCATACCCAAAGAGAGTAACCGTGTTTACCTAAGCAAAACCGAAAAGGACCAATGGGGCATACCGTTACTGCATACTGATGTGGCTTATGATGATAACGACTTGAAAATATTAAACGACTTTTTACAACAAGGCACAGAAATGCTTGAAAAAGCGGGTTGTAAAGACATTACCCCCGAAGATATTCACTGGCCTCCTGGTTTAGATATACACGAAGTAGGTGGCGTTCGCATGGGGCGCGATCCAAAAACATCCCTGCTAAACCAGTGGAACCAACTACATGCCTGCCAAAACGTATTTGTAACCGATGGCTCCTGCATGACCTCCACCAGCACCCAAAACCCTTCCCTTACCTTTATGGCCATCACCGCACGCGCGGCAAATTATGCCGTGCAACAGTTTAAGTTGGGGGTTTTTGGGTGAGTTGTATTTCGGGCGTTGAAGGTTGTGGGTTGAACGTTGTAGGTGTTTTTGGTGGCGAGTAGTTCATGTTGTTATTTTTAGGCTTGTCGGCAAATAAAAAATTCATCGCAACAGCTCGGTGATGCACTAAATAATAAATTGTTAGACTTGCTACAAACTGTTAAGGAGAAATGATAGTAGATAAAAACCAACGCCAAATTGAAAAGATAAATAAGCTAAAAGAGGAGTTTAATCATTTATCTTCCGAAGTAATTGCAAGGCGACTGGCAAACTTTTCTCGTTCTAACGAAATCTCAATAGCCTATAAACAAATTTTAAAAGAGCGAGGTATTGAGGACTTTTTAACTTTCTTGGCTATAGTTGAAAAGTGAGGTTGATTTTTCTATTTTACTTTAGAACTTGTATTATAATAAACCTCCTGAACGCATTATTTAATACCCCAACTTAATAATTAAGCTTTAGCTAAAGTGAACTCCATAATTATAGCCTATTTATCTACAATTGGCGGGTCATTTTTTTGTAAAGGCGTTTTTTAAAAAAACAATATCATAATTTTGCGCCCATAAATGGCGTTCAATAAGTTTTAAAACAAAAGGCTTTTCAGTTAATGAAAAAATTAGGGATGCTGTTACTGGCGGGTATGTTGGGGATATTTAACGCAAATGCCCAAATGTACAGAGGCGATATTTTTTTGGGAGGCAGTATAGGCAGTACCGTTTATAACATAGGCACCAGCACCTATAACTACGATGCCTACAATACACGAACAGCAAGTATAAAAAACTTTAGCCTAAGTCTTTCGCCTACCATAGGTTTTTTTGTAAACAGTAGTACAGTGGTGGGCACCATCATCAACCTTAGCTACAGCATAAACACCAACAATACCAATAACACAACGGTAGATCCATTAATAAACTATAACACGGTAAACAGCAACACATTTTCGTTGGTACCTTTTATGAGGTATTATTTTTATACCAGCGGGCATAACAATACCTTTTTATTTGGGCAGTTGGAGGCAGGCGGCGGGGTAGGCGGGGGCAATAATACCCAGACAGTTTATTATAAAAATAATTCGGGCTACCAGTCCAATGGAAATACCACTGGTTTGTTCGTCTTAAAAACGGCTGGTCGCTTGGGTATCACCCACCTAGTGCAGCCCAATATTGGCTTTGATTTAAGTTTAGGTATCTCTCACGATTACCAAAGATCTAACTTTACCCAATATATCGAAAAAATAAGCACCACAGGTAAACTTGGCAACACCACCACTACCTACAAGGCCAACGAACCCCTAACAGGTTTTGCTTTATCCGCCGGGTTCCACTTTTTTTATTAGGAATTTTTTCAGTATCAAGTAGCTAGTATAAAGTTATTAGTATCCAGATTTTAGATACAGATATTAAGATAATAAATTAAAAAAATAAGTCAACATGCTCCCTCCTAACTTAGCCAAGGGAGGAGGGTTGAGGCTTTTTTCTAGAACCTCCCGATACTTACTAAGCACCTAATTAATTATTCTCTTAATCAACGATAAATTCTTCCTAAAAATCAAATAAAAAAAGCCCTCAAAAATTTTGAAGGCTCCCAATATTTTAAAATATCCTGATTTTTTAGATGGATAAAATTTCTACGATTTTCAAAAAGTTAGGGTTCACCTCGGTATGGTGCTTGGTAGCTTTCTCGAACGGGGTATAGGCAATCTCATTATGTATTAAACCAATCATTTCGCCTTTGCGTCCGTTTCTTAATGCTTCAACAGCCGCTACACCTACGCGGCTAGCCAATACCCTATCCATGCAGCTTGGCTTGCCACCGCGCTGTATATGGCCTAAAATAGATACCCGGGTATCGTAATTAGGGAACTTTTCCTTTATCTGGCGGCCTACTTCAAAAGCACCACCAACCTCGCCATCTTCGGCTAGCATCACAATTTTAGAGGCTTTATCCTTACGACCCTTTTCTAACCTATCAAAAACAGAGTTCAAATCACTATTCGTTTCCGGAATCAATATGGCCTCGGCTCCGGCAGCTATTCCGGTACGTAAGGCAATCATCCCCGAATCCTTACCCATCACTTCCACAATAAATAATCGGTCGTGCGATTCTGCGGTGTCTCTAATCTTATCAACGGCATCCACCACGGTATTAATGGCTGTATCATAACCAATGGTAAAGTCGGTGCCACACAAATCATTGTCGATGGTGCCCGGCAGACCAATCACAGGGATGTCAAATTCTTCCCCAAAAACTTTCGCTCCTTTAAATGTACCATCGCCGCCTATGGCAATCAGTGCATCAATATTGAATTTCTTTACCTGCTCATAAGCTTCTTTACGACCTTCGGTTGTTTTAAACTCTTCACTGCGGGCTGTTTTTAATATAGTGCCACCACGCTGTATAATGTTCGAAACCGACTTCCTATTCATGGTAAACATATCACCTTTTATCAAACCTTCGAACCCGCGGCGTATGCCGGTAACTTCCAGGTCGTAAAAAATAGCGGTACGTACCACAGCTCTAATGGCTGCATTCATTCCCGGCGAGTCGCCTCCAGAGGTAAATATTCCAATATTCTTAATTTGGGCCATTTCTTTAAAAAAGACGGATTTCCGTCAATAAAAAATAAGTATTCAGCTAAAAAACAATCAATTTAGGCGGAAAAAATACCAACCCCCTTAAATTTGTCGCAAAAATACACTTTTTTACTAAAGCTTGCTATGAAAAGCTGCAATTCCAGCCTCTAAAAATTTCAAATAGCTAGGAATACTTATGTTATAAGGCGATGGATTAACCGTTTTTCCGTTCTTATCAGTCAAAAGGTTGCCATCGCTATCTAAAATCACGTAGTAAGGCTGCGAATTGGAGCCAAACCGATTAGCTTCAAATTCGCTCCATTTGCCACCTAGGGTAGTTATTTTTCTGTCGGTAAGCTTAGAAACAAATTGCTCTTTTGTATCAAGTTCTGTTTTATCATCAACCACCAGTTGTAGCAATACAAAATCATCCCTCAGATGGGCAAATACTTTTGGATCGGTCCACACTTGTGCTTCCATATTTCTGCAATTAGCGCAGTTAAAGCCTGTAAAATCAATAAAAATAGGCTTATGCAATTCTTTCGATACTTGCAACGCTTGATCATAATCATACCATGCGTCCAATCCTTTTGTTTTTATCCGATCGTAATTGCCATGCTCGTTATACTTTTTTACCTTAATGGATACTTGCTTAGCATCTTGACTTGTAGGAGCGCTAGGCACTTGACTTAAATCAAATTCCTGCGTGGCAAGCGGTGGAAGCAAACCACTTAATGGTTTTAATGGGGCTCCCCATAAGCCAGGTATTAAGTAAACAACAAATGCGAAAACAAAAATGGCGAAGAAGGTGCGGGGGATGGTTAAATGCGTTAATTCGCTGTCGTGCGAGAATTTTATTTTACCTATCAGATATAAGCCCATTAAAAGGCCAATGGCAATCCAAATGGATAAATAAATATCGCGGTTAAACCAGTTCCAATGGTAAGCCAAATCAACATTCGATAGGAATTTTAAGGCGAAAGCCAATTCCAGCAAACCTAAAACAACCTTAACACTATTTAACCAACCACCAGATTTTGGTAGACTTTTTAAAGCCGATGGGAAAATAGCAAAAACAGTAAATGGCAATGCCAGTGCTAAAGAAAAACCAAACATCCCGATGGCAGGACCTAAACGCGCGCCATTGGCCGCTGTATCAACAAGCAAATCGCCTATGATTGGCCCTGTGCACGAAAATGAAACAACCACCAGGGTAGCAGCCATAAAAAATATGCCTGCCAATCCGCCTTTATCCGAATTTTCATCCAGTTTATTGGCCAATGAGCTTGGTAACGTAATTTCAAACGCGCCTAAAAAGGAAATACCGAATACAACTAGCAATAAAAAGAAAAAGATGTTAAAAATGCCATTGGTGGCTAGGGCATTCAAAGCTGAAGAGCCAAAAAGAATGGTAATAAGCAGGCCAAGGGATACATATATGACGATGATTGAAATCCCATATAAAAACGATTGCGCTATCCCTTTTGCTCTTGAACTATTTTTTTTTGTAAAGAAGCTAACCGTTAATGGCAATAGAGGGTAAATGCAAGGCATTACAATTGCCAAAAAACCACCCAATAAACCATGAATGAATACTTCCCATAATGATTTTGGTTTCTCAGCCTCTGTAGCTTTTACCACTGCAATTGGCTTGGCTTTTTGAATTTCGGCTGCCTGTTTTTGCTTATTGGCAATTTTTTCGGCTGTGGTAGGGATCTCGGTAAAATTAAGATCGCCTGCCGAAACAGTATCCTGCCCTTTATTTTGAATGGCGAATGTTGCCTCAGTGCTTATAATAAAAAAAACCGATAGTGCCAATAAAATCGATAAACCGTATTTAAAAAAGCCAGCTTTTGGGGATAATTTCATAAGGTGTTGTTAAATTATTTTATTGGAATTGAAAAATCAACATCATCGGGTGGAAGGCATTTCATATCGTTGCAAGACATAAATTCCAATTTGCCACTCACTACAACATCAGTAGTTGATTTTAATTTTATTTTTTGCTGAAATATAACAGTCTTCTCATGGTAACTAACATCCATTTTAAAATTTTTTTCAAACTTGGTTATGGGTGTTGGTTCAGATGTTTTGCCTTCAACACTATATTTTTTTGAAGGATTAAAAGTAAAAGATGTTTTAATTGGGCCACCATCCTTAACATTCAGCGAATAGATATGCCAGCCATCTTGTATAGTTGCCTTTATAAAAACTATGGCCTCAGTATTGCTTAGTTTTTTTGCCGCATACGACCATTTTACAGGCGATTCAATTTGTGCAAAGGCACTGCTGGTGGCTATTAACAAGCCTATAATAACGAATATTTTTTTCATAATAAACTGGTATTTTTATATAAGTCGGGAATTATTATTTGTTTTAATTTTTGATGCAAAAATAGTGCTTGTTTCTGTTTAAATATTGAACCTTACTTGTTAAATAAAGCTAAAATATTACGATATTTTTTTAATTTAAAAATTCAACTTCTTTGAAGCTAAACTCTAATTCTTTGCCATTATTGTTTATGACCAGTAACCCATTTTCTCTAACTGTTTTTAAAAATCCTTCAAATACCCCTTCCGTGGTTTTATAGAATCTTGCCTCATCCTTCCAATATAGTCGGTCAAGGTATTGTTTCCTTACAATGCTTTTATCTTTAGCTTTAAGCAACAAATAATTTTTTTCAATTTTACCGCAAATGTCAGCTAATATTGTTTTTAAATCATAATCCTGCAGTAATATTTGCTTTAATGAAATTGCCTTGGGCAAATAATCTGGAAATTTTTCCTGATTAATGTTTAACCCTAAGCCAATAATGGTACCTTTAATATCCATACCTTGCACTATGTTCTCTATTAAAATACCACCTAATTTATAGTCATGATAATAAATATCATTTGGCCATTTTATTTTCAAACCATCCCCAAGTAGCGGATATAATGCGTCAAAAACGCCCAAACTAACTGCCATGGTTAAGGCAAATTGATCAGTTAAAGGTAAAAATTCGGGTTTTAGGTAAATGCTAAATGTTAAATTTTTACCTTGCTCAGTAAACCATTTGTTTTGTTGCTGACCGCGACCAGCGAATTGGTTTTCTGCCATAATGACCGTGCCATCTATCAATGGCGTGGAATTTGACAGAAGTTTTTTAATATAATTATTTGTTGAGTCAACTTCTTTTAATGTAAAAAAAATTTGTCCAACAAATAAGCACGAAAATATGTTATTTTGCAAAGTGTTTTATTTAAACCCAAAATTGTTCAAAACTAATTCTTTTTGATGGTAAAAAACAAAACTTCTAACGAATCTGCCTACATTTCGGAACTTGCTATATATGGCATACAAGAAAAAAAGGGAAATGAGATTATAAGATTAGATCTTCGTAACATCTTCAGTTCGGTTGCCGATTATTTTGTAATCTGTCACGCCGAATCGGCTACTCAGGTAAAAGCAATAGCAAATAGTATAGAGGACGAAATTTTTAAGGCAACTAAGCAGGAGCCATGGAGAAAAGAAGGCCTTGAATTTGGGGAATGGATATTGTTGGATTATATTGACGTTGTTGTACATGTTTTTAGAACGGATAAACGCGAATTTTACGGAATGGAAGAGTTATGGGGTGATGCCGAAATAAAATATTTTCAAAGCGCGTAATTGTAGAGGGTATATTTAGCCCTAGATTAAATTTATTAAATTGTTAAACAAAGATCATCATTTTGATCTTAATTAAAATGGAAGAAAAGAAATTGGAAAATCCAAAACCGACTCGGAAAATACCGAATAAAAGACCTAATTCAAAAGCGCCAAAGCCAAATTTTATGTGGATTTATGCAGTAATAATTGCTGTTATATTAGGTGTTGGCATGCTTATGAATGTTGGTGGAGTAGCACAAACAACTTCGCAAACTTTTACAGAAACCATGTTGAAACAACATGACGTTGATAGGGTGGTAGCCTACAAAAATGGTGATTTGGTGGTAGCTCAGGTATATATAAAAAAGGAAAGCCTAAAAAAACCGCAGTATGCCAACGTTAGAAAAGATCCTCGTAATTTTAGCATGAATCCTGCCGAAACGGTTCCTCAATATGAATTTACTGAGGCTACGTTTGAAAGCTTAAAGCAAACAATAACCGCTGCAGAAAAGGATTTTACAGATGCTGATAAAATTTCTATTAGTTACGAACAAACACATGAAAGCTTTTTTTCAGGCTGGTTGTTTCAAATGATTATGATGGCATTATTGCTGGTGGGTGTTTGGATGTTCATTATGCGTCGTATGTCAGGAGGTGCCGGTGGAGGTGCCGGTGGTCAAATATTTAATATTGGCAAATCAAAAGCAACCTTATTTGATAAAGAAGCGCAAGTTTCAGTTACTTTTAATGATGTTGCCGGACTTGAAGAGGCTAAGCAAGAGGTAATGGAAATTGTTGATTTCCTAAAAAACCCTAAAAAATATACCAACCTTGGTGGCAAAATACCTAAAGGAGCTTTATTAATAGGCGCGCCAGGTACCGGTAAAACCTTATTAGCCAAAGCCGTAGCCGGTGAGGCGCATGTTCCTTTTTTCTCTTTATCAGGGTCTGATTTTGTGGAGATGTTTGTAGGAGTAGGAGCAAGTCGTGTACGCGATTTATTCCGTCAGGCTAAAGACAAAGCACCTTGTATTATCTTTATTGACGAGATTGACGCCATAGGTCGTGCGCGCGGAAAAAATAATATGGTAGGCGGTAATGATGAGCGCGAAAATACCCTCAATCAATTACTGGTAGAGATGGATGGTTTTGGTACTGATTCAGGCATTATTATACTTGCTGCTACTAATAGACCCGATGTATTAGACTCCGCATTATTGCGCCCAGGACGTTTCGACAGGCAGGTGTCCATTGATAAACCAGATTTAATTGGTAGGGAACAAATATTTAAAGTACACTTGAAGCCAATTAAATTGGCAGATGGGGTTGATCCTAAAAAACTTTCCGCACAAACTCCGGGTTTTGCAGGTGCCGAAATTGCCAATGTTTGTAACGAAGCGGCTCTGATTGCCGCCAGGCATAACAAAGAGGCGGTTGACATGAAAGACTTTCAAGACGCGATTGACCGTGTAATTGGAGGCTTAGAAAAGAAAAATACTTTAATTACTCCCGAAGAAAAACGTGTGGTTGCCTATCATGAGGCTGGGCATGCTATTGCTGGGTGGTTCTTAGAGCATACAGACCCGTTGGTAAAAGTTTCCATTGTACCGCGTGGAGTAGCTGCATTGGGCTATGCGCAGTATTTGCCAAACGAACGGTTTTTGGTGGCTAAAGATGAGCTTTTTGATGATATGGTATTATCAATGGGGGGACGTGTTGCAGAAGATATAGTATTTGGGAAAATTACAACGGGTGCATTGAGTGATTTAGAACGCATTACACGTTTGGCTTACGGAATGGTGAAAATTTATGGAATGAATGATAAGGTAGGTAATGTGTCTTTTTATGATCCGCATGGCGAAAATCAATTTAATAAACCCTATTCTGATACCACTGCCGAATTAATTGACGCCGAGGTGCGTAATTTGGTTGATAATGTTTATAAAAGAACTACTGAATTGCTTACAAAGCACAGGGAAGGCTTAGAAAACGTTGCCCAAAAACTACTTGAGAAAGAAGTATTGTTTCAGTCTGATTTAGAACAAATATTAGGTAAACGCCCGTTTGAAAACCGCACAGCCTATGATAAGTTTGTTAACGGTCCCGATGTAGCGGAAGAAGCAAAGGGAACGGTTCTCGAGCCACAGGGCGACAGTCAACCAGCTGATATCAATGTTTCAGATTTAAATGAGCCAAATATATAGTATTTTATAATTTTCAATAAGGTATTATTTGGGCAAAAGCTTGACAAGGTTTTTGCCCAAATATTTTAAACAGGCAATGAGGGATATTACTACTTCAAAAGAAAAGTTGCTAAAAAAAATACGAAAGGCACTGCTCGAAAAGCGGGACAATCCTTATCCTTATCTGGAAGATTTACCTCATTATGCTCCCCCCAACGAATCATTAGAAGAATTATTTGCAAAACAATTAACATCTATTTCTGGAAATTTTGTTTTTTGCGAAAACCAAGTACAGTTTATTGAAAACTTGCTTGGCCTTGCCGAAGAAAGAAAATGGCGTAAAATTTATTGCTGGGAGACTAACCTACAGCAAATATTGAGCGATTATGAATTTCCATATTTCGAGACTGATAAGAACTTTGAAAATGCCGAGGTTGGTTTTACACTTTGCGAAGCTTTGATAGCGCGCAATGGCAGTATACTGCTCTCGAGCGCAAATATGTCAGGTAGGCGTTTGAGCATTTATCCACCTGTACATATTGTGTTGGCTTATACCTCGCAACTGGTTTTGGATTTAAAAGATGGCTTTAACCTGATAAAAGAAAAATACCAAAAGGATTACCCTTCCATGATCTGTACCGTAACCGGGCCAAGCCGTACCGCCGATATTGAAAAAACACTAGTGCTGGGGGCGCACGGCCCTAAAGAACTTTTTGTTTTCTTATTAGATGGGTAAATCTATAAACAGCTTTTCCTCAAATTAAATCCGCCCCTTTTTTCTAAAAAAACATATCTAATAGTTGACAAATGCTAAAATAATTAGCATTTTTGTTTTATGCTTCATGAATTAAATACCGATTTTTTTAAGGGACGTGGAGCCCAGCAAAATACCCATAACAAATTTTTAAAAAATAAGTATGTTTCGGAGCATATTGAAGGGCTGGATATTCCTTTTATTGAAAATTCAAATACTCGGTTTTTTGAGGAGAGCCCAAAAAAAATTGTAAGTGAAAGTAACAGTCCCGACTTAGCTCATATGTTCTCTATCAACCCATATCAGGGTTGCGAGCACGGTTGCGTTTATTGTTACGCACGCAATTCGCATGAGTATTATGGCTTTAGTGCCGGACTTGATTTTGAGCGAAACATTGTTGTAAAACGGAATGCTCCTGTGTTGCTGGAGCAATATTTTAATAAAAAAAATTATAATCCAGTTTGCATCATGCTTTCGGGCAATACAGATTGCTACCAACCTATTGAACGACAGCTAAAAATTACCCGGTCATTATTGCAGCTATTCCTAAGGTACCGTAACCCTGTAAGCATTATCACTAAAAATAATATCATTCTGCGCGATATTGATATTTTAACAGAACTTGCTTCCTTAGGATTGGTTCATGTTAATTTATCAATCACAACTTTGGACGAGCAGCTTCGGCAAAAGCTAGAGCCGCGTACCGTTACTGCATCTGGCAGATTATCAGTAATTGAGAAACTAGCCGAAAAAGGAATACCTGTACGTGTTATGACTGCGCCAATTATTCCTGGACTAAACAGCAATGAAATTCCTGCCATTGTAGAGGCTGCTGTCAATAGAGGGGCTTTGGATGCTGCTTTTACTATTGTTAGACTGAATGGTAGCATTGCAGAACTATTTACCGACTGGATTATAAAAGCATTCCCAAATAAGGCGGATAAGGTGCTTAACATGATACGCTCATGCCATGATGGTGAGCTAAACGATAGCAAATTTGGGCGGCGTATTGCCGGTGATGGTAAGGTAGCCGAATCAATACATCAACTTTTTAAAATGGCTAGTAATAAGTTTTTGGCTGATAAAAAAATGCCACCAATGAACTATAACCTCTTTGTACCAAAAGGTGGTAGGCAAACCACTTTATTTTAAATATTGGCAAAAAAAAATCCCGACTAAATTCAATTAACCGGGATTATAAAAAGTATGTTTCCTTAATTTTTCTTAACTATCTTTTTTTTAACTGGTGTTTTTACAACAGGCTTAGCAACTACTGCTGTTGCAGGGTGCTTAATTGGCTTAATTTTAACCAATTCAACGTCAAATATTAACGTACTAAATGGTTTTATACCATCTCCCATTCCTTGTGAGCCATATCCCAGATCTGAAGGAATTATAAATGTAGCTTTTGAGCCCTCGTTTAAAAGTAATAAGCCTTCATCCCAACCAGGTATTACCTTACCCATACCAACATTTACTTGTAAAGGTTCATAAGGTCTGGCTTCATTGAAAATACCAGCACTTTTAGCTACATCAGGCAAGCTTGTATCAAAAAATTTGTCATCAGTAGTTCGGCCAGCATAATTTACAAGTAAGGTATCGCCTTTTAAAGGTTTTGGCTTAGTAGAAGCTTTGGTAATAAAATATTTTAAACCACTAGCTGTAGTATTTACCACCCATTTATGGTCAGCAATGTATTTGGCAGCATCAGCACTTTCTAAAGCTTTAATTTTTGCTATTTGAGCATCTCTTTCTGCCATGGCCTCTTGTAATGTTTGCTCTTTTAGTATTTTAATTACCATTATAAGGTTACTTCCTTTAGGGAAAAAGGCAGGTCTCACATTATCATGCCCCTTAAAAAGGGTATCGGTAGGTATTTTAATAATGCTACTATCGCCCACAGTTAATAGGGGCAAAATTTCCATTAAATCCGCTATATTTTGTGAAGGTTGAATTTGCGCCTGCACAGGGCTTCCCATTTGGTAAGTACTACGCAAAACAGAATCCTTATCGGTTTTTTCAATAAAATTAAATGTGATGACATCATTCAATTTAAGTTTGGGCCCGGCGTTTGGAGTATAAATATGATACAATGCCCCTTTAGGAGTTGTCTGAAAATCGCCTTGAGCCTTTGCTTGAATAGCAACTATGAAAGCAATAAAAATTAGTAAATACTTCATGTTTAATAAAAAAGGCCTTCCGGCTAAGCCCGGAAGGTATAATTAAATTTTTATTTTCTGGTTGGTGATGCTTGTTGCCCAGTCATTGGTATCACTACAGGCTTAGGCGCATTTGGGTTTGGATGAATAATATCTACCAACTCAACATCAAATACCAATGGAGTAAAGCCTGGAACTTGTTGGAAACCTTGATCACCATAACCTATACTTGAAGGTAATATAAAGGTTGCTTTCGCTCCTTTTGCTAATAAAGGCATTGCCTCATTCCAGCCTTTTATCATGCCTTGTATACCAACAGCAAATTTAACTGGCTTATAAGGATTTTGCGGGTTTAAAGGCATTTTGGCTTTTTGCAAATCAGCTTTAACGTTTGAATCAAAAATCTTTCCATTTAAAAATTTACCGGTGTAATATACTGCCACAGTATCGCCATTGGCTGCTTTTTCTCCAACACCTTCTTTGTTTATTATATATTGCAAACCAGAAGCAGTTGTGGTTAATTTAAGATTGTTATCTGACACATATTTTTTAATTTTTATTGGCTCCTGTTTCCTCATTTCATCAGTTTGTGTTTTAACATAAGCATCAATGCGATCTCTGAAATTTTGATCAGTCAGATTGCCTTTTGAAAGGGCTTTTTCAACTTTAATGTAATAATTTATATATTTTCCTTTAAAAGGAGGCCTTGGCGCACCTTTGGCAAGGTTAGAGTCGATATTGGTTTTAATAATCACACTATCACCATCTGCAAGGTATTTTAAAGCGGAGATAACATCGCCTTTGCTTTGTCCTTTTCGTACCAGCATAAATGAAGGATGACCAAGTTCATAAGTGCTGAATAGTACAGAATCCCCATCGGTTTTGGCAACTACATTTAAGCTTACAAAGTCGCCTTCTTTTAAGGTTGCACCACCCTTATCAACAACTTTATTGTATAATAAACCACCATCACCATTTTTAAAACCACCATTGCAACTCGCTAATCCAAAAGTGGCAAGTGCTAAAAACATTAATTTTCTTTTCATTTTATTGTGTTAACAGATTTTTATATTTGGGTAATATTAATTTAAATTGATTTATTGTTTCTTGCAATGAATAATCGGATAATCCTCCGGCTGCATTTCTATGTCCTCCACCGCCAAAGTAATTTTTACATATTTCATTAGCCGGAAACGTTCCTTTTGATCGTAATGATAGCTTTACCCTGTCGGTACGTTCTACAAAAAAAGCAGCCAAGTTTACCCCTGCAATTGATAGGCCATAATTTACAATGCCTTCTGTATCTCCGGTATTTATGTCAAATTGTTCTAATTCCTCTTTAGTAACTGAAATTATCGCAGTATTATATTCATAAAGTACTTCCAACTTGTTAAACAGGCAATTACCTAAAAATCTAAGACGATTTTCGGAGGTATTGTCATATATCAAATCGTAAATTAAATAATTAACGGCTCCCGCGTCTATCAGGTCCGCGGTAATACGATGCACAGCCGATGTGGTATTAGGCAAGCAAAACGAAGCCGAGTCGGTTAAAATGCCAGCATATAGGCAGGTAGCCACTTCTTTGTTAATATGGGCTTTATCGTTTAAAATTTCTACAATAAAGGTATAAATCAACTGCGCTGTTGCACAAGCTTTTATATCCCAGTACCTAAAATCATCAAAGCTTTCGGGCTCCAAATGATGGTCAATCATTATTTTTTTTGCCTTGCTTTTAGCAACCAATGGTTCCATTTGGTTAATTCGGCTTAAGGCGTTAAAGTCTAAACAAAAAATAGCATCTGCTTCGGCTATTAAGTTATAAGCTTGTTCAACTTGCTCGGTAAAAACAATTACATGCTCGTTACCTGGCATCCAGCTTAAGTTTGCAGGATAGTCGGTTGGGCTAATTACCGTTATGTGGTGATTGAACTGTATTAAATAATTGTATAAGCCTAGTGATGAGCCCATAGCATCGCCATCAGGTTTATGATGGGTAGTAATTACTATTTTTAAGGGCTGCGCTAAAAATTGTACAAGCGAGGCTTTATTTAACATCTATTTTTAAAAGAAATGCAAAGCTAAATAAATTAATTAAATAAGGTAAACTAAATTAATACCTAAAACCTTTAGGTTTTAAATGTAAAAAGCTACTTTTGCGCCAAAATTAAGCGTGTGAAGTATTGCGATCTATAAGCTTTAATACTCATTGCATACTTGATAAAAATTTTAATTAAATAATTCACAGGATTATGAGCAACAAAACATTTACCATGATTAAGCCCGATGCGGTAGCAAATGGGCATATTGGTGCAATTTTAGACCATATTATTAAGGGTGGTTTTAAAATTACTGCCATGAAATACACTTATTTGACAGAACAGAAAGCTGGTCAGTTTTATGAAGTGCATAAAGCAAGGCCTTTTTATGGCGAATTGGTTGAATTTATGTCTTCAGGCCCAATTGTAGCGGCTATTTTAGAAAAAGACAACGCTGTGGAAGATTTCAGAAAGCTAATTGGTGCTACCGATCCGGCTAAAGCCGATAAAGGGACTATCCGTAACCTTTTTGCACAATCTATCAGTGCCAACGCTATTCATGGTTCTGATTCTGATGAAAATGCTGCTATTGAAGGTAGTTTCTTTTTCTCTTCACTAGAAAAATTCTAATTCCATGCAGGTCAAATAGCACTTAGTTGTTTGACCTGTATTTTTACGCTACTTAATTATTTCTTTTTGAACGATTTCAAATCGCAGAAATATAATTCCTCCAAGCTAATTTAATTCCAAATCGCTCCATATAGGATAATGGTCTGATAGTTTTTTTTCAATAATTTGATAGTTGAGTATATTGAATTCGGGGCTGGTAAATATATAATCAATCTGATAATTCGGGAAGCTTCCATTATAAGTTTTACCTAAGCCAATACCTTTTTGTTCAAAGGCATTCTTTAAACCCCTCCCAATTTCATTTACCGCAAATGAGGCTGGTGTATCATTAAAATCACCCGAGATAATATATGGATAGGGGCAATTATCTGCATGTTTTTTTATCAGTTTCACCTGTCGGCTCCTTTTTATAAACGCAGTCTTTAATTTTCCACCCAAGCGTTTAGCTGGCGAAATATTGGTTGTAAGTTGGTTACTTATATTTTTAATATACTTATAGTCCTCGCCTTCAAAACCTATTGATTGTAGGTGAACACTATATACCCTAAAAACCTTCATTCCTTTTTTAATATCTATATATATGCATGAATTTTCGCTCCCCTTATCGGCGATATGTATAAAGCCTTTATCAATGATCGGAAATTTAGAAAATAAGGCAATCCCAATTGATTCCGAATCGTTAAAAATTATCGGCACAAAAAAATAATGCCGATGCCCTATAATTTTGGTAAGCGAATCTTTCATATCATACTGACCGTTTGGTCGGGTATAAAACTCCTGCAAACCTATTATATCTGGCTGTTGGTCCCTAATAATTGTTAAGATATCGTGTTTGGTCGAGATATCATTTTTCGCTCCGTAACGCTTAAAATTATGGACGTTATAGCTCATAATCCTTATAGAATTTTCGGTCTTCGGTAATAGTGCGCCGTCGCTTTTATGCAAGCCAAAGTTTTTATTTAAAATCCCCCAGCCAAGTGCAATGCAAGCTATGGGTAGCAAGGCAATCCAGCGTTTGCGGAACAACCAAAACAGCGTTATTAAAATAGTAGCCAATAAAATAAAAGGATAGGATAAGCCAAAGAAAGCGATGATCCAAAATTTGTCTGGGTCGCATTTGGGGGCCAAATAGCTAAGCAATAAGGATAGGCATAAGATATAAGTTATCCAAACAAAAAAACGATGAAGAAAAGGCAAGCTACTTTTTACCATCATTACCACTTGCCCTAAATAAAATTTCCTTTTCGTTCTTACTCAAGCTATCGTAGCCTGATTTTGAAATCTTGTCTAATATAAAATCAATGTCTTCTTGCCTTGGTCGGCCAGTTGATGTTTTTGACATATTGGTTGAAACTACCTTTAAATTAGGGCGTGCCTTAAACCAACCACTTATAATTTTTATCCAATCATTCCCGCTTTGCAATTGTTTTATGTAAACAAAACCCATTAAGGCTCCACCCAGGTGTGATATCCCTTCGCCACTACCATAGGCATCAAGCCCTAAAAAATCAACCAAAACATAAAAAAGGGCAATCCATTTTAATTTAACAGGACCTATTAATATAAATGATAGGGTATAATCAGGCAGCAAGGTGGCGGTGGCCACAACAATGGTCATTACGGCGGCCGAGGCGCCAAAAATACCTACACTAGCTGCCGTATGGGCGCTAACAAAAGCAGGAATGGTATTTAACCCAATAATAAATAAAAGAGCACCTGCAAGCCCGCCTAATAAATACAAACCAAATATGCGTTTATTGCCCAAATATTCCTCAAAAATTTGTCCAAACCAATAAAACCAAAGCATATTGAACAGCATATGGAATATGCCATGATGCATAAACATATAGGTAAAAGGCGACCAAAAATTATGAAGCAAACCCGGTAAATAGGCCGAAAGGTTCAGAAATTTTTCGGTATACAGTGAAATATAGTTTGTTTTAATAAAAAGCCTTTCGAGGGTGGCAGGAATGTTAATTAACAGGTAAACCAATATGTTCACCCATATTAAGGTTGTTAAATTACTGCCAGAACGTAGTATTTTATATTGTATGTTTTGCCAAAGGGTAGCCATAGATTTTAAATTGATAGTAATGATAACAAAAGCTCGGTTAATAAATTGTAATGATAGCCTGATTTTACATTTTTAAAACAATAGCCATCAGTAATTTAGCGCAACACATTATAAACGCAATTGTTTGTATGGTTATAGCTACCAAGCTTTTAACACGCCTATCAAATTTACTAAATTTTTAACATTAAAAAGCTTTATGTTCAATTTAAAAGCCATTAAAATGGTAGCTGTTTTTGTTAAGCCATAAGTAATACAAATACCATATTTTAGCGCTTTGCTATATCCAAGTATATGAGTTAGTAATTTTGCAAATAAGAAAATATAAAGATATGAGCAATCAAATAACATTTGGCAACGGTTGTTTTTGGTGTACCGAAGCGGTGTTTCAATCATTAAAAGGAGTGTCGAAGGTTACGCCAGGGTATATGGGCGGTCATGTAACTAACCCAACGTATAAAGATGTTTGTACAGGTAGTACCGGCCATGCCGAGGTAATTCAATTGGAATACGAGCCGGCATTAATTGGCATTGATGAGTTGCTGCTGATTTTTTTCAGAACACATAACCCAACTACCTTAAACCGTCAAGGAGCCGATGTTGGTACCCAATACCGATCTGCAATTTTCTATCATAACGAGGAGCAAAAAGTAGCTGCCCAAGCAATGATTAAAAGACTGACCGACGAAAGGATATTCGACAACAAGATTGTAACCGAGGTAACCCCGGCTACCGAATTTTACAAGGCGGAAGATTATCATCAAAATTATTTTAATAACAACCCGGGTAACCCCTATTGTGCCGCGGTAATACAACCCAAACTATACAAGTTTGCCAAGGAGTTTACCGAAAAAATAAAACCTGAGCTACTTTAAGTACGGTAGCTCAGGTTTTTTGTGTAAAATAGTATGAAGCCTTTCCCAGTTAAAACCTTGTTATAAACGATTTAAAGCAGCTGTTTTAAAAATAGGCTATCTTCTCATGCAGCCATGAGTTTAATGGATTATAGCGCAATTTAAACGCCATTTAAATGGTTTTAAAAATCATTTATTGTCAGGATTAATGGTGCTATTAAATTTTAACTTTATTTATTCACCAACGCCGCAGCCGGAGCATCCAAAAACCATTCAATTTCTCCAACTATTGGTTCAATCAATTGAGCCGGATATTCCTCAATATCCTCATCGTCCTCTAAAATATGGTGCACTGCTATGGCCTTGCCTGCTCCATATACTAAAAAAGCAATATTACCAGCCTCGTTAATTAGTGGGGCATTGAGAGTTATCCTAAAAACTTGCTGATCCTGCAAAAAAACATCCTTTACACCAGGTATCCTGTCGTGTAGTACGGGGGTATGTGGAAATAATGAGGCAGTGTGTGAGTTATCGCCAAGGCCTAGTAAAACCAAATCAAAGCTTAGTTCGTTCTCGTCAAAAAATTCAACAATTTCCTCTTCGTATTTTGCGGCGGCCTCCTGTGGTGGCAACGCTGTATCAACCGGAAAAATATGCCCAAATGGTATATTTAATGGTGCAAAAAGCGCGTTTTTAACCATTAAAAAATTACTGTCGGGGTGGCTATGGGGTACGTTTCTCTCATCCCCAAAAAAGAAATAAACCTTATCCCAGTCTATTTTATCTTTATAGGCAGATGCCAGCAACTCATACAACTTTTTTGGTGAGCTACCACCTGATAGGGCAACCGTAAACTTGCCATTATTTTTGATGTAGCTATTAGCCAAGGTTGCAAAATGTTCTGCCAGGGCAGCCAATACTTCATCGGGGGTATTATAAATATTAAGTTTCATGCTTAACGCTATCAGTGGTGGTATTAAACCCCAAATAATGTATTCCTATTTATTATTTCTTTTTATTGTTTGATGGTAAGGAGAACCAATGGTAACCATCGCGAGCTATCAAAGCTTCGGCAATCTCTGGTCCCCATGAATCGGCCGAATAATTAGGGAAGTTTAAGCTTTTCTTACTTTCCCAAGTTTCTAAAATCGGCATCAATAATTCCCAAGCTTCTTCTACCTGGTCGCCACGCATAAACAAGGTTTGGTCGCCCAACATGGTATCAAGCAACAAAGTTTCGTAAGCTTCGGGAGCCTGATTATCGTAAGTTCCTTTATAGTCAAAAACCATATCAACCGTATTCAATACCATATCTAATCCGGGGCGTTTGGCTTGTACCTGCAAGCGTATGCTCATTTCGGGCTGAATGCTTATCACCAAACGGTTTTGTTGCCAACTCTCAGTTGCCGATGCCGGGAAAACAAAATGCGGTACATCCTTAAATTGTATGGATATTACCGAAGCGCTTTGGTGCATCCTTTTACCGGTACGCATATAAAACGGTACGCCATGCCAGCGCCAATTATCAACAAAGAATTTTATGGCGGCGAATGTTTCGGTGTTCGAGTCGGGGTTTACTTTTGGTTCTTCGCGGTAGCCCGGTACTTCTTTGCCTTGCATCCATCCTTTACCATATTGACCCCTAACTGCCGATAACCTTACATCCTCGGGCGTAAATCTGCGCATAGCTCTTAATACATCCACTTTGCGGTTACGCACCTCATCGGCATTAAAGCTGATTGGGGTTTCCATCGCTACAAAGCATAACAATTGCAACAAGTGGTTCTGTATCATATCGCGCAAAGCACCCGCGCCATCATAATAGTCGCCACGCTCCTCAACGCCCAATTGCTCGGTTACTGAAATTTGAACATGTTCTATATAATTACGGTTCCAAATCGGCTCCAAAATAGAGTTGGCAAAGCGGAAGGCCATGATATTCTGTACGGTTTCTTTACCCAAATAATGGTCGATGCGGTAAATTTGGCATTCATCAAAAATACCTGAAAGCAGTTTGTTCAGCTCTTTGGCGGTTGCCAAATCGTGCCCGAATGGTTTTTCAATAACAATACGGGTTGTTTTAGGGTCATCGGCCAATTTAGCTTTCGAAATATTGGAGGCGATGATAGGGAAGAAGTTTGGAGATACCGCAAGGTAATAAATTACATTAGCCTTGGTTTTCCAATCGGCATTGTGCTTGTCAATGCGCTTACCAAATTCTTTATAGGTATCGGCATTTTTTATGTCGGACACTTGATAATAAATATTTTGCGAAAACTCCGCCCATTTTTCTGCTACGGCCTTACCACTACGCGAAAACTGGTTAATATCATTTAATAAGTTTTCTCTAAACTGCTCATCGCTAAGCGGGGTACGTCCGGTACCAATGATAGAGAATTGTGAAGGCATCCAGCCATCTAAAAATAAATTATATAGGGCCGGTGCAAGTTTCCTCGAGGCTAAATCGCCCGTGCCACCAAATATCACAAATATGGTTGGCGAGGTTTTTATGTTTGAGCTCATTGTTGTTTCAAATATTATTTAAATGGTACTATTAATGTTTTTTTTCGACCCATTGGGAATGGAACACGCCTTCTTTGCCTATCAGCTCGTAAGTATGCGCGCCAAAATAATCGCGCTGGGCTTGTGTTAGGTTTGATGGCATGCGGGCGCTTGTAAAGGCGTCAAAATAGCTTAATGAAGCCGCGTAAGCCGGAGCAGCAATCCCCGCCGAAATGGTAGCAGATAATACTGTACGTGCACCTTTAACAGCCTCAGCTACTAATTGGTGAATATTATTGTCTAATAATAAATGAGGCAATTCCGCATTATTTTGGTAGGCATTAAAAATATCGTTCAAAAATTCTGAACGAATAATGCAACCACCGCGCCATATTTTAGCTACTTCGCCCAATTGTAAATTGTATTTATACTCTTCGGACGCACGGGCTAATAGGTGCATACCTTGTGCATAACTGATCACCATGTTAAAATAAAAGGCTTGCTCTAAACTGGCAATAAATGCTGTTTTATCAACATTTAAAGGCACAATTTCGGTATGGTATAAAGCAGCTGCCTGTACCCTTAATTGCTTGTATTTTGATAAATCGCGCATGGATACCGCGGTATCAATTGCCGGGATAGGTGCCTGCAAATCCATCGCCACTTGCGATGTCCATTTGCCTGTTCCTTTTGCCCTTGCTTCGTCTTTTATATCATCCAATAATAAATGATCGGAGCCGGGCGCTTTGTAAGCAAAAATATCTTTGGTAATTTCTATCAAGAACGATTTAAGTCGGCCTTCACTCCAATCGGTAAAAATTTGACCTATCTCGGCATTATCCAATTGCAGCCCTTTTTTCATAATCTCGTAGGTTTCGGCCAATAGTTGCATAATGGCATATTCAATACCATTGTGTACCATTTTTACGAAGTGACCCGATGCTCCTGGACCAATATAGGTTACGCATGGCGCGCCATCTACCTTGGCAGCAATTGATTCAAGGATGGGCTTCATTACGTTATAAGCTTCCTTATCGCCACCCGGCATCATGCTTGGACCAAACCTTGCGCCTTCTTCGCCACCTGATATACCCATACCAAAAAAGTGGAACCCTTTTGCTTCCAATTCCTCTACACGGCGGTTGGTATCGGTAAAGTGCGAGTTACCGCCATCAATCAAAATATCGCCTTTATCAAGGTAGGGCAATAAACTGGCTATCACATCGTCCACAATTTTACCTGCCGGCACCAACATCATAATGGCTTTCGGACTGGTTAAGCTTGCGGTAAATGCCTGTATATCGCTAAAACCTTTCAGGTTATTATTGGTGCTTTCTTTTTCAAGCAATGCGCCTTTTGAGGCATCGGTATCAAAGCCTGCACCGGCAACGCCGTGGTCGCCCATGTTTAACAACAGGTTGCGGCCCATGGTTCCAAGGCCAATCATCCCGAAATTGTATTTATCTGGTGTGTTGCTCATTTTAAATTTGATTGATTTTCTTTTTTTAAGTTTTCCAGTATGTTTTTGGTAGTTTCAAAATCGGTATGGTGGAAGGCCTTGATGCCTATTTTTTGAGCGGCATTGGCAAACATCGGTCGGTCGTCAAAATAAACACACTGACTAGGCTTGGCTAAAGCTACACCTAAGGCAAGGTTAAAAATAGCCGGATCGGGTTTGCGCAATTTTACCTCGCACGATGATATAAAGGCATCAAAGCAATCATGCAGTTTGAATTTTTTTACCCTATAGTCATTCAGTTCCTTACCTTCATTGTTGATAGCGATGATTCTGAAACCGCAATCTTTTTTCCATTCCTTGAGCCATTGCAGCATGCCGGGTAACTCCTGACTTTGCCTGAACATAAACTCTTTAAAGTCTTCGCGGGCAAAATCGCGTGGGCGGTTAAAAACTACGGTATCCAAGTATTCATCCAAGTTAATGCTCCCCATTTCATACACGTTAAAAATAAAGGTATGCAGCTCGGTAACTTCGGCATAATCCAAGCTAAACAGTTCGCAGGCTTCCATGCGCGAGCGGTGCCCCCATCCGTTGGTAAGCAAAACCCCACCAATATCAAAAAACAATATTTTTACCGATGTAGCTTCCAAGGTATTAAACTTTAGCTTTTTGGGTTTCTATAGCGTTCAATAATTTTTCGAATGGCTTGTTGAATTTTTCAATGCCTTCATCTTCCAATTGTTGGGTAAGGGCATCTAAATCAATACCTGCGGCTTTTACTTTGGCCAAAATTTCAGTAGCAGTATCTAATCCTGTTTCCAAAGTATTGGCTGCAACACCATGATCTCGGAAGGCAACGATGGTTTCTAAAGGCACGGTATCTACAGTATCAGGGCCAATCAATGCCTCTACATATTTGGTGTCTTTAAACGCAGGGTTTTTGCTGCTGGTACTTGCCCAAAGCAAACGTTGAGGTTGAGCACCTTGAGCGGCTAATTTTTCCCAACGGGCACCACTGAACTTGTGTTTATAAATTTCGTAAGCTTTTTTGGCTGACGCGATGGCCACTTCGCCTTTCAGGTTGCCTAATCCTTTTTCATCCAAAATAGGGTCGATCAGTACATCAATACGGCTCAAAAAGAAGCTCGCTACGGATGAAATATGCGCGATGGCATGCCCTGCTGCTAAATGCTCTTCCAAACCAGCAATATAGGCATCTGCAACTTCGGCATAACGATCCAAACCAAATAAAAGAGTAACGTTGATATTGATGCCTTTAGCGATTGATTTGCGTATAGCCGATAAACCAGGTTTAGTGCCCGGAATTTTGATCATTACGTTTTTACGGTCAACCGCTTTCCATAATTCTTCGGCTTGCTTGGTAGTACCTTCATCATCCAAAGCTAAAAATGGCGATACCTCTAAACTTACATAACCATCAACCGCTTTTGATTCTTCGTACAATGGTTTAAATATATCGGTAGCATGCTTAATATCGCTGATGGCCAGGGCGAAGAAAATTTCTTCGTTGGTTAAGTTGCCATTCGCATTCGCGCGGATATCGGCATCATAATCAGAACTGCTGGTAATAGCTTTTTCAAATATGGCTGGGTTGGAGGTAACACCTCTCACACCATCCTCGTCCATCAGTTTTTGCAAATTACCTGATTTTATGATTTCACGGTCGATAAAATCCAGCCATATACTCTGACCGAAGCTATGTATTTGTTTTACTTTATTTATTTCCATTTCAGTATTGTTTTAATTTTTATGTGTTGATGATAATTATTGTTGAGCTTTACGTGTTAGTCGGTTCATTGCCTCAAAACCTTACATTTTATACTTAAGCCATTAAAATTTCGACATTATAGCCTATAAACAAGCCGCTTTCAATTACTCCAGTAATGGCTTTAATATCGCGTTCCAAATCTAATGGCACTTCATTAAATAGGGCATCTAAAATCAAGTTGCCACTTTCTGATATAATGGGGCCATCCTTTCCTTTGGCTGGTCGCAACACGATGTTGCTCGCCCCAAGCTTTTGCAGTTCCTTCTCCACATACAACAGCGCTGTTGGAAAAACCTCTATTGGTATCGGAAAATTGGTACATAGTTTATTAACCAATTTGGTTTCATCCACTATGATATAGTTTACCGGGCTGGATGCTATCG
The DNA here is from genome assembly GCA_903891475.1 of uncultured Mucilaginibacter sp. Taxonomy (GTDB): domain Bacteria; phylum Bacteroidota; class Bacteroidia; order Sphingobacteriales; family Sphingobacteriaceae; genus Mucilaginibacter. Next base: position 42,197 of record CAITEP010000029.1, read on the forward strand.
AAAGTTTTTCCTTAAACATGGCACCACCTCTACCTTTTATCAGGCTATTATTTGGATCCACCTCATCGGCACCATCAAACGACCAATCCGGACGGTTTTCAATGATACTGGTAACAGGCACACCCAAACTATTGCAAACCATGCCTAACTCAATAGAGGTAGCAATGGCCTTTATGCTCAGTTTTTCGGCTTTCATTTTTTGAGCGATAGCCACCAATGCCAAATACGATGTTGAACCCGAACCAACCCCAATGATGTCGCCATCATTCACCTTCGCGGCAATTTTATCAGCCACCTTTTGCTTAGCCTCCAGGTTACTGATAGTGCCGTTCCAGGCTAAATTTTTTATGATATCACTGTCCCAAATCATTCTTTTTTGTGTTGTAAGTTGTGGGTTGCAAGTTTAGCGTGTTGTGAGTTGTATGTTGCAAGTTGTATGTGTTGTTTTTTGTTGAATGTTGTTGTTTTTAATTTTACGGGCCTAAATTGCATTTATAAATTTTTAAGGAAAGCAACCTAAATCCTGTAACTGAAAATCTAAACCATCCTACAACCTACAACATAATTGCAACCTTCAACCCACAACCCACAACGTTCAACCTAAATTAATGCTTTCGCCTTATTTACTACGTTTTCAACTGTAAAACCAAAAAGCTTGTAAAGCTCATCAGCCGGAGCCGATTCGCCAAAGGTGTTCATGGCTAAAATATCACCTTCGTCTGTAGTGTATTTATGCCAACCCATAGGCGATGCCATTTCAACAGCTAAACGCTTCTTCAATTTTTTAGGGAATACACTTTCCTTATATTCCGCGCTTTGTTTCTCAAACAACTCCCACGATGGCATGCTTACCACTCTTGCGGCAATGCCTTCTTCTTGCAATTTTGCCTGAGCTTGCATAATCAAGGCTACTTCTGAACCAGTTGCCATCAAAATTAATTGTGGCGCAGTAGCTGGTTCTGATAATACATAAGCTCCTTTCTCTAGATTGCTGGCACTCGCGTATTTATCCTGATCTAAAATTGGCAGACCCTGACGAGTAAACACCAATACCACCGGACCATCCTTGTGCTCTAAAGCAACACGCCATGCATGCGCAGTTTCGTTGGCATCGGCTGGGCGTATAACTGTGATATTTGGTATAACCCTTAAAGCAGCCAATTGCTCAATTGGTTGGTGGGTGGTACCATCCTCGCCTAAGCCAATACTATCGTGGGTATAAACCAGAATAGGGCGAATTTTCATAATAGCGGCCAATCTGATTGGCGGGCGCATATACTCAGAGAACATCAAAAAGGTAGCACCATAAGGAATAAGTCCTTTGGTTAATGCCATACCATTCAAAATAGAACCCATCGCGTGCTCCCTGATACCAAAATGGAAGTTACGTCCGTCACGTTGTTCTGGCGTAAATGAGGTATATTTTTTCAGGTTTGTTTCTGTTGATGGGGCAAGATCGGCAGAGCCACCAATTAAATTTGGCAAGCTATCGGCAATGGCATTCAACACCTTTCCTGAAGCCTGACGGGTAGCCATTTTAGGGTCTGAACCTTTAAATACTGGTAGTGTAGCTTCCCAACCAGCTGGCAATTTGCCGGATGCTGCAGTTTCGTACTCGGCAGCTAGTTCAGGGTATTCTTTTTTGTAAGCTTCAAATAAAGCGTTCCATTTAGCTTCCAGTTCAATACCTCTGGCACCTTTATCGTGGTAGTACTTCAATACCTCATCAGGCACGTAAAATGATTTTTCAGGATCGAAACCAAAAAACTCTTTTACCAATTTTATTTCATCGGCACCTAGTGGGGCACCATGCGCGCCAGCGGTGTTTACTTTATTCGGACTGCCATAACCAATTTGTGTACGTACATTGATGATGGATGGTTTATTGACCACGCCCTTTGCATTGCGGATAGCTTGCGCCAAGCCTGCAATATCATTACCATCCGCAACGGTTTGTACATGCCAGCCGTACGATTCAAAACGTTTGGCTACATCTTCTGTGAAAGTAATATCAGTATCACCTTCTATTGATATATGGTTATCATCATACAAATAAATCATGTTACCCAATTCAAGGTGACCAGCTAAGGAAGCAGCCTCAGAAGTTACACCTTCCATCAAATCGCCATCACTTACTATGGCATAAACGTGGTAATCAAATAATTCGAAACCGGGTTTATTATAACGAGCGGCCAGATGTTTTTGGGCGATGGCAAAGCCAACACCATGCGCGAAACCTTGACCAAGTGGACCGGTTGTTACATCAATACCCGGAGCCAGGCCATATTCAGGGTGACCAGCGGTTTTGCTATGTAGCTGACGGAAGTTTTTGATATCATCTAAACTTAAATCATAGCCTGTTAAATATAGAAAACTGTATTGCAGCATACAGGCATGCCCGTTTGATAGGATAAAGCGGTCGCGGTTTGCCCAATTTGGGTTTTTAGGATTATACTTCATATAATCGGCCCAAAGTACATGTCCCATTGGCGCCAAAGCCATTGGGGTGCCCGGGTGCCCTGAATTTGCTTTTTGTACTGCTTCTGCCGATAGGATCCTAACGGTATTTATGCCTAAATTTTCTAATTTGCTATTATCTAAGTCCATCTTATTTTTATTATGTAATCTATAATTACTATTAAGCTATTAATTCTGTATTTGTTTCTACCACGTGGCTTTTTACCCAAAGGCGAGCACCACCCTTAATGCCTTCCGCATTGGTTACCACTTTCATATTGTCATCGAGTTTGAAATTCAATTTGCTCGAATTACCTCCACCAATATATAAAAAATCATAGTTGAAAACGGTTTTTAGCACCTCAAAAACATTTTGAATTCTCAAGTTCCATTTTTTAACGCCTTCTTTATCGAGAGCCTTGTCGCCAATATACTTATCATACGAGGCATATTTATCGAAAGGCTGGTGCGAAAACTCCATATGGGGTAATAATTCGCCATTTAGTAGCCAAGCAGTGCCGAACCCGGTACCTAGGGTAATTACAAATTCCAGTCCTTTACCGCTACAAACACCTAGACCCTGCATATCTGCATCGTTCACTACCTTGGCGGGTTTGCCTAAAATTTCTTCCAGTTTATTTGCAAAATCAAAATCAACCCATGATGCTGAATCAAGATTGGGAGCGGTTTTTACCACTCCGTTTTTTATATATCCAGGAAAGCCGACCGAAATGCGGTCGTAATCAGGGAAATCTTTCACCAAAAGTTTGATGGAGTTTAAAACGTTTTCAGGACTAGCCGGAAACGGGGTAGGGGTCTTTTCGTATTGTTTAGTAAGGTCGCCCTTACTATTTAGGATGGTTCCTTTAATATTGGAACCTCCAATATCAATTGAAAGTATTTTTAAATCGGCCGAAGTTTTTTCCATTAATCTATCTAAAAGGAAACAAAAACAAATAATTTATTGATTTGATTTACAGCTGTAAATTCGACAAAATAAGCATAACATACTTGTCTTTTTCAGCCCATAATATTTAGGCTAATTAAGTAAATAATAAACAATATCCGTCAATAAATTTAAGTTATTTTTGAGTGCTTAAACCCCTTTTACATAATTATTGCATAAAATGTTTTATAAATTGAATTTATTCTCGCCGGGAGCCAATGGGTATGTTTTATCTTTCCAGATAAATAGGCCTGAGGTATTCATTGGCAAACTAATGTTGATTTCCCAAAAAGTACCCACCAATTTGTAATCAGCCGTAATTTTACCTTTAGGGTGCGGAATTTCTCCACTCACATTTGTCATGTTTCCTAAATGAGGTTCTATTTTTATGGCATTAAATCCAGGCGCATAACTGTCAATACCTAATACAGTGCGGTAAAATTCGATATTTGGGCTCGAACCCCATGCATGACAGTCGGATCGATTATGTTCAAGGTCTGATATTTCGGCCCAAGTAGTAAGTCCGTACGACATGTTTTTTTTCCAAATTTCCAACCAATCCATATAATCATTTCCCAAGCCAGCTTTTATCAATGCCTGGTGCAAATAATATTTAAAGTAGATGGTACATTGGGTAAGGGTTTTTTCTTCGAGCAATTTTTTACCTAACATCTTGGCGTCGGGTTCATTCAGCATACCCGTCAAAATAGCCAGTGAGTTGGTATGTTGTGAATAAACATCCTTATCTTCGGTATCAGAATAGAGTTCTTTTATTGGATCCCAATATTTGATTTGAATGACGTGTTTTAATTGCACAGCCTTCGCGCTGTAAAGCCTTTCCAAATCGGGCAAGCCCATTTTGCCTTCCATTTGCGCGGCTAGTTGGTAAGCCCACAATAATTGCAAGTCCATAATAGCCGAATTGCCCTTACTGCCCTTTGGAGGCATCCCACTTTTCCAGCCAGGGTTATCAACCCAGTCTACAAAAGTCCAATACGGGGTGTTTATTAAGGATCCATCGGCTTGTTGGTATTTGCTAAAAAAGCGCAGTATTTCCTGCACTGCGGGCAATTTGTCTTTCACTAATAAACTATCCGGTCGATACATCCAATAGTCATGCAGCATACCTATATACCAAAGCGAGAATGTTGAAATAATTTGTGGACTATAGGATGGATGCCTGCTCAAGGTAAGTCCCTCTGCAATTCTCGAATGATCCATCAGGTTAATTGCATTGCGCGCCAAGCGGTCGTCTCCGCTGTTGTAGTACGATATCAGTGCCTGTATCCTAGTGTCACCAATGTATTGTAATTGCTCGTAATAAGGGCAGTCCATATAGGTTTCATAAGCATCCAGTCGTGCAGTGCGCCAGCCAATATCAAGTATTTTCTGTACTTCATTATTGCCTGTTTGTAACCTTGAATTTAACTTAAAGGGATAGCCGGTAAAAGTGCCGTAAATATCATCTATAATTAAAGGTATTTCATGGGTATGAATGGTAATAAGTATATACCTAAAGGTACGCCAACTAAGTGTAGTATAGGTTTGCGCATTTGAGCCATCGCAAATTATACTGTCTTTTCTTCCGGCAAAAATCCCTCCTTCCACATCGTTTCGGTTTCCTTTATGAATGCCAGCTGCCAAACTAACAAAAGGGGATTCGGCATAGGTAAGCGATATGCCCGCCCCTAAACCTTCGCTAAATTTCAGCGTTAAGTAGGCATTGGTTAAATAAGTTTGGTCAAGCAATAAGGTAGCTATGGTGTTGGCAGGAATCGTAAAGCTGGTTTGTGTTGCCGGGAAGGAGGGTGGTACCCGTACCCCTATTGCCTTCCGCAAAACAGGTATTCTTTCATTAGTCAATTCCATTTGTGGAATGGTAGATGGCACAAGCATCCATCCAAAGGCATCCGCAACACCCTTAGGTTTGCCCCGATCAATTGTTACTGCATCGGGCCATGTAAAATCGTTATAATATGTTTCTTGCCAGCCCTTAATGGTTTTAACCACGTCAACCAGTTCACCGAGACCGGCTACATAATAAGTTGGATAACCAACCCCAGCCAAAGAACGATAGGCATCATTTCTTTTACATTTCCAGCTGTTATTAGTGTTTATTATTTCCTCCTCTTGTGTTTGTCCTTGTAAAATAAAACCTGTGCGTAAACTTATTTGTGCTTCTGGGCGGTATTGCGCCTCATTCCAAACTAAGGCGGCGATGGTGTTTCGACCATAATTTAAATAAGGACCCAGATCAACTGTTTCATAATTCCAATAATAAGTATCGCCCCGTGCTGGCCCGAGTGAAATTAAATGGCCATTGATATATAGTTTATACCTATTATCGGCAGATACTTTTACAAGAAATTTATTGGGGCGTGCATCCAAATCAAAATTTTTACGAAAGCAATAAACACCATATTCGTTTCCCTGGCTGTTGGCTGGGGCTATCCAATAGGCATTCCACGGCTGGTAAGAGGTCGTAATACTCTGAGCTTGGATGTGCAAAGAGGAATAAAAAACGGTTTGTATTGCTACTAATAATAAAATTCGATTTAGATGTTGTTTTATGTTTAAAGTCATTACCTTTAGTTTGAAAACCTAGAACGATGGATATTGTAATAATTTTGTTACTAATAGTTATTTTAACTTTAGTAATAATTCTAAAATCAAATGTAAGCGAAAGATTTGAAAATATTGAAGATAATATAGCCGAAATTCGGCGATTATTGGTAAAAATTGAAAAACAAAGTAAAAATCCTATTACAGAAGAAAAACCAAGTGTTATACAATCTGTAAATCCAATTATTAGCCCTCCGGTACCTAAAGAAGAGGAACTAAAACCTATGCCGGTAGTTGAGCGACAACAGGAAGTAATAGCCGACACTGATACGCAGGTTAGAAGTAAAGACCAGGTATTTGCCGATAGCCTTTCACAAATTAGAAAGCCAGTTAAAACTTGGACCCCGCCACCTGTTTATGAAGAGGAAGAGTCAAAACCTACTTTTTTTGAACGCAACCCCGACCTTGAAAAATTTATTGGCGAAAACCTCTTTAACAAAATAGGAATTGCCATTTTAGTTTTGGCTATTGGCTTTTTTGTTAAATACGCCATTGATAATAATTGGATAGGACCGATTGGGAGAGTTGGTATTGGCTTTATTTGTGGTGGTATATTAATTGGCTTTGCCCATAAACTCCGAATTACTTATAAGGCGTTTAGTTCGGTGTTAACAGGTGGAGGTTTGGCTATTTTTTATTTTACAATAACGCTGGCCTTTCAGGAATTTCATTTGTTTAATCAATTGGTTGCGCTGGGTTTATTGATAGTAATTACCATATTCTCGGTGCTATTATCATTGCTATACAACAAGCAGGAACTTGCCATAATAGCTTTAATTGGCGGCTTTTCGAGTCCATTTTTGGTAAGCAACGGGAGTGCCAATTACAATGGTTTGTTTGTATATCTTTTGGTATTAAATATTGGTTTGCTAACCATTGCCTATTTTAAAGCTTGGCGCATCCTAAATATATTGGCATATGTTTTTAGCATAGGTGTATTAACAGCTGTTGTTTTAACAATGCCAGATAAGGGTTATCTAGGAGCGTTCATATTTTTATCTGTTTTTTACTTGTTGTTTTTTGCCATCAATATTATTAACAATGTGCGCGAGAACAAAAAGTTTTTAGCCATCGATTTTACGATTTTGCTAAGCAATACAGCCCTTTACTTTTCGGCAGGGCTGTTTTTGTTTACAGAAATGGAACTAAACCAATATCTTGGCGTTTTCAGCGCTGGGCTAGCTGCCATTAATCTGGTGCTATCATACCTGTTATTCAAAAAAAGAAGGGTTGATACCAATATTCTTTATTTGCTCATAGGCATCACTTTTACCTTTATATCACTCACGGCTCCATTGCAATTGCATGGCCATTACATCACCCTATTTTGGGCATCCGAATGTGTGTTGCTTTATTGGTTATCACAAAAATCAGGCATTTTATTACTTAGAATTGCCGCTTACCTAATTTGGGTGGCCATGATGATTAGTTTGGCAATGGATTTAAGCAGTATATATTTTGATAATAATTTGGCAATAACCGTTATTTTCAATAAAGGCTTTATCACCACTATCTATTCGGCTATTTGTACCTATATATTTTATGTTTTGATCAACAGAGATGAAATGCCAGAAGGGCCTACCGAATTTGACATGTATAAGGGGGTGTTTAAATATATTGCCTTTATGATGTTGTTTTTGAGCGGCTTACTCGAGATCAATTATCAATTTTTATTTTCCTTCCCAAAAAGTAGTGTGAATATAATATATATCATGTTATATATCCCGGTATTTGTTTTACTGTTTAATTTTATTTATCAAAAAATTGAGCACCAGAAAGATACATGGCAATTACAGCTTATTTTACTATTTATATGTTTAATCAGCTATCTTTTTGCAACACCTGTTGTTGTTTTATTACTGAACGACATTTTGGTTAAAGGGAATATCCCATATATCCATACCTATGCGCATTGGGCCAGCGATTTAGTGGTGATTTTAATCTTCTATCGGTTAATTAGCATAAGTAGAGTATACATTACTGACGAAAATATCAATTTGATTTCGTGGGGAATATCGGCTTTGGCGGTTATTTTTTTAAGTGCCGAATTTTCATCACTAAGTACACAATTATTTTATGCTAAGGATACCTCAATAGATGTTATTGGGAATGTTTTTGTGAAAGCGGTGTTGCCAGTTTTATGGGGTGTTTTATCATTTATATTGATGTTGATAGGTATGCGAAAAAAGGTGCGTGTGTTCCGCATTATATCACTTACCTTATTTTTTATAACCTTGGCAAAATTGTTCATTTATGATATAAATGACATACCAATTACAGGAAAAATTGCCGCATTTTTCTGTTTGGGGGTATTATTGCTCATCATATCGTTTATGTATCAAAAAGTAAAAAAAATTATTGTTGATGATAAGCCTGAATCAAATGATTAAAAATGTATGCTTGCTAATAATAGGGTGTTTGGTAATTAACATAACGTATGCCCAAAAATACCGAGCTAATATACAAACGATAGATTCGGCCGGATTTTACAAAATATTACTGCGCCCAAATTTGGTTGCTAAAACCGAATCGGCATTGACTGATTTGCGGCTATTGGATAGTAAGGATAGAGAAATTCCATACGTTCCACCTGCAAGTGTACCGCTAACACAAAAACGATACTTTACTGAGTTTCCTAAAATCGGAGGTATCGTAAAAATTGATAGCTTGACCACCATTATTGCTGAAAATAAACTAGGCCGGCCAATTAGCAGCTTGTGGTTAAAGGTTAAAAATACCAATGTAATCCGTACCATGAACTTGACGGGTAGCGACGATTTAAAGCATTGGTTTGCTATTGAGGAGGGTGCTTTGCTTAATCAACCCGATTTGGGGGATGATGGCGAGTACGTAATGACCATTAACTTCCCTGCCAGCAATTACCATTATTTGAAGATTACGGTTAACGATAAAACCAGGGCTCCCATTAATTTTTTAAAGGTTGGCATTTATAATTCAACTGCTTTAGAAAGTGTTTATGTGTCAATTTTGCCCGCAAAGTTTACGCAAAGAGATAGTGGTAAAACAACTATTATAAATATTTGGCTTAGTGATAAATATCAGGTTAATAAATTACAATTAACCATCAGTGGACCAAAATATTATAAGCGCGGTGTATTAATTTATAATGCTTCTGGTAAAACTCCAGAAATGGTTAGCGAGGCCGAACTAAACTCCGGAGGGGCAAAAGAGTTATACCTGATGGAAAAAGCCAACCATTTGATATTGAAAATTGATAATGCGGATAATTTGCCATTACATTTTGATGGCATAGAAGCTTACCAAACTGCAACCTATGTATTAAGCTATTTAGAAAAGGGGGAATATTATTTTACCATTGGTAAGCCTAATGCCGAGCAACCTAACTACGACCTTAAATTTTTTAAAGATAGCCTTAAAGGCGAAGTACCCATCATTACACACAAGGAAGTTAATACGAATCCCGAATACCAAAAACCAGTTGTTAAAACAAAAAAGGAATATACCGCTTTTATTTGGGCAGCAATTATTGCCGCACTCATAGTTCTAGGCTTGCTTGCATGGAAAATGGTTAACGAAATAAAAAATAAGGAAGAAAACAATTAAGTCGTGCATTGGCAATATCAATAGGATTTCATAAAGTAAATTGTTAACATGTTTTTAAACTTCAAATACCCAATTATCACCTTTGTTGCTGCATTTGTGTTTGTTATAATTGGCTTATTGTTTAAAATTATGCATTATCCAGGTGCTAGTATGCTGTTGGGTAGTATGTTTATAGTGCAGGGAATATGTTTGGTTTGGCTTATTGTCATCATTATAAAATCCAGAAAAGCTTAGATTTCCAGATATCAGCCAAAATTTTTCACCATTTTGGCGATGCGCTCTTCGAGCGTTTCGGTAGTAAGACGTTCCCTGCCTAAGCTATCCACCATTATTGGAAAGGCAAAAGGGGTAGGTTTTTCAATGGTTTTGAGTATGATGTTTTGCGTACCTATACGTCTCAATGCTTCTCGCATCCTAAATTCTTCCAATTGAAATGAGAGCGCTTCGTTATATGATTGCCGTATCAGTATATTATCAGGTTCATACTCGCTAAAAACATCAAAAAGCAGGGAGGTGGAGGCTTGCAAATGCTTGTTTTTAATAGGCTGACCCGGGTAACCTGTAAAAACCAATCCACCTATATGCGCGATATCCCGAAACCGCCTGCGTGCCATTTCATTGGCGTTTAGGCTTAATAAAATATCATCCAAAAGGTTATTAGCCGATAAAAAGGAGGCATCTTCTAAAAATTCTTCAATGGGTATATCTTGGTCGGTTAGTAATTCGAACCCATAATCGTTCATAGCGATAGAGAATGTGGCCGATTTTACCTTGCTGATGCGATAAGCTAATAAAGAAGCCATTCCCTCATGCACCAACCTACCTTCGAACGGATAAAATAATAAATGATGCCCTTCGCGGGATTTGAATGATTCAATCAAAAATTCATTGCTTTGTGGCAGATGTGATAGAGAGGCTTGTAGATTAAATAATGGCTTTAACGCGATTACCTCTTCATCAACTTCCAGTCCATGTGCCACCTCATCCAGTTTATCACGAAACACGGCTGATAATTGGGATGACAAAGGCATGCGCCCACCCATCCAGCTAGGTATCAATCCTTTTTTAGCGTTCGATTTTTTTACAAAGGCGGTCATTTCCTTTACCCGTACAAATTCAAGACTACGCCCCGCAAACCAAAAAACATCGCCAGCCTTTAGTTTTGATACAAAGGATTCCTCGATGGTACCTAAACTGCCCCCGCTCAACCATTTTATCCGAATGCTCATTTCGCTGGTGATGGTGCCTATGCTTAATCGGTGGCGCATAGCTACCCTGCGGCTGTTTACTTTAAAAAGCCCGTTAAGCACCTCTACCTTTAAAAATTCGTCGTACTGGGCCAGGGTTTTACCACCAGTGGTAATAAAATCAAGCAGACTGTTAAATTCCTTTCGAGTTAGGTCGGCAAAGGCATAAGTGCCGAGTACCTCATTAAATAATTCATCGGCTCTAAAACCTTCGGAAACGGCTAGGGTTACCATATATTGTACCAATACATCCATCGCCAGTAATAGCGGGTCTCGGCTTTCAAAAATGCCATCTTTAATACCCTGTTTAAGGGCGGCGCCTTCCAGTAATTCGAGCGAATGGGTAGGTACAAAGTACGCCTTTGATACTGCGCCCGGATGGTGACCACTCCGCCCGGCACGCTGCATAAATCGGGCTACTCCTTTGGGGCTACCCACTTGTATAACGGTATCAACCGGACGAAAATCGACCCCTAAATCTAAACTTGATGTGCATACTACTAGTTTAAGAGCTTGGGCATGGAGCGCTTGCTCCACCCAATTACGCAAATCATTATCCAAAGAGCCATGGTGCATAGCCATAATGCCCGCATATTCGGGGTAATTGTCTAAAATGGCGTGGTACCAAATTTCGGATTGTGCGCGGGTATTGGTAAAAATCAAGGTAGTAACACTTTTGGCGACTAATTCCATTACTTGGGGTAAAAGCTTTAAACCGATGTGCCCTGCCCAGCTATAACTCTCTATATTTTCGGGGATGATGGATTTAATTTCCAGCTTTTTTTCGAGCTGCGCCCTCACCATTTTTATCTTGGTGTTGGGGAAATTATTCCCCAGTAAAACCTCTGCCGCTTGCTCTAAATTGCCTATGGTGGCACTGATGCCCCAAATTTTTAACCCCAATTGTGGACGATTATTTTGCGCGATTGCCTTTAATTTCGACAAGCCTAACTCCACCTGTACACCGCGTTTGGTGCCCAAAAGTTCGTGCCATTCATCAATCACCACTACCTCCAGTTTCTCGAACATTTTTGGGTATTCCTTTTGAGCCAGCATCAAGTGCAAGCTTTCGGGGGTGGTGAGCAGTATTTCGGGTAGTTTTTTTTTGAGGGCTTGTTTTTCGGCAGCGGAGGTATCGCCCGTACGCGCACCAATTTTCCAGGGGAGTCCTAATTCGTCGCAAACCTCCTGCATGGCCTTTTTTATATCGTTGGTTAGTGCTCGCAATGGGGTAATCCAAAGCATGAGCAAGCCATTATTTTTTTGATGCTGATAGCTATCGGGATGTTCGTTGATATATCCTGCCAAAAAAGGCAGAAACAAAGCCATGGTTTTACCACTGCCGGTAGGCGCGTTCAACAAGCCCGAAAAACCGCCCAAATAAGTGGCCTCCATCTCCTGCTGAAAGGTAAATTGTTCCCAGTTTTTTTGCTGGTACCAGTTTGCTATTACCTGTTGCCCTGTTGTTTTTACCATTTGGCTGTTTCAGTTATCCTTATAAAACAACAACCTAATTTAAATCACCTCAATGCTATGTTTGCCAACTTTCGGTTGTAAAGTACCTATGGAAGCAATACAATTTGAGTCGATATGGTTCTCTTTCAATATATGCTCAAATGATTCGATGCCATCTTCCTCCACCGCAATGAGTAAGCCACCACTGGTTTGTGGGTCGGCCAGGATATGTTTTTGTTGTTCGGTAATTGCGACTATTTTTTGTCCGTAACTTTTCCAATTGCGAACGGTACCACCCGGTATACAACCTTGCTCCAGGTAGCTGGTGATTGATTCAATCTTGGGCACTTTATCAAATTCAATAACCGCTTGCAGGTTACTACCCTCGCACATTTCGCTGAGGTGCCCAAGCAGCCCAAAGCCTGTAACATCGGTCATGGCTTTTACTTGCGGCAAATTGCTAAGTACTTCGCCTATTTTATTGAGTTTGCACATGCTGTTTAAGGCAATTAGTGCGTCTTCCGGTTTTAAAACGCCCTTTTTTTGCGCCGTGCTAAGTATTCCCACACCTAAGGCTTTGGTAAGGTATAGTTTGCAACCTGTGGTAGCGGTAGAGTTTTTTTTGAGATTATTAACCGCTACCATGCCATTTACCGCCAAACCAAAAACTGGTTCGGGGCAGTCAATGCTATGCCCCCCGGCAAGGGTAATACCCGCTTCGGCACAGATAGCACGAGCGCCTTCCAATACTTTTTGGGCAACTTCGGCAGGAATTTTATCAATTGGCCATCCTAAAATGGCAATGGCTAAAACAGGCTTTCCACCCATGGCATACACATCGCTAATGGCGTTGGCGGATGCTATCCGCCCAAAATCATAAGCATCATCCACTATGGGCATAAAAAAATCGGTGGTTGAGATGAGGGCCATGCCATTGCCTAAATCAAGCACCGCGGCATCATCACGGGTATCATTACCAACCAATAGGTTTGGGTCGGCTTGCTGCTTAATGGGACTATGTAAGATGGTATCCAATACCGCCGGACTAATCTTACAACCGCATCCCGCTCCGTGCGAATATTGTGTGAGTTTTATATCGCTAATGTTCATGGTTTTTATAACTGCTTGTTTTATACTTGTTTAAATTCAGTAATTAATAAATCGGCAATTTCTTCGTTGCTTTTGTTTGCGCAATCAACTAGTATAATATTATCATCACCGCGTTTATTCAAGCCGTTTCTATAGGTTTTATCATAGTAAGTTAAAACCAAACGGATAAAATCGTCCATCCTATCTTCCTCTATGGCAATCAGCGCATTTTTGGTTTGCAGCGGACCGAGGCGCTTCCCTATTTTTAGGGTGCAATCCTTCAAAAAATCTTTGTTCAGTACACCATATTCATTCACCAAAAAAGCTACCCTTACTTCCAACGGAACATTAATGGCGATAACCTTACAATCGCGCATTTGGCGCCATAGAGTATTAGGGATAATCATTTTACCAATTGTAATGCTTTCATCCTCCAGCCATATTACTTCATCTTGATTTAATTTGGCTAATTGCGTACCTAGGTTATTTTCGAACTGCTCTTGGGTTGGTTGCACCAAATAATTCATAGAACCAAAGGTTGAACCTTGATGCTGCGCGATATCTTCCAAATCAACCACTTGTTCGCCCTTTTGTTTTAGTAATTGTAAAATTTTGGTTTTGCCCGAACCTGTTAATCCGCCTAAAATTTGTAATCTGTAATTTTTTACAAAAGCCCCTCTTATCCACTCGCGGTATTTTTTATAGCCACCTTGTAACAGGTAAACATCAAACCCATATAAGTTTAATGCCCATGCCATGGCACCGCTACGCATGCCTCCCCGCCAACAGTGCACCGCTATTTTTTTATCGGGGGCAATTTGGAGCGCTTGCCTAATAAAACCCGACCATTTATTGCCTGTTAAATCAAAACCTAATAAAATAGCTTGCTCTCTACCTATTTGTTTATAAGTAGTACCCACCTGTATACGTTCTTCATTGCTAAACAAGGGGATATTATAAGCACCGCAAATATGCCCCTGCTCAAACTCTGAAGGGGTGCGCACATCAACTACCGGGATAGTTTTATCCAATTCAACTAGGGCACTTACATCAACGTTTTTTATCATAGCTAATACGGTTGCCAAAAGTACATGTTTAATAGTAGCAATTCCAAAATGATGGTTTAAACCACAAATTTTCATAACTTGCAGCCCCAAACAACAATAGTTTGACATTTCAGGATTTTCAGTTTAACGAACATTTAGCCGAAGGCATTTCGAGTATGGGGTACACCACCCCTACACCCATTCAGGAAATGGCCATCCCCATTATTTTAGAGGGAAATGATATTATTGCCTGCGCCCAGACCGGTACTGGTAAAACAGGCGCCTATTTATTGCCTGTGCTCGATTTTATCAGCAAAAATAAAAAACACCATACCAGTGCATTGGTTTTAGCACCCACCCGTGAGCTTGCCCAACAAATTGACCAACAAGTGGAAGGCCTGGCCTATTTTACTGGCATCAGCTCGATAGCTGTTTTTGGAGGTGGCGATGGTATTGCCTACGAGCAACAACGCCGTGGCATACAAAACAATGTTGATATTATAATTGCCACACCAGGCAGGTTGATTGCGCACTTAACCTCCGGCGTTTTAAAGCTGAACCATTTAACCCATTTGATTTTAGACGAAGCCGACCGCATGCTCGACATGGGCTTTTCGGACGATATCATGAAAATTATCAGCTATCTGCCAAAAACTCGTCAGACTTTGCTTTTTTCGGCTACCATGCCAGGGCGCATCCGCACCTTGGCTAAAACGGTTTTAAACAACCCAAAACAGGTAAATATTGCCATATCGCAACCCGCGGTTGGTATCGACCAGCAGATATACCGTGCACACAATCAGCAAAAAACACCTTTATTACTGTATTTACTAAAAAACGGTGCTTATGCAAGTACCATCATATTTGCTTCGCGAAAGGAAATTGTTAAAGATTTGGCCAGGGAATTAAAAGCGGCGAAGGTAAATGTAAGCGCTTTCCATTCGGACTTGGAACAAAAGGAGCGGGAAGAAATTCTTCTCAACTTTAAAAACAAACAACTACCCGTAATTATAGGTACTGATGCCCTTTCGCGAGGAATTGATGTGGAAGGGATTGACCTAGTTATAAACTACGACGTACCCGGCGACCCGGAAGATTACATACACCGTATAGGCCGTACCGCACGTGCCGCTACAACGGGCACCGCCATTACTTTTGTGAATCACCGCGACGAGCGAAAGCTAAAAAGTATAGAGGAGCTCATCAGCAAACCAATTCGTTTAATTGCCATCCCTGATGAATTGGCACATATTGAAATGGTAAAACAGGAACAAAACAAAAACCATAGTGCTCGCCGAGACAGGCCATCAAAAGGAAGATGGCAAAATAACAAACCAAAAAAGCAGTAAAATTTCCGCTTCGTAAAATTTATAACAAATTCTTCCTCCAATAAACTCGATTAATATTAACGCAACTTTTTAATTTTCAATTTCGTATTACGACTCCATTGTGCTAATTTTAGTACAAGGTTTAGTTAATCCAATTATTAATGGTTATTTGAAAATTTATTAGCAATGATGCTGTTTAGTAAAAGTGAGCGGGTGCTATTGATTAGTCCACATATTTTTTCCATACCTATTATAACAGCGCAAATGCAGGTTAAGCATGTAGACATGCTTGAAAAAGTGTTCCCCGCTTTGTACGAAACAGTTCCGCACATCATTGTGTTTAATTATGATAGCTTTAAAGAAGCCGCTCCAAGGTTTTTGGCGCGCATACGCGGCAATCGCTTTTACGATAAAACAAAAATATACGGTTACAAAACAAAACCCGAACCCAGGACAGATGAATACCTGATAAGTCTTGGCATCAATTTCTTGATTTACAAAACCGAAATAGCAGAAAAAAAAGAACCCCTCCAATTGGTGAATAGCCTAAGATTTGGCGATGCCGTCAATTAAAGGGGATCCGCTTATTTTATTCGTTTTAAATAAACGCTAGTTTATCCATTCAAATTTAGTGTACGGCACTAATGCCTCCGGCACTTTTATACCATTCTCCGTCTGATTATTTTCGAGCAAGGTTGCTACTATGCGTGGTAAGGCAAGCGCGCTACCATTTAAGGTATGAGCCAATTGCGTTTTACCTTCGGCATTACGGAACCTGAGTTTTAAACGATTGCTTTGAAAAGTTTCGAAGTTTGAAACAGATGAAACCTCCAACCAACGTTGCTGCGCCGCGCTCCATGTTTCCATATCATAAGTTAAGGCAGATGCAAAACCCATATCGCCACCGCATAAACGCAACACACGGTAAGGCAAACCAAGGTTTTGTAATAAGCCTTGCACATGCAAACTCATTTTTTCCAAGGTTTCGTATGATTTATCGGGATGCTCTATTTGTACAATCTCTACCTTATCAAATTGGTGCAGGCGGTTTAAACCCCTAACATGCGCGCCATACGAGCCAGCTTCCCTGCGGAAACAAGGGGTGTAGCCACAGTTTTTTACCGGTAGCTCATCCGCTTTTAAAATTACATCGCGGTACAGATTGGTAATAGGCACTTCGGCAGTAGGGATTAAAAATAAATTATCCAAGCCTACAAAATACATTTGTCCTTCTTTATCCGGTAATTGCCCGGTGCCGAAACCAGAGGCTTCGTTTACCATTAAAGGTACCACCATTTCGCTGTAACCCGCTTTTTCGGCCTCATCAATAAAATAATTTATTAGGGCTCTTTGCAATTTGGCCCCCTTGTTTTTATAAACCGGGAAACCTGCCCCGGTAATTTTTACCCCAAGTTCAAAATCAATCAGGTTATACTTCGCGGCTAGTTCCCAGTGGGGTAGTGCGTTTTCACCTAATAAAGGCTTATCGCCATGCTCTAATACAATCTCGTTTTCTTCGGGTGTGAGCCCTGCAGGAACCGATTGATGGGGCAAATTAGGCAAAAGCACCAATTTTTGTTGCAAAGCTTCCTCAATAGCGGTTAATTGATCGCCAAAATTTTTAATATCTTCTTTCCAAGTGCCTGTTTTTGCTTTCAGCGCTTCCGCTTCTTCTTTTTTACCGTTGCGCATAAAATCACCAATTTGCTTAGCGGCTGAATTGGCCTCGGCGGCAACATTATCCATACTGGTTTGGGTCGATCGGCGTTGATCGTCTAGTGAAATAATTTCATCAATCAAATCAAGTTGTTTGAAATTTTTCACAGTCAAACGTTCTAAAACTTTTTCCCTGTTTTCGCGGATAAAACTTACTTGCAGCATAAATTAATTTTTTTGCAAAGATACAATTTGATGATTGTTTATGGCTTAGGGACTTTTATAAATTCATGATTTTATTTGTTAAGAAAACAAAAATATTTAAGTAACAAATAGTAAAATAATTACTTAAATAGAATATCGAAGGATAAATTATTAATGCATGGGATGAAATTTCATTTGTTTTAAAACTAAAAGATAAATTTTTATTTCACCTATCAAATGTTTTATACTTATTTTTTGACGGCCTTCAATTGCCTGAATTTTGTTAATTAATTATGTCTATTTAAAATTAAGATAAAATGGAAATAAATTTAATGCTTCCTTAGAATAATAAATTTATTTGTCCTATTTTTAGGATTTAAATAAGGGAATCAAATTTAAACCTGGATTATTGTTCTTAATTACAATCTTATAACAAGAAAAATAAAAGAATCAAATCCTAGTACTTTATCATACATATGAAACAAAATTACTTCTTACACAAAAAGAATAGTATCACGCTATTTTATTTAAAGCTTTTATTTGTCCTTAATTTTTTTGCATGGCCAACAATATTATCTGCCCAAGCTCCAAAAATTAGTTACACGGCCTCACAAACCTATACAGCAGGTACTGCAATTACTCCTTTAGGTCCGACAAATACTGGTGGTGTGGTACCATCAGTTATATACCAAAATGTAAGTACATTTGCAGGAAATGGTTCAAACGGGTCTTCTAATGGTACTGGTACAGAAGCAAGTTTTAGTAATCCATATGGAGTAGCTACTGATGCCGCAGGAAATGTTTATATTGCTGATAGTAACAATAATTTAATACGCAAAATTACCCCTTCCGGACTAGTAACTATCCTTGCAGGTAGTGGTTCACCTGGTTCCTCAAACGGATTAGGTATGAATGCTAGTTTTAGAACTCCACAAGGTATAGCAGTTGATGCAAATGGAAATGTTTATGTTGCTGATACTTTTAATAACCTGATACGCAAAATTGACCAATCTGGAAATGTAAGTACATTAGCGGGCAGTGGCTATAGTGGTGCTAACAATGGATATGGGACAGCCGCAAGCTTTAATAGTCCAACTGCTATTGCTTCAGATGCTGCCGGCAATGTTTATGTTACCGATTATGGCAATAATCAAATCAGGAAAATTGATAATACCGGGCTTGTTTCTACCCTGGCTGGTAGCGGAGCTTATGGATCATCAAATGGCAATGGTTACTCAGTAAGTTTTTATCTACCAAAAGGTATTGCTGTAGATGCTTCAGGCTATATCTATGTGGCAGATACCTATAATAACTTAATCCGTAAAATTGATAATTCTGGAAACGTAACTACTTTTGCCGGTACAGGTTATAGCGGCTCACAAAACGGGAATATTGCAAACGCGACTTTTAATTCGCCAATTGGTTTAACAATTGATCAGGTTGGCAATATCTATGTATCAGAATTCTACAATAACCAAATCAGAAAAATTGACCAATCTGGCAATGTAACTACCTTTGCCGGAAACGGATCAACTGGTTCAATAAATGGAATCGGTAATGCATCAAATTTTAGTAATCCTGCAGGGATAGCGATGGATGCACAGGGTAATTTGTACATTGCTGATAATAGTAATAATCTCATCCGCAAAATTTCTACATTCGGATATTCACAAATTACTCCTGTTCTTCCTTCTGGTCTTACTTTTGAGGCTACCACTGGAATCATAAAAGGTACGCCTTTGCATGCAAATAATAACACAACTTATACAGTAAGTGCTTACAATAAATCAGGCAGCAGCACTGCAACTTTTAGTATTTCGATATCACCAGGTACCCCAAGTATCAGCTCATTTAATCCCACTAATGCAGGAACTGGCACTTCTATCACCATTTTAGGAACTGGCTTTACTGGCACAACAGCGGTAAATTTTGGTGGAATTAGTGCCCAAAGTTTTACAGTGTTATCTGACACCGTAATAATTGCTAAGGTAGGGTCGGGAGCTACTGGTGCAGTTTCATTAACAACAAGAGGGAGTGCTCCTTCATTAAATGGATTTAATTATATTGTTGCACCCAATATAAGTTATCCTTCAACACAATCATACATAGCAGGTACAGCAATAACTACTATAGCTCCAACCAATAAGGGTGGGGCCATACCTTCAAATCCTTATGCTCAGGTTAGTACTTTTGCTGGGAATGGGACGCCTGGTTCTGTAAACGGGAAGGGTACAGCGGCAAGTTTTGGTTGTAATAGTGTGGCTGCTGACCTTTTTGGTAATATTTATGTAGCTGATGCTAGAAATAGTGTGATAAAGAAAATTGACCCATCCGGAAACGTAACAACATTTGCGGGAAGTGGTGTACTAGGTTCAACAAATGGCAATGGTACCCTGGCAACTTTTAATAATCCCCAAGGTATTGCCACTGATGTAAATGGTAATGTTTATGTAGCTGATACATTTAACAATATTATTCGAAAAATTGATCCATCTGGTAATGTTACAACCCTGGCCGGAAATGGACAAAGTGGAGCTAATAATGGTGTTGGTTTGTCAGCAAGTTTTTATTATCCATTTGGGGTTGCAACAGATATTGCTGGTAACGTATATGTTGCTGATGCCTTTAATAATAAAATACGCAAGATTGATTTAGCAGGAAATGTAACTACCTTTGCGGGAAGCGGATCAAATTATTACGGTGCAGGAAATGATTTTTATAATCCTACAGAAGTATCAGTTGATATTTCGGGAAATGTTTATGTAGCGGATGCTAATAACAACCGAATTCGCAAAATTACTCCTTCGGGTCAAATAACTACCATAGCAGGAAGTGGGTTAGCCGGATATGGTGATGGTACAGGAACTGCTGCGGTTTTCAACAATCCAAGGGGTTTAGTAGTAGATGCCTTAGGAAATGTTTACGTTACTGATGGTGGTAATAATATAATTAGAAGGATTGATCCGAATGGCGTAGTATCAACCTTTGCAGGAACTAGAGCGCAAGGCGCAGACGATGGTAATATTGGAACCGCAAATTTTAATAATCCAACTGGCATTACAATTGATGCTTCAGGTAATTTATGTGTGGCTGATGCGGGAAATAACATTATACGTAAAATAACGACAATAGGCTATTCAACAATAAGTCCCAGTCTTCCTTCCGGCCTTAATTTCGATCCAACAAGCGGAACCATTAGTGGTACACCAAAACATGGTAGCGCTACCACAACCTACTCGGTATCAGCTTACAATTTAGTTGGTAGCAGCACAGCAACTTTTAGTATAAGTGTAACTCCTGGTCCACCAAGCATAAGTTCATTTAACCCAACAACAGCTGGCACCGGAACATTAGTGTCCATTTTAGGTTCAGGGTTCACTGGTACAACATCCGTAAGCTTTGGAAGTATTAGTGCACAAAGTTTTACTGTACTTTCTGATACCGTAATTACCGCCATAGTTGGCGTGGGTGCTAGCGGTGCAGTTAGTATAACTACTCGAGGAATAACCTCTTCAGCTAATGGTTTTAATTTCATAACAGCACCAATTATTAGTTATCCGGCTTCTCAAAACTTTACCGCAAATACCCAAATTACTACTGTAAATCCAACCAATACTGGGGGAAATGTACCTGCTATTAATTATGGACTAGTAACAAATTTTGCAGGTAATAGTACTTCCGGCTTGGTAAATGGCAATAGCCAAGATGCAAGATTTTATAATCCGCAAGGCGTTGCAACTGACTTTGCCGGTAATATTTATATTGCAGATACCTATAATAGCCAAATCAGGAAAATCGACCTCAATGGCAAGGTTAGTACATTAGCAGGGAGTGGGATTTCTGGATCTCTAAATGGAAATAAGAATGTAGCGAGTTTTTCTAATCCGTATGGAGTTGCTTCTGACTTGGCAGGAAATGTTTATGTTGCTGATATGGGTAACAACCTTATACGTAAAATTGACGCTTCCGGAAATGTTACTACCCTAGCCGGAAACGGAATAGCAGGATATGCGGACGGTACTGGCACTTCATCAAGTTTCAATAGTCCACGTTCAGTTGCTACAGATGCTTTAGGAAATGTTTTTGTTGCCGATGCTGGAAATAATCGCATCAGAAAAATTGACCCAACTGGACAGGTAACTACTTTTGCAGGAACTGGTGCTTATGGATATTATACTCCGGGTAATGATTTCTATTTGCCTTCGGGTGTAGCAACTGATTTGGCAGGGAATGTTTATGTTGCGGATACATACAATAACCGGATTAGAAAGATTACTTCTACCGGACAGATTAGTACACTTGCAGGAAGTGGGTCAACGGGTATATTAAATGGTACCGGCATTGCAGCTACTTTTAATTCTCCAACTGGGGTTACTGTAGATGCAGCAGGAAATGTTTATGTATCAGATAGTGGAAATCAAACAATTCGAAAAATTGACCCTAATGCACAGGTAACCACGCTTGCGGGCAATAAAACTCAAGGAAACATAAATGGTGTTGGTGTTGCGGCGGATTTTAATAATCCTGTAGGGATTGCTGCAGATGCTGCCGGCAATGTTTATGTTGCTGATGTATATAACAATAGCATTCGTAAAATAACCACTACCGGCTATGCAATTATTAATCCCAGCCTTCCTGCTGGCTTACATTTTGACACTTCAACAGGTGCCATAAGTGGTACCCCAAAACATGGCAGTCAAACAACTAGTTACACAGTTACAGCCTTCAATGTAGCAGGAGCCGGTACAACTAACTTTAATATTACAGTGGTGCCAGGTACCCCAATTTTAAGTGCATTTTATCCAACAACAGGTAGTTTAGGTTCAAATATTGCCATACTTGGAAATGGCTTTACTGGTACCACGGCAGTAAGTTTTGGAGGCACGAGCGCGCAAAGTTTTACTATAGTTTCTGACACGGTTATCACAGCGACAGTAGGTGCTGCTACAAGCGGTGCTATAACTTTGAGTACAAGGGGCTCTTCACTATCAATTAATGGTTTCAATTACATTACCGCACCTAATATTAGTTACAATACAACACAAACCTATACTGCTGGCACAACAATTAATGCGCTAACGTCAACAAATACAGGCGGATCAATACCGGTTGCTACCTATGCATTAGTAAGTACTTTAGCTGGAACCGGATCGCCGGGGTCTAATAATGGTACCGGAACACTCGCAAGTTTTAGCAACCCAAACGGGATAACAACTGATTTTTCTGGCAATATTTACGTTGCAGACTTTTACAATAATCTTATTAGGAAAATTGACCTCAAAGGAAATGTAAGTACATTAGCTGGCAGTGGCTTAGCAGGTTCAGTTAATGGCAATGGAGTTGCAGCGATGTTTAACCATCCGGTTGCTGTAGCAGCTGATGTTAATAACAATGTTTATGTGCTTGATTTTTATAATAACCTGATTCGAAAAATTGACCCGTCCGGAAACGTAACAACCTTTGCAGGTAGTGGATTTCAAGGCTATATAGATGGTGCAGGAGCTATAGCAAGTTTTAATAGCCCGACTGCTATTGCGGCTGATGCGTTAGGTAATGTTTATGTAGCAGATACCTACAATAATGTAATTCGAAAAATTGACCCATCTGGAAATGTTACTACTTTGGCCGGAAACGGGACCCAAGGTTCAACAAACGGAAATGGGGCGGTTGCAACCTTTTCATGGCCTCAAGGAATTGCTTGTGATGAGGTTGGTAATGTTTATGTTTCAGATTCAAATAACCAACTAATTAGAAAAATTGACCTATCAGGCAATGTAACTACATTGGCCGGTAGTGGTTTATCTGGTTCAGCAAATGGGAAAGGTACAGCGGCAAGTTTTTATAACCCTACCGGGATTGCAACAGATTATTTGGGGAATGTTTATGTGTCAGATGCTCATAACAATTTGATTAGAAAAATTGACCAGAATGGTGTTGTTACTACCTTAGCCGGAAACGGAAATCAAGGTAGAAATGACGGTATTGGTTTGTCAGCAAGTTTTTCACTACCCCAAGGTTTAGCTGTTGATGCAAGCGGCAATCTATATGTAGGTGATACTAATTATAATTTGGTCAGAAAAATTAACACTGCGGGCTATTCTGCTATTAGTCAAGCATTACCTAATGGTCTTAAATATGATTCAACTACTGGTACTATAAGCGGAACACCAAAACATTCATATGCAACTACCACTTATACCGTAACCGCCTATAATTTGGTTGGTAGTAGTGCAAGTACTTTTAATATTACAGTATCACCAGGAACCCCAACTATAAGTATAATAAGCCCTAAAAATGCCGGTTCAGGAAATACAGTAGCCATTGGAGGTACAGGATTTACAGGTACTTCCGCCGTTAGTTTTGGCGGTACTAGCGCACAAAGTTTTACTGTATTATCTGATACACTAATTACAGCAGTAGTTGGAAATGGAAGTAGTGGAGCAGTGTCATTAACTACACGTGGCAATACGCCAACCTTAAATGGATTTAATTATATAACTCCACCAAATATTAGTTATAAAGCAATACAGCCATTAACAACAAATAGGACAATTTATCCAATTTCGCCTTCAAATAGTGGTGGTGTTGTGCCTCCTAACTATTTTGGAAAGTTAATTGCAGTGGCTGGAAGTGGGTATTATGGTTCTTCCAATGGAAAAGGAAGTTCTGCAAGTTTTTATTATCCCAAAGGCTTAGCATCAGATGGTTCAGGTAATATTTATGTAGCAGATTGGGGAAACAATCTTATAAGAAAAATTGACTCGAATGGGGTTGTAATAACTTTTGCCGGAATTGGCTATTCGGGTTATAAGGATGGGCAAGGATCAGCGGCAATTTTTAATGCCCCAGCAGCAGTTGCTACCGATATATTAGGAAATGTTTATGTAGCGGATGAGTATAATAACCTTATTCGTAAAATTGATCTAACAGGCAATGTGACTACCCTTGCAGGAAATGGATCCTCGGGTTCAAATAATGGTACTGGAGTATTGGCTAGTTTTAATCTTCCAACAGGTGTCGCGACTGATTTAGCTGGAAATGTTTATGTAGCAGACTCACGCAATAATTTAATCCGAAAGATTGACCCGACTGGTTTAGTAAGCACTTTAGCAGGATCTGGGTATACGGGTTCAACAAACGGTAATGGTACGGGAGCAAGTTTTAATCAACCAGCAGGCATTGCAACAGACGCTGTCGGGAATGTTTATGTTGCGGACCAATATAATCATCAAATACGAAAAATAGACCCTTCAGGTAATGTTAGTACTTTAGCAGGAAGCGGATCGGCTGGTTATGTTGATGGCAAGGGTTTAGCAGCCAGCTTTAATCAGCCAGTAGCACTTGCTACAGATGCCTCCGGTAATGTTTATGTTGCTGATTCCAATAACAATTATATCCGAAAAATAGATGCTACCGGGGTAGTAACCACACTGGCTGGAAGTGGTCCGAATTATTATGGGTATGGATACGGCTTGAGTATTTATTCACCTTTAGGGGTAGCTACTGATTTAGCTGGCAATGTTTATATTGGAGATACCAACAATGAGAGCATTCGTAAAATATCAACCACTGGCTATACTATTGGTTCTTCATTACCTGATGGACTCACCTTTGATCCAACTACCGGCATTATAAGCGGTACACCGAAAAAATTAAGCGCTACAGCTAATTATCCAATAACTGCCTATAATATGGAGGGGTCAAGTACTACTAATTTAAGTTTGGGAGTTACTCAATTCGATTTGCCGTTATCAAATTATCATATAGCTATAACTGGCGAATCATGCATTGGGGTAAATAATAGTACGATCATCATAAATGCCGACACTATTTTAAATTATTCAGCAGTTTTAACAGGTAATGGAATAAATATAACCCAAAAATTCAATTATGGAACAAAATTTACTAACCTTCCTGTAGGTTCCTACAACTTATGCTTTACTGTTGACGGGCAAAGTAGTTATAACAAATGCTTTACAGTTACTGTTACACAACCACAGGCGTTATCAGTTTTTGCTACTGTAAATGATGCGGCAGGCAATATTGAACTTAATTTAGGAGGAGGTTCTGTTTATTATATCCAATTGAACAATAGAACTTATACCACTACCGAAAGTAGCTTTACGGTACCGATGGAAATAGGCAACAATGCCTTACAGGTAAAAACAGATAAGGAATGCCAGGGCGTATTTACCAAACTGATCAATCCGTCGTTTAATATATCGCCTTACCCTATGCCATTTGAGAACACCTTGAACTTAAATTTGGGAAGCGGTAATTTAGCAACAGTAGGCGTAAGGATTTACAGTGCAAATACCGGATTACAGGTATTCACAGCCGATTATCAAAACCAATCGGGTGTATTACAGCTCGACCTTTCAAAACTGGTAAAAGGAGCCTATGGCTTGCAATTGATTATTAACAACACCAAAAAAGAGTTTAAAATTATTAAATAATGAAAAGAATAATAATTGTTTTAATAGTATTATTATTGGCCGCGTGTGGAAGCAAACATGACCCAACTCCTGTACCAACAGCCGCAATATTGACTGCTCCGGCACAAAACGAAGTTTGTACCACAGGTACCATATTATCTGCAACACAAAGTTTTGTTAGCTTTAGTTGGCAAGCAGGAGGAAATACCAGTAGTTATAACTTGATAGTGAAGAATTTATTGACGAAAGATTCAACTAGTACAACCACCAGTCAGCCCAGTTTTGGGTTAACCCTATTGCGCGGTGTGCCTTATTCATGGTATGTGGTATCAATATCAACACAAACCGCCACAACCGCCAAAAGCAGCATTTGGAAGTTTTACAATTCAGGTTTGGGAGCAATTTCATATCCTCCATACCCAGCTAACATTACTGCGCCTTTGTTTGCACAAAATGTAACCGCTGTTGCAGGTAAAGTAAACCTTACTTGGGTAGGTAGTATTGCACCACCAAGTACCATTACAGGGTATGATTTATATTTTGGTACCACCACTACCCCACCCAAAGTGGCTACAAACATAACCGACCAATTTTTGAACAATGTTTCGGTAACATCAGGAACTACCTATTATTGGAATGTAATAAGCAAAAATCAAAACGGCGACACTTCCGATTCGGGATTATATCAGTTTACCGTGAATTGAGGAATCAAAAAATAATAGAAATAATAAAAGGGGGTATTTGAAAGAAATTTCAAATACCCCCTTTATATCTATATAGTGGGATTACTTAACTTCAATAAGTATAGATGATTTTTCCCAACGTAGTTCAATGCCTTTATCAGAAACTACATATGCTAATTTTTCTACAAGTTGGTCGAGTTTTTTAACGGGTACATTAAAGCTTACTACTGTTTTGCTTGCATCCATATTGGTAACCCCTCCTTCTTTAGTTCCCCATTGGCCAGTTTCTGAATTAAAGAAAACAGTCCATTCAGTTTCATTCGGTGTTACAAAAAAGCTGTATTTGCCGGCCTTTAAAGGTTTACCACCAACGGTAATATCTTTATCGGTTGTTATAATAGTGGCTTCATTTGCTCCTGCTCTCCAAACTTTGCCATAAGCTTCTAATTCGCCAAAAATTTTCCTGCCTCTTACAGATGGGCTGCTGTAATCAACTGTAATTGTTGCTCCGTCAATTTTACCGGTCGCGGTTGCTGGCGGACTAGGTCTTTTTGACTTATCGGTGCTTTGGGCTTTTAAACTGGTGATTGATACCAGACCAATAATAAATAGTGTAAATACTTTTAAACTTAGGGTTTTCATGGTTTTTAAATTTGATTGATTCTAAAATAGTAATTTTTGTAAAATTGGAATATTTTTAGTGTTTTGGCTATTAATTCTTATACATTTTGACGCGACAGTTCAATTACTTCGCTATAATATTTTTCGTAAATGGGTAATATATTAGCAAGGTCAAATTCCTTGGCACGTTCAAGCGCATTGTTTTTAAATTGTTGAAGCCGTTCATCATCTTCTAAAATATAAATTGCTTTTTCGGCCATGCCTTCTACATCTCCTACCTGTTTTAAAAAGCCGGTGACGCCATCTACATTTAGCTCTGGCAAACCACCAGCGTCCGAACTGATGACAGGTACTTTGCAAGCCATAGCTTCCAATGCTGCCAAGCCAAAACTTTCAGACTGGGAAGGCATCAAAAACAAGTCAGAAACTGACAAAATTTCTTCAATGGCATCTTGCTTTCCAAGAAAACGCACATTGTCAGTAATGTTTAAATCTCTGCAAAGTTGCTCGCAAATGGAACGTTCGAGCCCATCGCCTACCATTAGGAGCTTTGAGGGTATTTGTTTCACCAATTCAGCAAAAATCCTGACAACATCACCAGTTCGTTTTACTTTACGAAAGTTGGAGGTATGTACCACAATCCTTTCGCCTGCCGGGGCTATGGCTTTTTTAAAATGATCCTTGGGTTTAAGATTAAATCTTCCCAAATCAATAAAATTTGGAATGACCCTAATATCTTTCTGAATTTCAAAAAATTGATAAGTATCGTTTCTAAGATTTTCAGAAACTGCTGTCACCCCATCGGATTGGTTGATGGAAAAAGTTACTACTGGCTTGAATGTTCTGTCTTTACCAACCAGTGTAATATCGGTACCATGCAAGGTAGTTACCACAGGGATATAAATGCCGTAGGTAAGCAATATCTGCTTGGCCATGTAAGCTGCCGATGCATGTGGAATGGCATAATGAACATGTAAAATATCCAATTTCTCAAACCTAACCACATCTACCAATCTACTCGCCAAAGCCAGTTCATAAGGAGGGAAATCGAATAGGGGATAGTTGGAAACAGAAACTTCGTGATAAAATAGGTTTTCGGAAAATAGGTCGAGCCGTGCGGGTTGGTTATAGGTAACAAAATGTACCTGATGCCCTCTTTCGGCCAGGGCTTTTCCAAGTTCTGTGGCAACAACCCCGCTTCCGCCAAATGTAGGGTAACAAACAATTCCTATTTTCATTAATCCTTATTTTATAAAGGCCAAAAGCATCAACATTATAAATACATTTTGGCATGCAAGTTTAACAGCTAATTACTATATTAATGTAAAGTAGGTGTAAAATGATTTACTTATTTGATATTTAATTTATCCTTTACTAAAACTATAGATTTAATATGATTTAAATAACAGCATCACAAGCCTTTTTGTATGGCATCATAAATAACATCCTGTATCCTCGGCCTAATACTTAAGTTTAGAAGTTTGGTACTAATAAAAGGGTTTACCCGGTTTGAGAGAAATATATAAATAAGGTTATATTTTGGATCAACCCAAACGCAGGTTCCAGTAAAGCCAGTATGCCCATAGGTGAATGAGGATGCTAGTTTTGATGGATAATGTTTTGCGGTATCAGGGTCCCATCTGTCAAAGCCTAAACCACGTCGGCTAATATTACTTTGTTTGGAGGTAAATAAATCAACCGTTTCGGGCTTAATATAATTAGATCCTCCGTAAGTACCCCTATTTATCATCATTTGGTACAAAATGGCTATATCATTGGCATTGGCAAATAAACCCGCGTGACCAGCAACTCCGCCCATTAAAGCTGCGGTGGGGTCGTGTACGTAACCATTTAATAAGGCATGCCTGTATACTTGTTCATCTTCGGTTGGTACAATTTCTTTAGTAGTAAATCTCCGTAACGGTAAAAATCCGGCAGTTTGCAATCCGAGGGGATTATATATTTGTTGCTGAACATAGTTGTTTTCGGGAGTGGCGGTAATGGTTTCAATTATTTGCTGCATCATGCACATGCTCAAATCGCTATAAACATACTGTCCTTTTGTTTTTAAGGGCGAGTTGAGCATTTGCGGCCACATTACCTCCTTAAAATAATCCTTTCGTAAAAAATACTTGTCGTTTACCTTGGTAGGGAATAAAGCGGATGAATCGACGGTGTAATCGGTTGGTTTTATTAATTCAAAGGTGGATATATCTGGTATTAAACCTGCTTGGTGCAATAAAATATCACGCACTTTGATGTCGCCTTTATTTGTTTTTCGTGTTTGTGGCAAATAATACCCTAAGGTAGAATCAAGCAAAAGTTTCCCTTGATCGTACAATTGCATGGTCTCCATGGTAGTTGCCGAAATTTTTGTCATGGAGGCCAAATCAAAAATATCCGTTATTTTCTCGGGAATTTGCCTTTCGTAAGTATGGTAACCATAGGCTTTATTTAAAATAACCTTCCCGTCTTTCACCACTAATATCACACAACCTGGTGCTGCACGGTTTTGTATCATTTCGTTGGCTATATTATCAATGGACAGTAGGTTGTTTGAATTAATACCAGCAGCTTCCGGAACGGTATATTGCAATCGGATTTTAGCTGTTTTAAAGCCCATATTGACCCTATAGAATGGAGATAGGGTGATTTTTAATTTATTGTTGATGCCTACACCACCACAAATTACTTGGGCATTGTAAAAATTAGCGATGGTACTTGTTCGTTGCGACCATACAATGGGCACCGATGGGAAGTTTAACTTTATCAATGCATCGCTACTTCCGAATAATGAAATAATAATATTTTTTACTTTTTGGTTCGAATTAATGAAATCAAGGATAGCGGGATTGCTCAGGTCGGCATCGGTAAGTTGTATAATGATGGTATTGAACAACTTTAAATCGGCCGAGAGGTCATCGAATGATTTTGGTGCCGAATAAGCACTGCCATTAAAACCGGTAACCTTGGTATATTTATTTAATAAACTATCAAAACCCGCAAACTGTGGGTTGTTAAAATGAACGCTTGCAACCTTTAACTGGTCGAAGTTTTGAAGTGGTACTGCATAATTGGCGTTATTAAATAAAAAGGTTGATTGCTCGGCTAGTTTTTCTTCTGCTAGGTAATCTTTTCCTGATATATTTGGCTGGGCGCAAGCCTGATTCAAAAAAATTGAACATAAAAATAACAGCGTGGGTAAATAGGTTTTATTTTTTCTCATAAACCAAATTTCCGTTAATATAGGTTTTTAAAACTTTTACAGTTGGAATTTCTTGCGCGTCAATTTTCATGATATCCTTATCAAGTATTACAAAATCGGCATAGTTGCCAACTTTTATGCTGCCTTTTTCATTTTCCTCAAAATTAGCCTTGGCTGCCCAAGTGGTGATGCCCATCAAGGCTTGTTTACGACTGAGCGCGTTTTCTGTTTGAAAACCACCGGCAGGATAGTTTTTTAAATCCTTACGGGCAACCGCGGCATAAAATGTATAAAGTGGATTAATATTTTCTACCGGAAAATCAGTACCTAAAGGTATCCAGCCATTTTGGTTCAATAGCTGTTTGTATATATAGGCGGTTTTTAGTCGTTTTTTGCCCAATCGGTCGCCAGCCCAATACATATCAGATGTGGCGTGGGTAGGTTGAACAGACGGTATAATATTGTAATCGCCAAAATATTTGACATCCTGAGGTGAAACAATCTGAGCGTGCTCAATCCGCCAACGGCGGTCGTTCTTGCCTTTTAAAACATCGGCATAAATTTTAAGCATTGCCCTATTTGCGGAGTCGCCAATGGCATGGGTACACATTTGAAATCCTTTATCAACCAATTTTTGCGCTATTTCCTTAAAATGCTCCTGCTTGCTTAATAAAAAGCCACTCCATCCTTTTTGGTCGGCATAGGGTTGTAACAAACAGGCACCTCTTGAGCCTAAGGCACCATCGGCATATAATTTAAAGGCGCCAACATGCAAACCTGGAGTTTTAAAAACGCCATGCTTAAATAGATAATCGTAATTACTTTGCTGGTCTGATAGCATTACATACAAACGCATTTTTAACGCGCCTTTATGCTGCAGCTCGTTAATAGTGTTTATCATGGTGTATGATAATCCGCAATCATCCACCGTAGTTAAACCAACCGCCACACAATTACTTTGGGCGCCTAATAATGCTGCCTGAATGGCCGTATCGGCAGGGGGAGGTATTTTTTTGAATACTAAATCTTGCGCGTTATCAACCAATATACCTGTCAATTTGCCATTTATCATTTCAATTTTACCCCCGATTATAGTGGATTTAGTTGTTATACCCGCAATATTTAGCGCGGCTTGGTTAGCAATGATGGCATGCCCGTCAATCCTACTCAAAACAACTGGTCTAACAGGGAAAAGTGAGTCGAGCTTAGCTTTATCAGGAAACTGCCTTACTTTCCATTTGTTTTGGTTCCATCCTCTTCCTACAAGCCAGCCATCCGCATATTTGCGCGAATAAACAACAATCGAATCTATCACCTCCTGCCAACTACTTGTTTTTTCAAGCTTTGCTTCTTGAAGCCCTAAGCCATATTCATAAAAATGAGCATGCGCATCAATAAATCCCGGATATAGCGCTTTATTGCCAGCATCTATTATATTTTTAGCTTGGTATTTACGCTCCAACGAATCGGCATCTCCAACCGCGATAATTTTCCCATTTTTTACAACAACCGCATTAGCCATAGAAAATTTATTGTCGACCGTATAAATGGTAGCGTTTTTTATTAATAAATCGGCATTGTAATCTCTTTGTTTACAGGCAAATACAAATAATAAAATAAAGGGGAATAGTTTTTTCATGCAAAAAAATTAAAACGGTAAGCTACAAAACTAAATGCAAAATCAAATAAGTAAAGTTATGAGCTTAAATATTTAATTTTGCGCTTCAAAATAAAAGCCGAGAGGCGTGGAGCAGAATACGAAGAAATATGCCAGATATAATACAACTTTTACCGGATGCAGTTGCCAACCAAATTGCCGCGGGCGAAGTAGTACAAAGACCAGCGTCGGCAGTAAAAGAACTGATTGAGAATGCCGTTGACGCGGGTGCCGATAAGATACAGGTAATTTTAAAGGATGCTGGTAAGGCATTGATACAGTTAATTGATAACGGCTGTGGCATGAGCCTTACCGATGCGCGTATGAGCTTTGAACGGCATGCAACCTCTAAAATAAAAAAAGCCGACGATTTATTTGCCATTCGTACGATGGGTTTTAGGGGAGAGGCTTTAGCCTCCATAGCTGCGATTGCTCAGGTTGAACTAAAAACTCGGAGGCATGAGGACGAACTTGGTACAATCATATATATAGAAGGTTCGGAAGTAATAAAACAAGAAGCTTGTTCGGCCGATACAGGCACTTCTATAGCCGTTAAGAATTTGTTTTATAATACGCCCGCCAGGCGAAACTTTTTAAAAAGCAACCCGGTGGAGATGCGGCATATTATTGACGAATTTCAGCGGGTGGCATTGGCAAATCCTAAAATTTTCTTGACACTACATCATGATGGGCAGGAAGTTTTTCATTTGCCGGGCAGCAGCCTAAAACAGCGCATTGTTCATTTACTGGGAAATAGCTATAACCAAAGGCTGGTCCCAGTGGAGGAAGACACCACCATTATTAATTTACACGGTTTTGTAGGCAAACCCGAATTTGCAAGAAAAACAAGGGGAGAGCAATTCTTTTTTGTAAATAACCGTTTTATTCGCGATTCGTACCTCAATCATGCAGTTTTGTCAGCCTTTCAGGAATTATTGCCAGAGGAGACTTTTCCGCTATATATACTATATATAGATATTGACCCCTCTAAAATTGATATCAATGTCCATCCAACAAAAACAGAGATAAAATATCAAGACGAAAAATCAATTTATGCCATTATCAGGTCGGCAGTAAAACGCTCCCTAGGTAAGTACAACATTACCCCAACCCTTGATTTCGACCAGGAAAACAGCATTGAGCATTTAGTAACACTGAAACCCTTAGATGAAATAGTTGCACCCACCATTGCTTTTAATCCGGATTTTAATCCATTTAATGATGAAAAAGAACAAAGCAGGGCAAGCCATCATCAAGACAATGCCTACCGTCAATCGCCTATTCCGAGCAATTGGGATACTTTGTACGAAATAAGTAAAAGGGAAGAAACAATACAAAAAACTGCCAATTTTGATGAAAGTCAATTTATGGAGCATACGGAAGTAAGTAAGGTAATATCCAATCAGCTTGTTCAATTGCACAACAGATTTATATTATCGCCCATCAAATCGGGTGTTATGCTGATTAACCAACAGGCTGCGCACGAGCGTATTTTGTACGAACGCTATTTACAGCAGTTACAAAACCATTCGGGTGTTAGTCAACAAAGTTTGTTCCCGCAATCGGTTACATTAAATAGTATTGATTTTGCTTTATTGAATGAGTTGCTACCTGAAATTAAAGCACTTGGATTTGATATTAGGGAATTTGGTAAAAATACAGTAGTTGTGGATGGCATACCTGCCGATTTGAACAATACCAATGAGCATGAATTACTGGAACAGTTATTGGAAGGGTATAAAAATAATCAATTAGAGCTAAAATTAGATAAAAGAGACAGTTTGGCAAGGTCATTAGCTAAAAATGCTGCCATTAAAGCGGGTACAAAAATGACGAGCGAAGAAATGGAATTATTGGTCGACCAGCTTTTTGCTTGCCAAATGCCTAATTTAGCATTGAACGGCAAGCTTATTATTACCACTTTTACCATGACCGAACTTTTAGCCAGGTTTGATAAATAAAACAAAACATAGATTTAGATTATGAATTTTAATAGGCAATCACCTTTCGCCAATTTAACACCGGTTGTAAAAAACCTTTTGATTATTAACCTGATATTTTTTTTGGCTTATTTAATATTCGATAGCAAATACGTGCTGGGGCCAATTACAAGAGTTTTAGGGGCGTATTATTTTAATTCACGTGCATTTAGACCGTGGCAAATAATCACCTACATGTTTATGCATGGTGGTTTTGAACACATACTATTTAACATGTTCGCTCTTTTTTCTTTTGGGCCAATTTTGGAGTATTACATAGGTTCGAAAAAATTTTTCAACCTGTATTTTATTTGTGGAATTGGAGCATTTCTTTGTCAAACTATTGTTCAGGCTATTGAAGTACAATCAATTACAGGAAGTATGATATTGCCATTTAGCAATCATGTCATTGACTCAATTTCAATGGAAAAATTAAAAGCAATCTACAACTATCCAATGGTAGGCGCGTCGGGTGCGATTTTTGGTTTATTGGTCGCGTTTGGAATGATTTATCCAAATCTAGAATTAATGATACTCTTTCTTCCTATTCCTATCAAAGCTAAATATCTTATTCCTATTTATATTGTTTTAGAGCTTTTTTTAGGTTTTGGTCAGTTTGCTGGTGATAATGTTGCTCACTTTGCTCATATAGGCGGAGCCCTTTTCGGATTTATTTTGTTAAAGCTTTGGAATATTAAAGGACCAAGGCAATTATTTTAAGAAATTTCAAATAATTTGTATAAAGGCTTATGTATTTTGTATTTTTTCGAAAAAAAATTAAGTAAAATTTTTGTTGCAAAGCTTTTCTAAAATTCATATTTTTAGTTTTTAAAATTAATATTTAAAGCTATTTTTTTAAATAAATAATTGCTGGGTTAATAAAATAGTGTTTTTATTATAAAATTAGTTAAATTATAGATAATTTTCATTTGACATTAATCTACTCAATTTATAAAAAGATTTTTAAAATACATCGTTTTCGAAAACTATTTACTACTTTTACTACGTATAAAAGTGGAGAGTAATTAATGGAATGATATTTATAAGCCATTAGCAACTTAAAATCTTATTATTTACGTTTAGATTATACCATAAAAAACATTTTTGAATAAAGAATTTAGTTATGAAAAAACAGTTACTATTTTTATTAGTTCTCTTCTTCGTGATCTCGGGAATAAATATGACCTATGCGGCAGGAACTACTTACACATGGATTGGTGGAACAACGGGTAATTGGAATAACTCTGCTAATTGGGGAACTCCTACCGTTACCAATGGATTTTACCCTGGTCAAAGTGGCTCAGTTGATGCGGTAATCATTAAAACCAACGCGAATATAACCATGCCTGCTCTTGCCGGTAGCGATGTTTACACCCTTACATCTTTTACTATCAGTACTAATGGTACAACTGCAAC
The DNA here is from genome assembly GCA_903891475.1 of uncultured Mucilaginibacter sp. GTDB lineage: Bacteria > Bacteroidota > Bacteroidia > Sphingobacteriales > Sphingobacteriaceae > Mucilaginibacter. The sequence continues at coordinate 77,828 of CAITEP010000029.1, forward strand.
ATTAACTCAATCCAATAGTGCCGATTTGTTTAGCGTTTCAGGTACTTTTAAAGTTAATTCAAGCACATCATTAACCCTAATAAACGCCCAAAATTTCAATTTTTCCACTCAAACTATAAATGGAGGCCTTACCTTAAACAATTGTAAAGGAATTGTTATTACAGGAACCGCATCTGCATCTACAGCATATGCAGTTACAAATGGCTCCCAAATAACCTTTCAAAATAATTTTGCAAGTAGCGCTGCCTTTTCATTAATTGGTTCGAGCAGTAACATTTCTAAATTAATTGTAGATCACTACAATTCTACTTTCCTTGGTAGTTTTACAAATAATGGTACTGGTACTTTTACCATGACCGATGGTGAAATTGATATAATTTACCCCGGTGCAGTTTTTAACAACAATGGTACCATGACCGTTACAAATTCTTCTTTAACTTCATTAATTAACTGCACAAATTATAATACCATATTTTCTAACGTTGGTACTTTCAATGCGACCGGAACCAATATTCTTTTGAATGGTGATGGCTCAGGAACGGTTGGTTCTCAGTTTCAAAATACTGGTGCGGGAATCGTAAATAGCAATAGCAGTACATTTTATTTGGGTGGTATAAATAGCTCCATTATTAATGATTATGGGGCTACATTCAATTCAAATGCTTCAACTTTCGACCTTTATGGTGGAGAGAACGATGCGAATGGTACAGGGGCAACCAATTCTATTTATAATAGCGGAATATTTAAAGCAACGAATGGCTCGCTATTTTCAATGCCAAATAATAACGCGAATATTTTCAATGGGGGGTCAACTTGGTATACAAGTGTTGAAACATCTGCAGATACCGCTTTCTTTATTTTGGATCCAACCTCTAGAATAATAGCGACTGGTGCTGGAAGCGTTGTATACAATAATTATCCAAACCAAAGCCCTTCAAATACTGCCACTGGAGTATTTATTTTACAATCTAATATAAACAATAGTGCTTTTATACAGGTTGGTGCCACAAAGCGTGCAGACATGCCAGCAATATTTGTGGGTCAATTCTATGTGCAACGTTTTTTTACTGGTCAAGGTTTAGCTAATTATCGAGGGTATAGATTAATTTCCGCACCGGTTAATGCTGTTTCACCAGCTTCAGGAACCAGTAATTATGTTGATTACAGTTACCTGAATAAAACATTACAATCCACTTATGCTGGATTTACTTATTATGGTATGGCAACTGGTGGTACGGGCGCTGGCTTTAGTATCTATAACAAAAATCCTTTGTTTTACCTTTATAATGAAACTTATAATCCTGCTAATATAAACTCAGGGTTTACTGCAAGTAAATATCCTGGTATTACTGATGTGGTTGGTACAAGTTTAAGCTGGGCATCTACCGCTACCGGTTCAAATGTAACGGGAACATCACAAGTTCCGGCTGGTAATGGTGCCTTAATATATTATGTTGGTCCTAATACTCGTGGAAATTTATCATCAGCAATCCTTCCTACTAATTCAACTGTTTCTTATTTAGGCTATTTAAATCAGGGTGATATTACAGTATATCCATGGTTTACCCCTGGTGTAGGTACATTATCTTACACATCTGCATTACCTGCACAAAACTACCCGGGTGTAAATTTGGTTGGTAATCCATATGCTGCAATGATTGATTTGAGTGCAGTGGCTCATGATAATTTTAGTGGGGCTTCAACAACTTTTTATGAACTAGACGACGCTAGTTCGCAAGTTAATTATACTTATGCTAGTTATGTTTGGGATGATGTACATTCGTCTGGTTTAACCTCCGGTTCAAACGCATCACAGTATGTTGAAACAGGACAAGGATTTTTTGTAAAAGCTACCTCAGCGGGTAAAGCCTTAATATTTAAGGAAAGTCAAAAAGTATATGATATTTCGAAGTTAAACTACGGAGGTTCCCCGGCAGGTGTTTTAGCTCTTAATACCAATAAAAAAGTATTTGGAAATGTTTCATCTTCCAAAGCAATTGCGCCAAGCTCAGGCAGTGATTTTGCAGGCTTACACTTGATGCTTAAAAAAGATAGTACAAATTATCATGAAACTGGTATTTATTTCGCTAAAAGTTATTCAGATAAATTAGACAATATTGATGCACCTGATTTAGATGGTATTTCAATAAAAACGTTTTTATCAAGTTATACTGCCGATGGTACAAGAGTTTCAATAAACGGAATGGGAAGTTATACCTCTGGGAAATCGGTTAAACTTTATGTAAAAGGTGCAATTGATGGTTCTTACTCATTAAACCTTACTGATGTTATTAACATAGACCCAACAATATCTACAGTTAGTTTGATAGATAATTATAAGAAAGATACTATAAATTTAGTACAGGCTAAGTCTTATAGCTTTGATATTTTTAATGCCGATACAAATAGTTATGGATCTAACAGATTTGTACTTTCTGTTCAAAGAAAGCCTTTGGCACCTTATCAATTAGTTGCTTTTACTGCTTCTAAAGTAAACAGCAATATAGCAGTTACATGGCAAACGAACAATGAAGGAAATTACACAGGTTTTGGCTTGCAAAAATTAGATGTTGCCAGCAATAAGTTCCTAACTATTGATAGTTTACAAAGTAGTGGTAAAGGAAATTATGTATTTAACGATCCTAGTGCTATTATTGGTGATAATACTTACCGTTTGGCTCAAAATAATATTGACGGTATGGTTTCATATTCAACCCCTGTTACTATCAAATATGGTTTGTTATCGGTTCCAAAAGCTTTAAGTATATTTCCAAATCCAGTAAAAGATAACGCTTTGTTTGATTTTAGTGGAATAGTAGCAAATCAAAATGGTAATTTTGAGATTAATATCTATAATACAACTGGGGTTTTAATTTTGCAAAGAACTTCTACAACTAACTTTTTAAACTCTGATTTGAGCTCATTAAAGTCAGGTATTTACGTTGTTCAGGTAAAATCAAGTAATGGAAATATTTTAGGAAAATCTACCTTTATAAAAAATTAACGTCAGCTGCAGTTTAAATTCATACAAATAATTTATTATAAATTTAATATAACAAGTAATGAAAAGATATTTTTCGATGTTTAAAATGGTTTTTATCATTGTTCTAATAAACATCTTATTCCTTATACCAAATGGTTTGAGAGCTCAAGGCGTTTTGCCTTGTAATGGAGGTGACCCTGTTAATGATTGCCCAATTGACTTAAGCGTTTGGTTTTTAGTAGCTGGAGTAGTTGTTTTAAGTTTTATTGCCAGATTTAGGATAAAACAACAGCAAATAGCAAAAAGTTAAAATTTTAGGTAATGTGGTCAAAAATGGTTGGTGATTCTATTGAAAAAAATGATTAAATACGTCCCATAAATCAGAAGAGGAAACGAGCTCTGCCGGAGGGCAACTTGTTAGCAATATGATTTATAGAACTAAAGCTGAGCCGC
>CAITEP010000030.1 GCA_903891475.1 uncultured Mucilaginibacter sp.
AGCTCATGTTTATCGTCGCAAATATTATTGCTGGCAAGTTGCACTCCTGCAGAGCTTGTTTCTCCTTATATCTGCTTGGGCTAGTTAGCAATTTTTCTAATCATTTCCACCAACTATTTTTGTCATCATTACCATATTTGAAAAAAGAGCAGTTTTGAAACTTTATCAAAGCTGCTTTTTTGTTTTATACAAGCATTTAAAGCTTTAGTTTTAGATGCTCTTTGACACTATTTATCCATTCATCTTTTAAGATGCTCAGTATGATGGAGCTTCTTCTACCTCCTCCTTGCAGGGTCATATTACTCCTTAAAATACCTTCAACGGTGCAGCCTATGCTTTTCATAGCCGCAATACTTTTTTCGTTTCGGGCGTCTGCTCTAAATTCAACCCGTTCGGCCTCTAAGGTTTCAAATGCGAATTGAAGCAATAAAAACTTGCAATGTTTATTTAAACCGGTTCCCCTAAATTTTTCGCCATACCAGGTATAGCCCAATTGCAGGGTTTGGTTGGCGGGTTGTATATCATAAAATCGGGTACTACCTGCGTATTTGCCTTTCTTTTTGTCATAAACAATAAAAGGGTATTCTTTACCTTGGCTTTTGGCTATTAAAGTGGTATTTACATACTCTTTCATGCCTTGTTGCCCTTTAGCACTAATGGCCGAATATATCCAAATATCGGGTTCGTTCATGGCGAAGGGTAATAGCAATACTACATCTTCGGCGGTTAAAGGACGTAAGAGCACCCTTTCGTCTTCTAAAATGTAATTAGCGTTTTTATCAAAGTTAAAAGGCATGTTTACAAAAATATAATAGCCAAATTTGAATATATTTTAACGAATAATCTTTACAAATTTTAAAAATATGTTATCTAAAACGCCTTTTATTAGGTTTATTGAATTATTATGAAGTAATTAAACATTACATACTTTATAAATATTAATTGTAAAAATCCATTTTTCTTAATTTTTACATTCTAAATAAATTATTTATTCGCATTCTAATTTTAAAAATTAAAATTCTCGGATTTGATTTTTATACTTGTAAATAAAAGATAAAATTACCGGGAAAATTTATGCATGGATATGTAGGCGAACATAAGTTATTAGCAGCGGTGGATTGTATCATATTCGGTTTTGATGGCTGGAATTTGAAGCTGTTGCTGGTACAACGAAATATGGACCCTGAACGTAATAAATGGAGTTTAATGGGTGGATTTATAAAACCAAGTGAGACTCCCGAAAACGCTGCAAATAGGGTTTTAGAGCAACTTACAGGCTTGAAAAATGTATATATGGAACAATTTCATGTTTTTGGAAAGCCTGATCGCGACCCAGTTGAGCGTACCCTTTCCATCACTTATTACGCCTTGATTGATATTAATCAATATAAAGAACAAATTTTGCAAAATCAGCGGGCTGAATGGTTCCTATTGACTGAAATTCCCGCTTTGATCTTCGACCATAATGAAATGGTTAATTTGGCCAAAAGAAAATTAAGATACAAAGCGGCCTTACACCCAATCTTATTTCAATTACTTCCCGAAAAATTTACCATACCTCAATTACAAGCACTTTATGAAGGAGTTTATAATACCAATTTTGACGACCGTAATTTTAGTAGGAAATTGCTTTCAACCGGATTATTGTTAAAGCTTCCTGAAAAGGATAAACTCTCCTCAAAAAAAGGCGCGTTTTATTATCGGCTCGACCAGACTAATTATACTAAAAATTTCGAAAAGTTTTTGAATTTGGTTCCAAATCCTGATAAGTTTTTCTAAAATTTAGAATCAATTAATTTGATTTAGTAATTTCAAACAAAAGCATTATATTACATAATTAAAGTTAAAACTTTAGTTCCTATTATTTTGGCGCGATGCATTTTTGGTGATTATTTTATCTATATCATTATCTCGCTATTAATGGGGCTCAAATTAAATTCTTTAGCTTACAAGTATTGCAATTAAGATGTTTCAAATATTACAGTGCAATTTATACAACACCTATAGCTTTAAAATTTTTGCTTCATGCTATTTAAATAAATGGGGTTTAGGTTATTTGAATAAAATAAGCTTGATTTTGGTTTGCTTTCTTTTTCTTTTTTTAGGAAATCAGGCATATGCTATTAAAGGCAAGCTAATTAAAACTAATTTTAAAATAGTTAACAAGTTAGGTGGAGGTGTTAAAATTAAAACTAACCCCTACGAAACTGCTAAAACTGATCTCCGTCAGCCACAAATTATAATTAATAAAGATGCCGGTGTAATTTCTAGCTGTGTTGGTTTTGCTTCTGTAAATCCTAATCTACAGCAATTTAATGTTTCGGGTATTGGCTTGAATGAAACAATAGCAATAACAGCACCTACTGGCTTTGAAGTTTCTCTTTCGCCAGATAATAGTTTTAGTAATACCCTATCATTACCATTAGCTGCCGACTCTGTTAAGGATACAATAGTTTATGTCAGATCAAGCGTTACCGCCAAAATAGGGAATACCGTTGATAGCGTAACAATAAGTTCATCGGAAATAATACAAAAAGTTGGTGTTTCCACTATAATTTACGCGTTGCCAACTGTAAATATACCGTCAAATTTAACAGTAAATAACCAGGATACTGTAAAGGCAATCAGTTTTAGTGGCACTGGTACCACGTATGATTGGACTTGTGATAACCCTAATATAGGGCTAACTAACGCAGGCGGAGCCGATTTGCCCATATTTAAGGCTGTTAATACAACGAATGCGCCCATAACGGCTACTATAACAGTTAAGCCTAGATTTTCGTTACCTGGGTTTATTTATTATACGGATCCTGTAGATAAGGCTATTGGTTTAATAAATAACGTTACTGATTCTTTATATAAAAATATTAATAAAACCTCTGAACCATTATCTTTTATTCTAAATCCTTTTAGTAACAAGGGATATCTCCTTTCTATTGAAAATACCTCTGATTATATTTCTGAGGTAAATTTGTCAACTTTAGATGATAAAACCTTTTTAAATACAAATGGGAAACATATTTATGCAGGCCCTATGGCCATAAATCCAGAAGGTACTAAACTTTATGTTTGCCACAATACATTCGCTGATTCAAGCAATAATTACATTTCAGTATTTAACCTCAACGGCTATTCAAAAATTACAGATATCAATACCGGCAATTTTAAACCTATTACAGATATGAGTTTTAGCTCCGATGGAAAAAATTTATACGCGTTAATTGATACCTCCTATAATAACAATATAGTAGTTCCTGATAGCTATTTATTGGTTATTAATACATCAAAAAATCAAATAACAAATAGAATTTTATTAGGATCTAATGCTTACTCTGTTAGGGTTTCACCTGATAATAGTACAGTTTATGTAGCCAATCATTTCAGTCAGTACCTTTCAGTTATAAGTACTGCAGATAAACAGGAAACTTCTCGCATTAACGTAGGGCCAGGATACGTGACCTTGGTTTTAAGCCCTGATGGTACTAAAATATATGCAGCAAATGATGTTTCGGGTATTAGTGTTATGGAAGTAATTAACACCAAAACCAACCAAGTAATAGCTAGTGTGCCTCTTGGCTTTAAATTTCCGGCCAACCTAAATATAAGTCAGGATGGTAAAATTATTTATGTTGTAGATCAGGAAACATCTAACTTAATATTAATTGATGCAAATAATTACAATATAATCACCACCCTTAAAAATTTTGTAAAATATAGCCCGGTTGTCAATTTCATTACTGGCACCAACTATTACGGTGCTCCGAGCACTTTTACTATAACTGTTAATCCAACCATCCCGGTTATTGCCGCTAGTAATGCCACAGGAACTATTACTGCCTGCGAGGGTATCCCATCAGCAAGTCCGAACATAGAGCAATTTTCGGTTTGGGGTCATTTATTGAATGATAATATAGTGGTAACAGCCCCTGCAGGTTTTGAAGTATCACTAAGCTCAAGTAGTGGCTATAGTAACACAATAACATTAATAAAAACTGCCGATTCTGTTACTAGCACACCAATTTATGTACGTTCATCAAGCAAAGCCCCTGTTGGAAATTTAAGTACCATTATTTTAGTTTCTTCAACCGGAGCCACCAGCATAAGCATACCAGTAGTAGCTACCATAAATTCAACTTCTAATCCAACCATTAATATTTCAAGTTCAGAAAATAATATTTGTATTGGCACAGCTATAAATTTTAACGCGGTTATAACCGGCGGTGGATCATCACCCACTTATCAATGGTTACTAAACGGAAGCAATGTAGGTACAAATAATCCAGATTTTGTTAGTAGTACCCTTGCTAATGGGGATATTGTAACCTGTAAATTAACCAGTAATGCTACTTGTGCAGTACAACCAATAATTACTAGCAATAGCATTACCGTTAAGGTTAATGCAATACCTACCGTAAACGCCGGCGGGGATAAAACAATAAAAAAAGGGTTCGGCACTGTATTAAATGCCAGTATAACAGGCGATATTAATGATATAACCTGGAGCCCCGTTGAAGGCCTGAATAATTATAAAATTTTGAACCCTATTGCCAGCCCTCAAACAAATACTAAATATACCATTACTGTAGTATCTTCGTCCGGTTGTACTAATTCAAGCAGTGCCTTGGTTACTGTAATAAGTTCGCTTTCAATACCTAACGCGTTCTCCCCTAATGGCGATGGTATAAATGATACTTGGAACATTAAGGATATTGAAGGTTATCCAAATTGTACGGTGGATATTTTTAACAGATATGGCACAAAGGTTTACTCTTCTAGAGGATATGGAGTAGCTTGGGATGGCCGGTATAACAATGCCGACTTGCCTGTTGGAACTTATTATTATATTATAAATTTAAACGATGGTTCGAAAGTAATATCGGGCTATGTAACTTTAATTAGATAACATGAAAAGGGTAGTATTAAAAATATTTATTATCCTTTTGTCTTTACAAGTTGCTTTGGCACAACAAAAGCCACAGTACACGCAATATTTTTTAAATCCTTTATTATTGAACCCTGCAGTAACCGGTATTGAAAATTACACGGATGTTAAAGCCGGGTACCGAAGTCAATGGGCTGGTATTGATGGCGCTCCGGTAACTACCTTCTTAACTCTATCAATGCCGTTAGGAAAAAATTATTTAAATAGTGGTGCAAAACAATTAGATGCTAATGGAAATGCCGACCCAAGAGGAAATATTTTACCCGATAATTATATTGCATCAATACCACATCATGGAATCGGATTAATTATTGTTTCGGATCAAGCTGGACCAATCTCCCAGAATAATATAGCTGTTACCTATGCTTATCATTTAACATTAACTGCCAAATCAAATTTGGCTTTAGGCCTTATGGCTGGTTTTTCGCATTTTAATATAAATACTTTACAACTTAATCCTGAAAACACCTTAGATCCGGCAATTTTTAACGGTAAAAATAGTAATTGGGAACCTGATTTGCGTGCCGGAATATGGTATTATAACCCTAAATACTTTATTGGATTATCGGTTACCGAACTTTTACCCCAAAGCCTCTATTTTGTTAGCAACAATACGCATGTGCAACCCAAAATAGTACCACAACTTTATGCCAATGCTGGGATGAAGTTTTTTTTAGGTAATGATATGATATTTACTCCTTCAGTTTTATTAAAAAAGGTAGATATAGCATCATTTTCATTTGATGTAAATGCCAAAATTTTATTTAAGAATATTTTTTGGCTTGGAGGGTCGTACCGGCATAATAACTCTTTTAGTGCGTTAACAGGAATAAATGTAAATACCTTTATCAATATTGCCTATTCGTACGATATAACAACATCTTCTTTAAACACGCTAAGCAATGGTTCCCACGAAATTATGCTTAGTATATTATTGAATAATAAATTAAAGCATACCTCTTCTAAAAGACTTCCTTGAAAGAAAGATAACTAGCAATTGGTGATTTAATTTGAGTTAGATTAGGAGTAAGGGTTTTTGATTTACAGGTTACAGTTCTTTCCTTAACCTTGCAACAGGAATATTTAATTGTTCGCGGTATTTAGCAACCGTACGACGGGCAATATTATAGCCGGCATCTTTTAAAATTTCGGTGAGTTTTTCATCGGCAAGGGGGTGTTGCTTGTCTTCTTCGCCTATATGTTCTTCCAATATTTTCTTCACTTCTTTGTTTGATACCTCTTCGCCATTATCAGTTTGAATAGCTTCCGAAAAGAAGGATTTTAACAAAAAGGTGCCAAATTCGGTTTGCACATATTTTGAGTTGGCAACCCTTGATACGGTAGAAATATCCATGCCGATTTTATCCGCAATATCCTTCAAAATCATCGGTCTTAAATTTTTATCGTTGCCCGTTAAAAAGAAATCGTACTGGTATTGCATAATGGCGTTCATGGTTTTTAAAAGTGTTTGTTGCCTTTGTTTGATGGCATCAATAAACCATTTTGCTGAATCGAGTTTTTGCTTTACAAACTGAACTGCTTCTTTTAATTTTTTATCTTTTTGCGAGGCTTTATCATAATGTTCAAACATTTCCTGGTAGGAGCGACTTACCCTCAATTCGGGCGCGTTTTTTGAGTTAAGCGTTAAGAATAGGATGCCATCATTGTTGATGATGTGAAAATCAGGAATCACCTGCATTTCCTTGGTATTTACTTCGTTAGAGTCTCCTGGTTTAGGGTTAAGTTTTAAAATTTCGTTAATTACGCATCGTAATTCATCCGAAGTCATGTTTAATGATTTTTCCAGTTTATCATAGTGCTTTCTTGTAAACTCATCCAAATACTCCTCCACAATCAACATCGCTTTTTTAACAATGCCATCACCTTGGTCTTTTTTTCTAAGCTGAATTAGTAGGCATTCCTGCAAATTACGCGCGCCAACGCCTGGCGGGTCAAAGCTTTGTATTACTTTCAGCATATCCTCCACCTCCTCATCACTCGCCATTACATTTTGTGAAAAAGCAAGGTCATCAGTTAACGACATGATGGGTCTGCGCAAATACCCATCATCATCCAAGCTGCCAATAATTTGCTTGCCTATTCTAAAATCCTTGTCGGATAGGGGGAGTAAATCAAGTTGCAATTGCAGATTGTCAAAAAACGAGGTTTGTACGGCCATGGGTATTTCTTTATGGTCGTCATCATCATCGCCATTTTGATCGTACTTGGAGCTATAATCGTTTATATTGTCTTCCTGCAGATAATCTTCAATATTAAACTCATCTGTTTCGCCTCTTTCCTCATCATTATTCACGTTAATATCATCCGGGTCGCGGTCGGGATAAAGCTCTTCAGGTTCGCTTAAATTGGTAAGACTAAGATCTTCTAACGCCGGATTTTCTTCCAATTCTTCTTTAATTCTGGAATCTAGCGACAAAGTAGGCACCTGCAACAATTTTATAAATTGGATTTGTTGCGGTGATAGTTTTTGTAAAAGTTTTTGTTGTAAATTTTGTCGTAGCATAGCCAGTTAGGCGCAAAAATACATCAATTAACCCTAACTTAAAACAAGTTTGGGTAACAAGTTTGTATTTAAAAATAATAGCGTACATTAGAAGAGAAATATATTAAACAGCATTTTTTATTTATAAAGCATTATGTCGATTTTTAAAGAATTTGAAGAGTTTTCGTTACGTGGTAGCGTGGTAGACCTAGCAGTGGGTGTAATTATAGGTGCCGCTTTTGGTGCCATTGTTACTTCATTAGTGAAGGATATTTTAATGCCACCCCTTGGCCTCTTAACAGGTGGTGTAGATTTTTCAAACATCAGTATTGTATTGAAACATGCCGATGTGGTGGCTAAAAAGCCTGAAGTGGCCATCCGTATCGGTAATTTTTTAAATATAATTTTTCAATTTTTAATTATTTCATTTTCCATATTTGCAATGGTTAAAGGCATTAATACTTTAAAAAGAAGACAAGCAGAAGGACTGGCACCCCTACCGGAAGCAGCTCCTAGTAAGGAAGAAGTATTACTTACCGAAATAAGAGATTTATTGGCAAAGGGTAAATAGCATGGTTAATGGATGAGGATATTTATATCATAAGAACTCGCTCTATTACTAGAATGACCTTGGTAATTTAGGATCGGTCAATAAAATATAATCCCCATTTTGGCTTAGTTTTTTCCAATCCGGACTGTCAAAATTATCATCCGTACATGTTGCAATGTTGAGTATCTTGATATTTGGCACATACTTTTTTAATTGTGCCGGCACACCTAGTTTTTCCTCGCTATGAAAACTGCCGTTTATCTGCAATATTTTTAAATCCCTGTGCTTTTTATAATAGGTAGCGATTGACCATGCCATGGTAGCATCCCATAAGTTTTGTGCCTGGTACAATTGCATATTACCCATTGCTCCGTGCCCACCCATAATGTTTACAAATTTGTCGTAATAAATTCCAATGGCTGTATCAATAGGTAGGGGTGGGAGGTATGATTTACTTATTTTATTCAGTTCGTTTAAGCTTTGCAAGCCAAGCCGATTAACCCGGTTGGTATAGCGGGCAGGGGCATTGGCCGCGACAACATCAATTTTTGAGGCCTTTGCCTGCTCAATAAGCGGACGGTAATCTTTATAATTATGCCATGCCCTGGCTTCGGTAATAAAATTCTTTTCGCGGATTTGGTCACCTAGGTATTCATTTAAAATATTTTGGCAATCAGTTTCAAACATCTCCATCGATAGGGCTATTTTATTGGGGTAGGCATCTGCCAGTTTTTTAAATACGGCATATTCCAAGCTATGGCCTATGGAGTCATTATGCTCTTCGCCAAAAAACAAGATGTCGGCATTTGCCATATCGGCCACCACCTCATCAATTGTTACTGTTTTTTGCTTTGCGGTGCTATATATTTTATAGTTGGAGTTAGATATTTCTTGAGCTAGCGTAAAAAGTGGCAAGCAAAAAAGAAGAATGATAAGATATTTCATTTACAGGGCTAATTTGATATTGATATTTTAACAAACTTAATGAACTTAAGCTAGGATAGCAATTAGTTTATTAGGAAATCAATTTCAAAATTTTTAGATCCGTTTATTTTTTTTGGTTGGTTTGCTAGACGTATTTGGTTGGTAACACGCACATCGGCTATTTCACACGGCGTTCCTATGGAACGCAATTTGCTTGATTTTTTATTTGCTACCCACGCGATGCCCCGAAGGGGCTTTGATGGTCATGTTTTTTACTTGGAATCACGATAAAATAGTGTAACATCAATTTCTCCAGAACTTGTTTACAATTTGTTTGATAAGATGAAAAAAAACACTAAATTTGCGCTCTTGTTTTTAAAAATACGAATAGCATAATATAACCATGAAAAGAACGTTTCAGCCCTCACAAAGGAAAAGAAGAAATAAGCACGGTTTCCGTGAGCGCATGTCTACAGCTAATGGTAGAAGAATTTTAGCTTCACGCAGAGCTAAAGGCAGAAAGAGATTGACAGTATCAGACGAGCGTAGCCACAAAGCTTAAGCTTTTACTGCTTGCTGCTTCATGTTGGTCCGGTATTGATTTTATATTTGGTTCAGGACTAGCAACGAATGTATACTTTTAAAAAAGAAGAACGGTTATGTAATAAAAAGTTGATTGAACAACTTTATCATAACGGTTCTTCTTTTTTATGTTACCCGTACAAGGTTACCTGGATTTTGACCGAATCTGCTGATTCTGTTCCTGCTCAAGTGGTATTTTCGGTACCTAAAAAGCGTTTTAAACATTCGGTAGACAGGAACCAAATAAAGCGCCGTATGCGCGAAGCCTACCGACTAAACAAGCAAGCCACCCTGTACAGCTTCCTTGCCGAACAAAATAAAACCATAGCCCTATCGCTTGGCTATGTAGCCAAGGATATTATTCCTTTTGAGGTGGCGCAAAAAAAAATGATCAAGCTATTGGGGCAGCTTTGTGTTGAAATTGGTAAATGAAAGCGATAGTAGACATTATAAAGGCAATTATAGGGTTCGTTTTTATTGTGTTGATTAGAATTTATCAATATTTTATTTCGCCGCTTACCTCGGCTTCTTGCAGGTATACGCCCACATGTTCGCAATATGGCATAGAGGCCATCAGGAAGCATGGCGCCTTTAAAGGCGGATGGCTCACCATTAAGCGCATTGCCAGTTGTAACCCCTGGGGCGGGCATGGGCACGACCCGGTTCCTTGATAAAATTGTGCTAACAATTCAAAAACAAAAAACTTCAAAAAATAAATGAGCCTGATTTTACAAATTGAAACCGCAACCACCTGCTGCTCTGTAGCCTTAGCAAAAGATGGCAAAATTTTAAGGGTAAAAGAAGTGAATGAACGCAATGCCCATGCCGAAGTTATTACCAAGTTTATTGAAGAAGTCATCCTAACCGAAGGGTTGAACTATACCCAAATTGACGCTGTTGCCGTAAGTTGCGGTCCGGGTTCGTACACAGGTTTAAGGATTGGCATATCAACCGCTAAGGGTTTGTGTTTCGCGCTTAATAAGCCTTTAATAGCCATTGATACCTTAACAGCCATGTGTTATGGGGCAAAAAGGATGGAGGGTTTTAAAGGAGACCAAAACCTGTTGCTTTGCCCCATGATAGATGCCCGCCGCATGGAAGTTTATACGGCCTTGTTCGACGTTGATATAAAAACCATCAGACCCACCGCTGCCGAAATTATTGATGAACATAGCTTTAGCGATTTTATTGGCAAACACCCCATCCTGTTTTTTGGCGATGGTGCCGAAAAATGCCGAACCGTTTTGAGCAAAAATCTGGAAACCCATTTTTTACCTGACTTTTTAAACTCAGCAAGCCATTTAACCGAACTGGCTTATCAAAAATTTACAAACAAACAATTTGAGGATGTTGCCCTATTTGAGCCTTATTATTTGAAAGATTTTATTGCAGGGAAGAAGGCGGTGTGAGAGTAGTTGTAAACTACAATTAATAATTGGTATTTGTTTTACACAAATTTTCAATAGACTTTATAAGAAACTATGAAATAATTATATGTGAAACCCAAAGTAAAAAAATCTCCAAATGATAAACGGAAAATAAAATACCAATAGAATCAATTGTATTATTCTAAAGGCTTTTAATCTGATGAGATTCTTGTTTTTTGCGGCTTTTTGAATATTTACAATGTTAATAATGGTAGGGACAAGAACAGGCATTAAGGCCCAGGAAACCGAATTCCCAGATGAGTAAAGCAGGCTACCACCACCTTCCCCAAAAAACAGCATCGACATCATAGGATAAAGTTGAAAAATAAATAATCCTAAAATTAATTCACCAAGCGCCACAAGGACTACATTAATCCAATTTAATTTACTTTCTTTCACATTATTCATAACATGTCGATTTTTTAATCCTGTTACAGCTAAGTTTTTACTTGAGGATTATTATTTATAGTCATATTTACCTATCTCCCAACCTCTTACCCACCGTATCCACCTTAACACTACTACTATCCTTATTTATTTTCAGACAAAAGTTTGAGTAAAAATTTTGATCGGAGGCCGAGAATTGGTAGGAGATACCGTAGAAGTTATTGTAAGCTTTTTCATCCTGCTCAATGCGGGCGTATAGGTTATCGTACAGGTCGCGTTTTAAAATGGGTAGCAGGTTTTTAAAATTGCATAAAAAAGAAACATTACTTTTTTCGGCCAGCAGGTTATCAAACTGGGTATATTTTTCGTTTTTGCTTAAAAACTTGCGGTTTAGGTACAGCTCGTTAAAGCTTTTCAGTTCGGTATTGCTGCCGGCTATAATCAGGTAATTATCAATCACCATAAAATTGATATGTCTAAAGCTCCCAAAGGCATCGCCCAGTAAAAAGTAGGGCAGTTTCTCGTACTCTACAGAGCCCGCGTTCTCGCTACTCATTTTGCTCATGCCTGAGAGTAAGGTTTTTAACTTGTTTCCGTTTTTTACCGCAACAATGGCAAACTTCTCAAAATACTTGGTTGTTAAAATGGCAAACTCATTACCCAATAAATTGCTAAACTCTGTTTTTAGCTTAATACCCGTTTCGGATTTGATTTTTAAAAATAGCTGGTCTCTTTCGGCTTTTAGTCCTTTTTGGTTTTGGTATTCTGTAAGGTCGGCCTCAAATAGTTTTGGGTCCGATACACCGAAGCTGGTACAATAGGCTGTGGAGGAGGGCAATATATCCTTTAAATGGTTATCAACCGTTTTTTGGTGGTTGAAGATAGAAAGGTACCCCTGTTGCTGTGTGCTTTCAATTTTTGATAATCCGTTAAACAACATGGCATCGCTACGGTAATTAAAGCTCAAGGTAGCATAGCCCGAAGTATGGCGAAAGTTTTCCAAAATATCATCAGTCTTGTTTTTAAACAATTGAACAAACAATGGATTTAGCTGACTATAGTTAATATACAAATAGGCCAATGAGTTGGCCGCTTGCTGGTCGGACGGGATGGTAAAGCTCGGTTTATAGCCCTTGGTTTTTCGGGTAGCAACTAGCTCAACCAATTGTTTTGAAAAACTGCCCGATATGATATTGTTCTCGTTAATGGTAAGGTAAAAGGTTTTGTTGATAGCCTTTACATTTATATTGTATATCAACCTTTTGCCTAAATTAAAGGAGCTTATGCCGATACCTGCTTGCGCTTGATTGGCAAGATTAGTAAAAGCCGAACTTTCAAAACCTTTAATAGGCGCAAGGGTAACCAATAGCCCAACCTCATTATGATCAACCGGATGTAGTGAGATGAACACATTTTGCCCGGTAAAATACTGCTCGGTGAGTGGGTTTAGCAAAATTTGTTTTTGTACGGCGGCTAAATCATCAAGGGTTTGTTTGCCTGCTAAAACGGCGAAAAGGTTATCCTCTTTAAAAATATCGTAAAAGCTTTTATCGTTATTAAACTCAATAATGAAGGGCGCGTTTTCGGGGATGGCTTGTACCACCTGGTTATTTTGAAACCCCGGCGGATTTAAATTGGCAAAATAATAAACGGTAACGGCAATGGTAGCAATTAATAAAATTACTGTAATAATAATTTGCTTTTTCATTTTTTGGTTAATACAAAGGTAGGGTAAATACTTAATTCATTACTTAACAATGTTTAATTGATTTGGTACTGTCGCAAAATATACACAATAGGCATCCACCTAAAACCAATGGCAACATTATGACAAATACGGCTTACCATTACTACTCAAATTCCATACCTTAGCTTATTGAATTATTATGAAAAACAAAGTAATACTTACCGCTTGTATTTTTGGTTTATTGGCAGTTTTATGCGGTGCTTTTGGCGCGCATGCTCTAAAGGCACATCTTACCACGGCAAACCTCGAAATTTGGCATACGGCTGTGCAATACCAGTTTTACCATGCTTTCGCGCTATTGTTTTTGGCTACCTTTTTTAAGGAGGAAAACCGTTATGCCTTGTTGAGCTATTACTTTTTCAGCATAGGCATTGTGCTATTTTCGGGGTCGATATACTTGTTGGCTTGTCGCGAATTGTTGCATTGGGATTGGTTAGTAATCATGGGACCCATTACCCCAATAGGTGGCCTGCTTTTTATTGTAGGATGGATCATGATGGCCTTGGCTGCTTTAAAAAAGGCCTAATCTATGCTTGAATTAGCCGAAGTTGCTTATACCGACCGCAAGACCCTTTTTGTGGAAGTGGTGTTGCCATTAGCCATTGCCATTAATTATACCTATCGGGTACCCTTCCAAATGAATGGGCAGGTGGCTATTGGTAAAAGGGTGGTGGTGCAGTTTGGCAAAAGCAAGCTGTACACGGCGGTGGTGATAGGCATCAGTAAGCTAGCTCCGGAGAAATACGAGGCCAAATACATCATTGATATTTTGGATGAGCAGCCTATTATTACCCTGCAGCAACTCAAATTTTGGCAATGGCTGGCCGATTATTACATGTGCAATATCGGCGAAGTAATGAACGCCGCCCTACCGTCGGCCCTAAAACTGGCTAGCGAAACCAAAATAAGGATACAAAACGATTATCCGTTCGATCGCAAACTATTAAACGACAAAGAATTTTTAATTATTGAGGCACTTGATATTCAGCCTGAACTGACGGTGAGCGATATTGCCAAGCTACTCGGACAAAAAACAGTAATGCCTGTTTTAAAATCCATGTTCGAGAAAAATATCATCCACCTATCAGAAGAAGTAAGCGGCGGGTACAAACCCCGGACAAGGGCATTTATTAGTTTAAGTCCGTTTTACCATGACCAAGGAAATCTGAAGGAACTATTCAGCATACTCGAAAAAAAAGCCCCCAAACAAGCCGACGCGGTTTTGGCCTATATCAAATTGGTGCGCAACCAAACCAATAAACACATCACCAAAAATGAATTGATAGAAGAAAGCGGAGCAGGGGCAAGCTCCATTAAAGCTTTGATTGATAAGGAAGTTTTTGTGGTAGAAGAGGTAAGCGTATCGAGGTTGTATCATGACGAGAATGAAGACTATGATACCTTTGAGCTGAGCGAGCAGCAACACATCACTATCAACCAAATAAATGCGGAATTTGAACAAAAAGAGGTGGTTTTACTGCACGGGGTAACCTCATCGGGCAAAACAAATATTTATGTAAGGCTGATTGAAGAGATGATTGCTAAAGGCAAGCAAGTTTTGTATCTGCTGCCCGAAATTGCCCTCACCACCCATATTATTGAACGCTTGCGCCTATACTTTGGGGCCAATATTGGGGTGTATCATTCCCGCTTTAATGATAACGAGCGGGTAGAGGTTTGGCAAAAGGTTTTAGCAAATGAGTATAAGGTGGTTTTGGGTGCACGCTCATCGGTATTTTTACCTTTTCAGGATTTGGGATTGATTATAGTGGATGAAGAACATGAAACTTCCTACAAACAATACGATCCCGCCCCGCGATACAATGCCCGTGACGCGGCCATATTTTTGGCCAATATGTTTAAGGCCAAGGTATTGCTGGGTTCGGCTACACCTTGTTTTGAAAGTTATTACAATGCCCGCCTGCAAAAGTACGGCTTTGCCGAACTAAGCGAACGCTATGGTGGTGTAAAGCTTCCTGATATTGAAGTGGTAAGTATTACCGAGGAAACTAAAAACAAAACCATGCAATCGCACTTTACCAGTGTGCTGATGGCCGGGATAAAGGAAGCTTTGTCAAAAAAAGAGCAGGTAATCCTATTCCAAAACCGTAGGGGCTATGCGCCGGTTTTGATGTGTAAAATTTGTGCCTATACCCCCAAATGCATTAATTGCGATGTGAGCCTGACCTTCCATAAAAGCAGTGGTAAGCTGCATTGCCATTATTGCGGTTATAAGGAGGAGGTACCCAATATTTGTCCGGCTTGCGGCTCTACGCATTTGGAATACAAAGGCTTTGGTACCGAGAAGATAGAGGATGAGCTATCGGTACTTTTACCCGAGGCCCGCATTGCACGTATGGATTTAGATACCACCCGCTCGCGCAATGCTTTACAAAACCTGTTGAACGATTTAGAGGAGAAGAAAATAGATATTTTGGTAGGTACCCAAATGGTAGCCAAAGGATTGGATTTTTCGGATGTTACGCTGATTGGTATCATTAATGCTGATAGTCTGTTGCGCTTTCCTGATTATAGGGCCAATGAGCGCAGCTTCCAAATGTTGTCGCAGGTAAGTGGCAGGGCAGGGCGCAGGGGTAAGCAGGGCAAGGTAATTATCCAAACATACGACCCTAAGCACCGGGTAATTAAGCAGGTAATTGAAAATAACTATCCCGATTTATACTTTACCGAAATGGAGGAGCGTAAAAGCTTCAAGTACCCCCCGTTTTACCGCATCATTAACCTCGATATCAAACACAAACACCCCGAGGCGTTAAATAACCAGGCTACTTATTTAGCCACCGAGCTACGCAAGCATTTTGGAGAGCGGGTGATTGGTCCTGAATTTCCTTTGGTTGGCAGGATCAGGAATTATTATATCAAAACCATTATGCTCAAGTTCGAGAAGGATAACCTATCTATCAATAAGGCCAAAGCGATTATCAGGGAGGTGATTACACAGTTCCAAACTACTAAACTAAGCAAGGGAAGTGTGGTGCAGGCGGATGTGGATCCTTATTAAAGCCTCACCTCTTTAGCCTCACCCAACCCTCTCCATCCCGTTAGCTATCGGGAGAGAGGGCTTTGTTTGGTTTATTCTTAAATTTTATATTCCTAAAGGCGGTTAAATAAATATCTTTGCCTTAGCATGGCGTATAAATTTATTGATAATTACAGGGAGCGTGGGGCAAGGAAGCAGTTGGTTGAATTATTGAAACAAAAAGGCATAGCCGACCATGCCGTGCTTGCTGCCATTGGTAAAGTACCCCGTCATTATTTTTTCGATGAAACTTTTTGGAATCAGGCTTATAAGGATATTGCCTTCCCGATAGGTGAGGGGCAAACCATATCCCAACCTTATACCGTTGCCTACCAAACGGAGCTGCTCCACATAAAAAAAGGCGACAAGGTGCTTGAAATTGGCACCGGCTGCGGTTACCAAACCTGTATTTTATTGGAACTTGGCGCAAAGGTATATACCATTGAACGCCAAGAGAAACTGTACGAACGCACCATACAAGTTTTGCCCCATATGGGCTATCAACCTAAATTCTTTTTGGGCGATGGCTCAAAAGGCATTGCCGCTGACGCACCTTACGATAAAATAATAGTGACCGCCGGCGCACCCACCATACCCGAAATTTTACTAGGACAACTAAATATAGGCGGCATACTGGTAATACCCGTAGGCGATGAAGCCGCCCAAAAAATGGTCACCATCCTAAAAACCGCCGAAAACGATTACGAAAAAATTGTGCTTGATACCTTTAGGTTTGTGCCATTGGTAGGGGAGAAGGCTTGGTGAGGGATGAAATTAAGTACCTTAAAATTTGTATTAAACCTAGATTACACATTAGATAAAACAGTAATTGTCGAGATTTGTACCTAAAACTGGATTATTCTCGAACCAATTTGGGGAAGATTTATGACGAGTTGTCGCCCTAGTGGCTTGAATGATGCTTTTGAAATATTAAAGCCGGATTAAAGTCAAACCGCAATCCCTTATCGCATAACAAGGCATTTATAACATTGTATTGAATATGCTAAGCTGTAATGCTCTTACAATTTCCAAAAATCAGTTGCGATTGTCGAAGTAGAACAAAAAAGGTGGAAGTATACGTGGTTGGCTGATAGGTATCCCACTTAAAGGCTTGTTTAGTTTTGCAATAAAAATTTCAAGTACTTCTAACAATTTAAGCGGGACGCTTAAATTGTTATGTGTCCAAGTTGCAAACTTGGACAGGCGGAATTTGATTGTAAAAGCTTTATACTATTAATAATATTATTTAATGTTATTTGAGCCAATTGTTTCTGTCTATTAATATCACTAAATTATAGTTCAGCCTTCTTTTTTAGAGCCATTGCATTTTCAACCTGTTTTATAGCTCTATTAGTTACAATTAATGTTGAATCTCTCACCTTTTTTGCTTTCTCTACCTCTAAATTAGCTTTTTTACTTTTAGTCGATGACGAAATATTTTTTTCTGTTACACGTCCTACTACAGTAATAATTGAAAACATACTTGTCCAAAAATTTAACCATAAGGATTTAGTTTTTTTAATTTCTCTATTTTCAATTTGAATTGTGCGATTCTAAGCCCTTGTAACGATACTTCAAGATTTAATTCTTCAAAGTTATTGTTGTTTATAATATTGTAAGATCTGATTTTTAAATATCATAGAGTATTCAAAAAAACACAAGAAATTATATTTTGAGAATTATAATTTATTTTTTTACTTAATTCACTAAGAATTAGATTTTTCAAATTTTTTTGATTTTAAAGTTATGAAAGGAATTTCAAATTTATCAGGTTTTATTTCTTTGTGCAATTCTGATACGAAAACTCTCTTTGTATTAATAATCATTTTTTTGATTGGTATATTTTTTTTTTGTTCAAAATAATCTATCCTTTTTACCCATACATAGGCTCTAAAAATGGCAGATAGTGATTCTTTTCGGATTCCTCTGTATGCATATAATTTATCTTTTCCAACTGCATCTCGATTTATATTTGGTAGAAAGAACCTACCTTTATCCAATTCGGTTGACAGGGAAATTAATAAGTCATGTCTTTTCGAATAAAAATTAGCATCTTTTTTAGGATCAATTAGGCAAAGGTGGGCAGCCGTTGTCATTAAATTTATTACATTATTTGACCACTCTTTTAATTCCTTATTATAGTCTCGAACTAGTCTATAATCTTCAATTTCTTTTTTCAATCTATTATCAAAATAACCTATACAAAATATTATTATAGTCCAAATTCCACCTATTATTGCGAAGACTGTTTTGTAATTATTTTCAGCTCCTGACTGAAAAAAAGGAATTATTAAATGCGCCATTGTTAGTATTATCTATTTTAAATAATTGCTTCTATTTTATTTCATTAATACATCGTATATTATAATTTCTAATTTAAAGTTTATACATTAAAGATAAAAGGGTATTTTTACGGTATTATAGCACAATTCTGATTATTCTAAAAAACAACGTATTTAAATTATAGTAAATTAATAATAAAAATTAAAAATTATGATAAAATAATCTAAATATTTCTTTAAAATAAAATTTTCAACGTGTACCAATCTTTTATTAATCTCCCTATTCCCCACCCATTTTTGCAATAACATATTATTCGCCGTTAGGCCACCAATCATAGAGAATTCATTAGTGTTAAAGCTAAATATATAAAAACAAAAAAGCCACTTTAGAATTAATCCTAAAGCGGCTTTCAGTACCCAGAGCCGGGGTCGAACCGGCACAACCGTGAAGTTATTGGTGTTTGAGACCAACGCGTCTACCGCCCCGATAGCTATCGGGGCCGCCATTAAGGGTATTTTTCTATTAGCTTTTTAATAATTTCTGGGTATTGTTTTAAATTTTTAACGTAAGTACTGCTTTTCATTTTTTTGATATGCTGTTCAATCATTCTCGCTTGTTTATATTCAAGTTCATCAATGCAAAAGTATAAAGTCCAATCTTGAACCTTGGCAGTAAAAGCATTCGTAAAATCTTTGTTTATGTGTTGGTCAATACGATAGGACAAATCTTTACAACTACCGATATAATATCGATTTAAAGTATTTGAGTAAAGCACATAGACAGAAGCCATATAAAATAAAACTCCGAAACATTTGCTTCGGAGCTTTCAGTACCCAGAGCCGGGGTCGAACCGGCACAACCGTGAAGTTATTGGTGTTTGAGACCAACGCGTCTACCGATTCCGCCATCTGGGCATTTTTTTCGGTAGTAATTCCGTTTAAAAGCGGGATGCAAATGTATCTAAACTCTCTCTAATTCGCAACAAGTATTTTCGTCTATAATACATTCCGGCAATATTATTTAATCGTTCCTCCTTTGCGGAATCACTTATGGTTTCATAATCTTGGGTTAGCTGGTCGAGTTTTTCCTTTATATCTCCCTCAATTGCAAATACTTCGGCAGTAATATTACCTAAGTCTGCCGCATTTTCTACCTCCATCAGGCGCTCATTCAAATCCATCATTTCCATCAAAAAATCTGATGGTAACTGCGGTTTAGCTCCTTCCACCAATAAATTATGGGTTTTTAAAATGTATTCAAGTCGGTTATTTTCGTCGTTTAGCGTATTATAAGCTTTATTATTTAAGGTTGATAGCTCTAAAATTTCCTGTTGTTTGGCATCATCCTCATTGGCAAAAAAATCGGGATGGTATTTTTTACTCAGCTCGTAAAACTTCTTTTTGATATAAGCCAAATCAGGATGAAATGATTCGGGGATGTTATAAAATTCAAAATAGTTCATTATTTACTTTTCCCACCAAAAACAGAAAAACTAACATAACGTTTTGGATTGGCTTTTAAATCAATCATTAATTTGTTCAAATTGTCGGAGGCATCGGCCAAGTTTTTGTATAATTTGTCGTCACTCAATAACAAACCTAAACTGCCTTTGGTATCATTCACCTTTGCTAAGGTAGTTTGCAAATCAAGCATTACCTTATTGGTATTGTCGAGCGTCTGTTTCAGGTTTGCGGCGGCAAGGTCGGCACTTACTTTATTAAAGTTGGTAGTAATGGAGTTAATATTGGCGGTGCTTGTTTTTAAGTTTGATGAAACCGTAGCCGTATTGGTCAAGATTTCATTAATATGACCTGATTGATCACCTAATAGCGCGTCAATTTTTTTAGTAGTACTTTCTAAGGTTTGCAATGAATTGGCAATACTTAAAAAACTCCTGTCAACATTACGTTGAAATTCGGGGTTCAATATTTTATTAACCGCGCCAAATGTTGAATCTAATTTAGCCATTAAACTTTCGGCCTTGGTTTGTATGGGTTGCAAGCTTTGAGCCAGGCTGCCTTGTATGCCGGCTTTCAATGTATCTTTATCTTGCGCTTCAGTATTGCTGTTGCCGTATTCAAAAACAATGGCTTTACTGCCCAAAAGGTCGGTACTTACCAGTTTTGCGAGCGTATTGGAGGGTACGTGGTATTTACGGTCGATGTTAAATTCCACCAAAGTATGCCCGTCGCTCCTTAACTCCATGCGCGAAATGCGGCCTATTTGAAATCCATTCACCAATACGGGTTTTGATACCGAAAGTCCGTCAACACTTTTATATACAGCAAAAAACCTGTTGGAAGCCGAGAAAAGATCGTTTCCTCTTAAAAAACTGTAGCCTAATAATAATATGGTGATGGCTATAGTGGTTAAAGCCCCTATTTTTGTTTCGTTTGATATTTTCATAGTTTAATTTTGCTAAGAAGTTGATAATAACAATTAACAACGGCTTAGGTTTTTATAATATACGTTTTTGCGCAGGCTATTATTGCACTAGCCTCATGGAGCAGATGATTCAACTTCGTTTTTATAATTCTGTAAAGCCCTCACAATAGAAGCAACAATTTCGTTTTGGCCATTCTCTGAATTTAGATAAGCTTCATCATCAGGGTTGTTAATGTACCCTGTTTCAATCATTACCGCGGGCATTGCACTATGGCATAATACCAATAAACCTTGCTCGCGTATGCCTTCGCTTGGTCGGCCATCAGTCTCCACAAATTCAGTATTCAATAATTCGGCTAAATGAATGCTTTGTTTGCGGTATTTGCGTTTATACTCGTTCAGTAATATCATGGCTGCCGGGTCGTTCGGATCGGGTGTGGTATTCATTTCCGGATCATCTTCAATCAGGTTTTCCTTAATTGCTTTTTCTTCCTCTTTTGATCGCTTAAAACCATAAACCAACATCAAAACACCCTTGCCCGACCTATTTGGTACCGTTACCGTTTTGTAAACAGGTTTGTGGTGCTTATGCCCGACCAGCTCTTTTATTTTTCTGTCAGACAGTGAATTACAGTGAAGTGAAATAAACAAATCGCCTTTGTTCTCGTTGGCTATATCGGCGCGTCGTTGCCAGGCTACATCATCTTCGGTACTTCTTGTCAATACAACTTTTACCCCTTGTAGCTCTTTTTGTATTGCTACTTGCAATTTTAGGGCTATCGCTAACGTTACATTCCTTTCGAGAGAGAAAGAGCCAGTGGCGCCCGGTGAAAAATGACCAGTACCAGTATGCTGGCCGCCATGCCCCGCATCAACAATAATTGTTTTAATTTTATAGCCGCTACTAGTAGCTGTATCAGTTCTTAAATGATGTACAAATGCAAACGAAAAAGATGGTAATGTTGCCAGTAATATTGATAAACCATAAATCAATCTTTCCAATGCCCTATTTTTCATTATTTTTGAACGCTTTTTAACTATATCTGCAAAAATACTATTCATAATCGATTTTGAAATTAATCAGGTTCTTTTTTCTACCGGTAATATTATTCGCCGTAAACGTGAAAGCATTGCCATTTGTTACCAGAGCATCTGGCATAAGCTTAACTGAACATTTATTTTTAAAGCTTGATACCAATAAAAACAAAAAACCTACTAAAGATAGTAATTTAGGGTCAAATACGAAAATAAAAAGTGTAACAACGGCTAAAGACACCAATAAAAAGGATGGTAATTCCTTAAAATCGGAGGTAATTTCACATGCCGAGGATTCGGTAGTTACTGATCAGGATAATCAAATCACTTATCTTTACGGCAGAGCAAGAGTAAAGTATGAAGATTTTGAGCTCGACGCTGATTATATAAGGCTCGATCAGAAAAAAAACCTGCTTTTTGCCAGGGGAAGTATTGATCCGGTAACAAAAGCTTACGTAGGCAGGCCAATTTCAAAGCAAGGTAAAGACAAGCCACTGGAGTCTGATTCTTTACTATTCAATTACAAAACTAAAAAAGGCAAAATATACAATCCGGCATCAGAGCAGGATGGCGACTTCTTGTCGGGCGGGGTGGCTAAAAAACTAAATGAAACAGAAGTAGCGTATAAAAATGTTATTTTTAGTACTTGCGAATTGCCCTATCCTGATACCCACTTTGGTATAGTGATAACAAAAGGTATTGCTGAAAAAAATAGGATAATATCAGGTCCGGCCTATTTGGAAATCGAGGGTATTCCCTTGCCACTGGTTATTCCATTTGGCTTTTTTCCAAAACCAGATACCAGAGCATCGGGTGTAATTATCCCAACTTTTGGTGAAGATCAAAAACTAGGATTTTTCCTTCGTGATTTTGGATATTACATAGGGCTGAATGACTATGTAGACCTTACCACAATGGGTTCCATTTATTCAAAGGGATCATATGAGCTTAAAGAAACAGTACACTATTTGGTAAGGTATAAATATGGAGGTAGTTTTAGTCTTAGTTATGGATCACATAATTATGGTTTGGAAGGCGATCCACCACAAAAGGACTACAGCTTATCATGGAGTCATACTCAAGACCCCAATGCAAATCCTGGAAGCACTTTAAGTGCTTCGGTAAATATACAATCATCAAAATTTGCGCAAAATAACCCGGCATCTGTTAGTTATAACCCGCAATCGCTGGTAACAGGGTCATTAAGTTCATCGGTAAACTATAGCAAAACGTGGGCTGGCACACCTTTTAACTTGAGTTTAGGGCTTACACAAAGTCAAGATCTTGTAAACCAAACAGTTTCATTAAATCTTCCTACTTTGAGTTTTTCGATGGCCTCGTTAAGTCCTTTCGACTCGAAAGAGCGAGTGGGTGAGCAAAAGTGGTACCAAAAAGTAACAGTAAGCTATAGCTTGCAAGCGTCCAATTCAATAAACGCCCTTCCAGAATCGGAATTATTTAATGGCAGTACTTTATTAAAAGCCTTGCAAACACATGTAACTCATAATGTACCTATTGGGTTAAGTTTAAACATACTAAAGTATTTTCAATTAAGTACAAATGTTAATTATACTGAACATTGGTATCTGCAATCAATCAATAAAACCTATGCCAGGGGAAGCACCAATGGACGCGATTCGCTGGTTACTGATACTATTAATGGTTTTAAAAGAGCGGGTAGTTATACCTTAGGTACAAGTTTATCAACAAAGGTATATAGTACTTTTCAGTTTAAAAGGGGCAATTTAGAAGCCATTAGACATGTAATGACTCCTTCATTAAATTTTAGTTTCAATCCCGATTTTTCCTCATCCGGTTATGGATATTATAAAACAATAGTAAGCAACGCTATAGTGCCATATCCATATACAAGTACCAAATATTCAATATTTGAAGATGGCTTCCCTTCGCCAGGGCGCACAGCAGGAGTGGGGTTTAATCTTGATAATAACATTGAGATAAAGTTGAAGCCCAAAACCACCGATACCTCAGCAAAAGATAGAAAAATACCTATTATTCAAGGTCTATCCTTTTCATCTTTCTATAATTTTGCACAAGATAGCCTACGGTTGAGCCAAATAAATTTCTCGGCTCATACAGCCATATTCAACCAAAAAGTAAACCTTAGTCTTTCCGGAGCGTTTAACCCTTATGTTACCAAGCTCTTTGATTCGGTAGCCAACGGGCAAATTGTGCATAATTACCGTACTATAAATACATATTCATTTCAAAACGGGCAATTCCCAACACTAACAAGTATCACTTTTTCTATGAGTGGAAGTTTAAATTCAACTACTTTTAACCCGGTAAAACATGCAATTCCAGGTAGTAACCTGCAAAATATAACAACCAATCAGGCGCAAAGATTGGCAGCCATTAATAGCGACCCCAGTGCCTATGTCGATTTTAACGTTCCATGGAACTTATCGTTCAATTATAGCCTTAGCTACAACAATAGCTATGTAAGCTCCTCAACCTCAAATACATTGATGTTGAGCGGCGATTTTAATTTAACATCCAAATGGAAAATACAGTATTCAACCACTTATGATTTAAGAGCGCTAAAATTAAGCGGTGTACCTTCATTTTCTATTTACCGCGATTTGCATTGTTGGGATTTGAATGTGCAATGGGTACCTTTTGGCTACTTTAAATCGTATAACGTAACTTTAAAAGTAAAGGCGGCTATTTTGCAAGACTTAAAACTTAGTAAGCGGAGCGATTATACTAGCAATTCAAATTATAATCAATATTAATGTTAGCAGAGATCATTACCATAGGCGACGAAATTTTAATAGGGCAGATTGTTGATACCAACTCTGCCTGGATAGCTGTTGAGCTGAATAAAATCGGCATCAGGGTAAAGCAAATTTCCTCAGTTTCCGACAATAGGGAGCATATTTTGACAGCCCTTGCCGAAGCCTCAAAAAGGGTAGATGTTATTTTGATAACGGGTGGCTTAGGCCCCACCAAGGATGATATCACCAAAAAAACCATTGCTGAGTATTTTAATGTCGGTTTTGTAGAAAATGCGGAAACTTTAGCACATGTAACCGAAATTTTTGCGAGATACAACAGGCCATTATTAGAAGTAAATAAGCAACAAGCGTTAGTGCCTGCAAACTGCGAGGTTTTGCTAAACAAAAATGGCACCGCACCGGGTATGTGGTTTAATGAAGGTGGAAAAATTTATATTTCGATGCCCGGTGTACCTCATGAAATGATGTATATGATGGAAGATTCTGTTATTCCGAAGCTAAAATCTACTTTGAAACTACCATTTATTTTACATAAAACGATCTTAACTGTTGGGGAAGGTGAATCATTTTTAGCAGAAAGAATTGCAGATATTGAAGATTCAATGCCTGATTATATAAAACTCGCGTATCTGCCTAAGCTTGGGCAAGTAAGGCTAAGGTTAAGCGGATATGGTGAGGATGCCAAATTTATTACAGCTAAAGTAAATGAGTACGCAGCCAAAATAGTGGAAAGAGTAGCTAATGTGGTAGCTGCAGAGGAAGATATTGCTATTGAAAAAGCGATATTGGATTTCATGCAATCCAAAGGCTTAACTTTAACAGTTGCCGAAAGTTGCACGGGTGGTTACATATCTCATTTATTTACTCAACATGCGGGCTCATCAAAAGTATTTTTAGGCGGCGCGGTTTCTTACTCTTACGAGTTGAAAGAAAGTATGCTAGGCGTAAAAAACGAAACACTATGGCAATATGGGGCTGTTAGTAAAGAAACCGTAACCGAAATGGTATTTGGGGCATTGAATAATTTTAATTCGGACTATGCCATAGCCGTTACCGGAATTGCAGGTCCCGATGGCGGAACTTCGGATAAACCCGTTGGTACGGTATGGATTGCTGTTGCTAATAAGGATAAAAGTGTTATAAAAAAGTTTACCTTTGGGAATAAGCGCAAACAAAACATTGAACGTACCGCTACCACCGCGCTCAATATTTTAAATATTTTATTGCACGAAAAGGCTGAATAATAAAAATTGAGCTAAATTTGATTACAATTTTATAATTATGGCATCATATAAGTTATACCTCCCAAAAATGGGCGAAAGTGTTGCGGAGGCAACGGTAATTAAATGGCTTAAAAAACCCGGTGATTACATTGAAGTTGATGAAGCAGTAATGGAAATTGCTACCGATAAGGTTGATTCTGATGTACCATCCCCAGTTGCCGGAAAATTATTGGTGCAACATTATCACGAAAATGATGTGGTGCAGGTAGGGGCGTTGATTGCATTGATTGAAACTGAAGGACCTGAAGATGGTTTTGTTAACAAAGAGGTAAATACCAATAATACAATTGATTCGCCAATTTCCGAACAAATAACTGAAGAAGAAGTACAAGTACCCTATGTTGACCAAATAAATCAAAACACGCCAACAGAAGCTAAAGAGGAAACACAACAATCCAGATTTTATTCGCCTTTGGTAAAAAATATTGCAGCAAGCGAAGGGATAACAGAAAGCGAACTTAGCAAAATAGCAGGCTCAGGTATGGAGGGAAGGTTGACTAAGGACGACCTATTAAACTATATTCGCAATAGAAAGGTTGATGGTACGGGTACAGAAAATGTAACCATTACAGAGGTTGTTAGAGTACCTGAATCAATAACAGAAGAAATAGAAACCAAACCGATTGAGCAGCCAATAGCTATTGTTAATGAACCAGTTGCTAAGGAAGCACATGCTGCACCAATAGCGGCTGGCGATGAAATAATTGAAATGGATAGGATGCGCCGCTTAATTGCGGAGCATATGGTAATGAGTAAACAAGTATCGGCACACGTTACCTCCTTTGTTGAGGTGGATGTAACCAATATTGTTTTATGGCGCGAACGTATAAAGTCAAGCTTTGAAAAACGTGAAGGTGAAAAAATCACCTATACACCAATCTTTATTGAGGCGGTAGTAAGGTCTCTTCGAGATTTCCCGATGATTAATATTTCGGTAAATGGCACACAAATAATAAAAAAGAAAGACATCAACATTGGTATGGCAACAGCCTTGCCTAATGGTAACCTGATTGTTCCGGTTATTAAAAAGGCCGATAGTTTGAACCTTACTGGTCTTACTAAAGAGGTAAATGATTTAGCTAATCGCGCCAGAAATAATAAGCTAAAACCCGATGATATACAGGATGGTACTTTTACCATTACCAATGTAGGCTCGTTTGGTAATGTTATGGGTACGCCAATTATTAACCAACCACAAGTAGCTATTTTGGCCATTGGTATTATTCGTAAAAAACCTGCAGTTATTGAAACTTTACAAGGAGATATGATAGCCATCAGGCATATGATGTTTTTGTCTTTAAGTTACGACCACCGTGTAGTTGATGGAGCATTAGGTGGTATGTTTGTAAAACGAGTATCCGACTATCTGGAGAACTGGGATACTGAAAGGGAAATTTAAGAAATCGTTTAGAGGTTAGTTTAAACTATAAAATCCGGATTAAATATTTTAGTCCGGATTTTTTTTTTGAATTAGATTTTACAAAGAAAGTAGCTAATTTCCTTTTAAATGACTAAAAAACCAAAACAATTTCGAAACTGAAAAGCACAATTTATATTCAATTTTTTAATTCAATAAGTCACCTTATATCATGATGCAAATCATTTTTTCGATTGGTTAAAATGGTCAATTTTATATCAATAAAAAGCAAACCTGATATGAAAACAATATTGATACCAACAGACTTTTCAGAAAACTCGGTACACGCTGCCGAATATGGATATTACTTGGCTCAACAGGTTAAAGCTAATGTTTTACTTTGCAATGCCATTATTGTGCCAGCCGAAATGCCCCAAACTGGGTTGGTAGTTTGGCAAGCTGATGAATATGACCTAATAAAAGAAGAGAGCGATTTGGAGTTGAGCATATTAAAAACCCGTTTATCGGGAATGGAAACCTCATTTTTCCACAATCCGGAAATTAAGGTGGTTAATAAATCGGGAACAGTTGTAGATGTAGTGAATACCATTTATATGGAGCATAAAACCGAAATGATTGTAATTGGTTCGCATACAAAATCGGGCTTAAGCAGTTTTGTTTTGGGTAGCCATACCAATAAATTGATTGATGATGCAGCCGGACCAGTTTTAATTGTACCTCCAACAACACCCTTACAACCGATAACAAATATTGCATTCGCTACCGATTTTAACCGAATAGATGAAGACTTGCATTACATCTATAAATTAATCCAATTGGCAAGGGCATTAAAAGCCAAAATATTACTGACCCATATTTATAACGATAAAAAGGAATCGCCGGGGTTTATTGAAACTATTGAGCGTTTTATTGTGGAGCTATCGAACAAGGCTGATTATCCCAATATTTATTATCGATTGGTAAAAAACAGCAACCCCGAAGATGGCTTGCATTGGCTATGCGAGCAAAGTCATGTTGATATGATGGTTATGGTACATAGGCATCATAATTTTTTAGATAGTTTGTTAACAGGGAGCCATACGCATAAAATGGCGCATCAAATTAAAGTCCCATTATTGGTTTACCAATCAAAAAATAAAGCTTAAAACTAGGGTATTTGTTCTTTAAATATCCATAATAAATAAAATACCAATCACATTTAGCTGGGATTGGTATTTTTACATGATGCTCTATAGCATTTTGGCATGATTTTGGCCTCTTAACTCAATAAAGCCAATTTTCAACCCATTTAAATATTTAATAAATGCATTCTTCTAAAAGCTCATCATCAAATAGTTTAATCAATCATTTGAGTAGAAAAAATATTTTATTTATCAGTTAAGCAATTATTATTTTTAATAATGATTCACGGTTATGTAGTTAGTTTAGCTGATTAGCAGTATTTGCATTTCAGTATCAATGCTTACTTATATAGATTGATAGTCAAATAATCGGAAATAATTTCTTGTAAAAGGTTAGATGCTTCGGTTTCTATCCCTGTAATTAAGATATCAAACATGTTAGTAACCTTTATGGTAGATGTAGGGCTAATAAAAATATTTCGGTGGGTGCTTGTTTGATAGGTAATGAGTCCAGAATATGTCAATGCTACATAATCTGTGTTCTTATCAATTTCAATTGACATGTAAGAGGGTTTATACAAAATAGCGATTAGCTTTTCTACCTCACGCATTTCGGTGGTCGTAAATTCATCAAAAAATTTTATCATGTTGATTTTTTATGAATAGGGGTTTTCATTAAATAGTAGTTATATAAATTATGCATTGGTAACAAAATTGAAGTATTTAAACTTTGAAAACTGATTATCGTATTATTCCCTG
Organism: uncultured Mucilaginibacter sp.; assembly: GCA_903891475.1. Lineage (GTDB taxonomy): Bacteria > Bacteroidota > Bacteroidia > Sphingobacteriales > Sphingobacteriaceae > Mucilaginibacter. Next base: position 29,106 of record CAITEP010000030.1, read on the forward strand.
CTTAACTCATATTATTTTTTGGTTTTAATTGGAAGTGCCATGTCAAAGTACGTTGACGACTTATTGAACATTTACTAATACAAACTATTTGATTTATAAATTAAATTTCAATATGCGATAAGCAAAATTAGGTATTATTTTTCAAAATCAACGCATACGTTGATTAAAATTTTATTTAATGTGGGGAAAATAGATAAATGAGTATCAACAAAGAGCAAAAAGAACATCTTAAACGTTTAGGTTTACAACTAAAAAAGATAAGATTGTTGAAGGGACTCACCCTAAAAGAGCTAGGATACTTAATCGACAAGGACCCACAATCCATAAGTAGGGTAGAAATGGGTGATATCAATCCAACGTACCTTTATTTGCAAGAAGTATGCAAAGGCTTAGGAGTTGAGATTTGGGAAGTTTTAAAATCAGATTAAAACAATTCCCGGCTAATTAACTTTATATTGGAATACGTTCAAGCTTTTGTTTAAAATCATTCTAAATAATATATATCCCTTGTAATAAAAAATAATAGCATAACGTTTTGTATTTTTGCAGTACTGTTATATAACTAATTAACACATGAAAAAAGGAGCAATTTTTGGTTTGGTGGTTATTGCTGTAGCCATAGCTGTTATTATAAGTGTTTATTCAAGTTCAAGTAGTTACGGCTCATTTAACGATGCTAAAAAAACAGCCGAGGAATTAAGGGTAGTTGGGCATTTAGATAAGCAAAAGGAATTGTATTATGATGCCGCTAAGGATGCCAATTATTTTTCATTTTATGTGAAAGATAAACAAGGCGAGGAATGTAAAGTGGTATATGGTGGTACTAAACCACAGGATTTTGAACGTTCTGAGCAAATAGTTTTGACCGGACAAATGGTTGGGAATGAATTTCATGCATCCGAAATTTTAATGAAATGCCCTTCAAAATACACGCAGGATAAAATTGAGCTTACCGATGTAAAAGCTAAAAAACCTGTCAATATATAAACAATCTTCATGGATAAAGCTTTTCAAGGCGAACACCTTTTACCGGGTCATATAGGTCAAATTTTTGTTATTCTTTCATTTGGTGCGGCTCTACTTTCGGCAATAAGTTATTATTTTGCTACCACCAATAAAAACCCGCTTGATAAATCATGGCTGTGGATGGGTAGGATAGGGTTTTTCCTAAACTCTTTCTCCTTGTTAGGGGTTGTTTGCTGCCTCTTTTATATTATTTATAATCACTACTTTGAATATCATTACGCTTGGGCATATACTTCTAAGTCTCTTCCCGTTTATTATTTGGTTTCCGGTTTTTGGAACGGACAAGAAGGTGGCTTTCTGTTATGGACTTTTTGGCAAGCTGTATTAGGCAATGTTTTAATATGGCGGGCAAAATCATGGGAAAAGCCAGTGATGACGGTTATCGCACTCTCGCAGGTGGTATTGGCCACGATGATTTTGGGTGTAGAAATTTTTGGTACAAAGTTTGGTAGTTCTCCCTTCCTATTATTAAGAAACGCTAATCTCGACGCCCCATTTCTTTCAAGGCCTAATTATCTTTCTCGATTAAATGATGGACAAGGAATGAACCCCTTGCTGCAAAATTATTGGATGGTAATACACCCGCCAACCTTGTTTTTGGGTTTAGCTTCGGTAGTTATTCCGTTTGCTTATGCCATTGCTGGGTTATGGCAAAAAAAATATAAAGAATGGATTCCAATTGCCATTCCTTACGCGCTTTTTGCAAGTTTGGTATTAGGAACCGGAGTTATTATGGGTTCGTTATGGGCCTATGAATCCTTAAATTTTGGTGGTTTTTGGGCATGGGATCCGGTTGAAAACGCGTCTATATTCCCTTGGCTTACTATGGTAGGGGCGGTGCACGTGCTCATTGTTTTTAAAAATACAGGGCACTCTTACTTTACCGCCACCTTTTTAGTGTTGGCGAGTTTTATCATGGTATTATACTCCTCGTTTTTAGCAAGGAGTGGTATTCTAGGCGACACCTCTGTACACTCATTTACCGATTTGGGTATGTTTTGGCAGCTGGTTATATTTATTCTGATATTTTTAGCCTTATCTATTATTCTAGTAGCTATCAGATGGAAAGAACTACCCATTGCCAAAAAGGATGAAGAAACCTACTCGCGCGAGTTTTGGATGTTTGTTGGCTCGGTTTTTTTAGCCCTGTCATGCTTGCACCTTATTTTGGTAACTTCCATCCCTTTATGGAATGCCATGTTTGGTACAAAACTTGCCCCGCCAATAAATTTAGTAGCGCATTATAATGTAATTCAAGCGGCATTTGCATTGGTTATTACTTTATTAACAGGGTTTACCCAATTCTTAAAATATAAAAAAACAGATAGCACCAGGTTTTACATCACTACACTTGTTTATTTTGGCTCAGCATTACTAATAACAGGGGTGATTATTTTTATTACTGTTTTGTACCATCTGCAATTTGTGTTTTGGCTGGTGATGTTAGGTTCCATCTACTCGCTATTGGCGAATGGAAAAATTTTGGCCGATGCCTTTAAGGGTAAATTTAAATTGGCAGGTTCGGCTGTGGCGCATATGGGTTTTGCCTTGATGTTGGTTGGTGCATTGATTGCTGCCGGAACACGTTCGGTGGTTTCAAAAAATGAATCGGGTACTATTAATTTGAGAGGATTTACCAAAGAGGCTGGCGATGTACATGAAAACATCATGATGTACAAAAATGAACCGGTTACCATGGGCGATTATCAGGTTACTTACGTAGGCGATTCATTATCGGAACCAAACCATTTTTACAAGGTTGATTACAAGAGGTTGGATGATAAGGGCAAAGTGGTAGAAGAGTTTATGCTAAAACCTAATGTTCAAATAAATCCGCGCATGGGTTTAACCCCAACACCCGATACCAAACATTATTTGTTACATGATTTATACTCACATATTACCGCATTGCCACCAATTAGTGAAAAACCAATGGCAGATAATACTGGCGGAGCTCATGGCGAAGAAAATGACGATAGCAGTTACGACCCACCTGTGGTTCATGAAATATCCATTGGCGATAGTATTCCGTATAAAAATGGGGTTATTGTATTAAAATCGTTAAACAGGGAAGCCAATCTGCAAAATATTCCGCTTGGCAAAAACGATGTGGCTATTGGCGCTAATTTAGAAGTAAAAACGGATCATAAGAGCTACACAGCTGCTCCTGTTTTTATGATTAAAAATGGCAACGTTTTTGATTTTGCCCGTAAGGTTGATGAAGCTGGTTTAAAACTAAGACTTACCAAAATAAAACCTCAACCTGATAACAAGGTGAAAGTGGAGATTACCGTATATGAGCAACCCGAAAACAAAAAACCTTGGATAGTAATGCGAGTGCTCGATTTTCCATATATCAACTTCCTATGGTCGGGTACAGTGATTATGATGTTAGGCTTTATCTTATCCATATTCAGACGGAATAAAGAGTTAAATGTGGAGTAAGCAAAACAATCATGCAGGTATTAGCTGTTGATAAGGAGCAAATATTAAATGATGGCTTTACGATTGTTGATGATATTTATACTGCTGATGAAATAGGCCAAATCATCAAACTAATTGATGAAACCGACCAATCAAATATTTCGTTTAGGAATGCGGGTGGATTATTTGCTATCCGCCGGTTTTTGTATCAGATACCCAAAGCAAAAGACATTCTTTTTAATAGTAAACTTAAGCAACTCATTGCCAATACATTTGGCAATGAGTTCTTTATAATGAAGGCTATTTATTTCGACAAACCTGAACAATCTAACTGGTTTGTTTCCCGCCATCAAGATTTGACGATTGCGGTAAAAAACAAGGTTGATGTTAATGGTTATGGCTCTTGGACAAAAAAAGAGCAGAATTACGCCGTTCAACCGCCTGCTAATATCCTCAAAGATAATTTTACCATCCGAATCCATTTGGACAATACAGATGAAAATAATGGTGCTTTAAGGGTAATTCCGGGTTCACATTTACTAGGTATTTATCGGCCCGAAACCATCAATCAGGAAACGGTGATAGAGAAAATTGCAAAGGTAAAGCAGGGCGGAATGATGATGATGCGTCCATTATTGATGCATGCGTCTAGTCGTACCACCTCCAATAGCAGAAGGAGGGTAATACATTTGGAATTCAGCAGGTCGGTTTTACCGAATGGTTTGGAATGGGCAGAAAAGATGGCAATTTAAAATTCCAGCTTTATAGTCATAAAACTGTTTTTTAAAAACCATCTAACATTTTTTACTTTTCGCACTTCCCGAATTTTTCCTACATTTGCCGCTCCAAAAGCCAACCCTTTGTTAAATTACTGTTAAGGAGATAGGCTTTTAAATAAATTTTAAAAATTATCCGGTATACAATATGAACATTTCACAGGAAAAAATTGATAACCTGAACGCTGTAATAAAAATCAATATTAACGTTGAAGATTATCAAACACGTGTTGAAAAAGCGATAAAAGACCAAGCCAAGAAAGCCAAAATTCCAGGATTTCGTCCGGGTATGGTGCCAGCTTCTCATATAAAAAAAATGTACGGTAAAAGTATTTTGGTTGATGAAATCAACCATTTACTATCTGATACCCTAAACAAATACATTGATGAGGAGAAATTAGAGGTATTGGGTCAGCCTTTACCAAATATTGAGGAAGACAAACATTATAATTGGGACTTTACCGATAATTTCGAATTTAATTACGCGGTGGGTTTAGCGCCTGAGTTTACACTTGATTTTTCAAAGGCCGATAAATTAACCAGGTATGTAATAAAGGTAGATGAAGAAACCTTGGCATCAAGGATAAAAAACATCCGCAGGGGTTATGGAAAAATGACAAATCCTGACGTATCGGCAGACGGGGACGTACTTTACAGCGATCTTGTCCAGCTTTCGCCTGATGGTTCTGTTTTTGATGGTGGAATAACGGTGACCGCTTCGGTACGTATCGACCAAATTGCTGATGAGGCAATAAAATCAACCTTAATTGGTTTAAAAAAGGAAAGCGAATTAACCATCGACTTGCAAAAGGCATACAATAACGATGCGGCTAAAATTGCTGGTTTATTAAAAATAGATGAAGATACAGCTGCCGATTTAAAATCGAATTTTAAATTGACAGTAAAAAACGTGAACCGCTTAGAGGAAAGCGACCTCGACCAAGCGTTCTTTGACAAATTATTTGGTGAGGGTGCAGTAACCACCGAAGAAGAATTTACAGCCCGTATAACGGCCGAGTTGGAAGGCATGATGACCCAAGATTCGGAACGGAAATTACAGGATGAAATTTATCATTACAGCCTGGGTAAAGTGAACTTTAATTTACCCGATGATTTTTTGAAACGCTGGTTGAAAGCTACCAATGAAAAATTGTCGGCCGAGGAATTGGAAGGTGGTTACAACGATTTTGCACAAAACCTAAAATGGACCTTAATTGAAAATAAGATTATCACTGGTAATAATATTGAAATTAAGTACGAAGAGGTTTTTGAATTGGCTAAAATCCGTTTAAACGAGCAGTTCAGAATGTACAGTCCGCAAGGAATTCCCGAAGAACAACTTGGGCAATACACAGTTCAATATCTTCAAAACAAAGAGAACGCGAATAAGATTTTTGAAGAAGTAAAAGCGGTACGAACCTTTGAATATATCAAAAGTGTAATAACACTGGAGGAAAAAGAAATTTTATATACCGACTTCCAAAAGCTATAGTCTGGTATAAAAAATCATAGATTTGAAAAGTCCGAAAGCTATACCCTTTCGGACTTTTGTTTAAACAACCTTGTGCAAACAAGCATCTCGCAAATAATTTTACTTTTTATCTACTTTCAAAAAATAAAAGTATTAAAGTAAAAACTATATTTAACGCGGTTTAAATCCGCAAATTAATCTAAAATAACCATGAGCAACATTGATAAAAACGAATTCAGAAAATATGCTGTAAAGCATCATAGAATTAACAGCATTTACGTAGATAAATTTATTGCGGGTGTTGACAGGAGCAAACTGCCAACCGGAATGACCCCGTATATTATAGAAGAGCGCCAGTTAAATGTAGCCCAAATGGACGTATTTTCGAGGTTAATGATGGATCGTATCATCTTTTTAGGTGATGCCATTTATGAAAACATCGCGAATATTATCCAAGCACAATTGTTGTTCTTGCAATCGGCCGATAGCAAGCGTGATATCCAAATTTATATCAACTCTCCGGGTGGTTCAGTTTACGCCGGTTTGGGTATATATGATACTATGCAGTTTATTACTAATGATGTAGCAACCATCTGTACAGGTATGGCTGCATCCATGGCCGCTGTATTGCTTTGCGCAGGTACTGCAGGCAAAAGAGCCGCTTTACCACATGCCAGGGTAATGATACACCAACCTAGTGGTGGTGCACAAGGCCAGCAATCTGATATCGAAATCACCTACCATGAAATTACCAAGCTTAAAAAGGAGCTTTACCAAATCATAGCTGATCATAGCGGAGCCCCTTACGAAAAGGTTTGGGATGCATCTGACCGTGACCACTGGATGATAGCCGAAGAAGCCAAAGAATTCGGTATGGTTGATGAAATTTTAAGAGGTAACAGCCAGAAGAAATAATTTTTTCTGCCCTCAAATTGCTATAGTCTACTCATAGGCTATAGCAATTCAATATTATTAATTATTTTTGTATAATAAATTTATCTATCAATGAACAAAACCAGCAAGGAAATCAGGTGTTCTTTTTGTGGCGCCGGTAAACAGGATTCCCTGATGCTGATAGCCGGACTTGACGCGCATATTTGCGATAAGTGCGTAAACCAAGCCAATGAAATATTGGCCGAAGAACTAAAAGTACGCAAGGTTAAAAATACCCCGGCAACGCCTTCCATATTAAAGCCCCTAGAAATTAAATCGCATCTGGATCAATATGTAATTGGTCAGGATGATGCTAAAAAAATATTATCGGTTGCGGTGTATAACCATTACAAGCGCCTTAATCAGCGTATTGATAAAGATGAGGTGGAGATTGAAAAATCGAACATCATTATGGTGGGCGAAACAGGTACTGGCAAAACCCTTTTGGCAAAAACTTTAGCCAAAATATTAAATGTGCCTTTTTGTATTTGCGACGCGACTGTATTAACCGAAGCTGGTTATGTAGGGGAGGATGTGGAGAGTATATTAACCCGCTTGCTACAATCTGCCGATTATGATGTGGCCACTGCCGAACGGGGTATTGTATACATTGATGAGGTAGATAAAATAGCCCGTAAAAGCGATAATGCGAGTATTACCCGTGATGTATCAGGTGAGGGGGTACAACAAGCTCTGTTGAAAATTTTGGAAGGCACTATGGTAAACGTACCTCCACAAGGCGGACGTAAACATCCCGACCAAAAAATGATTACCGTAAACACCAATAACATATTGTTTATTTGTGGCGGTGCTTTTGATGGTATTGAGAAAAAAATAGCCAACAGGTTACGTACCCAAACCGTGGGCTACAAAATGAAACGTGATGATGGCGAGGTTGATCTGAAAAACCTTTACAAATACATTACCCCGCAGGATTTAAAATCATTTGGCCTGATACCCGAATTGATTGGTAGGTTACCAGTATTAACCTACCTAAATCCACTGGATAGGGAAGCCCTGCAAAATATTCTGATTGAACCTAAAAATTCCTTATTAAAACAGTACAAAAAATTGTTTGAATATGAAGGGGTGAAGTTAGAGTTTGATAATGAGGTGCTTGATTTTATTGTGGATAAAGCGGTTGAATTTAAATTAGGCGCCCGTGGTTTACGCTCCATATGCGAAGCCATTATGATTGATGCCATGTTTGAATTTCCATCCAATAAGGATATCGACCAATTAACGGTAACATTGGATTACGCGATGGAAAAATTTGAGAAATCTGATTTGAAAAAGCTGAAAGTCGCGTAAATCTAGCATCTCGTTAACATACCATATTTTGCGGACCCGGGTATTTACCCGGGTCTGTTTTTTTATAGCGATTATAAATTATAGCTTTTAATTTTATATTTTTATTAAAATTTGCGGATATGAACCTAAAATCGAACCCTGAAAAAGATATACTGAATGCGGAAAATAGTGTGACTAATAGCCCTGTTCAAACAAAAACTGGCTTAAAAACAAAGGAGGCCATTGTTACCAACTGGTTGCCCCGTTATACCGGGCGAGAATTGCATGACTTTGGCAGCTACATAATCCTGACTAATTTTTCAAAGTATATCCAACTGTTTTCATTGTGGAACGATAACGCGCCAATTTTAGGTTTGGATAAGCCTATGCAAAGCGTTACTGCCGGAGGTATCACCATCATCAACTTTGGGATGGGCAGCTCGGTTGCTGCTACCATTATGGATTTATTGACGGCCATACACCCAAAGGCGGTTATTTTTTTGGGTAAATGCGGAGGCTTAAAAAAGAAAAATAAGGTAGGCGATTTAATTTTACCCATCGCCGCCATTAGGGGAGAAGGTACCTCCAACGATTACCTGCCACCCGAAGTACCTGCCTTACCGGCCTTCGCCTTGCAAAAGGCTATTTCAACCACCATTCGCGATTACGGTCGTGATTATTGGACAGGAACTTGTTACACCACCAACCGCCGTGTTTGGGAACACGATAAGGAATTTAAGAAATACCTGAAAGAGCTACGCGCCATGGCAGTTGATATGGAGACAGCCACCATATTTACTACCGGATTCGCCAATAAAATACCTACTGGAGCCCTATTGCTCGTATCCGACCAGCCAATGGTGCCGGAAGGAGTGAAGACCGCCGAAAGCGACTCCTCCGTAACTGAGCAATTTGTGGAAACTCATTTGCACATCGGCATTGAATCATTAAAGCAATTGATTAATAAAGGGTTGACGGTGAAGCATTTGATTTTTTAGTTGATTGGGTTTATTAAGTTGATTGGGAGAGTGGTTGAAGGTTTAAGAAACTATGTCTCAATTAGTCTGTTGGTGGCTTTTAAACAATCAAATAAAAAATGGTTTTTCTACGATTATCACTACTTTCCTATAATTTGGGGGTAGCATTAAATTCATAATCATTAATCTTCCTTAATGATGCAATTAAGCACATAATTCCATAAATGTATTTTAGATTTTATAATAATATCATTTTAGAAAGTTAATTTTGAGAAATAATTCTTTTTAGTATACAGAATTAGTAGATATTAAATTTATGTGGTACAATAATATTTTAGAAACTATTGGCAATACGCCCTTGGTTAAATTGAATAGGATAACTAAGGAAATCCCGGCAACGGTTTTAGCCAAAATTGAAACTACCAATCCGGGGAATTCTATTAAGGACCGCATGGCTTTAAAAATGATTGAGGATGCCGAAAAGAGCGGTAAACTAAAACCAGGCGGAACCATTATTGAAGGTACGTCGGGCAATACGGGTATGGGTTTGGCTATTGCGGCCGTAATAAAGGGTTATAAATGTATTTTTACCAGTACCGATAAGCAAAGCAAGGAAAAATTTGATGCCCTGCGTGCCTTTGGTGCGGAGGTAATTGTTTGTCCTACTAACGTAGACCCGGAAGATGCTCGTTCTTATTATTCAGTTTCTTCAAGGTTGGAACGTGAAGTGCCCAATTCATGGAAGCCAAATCAGTACGATAATTTATCCAACTCTCAGGCGCATTATGAGCAAACCGGCCCAGAAATTTGGGAACAAACTGAAGGAAAAATAACCCATTTGGTAGCAGGTGTTGGTACAGGTGGAACCATATCGGGCACAGCAAGGTATCTGAAAGAGAAAAATCCGAATATACAGGTAATTGGCATTGATACATACGGATCGGTATTTAAGAAATATAAGGAAACGGGTGTAATGGATAAAAATGAGATTTATCCTTACATAACCGAAGGTATTGGTGAAGACTTTTTACCCCAAAACGTGGATTTTTCCTTAATTGACCATTTTGAAAAAGTAAGCGACCAAGACGCTGCTTTGATGACTCGCGAGATTGCCCGTAAAGAAGGTATTTTCGCTGGCAACTCAACAGGTTCGGCAGTGGCAGGGGTTTTGCAGTTGAAAGATAGTTTTAAGGAAAGTGATGTAATTGTCATCATCTTCCCCGATCATGGTTCCAGATACATGGGTAAAATGTACAATGATGATTGGTTGCGCGACCGTGGCTTTTTGAAAGAGGAAAAACTAACCGCCCGCCATATCATCGAAAAAAAGGAAAGTCAGCAAATAGTAACCATCGATTGCGAAAAGTCGATTCTGGAAGCTATTAATACCATCAAATCACTAAACATATCGCAAATTCCTGTAACACAAAAAGGCATGGTGATAGGTAAGGTTACTGAAAGCGACATTTTAAATTCGCTGATTGAAAATCCATCCATCAAATCGCAACCTGTAAAAAATATCGTAACCGCTCCCTTTCCTTTTGTTGATTTGAATACCTCGATTGATAAAATATCGGCTATGATTAATAAAGATAACATCGCGGTTTTGGTGGAAGATAACGGTCAGATTGAGATAATTACGCAATATGATATCATCAACGCCATATCTGGGTAGATTTATCTTTTCTTTTTTAATTTAATTAGATTAAGCAATGGCAAGTCATTATATTATTTAAAAATCAATAATTGTCAATATTAACCGTTTTTAAAAAATCATTCAACACTTGGTTTGCTTCCGTTTCATTTCCTTTGGAAAATTGAACAAGACCTAGAAGTGAGTTAATTTTTCTATCTTCTGAGAAAAACCAAATATAAACATCATTATTATAACTATGTTTATCAATTAAATATTTAATATTATTAACGGTAATTATATTTGCTTCTATGTCTTTAAATAAGTTACCATGTTTCTTATTAAAACTATTATAAGAAACTAATGTTAAATTTTTACGTTCTTCAAGTGTTCTTTTAGGCTCTCCAGTATTTACTGGCCAATCCCAATAAGAAAGAAGTATATTATTAATTTTATAAACATTTTCTGCATCTGTAGGAATAGCAGAATCTTTAAAGTTACTTTTTACATAATCTGCTAATTCTTGTTGTGTTAATTTTTGAGCTACTATAGGCATTTTTACCTTCGCCTTACTTGTTCTAAAGAATTTTTCTTGGCTAAATGCCGTAAAACAAATATGCAATAAAATTGATATTGTTAATATTTTTTTCATTTTAATTAATTTAAATTATGGACAAACTACATTTGAAACAGATTTTGAACTATTTGTTGCTACGGGAGTATATATAGCTGAATTATTAGGAGCTGTATATAAATTAATAGCATCACCAAATGTTGATAATAAGGTATATTCGTAAGAACCATTATTAATTTTAACATTGCTTAAATATTTTGTATCATATTGATCAGTGTTTACAATATATTGATTATACAACGTTTGTAACGTAGCCCAATTATTTATGGTAACTACATATGTGGTACCATTTGTTATTGCCGTTACAGATACATGCGACTTGTAATAGGTTTGGCCAGCTGGCGAAGCGGAAAGGTCTTTGTTATTTAATAAATTACCCATTAAAACAAAAATATCGTCTGGAGACGGTGCTGTACCATCAGGATGATAATGCGATATACCAATGGTATAGCCACTTGTTGGATTCCAGGTAAAGGTTGGAACCCATCCCTCATTAGAATCGCTGGTGGAAAGGGGTGTATTCATGTAAGTTGGGTTACTATCTTGAAAATTTGTAATGTTTTCGTTTGCGCCATATTCATTACCTGTTTTTAATCCATTAGCCAATATTTGCGCATTTTGATTTGCTATAATACTATTTAAGGCCACGGTAGCTAAGTATTTCCTTTGTGCACAAGGGTCAACTGGGGTAGTTGCTGGATATGTTGTTGCCCCCGGAGGGCAAGGGTTAGTAGGAGCAGGAGTAGTAGGTGCTGGAAAGCCTACATTTTGTTGCAATACGCGTGATTTGGCATAATTACCCTTTACTGCATTTATTGCCGCCGAGGATGCGGAACCACCACCTGGTTCGCATGGCGATTTAGTTTTATTATTTGGGGAACCATTACCCCCGCCGTTAGTGCCTGTTGGTGTAGTGCCTCCATCTATGCCAGCACTTGCACCATAATCAAGAGGCCCATCATCACATTCTGTATATAAATCTACTTGACTGCCTGGTAACTCTCCGCCAGTTTCAGGGTCTACAGTATAAGCATATACAGTGGTACAATTTACAAGAATATCATTATGTGCTGTATTGTTCCTAGTAATCAAACTATTGCTCTTTGCATTATTGCCAGTATAAGGCGCACCCGAAACCAGTTGGCCTTTAATGTACTTCCATGCGCTAACAAATTTACCATTTGGGGTAGAATAAATTACTGTACCTGTAAAATTAGTATCCCTCTTATTGTATTTGTTTTGGGCGAGTATATTGGGGTTGTTTTTTGTATAGGTGGAGTCGGAAATTAGGGTCATTATATAGGCATGATAACCCGTACTATCTTTCAAAATAATAAAAGAATTGAGGGTGTTCTTTGCCTGGGCTGGGGTAAGTTTGGTACTAAAAGATGGGCAATATTTTTGGATGCCGCATAGGTAGGCAATTCAACCACATTTGCGTTAAGACGAGAATAAGTAACTCCCTTACTCCAATACGGGCTTATATACTGGCTTAAATCAGTAGAGGGGGCAGTATTAACGGCCTTGCTGCCTGCCAAGCTTAATTTACCACCCGAATTACCACCTGCAGCATTGAAAGAACCCTCATACCAACTTTTTGCCTGTAGCACTTCGGGGTCGGTGATGTTTTCGTTTGGATTATTATCTTTTTTACAGCCATGAATAATAATAGCGGTTGCAATGGCAACGCAAAAAAGCAATCCCCATTTGGTAACTGGTCTCTTAAAAATGATTTTCATTTTAGGCATTTTCAGTTCAATTTGTGAGTATTAGTAAAATTACAAATCAAATTTAAAGAAATAAAAACCATAAATCAAAATTATTATGAAATAAAAATTAGTTATAAAAGTTTAATTTTTGCCCATGTTAAAACCTTTTTTCTTTAGCGCAGCTACCAGGTAAGCGTTAGCGTCTTTTATTTTATGATTTTGCTCTTTTAATTTTAAGGGCAGATTTACTACCTCTTTTTTAGAATCTTCCATCCGCCCAGTCTTTAAAATTCTCTTGGCAACAACCTCTCCAATACCATAAGCGGTAATTTGTGCAAAGTCTTTTTAGTCTTGTATTGGTTCTTTAAAGTTGATTTCCATTTGTATTCCTTTTTTGGGGCCAATGAATAATTTAAAAGTGTCGTAGATCTTTTTTAGGTGTGGACTCCGTTTATTGCACATCTCAAAATCAAACACAATATCTATATTTTTATTGATTTGACTTTTCGCAATCTCTAAAACCTTTTCTCGAAATTGCATAATATGGGCAAATTGTTCGGGTTCTTTTCCTTTGTGGTCTTTTAAGAATAGTTTTTCCTTTAGTTCTGAAATTAGGATTGATATTATCTAATTTCAAAAAAATAATTACATTTGTTATTGTTGATGGATAAAAACAATAATCATTATCAGGAGAATAGCTTTGAAATTTCCCAAAGCCCCAATTACACTTTATTAATACAATTTGAGGTAAAATCATTTACCTATGCCATTGTATTTAATAAAAAGTTGATGGCCTATGGCGAAAACTACCCAATCTATTTACTGGATGAGCCTGGTGAACTTGCCGACCTATTATCAGCTACTTATCAAAAAGTATTCATTGGTTTACCTGGTGACGCGTTGACATTAGTACCGAATCCTCTTTTTTTAAATAGTAAGGTTGCCGATTATGCCCGCTATTTGGATGTGAAGGACAATGAAAAAGTATTGGCACAAAAATTCGACTCCGAAAATATAATTATCTATAAAACTCAGGCACCTTTAATAAAGTCAGTTGAAAAATTTGGTTTGGATAATACGGTTTATGCCTTGCAAGGTTGGGTAAAAGCTTTGGCTAGCCAACCGGAGGCTGCCAATAAGATTTATATTGAAATAGGGAACGATCATATCCATTTCCTTTATTTTTTAGCTGGTAAGCTACATTTCTATCAGATTTTTGAAGTGGTGGATGAGGATGACTTGGCCTATTTTTCGGTACTGGTAGCCGAACAATTGCAGCTTAACTCCAGAAGCACCACTTTGAGCTTGAGTGGCATCATTGAAACTTCCGATAATAAGTTTGCCAGCCTTTCCCGGTTTTTCGAAAAGGTTGAATTAACTAATGTGCCATTGGTTGAATTGCCTTGGCATCTTGAAAACCACAAAGTACTATCCACCGTTTCCTTATTGCTATGCGAATCATCGGAGGAAGCTTAAGGGGGCTGAGGTTAAATCCACCCAAGAATTTACCTGTACGCCCAACTACCGATTTAGCCAAAGAAGCCTTATTTAATATCCTGCAAAACCAAATTGACTTTGAGGGGATTGATGTACTCGATTTGTTTAGTGGCACGGGCAATATCTCGATGGAATTTGCTTCCCGAGGAGCGGAAAAAGTTATCTCGGTGGATCGTAGCATCCATTGTGTACATTATTTAAAAGATTGTGCCAAACAACATGGCTTGCTTCAAATTAAAACCTACAAGGAAGACGTTTTTAAATACTTGAATATCGAGTCGGATAAATACGACCTTATTTTTGCCGACCCACCCTATGATTTAAACCGCATCCCCGAGCTACCCAAAATCGTTTTTGAACGCAATATTTTAAAGGAAGATGGCTTGCTGATTGTTGAGCATCAATCAATGCAAAACCTGGCAAATTACCCGCAATTTGTTGAGCAGCGAAAATACGGACATTCCTCTTTTTCATTTTTTCGCCCTGTAGTGACACCTTAAACTTTGATAATTTCCATCCCTTGCTCTTTATAAAAGGCAATTTCAGGCGAATTTGAATTGGTAATCAAGGTATTTATTGGGTTCAATGTTGCAAAGTTAAGATAACTTTCCTTGCCAATTTTACTATCATCACACAATAAAATGGTTTTCGCGCTATTGTTTATAAAAGCGGTTGTGATGCTGGCTTCCAGTTCGGTATTGGCGAACAAGCCATTAGCCGACATACCATCAACACCAATAAAAGCTTTGTCGGCTTTGTAAAATGAAATATGCCTATTAGTAATTAACCCATGCATGGCCTGCCTTTTGGCATCATATTCTCCCCCAATAATATTAAGTGATACCAAACTTTTCTGCAACTCCATTATAATTGGCAGGGAGTTGGTGACTACCCTAATCCGTTTGTTAGCAATAAATTGACAAAGCCTGAAAACTGTGCTGCCGCAATCCATAAAAATAATATCGCCATCATCAATCAGCTTGGCCGCTTCGCAGCAAATAGCATCCTTGGCTTCCGCATTTTGAATAGCCTTATTGGTAAAGGTATAGGGCAAGGCCAATGGGTCGGCTTTGGAAGCACCGCCATGCGTTCGGAACAATAAGCCTTTATCTGCTAAATTATTTAAATCGCGCCGGATGGTAATTTCAGAAATCGACAAATCGGTAGCTAGTTTTTTTACATCAACCTCGCCATGCTTATTAAGCTCATCTAAAATAAAACGTTTTCTTTTTTGAAAATTCATTATTTATGATTTATTTTGATCAAAAATAATCAATATAAATCAAATATAATCAATTTAGCTTGAAAAATATTACAATTCTAAAAACCGAAATCCTATCAAACAATTGGTACACCCTTAAAAAAATAACTTTTGAGGGCAAAAAACCCAATGGCGAAACCTTGGTGCAAAGCAGGGAAGCTTATGATAGAGGCAATGGGGCTACCATTTTATTATTTAATAAGGAGTTGCAAACAGTAATATTAACCAGTCAGTTTAGGTTACCAACCTATATAAACGGAAATGAAGACGGTTATTTGATAGAATGTTGTGCCGGCTTGTTAGATAAAGACAATGCCGAAGATTGCATCAAACGTGAAACGGAAGAAGAAACGGGCTACAAGGTATCATCAGTCACCAAAATATTTGATGCTTACATGTCGCCGGGCTCTGTTACCGAAATTCTCTATTTTTTTACTGCCGAATATTCAAAAAATATGAAAGTAGGCGATGGGGGAGGCGTGGAGGAAGAAAACGAAAATATTGAGGTATTAGAACTACCATTTAATACCGCTTATAATATGATTACCACCGGAGAAATTCGCGATGGTAAAACCATTATGCTGTTGCAATATGCTAAACTCCATAACCTTTTAAATTAAAAATCATGACCATTTTAATAGCAGGCCCTTACCGTTCGGGTACCAATGATGACCCCATTTTAATGGAGCAAAATTTAAACCGTATGGAAGCCATGGCTTTGCCCTTATTTAGGGCTGGACACATACCCTTAATTGGCGAATGGTTGGCCTTACCACTCTTAAAAGCTGCTGGTTCAATAAAAGCGGGTGATGCTATTTACCAAGAAATATCGTACCCGATAGCCAGAAGATTATTAAGCAAATGCGATGCGGTATTAAGAATTGAAGGTGCTTCAAAAGGTGCGGATGGTGATGTGGAACTAGCTAAGTTGTTGGGTTTAAAAGTTTTTTACAGTCTGGACGACATATTAAATTCGGAAAGCTAAGTTTTGTGTAAATGATTGCTATTTTTGAAGATATAAAAAGCATCCAATAAACATGAAAATAGCCCTTTTCCCAGGTTCGTTCGATCCGGTTACCAAAGCCCATGTTGATATTGTAAAACGCTCGGTTGGCTTGTTTGATAAGGTGTACATCGGGATAGGGGTCAATAATTCCAAGCAAGGCTTTTTAAGCATCGAACAGCGGGAACAAATGCTCAGGGCTGTCTTTGGTACCGACGAGCGTATTCATGTGATAGCCTATGAGGGCCTCACCGTAAATTTTTGCAAAGAAATAGGTGCCAGCTATATGATTAGGGGAATACGTACCGTATCCGACTTTGAATATGAAAAAGCTATTGCACAAATGAACCATTCGCTGGAGCCTGAGATAGAAAGTATTTTTATTGTAAGCAAGCCCGGCTACTCCTCTATCAGTTCAACCATTGTACGCGAAATTATGCGTTACCATGGCGATGTATCGCAGTTTATACCGAAGGAAGCTTTACCTTTTCTTTAAAAAAACCTTCTTTTTTCAAAACATCCATTATGGATGGGTAGGTATTGGAAACTATACTGGCAATAGCCGATTTTTTAAACCATTTGGCATCCGTTATGCCTTCTTCTTTTTGTGGAATTAGTTTAGGGGCTCCTTTGCAGGTCATATTAAACCAAAAGGTCTTTTTTATAACCGGCTCGCCTTTAAAGGTATAAATATGGTAGGTATTGCAAATTTTATCCTCCAGCTTGCCCACTTTTATGCCGCATTCTTCTTCCACCTCACGTACCGCTGCTTCCTTTATACCTTCTTTTTTTTCAATTTTACCCTTTGGTAGGTCCCATTTATCATTTCGGTATATGAATAAATATTCCTTATTTTCATTCATCACCAAGCCACCTGCCGCTTTAATAATCGGGATGCTTTTCAGTAGTTGTTTCAATACTTTTTTAGGGTCATTTTTAACAATATAAAATTGTTTACTATAATTTGCTAAAACCCAAGGGTATATTAGTTTGAGGTCTAAAATATCAGCCTTAATATTTTCATAATTTTGAAAATTTTGGGGTAAGGATGAAGTAATCAAAATTACCTTTTCGTTGATATAAATTCTGTATTTTTGTGCCATGTCTAATACTACTGAAATAGGTCAGCAGGTTGCTGAATTCCTGCTGCAAATTAAAGCAATTAAATTACAACCTAATAATCCATTTACATGGTCATCAGGTTGGAAATCGCCCATATATTGCGATAACCGTATCACCTTATCACATCCTACCATACGTACCTACATCAGGCAACAACTAACCGTATTAATTCAGGATATGTTTGGGCCTGTGGGTTGCATAGCCGGCATAGCCACCGCTGGTATTCCACAAGGAGCGTTAGTGGCGCAGGAATTAGGTTTACCTTTTATTTATGTACGCTCAAAACCCAAAGAACATGGCATGGGTAATTTAATTGAGGGTGATGTTTTAACAGGCAAAAGGGTGGTGTTGGTAGAAGATACCATCTCGACCGGAAAAAGCAGCCTACAAGCTGTTGATGCTTTACGCGCTGCTGATTATGATGTGGCAGGTCTGGTTGCCATTTTTACTTATGGCTTTGATATAGCTAACGATAATTTTAAGCAAGCCAATTGCCCATTCGCTACCCTTTCAAATTATCAGGAGTTGATGATTTATGCCGAAAAAAACCAACTATTTACCAGCAATGAGCTGATGCTCTTGAACGATTGGGTAAAAGACCCGGCAAGCTGGGGTAAATAAAACCTAATCTTATTCTTTTATTTTAATTTCACCATCAATAAAATATTAAGTACCGGGTCATCGATTTTTTGATACAATAATACCTTACAGGGGTATTTGTTGTATTAAAAATCGATGATTTAAGTGTATTTTTGCAAAAATATTTCGAAGCATGATTACAGTATCAAATTTAACCTTACGCTATGGTAAACGTACCTTATTTGAGGATGTTAACCTCAAATTTACACATGGCAACTGTTATGGCATTATTGGTGCTAATGGTGCGGGTAAATCAACTTTTCTGAAAATCCTTTCGGGCGAGATTGACCCATCCAGCGGCTCGGTAAGTTTTACACCGGGCGAGCGTATGGCGGTATTGAGCCAAAACCACTACGCTTTTGATGATTTTACGGTTATTGAAACCGTAATGATGGGCTACAAAGAGATGTATGCCGTTATGAAGGAGAAGGACGCCATTTATTTAAAGGAGGATTTTAGCGATGCGGATGGCGAACGTGCAGGTGAGCTGGAAAACCTTTTTGCCGAAATGGATGGTTGGAACGCCGAAAGCAATGCGGCTACGCTTTTAAGCAACTTGGGTATAAAAGAGGAATTTCATTACCAATTGGTAAAGGATTTGGATAATACCCAAAAAGTAAGGGTATTACTGGCGCAGGCCTTGTTTGGTAAACCTGATATTTTACTGCTGGACGAGCCTACCAACGACCTTGATATACATACCGTTACCTGGTTGGAAGATTTTTTGGCTACTTATGAGGCCATTGTTTTGGTGGTATCGCACGATAGGCACTTTTTGGATACTGTTTGTACCCATGTGGTGGATATTGACTTTGCCAAGATGACCATCTTTACAGGTAACTATACCTTCTGGTACGAATCAAGTCAGTTGGCTTTGAAACAACGCTCCGACCAAAATAAGAAGACCGAAGATAGGGTAAAGGAACTGCAGGAGTTTATCCGTCGCTTTAGCGCGAATGCCTCCAAATCAAAACAGGCCACCAGTAGGAAGAAGGCTTTGGATAAAATCAATCTGGAAGAAATTCAACCATCAAACCGTAAATATCCGGGTATTATTTTCAATAATAACGGGCGTGAGGCAGGCGACCAGATTTTACAGGTAGAGAAATTAAGGAAATCATTAAACGGCGAAATGTTGTTTAACAACGTGAGCTTTATGGTGAACAAGGGCGATAAAATTGCCATCCTGTCCGAAAATAGCTTGGCTACTACCGCCTTGTACAATATATTAACAGGTAGGGATACCGATTATAAAGGCGAATTTAAATGGGGCGTAACCATAAACCCTGCTGATATACCGATTGACAATACCGAATACTTTGCCGGAAAAGACGATAATTTGATTGACTGGCTGCGCGAATACTCGCCGGGCGAAAAGGACGACCAGTTTATCCGTGGATTTTTGGGTAGGATGCTGTTTTCGGGCGAGGAGGTATTGAAAAAAAGTAATGTACTATCGGGTGGCGAAAAAATGAGGTGTATGTTTAGCCGAATGATGTTGCAGCAATCAAATTTGTTAATGTTTGATGAACCTACCAACCACCTCGATTTGGAATCAATCACCGCGCTAAACAATGGCATGAAAGACTTTAGGGGAACCATCCTCTTTACCTCGCGCGACCACGAATTGGTGCAAACCGTTGCCAACCGCATTATTGAACTAACCCCAGGCGGCACCATTGATAAGCTGATGAGCTATGATGAATACATCAACAGCGAAGTGGTGCAAAAGCAAAGGGAAGAAATGTACGCGATGGCGTAGGGTGGGGTAAATGGTAATCTTTATATATTGCAGTTAAAGAAATTTAATTTTAGACTGACTATTTGTAATTTAAAGTAATCGGATAATACTTATTAACTTTATTTGCATAAATATGCTAATTAAAGCATATTTATCAATTTCTATTACAATTTGGGTATCATTAATGGCAAAAATAAAAATAGGGGACATTTTTGAAATCGTTACCCCAATTGGAAAAGCTTATTTGCATTACATTTTTAAAGATGAATCAATTGGAGATTTGATAAGAGTTTTACCAGGTATATATGCAGAGAGACCTGCCAGCTTTGAACAGTTAGCTGCTTCTAAAGAACGTTATATGATATTTTTTCCTGTATCAGTTGCAAACAAAAGAAAGATAATTGAATTGGTTGGTAACTATCCAACAACTGGTTTTACGAAGCCTGCTTTTATGAGAACAGAGCATATAGTAAAAGGGGATTTTTTAGGATGGTTTATTATAAACACGAAAACTTGGCAAAGGGAATTGAAAAAAGAACTTTCATCAGAGCAAAAAGAATTATCACCTTGGGGAGTGTGGAATGATACTCTTTTAATTGAAAGGCTTGGTAATAATTGGTCTTTACAAAGTTGGAATTAATTATAAAGTCGTTTTGCATATTATTGTTTAACCACTGCAAGGATTTATAAAATTTGCTCTTCTTGAATTGATAAATAATGAAACTGCTTTTAAAATACACTCAAAGCTACCTCTGTAACCAATTTGAAAATTACGATTGCAGTTTTTTCTCCACTCCACTAATTTCCCCAATAACAACCTCACCACCACGCTTGAAATTAGCCAAAATAACCCCTTTGCTGGTGGTAACGCTTTCGGTTAGGGTGAAAGTGCGGGGGAAGGCATCATCGCCAAAGAGTTTTTTGCCTTTGCCCAACAGTAGGGGATGTATTTTGAGCCAAAGCTCGTCCACCAAATCGTGTTTTAATAGCAAGTGCACCAGTTCCGAGCTGCCCCAAATTTTAATGTCGGAGCCCGCTTGTTCTTTTAATTTGATAATATCCTCAATACCTGATAGAAACTCCACATTTTGCCAATCGGATTGGTGGCGGGTATTAGAAAGTACATACTTGGTTACCTCATTTATACCCGGCCAATACTGCCCGTTGGCTGGCCAGTATGGTTCCCAAATTTCAAAAGTTTTGCGGCCTAAAAGCAAGTCGGCAGGCTGCATATGTATCCTGTGCATTTTACTAAAAGCTTCGTCGCCCAAGGGGGCAACCCAGCCACCATACTTAAAACCACGCGAGGTATCCTCCTGCGGCCCACCCGGCGCCTGTATCACCCCATCCAGCGATAGCATGGAGATTACAATAAATTTTCTCATAATTGAATAGTAGAATAGCTATGGTTAATCGCTATTATATTAGGGCTAATTTAATTGTTTTGGGCGAATTTGTTTGGGTTGCATTTTGTAATACAAATAACTACTGATATGCAAATACCCGCATAAGTCTATTTTTTACACTAAAATGCCCATTGTCTATCTAAAAAACCATTCCTTTGCATCTTTTTCAATTACAAAATAATATTACCACGACTTCGTAGCTCAGTTGGTAGAGCAACAGACTCTTAATCTGTGGGTCCTGAGTTCGAGCCTCAGCGGGGTCACCAAATAGTAGAAAAGCCACCTTTAGGGTGGCTTTTCTACTATTTGGTGAAATTGGTAATTAGTTCAAACCTTAATCCGGCAAAATTAATAGCGGTACAGGGTGGTTATGTAGCATTTTTTGGCTGTTACTGCCTGCAATATGTTCGCCGTATAGTTTATGGTCGTGGTGTATCATCACCAATAAATCGGCCTTGATACGGGTAATGATTTCAATCAACCAATCCTGTACGTTTCCTGCATCAATCTGACGGATGGTTACCCGTTCGTAATTGAAGTCGTTTTTATAAAGGTCGAGGTATTTGTCTTGGTTATAAGTCAACTCCTCACCAAAGTGGGTAATGATAATTTCGGCATGTTCAATTTTGGCGATGTCAATCAAAAACTCCACCGCTTTAGGGTATTTGTTCTTTAAATCGTCGGCAAATACAATGGTTTTAATTGGTTGGTAAGCACCACCATCCGGTATAAACAGGATAGGGCAGCTGATATGGTACAGCACATTGTAAGTGTCGGAACCAAACAGGAAGTCGTCTACCGCGTTATTCCCTTTGGAGCCCATAACAATCATATCAACATGATGCTCGCTTACCAGTTGCTTTACACTATGACCCAAATCCTCGTTTTTGCTAACCGTCTCAATTCTAACGCTTGCAGCAGCAAATTTTAACAAATCGGCCAGTATGTGTAGCTTTTCATGGTCGGTTTTTTCCAAATTTGCTGAGTCTGGTGCCTGCGCGTCATCGCCTTCCATATGGTGGGCAATGGCATGGTACAATATTATTTTTGCATTTGTTTTTTCAGCAATTTTTAACGCGTAAAAAGCGGCATTTTCGGCCTTTGCCGATAAGTCTGTTAAAACAAGAATGGTTTTCATATTATTTGGTTTATGTTATAAAAATACAATAATTCTTAAACTAGCTACAACAATTAAATTTTATTTTTTGTTCCGCATGCCATCAAATAAGCCAATGCTGATTTAAATTTAAGAATAATATCAATCCTACCAAACCCGATTCTTAAATCAACATTTTACTTAATTTATTTTCAGAAGCAATCAAATCATCCCAATAATCCTTTATAATGTTAGATGCTTGGGCTGGTAAAACCTCAAACAATTGTTTATAATAGCTAATGCCTTCCTCCAATTGCGCTTTAAACTTTATAAGGTTTTTGCGCTTTTTCTCGTTCAAATCTTTAATATGTGCCTGCATATCGGTTTGCAGGTAATCAATATATAAATTAAGCTCCTTGATAAACATATTGGGTCTTTTAATCTTATCCAGCAAATCCAATTTCCCGTATATATGTTTCACCATTTCGTCTAAGGTGTAAATCCTTCTAAAATAAGCTAAGTTAGGTCCCGGACAAATGGCAACCGCCTTATTTTCCTTAGGTTTTATAATATCGTCCTTTATATAAGTGGAAGCGCAAAGCCCTTCACAAAGGCAAATTTTTTCTGTTATATTATTAAACTGTTCCTGATAGTCCTCTTCTGACAATTCAAGCGTGTTTAACTGGTTTATTTTCAAGTTTTGATACTCTCTGGATGCCAAGCAAATAGGATGCTCCGTAAACTCCGTATTGGTAACCAAATATTTTTTTGTACAAGGGCTACCAGGCTTTCCCTTTTGCAGGCGTTCCAACCTTTGTTGATTGCTCGAGCTGCCTTTAAAATTATTAAACAATATGCCTAAAGGCGATGAATTGCTGATATAAAAATCGTCTTCCTCTGCCTCGGCTAGTAATTTTAACGTATGTTCATCAACATTTGTTACCTCGGGCACCAACAAAAACGGACTACCCCAACCGGTACCATCCAGATTATAATGCTCCATTAAAAAGCTATTTTCGCTGGCAGTGCCTATGCCTCCTTGAACTGTCAGCAGTTGCCTTGGGGCGGATGATAAATTGACTCCCCTCTGCAAAAGGGCTGGTTGATAAAGCTGGAAAAGCTCCGCTACCATTTCTTCCCTTTTTTGTTTAAATTCCTCCAGAATTGGCCCTAGCAAATAGCCATCGGTAGCAAAAGCGTGTCCGCCACAATTTAAGCCCGATTCTACCCTGAATTCATATACCCAAACACCCTTCTTAGCCAAAAACTTAGCCTGTATAAAAGCCGACCTATAATCACTTACTTTTAAAACAACCTTCTTTTTAAAATTACCTTGTTCATCGGGCAAAAATTGGTCGAGTGTTTCCAAATAGCTATAAAGCCGTGGGTTCATACCTGCTGATAAAATAACAGACGATACCAAATCGCTCAAGGCGAAGCCACGTAAAGAAGCGATGGCATCGGTGTTTTCATCCCCAGTTGATTCGCCCGCCTCATTATAATTCATCTTATCCACTTTCGACATGATATTGGCATCGATGGCTCCTAAAGTCATTTTTGCTCGCAATGCTTGCTGTAGTGCTTGCTTTTCAGCTTCATCGCTCGTAGCTAACATCAAGTCGAATTCCTGTTTTAAAGGCGATTCGGCGGGTAGCATTTCAAAATAACGGTAAATATCAGTGCCTTCTTCAAATGGCTCATTTTTTAACGCATTGAATTGTTTTTCAACCTGCTCTTTTACCAAGTTCAAATAAGCTTTGATACGCTTTGCCCGGTAATCAGGCTCTTTTTTAGTAATCGGAACATACTCACTTTTATTTTCAGTATGGAATTCACGCATTCTTTCTACCAGCTCATCATCCACAATTGACATGACGGACGAAATACCGTAGCGCGCAACCTTTAATGGGGTATCAGCAGAATAACCTAATCCTAAAACCGGAATATGAAATGTATGGCTCATTATATAATAATTAAAACTAAATAAATAAATCCCTGTTTAGGGTTGCAAATAGATACAAAGCTAGGTATGCCATAACTTAAAAAACTGACCTAGGTCATATTTTAAGCCACTATATATCATTCTTTTTCTTTGGGATTAGGCGCAGTTTTGAATCAAAATATGTTTCAAAATATGACCGGGAGCACTGTTATTGAAAAGACCCATTGTTACCATTGTGGCGATGAATGCCTGACAATAGATTATAATTATGACGACAAGCACTTTTGTTGTCATGGTTGCAAAAGTGTGTACCAAATATTATCAGCCAATAAATTATGCAGCTATTATAATTTTAACCAGCATCCCGGATCAACACGCAAAACCGAAGAAAAAAGGTTTGATTATTTAAACGAACCCGCCATAATAAACGACCTGATTGATTATACAGATGATAAAATAACCATTGTTACCTTTTACATCCCCTATATACATTGCAGTAGCTGTTTGTGGTTGTTGGAGCAACTAAACAAAATTAACCCGGCAATACATAATTGCAGGGTCGATTTTTTGAAGAAACAACTAAACGTTCGGTTCGACCATCATCAAATAAACCTACAGCAATTGGTCATGTTGCTGTACGATATTGGTTACGAACCGCTGATTAGTTTGCAGGATGTTATAAAAAAACAAAACAGCACCGTAAAAGATAATTTAATACAAAAGTTAGCGGTTGCTGGTTTTTGTTTTGGCAATGTAATGCTGCTAAGCTTTCCCGAATATTTTGGTTTGAGTGCTTTTGAGCAAACATTCCGTAATTTTTTTGGATGGCTTAACATCCTATTTTCATTGCCCGTAGTTTTTTATAGTGGAAGTGGCTATTTTACCTCAGCCTACCATAACCTTAGGAATAAGGTATTGAACATCGATTTCCCGCTTGCATTGGGTATTGCCGTTCTGTTTCTACGATCCGTTACCGAAATTTTAACCCATACCGGTGCTGGCTTTGCCGATACTTTATGTGGATTGGTATTCTTTTTATTGGTTGGCAAGTTTGTTCAAAAAAAGACCTATCACCACATCTCTTTCGAACGTGATTATCGCTCCTTTTTTCCAGTAGCGGTGCATGTCATAGAGAATGAGCAGGAAAAGCCTATCCCATTGGCAAATCTGCACATCAACCATCGCATAATAATCAGAAACAATGAAATAATACCTGCCGATTCTATGTTATTAAAAGGGGAGGCCTTGATTGATTTTAGCTTTGTTACCGGCGAGGCCATGCCTGTAAACAAAACCCTTGGCGAAATAATATATGCGGGTGGCCGCCAAACCGGGGGTGCCATTGAAATGGAGGTGAGAAAGCCAGTTTCGCAAAGCTACCTGACCCAACTTTGGAACAATGAGGCTTTCTCAAATAAAAACACCCCTCGCACACAAACCTTTAACGAGAAAATCAGCAAATACTTTACCATAGTGCTGCTGACTATAGCTTTCTCTGCTTTGATATTTTGGATACCTACTGATTTAAGACGAGCCATAAACGCTTTTACTGCGGTTTTAATAATTGCCTGCCCTTGTGCGCTTGCGCTGAGTACACCTTTTACCATGTCGGCGGCCTTGAGCATTTTTGATAAAAACCTTTTTTACCTCAAAAACACAGCAGTGGTGGAGCAAATGGCGGGTATTAATACCATCATATTTGATAAAACCGGAACCATTACCAATGGCGACCATAACCATATAAAACTAGAAGCTGTTTTAACCGAATTACAAAAGCAGTTAATTTATAGTGTTTGCGCTAATTCAATGCATCCATTATCAAGACTCATTTGTCAATACATTGGCAATATGGATAAGCTCGTGGTAAATGAATTTCAGGAAGTGGTAGGTAAGGGAATGGTGGCAACTATCGGGCTTGACAAAATCCGCATTGGTAGTGCTAAGTTCATTTTTAATAGAGAAGATGCAAGCTCGAATAAAAGCACTGTCCATTTAATGATGAATGAGCAATACCTGGGATATTTTTCCTTCGAACATCATTACAGGGATGGCTTGGATAAAATTAGTGATTTGGCAACAAATTATGGTTTATACCTACTCTCGGGCGATAATGACCATGAGCAATATGATTTAGTCCGTTTTTTTAAATCGCCTCAAAAAATGCGCTTTAACCAAACACCGCAGGATAAACTAAATTTTGTGGGTGAACTGCAAAAGGAGGGAAGTAAGGTTATGATGATGGGCGATGGATTAAATGATTCGGGTGCTCTAAAGCAAAGCGACTTAGGCATAGCAGTAACCGACAATTTGAATAACTTCTCGCCAGGTAGCGATGCCATTTTGGATGGTAAATCATTCATAAAACTACCCGATTTTCTAAAATTTTCGAAAGATACTGTTAGGGTTATCCACCTTTCATTTTTAGTGTCACTCACATATAACCTCATTGGTTTAAGCTTTGCGGTTACAGGTAAACTGTCACCCTTAACAGCAGCCATCCTGATGCCATTGAGTACTGTAACCATTATATCATTCACCACCGTAGCGGTGCATTTGGCCGCCAAAAAACGAAAACTATTATGAGTATCATTTATTTTTTAATTGGCTGTAGCGTATTTATGGCGCTCATTTTTTTAGGCGCTTTTTTTTGGGCGCAACGAAGCGGACAAAATGATGATTTATATACACCTTCTATCCGAATGCTACTAGATGATGAAGATATTCCATCACCCAAAAAGTGACTTTTATCACTATAAATCAACAATTCTAATCATTCTATGGGTAAACAATCAACAATAATTTTACACCAGTAAAACAATAAACAAATATGGAACCTGAAAATTTTTACTATGACAATAAGATTGTCCGAAACTTTGGAATAGCCACCGTAGTTTGGGGTATTGTTGGTATGTTAGTGGGTTTGCTGGTAGCTACACAATTGTATAGTCCGGCAATGAACCTTGGCAACCAGTACACCACCTATGGTCGAATTAGACCTTTACACACCAACGCGGTAATTTTCGCTTTTGTGGGCAACGCCATTTTTATGGGAGTTTATTACTCGCTACAACGCCTGTTAAAAGCCCGTATGTTTAGCGATTTGCTAAGCAACATTCACTTTTGGGGCTGGCAGCTAATCATTGTTGCAGCGGCAATTACTTTGCCCTTAGGTATCACTACTTCGCATGAATATGCGGAACTGGAATGGCCTATTGATATTGCCATTACCCTTATTTGGGTTGTATTTGGTATCAATATGTTTGGCACCATTATTAAGCGGCGCGAACGCCACCTGTATGTTGCCATTTGGTTTTATATCGCAACATTTGTAACCATAGCCGTTTTACACATAGCCAACTCGGTCGAAATTCCGGTAACTTTCTGGAAAAGCTATATGGTATATGCCGGTGTGCAGGATGCATTGGTACAATGGTGGTATGGGCATAATGCGGTCGCGTTTTTCCTGACTACCCCATATTTAGGTATGATGTATTACTTTTTACCTAAAATGGCCAATCGCCCAATCTATTCTTATAAACTAAGTATCCTCCATTTTTGGGCCTTGATATTCATTTACATATGGGCTGGCCCTCACCATTTATTATATACAACATTACCAGCATGGGCACAATCATTAGGTGTAGCCTTCTCGGTAATGTTGATTGCACCAAGTTGGGGCGGTATGATAAACGGATTATTAACCTTACGTGGGGCTTGGGACAAGGTACGCGACGATGTTATTCTTAAGTTTATGGTGGTAGGCTTAACCGCCTACGGTATGGCTACTTTTGAAGGCCCTATGCTTTCTTTAAAACAAGTGAATGCGATAGGTCACTTTACCGATTGGATCATAGCTCACGTACACGTAGGTGCCCTTGGTTGGAATGGGTTTTTAACATTCGCCATTTTATACTGGTTAATTCCGCGTATTTATAAAACAGAGCTTTTCTCCAAAAAACTGGCATCGTTCCACTTTTGGATTGGCACTCTAGGTATTTTATTTTACGTAATACCAGTGTATTGGGCAGGTTTTACTCAAGGATTAATGCTTAAAGAATTTACACCTGAAGGTGTGCTTAAATACCCTAACTTCTTAGAAACTACCTTGCGCATTATTCCAATGTATATCATTCGCTCTATTGGTGGTGGCATGTATTTAATTGGAGTAATAGTGATGGCTTATAACCTTGCCCGCACCATGTTGCAAGGCAGTTTGGTAGCTAACGAGGCAGCGCAAGCAATGCCTTTGGCACCTGTAAGTACCGTTGTAAGAGAAACAGCTTGGCACAAAAGGTTAGAGCGCAAGCCAATACAATTTATGATTCTGGCTTTGGTAGTGATACTTATTGGTTCATTTGTTGAGTTGATGCCAACCTTGACCATAAAATCAAATATCCCTACCATAGCGAGTGTAAAACCATATACCCCATTAGAATTACAAGGCCGAGATTTATACATAAGGGAAGGTTGTGTGGGTTGCCATTCACAAACTATTCGGCCTTTCCGCTCCGAAACAGAACGATATGGCGAGTATAGCAAAGCAGGTGAGTTTGTGTACGACCATCCATTTTTATGGGGATCGAAACGAACCGGACCAGATTTGGCACGTGAGGGTGGTAAATATGGTAACTCATGGCATTATAATCACTTGTTAAACCCAAGGTTATTGAACGAGCAAAGCATCATGCCAGCATATGATTGGTTGATAACTCAGGATTTGGATACCAACACAACCGCAGCAAAAATAAATGCCATGCGCAGTGTTGGCGTGCCTTATGCGCCGGGTTATGAAAAACTTGCCAACAAAGATTTGGAAAAACAAGCGCAAGAAATTGCCGACAACTTGGCTACTGAGCATATCAAGGTAAAAAGTTCAAAAGAAATCATCGCTTTAACGGCTTATTTACAAAGGTTAGGTACTGATATTAAAGCAAATAAAACACCATCTAAATAATTAGCGTCATGTTTAAACAATTCACAGAAAACATATCAGGGGCGCAGGTATACCTGCTTTCATCCCTCGGCATATTCGTTGTATTTTTTATCGTTGTTTCGGTGGTATTATTAATGCTCCGCAAAAACCACGTAGCCTATATGAGTGACCTTCCGCTGGAAGATGGTACAATCAATTCACCTCAAACTGTAAAACTATGAAATACTTACGGATTACATTATTACTGGGTTTATGCTCAATTATACAACCCGTATTAGCGCAGGATAATAGCACACCGCTATCATCAACCGAATTGGAAAACTATGTTGGTTACAGTTTTATCGCGGCTATTTTAATACTATTTATTATTGCCTTGTTTGTAATATTAAGAGCAGTAAAAGTTTTATCGAAAGCTGTTTTAAAATCACAAGGCTATACCGATGAACAAATTACCGCCGAGCTGAAACCTGCAAAGGATAAAAAAGCGAAAGAGGAGGTATGGTTAAAACTGCTTTCATTAAAACCAATGTCGGAAGAAAAGGATTTGGTGATGGAGCATGAATTTGACGGCATACAGGAGCTTGACAACCCTACACCGGCTTGGTTTATGTACCTTTTTTACACTACCATCATTTTTGGAATATCCTATTTACTTATTTACCATGTATTTGATTTGGCACCCTTGCAGTATGAAGAATACCGGAATGAAGTGAAAATTGCCGATGCTGCAAAAAAAGAATTTTTGAGCAAAGCAGCTAACCGGGTTGATGAAAATACGGTGAAGCTAACAACAGACCCTACTGTATTGGCGAGTGGTAAAGCAGTGTTTACCCAAACTTGCGTGCCATGCCATGGTGCTAACGGCCAGGGTGGTATTGGGCCAAACCTGACGGATGATTATTGGTTACACGGCAGTAAAATAAATGAAATATTTAAAACTGTTAAATACGGCGTATTGGCCAAAGGTATGCCAACTTGGGAAAAACAATTATCGCCAAAACAAATTGCGGATGTTGCAAACTATGTTAAATCATTGCATGGTACCAATCCTGCCGGGGCAAAAGCACCTCAAGGAGTGAAAGAGTAGTTATTCCTATTTGTGTTGAATATGATGAACCCCTGTTCCTTATAAATTGCAGGAACAGGGGTTTTTGTTAAAAAATAAATATCTAAATAAATAAAAAAATGGAAGGGTTATTAGAGGGACAGCAAACAGGAAAGCGCAAATGGATGTACCCCTTAATACGCAAAGGGACTTACTACAAATGGCGGAGTATTATCAGTTATTTTTACCTGATTTTCTTTTTTTCAGGACCATTTATCAGGATTGGGGGGCAGCCCTTATTGTTACTGAACGTAATTGACAGGAAGTTTATCCTATTGGGGCAGGTTTTTTGGCCACAGGATATTTTTCTGTTCGTGTTGGCTACTCTTGTTTTTATTGTATGCGTAGTTTTATTTACCATTGCTTTCGGCCGTATTTTTTGTGGATGGATTTGTCCGCAAACCATTTTTATGGAAATGGTTTTTAGGAAAATTGAAATTTGGATTGAAGGCGATGTAAAGCAACGCAAAAAACTGGACGCCCAACCTTGGGATAGGGAAAAAGTATTGAAAAAAGGGGCGAAGGCTTTCGTATTTTTATTTATCTCCTTTTTAATATCGAATACCTTTTTATCATACATCATCGGTAGTGATAGTTTGCTAAAAATAATAACTGAACCTGTATCAACACATATTGTAGGGTTTATAAGCATTTGGGTATTTACCATTGTTTTTTATACAGTTTATAGCCACATACGCGAGCAGGTTTGTACCCTGTTTTGCCCTTATGGCAGGTTACAAGGCGTAATGATAGATAAGCATACCTTGGTAGTAGCTTATGATGATGTGAGAGGAGAACCTCGAGGTAAATTAGACCGCAAACACGAACATGATGGCGAAAGAGGCGATTGTGTTGATTGCGGACTATGCGTGGATGTTTGTCCGACGGGCATTGATATCAGAAAAGGAACGCAGCTGGAATGTATCAACTGCACCGCCTGTATTGATGTTTGTAATGATGTAATGGAAAAAATCCATAAGGAACATAACCTGATTGGCTTTTTTTCTGAAAACATGATTCACAAAAAAGAGAAACCAAGCTTTACCCCAAGGATGATGGGCTATACCGCGGTAATTTCTATTTTGATTGGGGTGTTGTGTTTCTTTATATTTAGCAGGAGCGAGATGGATTTGACGGTAATGCGCAGTGGCGGATTATTGTACCAAGAACAACCTGGCGGTTTTATTAGTAATTTATACAATGCCGAGGTGATTAATAAAACCAATAAGAATAAGGAAATTATTATTAAGCCGGAAGATCCGGATATTAAACTGAAATATATACAAGCCCCTACTAAAATGGGTAGCGGAGCTGATATGAAAATGGTGTTTTTTATAAATGTTCCGGCAGCTAAAATACATACCGGGCAAATGAAGGTGCGGTTGCAACTTATATCAGACAATAAAGTGATACAAACGGTGAAGGCAAGTTTTGTTGGACCAATAAACGATTAAAATTATGAACTGGGGAAAAACAATTGTGATAGTTTTAGCAGTATTTATACTGTTTATTAGTGGTATGGGTTTGGTGTTCTTTTTATCGCCTACCGACGATTATGACCATGAATATTATGAAAAAGGACTCACCTTTAACCGCGATTACGACAGGGAACTACAGGTAAATAAAGACCATGCAAAACCTGTGATTACCTACGATGCTAAGAATATCACCATTACCTTTACTTCGCCTGTTACGGGTAAAATAAAGTTTATGCGCCCTTCTGATACAGGATTGGATAAATACTTCAACCTAAACTCCGGAAGCGATAACAAGGTCGAATTCCCGTTAACCGAATTACCAAAAGGGCAATGGCAAATAGAAATGGCTTGGGAGGCCAACCATAAATCTTATCTCAATCAACAGGAAGTGTATATAAAATGAGTAATAATCTGGTCGCTTTTTTTATAGGGCTATTTGGCAGCATACATTGCGTAGGCATGTGCGGGCCATTGGCATTGGCGGTACCATCCTTCAATAATAAATGGTATTTGCTGGTTGCCGATAAATTGCTCTATAATTTTGGTCGGGTTGTTACTTATACGTTTTTAGGCTTACTAATAGGGTTTATCGGGAGGCAATTATGGCTTTATGGTTTGCAGCAAGGCATCAGCATATTAAGTGGTATACTCATAATTTTAATTGCCTTTTCTCGAATTTTTAAAATCAACCTAAGTAACCAAAGCCAATTTGGCAATATTTTAATGCCAGTTAACAAGCTGTTAGGCTATGCCATGCAACATAAGGCAGGACATTTTATAATTGGCTTATTGAATGGTTTTTTGCCTTGTGGCTTTGTTTATTTGGCCTTAATTGGTGCATTAAATACGCCATCGCCCATCAATTCGGCACAATACATGTTCTTTTTTGGAGCTGGCACTTTCCCATTAATGCTTGTGGCTACCATCAGCTCCGCCTTTGCCGGGCCGACAGTTCGGCGTAAAATTAATAAGGGAATTCCCTATGTAATGGTATGCTTGGGCTGTTGGTTTATTTTACGAGGGTTAAACTTAAATATCCCATATTTAAGTCCGGCAAAACAGCAAGTAGGGGTGGTTAAGTGCGATTGAGATTTTAAGACGAATTATTACTTGCAATAAAAGAATCAAAACTCGTCCCTATAATCTGATAACCAAGTAAACTTGATTTCTTCTTTTTCATAAAACGAACAAGATGAATAATAGTAATCATTCGGGTCAGTAACTAAGTTCCAATGTTTTTGTAGGGGATTAAGATAGATATAATTTAATTTTTGTTCAAGAATTTCCCTATCATACATTTTTATTGGAAGACTGTTCCTCTGCCAAAATTGATGATTTCTACTGAGCCGTTCTACTTTAAATTTGTTAGTGAGTGTACTATCATTTTTTCTTAATTCCTCTAAAAATGAATGTCCTGTAAACTTCATGAAGCTTGCATATGGCATTTCTCTACCATTCTTTTCCAAGTTTTTAAAAATGATATGCAAGTGGTTTGGCATAATTACAAAGCCATAAACTTTCATTTTTCCATTTTTGACCAAATATGTTAGACTTTCTATAATAATGTTTTTGAATTTATTGTCGGATAATAAGTTATCCTAATTTAGAATGGTAGCTGTGTAAAAGTAAACTATATTCAATTCCATCATTGAAGTTAAGAATTAAGCTTTAATTATAAAACAATCGGTAATGGTTTTTTGTTGGAATTGAAAATGATTTTGAAAAATTAATTAATTTGGGGTTCAAGTTGTCTGTGAAGACACAGACAACGGATGGTTTTTTTTATTGTCTGTAAAGACACAAACAAAGGATTAGCTACAAATTGTCTGTGAGGAAACAGGAAATAGGGGAAACATAAAGTACAATATCCCCCCCCAAATGTCTGTGTTTTCACAGACATTATAAACTCGTCATTAAAATAAGAATAATTTTCATATTGGGTGTAAGTTGTCAGTGAAGACACAGATAAAGGAGGTAACATAAAGCACAATCCTCCCCACCAATGTCTGTGTCACCACAGACATTATAAATTCATCATTAAAATAAGAAAAGCCCCCTTACACCGCCATACTAAACAACCTTGTTTCAGGCTCTTTTTTCCATAGGCGGGCATCAAAGGCCATACAAATATTTCTTAAAAAGCGTTTGCCAATAGGTGTTACCTTTAAACCTGTTTCGCTAAGTTCAATGAGCCCATCATTGGCCAAGGGTACTAATTTTTCCATGCTTAGGGTAAGTGCAGAGCTTTTGCCTATCAAATCCATCGTCCATTTGGTGGCACCTTTACACATTACATCCAATATCACGGTTCGGATTAGCAAATCCTCCTCAGTTAAAATATGACCTTTAAATACAGGTAATTGTCCGTTATTAATCAAGTTTAAATATTCCTCCACCACCTTCACATTTTGGGCAAAACCATAAAGCGAATCGCTAATGGATGATACCCCTAGCCCTACCAATAACTGGTTATGATGATGGGTATAACCCATAAAATTGCGGTGCAGGTTACCCGATAATTCAGCCAAAAAAAGTTCGTCATTGGGCAGCGCGAAATGATCCATGCCAATTTCCTGATAGCCGTTTTGCTTTAATAACTGGCAACCGGTTTCATATAATTTACGCTTTGTTTGCGCATCGGGCAAGTCCAACTCAGTAAATTTACGCTGACCAGGTTTTATCCAAGGCACATGTGCATAGCTGTAAAATGCAATGCGTTCGGGTAGGAGTGTGTTTACCAAATTTATGGTGTTTTCTAAACCCATTAGCGTTTGTAGCGGCAAGCCGTATATTAAATCATAATTAATGGAGGTATAACCAATCAGCCTGGCATTATCAGTAACCGATTTAACATCCTCAAAACTTTGCTGACGGTTTATGATAAATTGTACATTCGGGTCAAAATCTTGTATGCCTAAGCTTAAGCGCCTAAAGCCAAGGTTATACAAGGTTTGTAGATGGTCGAATGTTGTATTTGCCGGGTGCGCTTCAAAGCTAAATTCCGCATCTTTATGGATAATGGAATGCTCTAATAGTCCATCAATCAATATTTTTAAATTTTCGGCCTTGAAAAAAGTTGGCGTCCCTCCACCCAAATGTATTTCGCGAATTACCGGGGTTTCGGTCATAATGGCGCAATACATTTGCCATTCTTTTAAAACAGCCTCAATATAAGGTAGCTCCACCCCATGGTTTTTGGTAACGCGGGTATTGCATCCACAATAAGTACATAAACTTTCGCAAAACGGGAGGTGTATATATAAACTTATCCCGTCGGTGTTGTTGCTTTCAGAAATTGAACGCTTAACCGTTTGTTTCCATTTTTCAACACTAAAGGTTTCTAAATCCCAATAGGGCATGGTTGGGTAACTGGTGTATCGGGGTGCAGGTACGTTGTATTTTTCGGTAAGGGTATGATGATTCATTATCTCTTTAAGCATAATGCCGTTTTATTAATTTTGATTTTCTAATTTATACAGTAACCAATACCGGGTTATTCAACCCGTTTTCGGAACTTTTTTTTTGCCATATATCTAAACAATTAATGGTTTGGTCGGCAATATCTTGTAGGGCTTCTTTGGTTAAATAAGCCTGATTTGGGGTAATTAATACGTTTGGTTGAACCAACAAATCGCTCAGCATAGGGTCGGTTAAAAAGTCGGCGTCCCCTAATTTACCATCATATTTATATTCATAAATATCTAAGCCTAAATAGCCAATTTTATGACTTATAATGGCCGCAAGCGCATCAACCGTATTCAAAACAGCCCCTCTTGAAGCATTAATCAGCATAACGCCATCTTTCATTTTATAGATAGTTTCGCGATTAATAAGGTTTTTGCTGGTACTGTTTAGTGGAACATGTACCGAAATAATATCCGAAGTGCTTAAAAGTTCATTAATTGATACTTGTTTGATAAAGGGCATATCATCATAATGTTTAACATCATAACCAATAATTTTGCAACCTATTCCATGGTAAATGTTGGCCACCGCCTTGCCTATATGCCCCAAACCAATAATGCCTACCGTTTTTCCATAAAAGTTAAAGCCGATAAATTCATCGTTACGGTATTCAAAATGGTGCTTGAAGAGTTCGTTTTGTAGTAATTTACGATTTAGTGCGAAAGCCAAGGCAACGGCATGTTCGGCAATTGCTAATGCAGAATATGATTTGATATGAACAACCTGTATACCGAATTTATTTGCAGCCAATAAATCAATATGGTCGGTTTCAACAGTGCGTGTGAGGATGTATTTAATACCGTAACTAGCCAGCTTTTCAATAACATGAGCCGACAAATCATCATTGGTAAAAACTATCGCTACTTCTTTTCCCTGCGAATAATTTGCCGTATCAAAACTTAATGGATTTGAAATAAGGGTTATTTCGTGCTTTTTTTTGTTTGCTTTAGCAAGAAATTCTTTTTCAAAAAGTTTTATACTGTAGGCAACTGCTTTCATCCTCAAATAGTTTATGTACAAAACAAAGCTATTGAATCAAAAACAATACACTTATGAGTAAAATCAGACGAAAAAGTGATTTAAATCAATTTTTCATTTTGGCCAGGCGGTTTAAATCAAGTAAAGTAATTATGCTACCTTTCTTTTCTATCAGTCCCTCATCCTTAAAATCAGATAAGGTTCGGCTCACTGTTTCGGTAGCAATGCCAGCCATGGCTGCCAAGTCTTCACGGGTAATTTTGAAGCTATCTGTATCGGAATGTTGGGTTTTATATAAACGTAGCATTGATTCAGCCATTCTTTTCCGCACCGAATGGTAGGCCAACTGCATCAATTGCTCTTCTTTTTCCCTAATATCATTAGCCAATAGTTTTATGAATGCTTTGGTGACTTCTGGGTATAAGTTTAACAAGCGCTCCAGTTGTTCTTTTGGGATCAGACATAATGTGCTATCTTCCAATGCTTTGGCTGTGTCATGGTAGGGTTCGTTAGCCAACATGGCGTTAATTCCTAGATAATCATCACCAACATAAATGCCGGTCATCAATTCTCTACCGTCTTCGGCCAGTTTCATGGTTTTTACCTTTCCACTTAAAACTAAGTATAAGCCATTTCCCTTATCGCCTTCATAGTAAATCACCTGATTTTTTTTGAATTGGCGACTCTTACGTTCTTGAATGGTTTTCTTTAATTCCTCTAAACCGCCATTTCTTGAGATAATGGTATCTAGCTGGTCGAGTGATTTGCTATAGAAACTTTGTTGTATTTCTTTTTTCTTCAGCCTGCTTTCAATAGCGCTTAAAAGTTCCATATCGTCAAAAGGTTTGGTCAGGTAATCGTCGGCACCCATTTCCATGCCTTTTCTAACATCAATACGTTCGGCTTTAGCTGTTAAAAAAATGAACGGGGTGGCCGCAGTCTCCGGATGTTTGTTTAGCATAAACAAAACGCCATAGCCATCCAAATCTGGCATCATGATATCGCACAGAATAATATCCGGCGTATTTTTTATAGCCAATTCAACCCCGGTTTTACCATTGTTTGCCGCAAAAGTGGTATAACCAGATAATTCCAAAATTTCTACAATGTTTTCGCGGATGTCAACATTATCTTCAATAATTAAAACTTTTTTGCTCATAGTATTGGAAATGAAATAGTGAATATAGTGCCGTTATTAACAATGCTTTTAAAGTTTACCTTCCCGTTCATTAACCTGGTATAGCGGGCTACAATGTTTAGCCCCAATCCGGTACCCGGAATGCTCCCGGTATTATGTGCCCTAAAAAATGCCTCAAATAAGTTTTTTTGGTCGCTTTCGGGAATGCCAATGCCGTTATCCTTTACAGTAATAACACATTCTTCGGGTTTCATCTCGGTATTAAACTCAATAAATGTATTCTCGCCCGAGTATTTGATGGCATTGGCAATCAGGTTAATAATGCAATTCTTCAGCAAATTAGGGTCTAGCTTTATTACGCTGCTGGTACCTGTATGTTGGTAAATTATATTTTGATTTTGTTTGGCCATTAATTGCATTTCCTCGGTAATCTCTTCGGCAAGGTTCACCAAATCAAAGCTGGTAAAACTTGGTTCAACCTTTCCGGCTTCGAGTTTTTCGAGTGATAGGAAATCATTCAAAATGGTGGTAAGATTACCAACCGCGTTTTTAATTTTGGCAACATGCTTAACTATATTGGGCGAATTTAAATTTGCAGCATACTTATCAATTAATGAGGAGGATAATTGTATGGCGCTTAATGGTGTCCGAAATTCATGCGAAGCCATGGATACAAACCTGCTTTTAAGCTGACCAAGCTCTTTTTCTTTTTCGAGCGATAGGCTTACCTCTTCCTTAGCTGCTTCAAGGGCTAAAACCGTATTTTTTAATGATTTGGTACGCTCTTCAACCAAGTCTTCCAAATGGGTGGTGTATTCTTTTAGGCGTTCTTCTGCTTCTCGTTGTCGGGAGGTATCGTGTATAAAGCCCGCATATATTTTTCTGCCTAAATATTTAACCTCACTCACGCTTAACCTGAACGGGAATTTACTTCCATCCTTCCTTAAGCCAGTTACCTCGCGACCAATGCCAATGATATGAGGTTTACTTGTTTCCTGATAACGTTTTATATATTGATCGTGATTAGCTTTATCGGGTTGTGGCATCAATACCGAAATATTTTTGCCAATAATTTCATCTGGCTGGTATCCAAACAAACTACAACCCGAAGGATTGATAGATTCAACAATTCCACAATCATCAATAGTAATAATACCATCAATAGCATTTTCAATGATCGCTTTTAGTAAGGCAGCATTTTCCATTACGGTCTCCATGTGTCCTCGAGGTATTATTTGGATTGCAAATAACAAAAACCGAGGCTAAGTAAAAGTAATATATTTCAACTCTAAAACATGATTTCAATCACTTTTTAATTGAGAAATTATGTTATGATTGAGGTTATTAGACTTAATACAACCAAAATTGATTTTTGTTTTAAAATTTTTAAATTAAATTTTTTACGTCTGTTTTAGTTAAAAATTGGGATTTAAGTAACTGATTAATAACATTATAATGGATAAATTTATTTAATAAAACCCAAGTCGAAAAATAAATTTTAAGTAGCACCAAACATTGTAATGGCATCTCATGTTCAATTAATTGAAATTAAAACGATTCCAATTATGAATACTTGGTTTTGTTTTACAGCATTAATTTTAATAATCTGTATTATTTTTTCGAGTGTTTTAAGTCCGAAATTTGAGTAAGATAAATCGAACTACTTTTCTATAAAATATAAATTTTAAACTCCCGAAAACCCTTCAATTATTAAATTATGGATTCAGCATTAAAGACCTCCGAAACCGAAAATAAAATAAGTAAAAAGGAGATTGAACTTTTACACGCTTATTGGCGGGCGGCAAATTACCTATCGGTTGGACAATTATATCTTCGAGATAATCCATTATTAAAGGAGCCATTAAAACTTGAGCATGTTAAAAATATGTTGCTTGGGCATTGGGGAACTACACCAGGCCAAAATTTTATCTATACGCATTTAAATAGGGTTATTAATAAGTTTAATTTAAATATGCTCTATGTTTCTGGTCCGGGGCATGGAGGACCAGCTGTGGTTGCGAGTACCTATTTGGAAGGTACTTATACCGAGGTTTATCCGAACATCACACAAGATGAAAGTGGTCTTAAAAAGCTGTTTACCCAATTTTCGTATCCGGGAGGAATTTCAAGTCATGCTTCGCCCCAAGTACCAGGCTCTATGCATGAGGGTGGCGAATTGGGTTATTCACTAAGTCATTCATTTGGTGCCGTGTTTGATAACCCCGATTTAATTGTTGCTTGTGTGGTGGGCGATGGTGAGGCCGAAACGGGGCCTTTGGCAACCGCATGGCACTCAAACAAATTCTTGAATCCGCAAACTGATGGGGTAGTGATACCTATTCTGCATTTAAATGGTTACAAAATATCAAACCCAACCCTGCTTGCTCGCATTCCGCAACAAGAGCTAGAACAATTATTTAAAGGCTATGGTTGGGAGCCGTTTTTTGTGGAAGGGGAAGAGCCAATGGCCATGCACCAAAAAATGGCCGAAACGCTCGATATTGTTATACAACGCATAAAACAAATAAAGTATGAATACCAAGAAAAAAATGACTTGGAACGCCCAACTTGGCCTATGATTGTGTTAAGATCGCCTAAAGGCTGGACAGGCCCTAAAGAAGTGGATGGTCATAAAATTGAAGGTAATTTTAGAGCGCACCAAATACCTTTAGCAGTTTCAGCCAGCACTCCACCAGCTCATTTGCAAATGCTGGAAGATTGGTTGAAAAGCTACCACCCTGAAGAATTATTTGATGAAAACGGCAAAT
Source organism: uncultured Mucilaginibacter sp. (assembly GCA_903891475.1). Lineage (GTDB taxonomy): Bacteria > Bacteroidota > Bacteroidia > Sphingobacteriales > Sphingobacteriaceae > Mucilaginibacter. The sequence goes on from CAITEP010000030.1 coordinate 69,551, forward strand.
TAGTAAAGGAACTGGCGGATTTGGCACCTAAAGGTGAAAAGCGAATGGGTGCGAATCCGCATGCCAATGGGGGGATTTTATTGAAAGATTTACGATTGCCAAATTTTCAAGATTATGCCATCCAATTAACCCAACGAGGAATGGGAGGAGAGGGCGATACTTATGTTTGTGGAAGATTTTTGAGGGATGTGATCAAGCAAAATCAGGAAAAAAGAAATTTCAGGATTTTTGGTCCCGATGAAACCGTATCAAATCGTTTGGATGTGGTGTTTGAGGCAACCACTAGGCAGTGGTTGGCACCAATCGACCCACATGATGAGTTTTTGGCTGATGATGGCGGTGTAATGGAAATGTTGAGCGAACACCAATGTGAAGGTTGGCTGGAAGGTTATTTACTAACCGGCAGGCATGGCATATTTAATTGCTATGAGGCCTTTATCCATATCATCGACTCTATGTTTAACCAACATGCCAAATGGTTAAAAATGAGTTCAGAGCTGGCGTGGCGACCTAAATTGGCCTCATTAAATATCTTATTAACCTCTACTGTTTGGAGGCAGGATCATAATGGATTTACCCATCAAGATCCAGGTTTTATGGATGTAGTTGTGAATAAAAAAGCCGAAATTGTAAGGGTTTATTTACCGCCTGATACCAATTGTTTACTTTCTGTAATGGATCATTGTTTGCGTAGCAGGCATTATGTAAATGTTATTGTGGCAGCAAAGCACCCTGCACCGCAATGGTTAAGCATGAAAGAGGCAGTGGAACATTGCACCAAGGGAATTGGTATTTGGGATTGGGCCAGCAACGATCTTAATTGTGAAACCGATGTAGTAATGGCCTGCAGTGGTGATGTACCAACACTCGAAACATTAGCGGCAGTTAAGATTATTCATGAAAACTTGCCAGAAATAAAAGTGAGGGTAATTAATGTGGTGGACCTGTTCAAATTGCAAAAAAATACAGAGCATACGCATGGCTTAAGCGACCAAGATTTTAACGAATTATTTACTACCGATAAACCTGTAATTTTTGCCTTTCACGGTTATCCTTGGTTGGTGCATCGTTTAACATATAATCGGGTAAGCAATAACAATATCCATGTAAGGGGTTATAAGGAAGAAGGCACTATCACCACCGCTTTTGATATGACTGTTTTAAACGAAATGGATCGTTTCCATTTGGTGATGGATGTGATTGATCGTCTTCCGAAAACTGGTAGCAAAGGCGTCTATTTAAAGCAAAAATTGATGGATAAATTAGTGGAACATAAACAATACATAAGAGCCAATGGTAAAGATATGCCCGAAATATTAAACTGGAAATGGGATGCTGCCAAAAATTAATTTCAAATTTAAAGCATTACAAAGTTAGAGGATACTATATTAGAGCCGAAAAAATGGACTGTTTTTTATGACAATAAACATCCTATTAATAAATTAAATTTGTAATAAACTATTGATTTTAAATATGTTAACAAGAGACGAAATTTTTGGCTTTCCCATTAATGAAAAATATAAAAAACCGGTTGCCTATTTCTCGATGGAATTTGCCATCGACCAATCCTTAAAACTATATAGTGGTGGTTTAGGCTTTTTGGCGGGTTCTCATTTACGCAGTGCCTTTGAATTAAAACAAAACCTAGTAGGTATAGGTATGCTTTGGACGTATGGTTATTACGACCAGCTAAGAGATAAACAGGCTCAGATGAAGCCTGAGTTTATTGAAAAAAAGTATTCCTATTTGGTTGATACGGGAATAGTTTTTACAGTACCAGTGCATGATACCCCGGTACATGTAAAAGCCTATTTGCTTAAACCCGAAACATTTGGCTCGGCACCACTTTTTTTATTAACTACCGATATTGACGAAAACGATAACCTATCACGCACTATTACCCACCGTTTATATGATAGCAACGAGGCAACCCGAATTGCACAAAGTATTATTTTGGGTATAGGAGGCGCCATGCTGCTTGATTTAATGGAATTAACCCCTGAGGTTTACCATATGAATGAAGGGCATGCCATTCCGCTTAACTTTTATCTGTATGCCAAACATAAAAGCTTAGAAGAAGTTAAAAAGAGGGTAGTATTTACTACACATACCCCCGAGATGGCTGGAAATGAATCGCATAGCTACGCCATCTTAAAAGACATGTCTTTTTTCTATCATATGCAGGAGCATGAGGTAAAATATGTTTTAGGCTTGGAGGGCGATAGCTTTAATTATACACTTGGTGCCTTGAAATTCGCCCGCAAGGCCAATGGTGTTTCAAAAATTCATGGAGATGTTGCTAATCAAATGTGGGGGCATAATCCTGGTATTTGCGAAATCACATCTATCACCAATGCCCAAAATAAAACCTATTGGAAAGACAATGCCTTTGAGGCTGCTTTATTAACAAACGATGACCAAAAATTGGCTCTCCGTAAAAAGGAAATGAAAAAAGATCTTTTTAAGGTAGTTGCTGATCAATGTGGTAAGTTATTTGATGAAAATGTTTTAACCATAGTTTGGGCAAGGCGTTTTGCAGGTTATAAACGTGCAGATTTAGTGATGTTTAACTGGAACCGTTTCTTAAATCTGATTAATAACCAAGAACATCCCATCCAAATTATTTGGGCAGGTAAACCATACCCCGAAGATTATGGAGCTATAGGTCTCTTCAACCAAATAATAAACAGGGTAAAGCCATTGGCTAACTGCGCGGTACTAACCGGGTATGAATTGGGTCTGTCTGCCTTGCTAAAAAAAGGTTCGGATGTGTGGTTAAACAATCCTAAAATGTACCATGAGGCATCAGGCACTAGCGGTATGGCTGCGGCAATGAATGGCTCAATCAATCTTTCTTTACCCGATGGCTGGGTGCCGGAGTTTGCAAAGGATAATGAAAACTGTTTTGTAATACAAAAAGCTGATGATGAGTTATCTTACAGCGAAAAAGACCAAGTGGAGAATAACAACTTATTGGACAGTTTAGAAAATATTGTAGCGCCTCTTTATTACAATAACCCAGCAGGGTGGCAAAAAATAGTTAAAAATGCCGCTAACCAAATTGTCCCAACTTTTGATTCCGGACGAATGGCGGATGAATATTATGAAATTATGTACAAAGGATAGCTATACTTTTTAAGGGTTTGCATCAAATTGTAATAATAATTCACAAATGGAGGGTTATTATTACAATTATTTGATAGTAAATTAGTTAAAAAGTGATTTTCGTCAGTTTTTTTGGTTGAGGGGATGGTTAACTTTACTTTTATTAACCGTCATCTTAACTTGAGAAGCCATGAAAACCATCTTTGTAATAAATGATAATAAGGCCGAAGCAAAGCATGCGGCTGAATTTGCCTTATCGCTAGCAACCAACCTTAGGATGAATATTTTGTTAGGCAATTTTTACATAACCGATACTAAAAATGTAGAGTTAGTGCCGGTCGGTAACTTTTCTCCTGATACGGTTAATGATGATTTTAATCCTGATTTATCTTACCATTTAAGGTTATTGCTCAACAAAAGCAATACAGTATTTAAACCTGAAATACTTGAAACTGATATCTACAGTATGGACGAAAGTGCCATTGCCGAATTAATCAATAAAAACGGTATTTGGATGTTTATTAAAGGGGTAACAAATGAGGTGGTTGAACCGAATAATAACAAGATAATAAAGATTCAAACTGTTTTAAATAAGGTGCTTTGTCCCTTAATGCTTATTCCATTCGATTGGAAAATTAAGGATATGGAGCGTATGGTTTATTTGGCCGATTTAAGGTATTGCCGCATACAAATTGTGAAGTACTTGGCCGAGCTAGCCAAACCCCTGAATGCCGATTTAATGATTGCCCACCTAACTGCCAAAGGTTTACCTCACATGGCTGAGCAATATGCCCTGAATATTTTTAATGAAGAGGTAGCTCTAAATGTAAGTTATGAAAACTTGTATTTTAATAACATCCGTGAGCGCGACTTAACTGTGGCAGTTGATGTTTTTATTAATGGCCTACATAATGATTTATTAGTAGTGGTAAACCATCGCTTCCATTTTGAAGAAATAATAGGCACTTACATTACCGAGAATTTGCCATCAAACATCACCGTGCCTGTATTGATTTTCCCTTTTTAGGAATGTTAAAACTTATTTAAGCTGATTATTAACCAAATGCATCGTATCTTTCAAATTAGTATACAGCAGTTTAAATATCTTAAACGAATGTATATACGATTGGTGAAGATTTAAATTCGGTTCAATAAATTTCTGATACTCATTTTGAGGTTTTTCAATATCGAGTGCTTCCATAGCTAAGTAAATGGCACCTATAGCCGAAGCATCCTCAGTTTGAACAATTGAGAGCTTTTTCCCGGTAATGTCTGCAAGTATTTGTACCCAGGTAGGTGAGTTTATAAATCCGCCACTTATATTTAATTGATTAATTGGAGCAGACGAGGTTTCAATAGTCTCCAATACATGCAACAAAGCAAAACAAATACCCTCTAAACCTGCTCTTAAAAAATGTGCCTGGGTATGGTTGGGTTTTATATTAAAAAACACCCCGCAATTTTTAGTATCCCATATAGGTGCCCGTTCGCCATATAAATAGGGTAAAAAAATCAATCCATTACTACCAGCATTAACAGTGTTAATATCTTCAAATACTTTTGAGTATGCATCTTGCTCATTTTCAAACTTTTCTGTTAAAAATGTATTTACCAACCATTTAAATACTATACCACCATTATTGACTGCTCCGCCACTTACAAAAGTATGCTCATTTAATAGGTAATTAAAGGTCATTGAATCAAAATTGTAAACGGGTTGTCTCCCAGTAATCCTTACCGCTCCACTGGTTCCGATGGTAATTGCGGCAACACCGGGTTTAATGGTATTGCTTCCTAAATTAGCGCAGCAACCGTCACTAGCGCCAATAATAAATTTAGTCTCAGGTGGTAGTTTTAACACTTGTTGTGCTTTTTCATTTAGTCCAAATCGCAAATATGTAGTATTTACAGGCTTGGATAGTTGATTGGTACTTATACCTGCTAATTCGCATGCTTTGGTATCCCATTTTAGGCTCAAAATATCGAATAATCCTGTGGCGGATGCCACAGAATAATCCACTTCAAAATCACTAAATAAATAGTGCCATATAAATTCCTTAATGGATATAAATTTAAAAGTTGCTTTGAATAGACTAGTTTTGTTTTCCTTCATCCATATAATTTTGCAAAGCGGCGACATGGCATGAATGGCAGTTCCGTTGCTACGATATAACATTTCGCCATCATCACTAAATCTAAGCCTTTCTGCAATTACTTCACTCCTTGAATCGGCCCAGGTCATTATCGCTGCCAAAGCGTTTCCTTTAGTATCAACAGGTAAAATGGAATGCATCGCGCAACTCAGGCTAATAGCTAACGGACTTTCACCAATATGTGTTTGAATACTAGAAATACATTGTTTAAACGCATCTAAAATTTGGTTTGGTTCTTGTTCGCTATATCCAGGCTCAGGGTTACTAATTGGGTAGTAAAATTGTGATTCCGCAATTGGCTCGCCTTTTAAACTCACCGCCACGGCTTTGGTACTTCCAGTTCCAATATCAATCCCCAAAATATATGGTTGCATAGTTTATTAAGCAAATTATAAAACACAATGGTATATATAATTTTTTAAATTTTCTAGCTATTAAAACTAAGCGCAATGTCTGCCTTTACCGTTACCGTTTGGTTTGAATTAATGTGTTTATTTAATAAATCAATCACAGAATCTCTTGAAGAGATTAATTGCTGTAATTTCATCTCAATTTGGTGAGTTTGCGCATCATTTTTCAATTTCATCTGCAATAAATGTCGATTATGAAATTTGATTTTTTCGGCATAAAAATTCAAAATAATATTTTGAGCTTCCGAAATTTTAAATTCACCTTCCATTAGCTTGAAAATTTGGTTTTCTTCCATTATGGGATTTATTTTTTTAGTGGAAATAAATATTTAAAAAACTTTTGAAAATCTTTATTTCATGTTACTGCTATTGTTGCATTTATTTCAACACTTTTATTTTGTTGAAGTATTTGTTCCCTAAGTTGTTTTAATTGGTTTTGGAGTTCTATAATTCTTTTTTCAACCATTTTTATATCCTCCTCAATTACCGAGTCGTGTATGCTTATTTTATTTTCCAGGTATTTTATTTTTGTTTCTACCAATTTTGTAATTAAACTAACAGCCTCATTCAATTCAAAACTTCCCTTAATAAGTTGTAATTCCATATTTAATAATTTATTGCCCTTGCCCTAATGAATAACCTGCTTTTCCGTTAAACTCATATAAGTTTTCAGTCTTAATAACATCCAAACCTTTTTGTAAGGCCAATTCCTGAATTTGTATTATTTCCATACTTGAAAGTCGTTCGGCCTTTTCAGCAATAAACCTGCAGCGCCAATGATCGGTACAAAAAGTTTGTTTAAATCCTTCTGGCCAAACTTTAATCCCCCTGTTAGAAATCATATTTAAATTGAGATTATTTGTTTTTAGGTTTCCAAGAATTTCTCCTAATTCATCAACATTTAATCCATTCCAATGCAAAAATACATCAACTCCCTTTAATACCTTTTTTGTGGATGGCTTTCTTACATAGGATTTTAATTGTATTGGTTTAGATTCGGCATAATTCGCTGTTTTTAAAGTATTTGGAGATTTACCTAGATTGTTGATAATCGCATCTGCAAATTCGCTGGTGCTTACTTTTACCTTGCTTGTTCCTTCTTTAAAAATATCGTAAGTATGTACACCATCTTCTAAAGTTTTAAGCCATGCATTTTGCACTTTTTCTGCTATTTCATTTTGCCCGATATGGTTTAACATTAAAACAGCTCCTTGTAACAGGCCTGACGGATTGGCTACATTCTGACCGGCACGGCGGGGAGCCGAACCATGTATTGCTTCAAACATGGCAAATTCTTCCCCAATATTGGCGGAACCAGCCAACCCAACCGAACCTGCAATTTGAGCAGCCACATCCGATAATACGTCGCCATATAAATTGAGTGTTACAATTACGTCGAAAGTCTCAGGTGTATCGGCCATTTTTGCAGCACCAATATCTACAATCCAATGTTCCTTCTCAATTTCCGGATACTCTAGTCCAATTTCATCAAATATGGCATGGAACAAACCATCTGTTTGTTTCATGATATTATCTTTGGTAAAACAAGTTACCTTTTTACGATTATAGCTTTTTGCATATTCAAATGCATATCTAACTATCTTTTCGCAACCCGGGCGACTAATTAATTTTAGACATTGAACCACTTCATTAGTTTGTTGGTGTTCAATTCCTGCATATAAGTCCTCTTCATTTTCACGAATTATCACCAAATCAAGTTCTGGATGTTTTGTTTTAACAAATGGATGTAGGCTTATACAAGGCCGAACATTTGCAAACAAACCAAGCATTTTACGGGTAGTTACATTGAGGCTTTTATAGCCACCGCCTTGGGGGGTAGTAATTGGAGCTTTTAAAAATACTTTGGTATTTAAAATACTATCCCATGATGATTTGGCTATGCCAGAGGTATTACCGGATAAATACACCTTTTCGCCAACTTCTATTTCTTCAATTTCTATTTGAGCTCCTGCAGCTAAAATAATTTTAAGTGTGGCATCCATAATTTCCGGACCTATTCCGTCGCCTTTTGCAATTGTAATTTTTTTCATAATTATTTATATCTAATTTGGTAATACAAAAGTATAGGCTTGTTTATATTAATTTTTATTTATACTTTTAATGATTAACATAAATAAAGTTTATGAATTATACGGTCCACCAACTAAAGGTATTTGCCAAAGTTGTTCAATTACAGAGTATTACCAAAGCAGCAGAAGCACTTTATTTAACACAACCTGCTGTATCAATCCAATTAAAAAATTTTCAGGATCAATTTGAAATACCTTTGACAGAAGTAATTGGAAGACAATTATATGTAACAGATTTTGGTAGACAAATTGTAAAAATTGTACATGATATTTTAGATAAGTTAGATGAAATAAACTACAAGACTGAAAGTTTTAAAGGAATTTTATCGGGCAAAATTAGTTTATCAATTGTATCTACCGGTAAGTATATCATGCCTTATTTTTTAAGTGATTTTTTAAAATTACATCCGGGTGTTGATCTTCAAATTGATGTAATAAATAGGGCAGGAGTAATTGAAAGCCTAGAAAATAATGAAGTTGATTTTGGTTTTGTTTCTATTTTACCAGAGAAATTGAAAGTGGAAGAAGAGTTGTTGATGGAAAATAAATTATATTTAGTTAATAGTGCAAAAGATGATTTAAACGCTAACAATATTTTTAATTCATCTCCTGTACTTTTTCGCGAAGAAGGCTCGGCAACCAGAATGATAATGGAGGGATTTTTTGAAGCAAACCAAGTATCATTAAAAAAAAGAATTGTCTTGACTTCCAACGAGGCAGTTAAGCAAGCAGTTATAGCTGGCCTTGGCTGTTCAATAATGCCTTTAATTGGTATCAGAAACGAACTGCTTAATAACGAAATTCAAATAATTCCTTACCCTGGTTTGCCAATTAAATCAGATTGGCGACTTATTTGGCTAATTGATAAGCAGTTATCTCCAGTTGCAAAAGCCTATTTAAATTTTGTTCGCAAAAATAAGTTGGAGATTATTCACAGCTGTTTTTTGGGCATGGATAAATATTGAGGCTAAATAATAGATTAAAAAGAACTCATATATGATAATTATTTAAACTAATAATATATCTACCTTTATTTTTTTCAATTATTTATATAAATTTTATTAAAATTCCATAAATTTGGAAATCTATCTAATGAAAATAATTGGATGTTTACTAATTAGATATCCCAAACCTATTTAATTATGAAAAAACTCATATTATTAGTCTCCATATTTCTTTACTTAAATGATGTTTTTGCACAAGACCAGCAATGGACTTTAGATAAAATTCAAAATAAGTGGACCAAAGGCGTAAAAAGGGTACACGAAGGCTTTTACGAACTTAATGCGAATAATAGAAACTATACCATAGCTTTGGTCTTTTCTGTCGACCATTTTGAGGTTGTATATATATCAGGCAATTTAGAATATTGGAGCCCCGGCATGTCAAAAGGTAAGGTGTTTGAATCTGACAATAAATATGTTACCACTTGGAATTTTGGCAATTTAAACCATCCGAGCATTGCAAAGCATGAGGTGAAATTTATAGATAACAAGTTTATTATTTCATTAGAAGACGGTCAGACCAATATCTTTACAAAGATAGGGGACGACGATATTAAAACAAAGAAATCATCAGCTACCATTATACAAATGGTAGCCGATGCTAATGGTATTTATCAAATCCCCGCCTTGGTAAATGCAACAACAAAAACAGTGTTAAATATGGAAACTGGTTTGCCCGAAACCGAAATTTCGCCTGAATTTGCTTTAAGTTTGCTAAAAGGCAAGCAAATTACAGATGCTGACTGGTTAAAAGGAAGCCCATTTAATTTCGGCGACGGAAGTGCACCAAAAAGTAACCGATTTTTAATACATAGCGTTAAAATCGGCACATTGGAATTAAGAAATATTGAAGCAACTGTTACTCCTAACTTACAAGCTCCCTTAGTAATTGGGCAAAATGCTTTATTAAAAAGTGGATTAATACAATTCGATTTTAATAATAAACAACTAAAAATTGTATCAAACGCAAACGGAACTGATAATCCTTAGGGAGTTTTTGTTATAGGAAATAAATAAGCCCCGCGCTATTACCTAAAGTTGAAAGAATTTAATATCAAACGATACTAAATTGAGTCATATGCTTTGAATTTTTCAAAATTTACAATTTTTTCCCTCCTTCATGTTTTGTCTCTAAAGTGCTTAGAGTTATTGGGAATTTTAATCAAAAAAATTGTTTCAAAGCAGCTCGAATAATAAGAGAACATTTCGATAAATAAAATAGTTTTCATTCTCGAAATTATTAGAAATGACAATTTTCTATTGAAAGATTTATAAAAGTTAATTCCAATAAATAAGCCCTATACGCAATGTATAGGGCTTATTGTTTACACTTTAGCGGAGAGCTAGGGATTCGAACCCCAGGAACCTTTCACAGTTCAACAGTTTTCAAGACTGCCGCAATCGACCACTCTGCCAGCTCTCCGGGTGCAAAAGTACAAATCCATAGCGAATTGACAAACTTGATGTTAAGTTTTTTTTAACTAATTACTAACTCATTGACTTAGTGATGTATTTGGTGTTAAATCAAGAAGTGTGGTTAATAATTTATTCATTTTTCCGCTAATTACGAATAAGAAACACCATTAATTGGGGCTGTAATTCGTAAAAAAAAGTAGAATTAAACGCCGAATATAAATTTATTTGCCAGTTTTAAACTTGTTTTGCCTCGGTTTTATAGGCTTTTTTGTGGTTCGTTTAGTATAATCAATATGGGCATTTATTTCGAAACCTATTAACAGAATGAAGGAGTTTAGGTTAAGCCAAAGCATCAGAATAATAAGTGTACCAATTGAGCCATATATTTTATTATAGCTGGCAAAATGATTAATGTAATAGGCAAAGCCCATAGAGGTTGATACTGCAAGTAAACTTGCCACAATGGTACCGGGACTCAAAAATTTCCACTTTTCTTTATTAGCCGGGGCGTACCGATATAGCAATGAAATAGATGCGAAAAAGATGGCCATTACGATAACCCATCTTAATGATATGATCAAGTAAATCCAAAAGTGGCTATCGCTTATAATTTGCGATTTTAGATAATGTATAAGGTTTGTACTAAACGTTAATATGGTGATGGCAGTGAGTAGCATTAAACTCATTAATACCGTTAACCAGGTGGCAATAATGCGCCTCAATAACCAGCTTCTTTTTTCAATGATGAATTGCGATTTATTAAAAGCCGACATTAAATTGCTCAAGCCATTAGTAGCGAAATACATAGTTGATAAAAAACCCAAGGAAAGTAACTTGCCATTACGATGTTTTACCAAATCTTCTAAAGTAGTTTGGAAGGCTACATAAGTATTATTTGGTAGTATAGTAGCAATCAGATTCAATAAATTATCCTGAAAATGATTAATATGGATGTAGGGGATGAGGGTAAAAATAAAAATGGTTGCCGGAAAAAAGGCCAGCATAAAGTTAAATGCCAATGCGGCGGCACGAGTAATTAATATACGGTCGTTAATTTCGTTAGCAATGGCGGCAAAAAGGTGATAAACTGTGAGCGGTTGAAAGCCCTTTACAACAACTTTCTTTGACCGTGCAACAATCCTTCTATAACAACCTAATTTCAATAATACGCGGTGTAGCCATTTCATTTGTTTATGTTATTCAAAATATGGCTTTAGTTTGTTTAAAAATTCTTGATTTGGCATGCAAGGGCGATTGGTTTTCATATTAATAAATACCAATAAGGTTTCGCCAAGGTTTATCAGCTCATTTTTCTCGTTAAAAAGTTCGTATTTAAAATGGATCCTTATTCCGGGCATCTTTTCTAAAATTACCTTTACCGTAATTTCTTCGTCATATAGGGCAGGCTTCAAATATTTACAATTCATTTCTAAAACGGGCATCATAATGCCCGATTGTTCCATACCACTATAGGTAAGCCCCAAGCTACGTAGCATCTCTACCCTGCCTACTTCATAAAATTGGGCATAATTACCATAATACATATATCCCATTTGGTCGGTTTCGCCATAGCGTACACGTATTTTAGTAGCATGTTCAAACATTATTTTTTAATATTTCTTTCGTTTAATGCCTGTTGAAATTTATGCGCGTTTACCAAATGGTCGGCCATCGTAGTGGCAAAGTTATGATAACCCGAAAAATCTTCCTTGGCACACATGTATATATAACTAGTCTTTTTAGCATCCAATACAGCATTAATGGCGTTAATGGAAGGCATCATAATAGGTCCCGGTGGCAAACCAGTGTGCAAATAAGTATTATAAGGTGAATCAAAACTTAAATAGCGAGACAAAACACGTTTTATTGTAAAATCATTTTTAGCAAAAATTACCGTTGGGTCCGATTCTAATTTCATGCCTTTTTTCAGCCTGTTTAAATACAGTCCTGCAATGGTCGGCATTTCGCTATCGTGCAGGGCTTCGGCATCAACTATCGCTGCTAAAACAGAAACCTCCGTAGGTTTTAAACCTATATCACTTGCTTTGTGTAAACGCTTGGGTGTCCAAAATTTGTGATAACTTTCATACATCCGTTTAAAAAACTTTTCGGGGCTGCTATTCCAAAATAATTGGTATGAATTTGGTAAAAACATGGTATACACGTTTTCGGTGGTAAAGCCATATTGGTGCACAAACCCTTCTGAATCTAACAAATGGATAATTTGAGTAGAATCAGCCTCAATTTTCTTTCCCACAAAACCAGCAAATTGCTCCTTTAGACGTAAATTTTGAAACGATAAAGTAACCGGCTCTTGTGAACCTGATTTAAGCATATTAATCAATTTTCTATTACTTAATTCGGAATGAAGACGATACCTGCCCGGTTTAACCCGATTGGTATAATTCATTTTTTGTGCCGCCCATAAAAAGGAAGCGGTGTCCTTTAAAATGTCTTCTTGTTTTAAAGTATTGTAAACCTCATTAAAGCTGCTGCCGGTGCGTATATATAGGTATTCATGACCGGCATTTACATTCGGACTAAAATATTTAAAATAGTAATTTACTCCGTAATAGGTTAAAGATCCTATAATCAATAAAACAATTACTATAGCTGCCGTCTTTTTTTTATTTCCGGTTGAACCTTTTTTATTTTCCATAATTTACCGATTGAAGGGGGACTGTCAATGCATTCATAACATGGATTGCCTAATGACCAGTTAATTTATTGATAATTACTTTTGAGACTGGGTAACTGTAATGTTTATCCGAGTCCCGATGTTAACTTTTGCTGAATCTACCATGTTTGGCGATTGCGCAATTACTTTTAATGTTGATGAATCAGTTACCGGGCCGTTATACACAATGGTGCCTAAGGTTAGTTTGGCACCTAAAATGGCAAATTTAGCGGCATCAATATCCAGGTTTATTAAATTTGGTACATTTACCATACTGGCTCCTTCGCCATTACCTAAAACCAAATCAATTTTTGAACCCTTTGGTACTTTACTGCCAGGTTTAATTACTTGACCATTATAATGTGCTTCTAGTATCCTATCCTTTGCAATATCGGGCTTGTAGGTAGTGTCACCAACCTTTAAGCCGTAATTCGACAAAGTTGCTAGTGCTTCCCGGTAGGTATAAGGCTCCAAATCTGGGAGGGCTACATTAGGAGCAATGCGGGTAACTACAGTTAGGTATATAGTCCTGTTTTCCTTAACCATCGTTCCGGGGTCTGGGTCTTGTTGTACCACCGAACCTGGTTTTTCATCCGGAACATATACCGAATCAATTTTATATTCTAAATTCTGCGCTTTAAGTAAGGCTATTGCTTTATCAATTGGGAGTGTTTGTAGTTGCGGTACCTGTATGCCCGAACCATGACGGGTATAAATACCCAAACTAAAAAAGGCAAGTAAAAAAACAAAAAGGACCGTCCCAACCGCCATTAGGATGGTGTTTCTGAATTGTTTGGTTTTTAAATAAATCCAAAATTTATTCATTTGTTTTAAAAATAGCTGGTAATAAAAAACAATCAAACATAGTTCAAAATTTTGGAATTTTATGCTTATTAGACCAATTTAAGTTAAATCTAATGTTTAATAAAAGGAGTTATCAATTATTCAAATAGTTTCATAAACCATCCCAAAAAGATTTTTATTTCAGAAACCATCCATCAAAAAATGGTTTATATTTGACATGTATGAAAGCAAAAAATATCGCCCTTTTAGCCGGAGGATTTTCTGGTGAATATGAAGTTTCTATCAATAGTGCTAAAAACATCGCGGCAAATTTAGACCCTGAAAAATATAAGGTTTATACCATTTTGGTAGGTCGTGACGGCTGGTTTTATAAGGCTGATGGAATATTAGCCAATGTAGATAAAAACGATTTTAGCATAGTTTTGAATGGCGAAAAAATAAAATTCGATTTAGCCTTTATTACCATACATGGTACACCCGGCGAGGACGGCAAAATGCAAGGTTATTTGGACATGCTTGGAATACCATATAATACCTGCGACGCCACCACCTCGGCCTTAACAATGAGCAAAACCTTTACAAAAATAATTGTGGAAGGTATTCACGGCTTGCATACTGCCCGTTCACTGCGTTTATTTGAAAGAGATATGCATGATGTTGCCATCGTATCAGCCACGCTTAAATATCCGCTTTTTGTGAAGCCTAACAACGGTGGTAGTAGTGTAGGCATGAGTAAGGTGCACAATGCTGCAGCTTTGCCGGAGGCTTTAAAAAAGGCATTTAGAGAGGATAATGAAGTTTTGGTAGAGGAGTTTATTAAGGGAAGGGAATTTAGCCAAGGCATTGCTAGGTTAAACGGTAAAATTACAGTTTTACCAGCTACCGAGATAAAAAGCTCGAAAGAGTTTTTTGACTACGAAGCCAAATATACCGCCGGAATTAGCGAAGAAATTACACCTGCCAATTTACCAGTTGATAAACAAGAAGAAATCGCAGGAATTTTAACTGAAATTTATACCCGGCTCAACTGCAAAGGGATGGTGAGGGTTGACTTTATTTTGTTAGATGGCAGCCATGATTTTTACTTCATAGAAGTTAATACCACCCCAGGGCAATCCAATGGTAGCTTAATACCACAACAAGTGCGGGCTGCAGGTTTAAACTTGATGGAATTTTATGGCGAACTAATAGACGGCGCATTCAGAAATTAACATAAACACTGTTGAATAATGCACAAAATAGGTGCATTATTCAATAACAAAGACTTACTACAACCATTGATCGAACTTTTTAATAAACCAATTTTTTACCAGTTGAGTTAGAAAGCAATAGCCAAACAAAATCCCGATTAACCAAGGGAAAAAGATGAGTGGCATGGGTTGTAATTTAAAAGCTGAGGCCAATGGCGAAAATGGTATGAATATGCCAATAGCCATAATGCTGGTGGTCAAGGCTAAAACAGGTGCAGTTGCCCAGCTTTGTATAAAAGGTATTTTGCGCGTGCGAATCATGTGTACTATCAATGTTTGCGATAGTAAGCTCTCGATAAACCAACCTGTTTGAAAAAAGCTTTGATGCGCCGGTGAGTTTGCCTTAAAAACAAACCAGAGTACCGCAAAAGTTGCATAATCAAAAATGGAGCTTAGCGGACCAACGTACAACATAAACTTGCCAATACCACCTGCATCCCATTTACGTGGTGTTTCTATGTAATCAGCATCCATTCTATCCCAGGGGATAGATATTTGCGATATATCGTACAGTAAATTATTAATCAATATTTGTATGGGTAGCATGGGTAAAAATGGTAATAAAGCGCTTGCACCTAACATGCTAAACATGTTACCAAAGTTACTGCTGGCAGTCATTTTAATGTATTTTATGATATTGCCAAAGGTTCTTCTGCCATAAATAACCCCTTTTCGTAGCACCAATAAATCTTTCTCTAATAAAATAATATCGGCGCTTTCTTTGGCTATATCTACCGCTGTATCAACTGATATTCCTACATCGGCATCTCGTAAAGCTCCTGCATCATTTATGCCATCTCCCATAAAGCCTACAGTATGCCCCTTGCTTTGTAATACTTTTACCACCCTCGATTTTTGAATGGGACTTAACTTGGCAAATATGCTAATCTCATCAATTTGAGTGGCCAGGGTTACATCATCAATACTGTCCAAATCGCGACCAAGCATTATATTGGCAATGGGAATACCTACATCCTGACAGATTTTTTTTGAAACTATTTCATTATCTCCAGTCAATACTTTAATATGTACCCCTAATTTTCTCAAGGCGTTGATTGCTAAACCTGCCGATGGTTTTGCAGGGTCTAAAAATCCTATGAAGCCTGTTAAGGTCATGTTACATTCGTCGGCAACCCCATAGGTAAGTGGGCGTTCGTCATATTCCTTAATAGCCACCAATAAAACCCTTAAGCCTTCCTCGTTCAGTTCCTTGGTTCTATCCAATACAATTTGCCTCATTTTTTCGTCCATAGGCACAATCGCGTCAGTATCAATCTCCACGGTTTTGTCATCACCTGGGTCGTAGGCATGTGTACATAAATCAATAATTTCTTCTACCGCGCCTTTACAAATTAGTAAGTGTTTATGGTTTAGTCCCTCCAAAATAACCGACATCCGCCTGCGTTCAAAATCGAAAGGTACCTCGTCAATCTTTTTGTAATCCTTTCCATCTTTTACAGAAGGATGTACATCTGCATGCTCTAAAACTGCTATATCCAGCAAATTCTTAAGCCCGGTTTGGTAATAACTATTTAAATAAGCCCATTTTAAAACCTCTTTATCATCGTAGCCAAAAACATTAAGGTGCTTTTGCAGAATAATCTTGTCCATCGTTAAGGTACCTGTTTTATCGGTACATAAAATATCCATGGCACCAATATTTTGTATGGCATTCAATCGTTTTACTACCACTTTACGTTTCGACATGTTTACCGCACCCTTAGCAAGGTTGGCGGTAACTATCATAGGCAGCATGGCAGGGGTTAACCCAACGGCAATCGAAATTCCAAATAAAAACGCGTCTAGCCAGTTATGCTTGGTAAAACCATTAATTAAAAATACTAAAGGAACCATTACCAGCATAAACCTTATTAAAAGGTAACTTACACTGTTTACTCCCTTGTCAAAACTTGTTTCTGCACGTTTACCTACCAGTGTTTTTGAAAATGCGCCAAAATAGGTACTGCTCCCGGTATTTACCACCATGGCTATTGCTGTACCACTTACCACGTTGGTACCCATAAAGCAAATATTATTTAATTCCAGAGGCGATTGGCTTTCATCACCAGTTATTGGTTCACAAAGCTTTTCAACTGGCAGTGCTTCACCCGTAAGCATCGACTGGCTCACAAAAAGGTCTTTTGATTGCAGCACCCTAATATCAGCAGGTATCATATCCCCTGCCGAAAGTTGTATCATATCACCCGGAATCAGTTGCTTGATATCAATTTCTATTTTCTCGTTATTCCTAATTACCGTAGCCGTAGTTTTTACCATCGACTTCAGTTTTTCAGCTGCTTTATTACTCCTAAATTCCTGCAAAAACCTGATGATGACACTCACCATCACCATGGTGCTGATTACCGCAACCGTGGTATAGTCATGCTCTCCGGGTTTTGTGATAATAACATCGGTTATGAATGAAACCGAAGCCAATATAAAAAGCACTCCAATAAAAGGGTCGATAAAAGCCTGTAAAAACTGGATATACCATGCAGGGGCTTTCTCATTCACAATTTCGTTTAGTCCAGTTGTTTCCAACCTTTCCTCAACCTGATGGCTGTTTAAGCCATTTAAATTGGTTTGCATCGTTATTAAACAAGCATCAAAATCGCTCGATGATATTTTTTTTAGCAAAGTAAGTGCAGTAGTCTCAAATCCTTGTTTGGTGCTATCTTTTACCAAATTTTTTAAATTATATCTGCTCTTATTTGGGCTTTCTACTACAGGCATTACAAATTTTTAAAATCAACTAAAATTAGGAACATTTTTTTGTTTTGGTAAGATATATCAAAATTGATTAACAACAATAAAATTTTAAAAACAAAGCTATTTTTAAAGCAAGCTACCAATATTTATGTATTTTAGTGGCTTATGCAATCTTTTGAAATAGATAAATCGGACCTGCTGCGAATTAAAACCGCACTCGAAGGTAATGATGCTGAATTACAGCTCGTTCTGAACGAATATCATGCTTCGGAGATAGCCATGTTGTTCGAAAAACTTCCACTTGAAGACAAAGAACGCATCATCAATATCCTACCCATAGAGGTAGCATCGGAGGTTATTGCCGAAATGGGCGAGGACCAGAATGCCGGCGAACTCTTAATCAACCTGCATCCCGATAAGCGGAGTGAGATTGTGGAGGAGATGGATTATGATGACGCTACCGACATTATTTCGCAGCTTGACGAAGATGAACAGCATGAAATTTTAGAGGATATTGACGAGGAGGATGCCAGCAGCATCCGTGCGCTTTTAAAATACGAAGAGGATACCGCGGGTGGTATCATGAACTCGGATGTTATAAAAATAAACATCAACCTTGATAAAAAGGATGCGCTTGATGAAATTATCCGCCAATCCGAAGAGATGGAGGAATTTTATACCGTTTATGTGGTGGATGATTATGATGTTTTGCAAGGTATTATTTCAATAAAATCCATCATAAAGGCAAAAGCGGAGGCGCATGTACGCGATTTGGTCAATACCGATTTTGTGTTTGTTAAAGCTGACCTCGACCAAGAAGATGTTGCCAGCTTGATATCGCAATATAACTTGACCACCATCCCGGTAGTTGACGATGATATGCGCTTGCTTGGCAGGGTTACTGTTGATGATATCATCGACGTAATGGAGCAAGAAAACACCGAAGATATTTTGAAAATATCAGGTGTATCGGAAGATGAGGAACTGGGCGGTAACTGGAAAGACGCGGTAAAAAGTCGCCTGCCTTGGTTGATTATAAACTTGGGAACCGCGTATTTAGCGGCCTCTGTAATCAGGAGTTTTGATTCAACGGTACAACAATTACCCATTTTGGCAGCTTATATGACCATTATTGCTGGTATGGGTGGTAATGCGGCTACCCAATCATTAGCGGTAACGGTTAGGCGTATATCATTGACCGATTTGAGCGATAAGCAAGCCTATGATACCGTTTTGAAAGAATTTTTAGTTGGGATGCTAAATGGAGCAGGTAATGGACTCATCGTTTTTTTCATTGCTTGGTTTTATGATGCCAATGTTTTACTTGGTTTGGTGTTATTTTTAGCAATGACAGGAAATTTGATAGTTGCCGGACTAACAGGTGCCACTATCCCATTGGTATTAAAAAGAGTGGGTATTGACCCAGCCGTGGCATCGTCTATCATCATAACGACCTTTACAGATTGCGCTGGGTTTTTACTGCCGCTTTGGTTTGCAACCAAACTTTTATTGCATCACTAATAGAAAATAGTATAACAATACATGACTGAAATTAGATACAATTGGACGAAAGAAGAAATTGCCGCTATTTATCATAAACCATTACTTGATTTGGTTTATGAAGCGGCTACCGTTCATCGCGAAAATAAGGATTATGCCGAGGTACAGATAAGTTCATTAATATCCATTAAAACAGGAGGTTGCCCCGAGGATTGCGCTTATTGTCCGCAAGCTGCCCGATATAATACAGGTGTTGATGTACATGCCATTATGCCAAAAGAGGAGGTTATTTTAGCCGCCCAAAAAGCCAAGGAAGGTGGTGCTTCTCGCCTGTGTATGGGTGCCGCTTGGCGCGAGGTACGCGATAATAAAGATTTTGATAAGGTGATTGATATGGTGAAGGCTGTTAATGAGCTGGATATGGAAGTATGTTGTACTTTGGGTATGCTTACCGAGCGTCAGGCGCAACGTTTGGCCGATGCTGGCTTGTACGCTTATAACCATAACCTGGATACATCCGAAGAAGACTACAAGCGCATCATCACTACCCGAACTTATGATGAGCGCTTAAAAACTTTGGAACATGTGCGCAAAGCAAAAATTACCGTTTGCAGCGGTGGCATCATTGGCTTAGGCGAAACGGTTGACGATCGGATTTCGATGCTGAAAACCTTGTCGAACCTGCCCAAGCATCCCGAATCGGTACCTATTAACGCATTGGTTCCGGTAAAAGGTACGCCACTTGCCGAGCAGCCTAAGGTTTCTGTTTGGGATATGGTGAGGATGGTAGCTACTACTCGTATTATTATGCCAAAAACTGTGGTACGCTTATCTGCTGGTCGTACCGAAATGACAGTTGTTGAACAAGCTTTTTGTTTTATGGCTGGTGCGAATTCCATATTTGCAGGCGAAAAATTACTGACCACACCCAACCCATCATTTGATACAGACATGGCCATGTTTGAATTATTAGGCCTTACCCCGCGTAAAGCCTTTAAAAACGGCAAACACGGTAAAATGGTTGAAGAGGAGGCATTAAACGGATAGCTGTTAGTTGCAGATGAACTGAAGCAATAAATGAAATATGATAAATATTCCATTTATTGCTTTGTTTTTAATTTTTAATAATTACTTTCATTCCACCAATTATTAAAATTATAAAACACCTGCATGACTAAAAATAAAACGCTTTTTGCCATCGCCCTCATCACCTCCTTGTTTTTTATTTGGGGTTTGGCTTTAAACCTCAACCCGGTATTAATACCTCATTTAAAAAAGGCTTGTCAGCTCACCACTTTTCAATCCTCTTTTGTCGATTTTGCAGCATATATAGCCTATTTTTTGTTCCCTATACCCGCCGCCCAATTCATGAAAAAGTATGGTTACAAGGGTGGAATTATTTTAGGGTTAGTGCTGGTTTCGGCTGGCATGTTTCTGTTTTTTCCAGCCGCGGGTATTCGTAATTTTGGTTTTTTCCTGTTGGCATTGTTCATCATGTTCAGTGGTTCGGCTTTTTTGGAAACCGCCGCAAACCCCTATATCAGCGTTTTAGGCGACCCAAATTCAGCTGCCCGCAGGATAAACTTGGCACAATCCTTCAATGGTTTAGCATCGGTAACAGCGGGTATAGTTGGCAAGGAATTTATCTTATCAGGTATAACCCTATCCGCCGCCCAAGAAGCTGCTATGACAGCCCCTCAATTAAAAGCTTATCTGGATAAAGAAGCCTCCTCCGTACAAATGCCATTTTTAATAATTGGTTCAGGTGTTTTAATCATCGCGCTTTTAATCTTTATAACCCCATTACCACTTATTGTTGAGGAAGGCGAAGGACAAGCTCAACATGATAAAAAGTCGTTTATTAAAAGATTTGGCGAACTACTTAGGGAGAAAGAATTAATGGCTGGTGTATTTGCCCAGTTTTTTTATGTTGGGGCGCAAGCTTGTGTTTTTGGCTTTTTTGTTTTATTTGCCGAGCGAGTGGCAGCTATGGACGAAAAAACCGCTTCCGTATTTTTAATTGCAGGTTCTATTTGCTTTATGGCCGGGCGTTTTGTTGGTACCATGCTCATGAAAGTATTTTCGGCCGTAAAACTGTTGGCCGTATATAGCTTTATCAATATCATTTTAATTGTATTGGCTGTTTTTCTACAAGGTAAATTACCGGTTTACGCGTTATTGGGTATCGACTTTTTTATGTCGATTATGTTCCCAACCATCTTCTCATTAAGCATCAGGGGGCTAGGGCATAAAACCAAGGAAGGTTCTTCGTTGGTTATTATGGCAATTGTTGGCGGCGCTATTTGTGCTTTAGGTTTTGGAATAATTGCCGATCATAGCAATATTCAATGGGCCTATACCATTCCAGGCTTTTGTTTTGTGTATATATTTATTTACGCCTTTAAGCGAATTAAAACTGCCGAAGGGATACTTTCAACCGCTCATTAAATACTGATTTATTAGGTTATATGGATTTACAGCTAAAGAATAAAGTGGTTATAGTTACCGGCGGTGCCAAAGGAATAGGTGAGGGCATTGTCAAAGTATTGGCACACGAGGGAGCAATCCCAGTTATTATAGGCCGAAATGAAAATGATAACCTCAAAGTTGTAAATGAATTGAAAGCCGTAGGTCAACACGCTTATCAGTTTGTTGCCGAATTAACCAATCCTTCTGACTGTGAAGCGGTCACACAAAAAGTAATAGCGGAGTTTGGAGTAATTGATGGTTTGGTAAACAATGCTGGAGTTAATGATGGGGTAGGCTTAGAAAATGGAGACTATAAAAGTTTTATGGCCTCTCTGCATAAAAACTTGGTGCATTATTACTTGATGGCTCATTTCGCGCTTCCGGCACTCAAATTATCAAAAGGGGCTATTGTAAATATTTCCTCCAAAACTGCCGATACCGGTCAGGGAAACACCTCGGCTTATGCCGCCTCCAATGGCGGTCGAAACGCCTTGACACGTGAGTGGGCAGTTGAGCTGCTAAAATATGGCATAAGGGTGAACGCTATTGTTGTTGCTGAGTGTTGGACACCATTGTACGAAAACTGGATTAAAACCTTAACCAACCCTCAGGAACGCCTTACCGAAATTGTAGCTAACATTCCGCTAGGTAACCGCATGACCACCGCCGAGGAAATAGCCAATATGGCGGCTTTTCTACTGTCCGAAAAATCGAGCCATACCACCGGACAGCTTATTTATGTTGATGGCGGTTATGTGCACTTGGATAGGGCATTACCAAAAGGCAATTAATACCATTGTTTTATTTACTTTATCTTTGCGCATATCCTATAAAATAACCCTATACCGGGTATTTGAACAGGAATTTAAACTATGCTAAAAAAAGCCCTCGAAAACCTGCAAATAGCTTCTTTGAACGAAATGCAAAATGCCGCGCTTACGGCCGCTAAAAAAGGCGATGTGGTATTGCTATCACCAACAGGCTCGGGCAAAACGCTTGGATTTTTATTACCCTTATTAGAAATACTAAAACCTGAAACTACAAACGTACAGGCACTTATTTTAGTACCATCGCGCGAGTTGGCTTTGCAAATTGAACAGGTTTTTAAAACCATGGCTACGGGCTATAAAATAAATTGCTGTTATGGCGGGCATCCGGTAAAAATAGAACGTAATAATTTGTCGCAACCACCAGCGGTATTGGTTGGCACACCCGGCAGGATTGCCCATCATTTACGCCGACACAGTTTTGATACCGATGGTATTCAAACCTTAATTCTTGATGAATTTGATAAATCTCTGGAGTTTGGTTTTCAGGTTGATATGGAATTTATTATTAAAAAACTGCCATCAATAAAAAAACGCATACTCACCTCCGCAACACAAATGGATGAAATACCTGCATTTACAGGTATTAACCGACCAACCCAAGTAAACTTTTTAACCAATACCACCAATATTCCCGATTTAGTTATTAAAACCGTAGCATCTCCGGCAGCTGATAAATTGGATACCTTGTTTGCGCTTATTTGTAAAATTGGCAATAAGGCAACTTTGGTATTCTGCAACCATCGCGAAGCGGTTGAAAGGGTGAGCGGTTTACTTTGGGATAGGGGAGTGGTACATGATGTTTTTCATGGTGGCATGGAGCAGGAAGACAGGGAGCGAGCCTTATTGAAGTTTAGGAATGGCAGTCACCGCTTGCTCATTACTACCGATTTAGCTTCACGCGGATTGGATATCCCGGAAATAGAAAACATTATTCATTACCAATTACCGCATAATGAGGAAGCCTTTACCCACAGAAACGGTCGCACCGCACGTATGCACGCAAAGGGTACTGCTTATTTAATACTTTCGCCCGATGAAAAGCTTGCTTATTTAAAGGAATCGGAACCTGAAACGCTGCCCGAAAAATTAATACTACCCAAACCAACAGAATGGGCTACCTTGTATGTTGCAGCAGGAAAAAAAGATAAAATTAATAAAGTTGACATAGTTGGGCTAATATTACAAAAAGGCGGTATATTAAAGGATGATTTAGGCTTGATTGAAGTTTTGGATTATTCATCATACGCTGCCATTAAAATCAACCGAATTGAAAGCGTGGTTGAACTACTGAAAAATGAAAAGATAAAAAACAGGAAGGTTAAAATTCAGATATCTATCTAAAAAATTTAGCCCTTAAATTGAATTTAATAACCATTTAAATAAAAATATATGAGTAACAATGATATCATGAAAAAGTTGAGGGTTGCTATGCAGTTTACCGACGATGACATTATTGAAGTTTTAAACTTAGCTAATTTCAGAATTACCAAAACAGAGCTGGGAGCCATATTTCGTAAGGAAGACCACCCTAATTTTAAGCCTTGTGGCGACCAAATTTTACGCAATTTTTTGAACGGATTGATAATTTATAAGCGCGGTCCAATGCCGGAAAAAAAGAAGCCCGAAAATAATCAAGCCTAAAATATAGCATTACCCTACTTTCTTTCAGGAAAATCTGACCCTAACAATTTATCCCATAATGGTGAACTTACACCATAACCTTTGTTTGGGTTTTGGTAATGATGCAACATATGGTGTTGCTTTATTTTTTTCCAAAAAGTACCTTTAAAATTAAAGTGATGGATGGCATAATGGCTAATGTCGTAGAATAAATAACCTAATATAAAGCCCGTAAAAAAGGCGAAAATATCTCCTGTTGGTAACAGCGCTTTAAATAGAAAAAAGAATCCGGTTGCTAGTGGAATACTTAATGAAGGTGGCATCACCAATCTTTTAGCATCACTTGGGTAATCGTGATGTACACCATGAAAAATAAAGTGCAATCTTAATGCCCAAGGTTTATTGGGCATTAAATGAAAAACAAATCGGTGTAGGGCGTATTCTACAAAAGTCCAACAAAACAGTCCGGCAAAAAATAACGTTAAAAACTTGGTGATACTTATTGAATCAACAAAAATTGTTTTATAGACACAGATGGCAATAACCGGTATAAAAATAAATAAGGGAACAGTATAGTGGACTTTTGATAAACTTTCTAAGAAATTACTTTTGAACATTCTAACCGATTCCTGCGAATTGGAAACAAAGTTTTTCTTCATATCAATTAGGGGTATTTAATTTTATATAATGAAAATAACTTAATTATATGATCAATAACTAAAAGATCTTTTTATAATCATCATTTTACATCATCTATTCGTATACAAATTAGGTATTAAATTATGAAAAATAAATGAAGATAAACAATAAATAGCAACATTTATAACCAGTTATTGTTTTTATACCATAAAAGGGTGTTTTTTACACCATCTTTTAAATTAAACTGTGGATTATAATTCAGTTCTTTATCCGAGCGACTAATATCGCATCCCCAATTTTTAGCGGTTAATTCATTTACCTTTTCGGGATTCAATGTAGTAGCTTTTTTGGTTAAAGTTCCATAATTACCAATAATATTTGCTATTAATTTTATGATGGGTAAAGGAATGTTAATACGTAATGTTTTTATTTCTAGTGTTTCTTTTGCTTGTTTAGCCAAATCCTCCCGATTATAAATAAAACCATCGGTTAAAATGTAAGTACTTTTTTCTGGGGCGTTAAGGGCTTTTATACTTGCTTGGGCGAGATCGACCACGTAAATAAAACTTAGTTTTTGTGATTGTTTACTTATATATAATTCAAACCCTTTAGCTATTTGTTGAAAGAAAATAAATAGATCCCTATCACGTGGCCCGTATACTGCAGTTGGTCTTAATATGGTATAATCAAATTGATTAAATTCCTTCAATAAGGTTTCGCCTAATAACTTGCTTTTTCCATAAGGCGTAACAGGAGAGGGGATTTTATTTTCAGTAATCAAACCATCCAAAGAATCTAATGGTCCAATTGCAGCCAAACTACTCATTAAAATAAATTTTTTGAGTACTATTTTACTCTCAATAATTGCGATTGCAATATTTTGAACGAAATGGGCGTTTACCTCATTATATTCATCTTTTGTAAGTGCTTTGGTAAGTCCCGCTAAATGAATAATATAATCGTAGCTATTTTTTGAAAAATCATCTATCAGAGATTGTTTATCCCATAAAGATGGATAGGTGAACTGAATTTTGAACTCTTTCAAGTGAGAAATATCACTTGTCGGCCTAACTGCTGCAAAAACTTCTAACCCATTTTTTATAGCCTCTTCAACAACATGATAGCCTACAAAACCACTTGCCCCGGTTATTAAAACTCGGCCATTCATAAGTCTTTTTCGTAAATTCTATAAGTTTTGTAGGGGTTTCCCTTTATGGCTAATATGGCTTCGTTTATAAGTTTATTGTTTTCTAAAGTCCAACCGGCTTCGGCATGGGTAAAACCTTTCCTTCTATATTCTTTAATAATTGTGCCGTATAAACAAGCTTCTATACCCATTTTACGGTAACTTTCTATTACACCAAGGGCATATATCCGCAAACTTTTAACCTTGCTCTTGTTCATTAAAAGTTTAAAAATTCCTGTTGGTAGTAGCCTGCCCTTTTTAATCTTAATCAATACTTCGTTTAAATTAGGCAATGCAAGTCCAAAACCCACCAATTTGCCATCTTGCTCAGCAACCAAAGCAAAATCGGTATCTAAAATTAATTTTAAATCTTTGGCCAAATAATTAAACTCATCATCAGTTAGTGGGATAAAGCCACTGTTTTTATCCCATGCAGAATTATAAACTTCCTTCAGTTTCCGAACTTCCTCATTGAAATCTTTTAGGTTTACCTTACGTATAATGATATTATTCCTTTTCAAACGGTTTTGTAAGGCATCTAACAAATGCACGGATTTATCGTCATAATTATCGCCTTCCCAATGCCATGCAAATAAATCAATTTGTTTTTTAAATAATGCGTTTTCAATTAATTGGCTGTAATAAGGCGCGTTATATGTCATCATCAAAAATGGCGGACTATCAAAACCCTTCACCAAAAGCCCGCAAGCCTCGTTGGTGGAGAAATTTACCGGACCAATAAATTTTTGGTCTACACCTTTTTCTTTAAGCCAGTTGGCAGCACTTTTAAATAATAAATTAGCCACCTCTTGGCTGTTTATGCAATCAAAAAAACCAAAAAAACCATCGTTTGCTTTATTGAATAAATTATGATTATTATTTAATATAGCGGCAATACGGCCAACAACCTTGTTATCAACAGATGCAATAAAGGTTTGTAATGATGAATGTTTATGAAATGGATGAGTTGTTAGAAGATCTTTTTGTGCTATAAATAATTCAGGCACGTAATTTGGATCATTTTTATATAACTCGTGTGGGAAATCTATAAAAAGTGCTAATTCTTTTTTTGTGCTTACCTGCTTTATTGTTATCATAATTCGGTTTAAATAATTTGTTGCATAAAATTACTTTAACGCAACAAATTAATCTGATAAAAAGGGTTAAATGTTCTCTTTTATGGATGTTACCCCAACTTCCTTACAAACCTTGGTTATTTTTTCAACAGCTTCATCAATTTGGTCGAAAGTGTGGCTAGCCATTAATGAGAAACGCAATAAGGAACTTTCAGCAGGCACAGCAGGTGAAACAACTGGGTTAACAAAGATTCCTTCATCTTGTAAGCATTTAGTAACCTGGAATGTTTTTAAATTATCGCGAATGTATATAGGTAAAATAGGACTTTCAGTATGCCCTAAATCAAAACCTTCGTCTAATAAAAGTTTGGTGGCATAATTGGTATTTGCCCAAAGTTTTTCAATCAATGCCGGTTCCGATTCTATAATATCTAAAGCGGCTAGAACACTTGCAACAGAACCCGGTGTCATACTTGCGCTAAAAATGAGTGAACGTGCCTTATGCTTTAAATAATCAATGGTTGCTGCGTCACTCGCAATAAAACCGCCAAGAGAAGCTAATGATTTACTAAAGGTGCCCATAATTAAATCAACTTCTTTGGTTAAATTAAAATGCGAAGCGGCTCCGGCACCTTTTTCACCAATTACGCCCAAACTATGCGCATCATCCACCATAATATTTGCACCAAATTCATCGGCAACTTTCACTAGTTCAGGGAGTTTTACGATATCGCCTTCCATGCTAAATATGCCATCAACGGCTATCAATTTAGCGGCTTCCTCGGGTAATATGCTTAATTTGCGTCTCAAATCGTCCATATTATTATGGGCGAATTTGATAACTTTTGAGAAAGATAACCTACTACCGTCAATTAATGAGGCATGGTCAAATTCATCCAAAATTAAATAATCATTTCTTCCTGTTAAACTTGATAATACACCAAGATTAACTTGAAAACCTGTACTAAATAATACGGCGGCCTCTTTACCAACAAATTTTGACAGCCTGTGCTCTAATTCAATATGAATATCAAGTGTACCGTTCAAAAACCTTGAGCCGGCACAACCTGTACCATATTTATCAATGGCTTTTTTGGAAGCTTCTTTAATTTTAGGATGATTAGTTAATCCTAAATAGGAATTGGAACCAAACATTAAAACACGTTTGTTACCAATTTTTACTTCAGTATCCTGAGCTGATTCAATGGGTCTGAAATATGGATAAAGACCAATTTCCCGTATTTTATTAGCGTCCTGAAACTGGGCTATTCTTTCATTTAATTTTTTGACCATATGAATTAATTAATCTTGATTTTTTGTGTGTAAATACCATCATTAGGGGGTTAATAATATTTTTCAATTGGTTGCTAGTTGATTTTAAACAAATAATCAACACACAACAGAAAACAAATTAATTAAATTTTTTATATATAAAATATGATTTCATGACATTTATAATTAAAAATGGCAAAAACATGAAAAATGAATCTTTAAAATACTTCGTAATGTATAATCAAAGATGTTATTTTTAAATGTACCATTTTTATATGATAAGTTTAAATTTAGTTTTGAAGAGTACCAGAATTTAGGATAATTCGGATAGGGTTTTTAGAGGCTGATAAAAGCATATGGGTCGTAGTTTAATATATATTTTAAACTACAACCCATATTATAGCTTAGGCTAATTTACCTAGGGCGGCTTTTATTCGTTTTACAGCTTCAATCAATTTATCTTCGGCTGCTGCGTACGATATACGAATTGATTTTTTATCGCCAAAAGAGTCACCACCTACGGTAGCTACATGGGCTTCTTCCAACAAATAAATACTTAATTCATCTGCGTCATGAATCACATTTCCATTATAACTTTTTCCGAAGAAAGCAGTTACATCCGGGAAGAAGTAAAATGCACCTTCTGGCAGGTTTACTTTTATTCCGTCAATTTCTTTTAACAAGTTATATACCAAGTCGCGTCTTTTTCTGAATTGGGCACGCATTTCAAGAACACTCTCTAAGCCACCTTCTAAAGCGGCAACACCTGCTTTTTGAGTAATGGAACAAGTACCAGAGGTAATTTGACCTTGCATCTTATCACAAGCATTCGCTATATCTTTATTTGACGCGGTGTAGCCAATCCTCCAACCTGTCATAGCAAAGGCTTTCGAAAAACCGTTGATAATAATTACACGGTCTTTTATTGATTCAAACTGAGCGATGGATTCATGCTTATCAACAAAATTGATGTGCTCATAAATCTCGTCGGATAGGATGTATATCTGCGGGTGTTTTTCAAATATCTTGGCAAGTCCTTCTAATTCGCTTTTGCTGTAAACACTACCGGTAGGGTTACAAGGCGACGAAAACATGAACAGCTTGGTTTTTGGGGTAATGGCTGCTTCTAATTGGGCAGGGGTAATTTTAAAATCTTGTTCAACCGGAGCTTCAATAAATACACTAACACCCTCAGCAAGTTTAACCACTTCCGAGTAAGATACCCAGTAGGGGGTTGGTATAATCACTTCTACGCCTGGATTAACCAAACATAAAACCGCATTGGCAATGGCTTGTTTAGCACCTGTTGAAACTACGATTTGACTAAAATCATAATCCAAGTTATTTTCGTTTTTCAGCTTTACAGTTATAGCCTTCCTTAAATCAGGATAGCCTGAAACAGGGGTATAATAGGTAAAGTTTTTATCCATGGCCTGTTTGGCAGCTTCCTTTATATGCTCAGGGGTATGAAAATCTGGTTCACCAAAGCTTAGGCTGATTACATCAACTCCTTTTGCTGCTAGTTCGCGGCCCATTTTGGCCATTTTTATTGTTGCCGATTCTGACAGGTTGTTAATCCTGTTACTTAATGTACTCATATGTTATTTTGTAATTGCGGCAAATATATAAAATATGATGATAGGTATAAAGTTTACGTTAACTACAAACCAGATAGATTTAAGGAGATAAATGATACGCTCGGTACTTATCATGGGCAAATTAATTCTAGTCGCTCTAATATTTTTATAAATTTGCTGCTCAATAAAAAGCGTTTGAAACAGCAGGAGCGAATAATACTTATAACATTGGTAACCGGCTTTTTGCTGATGGGGGCTAAGTTTGGTGCCTATTTTATTACGGGCTCAAATTTTGTGCTGACTGATGCTGCCGAGAGTATTGTAAATGTTTTGGCAAGCTCCTTTGCCTATTTTAGCATTTACTTAGCTGCGCAACCGCGCGACCAAAACCACCCTTACGGGCATGGCAAAGTGGAATATTTTTCAGTTTTTATTGAAGGTGTTTTAATTTGTGTCGCGGCGGTAACTGTTATTGTAAAATCAATTTTTGGTATTATTTATCCTAGCCCTATTAAGGATTTACTTTTAGGTGCCACCATAATAGGTACAACTGGCATAGTTAACGGTGCCTTGGGTTTTTATATGATGCGTAAAGGCAAGGTTTTTAAATCAATTACCTTAACCGCCGATGGCAAGCATTTAATGGCCGATATGGTTACCAGCATTGGTTTGGTAATTGGATTGCTGCTCATTGAATTTACCAAAATTATTTGGCTGGATAGTGTATTAGCTATATTAGTAGCTTTTTATATCATTTACAATGGCTATAAGCTAATAAGGCAATCTGTTTCGGGTTTGATGGATGAAGCCGACTTTACGGTAGTAAATGAGGTGGTGAGTCTGCTCGACCAAAAAAGACGACCCGAATGGATTGATATCCACAACTTTAGGGCGCAGAAATATGGCAATGAGTTGCACATTGATTGTCACTTAACCTTACCTAATTACTTCGACTTAAACAAGGTACACGAAGAGGTTAAAATGGTTGATTATTTAATAAATGAAAGCGTACCTCATACGGAACTTTTTATCCATACCGACCCATGCCTGCCCGATTGTTGCCACTATTGTGGTGTTGAAGATTGTAAAATTAGAACCAGCCCCAAAACTGAGCACATTAATTGGACACTTGATATAGTAATACGTAATAAAAAACATTTTGAATAATGCCTAAATTTAATGTACGGGTTTACGGTTTATTGATCAATGAATGCAACGAGGTTTTAATAAGCGATGAACAGGAATATGGCATGCGTTTCACCAAATTTCCCGGTGGCGGGCTCGAATTGGGCGAGGGGTTAACTGACGGCCTTAAACGTGAGTTTGTAGAAGAATGCCAAGTAGAAGTGGAAGTTTTAAGTCATTTTTATACTACGGATTTTTTTGTGGTCTCGGCTTTTAATAATTCACAGGTAATAAGTGTGTACTATAAAGTGAAGAACTTGACCCCATTAAACTTAGTAATTAAGCAAAAGATTTTTGATTTTGATGGCGAAGGTGATGTGCTGCAAGCCTTTAGGTGGGTTAATTTGGAGGATTTAAAAGTGGAGGATTTTACCTTTGAGACCGACCAGCATGTGGTAAAACTTTTATTAAAAAGTTTATGAGTTTAGTTGAGCGCGATTTAAACGTAATTTGGCATCCATATACCCAAATGAAAACTGCCATGCCACCAATACCAATAGTGAGGGGAGCAGGAGCTTGTTTATTTGACGAAGATGGTACCAGATATATTGATGCCATATCCTCCTGGTGGGTTAATATACATGGGCACGCGCATCCATACATTGCCGAAAAAGTAGCCTTACAACTTAAAAAACTGGAACATGTAATTTTTGCCGGCTTTACCCACGAAGGTGCCATTGAACTGGCCGAACGCCTACTACAAATATTACCGGATAATCAAAAAAAAGCGTTTTACTCCGACAATGGCTCTACAGCTGTGGAAGTGGCTATTAAAATGTGTTTGCAGTATTGGCATAACCAAGGACTAAGCAAAACCAAGATATTGGCCTTTAGCAATGCTTATCATGGCGATACTTTTGGAGCTATGGCCGTAAGCGGACGAAGTGCCTTTACAGCCGCTTTTGATAATTTATTGTTCGAGGTTGAATTTATTGATTTACCTGATTTACATAACCTTTCTGATCTTAAATCTCAAATCACAAACCTCAAATCTCAACTGGCGTGTTTTATTTTTGAACCCTTAGTGCAAGGCGCAGGGGGCATGCTGATGTATGAGGCAAACCTATTAAGCGAGCTCATGGCGCATTGCCATCAAGAAGGGATATTATTGATAGCCGACGAGGTTTTTACAGGTTTTGGCCGAACAGGTAAACCCTTTGCATGTAACCATTTAAGCCAACAACCCGACATTATGTGCTTTTCGAAAGGTTTAACCGGGGGTACTATGGCTTTGGGACTTACCACCTGCTCGGCTGCAATTTATGAGGCTTTTTTATCGGACGATAAGTTGAAGACCCTTTTCCATGGTCATTCTTTTACCGCAAATCCAATTGCTTGCGCGGCGGCATTGGCCAGTTTGGATTTGTTTTTAGCTCCCGAAACGACCGAAAATATCAACCGTATAGTAAAAGCGCACCAAAATTTCGCTCAAAAAATTGCCAGTCATCCCAAAATAAAAACCATCCGCCAATGCGGAACCATTTTAGCGATGGAATGGCAAACTTTGGATGATACTTCTTACTTCAATACACTTCGAGACAGGTTGTACAATTATTTTTTATCGGCAGGAATTATTTTGCGACCGCTGGGCAACATTATTTACATTTTACCTCCTTATTGCATAACAGACGAGGAACTGAACTACATTTACACTAAAATTGAAGACGCTTTGGTAGAAGTTTAGTGCCAGTGTTTAAGTCTTTAAAAACAAAAACTCTCCAAAAACTAAGATGGAACTAAATACCCTATTGCCCCATATTATTAAAGATGATGTATTGCATGCCAAATGGTTGAATACCCTATCGCTAATGGAAAATACAGGGGCATGCAAAATATCGGCTAGCGAAGACCCTTTAACGGTTACCTATATTATTTTGAAACATGCCGCCGAAGAGCATAGGCATGCCTTTTTTTTAAAAAAACAAATTGAAAAAACCGGGGAAGAGCTGCCTACCTACGCGCCTCAATATTTATTAGCCCCAGCCCAAAGCAGGTATTACCTAAACCAATTGGATATTGAAGTTTGCCGTTACTTAAAAAATGAATTGGCATTAAGCGGACGCGCGTTAAAGTTTGCAGCCTATTTATTGGTAACCTATGCCATTGAAGTAAGAGCCGATGAATTATATCCTATTTACCAAACCTGCCTCGAAAACGCGGGTAGCAAGGTAAATGTAAAATCAATTATTTTAGAAGAAGAGGGCCATTTGGAAGAGATGCTAAACCAGCTAAAACAATTTTCGCCAATTTGGGAAAGCCATGCTAAAAAGGCTGTAGAATTGGAGACGAAGTTGTTTGGGGAATGGGTAGCTGCTTTGGGAGAAAGTATGCAAATTGTTTAAAATGATTTGTTCTGTATGATATTATACGATTTTAAAATAATTGAGGGTCATTTGAAAACTTCAAATGACCCTCAATTATTTTTGTAAAAAAGATTAATTACCAGGATTAAGCTCAGCCAATGAATTTAATTTTTCAAAATCTTTTGAATAAGAGAATGTGCCAGCTGGTGCCTTTTCGTCTGAAATGGTTTTTACAGTAATACTAATTTCTTGACCTTGTTGAAAAGCAGTATATTGAACAGGAAAACCTCCAATTGATTTGTAATAAGGTAATATTGCGCTTTCAGGTACAGTAATATCCTTAGTAATCCAAACGTCATAAGTTTTACCGCTTTTATTTTCCTTTGCAGTTACCTTTGTGCAATTAAATCCCGAAATTTGTTTGGCTTCAGTTGTTGTAGTAAATGTAAAAGTTGGGATGGCTGCCATACCTTCTTCAATTTCTGCAGGAGTAGCGATAGCAACTTTTTTAATTGACATAACTGGTATATCAAGTATAAAGGCTACATAATCATTTTTTGTAGTCGTTAACAATTTAAATGATCCAGCCCCAAAACTAACAACAGTTGCAACAGAATCTTTTGTGAAATATTCTTTTGCTTCTGCGGTGTTTCCTCTAACCTCTGTTGGATAGCTTATTACCCCCGAAGTATAACTTTTTTGCGCGCTGGCAGTTAAGGTAGTTGCTGCTAGCACTATGCCCAGGGCAACATTAAAAAATTTCATATTCATTGTTTTTAGTTTTTTTGATTTATTGGCTATTGTTTTGTTTTTGTTTAAGATGAAGTAAGGTACGATTTGTTACGTTTCAGCACTAAAAATTTGACATTACATTGCTTGGCTAGCTGTTTAAAATTACTAATAAACTTATCGCTATTTGTTCCATCAATTATAAATATTTTGTTGGTCAAATTATTATTTATTTGCCAAAAAGTAGAATATGGGCTATTAGCCAAATAAATAAATTGCGGGTTGGTGCTTTCCAAATAAAAATTGTTCTTCAACTTACCGTCAACAAGCAAAACACCCTTATCTAAAAATTGAATTATTCCCTGATTTTTAATCACCCAGTTTGATTGATAATTCGCGTAAAAATTAATGATCTTTTGATTTTTTACCCCACAACTATCCAAATAAGGTTGAATATCATATTCATAAGCGGTTTCCGTCGCTAGCAAATCGGTTACTACTATAGCGCTGTTTCCTTTCCTGCATATAATGCCAGAATGTTTATTGATACTCAGCAGTACCATTTGGTTTGATGTTGTGAGCCTTATACTTCTCAAACTAAAACTCGTACATAATAACAGCGTACAAATCAGGCATGCAATAGCAACATTATAGCTTTTTTTAAACAGGAAATAAAAAATACAGATAATGATTGCCATCATCAACATACATTCTGGTATGGTAATCCATATTCTGTTAAAACTGGCGTAGGGGCTATGCTCAATAATTTGCAGGCCTTTGTTCATTAATAAAATAGTTTTCTCCAATAGGAAGGCCAAACCAGTTGATATAAACGGAATTTTAGGCAATAGCAAAAACAGCAAACCCGCATACATAATGATAGCCGATGGGATGATGATGAACAAATTACTGATTAAAAAGTACACCGGGAATTGATGAAAATAATACGCGCTTAAAGGAAAGGTAATTACTTGTGCGGCTATTGATACGGAGCACAATGCCCATAATCTGTCGCCCCACTTATTTTTTATGGTAAACAGTTTATATAAAACTGGCTGTAAAACAACCAAACCAAAAACCGCAAGGTACGATAACTGGAAACCAACATCGGCAATAAAAAGAGGGTTGTACAACAGCAATATAAATGCCGACACTGCTAAAATATTGAGGATATTGATATAGCGGTTAAAGGTTTTACCAATAATTACCATACTAATCATCACCGCTGCCCTACAAACCGCTGGCGAAAAACCCGACAGTAGCGAATAGTACCAAATGAGCAAAATAATCAATACCGCCTTTATAATTTTGCCTTGTTTAAACTTATCTAAAAAGCCAAGAGCGAAGGCCAATAAAACATATATAATAGCCACATGCGCCCCCGATACTGATAATACATGTATGGTGCCCGTTTTTGAGTAAGCTTGCAAAATATCCTTACTTAAATCGGCTTTATAGCCTAAAATAAGGGTGGAGGCTACCGCAACGGCATCGGTATCTTTAAGGTTATTTTTAATTTTGTTAACCAAGTTTTGCCTTTGCCTCAAGGCATAAGCTATCAGGGCATTACCTTTGTTTTTTTGGGTGATGGTATATTGTCCAGCAGTAAAAAATGCTTGGTAATAAATATTTTGGTTGGCTAAATAAGCTTTGTAATTAAGTGCAGCTGGCACTTGCGGTGGGTTAATGGTGTTATACTTGGCTGGTATCAGAAGCTCATCGCCATAGTACAGATTTTGCGCATTGGTATCTTTGATGGTTAACATTAAAGTGCCAGTCAATTTGGTGGCTTTATCGTTGGTTATGCCAGCATATACCTCCGCGGTAAAGCGGAGCAATTTGTTGTGTAATACAGGTTCGCTGTTTATTTTTATGAGTAGAAATTGCGAAGATGTTTTAGAAAAATGATCAGCTTTATTTATTTCTCTGCATTGTATGATGCAATAACAGCCCAAGGAATAAAACATCCCAAAAACAAGCAATCCGCCCAACCACCTTGATTTGTATAACTTTAAACGAGTATATAAAATATTGAGAGCAATGAATATCCCAGCAAAAAAAAGAAAAAGCCATAAGGCAGGGTAGGCGCTGGTAAGCGTAGGAAAAATTACCCCTGTGCCTATGCCAGCCAAAAAGGGTAGGAGCAATAAAACAAAGGGTATTTCGCCTTTATGGTCTGCAATCATACATCAAGCCAAGCAATATGAGGCTATGCTGGTTAAAATAGCTTGCTTGTATGGTAAAGTTATCATTAAAAATTATAACTGATCGCGCACCTCTATCAAAAAACTCTTAATATGCTCTAGGGTGTTAATAATTTTAATATTGTCCTTACTTTGGGTAAGGTTATTTTTTAAATATTCTTTGGCACCGCCTATGGTATAGCCTTTATCCTTTATCAGGTGGAAGATGATTTTTAGGTTTTCAATGTCTTCAGGAGTAAAATACCGGTTGCCTTTCTTGTTTTTTTTAGGCTGCAATACTTCAAACTCTTTTTCGTAAAACCGCAATAGCGATTGGTTTACTTCAAAAAGCTGAGCCACCTCACCCATGGAGTAGTACATTTTACTTATTTCGCGTTCCTTATAAGGCATATACAAAAATAGGTAAAAAAGGGAATGGTTGAGCTATTTTTAAAAAGGTGATATCTATCAACACAAAATTAATTGTCCGGGTTTCCCCACTTTCGGGTTATTAATTAACTTTGCCTATTATGACTGCTAACCAAATACGCCAGGCTTTTTTTGATTTTTTTGTAAGTAAAGGACACATTATTGTTCCATCGGCTCCTATTGTGATTAAAAACGACCCTACCTTGATGTTTACCAACGCGGGTATGAACCAATTTAAACCATATTTTTTAGGAGAAGAGACTGCCAAAAATAGTCGCGTAGCAGATACGCAGCGTTGCCTAAGGGTATCGGGTAAGCATAACGACTTGGAAGAAGTAGGGATTGATACCTATCACCATACCATGTTCGAGATGTTGGGCAACTGGAGCTTTGGCGATTACTTTAAAAAGGAGGCCATTGCCTGGAGTTGGGAACTGCTGACGGAGGTGTATAAGCTGGATAAAGACCGCCTATATGTTACCTATTTTGAAGGTGATGAAAAAGAAGGTTTGGAAAAAGATACCGAAACGCTGAACCTATGGAAGCAGTTTGTGGCCGACGACCATATTTTACCGGGCAATAAAAAAGATAATTTTTGGGAAATGGGCGAAACCGGGCCCTGCGGACCATGTTCCGAAATACATTATGATAGTCGCCCAGATGCCGAAAGGAAAGTGGAAAGCGGGGCAAGCCTCGTAAATGCAGACCACGACCAAGTGATTGAGATTTGGAACAATGTATTTATGCAGTTTAACCGCCTAAAGGATGGTTCGCTACAACTATTACCCAACAAGCATGTGGATACAGGCATGGGCTTTGAGCGCTTGGTAAGGGTATTGCAAAGTAAGACTTCTAATTACGATACCGATGTTTTTCAACCAATAATACAGTACATAGCGGAAAAAAGTGGCAAAGTATACAACGGAAAAGTAAAACCGGGTGAAGAAGGCTGGAACGATGCCGTAGCCATGCGTGTAATGGCCGACCATATCCGTGCCATCAGCTTTGCCATTGCCGATGGGCAACTACCATCAAACAATAAAGCTGGCTACGTAATACGCCGAATTTTACGCCGTGCGGTGAGGTATCAATACCAATACTTAGGTTTTACCACCCCATTTTTGAACCAATTGGTACCATTATTAGCCGAACAATTTAAAACTGTTTTCCCTGAATTATATAACCAAGCTGATTTTGTGCAGAAGGTGGTTTTGGAGGAGGAGACTTCGTTTTTGAGGACGTTGGAACAAGGGATTAGATATTTTCATAGGGAGGCGTTACTTGATAAATGGCAGTTTGGTGACCAGCCACATGATAAATCAATTGAACCTGAATTATTTAATGGCGAAATAGCATTTAAGTTGCAAGATACCTATGGATTCCCGATAGACCTAACGGAATTAATGGCAAAGGATTGGAATTTAAAAATTGATATGGAAGGCTATAATAGAGCCCTACAAGCTCAAAAAAACCGTTCCCGTGCAGCTACTGCCATTAATACGGGCGATTGGGTGGTTTTGCGGGATGAGGAGAATGTGGAGTTTACCGGATATGATGAAACTGAAACCATCGCCCATATTTTAAAATACCGCAAGGTGGCAGCAAAAGGGAAAGAGCAGTATCAAATTGTGTTGGATAAAACACCTTTCTACGCCGAAAGTGGCGGTCAGGTAGGTGACCAAGGCGAATTGGTTTTTACCGATGGCGAGATTATTGCCGTTACCGATACCAAAAAGGAAAATGGCTTGATTGTCCATTTTACGGATGAATTGCCGGTCGCTTTAGATGGTACACTCACCGCCATAGTAAATATTGATTTACGCATTAGCACCGAGAGTAACCATAGTGCCACCCATTTGCTACATGCTGCCCTAAAACAAGTTTTGGGCAGCCATGTAAACCAAAAGGGCTCGCTGGTAAATGCGGATAATCTGCGTTTCGACTTTTCGCATTTTGCCAAAGTGACGGATGAAGAATTGGAGCGAATTGAACAAATTGTAAACGAGAAGATAAGGGAAAACATATTTTTAAAGGAAGAGCGCAATGTGCCTTATCAACAAGCCATTACTAGTGGGGTTACCGCTTTGTTTGGTGAAAAATATGGCGATTTTGTACGTGTAATTACCTTTAGCGACGAATTTAGCAAGGAACTTTGCGGCGGTACGCATGTAAAGGCAACCGGACAAATAGGTTTCTTTAAAATAATTGCCGAAAGCGCGGTAGCGGCAGGGGTGAGGCGTATAGAAGCCATCACCGGCACGGCTGCCGAAAATTACATCATCGCGCAAAGCAAGCTGGTACAACAGTTGAAAGACCTACTTAAAAACCCTAAGGATCTTTCAAAAAGTGTGGAGGCCTTGCTGGACGAAAACAACCGCTTAAAAAAGGAAATAGAAAAAGCCATTCTCGAAAAATCGGCGGGTTTAAAACATGAATTGGCCAAAACTGCGGAGGCTATTAACGGTATTAACTTTATAGCTCAAAAAGTTGAACTCCCTAATGCCGATGCTATTAAAAACTTGGCTTACCAGATTAAAGATATTGTAGATAACCTGTTTTTGGTATTAGGCGCGGTAGTTGATGGCAAACCATCATTAACGGTTATGATAGCCGAAAACTTGGTAAAAGAAAAAAGTATGAACGCTGGTGCTATTATCCGCGAATTAGCCAAAGAAATTAAAGGTGGTGGCGGCGGACAGCCATTTTTTGCTACCGCGGGCGGTAGTGATGCCAGTGGTTTGGATGGGGCATTGGCAAAAGCCAAGACTTTTATTTTATAACCCAAATCGAAATTAATTAAAAACAACCCATTCAATTATTTTGATGGGTCGTTTTTTTAGATTTAATAGACAAAAATAGTTGGTAAAACCTTTGTAATAATCTGTTTTACAACAAGATATAAGGAGCAAATTGAAATTGATTTCAATTTGCTTTTTTTGTTATATGAAATCGTCAAAAAAAGGCGTGTTTGAACTG
>CAITEP010000031.1 GCA_903891475.1 uncultured Mucilaginibacter sp.
TATATAGTATTAAAATATTAGCAAAGGAAAAAGGGATGAGATTATCAGGAAAGAGGAACAAGCTTAAATTACTTACCCTATCGGGAAGGGTGATAGCTATGCTATTTTTTCTGTTAATAGGCTTTCAGGGAGTAAAAGGTCAACAAACCTTTAGCTATACGCAGTATATGAACGACCTAACGCCAATAAACCCAGCAAGCACCTTGGAAGAAGGAGTAGGGAGTTTTAACATGTTGGCTCGTAAACAATGGGCAGGAATACCAGGTGCACCAACAACCTTATTTTTTGACGGAAACCTGCCGGTAAAAAGCACTAACGGAGCAGCGGGTGTTTTATTTGAGAATGATAAGTTTGGTGTAGAGAGCTTAACAGAGCTAAACGCGTTTTATGCACAATCAGTAAGGTTAGGTTGGGAACAATATTTGGCATTATCGCTAAATGTAGGCTTCAAGAGTTATAAGGCAAATTATACGCAGTTAGATCCGAATGATAAGGCTTTGGGGCCAGATATTAATCAATCAAAACCAAATTTAGGTTTTAGCTTAATGTATTATTCCAATTCGACATATATAGGTTTGTCGGTTCCAGAGCTAACGGTCAGGAATTTGGGCAAAGCCTCAGTAAAGGATAATAATTATTTCAGGAACAATTACTTTATAACGGCAGGGATAACGCAGGAGATAAGTGATGGAATAAAAATAAAACCAGCGACGTTGATATCCTATACAAGAGGAGTGCCTCTGATAGCGGATGTATCGGCAATAGCATTGTTTAATGATGTATTAGGTGTAGGATTAAATTACCGGACTAACAACGAGGCGGCGCTGATAGTAA
The DNA here is from genome assembly GCA_903891475.1 of uncultured Mucilaginibacter sp. Lineage (GTDB taxonomy): Bacteria > Bacteroidota > Bacteroidia > Sphingobacteriales > Sphingobacteriaceae > Mucilaginibacter. The sequence continues at coordinate 835 of CAITEP010000031.1, forward strand.
CTACTGATTTTTTACTATTTCATGTTGGTTACAGTTATCAGTTTGGCGTATCAGGAAGCACGATAGGGGGGTATACAAACGCTACGCAGGAGATAACAATAGGCTACAGGCTTGGCCGCAAGAAGTTTGACATTGATAAAGTTAAAAGAGTGTTTTAATTTTTTGTTAAAACATATTTTTCTTGTAGTGTAACGTAAAAATTACAATTCATCTTTGCTTGGTTAATTAAATAGTTTTAAGTTTGTTATGGAAATGTCATAATACCTAATGAATGACATAGATATTCATAAAAATTATAGCTATGCAAAGGAAATGGAATTCAACCTCGTCTCTATTAGTTATTTTTTTTTTATTTTTTTTAGCAACCAATTCAAAAGCTCATAAAGCTCCGAATATTAGGTATTATGCAAAAGCTTCACCTTCTTTTTCTAATCGCGAAACTATCAGTTCGGCCACATGGAATAATTCAAATATTGCATCTCAAATTTTCGCATCATTTACTGAACCAACTGATTTAAAGACTAATATAAATAATTATTTTTTTAAAAATGATTTAAGAAACAATCCAACCCACAGAAAAAATAGCAACCACAAAAGTTTAAAGCAGCAAATTAATCCAATAATATCAGATGATGCAACATCTTCAATAGCTACCTTAAGTAACCTTACAGTAAATATAGGTAGTCTTAGCCCAGCATTCAGCAGTGGCAATTTCAGCTATTTTGATTATGTTACAAATGCTAGCGGTAGCATAACCGTAACCCCAACGTTAACAGACCCAACAGCTACCGTTAAGGTAAACGGAATAATAGTTACATCTGGTACGGCAAGTACTTCTATACCACTTTCTATAGGGGACAATACTATTTTAACTGTGGTAACCGCTCAAGATGGAATTACCAAACAAACATATACTCTAACAGTAAACCGTGCTGCTTCGTCAGTGGCCACACTAACCGGACTCGCGATAAGCAGTGGCACATTGAGCCCCTCGTTTAATAGTGGCATTACATCATATACTGATAATGTAATTAATACTACCAATAGTATTAAAATAACTCCCACACTAACGGATGCAACAGCAACTGTAACTGTAAACGGAATTGCAGTTACATCTGGTACTGCAAGCCAATCAATATCACTTAATACAGGTACCAATACCATTACCACTGTAGTAACTGCACAAGATGGAACAACCACCCAAACATATACCATAATTGTAACCCGTTCATCATTATCTGCTGTAAACACTTTGAACAGTTTAACAGTAAGCAGCGGTATTCTATCTCCTGTTTTCAATAGTGGGACATATGGCTACACCGATTATTTGCCAAATTCAGTAAGTAGTATAACTATAACACCTACATTATCAGACCCCACAGCTTCAATGACTGTAAATGGTGTACCGGTAATTTCAGGCATGCCAAGTAATACCTTGCCATTGTTGGTAGGTAATAACACCATAACAACCGCCGTGACCGCCCAAGATGGTATTACCAAACAAAATTATACTATAACTGTAATTGTAGCACCAACAGGAAGCGCACTTTTAAGCAATATGGTAGTGAGTGCCGGTACATTGAGCCCGGCATTTTCGGCATCCACAAATACATATACCGAGTTTGTACCGAATTCAACAAGTAGTATTACCATAACACCAACTGTAAATGTGCCAAATGCCACAATAACTGTAAACGGTAATCCGGTAACATCAGGTTCAGCAAGTTCGGGTTTGCCATTGGCAGTTGGTAATAATACCATAACAGTTGTTGTAACAGCCCAAAGTGGAAGCCCGGTTCAAACTTATACCATTACAGTAAACCGAGCAAATTCAAATATTGCCACTTTGAGTGGTCTTTCTCCTAGCATAGGTGCTTTAACTCCCGCATTTAGCAGTGGTACCAATTCTTATACTGATAATGTTTCGAATACCACTACTAGTATAACAGTTACACCTACAGTAACAGATGCCACAGCAACGGTTGTTATAAACGGCATTCCTGTAAGCTCTGGTTTTCCAAGTTCAGCCTTGCCATTGGTAGTAGGTAACAATATTATAACAACGGTAGTAACTGCTCAAGATGGAATTACTAAACAAACATATACAATTACTGCAAAACGTGCGGCATCAAATGTAGCTACCTTAAGTAACTTGGGTATAAGTGGTGGTACTCTTAGCCCAACATTTACGCCAACAATAACTAGTTATACCGATGTAGTATCAAATGCAACTTCCAGTATAACGTTAACGCCCGCTGTAACTGATGGCACAGCCACTGTTACAGTAAATGGAGTAGCGGTAACATCAGGAACAGCAAGTAATGCCTTACCATTAGTATATGGAAACAATACTATAACAACTGTAGTTACAGCACAAGACGGGAGTACAAAACAAACATATACTATTATTGTAAACCGGCCGGCTTTAACAATAGCTACCTTAAATTCTTTGGCAATAAGTAGTGGCACTTTGAGCCCAATATTTGCTACCGGAACTACCTCATACATAGCTAATGTATCAAATGCCACTAGCACCATAGCTGTAACGCCAACAGTTACAGATAATACCGCAACTGTTACTGTAAATGGTATTGCAGTTTTATCTGGTTCACCTTCTGGGGCAATAACTTTAACTATGGGAGGTAACACAACCATAACAACAGTAGTAACTGCTCAGGATGGAATTACCAAACAAACCTACACTGTGGTAGTATATAGAGCGGCATCTTCAATTGCCACTTTGAGTAGCCTTAATGTAAGCACTGGTACGATAAGTCCTGTATTTTTAAACAATACCTACGCCTATACTGATATTGTATCTAATACAACTACCGGAATTTCGGTTACACCAATTGCAACCGATGCTACAGCAACAATTACAGTAAATGGTGTTGTAGTTGCGTCGGGCTTTGCTAGCAACACCTTACCTTTATCTGTTGGGAATAATACCATAGCTATAATAGTAACTGCACAAGATGGAATTACTAAACAAACTTATAACCTAACAGTTTATCGTACACCATTAACAATAGCCACGTTAAGCAGTTTATCGTTAAGTAGCGGCTCATTAAGTCCAACATTTAACAGCGGAACCTCCTTTTACACTAGTTTTGTAACAAATAGTATAAATAGCATAACAGCTACACCAATTGTAAGCGATGCCTCTGCAACTGTAACAATAAATGGTACAGCAGTAGTTTCAGGTACATCAAGCACTGCTATACCTTTAGTAGTAGGCAATAATACGATAACAGTTATAGTGACCGCTCAGGATGGAATTACAAAACAAACTTATACAGTATTAGTAAACCGTCCTTTATCAGCCATAGCTTCTTTAGGAGGGCTTGCAATTAGTAGTGGTACCATTAGTCCAACATTTAGTAGTAGTAATTTTAGCTATAATGATAATGTAACTAATGCCAACAGCAATATTACAATTACTCCAACTGCAGCTGATGCTACCTCAACAATAACAGTAAATGGTACCTTAGTATCATCAGGTAGCGCAAGTGCTTCATTGCCCTTATTAATAGGTAGTAATATTATAACTATAATAGTTACAGCACAGGATGGGATTACAAAACAAACCTATACCATTACTGTAACCCGACCTAATTCGAATGTGGCTACCTTAAGTGCCCTTTCAATAAGTAACGGAACACTTAGTCCTATATTTGCTACCAATACAACAAGCTATAGTGCTAGTGTACTTAATAGCACAAGCAGTATTACAATTACTCCTACCTTAACTGATCCTACTGCTGCGGTAACTGTAAACGGAATTACAATTACCTTAAGTAATTCGAGCGCTATTTTGCCTTTAAATATAGGTAATAATACCATTTCAACCGTAGTTACTGCACAGGATGGAATTACTAAACAAACCTATAATGTAATTGTAAACAGAGCACCATCTACTATTGCTACATTAAATAGTCTTGCTATAAGTGGTGGCGCATTAAGTCCTGCGTTTAGTGGTGGAGTTTACAGCTATACTGATAATGTTCCAAATGCAACTAGTAGTATAACTGTTACGCCAACTTCAACAGATGCTAATGCCGCAATCACCGTAAATGGTGCCATGGTATCATCCGGTTCAACAAGTACATCTATACCATTATCAATAGGTAATAATACCATTACAACTATAATAACTGCCCAAGATGGGATTACTAAACAAACGTATACTATTCAAATAAATCGAGCATTATCTTCGGATGCCACTCTGGGTGGTTTGGTAGTAAGTAATGGATATTTGAGTCCGGCATTTAATAGTAGAACCACTACATATATCGACAATGTATCAAATGCAACAGATAATATTACCGTTACACCAGTTTTAACTGATGCAAACGCCTCATTAACCGTGAATGGAGTTCCTGTCATATCAGGAACGTTAAGTAATATACTGCCTCTTTTAACGGGTATCAACACGATTGCAATTGTTGTAAAAGCGCAGGATGGCGTAACAATCCAAACATATACTTTAACAATAATCCGTGCCGACGTTGCTGTCTCAACCTTAGGCGACTTAGGGGTTAGTAGTGGAACCTTAAGTCCCGCATTTAGCAGTGGAAATCTTACCTATACTGATAATGTAACAAATGCTACCAATAGCATAATAGTTACCCCTGTATTGACGGATGCCGCGGCAACAGTAACAGTAAATGGTACGCCGGTAGTAAACAATAACCCAAGTTCGGCTTTGCCACTTTCATTAGGGAATAATATTATAACAGTTGTTGTAACGTCACAGGATGGAAAGAACCAGCAAACTTATAGCTTAACGGTAAATCGTCCTAAGTCTTCTGTTTCTACTTTGAAAAATCTAATAGTTAGCGGCGGAACTAATTTAGTACCCGGATTTAACAGCTCAATTAATTCCTATAACTATGATGTGGCGAATACTACCAATAGTATCACGGTTACTCCAACAGTTACTGATGCTACAGCAACAATTACCGTAAATGGGGCTACAGTAGTATCGGGCACCATAAGTGCCGATTTGCCAATTGCGGTAGGTCCCAATCCAATAGCTATTGTAGTTACAGCACAGGATGGAAGTACCAATACTTACACTGTAAATGTAAACCGAGCTGCCTCATCAGGAGCATCATTGACTGGGCTCGGAATAAACAATGGTACATTGAGTCCATCTTTTTCGAGCGGTACTATATCTTATGAGATTAAGGTACCAAATGAGACTGATAACATAACAGTAACACCACAATTAGCAGATGCAACTTCAACTGTAACGGTAAACGGGAAAGCGGTTGTATCAAACACACCAAGTCAAATTATAGCCTTAGCAGTAGGAAGAGATACCATTACTACAGTTGTGACGGCTCAAGACAATTCAACAAAACAAACTTATACTATTTATGTAACACGTGAATCCTCCACAAATGCAACTCTAAGCAATCTGTTAGTAACAAGTGGTAACCTAAACCTAGTATCTTCAACTGGCACCATTAATTATATTGATAATGTACAAAGTTCGACCAAATTGATTGCTTTAACGCCAGCATTATCTGATCTGAATGCCAAAGTAAAGGTTACTGTAGGTGGAAATTTGACCGTAACGCCTAACGGCTCAAGTTATATTATTAATAATTTAATTACAGGCAACAATACCATAACCATTACGGTTACAGCTCAGGATGGTATTACACAGCAAACATATATTATTACAGTAAAGCAGGCACCACCAGGTACAAATACCCTTAGCGACCTATCAGTTAGTAATGGTACCTTAAATCCTATTTTCGATAGCAATGTTTACACTTATAACGAGACTGTACCTAATACAACAACAAGTTTAAAACTAACACCTACCGCTAATGATAGCCACGCGCAAATAAGCTTAAACGGAACAACAGTAATATCAGGATTAACAACTTCGCCTGTAAGACTTAATCTAGGTCTCAATACCATTAACATAAAGGTAACAGCCCAGGATGGTACTTCCCAAACCTATGTTCTTACAGTGAATAGAATACCATCCAGGATAGCTACGCTAGACGATATTGCAATAAGCGGGGGTACTTTGACACCCGGATTTGATAGTGGAGATACTTCCTTTACAGCTAACGTATCTAATTCTGTTGGCAATATTTCTGTAAAGCCAGTATTAACTGATGCTTTTTCGTCGGCAACTGTAAATGGTTTGCCGGTAATTCCAGGTTCTGCACAAAACATAGCTTTAAATGCGGTAGGATATACTAATATAACTACTGTTGTAACCGCACAAGATGGGGTAACCCAGCAAACATATAACCTTTTGGTAAACAGAGCGCCAGCCGGAGATAGCATTTTATATAGTTTATTGGTTAGTAAGGGAAGGATAGCCCCCGTTTTTGAAAGCGACACATCTAATTATGTTGATAATGTAACCAACAACACCAAAACAATTACAATAACACCAAAGGCAAACAATCCAAACGCAACCATAAGCATTAATGGAACTCAATTAACAAGCACCAATTCAAATTATGACGGAACGCTTACAGTTGGCAACAATAACTTTAACATTATTGTAACAGCCCCAAACTTGAGCACAAAGCAATATAACCTAAAAGTAAACCGCGCACCTTTGGGCTCAGCCTTGTTAGGAAGTTTGTTTTTAACCTGTTTACCTAAAGATACCTCTTTTAAATCCACTACGCTTTCTTATACTTATAATGTACCAAATAATATAACCAGCACAAGGCTATTAATAGCGCCAAATGATAGTACCTCGGATATGTATATAATACGGCAGAATACCACGAATGTGCTCCCTGAATTAGTAGACTCGGGAAGGTTAAGCCAGCCCATCTTATTGAGTGCAGGTACTAATACTGTGAAGATTTTAGTGACGGCTCAAAACGGAACATCACTAACATATACACTTACAATAATCAGAGCCCAATCAGCCGATAATGCTTTAAGTAATTTATCAATTTCGGGAGCAAGTGCCTTTAAATTTGATACTGCAAAATATTCGTACGATAATATTTATTTGGATAATGATACCTATACTTATGTTTCAGTTACACCAACTGAACATGATATTAATACTACCGCTAGCATAACGGTTAACGGGCAGGCTATTTTATCAGGTAATCCAACCAATTCAATTCCAATTATATCTGGGGTAAATAAAATATCAATTGTTGTAACAGCGCAGAATGGTAATGCGAGAACGTATACTGTTATGTTATATAAACGCCCTTTATTAACTGACGTTGCAATATTGGATATGCATAATGTAAATATTAGTAATAAGAGTTTAAATCCTGCTTTTTATGCTACCACTTTCAGTTATATTGATACTGTTAGTAGTTCAAATATCAATATATACGTATCACCAACTTTTAATGGATGTACAGCTTTGGTAAATGGTAAATCTGTAACTTCGGGTAATCAATCTCAAGCAATTCCATTAACACCAGGCTATAATAAAATAAGTGTAATTTTAACCTCACTTGATGGCGCAACCACAAATACGTATAATATTTCCGCCTACAGGCCAGCATCAAATAATAATTTATTAAGTAACTTAACTATAAGTTCGGGTTCAATAACACCTGCTTTTGATACCAATACTACAGGTTATACTACAACTGTAAATTATGATATAAATTCAATTACTGTTACACCAACTGTGGTTGGGCCAAATGCTTCCATTACTGTTAACAATACTTCGGTTAGTTCGGGTAGTTCATCAGGCAGTATACCTTTATTAGTTGGGCCAAATACAATTACTACAAAAGTGATTGCTGAAGATGGTGTAACAATAAATAATTATTCAATAATAATAATTAGAAATCCACAAACGCAAACATTTACCTTCGATCCTTTGATGGCAGTTAATTTTGGTGACCCGGATTTGACGCTTAAAGCAACGGTTAGTTCTAAACAACCAATTAAATATACCAGCAGCAATCCAACAATTGCCACTATAGATACCCTTACTAATACGGTTCATTTTATTGGCGTTGGAACCGTAACTATTACTGCGAAAGTAAAATCAAATAATCAATATTTTCCTGTTGATTCAATATCCAGACAGCTTGTTATTAATAAAGGAAACCAAACAATTGAAAATACCCAAATACCTGTATTTATTAAAGGCGATCAGTATGATTTAAGCAAAATATTTAGTGCAAGTTCTAAACTTCCAATAAGTTCATTTATTGTGTTAAATCACGAATTGGATTCTATTAAATCAAGCAATTATATACCCTTACAATTAGGAACCGATTCAATAATTGTTATTCAGAATGGAAATAGTTTATATAATGCCACAAGAAAATCATTTGAAATTACTATAAGTGATGCCGCAAATGATGAAATAGTTACACACCAATTTGTTACGCCGAATGGAGATGGAATTAATGATTATTTAGTAATTGAAGGTATACAACAACTTAATAATAATACAGTAAAAATAATAAATAGAAATGGAGTAGTTGTGTATAGTTCAAAAAACTATGATAATGAAAAGATAAGGTTTGACGGACACTCGGGTAATGGTTCGGAATATTTACCATCGGGCACTTATTTTTATATTATCGATTATACAAACACCTCTGGTGTCAGTAAGCAAAAAACCGGTTTCTTTTTATTAAAATTTTAAAGTTGATTACTATTTATCGTTAAAAAAATCAACAACAAATTATGCAAAAATATAGCTTTAAGACTATTAAAAAATCTTTGTTTTTAAAACAAATAGCAGCACTTTTAGCTATAACTATTTATTTTGCCTTTATACCATTTAATGCCTTTAGCCAGCAAGCTTTTTCATATACCCAGTATATGATAAATCCAATTCCGTTTAATTCAGCATTTTCTTCAGTTGATAATGATACCAGAGCTGATTTGATGTTAAGAAAGCAGTGGGCAGGCATAGTGGGAGCTCCAACTACCCAATTTGCCGATGGTTTTATGCCCATTGAGAAAACAAATGGTGCTGCGGGTTTGATTTTTGAAAATGACAAGCTTGGTTTTGAAAGCTTAACACAAATGAATGGTTTTTATTCTCAAACTGTTCGAATTGGTAAACAGGGTTTTTTAGGTTTATCATTAAACCTGGGTTTAAGAAATTATTCCTTAAATTATTCTTCTGCTCAAACTATAGATCCTTTAGCCCCTCAGGATTTTAGAGAAACTAAACCAAACATTGGCTTTGGTTTAGTTTACTTTTCGGAGAATTTTTACATTGGGCTTTCCGCACCACAATTTACCTTTAATAACAGCAGTAGTTCATTAGCCTTAAAAAACAATAATTTTAGGAATGATTATTTTTTGACCGCCGGGGTTACAGATAATTTATTAAACGGGCTCAAATGGAAATTTGCCACATTAATGACTTATACAAGCGGAGTGGGGCCTACTGCTGATATTTCTTCCATGTTTATGTACAGAGAGATTTTAGGAGTGGGATTAAATTATGCCTCAAACAACGAAGCGGCATTAATTTTAAATGCAAAATTCCGCTCATTTAGTTTTGGGTATAGTTATCAGTTTGGGCTAAATACAACCAACAACATTGGAGGACCTACTAACGCCACTCAAGAATTAACCTTAAGCTATAGTTTAGGACATAAAAGATTTTACGTTAAAAAAAGTAGTAAGGTGTTTTAATATTGTATAATATTTTTTTAAAGGCCAACCAATTATAAAGTTAATCCTGTACCCGTAGTAAAATAGTTATTTATAGTGACAGGTAACTTGCCACTTGGTTTTATTTGACCTGTGATAACTTTAACGGCTGATTGTTGAATTTCATTTGATAATTGATAACCTAATAACAGGGTACTGCATTTTTCAATTCCAGGTAAATTTGCTATCGTATAAGCGTTAGCAAATACACTGATGACTGTATTTTTATGTTTAGCAATTCGAGTAATAAAAGCGTTAACATCCGGCGAATAATCTAATTTACTGGCAGGTCGGGGTCTTGTGTCATTGATACTTACATAAACTTGATCAAATTGTTTAAGAGTCTCGGTTAAGCTATCAAGTTTATTAGCTTGCATATTTTTATCAACTATAAATAAAGTGCTATTGGTGCACCTGTTTGAAAGTTGCTGTTGAAAAACGGTATTTTTAGAAACGCCAATACTTATCAAAGCTGTTTTTTGTTTAGAATTTAGTTGTAATGATTCCGCATCGCCTTTTAATAAAGTAATGGCAGCATCGCTTAATTCCTGGACAAGGGTTTTGGCATCATCGCGGTTCAAGTCTTCAGTCAAATTATTTGTAACAACCTTCTGATATTGATTTAGCCCTACCCAATATTTTGCTGATAATACCGATTTTACCCTGCGTTCAAATTCAGCCTTTGAAATTTTATCCTGCCTAACTACTTTGCGGATTAGTTTAACGGCTCTTTTAGAGTTTTCTGATAATTCAATAATATTGTTACCTGCTAAAAATGCCTTTACATCTGCCTCTCCATCTGGGAAGTATTTTTGAACTGCTTTCATTTCCATCGCGTCCGAAACTATTAAACCCTTAAACTGCAATGAATCTCTCAAAATACCGGTAACTATGGGTCGTGATAGGGTTGAAGGTTGGTTTTTGGTACTATCCATAACAGGTATATCCATATGTGCAATCATAACGCCACTAATACCAGCTTTAATTGCCTCCTTAAATGGGTATTCTTCTAAGGTATCGAGCCTGCGTAAAGAAAATGGAAGTAGCGGCAAATCAAGGTGAGAATCTACATTGGTATCACCGTGACCTGGAAAATGTTTGGCAGTTGTGAGAAGCCCACCGTTTTGCATCCCCTTTAAATAGGCAATCCCTTTTTTTGCTACATTGTATTTATTGTCGCCAAATGATCGATAATTTATAACCGGATTATTAGGGTTGTTATTTACGTCCATATCGGGAGCGAAGTTCATTTGCATGCCCATTCTTTTAAAATCCCAGGCAATTTTTTGACCCATTTTATAAATGAGGGTATTGTCTTGAATGGCACCCAAAGTCATCTGAAATGGGTATGAAATGGTAGAATCTAAACGCATTCCTAAACCCCATTCGGCATCCATGGCAATTAATAATGGCACTTTTGCTAGTTTTTGATACTTGTTTATTAAGTTAGCTTGCCTTACCGGGCCACCTTGAAAAAACACTATACCACCAATTTGTTCTTTTCTGATTACTTTGGCAATTGAGTCTTGAAAGGCTTCGCCTTGATTGGTATTGGCACGAATAAAAAATAACTGGGCAATTCTTTTTTTGCGGTTCATTTTTCTATAAACAGAATCGACCCAATTATTTTTATGGTTTAAAGATTGAATGAAATCGTCTGTTTGAGCTAAAGCGTTTAAAGTATATAAACTCAAAAAAGTTAGAAAAAGAAGGGTAGTTGACTTTTTGAATACTTTCATCCTCAAATTTAAGTTATATAGTTTGAATACTGTTTTTTAAGTAGCAAATTAGAAATATTTTACAATGCAGAATAAACCTTTTTAAATAATTGATATCTAACGATTACATTAAATAAAAAATATATGAAAAGAATTATTTTTTTAGGAATAGTAGTTTTGCTGGCGAATACAATTAATGCGCAAGATATAATAATAGTTCCGCATAGAGTTGTTAGGCGAAGTGTTGTAACCCGCAATCAAAGCAACGACTTTTATAAGGCTCGAGTTGGCTTAACCGCAGGTTTTAATATTTCGAACACTGTGAATGCTTATAATACTAATTTTAGTACAGCAGCAATAGGGGGCTTTAATGCCGGTTTAACTTTAGATCTGCCTATTTTATACCCACTTTCATTTGCACCAGAGGTGCTTTATTCGCAAAAGGGGTATGCAGCTTCTACCGATTATGGTAATTTTACTCAGCATAGTAATTATATTGATGTACCGCTTTTAGCAAAATTTCGATTATCGCCAAGTTTTAGTTTTTTGATTGGGCCACAAATAAGCTTTCCGGTTTCAACCACAAACACATACGATGATGGTTTTCAAATAACTGAAGAAGATTACTATAACCAGTTTGATCAAAAAACCATATTAGACGGAGTTGTAGGTGTAAGTTTTGATTTAGGGCGAAACTTTGAATTAAGGGCACGTTATACACTCAATTTAGAGCCTAATAATCAAAACAGTGATTTATATGGTGACTATAGGACGCAAGTATGGCAATTTGGTTTAGGGGTTAAATTCTAATAAGTGCAACTATTTAAGCTTTTAATTTGAACTTGATAGGTAATTATTGGTTTTAAAATAATTTAATAAAAAGCTTGGTTGATATTTTTGAGGAGCTTAGTTTGATTGAATTTTATCCATCACTTTTTTAAGTGATGGATATCATTTTTAAACTGCCGGTTTGCTAGCAATTTTATGGTGAATCAATTTAATTTTCAAAGCCATGAAAACAATTGCCGTACTTACCGATTTTTCTGAACGGTCAGCCCATGCCGCTAAATTCGCTCTTTTAATTGCCCAAAAAATAAGGGCGAATGTTTTATTATATAACTCCTTTCAAATACCCGAACTGGTAGGCATAGGTCGGCATCGTGGCAATCATGATTACAGTGAATTTAAAAATAAAAGCAAGTCTAATCTGCGCGCTTTAAGCCAAGAGCTACGTGATTACTTTAAAGAAACGGTGCATCAGCCTTCATTTACTCCCATGATTGATTTTCAATGCGAAGAAGGTGTGGTAGCAAATGCGGTTGCCGAACTGGAAGAAAACGAAGATATAGTTTTGCTGGTAATAGGTACACATGGTACTGATAATGAGCAAGCTTTTTTAATGGGTAATAATTGCTTACAAATAATTGACTCGGCCAACACACCATTGCTCATAGTACCCGAAAATACATTATTAAAGCCAGTTGAGAAATTTGTTTTGGCTACCGATGCCTCAATGAGTGATATTGATTATGTAGTTTCCCTATCGGGCTTGGCAAAGTATTTTTTGGCAGAAGTATCAGTTATAAATATTATAGATGATTTTAGTATAAATGAGCACAAAGAATTGAATGAGCATAAATTTAAGCAAGCAATTGTTGAAAATATGATTAACCAGAATATACAATATAAAAGTGTAACCAGTTACGATATTAAGGGAGGATTTGATTGGATAATGGCGAATATTAATTTGGATGTAATGGCTATGATACACCGTAAAAGCAGCCAATACGATTATTTTTTAAAATCGAGCCTTACCAAAAATATGGCCAATAGTACAGATATCCCTTTATTGGTTTTTCCATATCCGGTTGAAAGATTACCCAAATTTTAAGTAATCTAATTTTGCCAGCTAAATTTCTATAATTAACGAAAAAAAAAACCACCCTAAAAATTTAGGATGGTTTTTTTATTGAGTGTTTTACTTTTAGAAAGTAAATTTCAATTTAGTGAACAATCTTCTTCCATTAAAGCCCATTTGCACAGCGTCAAAAGGACCTCCTGAGTTGCCATCACCGAAAGAACTTGAACCACTGTAAGGATCGACAGAGCCTTTAACAACAGCTTCATCAGGATGTACATTGAATATATTGTCGATACCTAAATACCATGATAATTTTTTGCTGAATTTAATAGTCGCGTAAATATCTGTAGTTACTTTAGGATTGAAAACAAAAATTTCAGGTACAACTGTTTTTCCAGTTGGGTCGCTATCTAATGTTACATATGGAAAGAAGGGATCTGCTGCATTTGATGGCGCGCTGGCTTCACCATATCCTAATTCTTTAACAGTACCAAAATAGGTAAAGCGTGTTCCTACGGAAAATTTATTAATGCCATATTCAAAGCTAAGATTAAACTTAGCGGTTGGAGCCGCATATTTCAAATAATATTGTTCCCTGTCTGAAAAGAATGTGGCACTATCATAAGCGGAACCTTTAAATGCTGAAGGCACTGTTATTTTATCAATGTCAATACCTTGTAGATTGCCGGCAAAAGTTATATTAAAATGTTGGTTATTCCAGTGTTTCTTATAGTCAACAACCACATCAAGACCTCTATTTGTGGTGTTTACTGCATTGGTAAAGAAAGCTGCTTCTGATATTTTTTGTGAATTTAAAAGGTTATTTATAGTTCCGGGAGTATTAGGGTCGCCAAAGGCGGCATCACCCTCGCTATAATTACCAGAGTAAACCACTCTATTTTTAATAGCTATTTGGTAAGCGTCAACAGTAACTGTTAAATTAGTAGCTGGCTGCCATGTAAAGCCTAGGCTATAATTTGTTGATGTTTCAGGCGTAAGGCTTGGTATACCTGCAGCTTTTGCAATGTTTGAATAATTTGGTACTGTTTTTTGGAATACAAGCTGACCGCCTGATACAATTGTGTTTGTATTGCTAAAGTTTTGTTGCTGTAAGCTAGGTGCCCTGAAACCAGTACTAATTGAACCACGTAAGTTAAAGTTATCAGTAACTTTGTAACGTGTTGCAAACTTTTCAGTACCAACAAATCCAAAATCATTGTAATTTTCAAAGCGTTCGGCCAAATCAATTAACCAAAACTTTGTAATATCTAAAGTCAATTCTGTATATACGCCTATTGAACCGCGATCGGCAATGTGCGCATCACTTGGCTGGTATCCTGGATAACCTTCTGATCCTGAAACTTTTGATACGCCACCAGGTAATAAAGCTCCACCATTGATATATGAATTTGGTTCACCTGCGTAAATTTCATAGCGCTCATATCGAGCTTCCGCGCCAAATGATAATTGCAGACCTTGCGCAACAGACTTAAATGATTTTGTTATATCTAAGTTGGTAGTGTTTTGTAAATAGTTAAAGCCGCCATCATCAAACCGTGTTTGAATTGGTTGTCCGGCAACATAAGGTAAAGACCCATTAAAGGTATTTTGACCGAAGTAATGAAAATCATTTCTACCGGTATTGTTACTAATATTCCAACTCCAACCACTTCCCGGTTCTCCCTTAAAGCCAACAGCAGCAGAAAGGTCTTTCATATACACATCTTCTTGTGGGTTATAGTAAACATTGTCGGCATTGTAAGGCGCACCATCTGGGGCATCTATCTGCATAATTCCGGGAACGAAAATCAAATTACCTGTTATTGGATCAGTTGGGAATTTTCCTGGGTTTGCACGTAACGTTTGACCATTTACTCCGTAATTCCAACTTCTAGTCCATGCGTAAACATTTGAGTGCTTATAATTAAAACCACCAAATGAAAAGAATTTTGTAGTGGTACCTTTAATAGGTATTTCCAAATTAAACATACTACCAATCGCGTCGACAGAACCATCACCAAATGCCCTGCGTTCACGGCTTATTGCTAAATCAGGAGCTTCTCTTAATGTTTTACCTGAATTTACATAATTCAATCCAACGTTTAAAAATCCACCATTTTCTCCAACGTTTATACCATAGTTGGCACCAAAATTAAATGTTTGTCCATCTAATTGCTTTCCGGTATAATATGCCTTTGGATCTGAGTAGTTGAGTGTGTTGTATTTATGATCATCATAAGCACTAAAACCAGCGTCAATATTTAATTGTTTAACATCTTTTTTCAGAACTATGTTTATAACGCCTGCAATAGCATCTGATCCATATTGTGCGGATGCCCCATCGCGTAAAATTTCAACGTGATCGATAGCTGCTTCAGGTATAGCGTTTAAATCGGTACCACTTTGTCCTCTTCCACGAGACGACTCTCCCGGATCTACATAGGCAGACATGTGGCGGCGGACGCCATTTACCAGTACCAAGGTTTGGTCAAATCCTAAACCACGTAAACTCGCAAAATCAATCGCATCGGCACCGTCTGAACCTGATTGTTTGTTGTAGTTAAATGAGGGAACACTTTGGTTCAATTGGCTCATTAAATCAGGTTTTGCAGTACTGTTATTTAAAGTGTTGATATTGATAACATCAACCGGCACTGCCGATTCAAGTTTAGAGCGGGCGCCACCACGGCTACCAACCACTACCACTTCGTTGAGCGATTCGGCCGACACTTCAAGTGTAATATTTATTTCTTTTGTTTCACCATCGGCAAGGGTAACATCGATGGTTTTTTTTGTTAAACCCAGTGCCGAATAAGTTACCTTGAAAGTGCCCGCTTTTAGGGTAAGGGTATACTTGCCATCAATATTAGTTGATGTGCCTTTACCAATAGGGGTGGCTATCACATTGGCCGCAAATACAGGGCCACTGGCACTGGTAACGGTGCCCGTTATTTTTTGGGCAAATATAGGGGAGATGGATGTAAGAAACGCCCCTATTAAAATTAAACGTAAACGTAAATTCATAATTTTTTGATCAGTTAATGTATAGTTTTTGTTAATAAATGTTTAAAGTTATAAAAATACTAATACAGTAGCATATTTTTTACAAAAAAAATGGCTAGTTGATGTGATTTTTATAAAAAAACGGTGATTTGCACAAAAGTAACGGATGAAACGTGATTTTTTACGACAAAAAATTTTCCCACTGCATAAAAATTATTGCGAATTGACGATATTATGGTACTAAAAATACAAAATTTGTTTTTTACTGATTTAAGAAGCGGTAATTTTATTTAATTATTCTTTTTTCTAGAATTATTTTATTGTGTAAACTCAGATTTTATTTACAGATTCGGAAATATGGCGTTGAAAGACCAAATTACAATTTTGATTATTTTAGACTGTTTTAATACTTCGCCGGACTACCCGGTTTTGGTATTGATTCGGCAATAAACTTTCGCAAGTTTTCGGTTGCTACAGTAAGGTCATCTTTTCGCAAATACATCATATGTCCGCTTTTATAGCCTTCCCATTTTAAGCGATCTTTTAACCTACCGCTAGGGTCTAATTGCCATAAGCTATATTTCGCATTAAAATAATCGCAAGCACCATCATAATAGCCCGATTGTATGAGTAAGTGGAGGTAAGGGTTTTGAGCAATTGCTTGTCTAAGGTTTTCGCCAGTATGGTTGTTTTTATCGTCCCAAGGCCATACGTTTCCGAACATATTGTATTTGAGGTCGGTTTTATAACTTAAATCGTTTCGTAAATAAATATTTATGGCAGGGGTAAAAGCATGTAACCATGAAGTAAGTTCGGCGTTATAATCCGGGCTTTCTCCACCAGCTTGGCGATCAATACCTTTATACCTCGAATCCAGTCGGCCAATGGTGAACCCTTTATCACGAAGTAAATCTTTCCAAAACAAATCGTACGATACATCTAAGTTGTTTTGAAGTATTAATTTTTCAGATAAACCGCAATACTTAGCCATTTTAGCAGCTATTTGGTGTTTAAGATCGTCGCTTATAAAACCTCCTTTTGAGAAAGCCGGTATAAGTTGGTTGATGGTAAAATCCTCCACCTCGGGTAAAAAATCAACCAAATCTTTTTGCTGAAATTCAGAACTTAACATTCCATGATACCATGCGGCTGCGGCAAAATACGGCAGCTTCAATGCCGCTTGAACAGGGCCGCTACGCTCAATACCTAAATCAGTTGGTGAAACCAATATTACGCCGTTTAAATACATCCATTGGTTGTT
Source organism: uncultured Mucilaginibacter sp. (assembly GCA_903891475.1). Classification (GTDB taxonomy): domain Bacteria; phylum Bacteroidota; class Bacteroidia; order Sphingobacteriales; family Sphingobacteriaceae; genus Mucilaginibacter. The sequence goes on from CAITEP010000031.1 coordinate 18,323, forward strand.
TTGCAGCTCAAGGGCTAAGCCCGAGGCACGTGTAGTGCCATAACTTTCGCCAATTAAAAATTTGGGCGATGCCCAACGGTTTTTGCGTGTAACGAAGGTATTAATCCATTCGGCAAGGTATTTAATATCCTCATTTACACCAAAAAAGGCAGAGCCAGGTGTTTCTTTGTTTACAATGCGCGAGTAGCCTGTATTTACAGGGTCGATGTAAACAATATCTGCAACATCCAAAATCGAGTTTTTATTTTCTGTAACGCCATAGGGTTGTACCGGGTAGCCTTCATTATCAATATTTAACAGGCGGGGACCGGTATAGCCCAACTCCATCCAAACGGAGGGGGTGCCGGGGCCTCCGTTAAAGGAGATTACAAGCGGACGGGTAGTCTTATCCAAAATATCGTCGCGTTCATAATAGGTATAAAATACACCTGCAATTGGTCGGCCTTCCTCGTCCCAAATAGGCATAGTGCCGGCGGTTGCTGTATAAGGTATTAATTTCCCTTTTATGGTAACCTGATGCTTCGTAATAATTGCTGAATCTACCGATAATACCCTACTCTTGGTAACTGGTTGATTGTTTTTTGTAGTGGTTGAACCTTGTTGCCCGTAGGTATTGTTTACAAATATTAAAACAAAAACAGTTAAAAGGAAATAGTTGAAGGGCGTATAAAATTTTACCATGGTTTAAATTATAACAATAATGCTAAAGCTATAAAATTTAATGGTAATAAATCATCAATAAAATAAATTTTACCCCTGCTTTTTTGGTTTAAAATTTAATGGCAAGTAATTATATAAGTTACATTGCTGGCTTATATTAGCGTTTGATAAAATTACTATTATGCATTCAGATAAGGTTTTTACAAAATGGTTTTTCTTTATTGGTTTGGGCTTATTTTTCTATGGTTGCAAGTTAGCCAGCCAGCATAACAATGGCGATAACAACGAGCAGATTAATATGCATACCGATTATGACGATAGCACCCTTACCAACAGTATATTGCCAGTATTAATGCCTTATAACAGGATAATTGATCCGGCAGGTAAAGTAATTACATTTGGTAACCCCGATGAAGAAAATCATAGCATGGATGTAAAGCTGGTGCCTGGTAGTACTTTATTGGTAATTGAAGATAGGTATGGAATTGCCTTGATTGATACGGTTAAAAAAGCGGTAACTGCCAGGTGGGCTTACCGCGATGATAAAAGTTATAAAGGCTTAATGAGTACCTATTCGGGTATAAAGGTTTTTCAAAAAGATAACAAAACCCAGTTTTTATGGAGTGCAGCTGGCAGTAAAGGGAGAAATTCTGTTTCCATGGTTTTTCAGGTCGAATGGGATGGGGCTAACCTTAGTATAAAAAACACCTTTAGTTTTGAGCCCAAGAAACCGTCGCCCTTAGCTTTGCCAAATGATTTGACCATTAACCAAGAAAATGGATCGAACTTTTTATATGTGGTGCTAAATGGGAACGATGAGCTGGTAAAAATAAATTTAGATAACGGACAAACTGTATGGACCAAGCCTACCGGCGTAGCTCCGTATGGTATAGCTATCGTTCAAAATAAAATTTTTGTAAGCAATTGGGCAGGCACCCAGCCTACTGATACCATCAATAAGGAAACAGCAGGCATACCATACGGTAAAACCTATATCGACCCTAAAACCGGGGCAACTAATAATGGAACCGTATCTGTTTTGAGCCCTGAAAATGGTGATTTATTAAAAGAAATTCAAGTTGATTTGCATCCAAACGCGGTAATCAATAGCCCGGATAATAAATTTATATATGTGGCCAATGGTAATAGCGACAATGTAAGTGTTATTACTGTTGATGGCTTGCAGAAAATTGGGAACATCCCCGTAAAATTAATGCCTGGTAATAATAGTTTTATTGGCGATACGCCAAACGCGCTTGCTATTAGTGCGGATGGTGGTACTTTGTATGTTGCCAATGGTTTAGATAACGCAGTGGCGGTAGTTAAGCTAGGGACTAAAGTATCAAATAAAGGTACCGGAAATTCTGAAGTCTTGGGTTTTATACCAACGGAAGCTTATCCCGGAGGTTTGGCTGTTGAAGGGAACAATTTGTTTGTTACCAATTTGGAGGGAGAAGGAGCCAGGGTAAGTAGCCTGCAAACAACAAATAAAAGTGCAAAAGCCGATGGTATTCCAACTTCGAATGCCTTTAATTCGCATCATCAATTGGCAACTGTATCCATCATTCCAATTCCTGACAAGGCCCAATTGTATAAATATACCGAAAAGGTTAAAAAACTAAATTTGGTTTTTAGGGAAACCATCGCGCAACTACTGCCAAGGAAAAACATAGCGCCGCGGCCAGTACCCGAACGTATTGGGGAGCCTTCGGTTTTTAGCCATGTGCTGTATATTATAAAAGAAAACCGCACCTACGACCAAGTTTTGGGCGATATGCCGGAAGGAAACGGTGAAAAACAACTTTGTGTATATGGCGATAGTGTAACGCCCAACCAGCATAAAATTGCTCGTAATTTTTTATTGCTCGATAATTATTACGCTTCCGGCAAATGTTCGGCTGAGGGGCATCAATGGACTGATGCAGGTATGGTGACCGATTATGTGGAGAAAAGTGTAAGAGCATGGTTTCGAAGTTATCCGCATGTGCAGGAGGACGCATTGGTATATGATCAAAAAGGGTTTATTTGGAATAATGCTTTGGATCATGGAAAAACTGTAAGGATTTATGGTGAAGCATCTCAACCACATTATGATGAAAGCTTAACTTGGAATGACCTTTATAATCTCGATAAAAAAGGAAAAAGACTCAATTTTACCAATACCAGTACTATTTCGAGGGTGAGACCAATTTTGTCGCAAAATTATCCGGGATCTGATGAATTGAAAATAACTGACCAGTTGAGGGCAAGCGCATTCATCAATGAATTGAAAGATTACGAACGACTGCCTGGCGACCAACTGCCAAATTTGATGGTGATGGCCTTATCAACTGATCATACAGAAGGAATTAGACCGGGAATGCCTGTACCGGAATCGATGGTGGCCGACAATGATTTGGCTTTGGGTAGAATGGTGGATGCCATGTCAAAAAGCCGCTTTTGGAAGAATACAGCCATTTTTGTAACCGAAGATGATTCGCAAGGTGGTTGGGATCATGTTTCGGCCTACAGAACTACTGGATATATTATAAGTCCCTATAGCCGCCTAAAACGTACCATCTCCACCAATTATAACCAAACAAGCTTATTAAGAACCATAGAGCAAATTTTGGGTATACCCCCGATGAATATTATGGATGCTACTGCCATGCCTATGTTTAATTGTTTTGAAAATAAGCCTGATAATAGCGTTTATGAACACCTAAATAATAAAACCCCATTAGATAATGTGACGCCAAAATTAAGTGCCTTAAAGGGAAGTAAACTACATTATGCAAAGCTCTCCTTACGACCGGAATTTGACCATATTGATGGAGGTAGCGATGATTTGATGAATAGGATACTTTGGTTTGCAGCGAAAGGCGACAAAAAATATCCGGTAAAATATAGTACTAAGGATGTTGATTAATATTTAGGATCGACGGCGTAAATTTTTAAACCAAGAATGCCAACCATAATAAGTGTCATAAAAAACACTTCAATTAGTGAAAGGTGTTGTTTAAAAAATAGTAATTCTGCTATTTTTATAAATATTAAAGTAGCGGCCGTCCACACTGCAAAAAAAGTAGCTACAGACAATTGCTTCATTGATAGCGACATGAACGCAATATTAGATATACCAAAAACGATATAAAGAATAAAAGGTAGCAAAACAGGAAGACCACCATCCCAACGGTAAAAGCTTATTAATTTTAGTGTTTTAAGGTCGCTAAATTTCATAAACTTTAAGCAAAACGTCCAAGCGGTTTCGCAAAGTGCAGCACATATAAGGTATAACCAAGCCAAATTATCAGTATTGAATTACGAGGCGCAATTTATCAATTTTTAAGCAACATCGTCAATTAATCTTTCGGGCTCGGGTGCTTGTGTTTTAGCTGGCTTTTTAAAGGGTTCTAAACACAGTTTTATAATATTGGGTCTGAGATTATAATAAAAGCGAAACCATTTATATTTTAATAACTTTTGCTCGTCGAACCGCTTTACCGAAAAGGCATGTTGCAGGAAATAATCTTTCGGAAAATCATAATATAGTCCCCAATCTTCACGCCTGTCGCCAGGTTTGTGACCAGGATCATAAATAGTACCAAACATATAATCCCAAAAAGAAAACTTGGTGGAGAAATTAGCGTGAAAGACTTCTTTGTAGTTTGCATGGTGCCATAAATGTAATTCCGGGCTGTTTAAAAAGTATTTAAACTTCCCTAATTTTACGTCTATGTTTGCATGTATAAACATACCAAAAGCGGCATCCAGCATGGCTTTTATAGGCACAACAGGGCTGTCGGGACCTAATAATATGATAATTGGTGCAAATTCAATGGTTTGATTAATAATGATTTCTACAGCATGAGATCGCGATCCGGCTAAAAAATCGACATATTTGCCTGAATGGTGTGCCTCATGTGTACGCCAAAGAAACTTATTAGCATGTTGCCATCTATGGAATAAATAAATATATAAATCGTGCGTAAAAATAAAAAAGAGTACTTGTTCGGTGATTGACCAGCTTTGAAAAAACTTAACTCCGTTCCAACCATAATGATGCTGCACAGGAGCAATGATGTAGCTAAAAATAAGAATCTTTAAAAAAAAGCTTTGGATTAAAGTATACCAAACCAAATCAACCCAAAAACCTTCTCTAAAAAATGGAAGCCCTTTTCTATATGGCGAAATACGCTCCCAAGCAATTACGAAACCCAACCATGCAAATAAAATAATGGTAGTAATGGTGGTTGTTTTTTCTAGAGATGTCATTTTATTAAACTTTTATCTATTCTGCGCAAAAATGGCTTTTATAATTTTATTTGAGATAAATTTTTAAAACCCTGACGCTTAATTAACAATTCGAGAGAGATTGCCACGATGGCGAGTCGAAAGAAAGTATCAAAATAAGTCGCTAAATTTAAATTAACGACTTATTCTGTTAAAGCGGTGCTTATTTATATTCAGGGCTAATATTTACCCTTAAGCGTTTCATTGGACCTAGTTCCGATTCGTAAACTCTTTTAATACCATCGCCGGTAGCAATTTCTACGTCACGGATATCGCGCACTAAGCGTTGGAAACCTTGTGGCTCAACAGAAGCGGCATGGTCTGATCCCCACATGGCTCTGTCGAGTGTAAAGTGACGCTCAACAAAGGTAGCTCCTAAAGTTACCGCGGCTACAGTGGTAGATAAGCCAGTTTCATGACCTGAATAGCCAATTGGTGCGCCCGGATATAATTTGGCGAGTGTTTGTATCATTTTAAGGTTCAACTCCTCTGGCTTGCATGGATAAGCCGAGGTAGAATGCGCGATGCTTAATGGATAATTCTCATCAAAATCCTTTACCAAATTTACAGCATCCTCAATTTCTTTACTGGTCGACATGCCTGTAGATAACATCAGAGGACGGCCAGTTGCTAATATTTTTTTAATCAAATCGAAATCTGTTAGAGAAGCTGAGGCCAATTTATAAATTGGGGTATCAAATTGCTCCATAAAGTCAACCGCTTCTACGTCCCATACAGATACAAACCAATCGATGCCTAAATTTTTGCAATAATTATCGATTTCTGTATATTCTGCAACCCCAAATTCTGTTTTGCGTTTATAGTCAATATAAGAAATTCTACCCCAGGGGGTATCTCTCATTATTTCCCATTGATCCTTAGGAACGCAAATTTCAGGAGTTCTTTTTTGGAATTTAACTGCTGAAGCTTTGGCTGTAACAGCCTCATCAATTAATTTTTTTGCTATATCTAAAGAACCATTATGATTAATGCCAATTTCGGCAATAATGTAACAAGGTTCGCCAGGGCCAATTTTTTTCCCTGTATTTAAAGTAATGGTTTCATTAAACATAATACCCTTTTTTTGTTTCTATATGTGTTGAGATAATCAATTCCGCTAGTTCTCTAAAACAGCCTTCACCACCTTTGGCCGTACAAATAAAATCAACGGTTTCTTTTACAAAGCCTATGGCATCGGCCGGGCAGGCTGTAAAACCGCATAATTTCATAACTTCCAAATCATTACAATCATCGCCTATATAGGCAATTTCTTCACCTTTCAGGTTAAGTCGGCTCAAAATTTCCTTTAATACAGTTGGTTTATCTTTGGCGCCCAAATGTAGCTCAGATATTTTTAATTTTTCGGCTCTTTTTTTAACAGATGGCGAAAATTCACCGGTAATAATTCCGGTATCAATTCCTGCAAGGTTGCGCAAACGCTCAACCCCCATGCCATCTTTGATATTAAACTTTTTTAAAACCTCCCCATTCTCCCCATAATAAACACCACCATCCGTCAATACACCATCGCAATCAGTAAATAAGAATTTTATATGTTGAAGTTTATCAGATGACATGTTATGTATAAATTTTATAATTGGTTTAAATGGCTGTCCAGCCGCCATCCACAATGAGGTTCGCACCTGTCATATAGGCTGAGGCATCACTCGCCAAAAATACTAAAGCTCCTTGATAATCGTCGGGTTGTGCCATCCTGCCAAGCAATGTTTTTTGCGAATAGTTTTGGATGAAAAATTCATTTTGCCCATTCTCAACCCCACCCGGAGATAGTGTATTTACCCTTACGCCTTTATTACCCCAATAAGCGGCTAAAAACCTAGTAAAATTTACCACCGCTCCCTTAGTTACCGGATAAACCGGCGACTTATAAAAAGTTTGCTCGCCACATTCATTGCGGTAAATGGTTTGGTCGGGACCTACAACGCCATAGGTAGAGGCAATGTTTATAATGCTCCCATTACCTTGATTAGCCATTATAGTACCAAATACCTGTGAAGCCAAAAATACACCTGTAACATTTACATCTAATGATTTTTTAAAGGCATCCAACGGATAATTTTCAAATGCTGATAGCTCCTTTGCCATGCCCGGATTTTCGAACATATCATTAATAGCTGCATTGTTTACCAAAATATCAATGGAGCCATATTTGGCTATGATTTTATCTTTAGCATCATTCAAGGAAGCCTCGATTGTAACATCTACCTTCAAACCAAAATGATTATCGCCCAAACCCTGAGCGAAGCCGATAGCAGCACTTTCATTCATATCCGCCACCACCACATTCGCGCCAGCCGAAGCCAAGCACTCACAGTGTTTTTTACCAATAAGCCCCAAAGCCCCGGTAACGATAGCTGTTTTATTTTTTAACGAGAATAAATTATTCATCCCTCTTTTTATTCATTTGTCATTAAGTCATTGGTCATTTGGTGAGTAGTCATTGGTGAGTGGTCAGTAGTCAATTGTCATTGGTTGTCCAAAGAAACCTACTATTCACAACTTTCCACTTCCTATCCACTTACCCAACCACTCACTTACTCACCATTCACCATTCACAATTCACTGCTCACTAACTCACACCGTCTTAGGCTTAATATTATAATTGCTTACCTTGCGGAAAACAGCTTCCAATACTTCGCCTTTTAAATATTGTTTAATGTTGCCGCTTAAAATAGCTTCTTTTACAATTGGTAATACTTCGCGATAAGTAGCAAGGGTATAGTTAATATCTTCATCGCTATGGCTATAGCACATGTTGTGGAAGCCGGCCCAAAGTACGCCTCTTTTTATCATTTCTTGCTGCATCAGGGTTTTTACCTCTAGGCCATTGCCAGCCTCAGGAGTAAAGGTTACCATCGAGCGGCAATTGTAGCCTACACACCGGGTATAAATATCCATACCAGTTTCAATGGCAATTTGGTTATAGCCGTCTTTCATCAACGCGCCTTTTTCATCCAGGTATTTAGGCACATTTTTATCAATCAGTTCGTTAATGGTAGCGATACAAGCGGCTAACGAAAGTGCTTCGCCACCAAAAGTAGTATAGCTAAATACTTCCGAATTAAATAGCTCCATCACATCTGCTCTGCCAGTTAACAAAGCGATTGGCATACCATTAGCGCAAGCTTTTGAATATACGGCCAAATCGGGTTTTACATCAAAATATTCCTGTGCGCCACCGATGGCAATGCGGAAGCCGGTCCACATTTCATCAAATATTAAAAGAGTACCGTTTGCTTTACAAACCTCGGCAAGCTCTTTCAGGAAGCCTGGTTTTGGTGCTTCAAAAATAAATGGCTCCAATATCAAGGCCGCAACGGTTTCATCCAAAGCAGCTTTGATCGATTCTATATCGTTATACTCAAAAGTATAAGTCATGTTTTGTATGGCTTCCGGAATACCCGCGTTACGACTAGTAATGCCGATATACCAATCGTGCCAGCCGTGGTAGCCGCAACAAAATATCTTTTCCCTTTTGGTAAAGGCGCGGGCCACCCTTACAGCTGCCGAACAAACATCGGCACCAGTTTTTGAAATTTTAACGGCTTCTGCGTTTGGAACAACTTTTTGAATCAATTCTGATAACTCAACCTCTAAAGGGTGCATTAACGAGAAAGTGATACCATCTTCCAATTGTTTTTTAATGGCATTATCAACAGCCGGGTAGGCATAACCCAATGAGATTGGACCTATGGCCGAGTTAAAATCAATGTATTCGTTGCCATCAACATCCCATACATGCGAGCCTTTTGCTTTTTGTATGTATTTAGGGGCAACACCTTTTGTAAACTGACCCGGGCCTTTCGCAAGGGTTTGGGTAACTGGTTTTTGTACTTTTAATGCACGCTCGTATAACTCGTTTGATTTGGTTATAACCGGATAATCGGCATTTGATTTTATAGTATTTGGCATATCGATTCGATTCTTAAGTTATTCAGAGAATTGTGGTGTTAAAATTTCGGGCTGTACCGACTGGGTATTATAACCCAATATTTTTTCGGCAATTTGCTTTCCGGTAAATCCTTCGTATTCCAATACATTTGGTAACAAGGAAGGTTTAAACCATTTTTCGTTTAATGCGAAAGGCAATACCTTGGCGGTTAGCTGATGCTTTAATAGTGTTTCGGCCACAATGGTGTACAAACCACCTGTCTGGAAGTGATCCTCTAAAGTAACAACCAATTTACTGGTTTGCGACGCTACTACAATAGCATTTTCATCAACTGGTTTTAAGCTGCGCATATTGATTAAGCCTACCGAAAGACCTTCATTTTTTAATATCTCAACGGCAATCAGGGCTTGCTCAAACAATAAGCCGTATGTTAAGATGGTAATATCGGTTCCTTTGGCTACAATTTCGGCCTTACCCAACTCAAACGGACTATGGTTATAATCTGTTTTGCGGGTATTGATTCTTACGTAGGATGGATTAGGATGCGCCCAAATTTGAGGCAACATATTAACCAAATCCTGTTCATCGGCAGGGGCAAAAACAGTCATGTTTGGTATGCCACGCATTAAGGCAATATCCTCCACCGCTTGGTGGGTTGGGCCATTACCATCTGATAAAAAGCCAGGTATAAAGCTGCTTAATTTTATAGGCAAGTTAGGAATGCCAGCATCTGTGCGTACAAACTCAAAAGCCCGCATGGTTAAAAAGGAGGCTAAAGCGTGTACTACCGGAATGCGCCCTCTTAAGGCTAAACCCGCCGCCGCACCAATCATGGTTTGCTCGGTTATACCGGTATCAATAAATCGGTTGCCAAGTTTGCCGGGAATATTGCGTACCAAGGCACGGTTTTCGGCAGTCATCACTACATAACGTTCGTTGGCTAACGCTGTTTCGGTAAGTAATTCTTCGTAGGTCATATATAATATACTATCTAACTACTAAGGTTTCTGAAGTTAATTGGGTAATACGTTCGCCATGCAATTCTTTAAGCAGGTCTTCTACTTCGGAGGCATTGAAATTACAAAACCACCTGTCGGCACGGCGCTCAATGCTTGGCAAACCTTTCCCACGTACGGTATCGGCAATTACCACATTCAGCTTTCCTGTCTCGAAAGGGAATGCCGAAAAAGCTTCGTGCAAGGCATCAAAGCTATGGCCGTTTATTCTTTTTACAGAGGCACCAAAAGCGGTAAATTTATCGTGCAGGGGCTCTAACGGAATCAAATCCTCGGTAGCCATATTTGCTTGAAACTGGTTACGGTCAATCACAAAAATCAAGTTATCCAACTTATAAGCATTGGCAACCAATACAGCTTCCCAGCAAGTACCTTCATTCAATTCGCCATCACCAATAATGCAGATTACCTTGTTTTTTCCACCTTTTATTTTAATATCCATAGCTACCCCGATAGCAACAGAAGGCAAATGACCTAAAGAGCCAGAATGAAATTCAATACCCGGTATACGGGTGTTTGGGTGCCAATAAATATGGTCGGTGGTGGAAAGGTGATTTTTTAACCTTTCGGGAGCTAACAGGCCCAGCTCGGCAAAGGTTCCGTATAAAGCCGGAACATCATGCCCCTTTGATAAAAATAAATAATCACGATTTGGGTCGTCCAGATTATTGGCATTAACATTTAGGAATTGAGCGTATAGATATACTATTAAATCTGTAGCTGATAAAGATGCGCCAACAAAGCAACCGCCATCTGTCGACATCCTGATAATATGTTCCCTAACCTTTAAGGCCACAGCCTCAAGTTCAGAAAAATTTGTTTTTACACTTTGCATTAATCAGTTTATTATAAAAAAAATTAAAATTAGGCACTACAAAGGTATATAATGTTAGCCAAAAGTCACTTTTGTTTGATCAGAAGAAATTGTTTTTAATTCGCCCAGATGGTTGCGATACCAGTTTACACCGGCGTATTTGGCGTTAATTTCATAAATCTCAGGCTTTTCCTCAAGCAGATTCAAAATATCATCGCAGGAAAAATTATTTTTAAGGGGATATAATTCTTCAAAAACTCGTTTTATAAATAAATAATCGGCTTCATAATCAATGGTAAATCGGTGGGACATGGAATAATCCTTTCCGGTTTCCCAAGCTACATTGGCTATTTTAAATTTTTCGGGATTTTCCCATATGTAGGGGGTTGTGTGCTCAAGCTCTAATGGTCTGCTTGCTTCCTTCCAGTTTTTTTCGAGGCAGGCCATGCTCATAATCTCTACATCATTGCCATCGGGATAGGTGGCGGGGTGCAGATTACTTACATAATCATATTTGCCAGGGTTGCTAAAATAAAAACCAAGCACCCTATCAATGATGGCTGGGTCTATCAAAGGGCAATCAGAAGGTATTTTTAATACCGTAGTAGCTTCAGTAAGTTTAGCGGCCTGATAATGCCTATCCAACACATTGTTTAAATTACCCCGGTAGCAGAAGAGCCCCATGTTTTTGGCTTCATCTTCAATAACATCATCGGCTCTGTCTTCGGATGCGGCTATGACAATTTGCACTGGTGTTTTCACCATTTGCAGACGCTCCACCATGCGGTAAAGCAGACTTTTACCTAAAATGGACATCATTACTTTGCCTGGCAATCGGCTTGATGACATTCTGGACTGTACAACTATGATTGTTTTTTCTGCCATAATTAGTTATACCGTAAATAGATTAGGCGTATTTTACTTTTGGATATTGCAGAGCCTCGGGTTGGAAGGTAAATTGACTTAAGAATTCTTCTTTTTGGCCTTCAAATTTTATATAGCTGTTGCATATTTGAGCTATGTTTTTGGCAGAAACACCACCATTTTGTATTGGGGCCAACTTTTTTAAATCATCAAGGTTAAAATAGGAATGAACCTTTTTACCAAGTGCCATTCCAACATAAACAACTGTGCTGTATTGAGTTATTAATTCACTGCAATTAGCTATCATATGGTTGGTGTTACCACTGGTAAAAATAAGCGTGCCTGCAGGGGCATGTTTTTTTATTTCCGCTTCTGCACGATCCATTTTTTCATTCGGGTGTAGCTTGAATAGCATTTGCCTCCCGTTGGCTATTTTAACAGCATGTTTTATAAAGGCTGGTCGGTTCTCGAACCGGAATGTCTCACGCATATCGGTTGTGGCTACCATTACATAGTTATGGTGAGGGAAATCATTATCTAAAAACTCGCGGTGGTTATCGAAGTTAGGAATACCGGTTACAATCAGCTTACGAGCATCGGTACCTTGTTTTATCAGGTAATTACGGTAGCCATCGGAGGCGCAGCAATAGATATCACAAATATTGGACGATCCATTCAGAGAGGTATCGGCAGTAAAATAAGGAGGTAAACCTAGTGCCTTCACCAAACCAGTAAGTACGGTACGCTTATCAATCATGCCTTCCTGTACCCAAATGGTTTTAGTAGCTTTAAATTTTTCAGGAACCACCATATCACTACAAAAAACTACTAAGTCATATTTGTTTTTGCAGCCTTTATAATCAATTTGTAATCCATGCTGATTTAAATAACATTCTGCTCTTACTTTAAAATGATTGGCTAATACAGAACCATCGGCAAAGCTGGTATGTTTTAATACAGCTTTTAGCAATGCGTCTTCAGTAAAAATTTGGCTAAAAAAGCAATCGAAAGCACCTAGGTGTTTCGAAATTTGGTGCATCTGTGAGGTTTGATTTAAAGAACCGGTAATAAACAATATCTTTTTCCTCATTTGGATGACATAATTTTATAAAAATTCAAAAATACACAATTCCTATTGCTAATTACTTTTTGCAAAATAAAATTAATATTAAGCTAACTTAATTTTAATATGAAAAGCCGTACAAAACAGCCTATTGGATTAATTGGTTGAATAAAGTTACAGTTTAATTTTATAATTTTTATAATTATTTACCAATCTGGTTTGCCAAATGAAAAACTATTCTCCAAATAAAGATACAAAGTGCTGATAACAAGCTTTTTAAAAAAATATATGATTTTAATTACTTTTAATGAAAAATTGAAAACATATTTGCCGTTGGTAAATGAGTTAAAGTATTAAAAATAAAAACTACAGGCATTGCAGTTAAAGAAAATTCGCCCCTTACAGCTTATTCCCATCATTTTTTTCACGGTATCGGGTGGGCCATTTGGGCTCGAGCCTTTATTAAGTTATGCGGGTGAGCACGGTGCCTTGTTGTTATTGCTGATAACGCCTTTGGTATGGGATGTGCCGGCAATTTTTACTGTTTTAGAGCTTAATAGCATGATGCCAGTTAATGGTGGTTACTACAAATGGGTAAAAACAGCCCTTGGTACCCGCTGGGGGTTTTACGAAGGTTGGTGGACATGGCTCTATACCTTTGTTGATTTAGCTATATACCCTGGTTTATTTGTGCTATACGCATCTTTCTTTTTTCCGGATTTGCTGAATTATCGGATTCCAATTTGTTTATTAATAGTTTGGCTATCAGCCGGGTTAAATATATTGGGGATAGTGCCGGTAGGTAAAACCTCCCTGATTTTGGGCGCTGTGGTATTCACGCCCTTTATTGTTTTGTTTGCCATGTTCTTTTTTCAACACGGGCATTCGTTTTCTATTCCTAATCCTTCAATTAAAGGCCTGCCATTTTCATCCTTCAGTATGGCATTATACACTGTGATGTGGAACTGTCTTGGTTGGGATAATGTTACTACTTATGCCGAAGAGGTTGAAAAGCCCGCTCGCTCGTATTTGGTATCCATTTTTACCTCTTTTGCATTGGTAATTGTACTCTATATTTTGATTATATATGTAGCCCAGCATACTGGTATTTCAGCTGATAGTTTGCAAATAAAAGGTTTTCCAGAGGTAGGTTCAATAATCGGAGGCAAATGGTTGGGCGCATTAATTGCCATTGCGGGCATGGCAAGCAGCTTAGGGATATATGCCGCGGTATTGCTATCAGTTTCGAGGGTGCCAAAAGTTATGGCCGATGATAATTTATTACCATCCAGATTAAATGCACTTCATCCTAAATTTAATTCGCCCTATATCTCAATTATAGTATGCTCATTAGTAGTGAGTTTTATGATATTGTGGACCTTTGCCGATTTATTGATTATTGATGTAACGGTTTATGGAGCGGGATTATCATTAGAGTACATATCCATCATTATGCTCAGGATCAATAAGCCCGATGCGCCTCGTCCGTTTAAAATACCATTAAATGTAGCTGGACTATGTTTAATGACCTTATTACCATTGGGCGTTTATTCCATCGCATTAGCTGGCGCGTTTTCATCAACCAAACAAGCAATTTGGGCGGCTGTATTTGCCTTATTATTATTGAGTAGTGCCGAATTAATTTGGAGGCTAATTATTTGGAAGAAGCCAAATTTAATGGTTGATGAATAACTGTTTGGATTGGTATGAATTGATTCAAGCGAAGTAGAAATTATAAGGCTATTGAGTTAACTGAATTGAAAAACTGTAGCTAAATCTCTTTACAATTTCCTGAATTAAACATTCGTTAAAAAACCGTATTTTTGTATGTTTTTTGTAAATCCTATTTAAACCGGGATTTTGCAAATACTTTTCGGAATTTTATATGTTAGAGAAATTAGAAGCCATATATCAACGTTGGAAAAACGTTGAAACTGAATTAAGCAGCCCTGATGCAATGGCTGATATGAAACGTTTTGCCCAATTAAATAAAGAATATAAAGACCTTGCCAAAATTGTTGACGAGTACAACATTTATAAAAATATCATCAGCAATATTGAAAGCAACAAGCAAATTTTAGCTACCGAAAAGGATGAAGAATTCCGTGAGATGGCCAAAGGTGAGCTGGATGAGTTGCTAATCAAACAGGACGAAATGGAAGAAGCAATCAGGTTGATGCTGATACCGAAAGATCCTGAAGATTCAAAAAATGCCATCATTGAAATACGTGGTGGTACAGGTGGAGACGAAGCGGCACTTTTTGCCGGCGACCTATACCGCATGTACATGCGCTATTGCGAACGCCGTGGCTGGAAAACCGAATTGGTGGATTGTACCGAAGGCACCAGCGGTGGATATAAGGAAATTGTATTTAACGTAAACGCAGAAGATGCGTACGGTAATTTAAAATATGAATCGGGTGTGCACAGGGTACAACGTGTACCTGATACCGAAACGCAAGGTCGTGTGCATACCTCGGCAGCAACGGTAGTGGTATTGCCCGAAGTGGACGAGTTTGATATTGATTTGCAAGTTAGTGATATACGTAAGGATTTGTTTTGCGCGTCAGGTCCGGGCGGGCAATCGGTAAATACTACCTATTCTGCCGTTCGTTTAACCCACTTACCAACGGGTATAGTAGCGCAGTGTCAGGATCAAAAATCACAGCTGAAAAATTACGACAAGGCATTACAGGTTTTACGTTCGCGTGTGTACGAGATGGAGCTACAAAAACACCTTGAAATTACCTCCAAAAAGCGTAAAACCATGGTTTCTACCGGCGATAGGTCGGCCAAGGTGCGCACCTATAATTATCCTCAAGGCAGGTTAACCGAGCACAGGATTGGGTTAACCATCTACAACCTATCGGGCGTTATGAATGGCGATTTGCAGGAAATTATGGAAGCCTTGCAGTTTGCTGAAAATGCGGAAAAACTGAAAGAGGGAACCATCGCTTAAATTTTCTGGAATATTAAAGCGTTCTGAACAAAACACCCATACCCAAATAATCTGCGGCTTGTTTGTTGGTATATTGTTTTATTTGTATTGCAACCTGCTGCGATAGGTAATATCTGAAGCCAGGATTAAGGTAAAACTTTACGTGGTTATTAAGTATATGAGCAGATGTATCGTCAGTAATATACACATTATCAAAATAAAGGTTATAACCATAATCCGCAAAAAAACCAAGACGGCCTAAACGTGCTTCTCCTCCAACACTTAAACCTAATCGCCAATGAGACAATGAACTTGCATAGTTTTCGTTGGTTGGCCCCCAATTATAGGGGTCGAAGGTTGTAAAATAATGCCCTAGGTCAAGACCTGTTTCCAAACTAAAAACTGAGTTTAGCTTGCGGCTATAACCTGCAAACAAACCATTTCTAACAAATTCATTTTTTGATTGGTATTGCCCTCTAAACCCTATATCTAGCGTACATTCAAATGAATTCAATCCTTCATATTGAAAAGGATTTTTGGTGGTGGATGGGCCTGAAGTATAAAGGTCTTGAATAATCCCAATCGTATAGTTTATGGTATTAATGCCGTTGTTGGGTGTTCTTTCGCCACTATTAGAATAGTGGAGAAAATCTGTCCCAATAGCTATACCAGTTGAAGAGGTAATGTTGGTAACAAGCTTTAAACCCGCTTGGCTTGCTAAATTTAGCTTACTCCCCACAATAGGATTATTGTTTGAGAAAAAACTCACTGTTGAATAAGTAAAACCTACACCTGGTATAAAATATAATTTAAGCGGGCCGGTTTTTAGGATTTGGATATCCAGCCTACCTATTAAACTATAAGCATCGCCTAATAATCCTTTTGTGGTTGGATCATGATCAATTGTTAATGATTCCAGATTTCGGTAGGATGCGGCAATGTCAATGTATTTAATATTTAAAGCCTTAAGGTAATCAAGCTTACTGCTTTGCATATTGAAGTGGTATACCAATTCACCTCCTTTAATTTGCCCTTGAACAGTAAAGTCGGGAGTGAAAGTATTCGCGCCGTATACCCCCGAAAATTCAATCTGGTTATTGTTGGATTGTGCTTTAAGTTTTGTCGATGAGGTAAATAGTAGCATTAAAATTACCAAATGTTTAACATGCAGTTGATTTATCACCTTCATCAGTCAAAAGTAAAATATTGAAATGTTTTATTTTTAGTATTAGAGTCGGTTTTTAAACAAATAACCACTAAATGCCGCAAAAATATGGTTTTAAAATCAAAACAAATTAAAGTGCGAAGTCAAAACAATGTTACAATAAGACGCTGCTAAATAAACATTGGTGTTTTGAAATATTTGCATTTTACATTTCATCTTATTTTCATAATCCCCTTCTACTTTAGTATTATGAATTTCTACAGTTCATAGGAATTGTATGAATTTAATGGTTCTAAAAATTTTGAAACAATTAATTTGACCCCTTATGTTAGCTGTAAAAACTATTCCTCAAAACTTAATGGTATTAAAACGTGAAGTTCAATTAATGGGCATCAGGTTTGAGTTTTCTGTGGTCGGAAATGACACTAACTGGGCAGATGAAAGAATAAATGAAGCTATTTCTGAAATAAATAGAGTTGAAAAATTAATAAGTGCCTTCAGCGAGGACAGTTCTGTAAATGAAATTAATCGTAATGCAGGGATTAAACCGGTAAAAACAAATGCCGAAATTTTCAGGTTGATTAGTCGTTCACTAGAAATTTCTGAACTAACCCATGGTTCATTTAATATCATCTATTACACCGACGATAGAAAAGATGATCAAAAGCAATCAAGTGCTAAAAAAAGTGAAATAAAAAATCAAAATATAGTATTAGATACTGTTAATCAGACCGTTTTTTTGAAAGATAAAAATATGCGAATTGGTTTCGGGTCAAATAGCATGGGTTATGCTACTGATAGGGCTAAATATATACTACAGATGAATGGTGTAAGCAGTGGTGTGATCAATGCAGGTGGTGATATCATTACATGGGGTTTACAACCTGATAATTCGCCATGGACGTTATCTTCTGCCGATGCTTCGCAGGTAAATCACCCATTTTCAGATTTTGTTATTGGCAATATGGCTGTTGCAACATCCGTAAATAAGGTTAAATATGCCAGTACCATCAGCAAAAAGGTATCACGTCAAATAAATACTAAGGTAGGTTTTCCGGTAAGTGGTATTAAAAGTGTGAGTATATTAAGCACAAGCGCCGAGCTAGCCGATTCATTATCCGCAACCATCTTACAAATGGGCATAAATGCTGGTTTATACTTAATAAATCAACTCAACCAAATTGGCTGTGTAATCATTGACGATCATGATCGCGTTTATACCTCAAAAGGAATTAGTTTAAGTAATTGATTATCATTTTGTAAGTAAGCAATAAAAATTAAGTTAATCAACACACCTAAACCATTTTTCTTAGCTTATATTATAAAATATTACCATTGGGTATTATTAAAACCCTTTTTAATTATTCCATATGTTTCAATACCCGATTTTTAGGTAATAATTGTTTTTAATTGAATTTGCCTGAATACAACTTGGTGTTTTTTCATTAATCAGTAAAATTAACCAAACAATAGAAAAATAATTTACTTTTATTCATAAATGATTAAGTGGTTTGCATATATTGTTTTCTTGTTGATATTTGTACCCAATGTGTCATTGGGCATCAACAAAAATTACCATTTTTTCAAATTTAAAGATGATTCTGTTTTGGGCTCTTATATAAGTTTAGCGGATACAGGAACTACAAAAAACAATAAGAAACAAATAGTTGACGATAAAGGTAAAATTAAGGAGGTTACAAAAGCAAAAAAGCAACCTAAACCCGAAAAGGTAGAGGCTGTTGATAATGCTAATAACATAAAGCCAAGGCCTAAACGCCAACGCCGTCCTGAAGGCCTTGAACGACCACCTGAAATACCCCGAAGAAATGGTAACTAATTGGTTTATTTAACTTAACAAAATATTAATGAAATATTATTTTGTTTTCACTTTAATACTATTTAGTTCTTCAAACCTAAGTGCGTTTGCCATTAAGGATTTGAAGGTCATTAATGTAAGTAGGAATACTGTTCGCGATACCGATACCACCACCGTATTCAGAAAGCGGTCAATTACCGCAGGTGTAAACTACGGGAGCGATTTTCAGTTTTTTGGGCGTACCGGGCCAGTTACCTATCCTTATTTAAGTACCGACGCGATTTATAATTTCAAATCTGGCTTTTTTCTTTATGGCTCAGCCGTAAAAGTGTTAGGCTATAAGCCTTTGGTTGATGAGTTGGATATAGGTGGTGGATATTTTTTTACCTATTTAAAAAAAATATCAGGCTCTCTTAGTTATACTCGATTTATTTTTAATAAAGATGCTGCCGATGTAATAAAATCGGCCTCACGGAATAACATCGACTTTAAAAGCTCTTTTGATTGGAAATATGTAAAATCAAGCGTTGCTTTTGATTATTTGTTTGGTGCCGCCAATGATTACTTTATTACTATTAATACTTCAAAATATATTGAAACAGAATGGAGCATTTTTGATGATAAGGATTACCTAACCTTTAATCCAACTATTAGTGCCATTTTAGGTACCCAAAATTTTGTTGGTAGGTACGCTACTAATTATTCATTATTATTAAATAAAGGAGTTCAAATACCTTTCGGCACAAAAGAAATTGAACCACCTCAATATAATAATGGAAGGTTCAATGCACTCAATTATAGTTTTAAATTACCAATAGCATACAATAGGCCACATTATACTTTTGAGGCATCATGGAAATATTCTATTCCCGTTGATGTTGAAGGGGCACTTAAAAACAGGCATGAGTTGTTTTTTAACCTAACATTTTACTATGTATTTTTTTAAAGAAATATGAATGTATTAATAATTGAGGATGAAAAGGCTCTGGCTGCTGAACTGGAAATTTTCTTGAATAACCAAAATTATATTTGTGAGGTTTGTTACAACGGCGCATCCGGATCTGAAAAAATTGCAGTAAACCTTTACGATTTTATTTTAATTGACTTAGGCTTGCCTGATTATGATGGGTTAGATTTACTAAAAGAGGCAAAAAAATTCAATCCGGAAGCCATCTGCATTATTTTAACAGCAAGAGCGGAGGTATTTGATAGAGTAAAAGGTTTGGATTTAGGAGCCGATGATTATTTACCCAAGCCATTTTCATTACTGGAATTACAAAGCCGAATGCAAGCTATAACCAGACGAAGGTTTGGTTTAAAACAGCAAGTAATAGAATTGGGTGGCTTTTTAATAAACTTGACAGATAGGACGATAGCCTATAATAACGCTGAAATTAGTAGTATTACTAAAAAAGAATTTGATTTAATAGCTTACCTCATTTTACATAAAAACCGCACACTTACCCGCTCGCAATTAAGCGAACATATTTGGGGTAGCATCATAAATGATGACTACGATTCAAATTATATTGACGCGCATATTAAAAACATACGTAAGAAATTAAATGTTTACAGTTCGCCCGATTGGTTAGAGACCGTGAGGGGATTAGGATATAAAATTAAATTAAACAGCTAATTTTTGAAGCTTAAAACTAAATTAACTTTATTTAACGCTGCCTCTAAATTGGTTATTGTAACCATTTTCGTGCTTCTTTTGCCTGTAATTATTAGAACAATCAATCAAAATTTCACCGATAATAAGCTAGTTAAACAGAAAGCTAAGGTTCTTCAACTTATAAAAACATCTGGTATTAAGGATTATTTGTACGCGGCGTATTCGCCATTAAAAGAAGAGTATTATAGTTTGGATGAAGATACCTTAAACGAGCAGCTTGATACCATAATAATTGAAAAACGTAAAATTGAAGGCGATACCATTGACTACCGTATTTTAAGCTATAATTTTAATGTAGCTCAAAAAAAATATCTCCTTGAAATTGGTAAAAGTGTAAATACCATTGGTGAAACTACTTCACCTTTACAAACCATTGCTTTTGTTGTTTTAGTGGGGATGATTTTATTAACCATACTTGCCGACCAATTATACTCCAACCATGTTTTACGACCCTTGGGGCAAATAATAAAAACCAAGTTAATTGCACATAAGTTCCCTAATTTTGGTTCCTATAAAAAGGTAAAAACCTCCACTTCCGATTTTGAATATCTTGATATCAGTATCCATAAAATGATACAAACCATTGAGCGTACTTTTCAAAAAGAACGTGAATTTATTTCAAATGCTTCACATGAGCTGATGACGCCTATATCTATTCTGCAATCAAAAATAGAAAATATGTTTGAACAGGATGATATAGCCGACGAGTTTAAAGCGAGGCTGATAGAAATGCAGAAAATATTGAACCGGCTAAAAAACATAACAAAAACCCTCCTCTTGATATCGCAAATTGAAAACGATCAGTTCATTAGAGAAGACAATATTTTAATTTCCGACTTATTAAATGATTTGTATGATGAGATTTCTATCCGCCTGCAGGATAAAAACATTAGTTGCGAAATTACCGTTCCTAAAAATTGTTTCTTGATAAGTGTTAATAAATTTTTGCTCTTCAATCTGTTCTTCAACCTGTTTAACAATGCAATTAAATATAATGTGGAGCGTGGAAAAATTCATATTGTTGGCTCATATGAAAACAATGGGTTGGTTGTTAGCATTATTGATACCGGAATAGGAATTGGGGAGCAAGAAATTCCCTTTATATTTAATCGATTTAAAAAATTCCGACAATCATTACAACAGGATAGCTTTGGCTTGGGTTTGCCCATAGTAAAATCAATTGCCGATTTTCATAAAATAACAATTGAAGTAACATCAATAAAAAATTCAGGTAGTACATTTAAACTCATCTTCCCATCAGAAATGGTTGAGATACAGGAATAAATTGTCAAAACAAGTTCAGGAATAAAAATTTTCAATATTTTTCATAATACTATTAAACCTTCCTTCGTTTTATTGGTCTAAAAAAAGATTTTCTAATAATTTTGTATCTACATAATTCATAAAGTCATGAAAAAGCTAATTGGATATTCATTTATTTTCTGCTTAACCTTTATTTTATCAATTTCAGCTATTACTAATGCGGTCGCACAACGTGGTGGCGGTCGTGGAGGTTTTAGAGGAGGAGTTCACACAAGTTCAGGTTTTGGAATTCATGCGAATTATAGTGCGCATTCTTATGTAAGTTATAGTTATAGGTCTGGCTTGGGCTATCACTTGGGCTATGGTTATAGAGTTGGGGCATTTTACAGGCCGGGTTTTGGATATTTCGGTTATCCGCACCTTGGCTTTTATTGTGGTATATTGCCATTTGGTTATTACCCTTTTTATTGGGGAACCAGCTTATACTATTATTCGGGAGGTGTTTTCTATGCTCCTTATGATGGTGGTGGCTATCAGGTTACAGCACCTCCAATTGGTGCCGCTGTTCCTGATTTGCCTAAAAATGCTGTAGGCATAAAAATTGATGGCGTGCAGTATTATGAAGCAAATGGTGTATATTTTAAAGAAGGTACAGACGATAAAGGTCAAAAAGTTTATATTGTGGCTGGTCGCGATGGTGTTTTGAATACAGCTCCTGGTGTAACAGATCCCAACGCCTCCAACTCGGCACCCAAGGTTGGTGATATCGTAAATCAATTGCCCGATAATTGCCGTAAAATTTTGCTGAATGGTAAAAAATATTTTGTATCGCCAAACGATATTTATTACGAAAAAGTAGTTGATCCACAAGGTAATACAGGTTACAGAATTACAAGTTTACCTGAACCGGAAAACGAAAAAGGGGTTTAAGCTATTAACCTTACAAAAGCAACGAAGCCATAGTAATCGCTATGGCTTTTTTGTTAGGTAGAAAATAAATTTTAGCCAGTTAGAATTTTTTGGTGGTTTGTGAAATATGCCCCAAATGGTGGTTACAATGCCAAGCATACAATGCAAGTGCCTTTTTTAATTGCATGGTAGCACCCGTAGCCGGGTGTATAAAGGTTTTATTCCATTCGGTTTCGGTAAAACTATTAAGCAACGCTATCCAGTGTTGATGCAAACCTTCAATAATTTTGAGAGATGGTTCAACCGGTAAGCTATAATCAGGTAATAAAGCCCAATCTGCCTCTTCATACGGCTTTATGGTTGGGTTCTCTTCTGTAAGCGCCCATTTAAATCGCAGCAATGAATTAGCATGGCTATCGGCAACATGGTGTACCACTTGCCTTAATGTCCATCCACCCGGGCGATAGGGGGTATTTAATTGTTGGTCGTTTAAACCAATAATGGCATGCCTAATAGCACCGGGGAAGTTTTTGATGGTATCTGTCCAAGTGCTTAAATCGGCATTGGTATAACTAACCGGCGCGGTAAACTTACCTATCGGGTACCTTAAAATTTCATCTGTCATAGCCTAAAAAAAAATTAAAGTATGCATTATTTTAATTATTAACAAAGTTTTATAATTTTTTTGATTTTATATGGAGAATGGATTGCTGTAAATTTATACTTGAATTAATTATTAACAATAAATGCTTAACTCAGCATATGCTATCATATAAATTCAGATTTAGTATGCAAATATTAACTTCACAATACGCCTAATTTAAGCTCGGCATGCTTTATTTTGAATATTAAAATTGTTATATGAATGAATTAATAAGGAGTTTAGGTTAAATTTACCCAGTTATGCATCCTTCTGCCAATAAATACAACGAAAAATTTCAAGAAGCTCTTGCCCTATTAAACGATAGGCAATTAGCTGCTGTAAACCAAATAGATGGCCCCGTATTGGTTATTGCCGGCCCTGGCACGGGTAAAACTCAAATTTTAGCGGCAAGAATTGGCAAGTTATTGTTAGAGACAGACACCTCAGCACACGAAATTTTATGCCTCACCTATACCGATGCGGGTGCGGTAGCCATGCGCAAACGCCTTTTTGATTTTATTGGCCCTGAGGCCTATAGAGTTAATATTTATACCTTCCATGCTTTTTGTAACGAGGTAATTCAGGAAAACCTTGATTATTTTGGTAAGCTTAATTTGGAACCTATATCTGAATTAGATTCGGTAATCCTATTTCAAGAATTGATTGACAGCTTCCCCAATAATCACCTTTTGAAGCATTTTACGGGCGATATATATTATGATACCAACCGATTGAAAAATCTTTTTTCGACCATGAAGAATGAGGCATGGGATGAAGAAATGATACAAAATACGGTAAAGGAATATCTTGAAAGTTTGCCTTTGCGGGAGGAATTTATCTACAAAAAATCGAATGTGAAGGCAGGTTATAAAGCCGGCGATGTAAAGCAGAAAAGCATAGATGAGCAAATTGAAAAAATGAATACCCTTTTGGCTGCAGTTGCTGAATTCAAAAACTATACAGCCTTGATGAAAGCCAAAAACAGGTATGATTATGATGATATGATTATCTGGGTTTTAAACGCTTTTCGTAATAGCCCGGAGATTTTGCGCCATTACCAGGAAAAGTATCAATATATTTTGGTGGATGAGTTTCAGGATACCAGTGGCTCGCAAAATGAACTACTAAAGCACCTCATCAATTATTGGGAAGTGCCAAATGTGTTTGTAGTTGGCGATGACGACCAATCCATATTTAAATTTCAGGGGGCTAATACCAAAAACATCCTCAATTTCGCGAATGATTATGTCCATTCGCTGTACACTGTTGTATTAAAGGAAAATTACCGAAGCAGTCAGCCTATCCTTGATATATCAAAAGTATTAATCAGCAATAACCACGAAAGGTTAACCAACGAGCTTAAACTGGATAAAAACCTTCGCGCGGCAAATAGCAGGTTTAACCATTTAGCCTCCACACCTGTTATTAATGAATATGAAAATCCGGCAAACGAGCTGGTCGGGGTTGCCAGTCAAATAATGGAATTATTGCAAGGCGGTACCAAGGCCAATGAAATAGCTGTTATATACCGTAACCACTCGCAGGTGGAAGAATTGATTAATTACCTGAATCTGCAAAAAATAGCGGTAAATACTAAACGTAAAATTGATATTTTGACTTTACCATTTGGCGAAAAGATTATCAATATATTGGCTTATTTGGTAGCAGAAATGGATTCGCCCTATAGCGGCGATGAATTGCTGTTCGAGATCATGCATTATGATTTTTTTGAAATTCCACCCATCGAGATTGCAAAGGCCAGCGTCGCTGTAGCGAAAGAAAACTATGCCACTGCCAATAAGAACGCGCCAAAGACTTCTCTCCGCAGGTATATTACCGATTTGAAGGTTCCGGCCCAACAAGGTCTATTTGATATCAACCCCTTACATAACATGAAGTTTTTAATGGGTAATATAGATTACCTGTTAACTGCCTCTGTGAGTACCACCATACAGCAGTTTTTTCAGCAGGTAATTGCCAAAATGGGCATTTTGAAATATATCATGGAGCAGCCTGACAAAGGTTATCACATGCAATTACTCACCAATTTTTACGATTTTTTGAAAGATGAAAGTCGCAAAAAAACCGACCTATCATTAGCTGAATTTATTGGTACTGTTAAATTGATGAAAGAAAAACAAATCAGACTTTCACTCAATCAGGTAATATTTGCCGACGAAGGTTTGAATTTTTTAACGGCACATGGTTCAAAGGGCTTGGAGTTTGAACATGTTTTTTTGATAGGCTGTACCAAAGGTATTTGGGATGGAAAAGGTCGTAACAATAGCTTTACTTTTCCTGATACTTTAACCCATGCCAATAGCGATGAAGAAGCTTTGAAAGAAGAAGCGAGGAGGTTGTTTTATGTGGCAATTACTAGGGCAAAGCAATACTTGAATATATCCTACACCAATAAAAACAAAAACGGAAAAGAGGAAGAGGCTTCCCGCTTTGTTGGTGAAATTTTGGCCGGTATGCCAATAAGGGTTCAATACCCAAAAGTAAATGAAACCGCCCTGTTTAACTTTATGGCTGCGCAGTTTAATGAAAATGATAAACCCAAGGTTGAGCTGATTGATAAAAATTACATCAACCAATTGTTAGAAGATTATACACTTTCTGTAACCCACCTTAGTAATTATTTGGACTGCCCATTGAAGTTCTATTTTCAAAGCCTGATAAAAGTACCGGCAGGTAAAAATGCCGCGGCAACTTTTGGTTTGGCAGTACATTTCTCGTTAAATAAGGCTTTTATAAAGTTGAAGGAAAATGGGAATGAGTTTCCGCTTACCGATGAATTTATGAAGGAGTTTAAATGGTATATGTACCGCAACAGAGATGCCTTTACCAAGGAGGAATTTAAATTACGACTGGATTATGGCGAGAAAATTTTACCACCTTATTACGAACAAAACATACAAACTTGGAACAAAATAGCGGTAACCGAGCGCAGCATTAAAAACGTGGAAGTTGAAGGGGTCCCTATTAAAGGTAACCTTGACAAGGTTGAGTTTAATGGCAAACAGGTGAATGTAACTGATTATAAAACAGGCAAGCTCAAAAATGCCAAAGACAAGCTTAAGGCTCCTAACGATAAAAACCCTGATGGAGGTGATTATTGGCGACAAGCAGTTTTTTATAAATTACTGATTGATAACGACCGTACCCTTGATTGGCAAGTGGCAAGTACCGTTTTTGAGTTTGTGGAGCCAGTGAGCGATGAGGAGTACCATAAGGAAAAAATAGTGATTACACCCGAAGATACGGCGGTGGTTTTAGAGCAAATAAAAACTGTTTACGGTAAAATAATGGCACATGAGTTTGATACAGGTTGCGGCAAAAAAGAATGCGACTGGTGTCATTTTGTTAAAAGCAACTTTACCCAAAAAGCCAATAATGTGATGGTAGGGGAGCGTACAGAAGAAGAGTAGGACTTTTTATTTTTTCGACAGGTATTTGATCCTTAATTGTACAATAAAGCGAATGCCTCTATCCAGTAAGGAGCCTTTACGGTTTTTGAGGAAGGTTTTGATAGCTTGGTAGGCAATTGGGTCTTCTTGCAAAATACTTGGGAAGTGAGTGACTTCCTTTTTAGCAATTCTTACGCTGTACATATCTTCTTTGTTGGAGTGCACACCACTTCCATCATTGCCAATGTTTTGAATTAATGAGGTGGAAGGGTTGAGGGTAAGACCACCTTTCAAAAAAATGGAAGCATACCACCTGATAGCCCAGGAATTATTCTTACCCGCTTTAAAACCAGTTAGTTGTTTCCAGAAATTCATAGTGCCTTCAATGGCAAACTGGTTTGCTTTTTTATGGTCGAACTGATTTAACAAAACATCCACATTGGGTTCAAAGTGTTTCCAGGCCCTTGCCCAGGTTGCCCAGCCCCAACTGGTTGCCGCCCTAAAAAAGAAGGTTTCGGGTAAATTATTTCCTTTTAGTGGGTACATATAGGCACCAATATGCATCACTTTCTCTTCGTTGGCATATTTGGCTAATGCTTCATTAAAATATTGCAGGGTATAGATGGAGGATAATAAGTCGTCCTCAAAAACAATCACTTTACCATATTCTGTTACCAATTTGCTTACGCCGCTGATGATGGAATTGGCCAAACCAAAGTTTTCTTTGCGTTCAATTATGGTTACTGCCTTAAATCCGGTTATTGATTTAATCAATTCACGCACTTCGGCAACCTTGGCAAAATTTTCTTCCTTTTTTGGGGCATCACTAAAAATGTATATCCTTGACTCATCAGCTAGTAAATTTTTTTGAAGATAATTTAGCGTACGACGGGTGTGTTCAGGCCGGTTATATACAAATAAGGCAATTGGAGCAAGGTTTTGCATAGCTAAATACTAAATGAATTCCAATTGTTGTATAACCTTATTATCATCATGAAAATGTAAGTAATTACGATCAAAAAACGGATTATGTTATATGTGTTTTATATGTATTTACTTTTCTTCATTATCCAAATACTTAACTATTTAATGATTTCTAAAAGTTAAATATTAAGGCAGTTATTAGGTTTGTAAAAAACAGAGGTGCTCTTTAAATAGAAGAGCCCGGGCGATATACCACTGAACGATAATTGTTTAAATCCGTTATCAATTAAGTAATGTATGCCATCTTTGTAAATATCACGTTCCGAATCGTCCAAAACAACCACGCCATTGCTTGTTAATGCATTAATTGCTTGTATACAGCAGTTAACACGGTCACGACCATCAACAATAATTATATCAAATTTTTCATTCAGCTTAAGCGGAGCCCTGCAATAATCGCCATTTCTGTGTAAGGAACAATATATTAAATCGGAATTTTCGGGCATTGAACTGTAAAGCTTATTATACCATGTTCTATCATGTTCAACAGATACTACTTTTTGAGTGTATTTTGCGTAAAAATAAGTCGAATTCCCTGAGCCGAATTCAAATACTCTTTGTTGTTTATTTAATCGATCTTTGATAAAGTCAATAAACGAGTAAGTTACCCAAGGTAAAGGGTTGCCATTTTCATCAACAGGTTCTTTACTGTCAAAGGCTTTAAACCAGCCTATTTTGTCAAGATAACCTTTATTATTAAATGAAAGTAGCGCCTTCAACCTTTTAGGGTTTGTTATTATTTGTATTAATAATTTAATTTTACTCATCGTTTTAGGACTTTTTGAAACAGCGAAATTAAAAATAATGATTTAAACATCATAACTCCTTGATCCCTAACTTTTGGAATAAATAGTGTTAGGATTGGAGCACTTGCGTAGGCTGCCAAAGTTGCTATTGCGGCACCCATTATACCCATTTTTGGAATCAATAACAAGTTTAACACGATGTTAACGATTGCGCCAAATCCTGTACGAATAAAGGTAAGCTTGATGAAGTTTTCTGCAATTAAATATTGACTACTAGCGGTGCCTAAAAATACAAAAACCCCCGACCATATATGAACCGAAAGCGTTGGAGCAGCATATGCAAATTCTGGTTTATATAGTTTGTAAATTAAAGGCGATGCAAAAGTTATTATTAAGGCAAATGGTAAACTTAGGTATACCATTAAATCATACAGATGTTGGATGCGCCTTTTGTATCGGGCAACATCATCGCGTTTTGCGTTTAAAATAGCCGGGAATAATGAAGTAACAATTACAACAGGAATAAAGTTCCAAGCTTCGCTCAAGTTGGCTACTGTTGAGTATGCTCCGGCCTCTGCTACACCAGCTATGTTTTGAACCATAATCTGATCAATTTTCATATACAAGGAAACCATAATGCCGGAGATAATTAATGGCCATGAAAACTTAAGTAGTTTTTTAGCTAGGGTGTAATTAAATGACCAATTAAAAATGTTTCTGTTTTTGCGTTGATAAGTGAAGTAATACCCTATTGACAAAATCAGAAAATCAATTGTATAGGCATATACAAAATAGATTAAGGGTAATTTAAAGTATATAAGCAAAAGCTTTATTGCTGCCGATAGTAAGTTACCCACTACCTGCACCTGCATAATATATTTCGATTGTACTTCCGACTGAAAGTAGGCATCAATAACCGTGAATGCTTGTACTATACCAATAAACGAAAGGATGAAAACATAATTATATGGTGTGCTTTTAGCCGGATAAAAATAAAATGCAAAATAAATTAATGGGATACAGCAAAACCCTGCCACAACCTTCAACCAAAATGATGTTCCAAGTATTTGGTCGCGGTTTTCGGGAAACTGATGTAATTCTTTAACTATAAACTGATCAAGACCAAGTGCCGCAATTGCAGAAAAGAAATAAATATATGTTATGCTACCTGAAATAATACCACTATTTGCACGCCCTAAATAGTTAGTAACGCTAATACTAACTATCAATTTGATAAATAAACTACCTACCCTACCAATAAATAGCATACCGGTATTTTTAAAATACTTATTAAATGCTTGTTGGTCGAATCCCGGAATGATAATGAAGTTCATATAATTAAAGTAACAAAAAAGCCTACGGTAATACAGTAGGCTTTTTTGTTGATAAATTTTAAATTAAATTTATAAAGACCTCAACATTTTAGAGTTTTTAAATATAATTATTATTTAGTTAGTTTATAAAAGTTATTTAATCTATCTGTCCAATATGGATTTCCTTTGGGTGAAACTGCAATACTTAAACCTGAAACACCCGAAACAGAAGACCAATTATTGTTTACATATTTATAAATGGCTGGATTATTGGTTTTTGTATCTTTACCAGTTACATATACTGAACCATCAGCGCCTATACCTATGTCATTAGCACTTACTCCATTTATTGGAGTCCACAACACACCACTTGTTTTTCTATACACAATATTTGATTTAGCAACAACCCATGGTGTGCCATCCGGAGCGACAGCTATTTTTACACCTGCACAATTTGCTAATTTAGTCCAATTTGATCCATTCCATTTTGAAATGCTATTTCCCCCAGTTGCTGATACACTGTCGGTTCCAATAATGTAAACCGATCCATCAGCACCTATACCTATATCATTTCCCGTACCTGGCATTTGTGTCCAATAATAGCCATTATACTTATAAATAAGGTGTGATTTATTAATTACCCATGGAATTCCAGCTGGAGAAACAGCGATTCTAGTTCCTGCGCAAAATGGCAGTTTAATTAATGAATCAGCAACTAATTTTGAAATGCTAAATCCACCAGTTGGTGAAACACTATCAATACCAATTACAAAAACTGAGCCATCAGCTCCAATACCTACATCTGATGCTTTTCCTTTTATTTGGATTCCTTTTGAATTTGGTTGACTAATTGAAGCAAATGAACTCGCATCTGAAAGATTAGAGTTTGTGTTAATCAAGGTAGAATTGTTTTCTTTTGTGCAAGCGCTAAAAAAAATTATAGCACAAATTGCAATTGTTAGTTTTTTTTTCATAATTGTTAAATAAGTTGAGGTTTTATTTATTTAAGCAAATATAAATTTTTATTTTAGTAGCGTTCAAATTTATTTCAAAAATTATATTTATTTTATTAAAGGAGAATATTTATTAAATTTAAAAAGAAGGGAGATGTTGGTTTCTTAATATTGACTTAGTAAAAAATGAAATATTCGTAATAAACAATTAAAAACGCCCAACTAGTTAGAAAGATATTTTAATATCATTCCCTTATACTTCAATATTCAATTCTTAAATAAATAATTGTAGGTTTTTAGAGAAATTCGACATTCAAATTTTAACTTATTTCTTTAGCCTAAACTTAGTTGAATTAATAAACTAAATACCTTGCCGTTAAAAAGTATTCAGCATTCTTAAAATACTTATTAAATGCTTGCTTGTCAAATCCTGATAAATTGGTTAAGCGCATATTTTAGCAAATTTATTATTTGGGATTGAATGGTGAGTTGATTAAGTTGATTGTTTTATGTAGTTAAAAATCAGTATTTGAAGTTATATAACTACAAAAAGCATCCTGAAAACTCAGAATGCTTTTCTAAAATGTGATAGAATTGAAAAACCTAATCAACATCCCGATAGCTATCGGGGGCACCTACGTTAACCTAATCAACCAATTATTGATTCACAAATTTCTTTGCGTTTACTTTGCGCTCGTTTTCATTCAAGAAAATTTTACGCATACGGATGCTTTGTGGCGTTACTTCAATGTATTCATCAGCTTGAATATACTCCATTGATTCTTCTAACGAGAATTTAATGGCTGGCGCTATCCTCACGTTGGTATCACTACCAGAGGCGCGCATATTGGTAAGCTGCTTTCCTTTAGTTAGGTTAATCACCAAATCATTATCGCGAATGTGTTCGCCTAAAATCTGTCCTTCGTAAATATCAACTCCCGGATCGATATGGAAAC
The DNA here is from genome assembly GCA_903891475.1 of uncultured Mucilaginibacter sp. GTDB lineage: Bacteria > Bacteroidota > Bacteroidia > Sphingobacteriales > Sphingobacteriaceae > Mucilaginibacter. Next base: position 49,696 of record CAITEP010000031.1, read on the forward strand.
GACCGCGATCTTGTAATTTATCAATAGCGAAAGCGGTAGTTTTACCGGTATCCATTGATACCAACACCCCGTTTAAACGACCAGGAATTTGTCCTTTCCAAGGTTCATAAGCTTTAAAGCGGTGTGCCATAATGGCCTCGCCACCAGTGGCTGTTAATACGTTGTTACGTAAACCTATAATACCGCGGGCAGGAATGTTAAATTCAAGGTGTTGCAGATCGCCTTTAGGCTCCATTACTAGCAAGTCGCCTTTACGTTGGGTAACCAATTCAATTACCTTACCGGCAACTTCACCCGGTACATCCACAATCAAGGTTTCAATAGGTTCGCATTTAACCCCGTCAATTTCTTTGATAATAACTTGCGGCTGTCCAACTTGCAACTCATAGCCTTCACGGCGCATGGTTTCAATTAATACCGATAAGTGCAAAATACCCCTGCCGTATACCAAGTACGAGTCGGGCGATTCTGTTTCAACCACTTTAAGTGCCAGGTTTTTCTCCATCTCCTTGTACAAGCGGTCGCGCAGGTGGCGTGATGTAACGAATTTACCTTCTTTACCAAAAAATGGTGAAGTATTGATGGTGAACAACATATTCATGGTTGGTTCATCAATTTTTATCACTTCCAGTTGTTCCGGTTTTTCAAAATCGGCAATGGTATCGCCAATATCAAAACCATCAATCCCAACTACAGCGCAAATATCACCCGAGCTTACTTCGGTAGCTTTAACCTTACCTAGGCCTTCAAAGGTGTATAATTCTTTTATTCTTGATTTTTGTATAGTTCCGTCACGTTTTACCAATGATACCGGCATGTTTTCTTTAATGGTACCCCTTGCAACACGACCAATAGCTATACGACCTACAAATGAAGAATAATCCAATGAAGTAATCTGCATTTGTAAAGTTCCTTCACTAATTGGAGCCGGTGGGATATTTTCCAGAATGGCATCCATTAATGGGAATATATCAGTAGTTGGCTTTTTCCAATCGGTACTCATCCAACCTTGTTTTGATGAGCCATAAATAACCGGGAAGTCCAACTGCTCTTCAGTAGCTTCTAGGTTAAAGAATAATTCAAATATTTGTTCGTAAACTTCTTCGGGGCGGCAGTTTACCTTGTCAACCTTATTCACAACCACTATCGGCTTTAAACCAAGTGCAAGTGCTTTTTGCGTAACAAAACGAGTTTGTGGCATGGCACCTTCAAAAGCATCGCAAAGCAATAAAACGCCATCTGCCATTTTTAATACGCGCTCTACCTCACCACCAAAGTCGGCGTGACCAGGGGTGTCAATGATATTAATCTTAACGTCTTTGTATTTTACCGAAACGTTTTTTGAAACAATGGTAATGCCACGCTCGCGTTCCAAATCATTGTTATCCAGTATCAGTTCACCTGTTTGTTCGTTGTCCCTAAAAATGGCACAACTGTGTAAAATCTTATCTACCAGGGTAGTCTTGCCGTGGTCAACGTGTGCGATAATCGCTATATTTCTAATTTTTTGCATGCAAATGCGCCTCTAAATTTTGGCGCAAAGGTACACTTATTTAATGAATTTTTATAGCGTTAACAACTAAATAGCATTATAATGATTTTTGCTTAACATTTAGGTGGTGAGTAGTCAATTGTCATTTGTCAGTTGAATTTGGTGGATGGTCATTGGTCAGTTGTTATTTTGGTTAGGATGAATGGTTGATTTAGTCGGATGTTTTTTTTTACAAAGTTTTAATCATACGTTATAAACCTACCTTAACAAAAGTGGTTGATTAAATGAATAGCTCAACTATTCATTTAATCAACCACTCTCTTAATCAAGAATAATCACTAGGAAATGACTACTCACCACTGACTAATGACTAATGAAAACTACAACCCAAAGGCTGCCTTTACTTTATCAACGTAATCAAGTTTTTCCCAAGTAAATAATTCTACATCTAAAACAACCTTTTGTCCGTCTGGGCTTACAAATGTTTTGGTAACTGTTTGGCTTGGTTTACCAAAGTGACCATAAGCTGCTGTTTCACTGTATATAGGGTTACGCAATTTGAAACGGGTTTCAATGGCATATGGGGTCATGTTGAAAATGCTTTCCACCTTTTTGGCTATATCACCATCGTGTAAACCAACTTTACCAGTACCGTAGGTATTTACGTAAATGCCCATAGGTTGCGCTACACCAATAGCGTATGATACTTGCACTAATACCTCATCGCAAACACCAGCCGCTACTAAATTTTTAGCAATGTGGCGGGTTGCATAAGCGGCAGAACGGTCAACTTTTGAAGGGTCTTTACCCGAGAAAGCACCACCACCATGCGCGCCTTTACCACCATAAGTATCAACAATAATTTTACGACCTGTTAAACCGGTATCGCCATGCGGACCGCCTATTACAAATTTACCGGTTGGGTTGATATGGTATTTTATTTCGTTACCAAAAAAGTGAGCGTATTTTGGATATTTAGCTTTAACTCTTGGAATTAAAATACTGATGATATCGGCGCTAATTTTAGCAAGCATGGCTTGTTCCTCATCAAAATCATCGTGTTGAGTTGATAATACAATGGTATCAATGCGGATAGGTTGATTGTTATCATCATACTCCAAAGTAACCTGCGATTTGGCATCAGGGCGAAGATATTTAATATCAGTATTTTCACGACGAATAACTGCCAGCTCAATTAATATGGCATGGGCAATATCTAAAGCCAACGGCATATAATTATCGGTTTCTTTAGTGGCGTATCCAAACATCATACCTTGATCGCCTGCACCTTGTTCTTCCTTTGCTTTACGGTCAACACCTTGATTAATATCAGGCGATTGCTCGTGAATGGCCGATAATACACTACAAGAGCTACCGTCAAACATATATTCGCCTTTTGTATAGCCAATTTTATTGATAACCTCTCTGGCTATTTTTTGCACATCTAAATAGGCTTTTGATTTTACCTCCCCTGCTAAAAAAACCTGTCCGGTAGTAACCAGGGTTTCGCATGCTACTTTTGATTCTGGGTCAAAAGCCAAAAAATTGTCAATTAAAGCGTCTGATATTTGGTCAGCAACTTTGTCCGGGTGTCCTTCTGATACTGATTCCGAAGTAAATAAATACGACATATTGAAAATGTTAAATGAATGGTATAATGTACTTTAACTAAAGTGTGGGGATTGAAATAAAAAGAAGTACGGTTTTAGCACTTTTTTAGTGGTTGCAATCCGGTTTATAAATATTACTAACTTATTAAAGTTATTTTATTTTTAAACATTTAAATCAGTCCACATTCTGGCGGCTAAATTAAAACATTTTTTACAAAGTGGAAAATACATTTACTTTTGGCATTGCAATACTTTCTACTATTTACTATCGGCTTGAAGAAGAAAATTCTATTTATAATAAATCCTATTTCGGGTGGGAAGAGAAAGGATCAAGTTCCTGAATTGATACAAAGGTATATCGACCACGAAAAATTTTACATTTCAATTGTTTTTAGCGATGGCGTATCGCATGCCCATTTAATTTCTAAAGAAGCTGTTGGCCATTATGATATTATAGTTGCAGTTGGTGGCGATGGTACGGTAAATGAAATAGCTTCGGCTATTAAAGGTACCAAAGTGGTTTTAGGTATAGTTCCTTTTGGCTCGGGGAATGGACTTTCGCGGTTTCTAGGAATTCCTTTAAATTTAAAAAACGCTTTGCAAACCATTTCCAATGGCCATGTAGAATTAATTGATACTGCTACCCTTAATGGCATGCCATTTTTCAATATGGCAGGTTTAGGTTTTGATGCCCACATTAGCGAAGTTTTTTCGGGGGATAAAAATCGGGGGCTTATAAATTATATAAAATCATCTATAAGGGAGTTTAATAATTATAACCAACAAGCATATACCATTACTATTGATGAGGTAACGCATCATAAAGAAGCATTTATGTTAAGTTTTGCCAACTCATCACAATATGGTAACAACGCGCACATATCACCTCGAGCCTCTATACAGGACGGTTTAATTGATGTTTGCATTATCAGAAAATTCCCATTTTGGCGCCTGCTAGAAATGGGTCTAAGAATGCTATTTAAAGCATCAGAAAGCACAAAATACGTTGAAATTTTACGTGGAAAAAAGGTGCTAGTGCAGCGAAACAAACCAGGCTCAGCTCATCTGGATGGCGAACCCCGTATTGTTAACGAGGCAATCGTTATAGAAATTGAACCTAGTTCATTGAGGGTTATAACTGGCAAAAAACTATAATGGACCAATTATTAAAAGCTTATTTATTATATTTACCATAAAGTATTTTAACAGTAAGTAGTTTTGTTAAATCATGGCTAAAAAAAAGTTCACTGGCATAATTTATTCTACCGATCCTGATTTTCAATATCAGCAAGAAGAAAGTACAGCCGAAAATTTGTTGCCACCTCAACAGCAGAATCTAAAAATTTATCTCGACCGTAAAGGAGGCGGAAAACTGGTAACCCGTATCAACGGTTTTATTGGGTCTGACCTAGAATTAGAGGTACTTGGAAAAAAACTAAAATCAAAATGTGGTGTTGGTGGAACTGTTAAGGAAGGAGAGATCATGATACAAGGTGATTTTAGGGACAAGGTGCTATTAATTTTGCAAGCAGATAATTTTAAAGCCAAAAAAGCGGGGGGATAAACGTTCATATTTAATCAATATTAATTTATGAATGATGATATGAATGTTACAAGCGTTAAAAATCATTTTGTAAGATTTTTTTGGTAAATTAATTTTACAGCTAAAACTAGCAGCTATTTACCAGCTTTTTTAAATATTTTAATAAAATTTACCATAAAACTTGTAATTATTAAAAAAAATAGGTTTTATTGCAACAATTATTGGGTTATTATACAATTTATAAAATTTTATACGTTAATAATAACCTAATGCCCAATTTATAAGTAAACATTGTATTAAAAAATTATAAACATTTAACAAAAGCATTTTTTTATTTGCTAAAAATCATATTTTTGTTATTCGCTTTTTTTACACGTAAAACTAAATTCATTTATAACTAAAACTAAAATTAAAAACTAAAAGTAATGGCAAACGCACCAACAAAACCAACAACTCCTATTAAAAAAGAAAAATCAAGTGTAACAGGCTTGTTTTCAACATTAACTATTCCTATTGCAATTATAGTTGCAATTGCTATATTCAAGCTAGGATTAGGAGCCCCAAGTAATTTTGCTGACGGAGACATTGAGAAAGGAACACCTAGCAATATATTAGGAACCATGTACAGAGGTGGTAACCTAGTACCAATCATCATGTCTTATTTATTATCAGTAATAGTTTTCTCTATCGAGCGTTTTGTTGTAATTGGCAAAGCATCAGGTGCTACCAGCATCAACGTTTTTGTTAGAAAAATTCAAACTCTATTAAACGCAGGTAATATTGACGCCGCTGCCGCAGAATGCGATAAACAAAAAGGTTCAGTAGCAAACGTTATTAAATCAGGTTTGAAAAAATACAAAGAAATGGACGAAGACCATTCTTTAGACACTGACCAAAAAGTATTAGCTATTCAAAAAGATATTGAAGAAGCTACTACCTTGGAAATGCCTATGCTTGAGCAAAACTTGAATATCATCGCTACATTCGTTGCTATTGGTACTTTAACAGGTTTGTTAGGTACAGTATTTGGTATGATCAACGCTTTCGCCGCCTTAGCAGCATCAGGTGCAGCAAGTCAAACCGCGTTATCAGCTTCAATTTCTGAAGCACTTGTTAATACAGCTTTAGGTATCAGTACTTCGGCTATTTCAATTATCATGTATAACGTGTTTACTTCAAAAATTGATAAATTAACTTACGCGATTGATGAAACAGGATTCAGCATTGTACAAACATTTGCTGCATCACACAAAAATAAATAACAAATACGCTATTGCTTAGTTTTACTTGGGTATCCTTTTTAAGCAAAGGATACCCGAGTTAGTGTAAACAATACATACACAATATTAAAAAATTAACAAATTATGCCAAGAGTAAAAGTTGCCAGGAAAAGTACAGCGATTGATATGACGGCCATGTGCGATGTGGCATTCCTGTTGCTTACCTTTTTCATATTAACGGCTAAACCTAAAGTTGAAGATCCCTCTAAGGCTGAGGTTCCAACAACTTCCTCAGAAAAATTAGTACCTGATGAAAATCTAGCTACCATCAGTATCGGTAAAGAAAATCAAATATTCTTTTCTGTTACCGGTAATGATGTACGAGCAGCAGTATTAAAAACAATGGGCGATAAATATAAAGTATCATTTACACCTCAGGAAACTGCAATTTTTGCTAACACTGAAGTTTTTGGTGTACCGATTGATCAATTAAAAGCATTTTTAAGCACCCCGGGAGATCAACGCGCAAAATTCCCACAAAAAGGTATACCAGCCGATACTTCGGGTAACAGCGAGCTTTCTAATTGGTTATTAACTGCTAGGCAAGCTGAAAAGGGTTTGCATGACAAAGCACTTGAGGTAGCCATTAAAGGAGATAGAAAAGAACAATATCCAGTTGTTAGTACTATTATTACAATTTTAGGTCAGCAGAAAATTTTCAAATTTGATTTAATAACCGACCTTAAAACAGCACCCAAAAAATAAAATATTATGGCAGAATTAGATACCTCCGGCGGGGGTAAACATAAAGGCGGTAAGGTAAGAAGTAAAAAGGCATCAACCCGTGTTGATTTAACAGCCATGGTTGATTTGGCTTTCTTACTAATCACTTTCTTTATGTTGACAACTACCCTTGCAAAAAAGAAAGAAATGGATTTGGCGATGCCAGATAATTCGGTAAAAACCAGCCAATTACCAATTGCTGAAACCAGAACAATGACCGTTTTATTAGGTAGCCATAACAAAATTGAATGGTATATGGGTTTGCCCGGCAAAACACCACCTACAGTAGATAATTATGGTAAAGACGGATTGCGGAAAGCATTGATAGAAAATGGTAAAAATGTTGCGGCTAGCCATGCAGCTCCTGATAATTTTATGATTGTACTTATTAAGCCAAGTGATAAATCGACCTACGAAAATCTGGTTACAACACTGGATGAAACAAACATTACTGGTGTAAAATCAAGAGCAATAGTACCAATATTACCTATTGAAGTTGAAGATTTAAAAAAGAATAACATTTACTAGTAATAAAAATTATTAATTACAATAATTAAATTTAAAGCTAAAAGGATGCTCGAATCAAAATTAGACATATTAAACCAGCAGTGGATTGATGTTGTATTTACTGATCGTAACAAAGCCTATGGTGCCTATGAACTGAGAAAGGAAAATGGAAGGAATTCCAGAACTGCTCTTCTTATAGGTGTAGCGGTGTTTGTTGTTGCTATTTCGGCCAATACAATTATCAATGCTATAGAAGGTTTCATTCCCAAAGGGAAAGAAAAAGTAAAAATAACCAATGTGATTCTTACACCTCCGCCACCGGATCCAAAGAAACCACCTCCGCCACCACCACCCGATCCACCAAAACCAAAGGTTGATCAGGTTAAGTTCCCTCCTCCGGTTGTAAAACCTGATAATGAGGTAAAGGAACAACCACCAACCGTAAAGGAATTGGAAGTGGCTGACCCGGGACAAAAGAACTTAAAAGGTGATAAGAATGCCGATGTTGTTATTGATGAACCTGTAGGTACATCAGATCAAAAGGTAACTGAAGAAGATCCTAATAAAGTTTTCACTTCTGTTGAGCAAAATCCGGAATTTCCAAATGGAATAGAATCTTTTTACAAGTTCCTTAACAAGAATATTAATTACCCGGCAATTGCTAGAGAAAACAATACCCAGGGTAAGGTTATTTTATCATTCGTTGTGGAAAGGGATGGATCTTTAACTGATATTAAAGTACTTAGAAGTATAGGAGATGGTTGTGATGAAGAAGCTATGAGAGTGTTGAAAAAATCACCTCATTGGAAACCTGGTATTCAAAACGGACGTCCTGTACGTTGCTCATATACCGTGCCTATTTCATTTACATTAGCGGGTGAATAAAATAAGATATGTTATCTGATAATAACAAGCAAAAATCGCTCACAAGGCGGTTTTTGCTTATTTTAGGAGTTACCACATTTATAAGCGTTTGCTCGCTTGGGTTAATGATCATTTTTTGGGATAAGATGTTGCCAAACTTATCAAAAATCCAAAAAATTGGCTTTGGTTCCATCATTATTATTTATGCTTTGGTACGATTCTCAAGGCTTTTAAAAAAAGATTCTAATGGCCAATAGAAAATTTAAAATTTTGTTTTTTATTTTTTGTTTCCTTGCGTTTTTAGGTTGCAACCATCAAGAGAAGGAAAGTGCGAAGATTTCACCCAATCAAAATAAAATTGTAGTTGATGAGTCACTACAACCAATTTTTGATGAAGAGCTTTATATTTTCAACGCATTATATAACGATCCCCATGCAAAAAAGGATGTTCGTGAAAAATTTGAAGACGATGTACATCCAATTAGCGGAATTAATTCTACCATTATATATGCGCCCGAGAACAATGCATTAAGACTTTTCTTAGAGGATAGTACTCGAGTAGCCATACTTGCCCGAGATTTGACTCCTCAAGAATATCAATTTTTAAAAGCTAGAAATTCAAGACCCGAAATCAGTCGTTTTGCAATTGATGCTATTACTTTAATTGTAAATAATGCCTCTTCCGATACCACTATTACCTTAAGCCAGATTGTTGAAATGCTGCAAGGAAAAGTAAAAACTAATAAAGCTTTAGTATTTGATAACCCAAATTCTGGTCTGGTTAGGTATTTACAACAGCTTTCTGGTAATAAGGATTTGAAGCAAAGCAATATTTATTCTCTAAAATCTAATAAAGAAGTTATAAAATATGTGGCTTCTCATTCTAACGCTATTGGTATAGTTGGGTTTAGTTGGTTGAATGATCCGGATAAAGATATGATTGACTTTGTAAATAAAGTTAAGATAGTAGCTGTTAGTGATGATGTTAGCAAAAATTCAGACAAAAAGTATTATACACCGTCGCAAAATTCATTGGCTTTAAAACAATATCCTTTAACAAGGAATTTATATATTTTATACAACACAAGTAAGTTGGGCGTTGAATTCTCATCATTTTTAAGGAGCGATCGCGGACAAAGAATCATCCTCAAATCAGGGCTGTTGCCTGATAATATTCCAAACAGAAGAATATCAATCCAAAAAAAAATTAATTTTTAACTACAAAAAACACTTTTTTGAATTGAAAATAAGTCAAAAAATCATATTATTGCTAAATAAATATGTTTTTAAATATTCTAATTAAAATTTTAAAAACATTTATGCGTTTAAACATTAAATTTGACGCTTTGCACCAAAAAAACTAATACATTTATTATATTTTGTTAGTTTTTAAACATTGAATCAGAAAAATTAAATTGATATAGAATATAAATGAAAACGATGAGGAAAATAGCCGTTGTAGTGCTGGGATTGGTAATAACAGGTTCATCTGTTTTTGCGCAAAGTTTAGCTGATGCTAAAAAAGCGATTGATGGTGAGCAATTTCAAAAGGCAAAATCAATTCTTAAAAATTTAACCGCTACACAGGCTGATAAGGATGAAAATTATTTTTATTTAGGCTGGGTATATGTAAATCAGGATTATCCTGATTCTGCAAAAACTTTATTTACCAAGGGTCTAGAAGTTAACCCGAAATCTGCTTTAAATTTAGTAGGTTTAGGTATTGTTGCCCATTTGGATCATGATAATACAACTGCAACTACAGATTTTAATCAGGCAGCCTTATTAGCCGGTAAAAATAGCAAACCATATTTGTATGCTGGTTTATCCTATTTAATTCCACATGGCGGTCGTAGTGGCGGCGGACCTAAAGGGCCTAAAATCAGTTCATTTGATGCCGATGCGGCCATAGCCATTTTAACAAAAGGTAAAACAGTTAATCCTAAAGACGCTGAAATTAGTTTAGCTTTAGGTGATGCTTACAGGTCGCAATTAAATAGCAATGAAGCTTTCAGCTCTTATCAAAATGCTTTAGCATTAGACCCAAAGCTAACTGCTGTTTACGTTGCAACTGGTGTACTTTGGAAGTTTGCTGATAACTTTACAGATTCTGAAGGTCAATTTAAAGCTGCATTAGCTATTGATCCAAATTATGGCCCTGCTTATCGCGAATGGGCAGAAACTGATATTCGTTGGGCTTATTCTGATCCTGCTCAACACGATGCTAAAATAAAGGACGCTGTTGAAAACTATAAGAAGTATATCAGCCTTACTGACTATTCAGTTGAATCGCAAATGCGTTATGCCGACTTTTTGGTAAGTGCCAAAGACTATGCAACACTTCAAAAAGTAGCCACAGAACTAACAGCTTCAGTAAAAACTAATTTAAGGGTTTACCGTTATTTAGGCATAGCCGCTTTAGAAAACAAAGATTATCCTGCTGGCATTACAGCTATGAACAAATGGTTGAGTGATGCTAATCCGAGCAGAATTATTCCACGCGATTATCTAACATTAGGTCATTTGCAAATCGGCTCAAAACAAGATTCATTAGGCATTCTTTCCTTGAAAAAAGCATTGGATTTGGATACTTCTCAGGTTGATATTATAGGTGAAATAGCAAATTCATTTTACGCGCTTAAAAAATACCAAGAAGCAGGCGATGCGTACCATACTTATGGTCAAAAATCAAAACAAGCTAAATTGAGCGACCATTTTAAGGAAGGTTTTAGCTATTATCAAGCATTCAAAGGTCAGTTAATAAAAGCACAAACTAATCCTACAATCAAAGCAGATACCTCTTTTTTAATAAGGGCTGATAGTGCGTTTACTTATGTAGAATCAAAAGCGAAAACTCCGCAGGCAACAATTATATATTTTCATGCTAATGTAAAGAATTTTGAAGATGGAGATCGTGATAACATTAAAGGTTTGGCAAAACCACTTTATGAGCAATATATTCAACTTATATTAGCCAAAGGTGGTACTTTAGATGACGATACCAAAGGTAAAATGGCCGAGGCTTATGCTTATTTAGGATCAATAGCCCAATATAAAGAAAAGGATGATGCTAAAACCCTGGATATGTACACCAAAGCTAAGGATATGGACCCAACCAACCCTCAGGCGGTTTATTATTTCGCAACTAAGGGAAAAGCAAAAGCTAAATAATTAAAAATATTCCATTAAATAAAGCCTCCAAATTCATTGGGGGCTTTTTTATTATGGTTCCATTTGTATATTTGCATTATGGAAATTCAAAGCTTGCCTGTAAATTATTTGCCAATTATTTTTCAAATATTGGTAGCATTAGGTTTTGTGGTGTTCACCATGTTTATTACCCACAAAATTGGTCCAAGACGTATCACTTCCGATAAGCTTACCCCATTTGAGTCGGGTATTGAGGTTATAGGTAATGCACGCACTCCAATTTCAATTAAATATTTCCTGGTCGCCATATTATTTGTTCTTTTTGATGTGGAAGTTATCTTCATGTATCCTTGGGCCGTTAATTTTAAAGATTTAGGGAAAGATGGCTTAATTGAAATGTTTATTTTTATGGCAACCCTTTTGCTTGGCTTTATATACGTTATTAAAAAGGGTGCGCTCGATTGGGATTAAGCCCTGTATATTTTGCCATCACTTTATCAGTCATAACTTTTGCCGGGAATTGTAATAATGATGGTTTTAAGTTTGGTTATTTGGATTAATTCTAAATAAATTTACATAATGTTATATTTATTCTAAGCAATTAATTTATCGTAGTTTTGTACATATAAAGGCAATTTTTGATGACTTGATAGTCAAACAATTAAGAATATATAGTCGTATTAATTCTTTAATATAAAAACAAAACGATTGCCAATATAAAAATTTAGGAAAAACGGATTTTTGTTCGATATAGTTTATGGATAATATTCAATTAGTTGACGCACCTGCAGGTGTAGAAGGTGCTGGTTTTTTCGCCACCTCGGTTGATAAGGTTATTGGTATTGGTCGGGCAAATTCATTATGGCCACTACCTTTCGCAACTTCTTGCTGCGGTATCGAGTTCATGGCAACCATGTCGCCACATTATGATTTGGCAAGGTTTGGTGCCGAGCGTTTAAGCTTCTCTCCGCGTCAGGCCGATTTATTAATGGTAATGGGTACCATCGCAAAAAAAATGGCACCTGTTTTAAGGCAGGTTTACTTGCAAATGGCCGAACCACGTTGGGTAATGGCCGTTGGTGCTTGCGCGTCAAGTGGAGGTATTTTTGATACCTATTCAGTATTGCAAGGAATCGACGAAATTATTCCGGTTGATGTTTATGTTCCAGGTTGCCCGCCACGCCCCGAAGCCATTATTGATGGTTTTATGCATATTCAGGAATTGGTAAAATCAGAAAGTGGCAGGCGCAGAAACGAGCCTAAATATCAGCAACTATTGGCTTCATACGGTATACAATAATATAATGGGTAAACTTACAAACGAAGAACTTTTAAATAAGGTTAACGAAAAGTTCCATGATAAGGTAACAACAATTGGCGAGCCCTTTGGCTTGTTGACTTTTGAAACCAGCAAAAATGAAATAATAGAGGTATTGGCTTGGTTTAAAGACGAACCGGAACTTCAATTTATTTTTTTAACTGATATTACTGCCATCCACTACCCTGAGCTTGAAAAACCTTTCGGTGTAATTTACCATTTACATAGTTTGGTACATAATGTGAGAGTACGTATCAAAGTATTTTTGGAGGCTCATGATGTTCATATCCCTTCTGCAACTGCTTTATGGAACGGAGCAAATTGGATGGAACGTGAAACCTATGATTTTTTCGGAATCATTTTCGACGGGCATCCAGATTTACGCAGAATTTTAAATGTTGACGATATGGAAGCCTTCCCGATGCGCAAAGAACATCCGTTGGAAGACCCTAACCGTGTTGATAAAAAAGATTATTTTTTTGGGAGATAAAATAAATGCATAACCATCCGGTATTTACTGATAACGATCCGCAAGCGGAGCTTTCAACGCTTAACCTTGGCCCAACGCACCCGGCTACGCATGGCGTATTCCAAAATGTATTGCAGCTTGACGGCGAACGTATTGTAAGCGGCGTTTCAACCATAGGATATATCCACCGTGCGTTCGAAAAGATTGCCGAGCATAGGCCATTTTATCAAATTACACCTTTAACCGATAGGTTAAACTACTGTTCATCGCCTATCAATAACATGGGTTGGCACATGACGGTTGAAAAAATGTTGGATATTAAAACACCAAAGCGTGTTGATTATATGCGCATCATATTGATGGAGTTGGCTCGTATTGCCGATCACCTGATTTGCAACTCCATTTTAGGGGTTGATACGGGTGCCTTAACCGGCTTTACCTATATCATCCAATCGCGCGAGGATATTTATGAAATTTACGAGGAAATTTGCGGTACCAGGCTAACTACCAATGTGGGTCGTATTGGCGGTTTCGAGCGTAATTTTAATCAGATAGCTTTTCAAAAAATTCGTAAGTTCCTAAAAACTTACCCATTGGTATTAAAGGAATTTGAATCATTATTTAACCGCAACCGTATATTCATCGACCGTACCAAGGATATTGGCGCCGTTAGTGCAGAAACTGCCTTGAGTTACAGCTGGACCGGCCCGATTTTACGTGCTGCCGGGGTTGATTATGATGTACGCGCCATGAATCCATATTCATCATACGACGATTTGGAATTTGAAGTACCGGTTGGCGAAAATGGTGATGTTTACAGCAGGTTTTTGGTTAGGAATGAAGAAATGTGGCAAAGCTTACGCCTGATTGAACAGGCAATGGCTAAGATAGAAAAAGAACCAGCAGATATTTTCCATGCCGATGTGCCTGATTTTTACCTTCCTCCAAAAGAAGAAGTGTACAATAACATGGAAGCCTTGATTTACCATTTCAAAATTGTAATGGGCGAAATTCCAACACCACATACCGAAGTATATCACTCGGTAGAAGGTGCCAATGGCGAGTTGGGCTTTTATTTGGTAAATGATGGTGGCAGGTCGCCATACCGCTTGCATTTCCGCAGACCAAGCTTTATCAACTATCAAATGTATGCGCCCATGAGTAGGGGTATGTTATTATCCGATGCGATTATTAATATGAGTAGTTTAAACGTTATAGCCGGAGAATTAGATGCTTAGAGTGGAAGAAACACAAGTGCCTGTTGAATTTTCTCAGGAGCTGATTAATAAATTTGATGAAATTGTTGCCCGCTATCCGGCTGGTAAACAAAAATCGGCCTTATTGCCTGTTTTGCATTTAGTGCAGGCCGAATACCAGTGGCTAAGTTCGGCCGCGATGGATAAAGTAGCCGAGTATTTGCAAATAAAGCCCATTGAGGTTTACGAAGTGGCATCGTTTTACAGCATGTACTTCTTACGCCCATCAGGCAAATATGTATTAGAGGTTTGCCGTACAGGGCCATGTGCCTTGGTGGGTGCCGAAAAAATAATGGATCATATTGAACAAGCCTTAGGTGTAAAAGAAGGCGAAGTTACTGCTGATGGTTTGTTTAGTTGGAGAGGGGTTGAATGTTTGGCAGCTTGTGGCTTCGGTCCGGTTTTACAAATAGGTCCAGAGTACACTTTTTACGAGAATTTAACCAACGAATCGGTAAATAACCTGATTGAAGATTTAAAAAAGAAGGGATAGTGATTTTATTAACCAGAACAGTTTTAATAGTATCAGATTTTACATTGGCCGTAGTGATAACTACCATGAACTTTCAAGACGGCGGGATGCAAAAAAATCCTTTATTTTTAAACTTTTTGGTGGTAGTAGCCCTTGCAGTTTGCATTGTAAGGCATATAAATTATTATAAGATAACTAAAAAGATTTATTAACAGTAATGGCACGCAAATTACTTTTAGAACATATTAACGTACCGGGTATCAATACTTTCGAAACTTACCGTTCAAAAGGTGGTTATGCCGCGGTTGAAAAAGCTTTAAAATCCATGTCGCCCGATGATGTGGTGGAAGAAGTTAAAAAGTCTGGTCTGCGCGGTCGTGGCGGTGCGGGTTTCCCAACAGGTATGAAATGGAGTTTCTTGGCTAAGCCCGAGGGTGTAGCTCGCTACCTGGTTTGTAATGCAGATGAATCGGAACCGGGAACTTTTAAAGACCGTTACCTCATGACTAACATTCCTCACTTATTAATTGAAGGAATGATTGTAGCAAGTTTTGCCTTGGGTGCAAAAACTTCTTACATATACGTAAGGGGCGAAATGATGCCTCAAATAAGAATCCTTGAAAAAGCTATCGCGGAAGCAAAAAATGCAGGCTTTTTAGGTAAAAATATATTGGGTACCGGTTACGATTTGGAACTATATGTGCAACCCGGTGGTGGTGCCTATATATGCGGCGAAGAAACCGCTTTATTGGAATCGTTAGAAGGTAAACGTGGTAACCCACGCATCAAACCACCGTTTCCGGCAATTGCTGGTTTATATGGTTGCCCTACGGTAGTAAACAATGTGGAATCAATAGCTGCTGTAGTACCTATCATAAACGAAGGTGGCGAAGAGTATGCAAAAATAGGCATCGGTCGTAGTACTGGTACCAAGCTAATTTCGGCAGGTGGTAACGTTCGTAAACCGGGTGTTTACGAAATTGATTTAGGTCTGCCTGTTGAAGAGTTTTTATTTTCGGACGAATACTGCGGTGGTATTGCTAATGGCAAGCGCTTGAAAGCAGTGGTAGCCGGTGGTTCATCAGTGCCTATTCTACCTGCAAATTTATTCTTGAAAACTATTAATAACGAACCAAGGCTAATGAGCTATGAGTCATTATCCGACGGTGGTTTTGTGAGCGGCACCATGTTGGGCTCAGGGGGTTTTATAGCTTTTGATGAAGACCAATGTATTGTACGCAATACCTGGAACTTCGCTCGTTTTTATCACCATGAAAGTTGCGGACAATGTTCACCATGCCGCGAAGGTACCGGATGGATGGAAAAAGTTTTACACCGTTTAGAGAATGGGCACGGTAAAATGAGCGATATGGATTTATTGGTGGATGTTTCTAAAAAAATAGAAGGCAATACCATTTGTCCGCTAGGCGACGCCGCTGCATGGCCGGTTGCCAGTGCCATCAGGCATTTTAGGGATGAGTTTGAGTGGCATGTAACTAATGCAGCAGTTGCAACAACCCGAAACTATGGTTTAGCGCATTATGCCGACCCATTGCCAAAGTTGGAGACTGCTTAATTTAGCTATGATTAATAGCTAAGTAAGCTATATTCAAAATATAAATAAATTAAAAAAGTAATCACATTAAAGTTTTAACATTATTACTGTTTTAACTTTTGAATTTTTAATTTTGACCAAATGAAAGTAACCATTGACGGTATTCCCGTTGAAGTTGAACCAGGAACCACCATTCTTAATGCCGCAAGGCAAATAGGGGGCGATATTGTGCCGCCTGCCATGTGCTATTACTCAAAGCTAAAGGATAGTGGTGGTAAATGCCGTACCTGTTTGGTTAAGGTAAGCAAAGGCTCTGAAAAAGATCCTCGCCCAATGCCAAAGCTGGTAGCCAGTTGCCGTACTACGGTAATGGATGGTATGGAAGTTCAAAACATTACCTCACCCGAAGTGATTGAAGCCCGTAAAGGAATTGTTGAGATATTATTATTAAACCACCCGCTTGATTGCCCCGTTTGTGATCAGGCTGGCGAATGCCATTTGCAGGATTTAGCTTTCGAGCATGGTTCGGCCAAAACCCGTTATGAGTTTGATCGTCGTACATTCGAAAAGATTGACATTGGCGATAAAATTCAACTACATATGACGCGTTGTATTTTATGCTACCGTTGTGTTTTTGTTGCCGATCAAATTACCGAAAACCGTGTTCATGGCATATTAAACCGCGGCGATCATTCCGAAATATCAACCTATATACAAAAAGCGGTTGATAATGACTTTTCGGGCAATGTAATTGATGTTTGTCCGGTAGGTGCTTTAACTGATAAAACTTTCAGGTTTAAAAACAGGGTTTGGTTTACCAAACCAGTACAAGCACATTGTGCTTGCGATAAATGCAGCGGCAAGGTAACCCTTTGGTACAAAGGCGAAGAGGTAATTAGGGTAACTGCACGTAAAGATAGAAATGGTGAGGTAGAAGAGTTTATTTGTAACACCTGCCGTTTTGATAGGAAGAAGACATCGGATTGGGTAATTGAAGGGCCGGCAAAAATTGCCAATACATCGGTAATTAGTGCCAACCATTACGACTTTACCCCACTGCCGGTTATAAAAACAAACTTGCAGCTGCAACAGGCTAACGAAAATCAATTTGAACGCGATACACGCTTATAATGGATACAGCACAATTATTATTTAAACTTATACTGGTAGTGATCATTTTCGCTATCAGCTTAGTCATAGCCCTCTACTCAACCTATGCGGAGCGTAAAGTAGCCGCCTTTTTTCAGGATAGGTTGGGTCCAAACAGAGCAGGCCCTTTCGGTTTGCTTCAACCATTTGCCGATGGTATAAAAATGTTTTTAAAGGAAGAAATTATTCCAACCAATGCCAGCGCGTTCTTGTTTGTGGCTGGTCCTTCTTTAGCCATATTAACGGCTTGTATAGGTTCGGCAGTAATACCATGGGGACAAAAACTAACTTTTGGTAGCACGGTGATTGATTTGCAAGTGGCTGATATCAATGTTGGCATATTGTACATCTTTGGTGTAGTGTCATTAGGTGTTTATGGCATCATGATAGGTGGCTGGGCATCGAACAATAAATATTCGCTCCTAGGTGCTATCAGGGCGGCATCTCAAAATATCAGCTACGAAATTTCAATGGGCTTGGCTATCATCGCACTGCTATTGGTTACAGGTACTTTAAGCCTTAGAGGCATAGCCGAGCAGCAACATGGTTTCTGGGCAAATGGTTATTTTACCTGGAATGTATTTAAGCAACCTCTTGGTTTCTTGTTATTCATAATTTGCGCCTTTGCCGAAACAAACCGTACCCCTTTCGATTTACCTGAATGCGAAACCGAATTGGTAGGTGGTTACCATACCGAATACTCATCTATGAAGTTGGGTTTTTACCTGTTTTCTGAATATATCAACATGTTTGTATCATCGGCAGTAATGGCTACCTTATATTTTGGTGGTTATAATTTCCCTTTTATGGATATGATAAGTAGCCCAAATTGGGTTACAATTATTGGAGTATTTCTTTTCTTTATTAAAATAGCATTGTTCATCTTCTTTTTTATGTGGGTAAGATGGACGATCCCCCGTTTCCGTTACGACCAACTAATGGATTTGGGCTGGAAAACATTGATACCGTTGGCTATTGCCAATATTGTAATTACCGGAATTGTTATTACTTTTTTAAATAGATAGTATTTTTATTATAATGGAACCATTAAGTAATAAACGCAAAGTATTAGTCCAAAAGCCACTTAACTTTTGGGAACGCATCTATTTACCTGCCATAGCAAAAGGACTCTCCATTACCATGAGTCACTTTTTCCGTAAGCCGGTAACCATACAATATCCTGAGCAAAAACGTGAATTTTCTGAAAACTTTCGAGGTATGCATTCGCTAAAGCGTGATGAGGAAGGCCGTGAACGTTGTACCGCTTGTGGTTTATGCGCTTTATCATGCCCTGCCGAAGCAATCAGCATGATAGCCGCCGAACGTAAAAAAGGAGAGGAGAACTTATATCGTGAGGAAAAATATGCCGCTGTTTACGAAATAAACATGCTTCGCTGTATTTTTTGTGGTTTGTGCGAAGAGGCTTGTCCTAAAGAAGCCATTTACCTAGACGGCGATATTGTTCCTGCTGAATATTTGAGGAAAGATTTTATATACGGTAAAGACAAATTAGTAGAAGCACCATTAAATCAATAAATAAGTTTTATACATTTGCCCAAATTTAAAACAGGCAAAAGTATTTTGTAATTTTAAACCATGAGTACATTTTACTTCATCGCTTTTTTGTCGGTATTGTTTTCAATACTGGTTATTACAGCAAAAAATCCTGTACATAGCATTTTATACCTTATACTTACCTTTTCTACCTTTACCATTCATTATATTTTGATGAATGCCCAGTTTCTGGCAATCGTAAACTTTATTGTATATATGGGCGCTATTTTGGTGTTGTTTTTATACACTTTAATGCTCATGAATTTAAATAAAGATTCAGAACCCTTCAAATCAAATTTGGTGAAGGTGGCTGCCTATGTTGGCGGAGCATGTTTTTTAATAACCATTATTTCGTCATTAAAGGCTTTCAATACCTCGCAATTGGTTATTTTAAAGGATCCTAACTTGGGCTTGGTAAAAAACCTGGGTAAAATTTTATTTAATGAATATTTGCTGCCATTTGAAGTTTCGTCAATATTATTATTGTCGGCAATGGTAGGCGCTGTTTTATTGGCAACTAAAGAAAGCAAAACCACATAATGGAAAATATACCACAATACATACAGGCAATCCCCCTTAATCATTACATCATATTATGTGCTATTGTATTTTCAATAGGGGTTACCGGTGTTTTATTAAGAAGGAACGCAATTGTAATTTTCATGTCGGTTGAGTTGATGCTTAATTCAGTAAACTTATTACTTACAGCTTTTTCTGTTTACAGAGGCGATGCCAGCGGACAAGTATTCGTTTTTTTCATCATGGCGTTGGCTGCGGCCGAGGTAGCGATAGGTTTGGCCATTATAGTAATGATTTACAGAAATACCAATTCGATAGATATTAATGTACTAAACAGGCTAAAGTGGTAGTATTGCCAACCATATTCCTGAATTAGGTTTACTTATTATATAAATTAAATCAATAAAATAAACGGCCAATATTAATAAACAGATAGCGGCTTTTTGAAGAATATAAAATATGGATAAATATATCTGGCTTATTCCTTTTTTACCCTTAGCCGGTTTTGTTATTAACGGTATTGGTCGTAATACATTATCGAAAAATGTAATCGGACTAATCGCTAGTTTATTGGTTCTGATTTCGTTTGGCTTAAGTATTGCCGTTTTTCTACAAGTAAATTCAGGTGGAAAAATAAACATTACCATTTACGATTGGTTTTCGGTAAGCGGCTCAACCAAAGTATCATTCGCGTTTTTGATTGATCAGCTAAGTGCCCTTATGTTATTAATTATAACGGGTGTAGGCTTTTTAATCCATGTTTATTCAATGGGTTACATGAGTCATGATGAAGGCTATGGCAAATTTTTTGCTTACTTAAACCTGTTTGTGTTTTTCATGCTTCTACTGGTTTTAGGTTCTAACTATATAGTGATGTTTATAGGTTGGGAGGGTGTTGGATTATGCTCATACCTGCTAATAGGCTTTTGGTATACCAATCCGGCTTATTCCGATGCAGCAAAAAAAGCGTTTATTATGAACCGTATTGGCGATTTAGGCTTTTTAATAGGTATATTTTTACTAATCGGATATTTTGGTAGTGCTTCATTTGCTGATATTTTTCCTAATGCAGGTAAAGGACCTTTTACAAATGCACCATACGTGTTAATTACCTTGATGCTTTTTGTAGGTGCAGTTGGTAAATCGGCCCAAATTCCGTTATTTACCTGGTTGCCCGATGCCATGGCAGGGCCAACCCCTGTTTCTGCATTAATACATGCCGCTACCATGGTAACCGCAGGTGTGTACATGATAGTTCGTTCAAACATCTTGTTTACGCTTGCGCCAATTACACTAAATGTTGTTGCCATTGTTGGCTTAGCAACCGCTGTATTAGGTGCAATCATCGCGTTAACGCAAACCGATATTAAAAAGGTATTGGCTTATTCAACTGTTTCGCAGTTGGGTTATATGTTTTTAGGATTGGGTGTTGGTGCCTTTACCGGTTCATTTTTCCATGTTTTAACCCACGCCTTTTTTAAGGCATTGCTATTCTTAGGTGCTGGTTCAGTTATACATGCGGTTAGCGGCGAGCAAGACATGCGTAAAATGGGAGGATTGAAGGGAAAGCTTCCGGTAACGTTTATTACCATGCTGATTGGTACCATTGCCATTGCAGGTATTCCACCTTTTGCCGGCTTTTTCTCAAAAGACGAAATCCTGGCACATGTTTACAGCTATAGCTTACCAATGTATATAATAGGTGTATTAACAGCCATGCTTACATCTTTCTATATGTTCAGGATGTTGTACCTAACATTTTATGGAAAATTTCGTGGTACCCATGAGCAAGAACACCACTTGCATGAGTCGCCACCATCCATGACAGTCCCATTAATCATTTTAGCTATACTGTCAATTGTTGGTGGTTTAATAAATGTACCCGCTGCTTTACATGGTAACCAATGGTTGCAACAATTTTTGGCACCGGTTTTAGATAGGTCGACTGCATTGGTAGCCAAAGAATCGTTATCCGAATCGATGGAAATGATTCTAATGAGCGTATCAGTAGCGGCTGCCTTGCTTGCTTTGGTGTATGCTTATATTAAATACAATAAAAACGCCTCGGTACCAGTTTCAGATGAGGAAGAACGCTCTGCCGTGGTTAACTTATCATATCATAAGCTTTATATTGATGAGTTTTACGATTTAATCATACGCCGTCCATTAGATGCCATATCCTCCTTCTTTTATAAAATTATCGATGTAATGGGTATTGATGGTATAGTGAATGGATTAGGCAAGGGTGCGATTGATGCAAGTAACGGGTTTCGTTTATTACAATCAGGCAATGTTGGCTTCTATATATTTATGATGGTGGTGGGCATTGTATCGGTTTTAGTATACTTAGTATTTAAATTTTAAGAAACGATTAGCGTTTATAACATAAAATGACGGTTAGTATTTTAATTTTTTTACCGGTAATAGCAGCAGTTGCGGTTTTGTTTTTTAAAAACAACTTAGCAAAGCATATAGCTTTGGCATTTTCAGTAGCAGAGCTGGCTTTAACTGCCAACTTTTTATATAAATTTAATCCCGACGCTACCACACAATTTGTGGTTGATATTCCGTGGATATCAAAATTCGGTATATTTTTTAATGCCGGTATTGATGGAATCAGTATGATAATGGTTTTGCTAACCACTGTACTAGTTCCAATAATTATCTTGACTACTTACCATCACGATTATAAAAAGGCTGCCCCATTTTACGCTTTGATTTTATTTATGCAAGGTGCATTATTGGTAGTTTTTACAGCTTTAGATGGCTTTTTATTTTACGTGGGCTGGGAAGCCGCTCTTATACCAATTTATTTTATTTGCGCATTATGGGGCGGAGAAAACAGGATAAAAATCACCATTAAATTTTTTATCTATACTTTCTCAGGTTCGCTATTAATGTTGTTAGGTTTAATTTATTTATATTTTCAAAGCCCTGCCGGTACTTTTGATATACATTCATTATATAATTTAACCATTGACGGGCATCATCAATCATGGGTATTTTGGGCATTTTTCCTGGCTTTCGCTATTAAAATGCCAATCTTTCCATTCCATACCTGGCAGCCAGATACCTATACATCGGCACCAAGTGCTGGAACTATGATGTTGGGTGGTATCATGTTAAAAATGGGTATTTATGGTGTTATCAGGTGGCTAATACCAATTGTTCCGGCTGGTTTCTTAGAATGGCGTTTCGTGGCAGTGGTGCTTTCAGTTATTGGAATCGTATATGCCTCTTTAATTGCTTTTACCCAAAAAGACGGTAAACGTTTAGTTGCGTATTCATCCATTGCGCACGTAGGTTTAATTGCTGCAGGTGTATTCGTTTGGAGCCGGTTAGGTATTCAGGGTGCTTTAATTCAAATGCTTAGTCACGGTATCAATGTAGTTGGCTTATTCTTTATTTGGGATATTATTAGTAGGAGATTAAATACCCGCGATTTAGGTCAATTGGGTGGCATTGCAAAAGTAGCACCAAAGTTTTCCTTGGCTTTCCTTATCATAGTTTTAGGCACAGTGGCTTTGCCGCTTACCAACGGTTTTGTAGGCGAGTTTTTATTATTACAAAGCATTTTTCATGCAAGCATTGTAGTAATGGCCTTTGCTGGTTTAACCCTCATATTTGGTGCGGTTTATATGCTTAGAATGTACAAAAAAACTATGCAAGGCGAACCAAATACTTTAACACTTACATTTACTGACATTTCAGGCTCCGAAGTTATTGCATTGGCTATAATTTGTACACTAATGATTGTGATGGGAATTTTCCCACAGCCTATATTGCATATTTCTGAGGCTGCAGTTAATAATTTGGTTAATTCCGTAAATCTAAAATTCTCGCAAGTAAAATAATGGAAACCCTCATTGTAATATCCGTATTACCTATATTTCTTTTATATTTTGGGTTGTTCAAGGCCACAAAATATTTATTACCTGTAACTATATTCGGTTTGTTACTTGCTTTAGGTTTAGCCATATCGCATTGGAATGGCAACGCCCAACCTATTTATAGCGGGATGATGCTGTTTGATAAATATGCCATCGCTTTTTCAGGAATAACCATTATATCAACTATTCTAATTATACTACTTTCGAAAGGCTATTTTGAAAAAATAAGCTCGCATATCGCCGAATATTACTCCATTATTTTATTTGCTTTGGCTGGAATTATAGTGATGGTATCTTTCAATAATCTTACTATGTTGTTTATTGGCATCGAAATCATGTCAGTTAGCCTATATATTTTAGCGGGAATAAAAAAGAGTGACTTCGCCTCAAACGAAGCCTCACTTAAATATTTTCTGATGGGTGCTTTTTCAACCGGCTTTTTGTTGTTTGGCATTGCGCTTATTTACGGTGCAACCGGATCTTTTAATTTGGATGTGATACATGATTGGGTACTAAGCCATCAAGGTAAAGAGGTAGACCCAATGCTTTTTACAGGTATACTCTTAATAATAGTAGGGCTATGCTTTAAAGTAGGTGCCGCTCCATTCCATTTTTGGACTCCTGATGTTTATGAAGGATCGCCAACACTTATAACCGCATTCATGTCTACAGTGGTTAAAACAGCAGGTTTTGCTGCCTTTTTACGATTGTTCTCCGCATGTTTCGTTCCTTTGGTTAATTTGTGGGTTCCTGTAATCATGATTTTAACTATACTTACCTTATTCATAGGTAATATTACCGCATTATACCAGCGAAGTTTTAAACGTATGCTTGCTTTTTCAAGTATATCGCATGCAGGTTATATGTTATTTGCTATTATTGCCATTGGTTCAGGCTCGGCAAGTGCGGTATTAACATATGCAACATCTTATTCCATTGCTTCCATAATTGCTTTTGGTGGTTTAATTTTAGTAAGCGCCCAATCAGGCAGTGATAATTTAGAAAGCTTTAACGGTTTATCAAAAAAGAATCCTTTTTTGGCATTGGTGCTTACCATTGCCATGTTATCATTGGCAGGTATCCCTTTAACTGCAGGCTTTATTGGTAAATTTTTCATGTTTGCAGGTGCCTTAAAGCAATATCAATACATATTGGTGCTATTAGCTGTTTTAAACGCCATTATTAGTATTTTCTACTACTTTAAGGTAATTATAGCCATGTATTTTAAAGAAGCAGATCGTGCCGAATTAACAATCCCGCTGTTTTATAAAATTGTACTTGGTGTTTCGGCAGCTATTACCATCTTTATTGGTATTTTCCCGGCGTTTATTTTAAGCTTACTATAA
The DNA here is from genome assembly GCA_903891475.1 of uncultured Mucilaginibacter sp. Classification (GTDB taxonomy): domain Bacteria; phylum Bacteroidota; class Bacteroidia; order Sphingobacteriales; family Sphingobacteriaceae; genus Mucilaginibacter. The sequence goes on from CAITEP010000031.1 coordinate 74,393, forward strand.
ATTCTGTAACAAAAGCATTACAAATTGATAATTAATTTTGTAGCTTTACAGAAAATGCATGCATAATTTTGGGGAATATATCCAATATATAACTAATGCCCAATCAATTATAAGTTTGGGGTTTTATGCCTTACTTATTGTGGTTTTTGCGGAAACTGGTCTGTTTTTTGGTTTCTTCCTACCCGGCGATTATTTGTTGTTTATGTCAGGATTATTTTGCTCAACCGGTACTATTCAACAGTCTATTTATACGCTTGTAATTTCGCTTATTGTAGCGGGTGTTTTAGGTAATTACGTAGGCTATTGGTTTGGCTACCGTACCGGGCATAAACTATTCAACAAAAACAACTCCCTTTTCTTTAAAAAACAATATGTTGAGCTTGCTAAAGACTTTTACGCCAAACACGGTGCGTCGGCATTAGTTTTAGGAAGATTTTTCCCCATAATTAGAACTTTTGCACCTATCTTTGCAGGTATTGTAAAAGTTGATATTAAAAAATTCAGCTTATATAATTTTTTGGGTAGTATAGCTTGGGTAAGTACGTTTACATTATCAGGCTATTTTTTAGGGCAACGTTTTCCTGAATTAAAAAACTACATTGAATATATTATTTTAGGGCTCATTGTTGTAACATCAATTCCCTTAATAATAACTTTTTTTAGATTAAGAATGCATTCTACCGAAAATATTAAATAATTAAACTACTTTTTTAAATGAGTACACAACATCCATGGCACCAAGTTTCAATGGGGAATAATGTTCCTGAAATTGTAAACGCGATCATCGAAATTCCAAAAGGTTCAAAAGCAAAATACGAAATTGATAAAGATTCAGGCCTGTTGAAGTTGGACCGTGTGCTGTTTTCTTCTGTAATGTACCCCGCTAACTATGGTTTTATCCCTCAAACTTATTGCGATGATAACGACCCTTTAGATATTCTAGTATTATGCTCTATCGATGTTTTCCCGATGTCAATAATAGAGGCAAAGGTAATTGGTGTAATGCACATGGTTGATAACGGCGAACAGGATGATAAAATTATAGCGGTTGCTAAAAATGATATGTCGGTAAATTACATCAATGATTTGGCCGAACTTCCCCCACATGCTATGACAGAAATTGTACGCTTTTTTAAAGATTACAAAAAACTGGAAGGTAAAAACGTAACTATTGAGCACCTTTTAGGTAAACGTTATGCTCATAAAGTTATAATGGAAAGTATTGAACTTTATAAGTCAACCTTTCCTTCTTCTCAACAAGAATTAATACATGGTGCCTAATCAGGACATAAGCGGTTTATATATATTCCTTACCTTTTTTTTGGTATTGCTCAATGGTTTTTTTGTAGCTGCCGAATTTGCTATGGTAAGGGTTCGTGGCTCTCAAATTGAACTTCAGGCCAAGGCAGGAAGTGGCGTTGCCAAAATAGCAAGGTCAATTATGCAAAACCTTGATGGCTATTTAGCAGCCACCCAGCTAGGAATTACTATTGCTTCCTTGGGTCTTGGATGGGTTGGTCAGGAAGTAGTTACTGCAATCATTCTTAAAGGATTCTCATTAATTGGTTTAACCGCATCTGGCTTTATAGTTAACACCAGCCATGTGGTAGCTTTTGCCCTGATAACCATTTTACATATAGTTTTTGGAGAGTTGGCACCTAAAACAATCGCCATTCAACGGTCGGTGGGTACTATCATGACCATCTCTGTTCCGCTCCGGTTTTTCTTTATTGTTTTTAAACCGTTGATATGGATGCTAAATGGTTTTGCTAATTTTATCTTAAATCTGCTAGGCATCAATCCAAAAGAGGTTGAAACATACCACAGTTCCGAAGAGTTACAATATTTGCTAGAGCAAGGTAAAGAAACCGGCGCCATCGACTCGAACGAGCATGAGCTGATACAAAATGTATTTGATTTTAACGAGCGCGTGGTAAAAAATATCATGGTACCCCGTACCAAAATATCTGGGCTCGATATCAATACCACGCAAAATGAGTTGATAGAGATTTTGGTTTCGGAAGGTTACTCACGCATGCCTGTTTATGACGATGTAATTGATAAGATAATAGGTATTGTACACGCTAAAGACATTCTACCGCTTTTGGCTCGTGATACACCTATTGTTTTAAAAGACATTATTAGAAAGCCTTATTTTGTGCCGGAGACTAAAAAAATAAATGATTTGATGGCCGAATTACAACAAAAACGCATTCAAATAGCCATTGTATTAGATGAGTTTGGCGGAACTGCTGGTATGGTAACCCTGGAAGATATAGTGGAAGAATTGGTAGGAGAGATACAGGATGAGTTTGACGAGGAAAAACCAATTGTTGAAAAGGTAAATGAATTTGAATTTATTGTAAACGCCTTGGCACCTATTTACGATGTGAATGAGCACCTGCCGCATGATTTACCCGAAGATGGCGATTATGATACGGTTTCGGGCTGGTTGGGCGATATTTTTGGAAAAATTCCTGAAGTTGGCGAACAAAAGGAAGCCAATGGCTATAACATAACAGTATTAAAAAAATCCGATCAAAACATTGAGTCGGTAAAACTCGAACTGCTTTTAAGTGAAGAAGATGTTGTAGATTTACATTAATCTTCCATTGCAATGCACCTTTTTTATACACCCGATATCAATGAAAATAGTAGCGAGTACCTTTTAAACGAAGAGGAAAGCCGCCATTGCATCAGTGTACTCCGTTTAACAGTTGATAGCCAAATATACCTAATTGATGGTAAGGGGACTTTTTATACCGCTAAAATCATAGCTGCATCCCCCAAAAAAACTTTACTGCAAATAATTTCGTTTACCAAAGAGTTTAATAAAAGAAATCATTATTTGCACATAGCTGTTGCCCCAACAAAAAATATAGATAGGTTAGAGTGGTTTTTAGAAAAAGCTACCGAAATTGGTATTGATGAAATTACACCAATAATTTGCGAAAGGTCCGAAAGGAAAGAAGTGAAAACAGATAGGCTAAACAAAATAATTATAGCGGCTATTAAGCAATCGGGCAATACCTATGTACCCAAGTTGAATGAGGCTATTGGTTTCAAAAACTTTTTAAAGTTGAATCATAGCAACAGCCAGAAATTTATAGCGCATTGTGAGGAATCTACAAAGACTGATTTAAAAGCGGAACTTATACTATATAATCATTACACTATATTAATTGGTCCTGAAGGCGATTTTGCCTTACCCGAAATTACTGAAGCTAATAATGCGGGGTATAAAAATATTACCTTAGGCAACAGCAGGCTGCGTACCGAAACCGCCGCATTAGCCGCTTGTTTTGAAGTGAATTTTTTAAATAGATAGTATGAAAAACCTTTGGCTTATTTTAATTATTTGTTTGGCTACGCCCTTGGCGAGTAGTTTTAATGTGCCTACCTATAAAATGGCCAAGCTAAAATACAATGGAGGAGGTGATTGGTATGGCGACCGGACCGCTTTGCCTAATTTAATTAGTTTTTGTAACGAAAACCTAAAAACAAACTTTCAAACAACTGATGAGGTGGTTGAAGTAGGAAGCATAGAATTATTCAATTATCCTTTTATTTTTATGACGGGGCATGGAAACGTTATTTTTTCTGATCAAGAAGCCAAAAACCTACGCAAATATTTAATTGCCGGTGGCTTTCTGCATATTGATGATAATTATGGCTTAGACCAGTTTATTCGACCGCAAATGAAAAAGGTATTTCCAGAACTTGATTTTGTTGAATTACCCCTTAACCACCCAATTTATCACCAAAAATTCAACTTCCCACTTGGCTTGCCAAAAATTCATGAACACGATGGGAAGCGTCCACAAGGTTTTGGGCTAATTTATAAAGGTAAGCTAGTTTGTTTTTATACCTATGAATGCGATTTAGGTAACGGTTGGGAAGATTTTGGTACATATGCCGGCGACACCCAGGAAAATAGACTAAAGGCGTTAAAAATGGGCTCAAACCTTATTCAATATGTTTTAACTCAGCAATAAATAAGCTACTTTCTGATTCATTTTTTATCCCTTTTTTTTAGCTAAATTAGTATCAAATTTTATGTTGCAAATAAATATCAATAACAAATACAACCTTGAGCTAAGCCATACAGATAAAGGAGTGTTGGTAAATAGCATTTTGTTAGAGGCTGATATAGTTAAGATAAATGATACAAACTGGCATATAATAAGCAACTTCAAATCGTACAATGTTGAATTGATTAGTTTTAATAAAGTACAAAAGATAGGTAGTTTTAAAATTAATGGTAATTTATATAATGTAACAGCTAAAGATGGATTTGATATCCTGCTCGATAAATTAGGGATAAACTATACCAACACTACAAAACTTACCGAAGTAAAGGCGCCAATGCCGGGGTTGGTATTACATGTGTTTGTTGCCGACGGCATGGAGGTAAAGAAGGGAGATAATTTATTTACACTCGAAGCCATGAAAATGGAAAATATTATCAAATCAACTTCTGATATGGTGATTAAATTGGTTAAAATAAAACCAGGTGATAAGGTGGAGAAAAATCAGGTATTAATTGTTATCTAAAAAATTAAAAGGCATAAAAAAAGCGGTTATTTAACCGCTTTTTTTATGCCTTTTAATGTAAATTTAATTAGTTAGATTTTACTTTATTTACTTTAGCTTTTTTAACCAGGAAGTGTGGTTTATTAGTAAGTACAACTTCCGGAGCTCCTACTAAGGTCATGGCACAACGGAAACCAATTTCGGCGCTTGAATCATCTTCATCTAAGAATCTTCTTGCCGCAGGGTTTAACCAAAAAGCTAAATCATTCCATGAACCACCCTTGTATACTTTTGATTTATCATGTACTAAGGTAGTAGTACCATATAGAGCTGGGTTAACAGGATCGCCTACACTTCTTTTATCCGGATTAAATGCACCCCCATCTAAAGATTGGTTTGCACCCGATCCGCTAACATTTAGTGATAAAACATCCGGAGCTGGAGCAGCGGCCGTAGCCGGAGTAGTTCCGTCAGTGGCTGGTGTTGTTGGCGGAGCGGCTGCGGCTGCGGCTGCAGCCGCGGCATCGGCCTGAGCTTTTTGAGCTGCTAATAACTCGCTATACTTCATCTTTTTAGCTGAAGGTGCTGGTTCTAAAATAGGATGACCGTATTTATCTTTAGCGTATGTTCCTTTGGTAGCGTCTGATAAACGTTTGCTGGTATATTGACTACCTCTGTATGGATTAAAATCTTCAAATTCTTCAAACGAAGTTTGCCTGTAAGTATCCTCAACCCATTCATTTACGTTACCAGCCATGTTGTACAAGCCAAAATCATTAGGTTGGAATGACCTAACAGGAGCAGTAATATCAGCCTTATCATTCAAATAACCTGCAACACCTGCGTTATCACCGTTTCCACGTTTAAAGTTGGCAAGTAATAAACCTTGGGTTGACCTTTGAGCTGATCGAAGACTTAAACCATTCCAAGGATAAATTCTACCCTCATTTATATTTTCAAGATTAGTATTTCCAATTAATGCTAGTGCAGCATATTCCCATTCTGCTTCTGATGGAAGACGATAAGCTTGCTTAAGGATACCATCTTCTAAACGAACTGGCCTTACCGGAGTGCTGGCTCCTTTTTTATCAGTTCCAGTTGATTTGGCGTTAGGATCCAAATTTTGCATCATATTTTTTCCGTCATATCCCGGACCTGTTAATTGTCCATTTAAATAAATATCTGTATTAAACGGTTGAGATGGCGCTTTGCTGGTAGCAGGTGCAGCAGTTTTTGAATCTTTTCTGGCAACAGGAGTAGCTCCTCCGCCATTCAATTCTTTCCACGATGTTAAACGACCAGTAGAGCGTAATATATTTTCGTTCACACGATCTGTTCTCCATTTACAATATTCTTGTGCCTGATCCCATGAAACACCAACAACCGGGTAATCTTGAAAGGCCGGATGCCTTAAGTAATTGTCAACATATGGTTCGTTGTATGAAAGCGGCCTGCGCCAAACCAATGTATCAGGTAAAGCATTGTAGTATACTTCACGGTCACCAGGATATGAAACACTAATCCAATGTAAATAATCAAGCCAATCTTGGTTAGATACTTCTGTTTCGTCCATATAAAATGATGGTACTGTTACTCTTCTGCGAGCATTGTTAAAATCATATGAAACATCTTGGTTGGCACTACCACCTAAAACAAAAGTACCACCTTCTATTGGAACCAAGCCTGGCCCGGGAGTTGGATGCGTTTTTTTAAACCTAATAAATCCACCAGTATTTTTATCGTTGTACGAAATCCCGGTTTTCTCAGATACCTGATGTTTACTGCAGCTACTCATAAATGTACCTATAGCAGATAGCACAATAGCAGTTTTAGTAAATAGTCCTTTCATATATTCAATTTTTTTATGCGGTAAATGTAAATAAATAAATTTAAAAAGTATAATTAATATAACAAAATCAATTTTCAAAACATAAATGTACGACTAATACGGATAAAATAAAAATATGTTGTTCTAAAAATTTAGATATACTGAAAAATAGGTTTTAACGTTAAAGTGTTTGACTTAATTCTTTATTTTATTTAATTTGCACCTATGAATTTTTTTCCAAAAAGCGCTATTTTCCTTTTTATACTAGCCTTAACACCGACCTTATTATTATCGCAAACTCATTTAAATACTGACGGAACCAATTTAAATGCTACCCGAACCGCGGTACCTTTTTTAAATATTACGCCCGATTCTAGGTCGGGTGCTTTAGGTGATGCCGGAGTAGCATTGAGTTCTAATTTAAATGATACCTATTGGAACCCTGCAAAATTAGCCTTTCTTGAAAATACAGATGGCGCATCAATATCATATAGCCCCTGGCTAAGACAACTAATTCCTGATTTAAGTCTTTCTTATTTAACCTATGACCATGTTATTGATAACAGGAACGCTATTGGAGTAGCATTGCGTTATTTTAATTATGGAGTTATTCAGTTATATGATCAAGGTCAAAATGCGCAGGGCACTTATTATCCTAATGAGTATTCATTGAATGTAGCCTGGGGGCGTAAATTTGGTGATGGCTTTTCATTGGGCTTATCGGGTGGTTATGTACATTCTAATCTTTCTGATACCAGATTTTCAACCGGAACAGGTGATGCCTCTCAAGCTGGAAACGCGCTATTTGTAGGATTTTCAACTTATTATAAATCAAAAATTAAAGAATTTGGAAAAGAAGGTGCTTTTTCTTTCGGAATAAACGCTTCAAATATTGGCACTAAGGTTAGTTATAGCGATAATGGTGTTAAAGATTTTTTACCTGCTAACTTAAAGGTGGGCTTTGCAAATACACTAAATCTGGATGAATATAATCAATTTACTCTAACTGTCGACCTTAACAAGTTAATGGTTCCTTTTACCAGAAGAGACGCTTCAGGTAATCAAATAAGTAATGATAATGTATCGGTTGTCGCAGGTATTTTTCAATCATTTTCTGATGCCCCGCAGGGTTTAAGTCAGGAATTTCAGCAAATAACCTATTCTCCGGGTTTAGAATATTTATATAATCATATGTTTGCTATACGAGCAGGTTACTTTTATCAAAACGCAAATTTTGGCGGAGCTAATTATCTTACCATCGGTTTAGGATTTAAGTATCAATTGCTCAACCTCGATTTTTCATATATTTCTGCGCCGCAACAAAATAGTCCGTTTGCAAATACTATTAGGTTTACTTTGGCAGCTAATTTTGGATCGGCCATAAAAAAATAATATGGCAAAAATTAAAGTAGGTTTTGGTTTTGATGTACACCAATTAAAGGAAAACCACCCTTTTATAATGGGAGGTATAAATCTGGAACATCATGCCGGAGCTTTTGGTCACTCGGATGCGGATGTTTTGTTGCATGCTATTTGCGACGCCTTGCTTGGAGCTGCTAACCTTCGTGATATTGGATTTCATTTCTCGAACAAAGATGAGCGCTGGCGAGGTATTAGCAGTTTGATTTTGCTTGAACATGTAGTTGATTTATTAGCCCAAAATAATTGGCAAATAAATAATATTGATGCAATGGTTTGCTTGGAGGCGCCTAAAATAAACCCTCATATCCCTCAAATGCAAAAAAATATCGCGGCTTCTGCTAAAATTGATGTGGAGGATATTTCCATTAAAGCTACCACCAACGAGCAATTAGGTTTTATAGGCCGCCGGGAAGGTGTGGTTGCCTATGCGGTTTGTTTGATTGAAAAGAAGTAAAGAAAAGCTATTTTATAGATTTTCTTTACTTAATTATTATTTTTTAATTGCAATAAAACTGTTTTATGAAGACGCCGGAGAAGCGTCTTTTTTTATGGTTACATTACCGGTCCGTTTCAAGGCACCCCAGCCGCTTAACTCTCCTTTTAATGCTTTACGTACCGATTTAAATAGTACATAATACATCAACTGGCGCCAAATAAACCTTTGAGGTATAATGTAAGCAAGTTTTTTATAGTCTTCTTTCTGCATCCAAAAAGCAATAATGGCCACTACAAAATCAATTAATACAAAAGCTACGTAATAGCTCAATATTCTCCCTGGTTTATCACCAAATAAACCAACGATCATCATCAAATCAGCCAATGGTGAGAACAATGGCAATACTATTTGGAAAATCAGGATATTGGGCATGCCTACCATGCCAAAAAACTTATATTTTTTATTAAATAAGGCGTCTTTATTTTTCCAAAAACTCTGCATTACCCCAAAACTCCATCTAAATCGTTGTTTTAGTAATCCCGATAAAGTTTCAGGTGCTTCAGTAAAGGCTATGGCATCATCACAGTTTTTAACAATATAACCTTGTTTTAGAATCCGCATAGTAAGGTCGCAATCCTCGGCTAAAGTATCATAGGTAAAACCACCGGCTTTTTCAATGGCCGATTTTCTGAAAGCACCAATTGCTCCAGGCACCACTGTGATGCTATTGATTAAATCAAATGCACGCCTATCCATGTTTTGGGCAGTAATGTATTCAATTGATTGCCATCTGGTTATTAAATTTATTTCGTTACCTACTTTCACTGTTCCCGCTACCGCGCCAATTTCATCATCAGTAAAATAGGTCATCATTTGGTAAATGGCATCATCCTTTAATTGTGTATCAGCATCAATACAAACTACAAAATTATTTTCAGCCCTACCTATACCATAATTTAATGCCGATGCTTTGCCACCATTAGGCTTGGTTAAAACTTTTACTTTGGGATGATTACCGTATGTGTTATTTACAATTTCAAATGTTTTATCCTTCGAACCATCATCAATGAATATGATTTCAAAGTTTGGATATTGGGTTTTTAATAAACTTTCTATCGTTTTAATGGCAGTAACTTCCTCATTATAAGCGGGAACAATAATGCTTACCGCCGGAAGCGAAGAAGCATCAATACTTTCTTTGTCAATTTCTTTGTCTTCGATATATTGTTTTATAGCCAAAATGGCAATTAAAATCACCCTGCCTACTGCTAAAAATATGGCTGCTAAAAATAAGTATAGTAAAAACCAGTTGGTGTAATAAATACCTTGCAGAAAAATATTATAAAAAGTTCCGGTTAAACCTGAATTCGCGTCATCTTTAATTTCGGGCATTAATTCATTTTTACTTTGGTTTAGTACCGCCGCAATGGTAGTAAACTGGTAACCATGACTTTTAAAATAATGAATTATTCCTGGTAGTGCTTTTACTGTTTCTTCTCTGGTTTCGCCACCTGCATCATGTAATAAAAGCATTGAGCCGGCATCTTTTTGTCGGATAGTGCGTGCAATAATACTGTCGGCAGTTACGCCAGGTTGCCAATCCCAAGGGTCGATGGATTCGCCAATATTGATATAACTTTGTTTCCTGCTTTCAGCAACAGGAATTACTTCCGCAAGCGTTCTTGGCTCGGCATCGGCATTAAATGGCGGACGGAATAAAATAGTACTTCGCCCGGTTACAGATTCAATGAGTTTACGGGTAGCATTTAATTCTAACTTTACTCTGTCAACACTTACTGTTGATATATCAGGGTGCAAATAAGTATGGTTACCAATTTCATAACCCTCATCAAATTCCCTTCGCAAAATTTGAATATTCTTTTCGGCCATCGAGCCTACAATAAAAAAGGCTGCCGGCACATGTTCCTTCTTTAATATATCGAGTATCCTTGGTGTAAATTCAGGGTCGGGGCCATCATCAAAAGTTAAAACAATTTTTCCCGGTGCATAGCCATATTTCCTGATTACATATTTAGTTGGCAGTTTAATATATTGTTGGTTGGTAAAAAAGTAACTTGAAGTATCCAAATCCACACTTATTTTACCGATGGTAGGCGTGGTTATCAGGTCGAGTACCTCCCCATTTCCATCATAGTCAACACTATTACTCAATCCAACATTGGTCAATCTTTTAACATCTACACCAGTTTTTCTAAGTGAATCAATCGATAAGTTTTTTTGGAAAAACGTCCATAACCTGGGGTCTTCAGCGCCTAAACGCCATAAGGCTACCCCTCCTGTTGCCCAGTCATCCGCCATCCTGATGATGTTGAAATTGGTGATGGCATCGGTAAAATAAACAGAATGTTCCAAACTGTCCGCATCATAATAGGAATAATGCAGGTTTGATGAGTTTGGGTCGTAAATAATTTTGCTTTTATTCTCCTGCGCCGTACTTATGGCTTGCTGGTAACCTATGGATTTACCCAAACTGCTCTCGGGCCAATCATATGCTCCACCTGCAATGGTTAATATTACCTTTTCGCTTGGGATGCGCCTGCACACCACATCCAGAATTTTTTCAACCCAAAAACGGTTCGATAAATCACCGGCATTACTTTGATCATTATGTTGGTCAATGGCCATCACAAATAAATAATCATTTACATGCTGTAGCCGTTCAAGCTGGTATTTATCATCATCAGGTATAACGTTTTGGGTTACCAAATAACCCATTGGATGCAAAATTTTATAAAGATCGTTTTCAAAGGTTATGTAATTCTTGCTATTGATGTCTTTGATATCATCCAAATCAAGGTTAACACCCTGAAACTTGTAGCGAGCCAGGTTACGGGCGATACTATAAATAAATTGGGTACGAAGTTTTTTATTTTTTATAATCCGCTCTACATCCTTACTATCATATCCGCCGCTTACATTATTGATGTTTACATAGTTTGATAAAGATATGATGACTGGTTTTTTATACTTTTTGTTAATATGGAGTAAACCGGTATCAACATTGGCCACCATGGTATCATGCTTGGGATAAACATAAAAGCCTTCGCTCACCACCATATCCAGTTTGCCAATATGCGATTCTAAGGAATTATATGCCTGTGGTTCCCAAGCGCGGTAAAATCCGGCATTTATGCGGTCTTTATTATTTGGATGTTTTAATTGATGAAGATGCCTGGCCTTTGCCATTTTTTGAATTTCGACCTTATCAATCTTAAAATCTTTATATTTCTTCGACTTTTTAAGGCTTTCAAGTTCCTCTTTCGAAAGTTTTTTTGGTGCTGGGTTTAAATTTGGAAGGGAAGGATATTGTTTTGAGGTAACCGTTACAATAGCTGCTATAACACTACATATCAACACAACAACCAATATTCGGCTGATCCATTTAAAGCGTATCCACCTGTTTGGTGTATCAGTTTGAAAAACTTGTTTATCAGCCATTTATAATTAACACTAAATTCAATATTGGTGATGATAGGTTTATTGGCCTACAAATGTTTTTGTATTTTGCCCGTTTCAATTGCCGAAAAATCAACACTGCATTTGCAATTATTGCCACATTCTTTTTTTGTAAATAAGTTTTTATAAACTAGCCTCGCCATGTAAAATATGGCAAGCAAAAAAAGGGCAACGGTTATAATTGTTTGAAAATCCACCATGCAAATTTAATACATTTTGTTATACACGCTTAAATAAATTAAATAGTATTTAGGTCAAATAATTGATGCTTAAATGTGGTAGTGTCCTTGTAAAAAAGAATGAATTTGGTTGGTACAAGCAGTATTCAATTTAATAAGGTATAAGGACTTACCTGTATTTTACCAGATTTAAGCAGCCTAGGCTTGGTGCAAATTTAAAACAGCCTGATCTAAAAAATTAGGGATAATGGTTTGTTGGGTCAGCATTATTTTATCAACATCATCAATACGGGCAAGCATCTCGTTGTACTTATCAATGCCATGCTCAAAAACTACTTCTTTTTTCTTTTCTTCTTTCAATAGCAATCCTTTAATAGCAGTGGGATTAGCCTCCGGATGAAATTGTGTGGTGAAAAAGTAATCATTCAACCTGATAGCCATCAACGCTCTTGGCAAATCAACATGGGGGCGTTCTTTTTCGAGCGCGACCAGTTTCATACCCAGCTCCTCAAATTTTTTCATATCCGGGTTGATAACCTGCCACAACCGAGAGTCCAGTGCTAAAAAAGGGTCATCCAGACCAGCAAAAATGGGTTCGTTAATACCTTCAGCCGTTTTATGTACGGGCAATACCCCAAATGATGCGGAACGACGCATGTTTATTTCGCCAAGCTTATATTTCCGGCACAATAACTGAAATGAATGGCATACAAAAAAGCCATATTTTTTTTGGGCTTGGTTGCCGAGGTTAAAATCCTCCAGCTTATCAATAAGGTTAAAATACTTTTTTTCCCATTCGGTACCTTCACTATCCAGCGGACTACCGGGCCCTCCGCTCGAAATATAAACATCATAGTGGAGCCCGGGTACTTCTGTTTTTTTGCGGACGTCAAAAACGTCAATACTTAAATCCAAGTGATTGTTTGTTTTATACCGATTCAGTATTTCGGTAAAACCGCTCATACCTTCGTTTTCAACGCCATCATAAAGATCCAATATGGCTACCTTCAATGTTTTTTTTACTTCTTTAACCATTTTTGCTAAAATCCAAGTATAGTTTGCAAAGGTTGATAAACAGCCACCTCCGACGATAAAATTATTGCGCTGCTAATGGCTGTTAAATTATTGTTTTTATTAATGATGGTAAGTTAAGCGGTTTCATTGTAAATGCCAACAATATGTTAAATAATTTATAATTGTTTATTAAATGCATATTAAACCATGTACAAAATCCGGTTATAAGCATAATTTTGATTTCTTTTTGAGAGACTATTTAAGTTTCTTTGCCGAACCAATTTAAACAGTAAAACATTTCATCAAATGGAAAATAGCAAGGAAGCTAACCCTTGGAAAATAACTTCGGAACAGCAGCTCTACGATAATCCCTGGATTTGTCTTACCGAATACAAAGTATTAAACCCTGCCGGTAACCCGGGTATTTATGGCAAGGTACATTTTAAAAATTATGCCATAGGGGTATTGCCCTTAGATGCCGATTTTAATACTTATTTGGTTGGTCAGTACCGTTTTCCATTAGGTGCCTACAGTTGGGAAATGCCTGAGGGTGGTGGGCCATTAGGTACAGATCCGCTCGATTCGGCAAAACGCGAACTGTTGGAAGAAACTGGTTTAAAGGCAAATAACTGGACCGAACTGGTACGCATGCACCTCTCTAACTCCGTAAGTGATGAGTTGAGTATTGTTTATTTAGCTCGTAATTTGAGGCAATTTGAGGCCGAACCCGAAGAAACAGAGCAATTGCAAATAAAAAAGCTACCTTTTAAAGAAGTTTACCAAATGGTTTGCGATGGCTTGATAACCGACTCGATGACGGTTGCCGCTGTTTTAAAACTCCAATTGCTCATAATTGAAAATAAGCTTTAACCTATAAAAAATAGCCGCAAATAATATAAATTTGTTTTGTTTATGAGAAAGTTTTTAGGGTATATATTAACCCCCTTTGCTATTACGGCTTTTTTCTTGTTGTTGCTTATTTTTCAGCCTATACAATGGTTGGCTTATCGAGTGTTTGGTTATCGTGCCCATAAATTTGCAGTTGATACCCTAAACATGTTTCTTTCAAGTACTTTTTATTTGGTGGGCAACCCGGTGATTTTCATAAATAAGCAAAATTTACCATTACATCGTCCTAAAATATTTATCTCCAACCACCAAAGCCTATGCGATATACCGCCTTTAATTTACCATTTGCGTAAATACCATGCTAAGTTTATCTCCAAAATTGAGCTTACCCGAGGAATACCGTCCATCTCCTACAATTTAAAATATGGCGGTGGGGCAAATATCGACCGTAATGATGCCCGCCAATCAATTACAGAAATTGTGAAACTGGCCAACAGGATGAAAGAAAACAATTGGTCGGCAGTAATTTTCCCGGAAGGAACCCGATCAAAAGATGGTAAAGTAAAACCCTTCCAATCGGCAGGGATAGCCACTTTGCTGAAAAAATGCCCAGATGCCCTGCTGGTACCTATCGCCATAAACAATTCCTGGAAAATGATACGCTATGGATTATATCCGCTAAATACCTTTATCAGGATGACTTGGGAAGTGTTGGAACCAATAGAACCTAACGGACGCCCGATAGAAGAATTGGTTGCAGAGGTAGAAAATAAAATTGCGGCAAAACTGCTGGATTAATAGCTGGTGACTAATAACTAACAGCTAGTAAAAGAGCCTAATCATAAAATAAAAGACGATACCTACTGCCTGATAGCTGCGCTAAAGAAAAAAAGGTTTTAACATGAGTGAAGAATAAGCCTTTATAATTAAACTTTATTACATAAAAGTTTTGATTTATGCCTTTTATTTCTTTAAATTTGAAATCTAATTTACCAATAATCACAAATTGAACCTAAAATGCGTAAGACAACTCTACTCCGGAAGCAACTAATTATCAAATGGAGGGTAATGGCCTGCGTTGCAATTGCAACCTCGATCCTTATTCATGGCTGTAAAAAAGAAAATTTAATAAAGACACCCGCCGATCAAGTATCTGAAGCACTTAAAGCCGATACGAACTTTGTAGGTTTAAACATTGCAGGTGCAGCAGCTAACGAAGCTACCAGTAGCCGGTTAATTAGAGGCGATATTGCTAGTAGTAAAGCGGGTAATTTGGCAAATAGCAAAGCTGTATTATTTTCAACTTCAATCAAAATATTAGACAGTTTAGCTCTTCCTGATAATGTCAACCCTTCCCTCTATATTTTTAATTATGTTGGGGGCGGTTATGTAATTATTGCAGCGGATAAAAGGGTTGAACCAATATTGGCTTTTTCACCAACAGGATATTTTAAATATTTAAATAGTCCGCAGTCGACAGTAAGCAATTGGATAAAATACAGCAACAACAATATGCAAGTTTTGCGTAAAACGCCTGGACTAAAACAACCTAGTAAAGTTGCAAAAATGTGGATGGAATTAAGTAATGCCACGGCTTTAATGAACCGCGCTAAATCATTAAAAGCAACACCAGGCTCTCCTGGTGGACCACCTGTCCCACCTTGCCAAGATACTTATTCTACTTATTACAGCCCTGTACTGCTTCAAACCGCTTGGGGACAAGATTATCCTTATAATCTTTTGTGCCCAAATATTCCTGGTGCTAGAGGTGATGATCATGCTCCAAGCGGATGTGTAGCTACCTCTATAGCGCAAGTAATGTATTACTGGAAATCTCCTTCCAAATATAATTGGACATCAATGCCACTAAGCATTAACTATGGCCTTACCGGCTCAACTGGTAACCAAAATGTAGCGCAGCTAATGGTTGACGTCGGTAAATCTGTTAGGATGATTTATACCAAAGATGCATCTTATCCTAATGATTATACCTTAGGCGGACTTGATTTTGGACATATGAATAATTCGGACGCTTTAAAAAATACTTTTGGTTACAAAAATGGAACCGACGACGATTATAATTCTAGTATAGTTCAAAGCAATATTGACAGGCGTTATCCTGTATTGCTGTATGGAGATAACGGAACGGATGGGCATCAATGGGTTTGCGATGGCTATTATACCTTTACCTACACTGGTTGTCCAGGAGAATTAATTTTAGGCTATAGCAACCTTTATCTTCATATGAATTGGGGTTGGGATGGGTATAGTAATGGGTATTTTGGTTTTAATACTTGGACTGTTTTAAACGGAACAATAACTGAAAATTTTAATTATAACAAAGGCATGACCTATAATATTCACCCTTAATTTTAGGAAAATGAAAAAGCTACTTTTTTTAACCACAACAATATCTGTTTTTTTATTTAGGTGTAAAAATAATCTATCTACTAGTACAGATTTTTCAATCCCTCTTGATAGATTTTAGGTATTACTCGATAAAAACGGGAATAACCTTATTCATTCCTTAAATGATAATTTAACGGTAAGCTATGTATTGAATGGAACAACAATTACTAACTGCTTAAATAGTTATAAAATTCAAAAGTCAGCAACCAGCACAACCCAGGTGACTTCAAAATATAACAGTTTTGCTTTTCAGATATTTATTATGATTATATCGAACAGCTACCTGTAAGTATTATAATATTAAAAAGTGATTGGGATAATGTTAGAACGTTTCATTTAACAGTAAAGACGCAGGTGTTATATACTTGGATTTTAATGCTTATTTAAGAGATATAGATTCTCATCCCAGTGGCTGTGTCCTCACAGCCACTTGCCCAAATTCTTGCCTTTTGTTGGTGTAGATGTGACGGAAAATCACCCATTCTTAAGATATTTTAGATTCTCTTTAGAATTAATCATAAAGTAAAAGGTCTTTTTAGCATCATCAGACATTATCTCAACCTTTGTAATGCCTGAATTTGTTGAAACATTTATTATTTGGGTACAATAAAACTCCTGTTCTTCATTCTTAAGGTTCTTAAAGATTATTTTTTTAAAATCATTAGTTAAATAGGCATTTTTAATAAATAAATATCGCCAAGCTTTATGAACTAAAAACTGTAAAGCTGCAAAGAATAAATATAATAAATAAACAAACCAAACATTGACAATAAAAGTAATAGACATTAAAAAAGTAAAGTGAATTACTAGAAAACCGCCACCAAAGAAATACTTCCAGAAAAATAGATTTTCTTGTGAAATTTTAATCATAAATATTTTTTTAATATCAAACTACTAATTAGAAGCTGGTATTTAGTTTCAAGTAGCTAGTATTTAGAGTAATTTAGCTATTACCCCCACCCCGTGGCTGTGTCCTCAAAGCCATTAGCCCATAATGCTGTGCTTTAAAAACCGTGTCCTCACAGCCGTAATTCATGTCCTAAATGTTCTTCCCGTCAATAATTTTAAAAAAATCTTCGCGATACGTATCGCCAACAGGGATAATTTTTTCACCAATAAAAATGCGGCTACGCTCAATACTATCTATTTTATTGATAGATACGATGTACGATTTATGCACCCTGGTGAAGTATTGAGGTGGGAGGGCATCCTCCATTTTTTTCATGTTTTGCAGGGTAATAATACGCTCGGCTTGGGTAAAAATGGATATATAATCTTTCAGGCCCTCAATAAATAAAATATCGTTTAAATAAACCTTTTGTATTTTATGCTCGGTTTTTACAAAAATAAAATCGCTCAAAAAATCTTGACGGTTGGTGGCAGGTTCGCTTGGCGCGACGGTAGGCGAAGGGCTATTTGCCGACTGCAAGGCCGCCTGGGCTTTTTGTGCCGACTTATAAAAACGATCGAAAGCGATAGGCTTCAAAAGGTAATCAATTACATCCAATTCATAACCTTCCAGTGCGTATTGCGGGTAGGCGGTGGTTAAAATAACTTTGGCCTTGCCGTTGGCGATTTTTAGAAACTGTATGCCGGTGAGCTCGGGCATTTGCACATCCAGAAAAACAAGGTCTATTTGTTTATCTTGTACCAGCGTTAATGCTTCAATAGGGTTGGTGGTTGATTTTACCAATTGCAAAAACGGAACCTTGGCTAGGTAGTCTTCCAATATATGCAACGCCAAAGGCTCGTCATCAACTATCAGGCATCTGATCATCCTATAAAATTAATGATAATTTCACACTATAAGTATCGGTTTCATCAATTATATCCAAATTAAATTTATCGGGATATAATAGTTTCAACCTGCGTTTTACGTTGTTTAGGCCAATTCCACCCTCTGGGTCGCGATTATTGCTATGCTTTACGTTTTTTATAAAAAACTGCAATTGAGGCCCATCTACTTTAATATGCAGCATAATGGGCTTTAAAGGATTATTGGCCACCCCATGTTTAAAGGCGTTTTCAATAAATGCGATGAGTAGTAAAGGTACAATTTGTTGCCCCTCAACCTTGCCTTCAATGCTAAAATCAATAAAGGCCTTATTGGCAAAGCGTATTTTTTGAAGGTCGATAAAGTTATGCAAGTATTGAAATTCCTTTTCTAAATCAACCTTATTATCATTACATTCATACAGCATATACCGCATAATTTCGGATAGCTTTAAAATGGCTTCCGGCGTATCTTCCGAACCTTGATAGGCCAATGAATAGATACTGTTAAGCGAATTAAACAAAAAATGTGGATTGATCTGCGATTTTAAAAAGGCGAGCTCGGCGGTAAGGCGTTGATTTTCCAATTCGTGTTGAATGCGCTCGTTGGAGAACCAATCAATCGTAAACTTTAATACGGTACTTAAAAACAGGAATATAAAACTGGTAAAAATAGTACTTAAAAAGTAGGTGCCAAAACTGGTAACATGGGCCTTGTCATGCATTAGTACCACCTCTTTAAATACTACCGCCATGCCATACTTACCAAAGCCATAAATATTTACAAGGATGCCGATGGATAAAAAGAAAAGGCCATATTTCTTTTTATCTAAAAAAGCGGGAACTAGTACCAAGTAATTGATATAAAACAAAGAGATATTAATGGCGGGGTAAACTACAAAATACACCCACATTTCGGTATGGTTAAGTTTAGTGTTACTAATAGTAATGGTAGCGAAAAAGGCTAATAGGGCCAGCCAGGTAACAAGGTGTATGATAATTTGCCAGCGTGGTTTCATATATAGGCCTGATGCTAATTTTATACTAATTAAAGCCGAAATATAAGGCAATGTTTTGTTTTTTAGATGAACTGCCCAAAAAAACCGACCAATTGCCAAAAAAGCTGTTAGTTAGCATTCATCTAGAATAAAAGGCAGTTGGTCTAAATTATTTTACAGGCTTAAACCTTTGCTGTTTATTTGTGTCATCAAAAAATTTCGAAAATGAAAAAGCTGATTACAAACTCAAACCCATTTATCTTGTTATTAGTACCGGTAATGTTTGCCCTTATGTTGGGTGTAGGCTACCAGGTTCAACAAAACAATACTAATAACGAGCAGGCACAGAGTTCAACAACACATGCAACCTCTTTGTTTTTTAAAAGCGTAACGCTGGTAAAAACGGTATGCGCTATTGCTAAAGAAAAAGTTTGGTAATTACCAAATTGAAAAAATACATTAAAACCCAGCCGCAAGGGCTCAGGGTTTTAATTTGCTATTATCATAAATCCTGTTAAAATTATTCTTCCCCCTTCACCGCTTTTAAAACGATATAGGGCGATAATGCCTTACTCTCGAACGGTACAATTTTGGTAATAACTTTACCAGCCAGCCAAATAAGTTTCACAAGTAGTTTTGTAAACGCATTTTGATGCCCCTTGTTCTCCAGCCATACAGTAAACTTACCATGATAATAAGCCTCTGCTTCGGTAAGCCCTAAGTCGATACAGCATTTTTTTAATAGCGGTAGGTCCATGCTGCTGATGTTATGCTTATCGTAATTCTCTTTGTCGAAGTTTTTTTGAACCCAGCCGTTTACGCTTTTAAAATTGGGCAGGGTAATAAATAGCACGCCCCCCGGTTGTAAAAATTGTAGGTGACTGGCAATAATAGCCTTCGTATCCACAAAATGCTCTATCAAACCAAAGGATAATACCAAATCGTACACCTTTGGGGTTTGGTATTCAAACAGGTCGGCTTCAATGATTGCAATATCGCCAGCTTGCAGACCATTTACCTCAAGCAGCTCATTAATCAGTTCGGGGTGAATAAAATAATCGAAAAGGGTAGTCTCCAGCTGCTGGTATTTTTTTAGGTAGATGGCATAATAGCCCGGAAAGCCACCCAGCTCAATGGCGGTTTTTATATTTTTAGATTTGATGAGCCCCGCTAAAATATCCCCAAAAACATAGGTAGCGGGAATTTTAAAAATAAGCCCCAATCTCGATTCCCAAAACGATTTCCAAAAGGCGCGGTCGGTTAAATTTTGTTCCATTATATATTTACTAGCCCCAGCTATTTATCCAAAACCCTGGCGGGGTTACCTACTGCAATGCTGTTGGCGGGTATATTTTTAACTACTACACTGCCAGCCCCAATAATTACGTTATCTCCAATGGTAACATCGCCAATAATACAAACATTGGAGCCAATATCCACATGGTTACCAATCGCCGGGCATTTACTAAAAGTACCATCCGGCAATTTTTTATGCCCAATGGTGGTGGAGTTCCGCAGTACACAATATTCGCCAATAACAGTACCCTTATTTACTACCAACGCCTGCCCATGAAAAAGGGAAAGCCCCCTGCCAATATGCAGTTTACGTGGCAATTCAATCCCCAAAAGCCATTCCACAAAAAAGCGGTAGAACATGAGGTAAGGGAAAAATATAATTTTGGTAAGGGTATATTTATTTACCGCCTGCACCAGGCGGAACATAAACAAAACCAGCTGCCCCTTAAAATTCTGCCGGTTTTGCCCCCAATCCTGAAATAAATACGCGAATAAGTTCATTAATTATTTTCCTTAAAATATGCTAGTGCATTAATAAAATAGTCAATCAAAACCACTAAAAGAGTAAAATTAAATTCCATCCCCTATCTAAAGTCCTCTCTCCCGATAGCTATCGGGATGGAGAGGATTAGGCGAGGCTTAACCCATTCCCTTGCCACTAAACACAACGTCCATCCCAAATCGCCCACCTACAACATACAACCTTCAACATAAAACCCGAAGCCCCCCGCAACCTACAACACACAACCTACAACACACAACCTCCAACCCCAACTCACTCACTACTCACACACTCACCACTCACTTTCCCACCCCCAAAAGTAAAGTTTTCATTTTAGAATTGTTATAATTGCCTGTATAAATAGCACCGCTACATGAAAGTAACCTTAATAAACACTGCAGATGCCGGGGGCGGTGCCCCTATGGCCTGTATGCGGTTGCTAAAAGCCTTGCAATTAAAGCAGGTGGCCGTTACTTTGCAGGTGCAAGACAAAAAAACCTATACCCCCGAAGTTAAAACCATTAGCAAAGGTTTTTTTAGGCGACTAATAATAAAATTCAACTTTTTTGCCGAACGCTTGCCCTTTATTTGGTTTTATGCGAAGGAAAAATCCTTGCGCTTCGCGTTTTCATCCGCTAGGGTGGGGAGCAATATTAGTAAGGAGGACGCTATAAAAGAGGCTGATATTTTGCACCTGCACTGGACAAACAGCGGATACCTTTCTACCAAAAACATACAACAGCTTTTTGAAACAGGGAAACCCATTGTTTGGACCCTGCACGATATGTGGGCATTTACCGGTGGCTGCCATTATGCTGCGGATTGTACACATTTTGAAAATGAATGCGGCAATTGCTGGATGCTGAAACAGCCCGCATCCCATGATATTTCGTACGCCGACTGGCAGCTTAAAAAACAAATGTATGCCAAGGCTAATAATTTGGTATTTGTAACCTGTAGCAATTGGTTGGCCGAGGTTGCGCGAAGCAGTAGTTTGTTAAGCGGATTTAGGATAGAGGCCATACCCAACCCCATTGATACCAACCTGTTTTCGCCAAAAAATAAAACAGAGGCTCGCAAAAAATGGGGGATTGATTTGGATGTCAAGATTATTTTATTTGGAGCCGCCAATATACTGGATAGGCGCAAAGGCATTACCTACCTGATAGAGGCCCTGCACGACTTAAAAATCAACTATATCCAAACGGAAAACATTCAAGTGGTGATTTTCGGTAAAAATAAAACGTTTGATGTAAATAGCTTACCCTTTAAAGTATATGAGCTGAACCTGATTAGCAAACAAGAAGAACTAGCCGAATTGTACAGCTTGGCCGATGTTTTTGTTTCGCCCACTATTGAGGATAATTTGCCCAATACCATTATGGAGGCACTGGCTTGCGGCACCCCGGTGGTAGCCTTTAACACTGGCGGCGTACCCGATATGGTTACCCACCAGCAAAACGGTTACCTGGCGAACTACAAACAGGCGACAGATTTTGCAGCAGGCATCAACTATGTACTCAACACCGCCGACCATAACGAACTAGCCGCCAACGCCCGCCAAAAAGTAATGCGAAACTTTACCAACGATATGGTGGCTGAAAAATATTTAGCAGTGTATAAATCAATTTTAAAAGAGAATAATTAAAGTTAACCCCAAAATTCCCACCCTCTCCTTTGGAGAGGGCAGGGTGAGGCAAAAAGTAAAAATATTAAAGAACCCCAAATCTAAAGTCCTCTCTCCCGATAGCTATCGGGATGGAGAGGATTTAGGTGAGGCTTAAGCATCATGACCCAACCCACCCCCAAACTCACCGTCATAACTGTTGTTTACAACAATGTAAGCGATATTGAACGAACCTTGTTATCGGTTATTAACCAAACCTATGCCAATATTGAATATGTGGTGGTTGACGGAAAATCGACCGATGGTACCTTGGAGGTGTTAAAGCGATATGAGACACGCATAGCCAAGCTGGTAAGCGAACCCGACAAAGGCATTTACGATGCCATGAACAAGGCCCTGAAACTAGCCACCGGCGATTATGTTTTGTTCATAAATTCGGGCGATGAAATTTATGCGGAGGATACCGTTGCCAAAGTTTTTGAATGCGCGCCTGATGCCGATATCTATTATGGCGAAACCGAAATGGTTAACAGTCAACGCCAAAGTCTGGGTCAACGGCGACACAAGGCCCCCCAACAATTTACTTGGCGAGGTTTTAAATATGGAATGAGCATTAGTCACCAGGCCATTTATGTGCGCCGTACCCTTACCGATTTATACGACCCGCGATACCAACTCAGTGCCGATATTGATTGGATAATAAAAGCCGCCAAAAAAGCCAAGACTATTGTTAACACCCATCAATACGTAGCCAAATACTTGGTTGGCGGTACGTCGAAGAAAAAACATAGGCAAAGTCTAGTTGAGCGTTTTAATATTATGCAAGCGCATTATGGGCTTTTGCCTACTGTATTTAATCATTTTATTATAGCGTTTAATCTTTCCCTTTATTGGGTTAGGAATGGGAGGACGAATGATTGAAATGGGGGTGTAAAGTAAATACAGGTTTATAAGAAAAGAATTATACTTAGTTTACATTTAACATGAAAATGGATAGGCTTTCAAAATATATAAAATTTACCCGTACGCCAATTTAAAAAGCGCGTTTAGCTTCTCCTGTTCTAAGGTGCTTATTTGGGTAATTTCGGATATTACGGTTGGTAAAATGCTATACAAATTGGCTAAAGCGTTTTCTTCTCCTGTAACAAGCGCGTAAAAACTCGCGCCGTCAATATGGCGGATTAATTCATTTTCGGGGCATCTATTTCCTGTTTCTTTATTGGATGGTGTAAATACCTTATTATACTTTTCAGGTTTTTCAGGAATGATGGAAACATAATAGGCGGTATAGTTTTTATAGATACTCGTTTTATTCATGACCGCTGTTTCCAACGAAAGGTATAGTTCGGCTAACTTGCCTCCAGGGATGGTATTATACTTGTTCTTTACTTCGGCAATAATTTTATGCTTATTGCTTAGCAAATCAATTATTTTACCCTTTTTCAAATCCTCCCAGCATTCGCAACTACCTAAAATATTTTGATGAAATTCACCTATAAAATTTTGAAGCGTTTTTTGCGCTTGTCTTGCCTCCTCGCTAATAATCCAATTATCATAAGTCATCTCAAAACCTGCCATCTCAAATATAGCCGAAAACGGGTCTACCACGTTTTTACCAAATTTTTTGGATACCTCAATTTTAGCTGTTTTAGCAATTAAAAGTAGTTTTTCAACCGCTGCAATTAAGTCTTCGTCGCTTATCCAATTTAGTTTCGGCATGTTTGCACTTTATATTATTTGTAATTGCGCGGGTGCTGATAAGGCTTGTTGTGATTGTATATATTTGTGTAAATCGGTATGCTGAATTTTTTGCCTATCATGTTTTAATTTCTCTAAAAAATTAACGATTGATTTACCTATAGCTTTCCCCAAATTTACAGGTACAGCGTTGCCAATTTGCTTATATTGTTCTGTTACAGTACCGGCAAATTTCCAATCATCCGGGAAGGTTTGAATTCGGGCGTATTCCCTTACCGTAAAGGGTCTGGTTTCGTCTGGGTGACACCTCTCAGTTTGTTTTTGCGCCGGACTGCAGGTTAATGTTAATGATGGCTCATCCCAGCTGATGCGCCTTGCCATCCCGGTTTTACCACCTCCTAAAAAAAAGCTTTGTTGCATATACTCTTTTTGAATTTCGAGCGGTAAATCGCGCCAGTAACCACCTGGAGGTACCAAATCTAAAATTTCTTTCTTTCTTTTAGGATACTTTGCTCCTTGCGAATCAGGCACATCGGTTTTATACAATTTACCTTTTTTAAGTGCATCCTTTAAAGTTAGTATATGATTGGTATTTGGTTTTGGATATTCAAAATCAATTTCAATATCTTTTCTTATACCAACAATAACTAACCGTTCTCTTTTTTGAGGAGTATCATAATGAATAGCCTTTAAAACATGAGGCTGTAGCACGCGGTAACCTATTTCATCCAAAATAGAAATCATGCCTGCAAGGGTTTTCCCCTTCTCGTGGTTTAACAATCCCTTTACATTTTCGCCAATGCATAAAGGCGGCATCGTTTCTTTTATAATTCTAGCAAATTCATAAAATAGCGTTCCCCTAGCATCTTGAAAACCTAGACGTTTACCAGCATAGCTAAAAGCCTGACAAGGAAACCCACCTGTTACAACATCAATTTTGCCCTTTAATTCAGGGAAAGAGATGTTTTTTATATCACCCTCAATAACATTCCAGTTAGGTCTGTTAAACCTAAGTGTTGAAGCAGCGGCGTGATTAATTTCGTTAAGAGCCACGCATTTTAATCCGGCAGCCTCCAATCCTAAACCCAAACCACCTGCACCAGCAAATAATTCTATGACGGTAAATTCTTTATTCATCATTTAATTTTTTGATAAATATGCTAATAATTTTAGTAAAAGCAATGATTTATGTGATTTTCTGTATTTTCAAAAGTAGATTTAATTCCTATTCAGACAAAGTTTATTTCCGAACATCTGCCGCTTTATCCACATATTACAAGAAGTACTTTGCCAGCGCAAAAAGAAGTTTATAGATTCTCAGCCAAATTTATCAAATAATATTTCACCAAGTCAGGATTTAATTCTTCATAGCTTTTGGATCTTATAAACTCCAATTTCTCCAACAACTTTATAGACGGCTGATTATCCCTATGCAGGCAAGCTTCCATTTTTTGCACTTTTAAGGTATGAAAAGCATAATCAACAACTTTTTCGGCCGCCTCCGTCATTATTCCCCTTCCTTGAAAGCTTGGGGATAGTTCATAACCAATTTCGCATTCGGCACTTTCATATATAAAGCCAAAAAGGCAAATGGTGCCAATCAATATATCTGACCCTGTTAAAGTTATTGCCCAATATAAGGTGTTGTTTTTATCAATATTTTCATTCACCTTATTTATAAAATTCCGGGCGTCGTCAAGGCTATGACTTGATGGTCTGTTAAGGTATTTGTTTATTTCAGGGTCAGTCCGCAAAGCAAAAATTTCCTGTTCGTCGGCAATGGCCAAACGCCTCATCCTGAGTTGTTTGGTTGTTAAAATTGGAAAAGGACTGAATGCTTTATTTAACATACTTTGTAATTGGTTTAATAGCGTTTACAGCTATTACGGCGTAACCGTCTAAAAGATAATTTATGTACGAATCTAAAAAATAGCATAACTAAAATTAGGGCTCCCGCTTAACAACCGCCTTGCAGGGATATTTTAAAACAGCGCTAATTTTAACAATTAATTGCTTATTCAACACGAAATAATAAACCAAAATTGGCATAATGGGCTTCTGTACCATGCAGGTATTCTTTTGCCTCCAAGGCTAACCATTTATTGAGGTAATATTTTGCACCAAATTTCCAGTAGGTTTTAATGGGGGTTTTAGGGTATTTTAAGAGGAGATAATACCCATAGTCGGCTTCAAACACAAATCTGCCTAGCCATAAATCGCTACCAATACTTGTACCAACACTCAACCTATCTATCGAGCTTCCGTATTCCTGCGTAGTGCTTAAATAATCAGGATAGGTAACATCCCTGTAAGTAACAAAATAATAAACAATATCAGTTGCTGCCCGAATACTTAATAAAGAGTTTAAACGGTAGTTATATCCAATATAAAACCCTGCGTTATTTAAGCGCGAATTCGCGTTTGCTTGTTTAGTTGAATCTGCTGGTGGTAGGGTTCCTTTATCAATAGGCAGTAACCCCCTATGCCCAATTCCCAGTCCAAATTCAAAAGCACTTTTATTATTTATTTTAAATACATCGCTATTACCTATGTTTGTTTTACTATTTAAATCGCTCACAATGCCTATCGAGGTATTTAGGTTATTTATTCCGCTATTTGGTAATTTAAAGGCAGCGTTTGAATAATGAAAAAGATCGGCTCCAAGCTGTAATTTGCTTGAAGTAGAAATAGGTACTTCCAACTTTAAACCAAATTGCGCCGCAAGGTTTAAATGACTGCCAACATATGGATTGTTATTTGTTTGATAAGTGGTGGAAGCATATGTAAGCCCTAAGCCGGGGGTTAACAGTAAATCAACTTTATTAAGTTGCAAAATATTAAGTTGTAAACTACCCAGCAAGGAGTAATCGTTCCCCAAAAAACCTTTATTACCTGGGTTATTGGTTAAATAAAGGTTTTCCAAATTAAAATAGGAGAACACAATACTTGCATTTTTTGCACGCAACATTCGCACCCAATCTGAATAATTGTTTTTTAAGTTCAGGTTATAAGCAACTTCTGCCCCCCAAAAATTGCCACCCAAATTATTGCCCCGGGCACCAAAAATAACCAAACCTTCAGTTCCGGAAACCGAAATACTATTGAATAGAACGGCTGAATCTTTTTTTATGCTTTGGGCATTTGCCGCTGAATAGTAAAGGGTAATAAAAAATAAAAAAGGAAATAGACGTTTATTCATAGTAGATTAATGAGCATAAAACCAGATATGCTGATTTAGTGAATTAATTTGAATCAGTAAATATTAAATTATTTTTTTATAAATTATATCATTTTGAAAAGCATCGCTCAATTTGTTATTAATATTCCCGTTTCGTTTATGCTTCCAATGTGTACCCTTTTAAAATATTAAGATTTTAATAAATACCTTTATGCCTATTCCTGTTTCAATTTTTTTATAAAAGCATCCTGCAAATCACTTATTTGTTGTTTATAGCCTTGTTGGTCAATAAAGGCGTTAGGGTTATAGGCGCCGTTGGGTGGGTGTTTTTGGTGCAGTTTAAACTGACTGGCATGTGAGGCTAGCCAAATATCAAATTGTAGGTTTTTCATGGTTGCTAGGGTGTAGGCATAATCGGCAGCTATGGTTGGGTAGGTGGTTATTTCGGCAAATTTTTTATCGGTAACTATGGTGGGCATATTAGCTATCAGTATCTTAAAAATCTTGTCTTTATCAATAACTTGCAGCATATAACTGCAGGAGCCCTTGGTATGCCCCGGGTGGTGCAGCATAATGAGTCGCGTATCGCCCAGTTTAATGGTATCGTTGTTATGCAAAATCCTACTGGGTGATAAAGGTATATAGGTGCTTATTGAGCCACCCGTGTCATAGTCTGATTTTCCGCCATCAGCCACAACAGATGAATCCGCTGCATCAACCATAAATTGGGCGCTTGTTTGTTTTTTAATAGTGGCCATAGCACCCATATGATCGAAATGGGCTTGGGTGGTAAGCAATATTTTAATATCACTTAGCTTAAAACCTAAAATCGCCATATTGGCCTTTATTAAAGGAGCCGAAGAAGCTAAGCCCGTATTAATAAGTATATGGCCAACAGGAGTAGTAATAAGGTAGCAAGCCAAATCACGAGTGCCTACATAATACAAATTACCCACTATTTGAAAAGGTTGGTAGGCGGCTGTCCAATCGGGGTTGTCAGTAAGCGGCTCCACCACTTTTTGCGCATGAGCTAAAAACTGAGATAATAATAAAAAGAAAGTAATAAAAAAGTATTTAAGACTAAAAAAAAACCTCATAATCGGTTTAAATAAAAATAATTGGCCAAATTGATTCCTATTAAAATTAACTTTTTAAATAATATTTTTTAAAGTTTGTAAAAAGAGAGCCATATGTATAATTATTCCAATTAAATGATAATTTAACTTTAATTAATTATAAAAACATTGTTACATGCTTTGCTTTTATATTAGTAGTAATTAGCTTTGTATTTAAAATAAAGTGTTTCATATTAACTATTCATCTAGCTAACATAAAACAATTTATACTTAATTAGTATTATAACCCTAAAAGTAAATACGAATATGGAAAATACCGAAAAAGAAAGCAAGACATCATTGGTTGATTTGATATCGAAAAACAAGAAAGAAGTTTTACTATGCATAGCGGCAGTGCCTGTAATTGTGGCCGTATATTTCTTAGTATATCAAATGTTTAATTTGGTATAGGGTTAAAAAACAATTCGCCATAATAAACGCTCTGCTATAACCTGCTTATCCTGTTTTATCTATAATTAAACAGCAACAATTCTTAAAATTCTTTCTGCCTTGCTTACAATCTTTTATGGTTTTAAGCCTCAAAATAAAATACTTGACTATTTTATTTTCTTTTTTTATTTAAATTGCATTGGGTTTTATCCTGGTATTAATTAATCTCAAATTTAGCATCATGAAAAAAGTTACAGGCATTGGCGGCATATTTTTTAAGTGTGAGGATGCCAAAAAAATGAACGAATGGTATTCAAAAAATCTGGGTATTGCAACCAGTCAGTACGGTACCAGCTTTAATTGGCGAGAGGTTGATGATCCCGAAAAAAAGGGCACTACTGTTTGGAGTACTTTTCCTCATGATACCAAATACTTTAACCCGTCAAAAAAAGACTTTATGATCAATTACAGGGTAGAAAACATTGAAAACCTTATAAAACAACTAAAAGCCGATGGCGTACAAGTTGTTGACGAGCTAGCTACATATGATTATGGTAAATTCATTCACGTTATTGATCCGGAAGGGAATGCCATTGAACTTTGGGAACCAGTGGAGGAAAAGAAGTAGTTGGGTTGAAGGTTGTGCGTTGTAGGTTGTATGAGGGAGGAGGTGAGTTGTTAGCAGTTATTGCTCAGTAACCAGTGGTCAATTTTTATTTGCATGCTGTAATTTGTTGTTAGCTAATTGAAGTTGGTGTATAATTAATTGCCTGTTTTTAGCGGGCGGAGATAGATATTGTCCCACGCTGTGAGGGCGGGCTTGGCTTGGAGGGTAGTATCAACCAAACCGAGGTGGGTAAACAATGAAATGACGGGCGGTGTATTAGCCGGGAAAAAGGACATTTGAAAATCGGTAAAGGTTAGCTGGAAATAGCCAATTGTGTTCACGCCATCTAATAAGGTGCTTTGCTTTACTATATAATCCTGCTGTTTTTGCAAGGTTTCGGGGTAGTTGCTAACCGCTTGTGATGACCATCCACCCTCCGAAATAAAAATAGGTACGCTGTGCCCCTGGAGTAACCGACTATAATAATTTGCAGGAATATCCTGGGGCTGGTTGTATACCAAATATGGATACGAAGAAATACCGAGTTCTTGTATAAACGGAAAATCCGTAAAATCGGCATCTATGCCTTGATAAGTGGTGCCGTTTAATAATCCCCACGCAAAGTCTGCTTGTATGCTTACACTCAGTTTCACGGTTTTATCATAAGCACGAACTGTACTGGCGGCTAAGTTGGTTGCTGCCTTCACTCCTTGATAAATATTACTTGGCGATAAGCCTCGCACTGCATTGCTTTCTAATGCCAAACCCAAATGATCGGGTTTCAATAAACTATCCATTAAAAACGCGAAACGTGCGAATCGAGCCTGCGGTTCGGGTTGGGCAATGCTTTTCCCTAAGGCAGCTAAGTCGTAAGCATCGGCGGTACGGTCGAGCCCATTTACAGGGTCGAGGTAAACCCAAACCTTAAAATTTTTGCTTCGGTAAAAGGTTGCTAAATCTTTATAATTCTGGTTGATATATGCCTCGGGTGTGGTACCCCCATACAGCACTGCCCATGGAATTTGTGTGCTAATGATGGCGGCATCGGCTCGGGTAGTCCACATATTGAGCGATTGAAAAACCAACTGGCTATTTGGTGCCGATATGGCAAAACCCATACGATAGCTTCGGCTATTACCGGAGGAGGTGGTTGCTGGATTTGTTTTTTTGCAGCTAAAAGCAATCAACATTATAATTACAAGCGATAATCCTTTCAAAAAATTATCGCGCAAGCAAATCAAAACTTTTTTAGGCCTATGGCTCAACATGGGTCAAAAATAGCTAAAACAATTAAAACAAAAAAAATTGAACTAATAAATAGCTATTAAACAAGCAATTATGTAATAATGTTGTTATACCCAAAACCCATAGCTTAGGCATTTGTAAAAATAAGGTTAGCTATGCCAATATCAAAAGCAGGTTAATTATAATTGTGCAGTTTTTTATTGCGATAGGGCTTTTTTAATGCGTATTAAATTAGATGTATTAACTGTTACAATGCGCGTTTTAATTCAAATTAAATAAAAAACTTATGACAATAATGCACTGTTTTAACAGCTTTATATAATTACATGCGTCAAGAAGATAACATACTTAAAAAAAAGTTCTGGAACTTTTTAGGGATTGACAATAATGAACTAAGTTTAGAAAACAAGCTTTTTAATATAGCTTGCTTTGTTATAAACCTAAGTACTTTAATGGGTTTGGCTATAAACTTGGTCGTCAGGTTTTCATTTGTATTGGGTTTATTTCAAGTGATGATTTTAGCTTATATAACAACTGGCTTTTTCATAAGCAGAATAAGAGGATATAAAGAAAACTTTACACTAATACTCATTAATTTCGGGATCATAATATTTGCGATTATTTGGTTTTATGCTGGTGGTTTTGAGGGTTTTATGACACAAGCAAGTATATTTTTCACAATCATTATTTTGGTAATAATAACTAGAAAATACCATTTTCATTATGTTGGATTAATGATGATTACCATAACTATTTGCTATTTTATAGAAAAAAAATTCCCGCAAACTATAACCTTAAATGATGGAAAATTAAAAAGTGAAGTTTTCATTTTTGCTTTTTCAAACTTGTTTATTTTTTGTTGCGGGGTGCTCATTAACTTTATAAAGAAAGCCAATGAACGTGATAAGGAAGTAATTCTTTCAAAAAGCAAGGAACTGGAAGAATCAAAAAAAGAACTGCAAATTGCTAAGGATAAAGCAGAAGAAGCTACTGCCGCCAAAACTAACTTTTTAGCCAATATGAGCCATGAAATTCGCACTCCTTTAAATGGTATTATTGGCACTGCCGAATTACTGTCACGGTCAAACTTGAATCAAGATCAACAACAATTGTTAGATATTCTGCAATCTAGCAGTAACCTGCTTATTCATATAGTGAGCGATATCCTCTATTTGTCAAAAATTGAAGTAAATAAACTAGCGCTTAACCCTCAGCCTACCAATATCCGCACTTGTATTGATAATGTTTTTCAAATCAGCAAGTCGAGCATTATCGCTGCCAATAAAAATATCGACCTGGTGTTGGAGGTTGATAGCCAAATGGCCAGTTATTTTATTTTTGATGAAAGCAGGGTGCAGCAAATACTTTTAAACCTGGTTTCGAATGCCATTAAATTTACAGAGGTTGGTCAAGTTTCGGTTAAATTGGAGGCTAAGCAAACAACCGATGATATACAGGAAATTACCTTTATAATTAAAGATACCGGTATAGGCATTAGCGAGCAGGCAATTAAAAAACTATTTACCCCTTTTACTCAGGTTGATAATACCAACATTCGTAAGTATGGTGGTACAGGTTTGGGGCTATCAATCTGTAAAAAACTGGTGCAGATGATGGGTGGCTGTATAAGCGTTGATAGTATTTTGGGCGTAGGTTCGATATTTAGTTTTACAATACCTTTAAAAATTGCCATTGCTAAAGCTAACAAGGAAACAATTATTCCGGCCGAAAAAACGGAAGATAAAAAAAGCATAAAGATACTGGTTGCCGAAGACAATAAAATAAACCAGCGCATAGCCGTGAAGATTTTTGAAAAAATAGGTTATCAGGTTGATTTAGCCGATAATGGGCAAATCGCGGTTGATATGCAGCAACAAAACCAATACAACTTTATTTTTATGGACATACAAATGCCTATTATGGATGGCATACAAGCCACCCGCGAAATTATGGCAACCCAATACACTAACATGCCCTTAGTAGTAGCCATGACAGCCAATGTATTTAGCGAGCATGAGGAAGCTTGCAGAGATGCAGGTATGGTTGACTTTATGAGCAAACCCTTTACCATTGAGCGTTTAGAAAGTGTAATTGAGGGCTTGCTAAACTTAAGTAATGCATAATTAGATATATCCAATTTTTATATAGCCAAATAAAAACTGAACGGTAAATAAATTACTAAACCGGCTAGCTTGAATTTTATAAAAATCTTATAATTCCTAATCTCCATTAAATTTATATTTTTGAGGATTATATTTTCCTTTTATAAAAAACTTAAATGAATAACTGGTTCAAGCGCAACAGCATTCACTTTATAATTGCTGCAATATTATTAGTAGTATGCTTTCTTTACTTTACGCCTGCTTTTCAGGGTAAAACTTTAGGCCAGAGCGACGTAATTGGCGCTCAATCAACCCAAAAAGAGATAAACGACTACAAGGCAAAAGATACCACCATATTATGGACTAACCAGATATTTGGAGGTATGCCCGCTTTTCAAATATGGGCTCCATACCCCTTAAACGTAACTACGCATGTGGTATCTGCTTTAAAGGCGGTATTTCCTAACCCGGTTGATACAGTATTGTTGTTACTATTTGGTGCTTACTTTTTGTTTTCAGTTTTAAAAATAAACCCTTGGCTGGCTGCCGCAGGTGCCTTGGCGTTTACGTTCTCCTCTTACAATATTATT
The DNA here is from genome assembly GCA_903891475.1 of uncultured Mucilaginibacter sp. GTDB lineage: Bacteria > Bacteroidota > Bacteroidia > Sphingobacteriales > Sphingobacteriaceae > Mucilaginibacter. The sequence continues at coordinate 107,661 of CAITEP010000031.1, forward strand.
CTAATAGCTGCGGGGCACTCCAATCAGGCCTTTGCCATCGCATTATTCGCGCCTATATTAGCGAGTATTATTTTAACCCTTAGGGGGAATTATCTGCTAGGTGGCTCGCTTACTGCCTTGTTTTTAGCCATTGAGATACGTGCCAACCACGTACAAATGACCTATTATTTACTTTTGGTGCTTATTATTTTGGTAGGTATTGAATTGTATCATGCTGTTAAAAACAAGTTATTGCCAGCATTTTTAAAAGCATTGGCTTTTTTAGGTGCCGCTACTTTGTTGGCATTGGCTGTAAACGCTTCTTTGCTATGGAGTACTTATGAGTATGGCAAAGAAACTATCCGCGGGCAATCAAACCTTAAGCAACATACCAAACAGCCTAGCGATGGCTTGGCTAAAGATTATGCCTATGAGTATAGCCAAACCGTAGGCGAAACTTTTACTTTTTTGGTGCCTAATGTCTATGGTGGAGAAACCGGACTAGCATCGTTAGATGTGCCAAACTCCGAAACAGTAAAAGCGCTTAGTAGCGTTGTGCAACCCGACCAATTAGAAAACGCGGTACAGCAACTTGCCAATTATGGGCTTTTAAACACCTATTGGGGCGATAAACCATTAACCAGTGGCCCACACTACATGGGCGCCATCATATGCTTTCTGTTTATTTTAGGCTTGTTTATAGTAAAAAACCGGATAAAATGGTGGCTGCTCGCTTCGGTTGTGCTTACCATATTGCTTTCATTTGGTAACTCATTTCCTTATGTATCTGATCTGTTTTTTAATTATTTCCCTTTATACAACAAATTCCGGGCAATCGAATCCATCTTATCTGTTACCGGGCTGTGCATTCCATTGCTAGCCATCTTGGCTATACAAGAAATTGTGACCAGTACAGATAAGGGAGCCTTATTTAAAAACCTTAAATTAGCTTTTTACATAACCGGAGGTATCGCGCTATTATTAATTATTACTCCCGAACTGTTTTTGAGCTTTAAGCCATCAAACCAATTAGATATTATAAAAGGGCTAACCCAAGTTTTTAAGGGTAGTACAGAAACCGCCCAAAATATTGCAAAGGCCATGGTGAACGACCGTATTGGACTTGAACGCGGCGACGCGATTAGGGCATTCATTTTTATTTTATTGGCTTTTGGCCTTATTTGGGCATTTATAAAAGAAAAAATAAATGTAGCAATATTGTCATTCGTGTTTTTAGGTCTGATTGTGGTTGATTTATGGCAGGTTGACAAACGCTTTTTAAAGGAAAGCAATTTTCAAGATAAGGTAGATGCCGCGCAAGCGGTACAACCGCGCGAAGTAGATACCTTCATAGCTCGGGATACCGACCCCGATTTTAGGGTGCTCGACCTTACGCAAGGCCTTAAGCAAGATAGGTTTAATCCGTTTTTCCATAAATCTATCAGTGGTTACTCGGCTGCAAGGTTAAAACGTTATGACGAATTGATTGATGGGCAACTATCGGCCAACCCGGTTAACCATGATGTGTTGGATATGTTGAATACAAAATATATCATTAATGCCGATACAGGTAGGAATTTTTCGATGAGGGCCAATAATACTGCCTGCGGGCATGCATGGTTTGTAAAATCGGTAAAGTTTGTTGACAATGCCGATCAGGAAATGCAAGCTATTAGCTCCTTTGCCCCTAAGGATGAAGCTATTGTTGACAAGCGTTTTAAAAGTATTTTGCAAAACGAAAAACTGGCCGCCGACCCGAACGCTACCATTAAATTAACACACTACAACCCCGACCATTTAACTTACGAAACAGGAGCAACTGCCAATGGCATTGCCGTGTTCTCCGAAATTTATTACGATAAAGGATGGACCATGTTAATTGATGGCAAGGAATCCCCATATTTCCGTGCCGATTATATTTTGCGTGCCGCCGAGATACCGGTTGGTAACCACAAGATAGAATTTGTTTTCCACCCTGCCTCCTATTACACTGGCGAAAAGGTATCATTAGCGGGTTCCATACTCATGATACTTGCCTTGGGTGGTGCCGCATTTACCGAACTTAGGAAAAAGAAACCAAGCCCCGTGCCAGCAGAACCGGTACAAAAAAGTAAAAAATAAAGTTTAAATATTTTTTTTATATTAACAGGCTCGAAGCGTTCATCTTCGAGCCTGTTTTTGTGAGAAAGATTTGTGTTGGGTTTACGTGGAGGTTTCGAAATACTAAGTTAAAAACTCGATGCAAAGCCAACCTTGAGGTATGGAATTATTTTATCGTGCGAGTTTGATAGTATCTGCGCATCGCTGTTGTTATAAATCATATCAATGCCAACCTTTATGGTTTGTTTTGAACTATCACCTAAATCAAATGCCATAGTTGTGTTTAATTCGGGATATATCAAAAAGCTTTTATTTGTGTTAAATAATTTACTGAAATTATTATTTTCCGTAGTCACCCACAAACAATTTAAATAACCGGTCACCGTAATATTGGCATCAAAAAACCCCGCTGTAAAACCCACCTTTGAATGGATTACAAAAGGCGTAAAGTTAGTTGAGTTTACTTTACCTGCAATAGCATCGGCCTTTAAAGTATCAATATATGAAACTTTTTTCCATAAAAAGTTGACTTCGCCTACAGGGCCAAATTTTACATTATCTGTTTTTGAATCAAAAAGTATAAAGGCAAAGTCTACTTTTGTCCCAATCATGCTTGCCTGTGGGATTAAAAATTTGTTACCAATTGCTTGTAAAGAGCTATCCGTTCCGATGGAATTGCCAAAGAAAGTTCCCGTAATACCAAAATTATCATTTTTGCCATATGATTTATTATATGTAAACGTTGGCGTAAAAATTAAATTAAGCTTTTTTTGACCAACATCGGGTAAAATGAAGTCGGTATTAGCCTTCGGAGTATTGGTGCTAGTATCACTCGAAGTACTATCAATCAGACTAGTAACTTTTGCGCTTGCAGTTTTAGCATTAGCAACTTTAGTCTTACTCGTATCAGGAGGTGTTACTATACGGTGGTTTTTATTAATCGCTTTTTTTAGTTCCCTAAAAGTAAGTTGCCCAAATGATAAGCTGCTGATCATCAGCATGGTTAAGAATAGTAATAGTGTTTTCATTTTTGTTTGGTTTTTAGTAAATAGTATTTAGTTGATTATGAAAATGCGTAGCTTAATTAAGCACATGTACTTTTCCTCAAAACATAGCGCTGTATCTTCACTTTTTTTTAAATAATTAGCAGGTTGGCGTTTTAAATAGAACGGGTTTTTATGGAAGTGAGCTGAAATTTTGTCTTCATGATTAAGTAAATTGTTTATAGTGTAAATTTACTTATAGGCATAAAGTATTGTTTTCGTGTTTTTACTGTTTTATTACCGTATTTATACCTTAATAAATACAGCCTAATCATAAAGTAAAGTATTGTCGAGCGGTATTATACCGAATAGTCAATATTAATTAATAGCTTAAAAAAGTAAAATAGGAACTATTTTTGAGGTGCGGCAAACTGGAATAGGTTGAAGGTTAATTTTAAAAAGAGAATACAACTAAAGTGGCTCACGAGGTGTATTACTCTTTAATAACATTATAATTTTTGGTACATAATATAGGCGTTTACCAAACCCAATGTTTTATGTTGAAAAGCTTCGGGTATCTCTCCAATAATCTGAAAACCTGTTGTTTGCCATAGTCTTACTGCCCTTTGGTTTGTTTTAACTACCAAATTAAACTGCATGGCTTTATAGCCCAATTTTCGAGCTTCCTGTAATGAAAATAAAGCCATTTCTTTGCCTACCCCCCTGCCGGTAAACATTGGCGAAGTAGCATAGCCAGCATTGGCAATATGCGAACCTAATCCGGGTTGGTTATCCTGGATAAAAAAGGTGCCTGCAATTTGCCCATCAAGCAGAGCGGTATAGGTACATTTGGTTGGCGCACACCAATAGCTTAACATTTCTTCTTTAGTCGCGGTTGGCGAATACGCAAACACATCCCCATTTTTTACAACGGGTTCCAAAATGCCCCAGATGGAGGATGCATCCTCTTCCATATATTTTCGGATGTGGAGCAGGTTGGTCATTTTATTTTTATTTGGTTTTGAATTTGTTGTTGCCTGTTAAACTTTTTGAGGCAAGGGTTCTTAGGGTGCAATTTAGGGAAAATAGGAGAATTTTATGAAAACGCTTTTCAAAGCAGGGTAATCCGGATTTGGAAGTTAGATATAGCGGGGCTTATTTTGCCATTGCAACCTAAATTAAAATAAGACTTTTCTTTGAAATTTATGGAGTCTTTATTTTAAAATTCAATTGGGAAATTATAAATTTAAGAACTAAAACATTTGCAGCAATGAATAAACAATTAAAGCAAGGGCAATCTCACTTCATTTTTAATGCTAATAGTATTGTATCAAATATAAATTTCCAGCGTATAAAAAATAGCATTTTTAGTACTCCTATAATTTTAAGGTCATTTAAATACTTACTTTTATTATGTTTTACCACCATAACTTTTGAATTTACCTACGCCCAGCAAAAAGGTTATTACAGAACACCCGCCTTAAATAAAAACACAGTAGTATTTACAGCCGAAGGCGATTTATGGAAATATGATATAAAAACGGGTTTATCAACCCGCTTAACAACCAATACAGGGGTAGAGATTAACCCGGTTATTTCTCCGGATGGTAAACAAGTGGCCTTTTTGGGGCAATATGATGGCGTAACCGATATTTATTTAATTGATTTGAATGGCGGACTACCAAAACGACTTACGTTCGATTTGGGGGATGATTTATTAATATCGGGCTGGACAAATGACGGAAAAATACTATACCGTAGCGGGGTAAATAGCGCGTTGCCATGTCCTCAATTGTTTAAAATAGATCCTATTAGCTATAAAAAAGAAATAGTTCCGCTGTGGGAAGCCTCTATTGGTTGCTATGATGATGCCGGGGCATTATTCTTTACCAGATTTCCTTTTCAGGGGAGTAAAACAAAAAGATATAAAGGGGGCTTGATAGAGCAGATTTGGAAATTTGACGGACAGCACGAAGCCACCAACTTAACCGGAGATTTTGACGGAACGAGCACCAAGCCAATGTTTTATAACGGTCGTGTTTATTTCTTATCAGACAGGGATGGCACCATGAACATATGGTCGATGAATAAAGAAGGGAAAGATTTAAAACAACAAACCACCTCCAAAGGTTGGGATCTGCAATCACCCTCAATTTATGAGTCGCAAATAGTTTATCAAAAAGGGGCGGATATTTGCCTTTATGATATCAATACCAATCAGGAAAAAACACTTGAAATTAATCTGGTTTCCGACTTTGACCAGCGTAAAACCAAATGGATCAAAGGGCCGGCATCCAGTATCAGCTATTCTGATATTTCGCCCAATGGCAACTATATTGCTATTGTAAGCAGGGGTCGTGTATTTGTATCTCCTGCCAAAAGTGATCGTTGGCTGGAGGTTGGTCCGAAAAGTGGGGCGCGTATCAGGGGTGTTCAATTTATAAATGATAAAAGTCTGGCTATTTTAAGCGATCAAAGCGGCGAATTTGAGGTATGGAAAATAAATGCCGATGCTAGCGATAGTGGAACGCAATTAACCAAAGGAAGCAAAACTCAAATATCAAGCTTTGCAGTATCGCCTGATGGAAAATTTATAGCGTATGATGATAAAAATGAGGTTTTACGCATTGCGGATGCCGCAACCGGTGAGATCAAATTTACCTACGATAATGCTTACGGTGGCATTCGCGACTTTTCATGGTCGCCAAACAGTTTGGTTTTAAATGTAACAGAAAATATTGAAAACAGTAACAGCCGGGTAAACGTAATTGATGTGCGTAACATGAAGATGCTGCCTTTAACTACCGAAAGATTAAATAGTTATAGCGCGGCATGGACAACCGACAATAAATGGCTGTATTTTGTAAGTGAGCGTAACCTTGTATCAAAGGTGAGGTCGCCATGGGGAGCCAGACAACCAGAGCCGTATTATACCGAAACCGCTAATATTTACGCCATGCCGCTCGATACCGGCCTTAGCTTCCCCTATCTGCAAACAGATTCATGGCTGGCAGATACTATTTTTACACCTAAGGAAAAAGCGGCGGCCGAAAAAAAAGTAGCTGACAAAAACAAAAAAGTAAAGGTAATTCCGCCAATTGTTTACAACTGGGACAAAGCGAAAAATACCCTGTTTCAGGTACCTGTTAAAAGTGGGAATATTAATAATTTAGTAATTGCCAATGGCTACCTTTATTGGTTGGATGACGGCGATGACAATACCAGCAAACTCTATGCCTTAAAAATAGAAGAAAGCAAAAAATACGAACCTACCGAAGTTGCTTCATCAGTTGCAAGTATTAATGTTGCCGCTAACGGTAAAAAGATACTTATCCTATTCGACAATAAAAAACTGGCGGTTATTGATGCCAATGGTCAAAAGGCCGATATCGACAAAGCTAAAGTTGAATTGGATAACTGGGTTTTTGCCGTTAACCCGCAGCAAGATTGGAACCAAATGTTTAATGATGCCTGGCGCATGATGCGTGATTATTTTTACGACCGCGATTTACACAAAGTAAATTGGCAAGCCATTAAAGAACAATACCAAACCTTATTGCCAAGAATTACCGATCGGTACGAATTGGACGATTTGTTGGGACAGATGGTGGGCGAACTATCAGCCTTGCATACCTTTGTATATGGTGGCGATAAGCGAATGGCAGCTGATAATATACAAACAGGCTTACTGGGTGCTAAATTAAGCCGGACGCCAACTGGTATCAAAATAGAACATATTTATAAAAGTGATCCCGACTTTTCTTTTTCATCGCCCTTAAATAAGCCGGATTTACGTATCAAAGAAGGCGACATCATTACCGCTGTTAACAATACTTTCGTATCTGGTGTGAATGATATAGCCGAACTGCTGGCTAATAAGGTAAACATACCTGTAAAACTGAATTTAATTGATAAAAATGGAAAGCCTTACGAACAAATTGTAAAACCATTTTCGGGTAGAGACGCCTACAATTTAAGGTACAACGAATGGGAATATAAAACCCGCCAAAAGGTTGATAGTGCCGGCAACAATGAAATTGGTTATATCCATTTAAAAGCGATGGGTGGTAATGATATGGACGATTTTGTTAAGCAATTTTATCCTGTTTTTACCCGCAAGGGCCTTATTTTGGATGTGCGCCAAAACTTTGGCGGTAATATTGACAGTTGGGTACTGGAAAAATTATTACGTAAAGCATGGATGTACTGGCAATCGCGTTATGGCGGACCAACCTGGAACATGCCATACGCTTTCAGGGGGCACATTGTATTGTTATGCGACCAGCAAACCGCCTCCGACGGTGAAGCCATCAGCGAAGGATTCCGTAGGTTAGGTCTTGGTAAAGTAATTGGCATGCGTACCTGGGGTGGAGAAATATGGCTATCAAGCGATAATCGTTTGGTTGATGGTGGCATTGCTTCCGCGGCAGAAGATGGTGTTTACGGGCCCGAAGGTAAATGGCTGATAGAGGGGCATGGCGTTGATCCGGATATGGTAGTTGATAATTTACCTTATGAAACTTTCAAGGGGAAAGATGCCCAACTAGAGGCAGCCTTGGCCGAACTCAAGAAAGAAATAAAAGAGCAACCCGTAGAAGTGCCAAAAGCCCCATTACACCCGGATAAATCATTTAAGTATTAAAATAGGGTTTTAGGGCAATATTTATTTAAAAATTTGATTAGCCTAAAATAGATGGGATTGATTTTAAAATCAATCCCATCTATTGTTTTATACCCGCTATTCGATTATTATAAAATTTGAAAAGGAGTATTGGAGGTGGTTTTGAAGGGATAGTAATACGTAGTAGGAAATTATGGTTGGTGGGGTATTTTCTCCACTGCTTTGCGATAGTTTTCGCCCACTGGAATACGTTCCTCGCCAATCTGTAAACTGTTTTTATCAATTAAGCTGATGAGTTCGCGGTTTACCAGATACGAACGGTGCACCCTTAAAAATACATTTGCAGGCAACAACTCTTCAAGATATTTCATCGTCATATGGGTGAGATGATTGCCAGTTTTTGTATAAAGATGAATATAATCTTTCACAGATTGAGCATACAATAGTTGCGCGTGCGGAACTTTTATTAAACGACCGGATACTTTAAAATAGGTATAATCTTTAGTCACCTCTGCATCATACGGCCTGATCTTCAAAATTTTTTGCATGCATTTCTCAAACCGCTTATCAGTAATTGGCTTGAGCAGATAGTCAACAGCATCAAGTTCAAAGCCCTTAACCGCGTATTCAGCGAAAGCGGTTGTAAATACAACGGCGGGCGGTTCTTTAAGTGAACTGATAAAGTCTAATCCATTGATACCCGGCATTTTGATATCCAAAAAAATAAGGTCTACGGGTTGTTTGTGAAACATTTCAAAAGCGGATATCGCGTTGCTACACTTGCCAATAAGTTCTAACTCCGGAAAACGACTGATGAGATAGGTTAGTATCTCCAAGGCCAGCGGTTCATCGTCAACAATCATGCACCGGATCATATGTTCGACAAAATTAAGGTGACTTCATAAGTTCCATGCGCTACATTCATTTCAAGTTGGTGCTTGCTGGGATACAAAATATCAAGGCGTTTACGAATATTCCTGATGCCGAGACCAGAAGCTTCTTTCTTTTTGATAACTTCAGGTATACTGTTAATTACTTGCAATGTTAAATCTTTATCTGTTTGGCAGATTAAGACGCTAACAAAACCGCTCTTAGTTTCTTCTTCCAGTCCATGCTTAAAAGCATTTTCAACAAATGGCAGCAGCAGCAAAGGTTCAATACGGTAATCGGGTCTGATACCCTGTGTATCAAATTGAATATTGATACCCGGCTGATGGCGTATTTTCTCTACCTCTATATAATCTGATAAAAAAGCCACTTCTCTTGATAAAAATACGGTTTTCTGATCAGCCTCATACAAAATATATCGCATCATTTCTCCTAGCCGAGCAACCATAGGCGCAGCTTGCTCAGATTGTTTGAGCGCCAGCCCATAAATATTATTGATTGTATTAAAAAAGAAATGAGGGTGCAACTGGGCTTTTAAATAATTGAGTTCAGCTGTCAGCTGCTGTTCTTTCAATACTTTTATATCATTATCCTGAGTGAGCGACCGTATTAGGAAAGCCAATCCGATTAACGGAAAAATAGTGGAGACTAGGAAATAATTGAAGGTAAAAATAATCTTCGAATTTAGCATTTCCTTCATGGCGCGTTGGCGAAGCACCTGCGAGACAAAGCTGCAATGAACCAGCACCCAATTCACAATATACTTGTCAATGAAGTGTTCAATGATAACAAGACCGAAGCTACTTACAATAACCCCTAGCAAATTACGACGTATAACATAGCCTTTTAAAAATACGCGGTAATAAATGGAGTAATAAATGAACGCAAAAGATTCAGTAACTACCCGGTAACCAAAGTCAGTACTAAATTTGGAGATATCATGTTCTTGATATGCGCTGTATTCTAGGTCGCTTATCAGTGCGATTCCGAAGGAAAGGAAAAAAATAAAGCCTAACTCCATCCATAAATACTTTCGGTTATTGTTAAACTGGCGCGTATTCATGATGCAAAATAGGAATAATACCCGATGCCGGGAATGGAAGGTCTTTCTTTTTAGACCAAGCCACGATTTTTTTCGACTAATGCTGCCGATTTACTTCCGGTCGAAAATATAGGGATGGCAGTCTAATTTTTTAAAATATCAATGATCAACAAGATAGTTTTGAAACAAATTAATAAATCAGCCCTATGAAAAATCTTTTTTTGCTTTTATCCTTTTGCGTCCTATCCGCTTTTACCTTCTTACCGCCCGCTCAAGGTTATCGAATAAGCGGAAGCGTTACCGGACTTCCAGACAGTACTTGGCTTTATCTTCGCACGGCAACACCCGACAAAGACATAGATTCTTGTAGAATACTTGGGGGCCATTTCAGCATGAGCGGAAAAATTAATGAAAAAGCAGTACATGTTTATCTGCATACCACCAAATACACCAATTATGTAGGCTTCTGGCTGGAAAATACCGCCATTTGCATGACACTGAAAGCTGGAGAATTCAAAAAAGGACTGATTACCGGTTCCATAACCGAAGATGAAGACAGGCGGTTGGATCAATTATGCAAACCTTATAATGAGGCGGCGGATAGCTTGAGCAATATTTTGGTTAGGACAAATGACTCGGTAATCAGAAAAAGCCTGGTGGCCCGGATTAATTCTTTCAATGCCCGGCGTAAAGAGGTAGAAAAAGACTGGGTAAAAAATTATCCGGGATCGCTGGTGGGGGTTAACCTGTTGAACATATATGCCACCACATGGGGTAAGGAAGTAACCGGGTCGTTATATGATCTGCTTTCACCTGAAATGAAATCAACTCGTTATGGCCAAGAGATCAAGGATTATCTGACACTGGTTAAAAACCTTAACCTTGGTGATCATTTTGCAGACTTTGAACAACAGAATACGATGAGAAAGCCTATCAAGCTCTCGCAAATCAAAGGCAAATATATACTGCTTGATTTTTGGGCCTCGTGGTGTGGTCCCTGCATTGAGGAAAATTCGCGACTGGCACAAACCTATGCTCGCTTTAAAACAAAAGGCTTTGCTATACTTGGAGTTTCTTTAGACGAAGACAAAGACCAATGGTTGCAGGCCGTAAAAAAAGAACATTTGGTTTGGGAAAACGTTAGCGACCTACGAGGTGATAAAAACAAGGTTGCGCTGATGTATGGCATTAGCGCAATCCCTAGCAATTTTCTGATTGATGAAAACGGAATTATCATAGCCAGGAACTTGCGTGGAAAGGATCTAGATGTTAAACTCGAATTTTTACTACACTAAAATAAAGCCCCCCCGCTATCCGAAGTTTTCAACTTCAGATAATTATGTCTGGGGAAGCGTTTCCGCTAAACTCTAAAACCTACCAAAATTCTCCTTTTTTCTCACCATATTTTTACCCTAATCAATTATAATTTCGCCCATATTTTCAAGCCAAAATTATAATTTCACTATAATTTTAAAGGGTTTAATTATAATTTGGAAGGGTTTAATGATAGTTTCTTATGGTTTAATTATAATTTGAGGGGTCGAAATTATAGTTTCGGGAAGTTTTAAAGCCGGGCTTTTCAGCCTAAAATTTATGGTTTTGGTTTTGAGATATAAAGCAGGCTTTATACCATGCTTTTAAATACAAAAAAGGTAATGGTAAGCACTACCAAACTAATGCTATAAGCTATAACAATAGGCTGGATAAAATCTTCGCGGTTGCGGCGTATGGTAAAAAAGTTGTAAAGGGCTAATGAACCTAACACTACCCAAAAAAACCAATTTACATGGTTTTTATGCCCAAAAATGGTAAGCCCTACACAGGTTACAATAAAGTTGGTTATAATAAGCATGGTAACGGCAGGCGTGTTGTTATGCCTGCGGCGGGGCTTAAATATTTCTTCGGGTATCATGCTACTGGGTTATTTAACCTCCTCGTAATCAACAAATTCACCAACCGAATCGGGCACGGTGTTTTTGTTTTGTTGGGGAATATAGTCCACCTTTATTTTATCGCTAGGCGGGTTATTTTGGTAATTGCGCTGCTGGTTGGCTTGTTGCTGTGCCTTATTTACCACCTTTTCAAAAAGAAAAGGTAAAAAAATGCGAGCTACACTTTTTACTATATACAGTACTAAAATAATTTCCAATAAAAAAACAAGTATCTCTCCCATGTTTTATAAATATTAATAACACAAATATAAGATTATAACGGCAAATTTGTTTCGATATGATTTTTGCCTACCAAAATTCATCAGCCATACAATAATAGACAACACACCATTCAATTTATTACATAACCTGCAAAAATTAGGTGCCAAAACCAAAAAAGGGGCTTTTTAAAACTTTTCTTCCATCATTTTTTCGAGGGCAAACATCTCGTCGCGTAGTTTTGCCGCCAATAAAAAGTCCATGTTTTTGGCTGCAGCCATCATCTCTTTCTTGGTATTTTCTATCGATTTTTTGAGGTCGGCCTTATTCATGTATTGAACAATTGGGTCGGCCGCTAAGGATGCGCTATCCACCTCAATATAAGCCTTTTGTACCCCACCTTTAAAGTCCATTACCGATGTTTGCTCAAAAATTTCTTCCCTAGTTTTACCAACCGTGGTAGGTGTAATGCCCCGTTCGGTATTGTACCTGATTTGAATATCGCGGCGGCGGTCGGTTTCCTCCATGGTAATCCGCATTGAGTCGGTAATTTTATCGGCATACATAATTACCCGTCCGCGGTCGTTCCGTGCCGCTCTGCCAATGGTTTGTATCAATGAGCGTTCCGACCGTAAGAAACCTTCCTTATCGGCATCTAAAATAGCCACCAGCGATACTTCGGGCAAATCCAAACCTTCGCGCAGCAAGTTAATACCTATCAGCACATCAAACTCGCCCAAGCGCAAACCACGCAAAATCTCCACCCGCTCCAAAGTCTTCACTTCCGAGTGTATATAACGGCATTTAATGCCCAGCCTATCCATATATTTGGCCAACTCCTCAGCCATGCGCTTGGTGAGGGTGGTAACCAGTACACGGTCGCCCATTTTTATGGTTTTATCAACTTCATCCAGTAAGTCATCTACCTGATTAATAACGGGTCGCACTTCTATCAAGGGGTCTAATAAGCCAGTAGGTCTAATCACCTGTTCCACCACTACCCCGCCCGATTTTTCCAATTCAAAATCTCCGGGTGTAGCGCTCACATAGACGGTTTGGGGTGCCAGTTGCTCAAATTCCTGAAAGTTAAGCGGACGGTTATCCAAAGCCGCCGGCAGGCGGAAACCATACTCAACCAAGGAGATTTTACGCGAGCGGTCGCCTCCATACATGGCACGTATTTGTGGAACGGTAACGTGACTCTCGTCTATCACCATCAGGTAATCGTCCGGGAAATAATCCAGCAAGCAAAACGGACGGGCACCGGGTACCCTGCCATCAAAAAACCGCGAATAGTTCTCAATACCAGAACAATAGCCCAGTTCGCGTATCATTTCAAGGTCGTAGTTAACCCGCTCTTCCAGTCGCTTGGCCTCTAAATAGCGTCCATCATCAATAAACTGCTTTTTGCGGGTCTCCAACTCAGCTTGTATGGCCCAGATAGATTGGGTAAAACGCTCGCGCGGAGCCACATACAAATTTGCCGGAAACAGCACCATGTGCTGCATCTTCTCTATGGTTTTGCCTGTGGTGGTATCAAACGTGGTGAGTTCCTCAATATCATCTCCAAAAAACGAAATACGGTAGGCATAATCCATATAAGCCGGGAAAATATCAACTGTATCGCCTTTCACTCTAAAGGTGCCGCGCTTAAAATCGGCAGTGGTACGCGAGTACAAAATCTCAACCAAACGGTGCAAAAAGGCATTCCTGCTGATGCGTGTACCTACCGCGAAACGGAACACGGAGTCCTTAAAATCCTCGGGGTTGCCCATACCATATATACAGGAGATGGATGATACCACAATCACATCGCGCCTACCCGACATCAGGGCCGAAGTAGTGCGTAACCTCAGCTTTTCAATCTCCTCGTTTATTTGCAGGTCTTTTTCTATATAAGTATTGGTGGTAGGTATAAAGGCTTCGGGCTGGTAATAATCATAGTATGACACAAAATAGTTAACCGCGTTTTCCGGAAAAAACTGCTTAAACTCGCCATATAACTGCGCCGCCAGCGTTTTGTTATGACTTAATATCAACGTAGGCTTTTGCGTTTGCTGTATTACGTTGGCAATGGTAAACGTTTTGCCCGAGCCGGTTACGCCCAATAGGGTTTGAAACGGATCGCCATTATTCACCCCCTCCACCAATTGACGGATGGCTTCGGGCTGGTCGCCTGTAGGCTTATATATAGAGGTAAGATTAAAATCCATAGGGTAAACAAAAATACGGTTTTAAATAATGTTAAAAGAAATGGCAGTGTAAAGATTATGAAGCCTCCCCTAAGTAGGACTGAAGCCCCCCACCTTCCCTCCGTCCGTTAGCCAAGGGACGGAGGAAGTTTGATTTGGATGTGAGTATTGAGATTTTAGACATAAGATAATTTAAAAAAAGAACCCCAATCTAGCTCCCTCTCCTTTGGAGAGGGCGGGGGGGGAGGCGTTTTTTTGGTTGGAGTGCATACTATAAATAATTATGAATTATAATTATACAAAATAAATATACAGGAGTGACAAGGGTATGTCAGTAGGCTTTTTTAGATATGAGTATTGAGATTTTAGAATTGAAAAAATTAATTTAGAACCCAAATCAAACCCCCTCTCACCGTTTACCAACGGATGGAGAGGGCCGGGGTGAGGCATTTAAAAAGAACCCCTATCCAGTCCCTTCTCCTTTGGAGAGGGCTGGGGTGAGGCTTCTAAAGGAGAGTGCATTATTATAAGCCTCCACTCTAATAATCCAATACAGCCCAATTTAAACGGTATTTAAACGGTTTTAAAATGGGGCAAGCCAAATAAAAATCCAAGTACTGGCATTTTTTAATTTTTTAGGTAGAAAAGGATGAATCGCGCTAAAATTATCCTCTGCCAAAATCTACCTGCCAGTTTTTTTTAAGCGTTTAATTATTCTAATTTTACGTTTACTAAATGAAAAAATACAAACACATTTACTTCGACCTCGACCATACCATTTGGGATTTTGATAAAAATGCCGAAGAAACTTTGCTGGAACTATATGATAGCTACCAACTGGCAAACCTTGGGCTACCATCGGCCAGCGTATTTATTGCTACCTATACCCGCCACAACCACGAGCTTTGGGCCGATTATCATAATGGTAAAATAAGCAAAGAGGTTTTAAGGGAAACCCGCTTTAAAAAGACTTTTTTGGAGTTGGGTTTGACCCCTGAACTGGTGCCACCTAATTTTGAAGACGATTACGTAAACCTATGCCCTACAAAAACCAACCTATTCGCCCATGCGCATGAAACTTTGGGGTATTTGAAGGAAAAATATGCCTTGAATTTAATATCGAACGGGTTTAAAGAAACATCAGAAACCAAAATACGTAATACCAATATCGGGCATTATTTTAATCATATCATTATTTCGGAAGTAATAGGAGTAAACAAACCCGATAAGGCCATTTTTGAACATGCCTTAAGTTTGGGAAATGCAAACAAACAGGAGAGTGTGATGATAGGCGATAGCCTGGAGGCCGATATTTATGGAGCCTTAAACTTTGGGATGGATGCCATTTATTTTAATCCCAATAACCTGCCAAAACCTGCAGATATACCCATACAAATAACCAATTTAAACCAACTAACAGCTTTATTATGAATATAATAGACGAAAACCAAGCGATTGAGCAAACTTTAGCCATTTATAGCCAAAAGCTGGATACTATAAGCGACGAATATTTTAAACAAAGCCCTCCGGGTGGCGGTTGGTCGTTTGCGGAGGTATATTCGCATATCCTGAAAGCAACCTTGGGTTGCACTGTTACTATTGAAAAGTGTAGTAATAATAACGTGGCTGCAACCAATAAAGGGGCAACTTTTTTTGGTTGGTATGTAATGCTGTTAGGCGTATTTCCGCCCATCAAAGTAAAAGTACCTGCTGCCATTGCCGCAAAAATACCTGCCGAAAAAATGTCAATCGAGGAGGCTAAGTTGATGATTGATAAGTGTAAAAAACGCTTAGGTACGGTACTCCCCTTATTAGGCAATGCATCGCCTGACAGCAAAATTAAACACCCGCGTTTAGGCATGCTCAATGCGCAACAATGGTTTAAGTTTACCCGCATTCATGCTCAGCATCATTTGGCACAACTTGACCGAATAGAAAGAAAAATAAAAAAATTTTAAACTTTTTTTATTTAACAGCGTCTTAACATATAGATAACCTAATAGTGGGATATTTGTAAATTATTATCAAGATGCGGTCAGAAATAGCATATATGGTTGTAGGTTGCTTGCTACTAATGGTAGGCATATTTTACGTAAGTCCTTTCGAGTTAAAAGTTAATGAAGACGACGAAGAAGAGTAATCGTTTATTTTCTATTTTAATAAATAGTGTTCGATATGTATTTTTATCGAATGTTATACTATCCCCCAAATTTTAATGGCAAAGCGCGAAGTTGACATTGTAATCATATCCGATGTTCATTTAGGTACCTATGGTTGCCATAGCAAGGAGTTGCTAAAATATTTAAAGAGCATTAAACCTAAAATGCTGATTTTGAATGGCGATATCATTGATATTTGGCAGTTTAGCAAATCGTACTGGCCCGAGTCGCACATGAAGGTGGTACGTCGCATTTTAAAGTTTGTTACAGATGGGGTGCCGGTTTACTATCTAACTGGTAATCACGATGAAATGCTGCGTAAATTTGCCGATTTTAACTTAGGGTCGTTTCAGTTACTAAATAAAATTGTACTTAATATTGATGGCAAAAAGGCCTGGATTTTTCATGGCGATATTTTTGACGTTACCATGCAGCATTCAAAATGGCTGGCAAAATTAGGTGCAGTGGGTTATGATACCCTCATCCTGATAAATAGCTTAAGTAATTGGTTTTTAACGCTTTTTGGGCGACAAAAAATGAGCTTTTCGCAAAAAGTGAAGGCCAAGTTTAAGGATGCGGTAAAATTCATCAACCAATTTGAACAAACAGCTGCCGATTTAGCAGTGAATAAACAATACGCCTATGTTATATGCGGTCATATTCACCACCCCGAAATCAGGGAAATTGAATCAACCAATAAACAAGGCTCGGTAGTATACCTAAACTCAGGCGATTGGGTTGAAAGCCTATCAGCATTGGAGTATAACGATAAGCAATGGACCATCTTCAAATATCACCCGGAAAACTTCAATTTGGATAACGATGACGATGATAAGTCTGACCTAGAAGATTTAGACGCCAAGATGGATGTAAAGATATTATTGGAGCGATTTAAGCAAGAGGTGGAGTAAAATAAATCTGCTAATAAAACCACAACGTTGTTCTCCAATTATTTATTCACATATTTTAGTCAAATCTACTATCTAATAGTCTGCTGATAACACTTCATCTAATTTTTCTTTTTTTTATTAATATCTTTAAACCCGTAAATAGGTTAAATACACTGTTAAAAGTGTTTTTGGTATAATAGTTCTACTACCTTTAAAATGAAGATTCTTTTTGCAATTCAAGGAACAGGCAACGGGCACATAAGCAGAGCCCGCGAAATTGTACCGCTATTACAAAAATATGGAGAAGTTGATTTATTGGTGAGCGGCACAGAAGCCGAAGTTAGCCTATCGCAACCTTTAAAATACAAGTTACATGGTGGGAGTTTTGTTTTTGGCACCAACGGCGGAATCGACAAATGGGCCACGTATAAACTCATGAACCTGCCACAACTTTGGCACGATATCAGGCACCTGCCTTTAAAAGATTATCAGCTCATTATCAATGATTTTGAACCGGTGAGTGCCTGGGCATGTAAGTTTCAAAATATAGAAGCTGTTTCCTTAAGCCACCAATGTTCATTCATGTCGCCCAATACACCGCGACCAAATAAATGGAACTATGGCGAGTGGTTTTTTAAATATTATTCGCCAACGGCGCATCATGTTGGTTTTCATTTTGAACGATACGCCGATTTTATCCATACCCCAGTTATTCGAAGTGAAATCAGAAACCTGCAAACCTCTAATTTAGGGCACTATACGGTTTACCTTCCGGCATACGACGATAAGATGCTTACTACCTTGCTGACAAAAACTAAGGTTCAATGGCATATCTTTTCAAAAAGGCAAAAAACACCTTACCAAGAACAAAATGTGCAGGTTTTCCCGGTTAATAACGAGGCATTTAACAATAGTTTGTCCAGTTGCGAGGGTTTGCTAACCGGAGGTGGTTTTGAGGGGCCCGCCGAAGCCTTGTTTCTGCAAAAAAAGGTGCTCATGATCCCTATGCGCGATCAATACGAACAGCAATGTAATGCCTTGGCAGCTTCCAAATTGGGTGTACCGGTTATCCACCAAATTGACGACCAGTTTATTTACAAAATAAATAATTGGATAAGCCATGAAAACCGTGTAATTGTTGATTTCCCGGATGAAACAGCCAAAATTGTGGATGATTTGGTGAAAAAATACGCCCGATAAATAAACAATTTTAACATAAAAACATTTCCATTACTTTTGTCCATTAAAAAATCGCGTAAATGATTAATGTTTTTAAAGCCCTTAATCCGGTAAATATCCTAAGGCTTTTTATTGTTTTAATTATTTTGCGTGCGGTTTACATATACTATTCCCCTGTAAATATTCCTTTTGCTTTTGGAGGAATGTTCAGTAGGCTACTCATTTCAGAGAACCAGCAATACCCATTTTCGGCTACTATCAACATCATTTTATCAGCTGTTATTGTATTTGTTCAGGCATTGTTGCTTAATTATATAGTTAATTATTTCAACCTCTTAGGTAAGCCAACATTGTTACCGGCTTTAATGTACATCACCCTTTCCACATTATTTACTCCATTTTTAGTACTTACACCGGCATTGTTGTGTAATTTTCTTTTAATTTGGATATTATTCAAGCTGTTTAGCCTTTATAAAATAAAGGATGCCAAATCAACCTCATACGATTTGGGTTTGATAGTAGGCGTAGGTACCCTTCTATACATACCCTTTGTTTACCTTTTTCTGCTTATTTTCATAGGTTTAGCTATATTTCGCCCTATGGTTTGGCGCGAATTTTTGACCGCCATTATTGGTTTTTTAACTATGCTCTTTTTTTTAGTGGTATATTACTATTTAAATGATAAGCTTGATCAGTTTTATAACATTATTCAGCCAAATAACATCAAATTAACCCCCAGCTTGATGATTAGCAAATATAATTTATGGGTATTGCTGCCAATATGTATCATTTTAGTACTGTGTTTGTTTAAAATACAGCAAAATTTTTTCAGAAGCTACGTGCAGGTTCGTAAATCCTTTCAGCTAATTTTCATCGTTTTTCTACTTACTGTCAGCACGTTTTACATAAAAGGCGCATTTAATTGGAGTCATTTTATATTGTGCGCGGTACCAGGTGCAGTATTGTTTGCTTATTATTTTTCCCAAGCTCGTGTAAAATGGTTCTATGAATCGCTTTATTTAATTTTATTTGCAAGTCTGGTTTATTTTCAGTTTAACACTTTTTAACTTTTTTGTTCGTTCATATAGTAACTGTTATATTAGTTTTGTATCATGAAATTTGGAGTAGTCATATTTCCGGGGTCTAATTGCGATGAAGATATCATCTATGTATTAGAAAAAATATTAGGGCAACAAGTTGTAAGGCTTTGGCACAAAGACCATAACTTGCAAGGAGCCGAGTTCATTATCCTTCCCGGAGGCTTTTCATTTGGCGATTATTTGCGCTCGGGAGCCATTGCCAGGTTTTCTCCAATTATGCAGGAGGTAATTCAATTTGCCGCGAAAGGTGGCTATGTTTTGGGTATTTGTAATGGTTTTCAAATACTTACCGAAGCTGGTTTATTGCCAGGAGCACTGTTACATAACGAAAACCGAAAGTTTATTTGCCGCAATATTTATTTAAAGGCGCAAACCAATAACTGTATAGTAACTGCCCAAATTGACTTGGAACGTGCTCTGAAAATTCCGATAGCTCATGGCGAGGGTAATTATTTTGCGGATGCCGATGTTTTAAAATCAATAAATGATAATGACCAAGTGCTGTTTAGGTATTGCGATGCTGGAGGTAATATAACTATAGAGGCAAACCCAAATGGCTCGATCGAAAATATAGCGGGGGTTTGCAATATTGAACGAAATGTATTTGGTTTTATGCCACACCCGGAGCGTGCTGCTGATGCTTTGGTTGCAAACGAAGACGGGCTGGCTATTTTTGAATCAATATTATCAATGGTGAAAGCCTAGTATAATGGCCAACCTTGTTATTGATATAGGGAACTCTTTTATCAAATTTGCCATTTTTGAGGCCGATAAAATCTTGTTTACAGAACAATATCAGCAGGTTGAAAATGAGATTATTGAAAAATTAATTATTGAATTTGCTATAAAAAAGGCCATCATATCAACTGTTCAAAATAATGAGGCTCTTTGGCTTTCATACTTACAAAACAAGGTTAAGGTGGTTTATTTTAATAGGGGAATGACAAATGGTATTATCAACCATTATAAAACCCCCGAAACGCTTGGTTTAGATAGGTTAGCGGCAATAATGGGTGCAAAGTATTTATACCCAAATAAAAGCGCATTGATTATTGATGGTGGTACCTGCATAACCTATGATTGGATTGATGATCAAGGTAATTATTACGGAGGAAGTATATCACCGGGATTACATATGCGTTTTAAGGCTTTAAATAATTATACCTCGGCATTACCGTTAGTTCAAATTGCTAATGATTTTAATGAAGATTTTGGAAACGACACTAAATCAGCTATTCAATCTGGTGTTCAAAACGGAATAAAATACGAATTAGAAGGGTTTATTAATAACTATAAAAATAACAAACAGGAATTCAATATTATACTTAGCGGTGGCGACGGTATTTTTTTTGATAGCCTACTAAAAAATAGCATCTTTGCGCCCTGTATTAAAATTGAACCTCAATTGGTTCTTATTGGATTAAACGCAGCCATACTCAACTATAATGATTAAATATTCAAGGCTTTTTATAATAATTTTTATAACTTTTATTGCACTTGGGGCAAATGCACAGTCAACAGCTTCAACCGCAACCACAGGTTCTCCATATTCAAGATATGGTCTTGGAGATATTAATCCGCTATTATTGCCTCAGAATACCGCAATGGGAGGTATATCTGCTGCAATAAACCGAATTAGTGGCTACAATAACATTAACCCTGAAAATCCGGCATCTTATGGCTATATAAATTTTACCACTATTGATGCTGGTATTTTTGGAAGCTTTACATCCTTGGCTCAACAACCGGTTGGTCAATCTGGCACTTTATCAGCTAATAATTCAGCCTTTAGGTTAAGCCATGTTGCTTTTGCTATCCCAGTTACCAAATTATCTGCTTTAAGTTTTGGCTTACTACCTTATAGCGAAATGGGATATAACTATAAAACAAGCAAAACCGGTTATGGTTCAGGGGCTTTTGCTGATACAAATACTGTTAATTATGTTTATAATGGCAGTGGGGGGTTATCAAAAGCCTATTTAGGTTATGGCTTAGGGATTACAAAAAATTTATTGGTAGGGGCCAATTTATCATACATTTTTGGAAATTTACAGCAGTTCAATTCTATGGAAATACCAACATTATACGGTTTTCTTAATTCCAGAAACGAAACTGATAATCATGTTGGGGGCTTAAATTATGACTTTGGGGCACAATATATATTCGATTTTGGCAAAGCAAAACTAAAACATTTAACATTAGCTTATTCCACTTCAATTAAATCATCACTCAGTTCAAATACCGATTATGTAGTTAGTCGATATGTCATTACAACCTCTGGTGATGAAAACCCGGCAACAGATTCTTTAGTTAATCAAAAAGGTGTAAATACAAAAATACAATTACCTTGGATTAACCATTTTGGTATATCCTATCAATATGATGGAAAGTTTTTAGTAGGGGCTGATTATAGTATATCTAATTGGTCTTCATTAAGTATTGCCGGCGTCAATCAGGGGCTTCAAAATAGTGAAACATTTAATTTAGGGGGACAGTTTACCCCCGATATTAATGCTTTAAATAATTATTTTGCCAGAGCAGATTATCGCTTTGGCTTTATGGCAGAAAAAACAATGTATAATGTTGTTGATAATAATGGTTCAAATAATAGCATCAAAAAATATGCCTTTTCATTTGGCTTAGGTTTACCTTTACCTCCAAATTTGAATAGTTTTTATAAAATAAACTTTTCTACTGAGTTTGGCCAGCAAGGAACCTTACAAAATAATTTGGTTAGAGAGCGGTTTATCAATTTTAGGTTAAGTTTTACTGTTAACGATAGGTGGTTTCAGCGTTATAAATTTGATTAACACATGCGTTTAAAGGCAAAAAGGATTAGCATTTTTTATTTGCCTATACTTTTTTTGGGTATATTGATTTTATTTTCTTGCGAAAATTCGCTAAAGGATATTAAAAATATAGCTTCTAAAGAATCAGAAAAACCAGTTTCAAAGTCAATTGATGTCGAAATTATTTACAGTGACTCAGCAAAGGTAAAGGCTAAACTTACAACCCCTTTAATGATTGATTTTCAGGATGTTTCCAAACCCTATAAAGAGATGCCTAAAGGAGTAAAAATAATTTTTTACGATGATAATTTAGGCACTAAAGGGATTATCACTGCTAATTACGGGGTCTATCGCGAAAAGGAGAATATAGTTGAATTTAGAAATAATGTTGTGGCAATCAATGCGCAGGGGGAAACATTTAAGTCGGATGAATTGATTGACAATATGTCTACAACTAAGCTTTATTCAAGCAAGCCGGTTCAAATTATTATGACAAATGGGGATGTAATGAATGGAACAGGCTTTAATAGTACTGAAAGCCTTTATCCGTGGAATATTGATAAATCTACCGGCGTATTCAGAGTTACAGAAAAGCAGAACCTTTTAAATCAATAAATTACCTTTAAAATTTGTATTATATAATTTTGCTAAAAATTGTATCTTGCGCCCTCTTTTTAATGATATAAATAATTTAACAACTATATGGGTATAATGGGTTTTTTGCGGGATCGGATGGGTAAGATCTTAGCATTTTTTATAGGGTTTGCATTGCTTGCTTTTATTATTGGCGAAGTAGTCAGATCTGGTGGTTCCTTTTTTAGGGATGACAGAAATTTATTAGGAGAAATAAATGGTGAAAAAATCCCTTATGATGATTTTCAAAAACGAGTTGAGCAAAATAGTGCTCAATTTAAACAATCAGGGCAATCAAGCTTATCACCACAAATATTAAATTACATTCAGGAAAATGCCTGGAATCAAATGATTGCGCAAAAGGTTTTGCAGAAAGAAGTTGATAAACTTGGGTTAACTGTAGGGGATAATGAAACTAAGGAAATGGTGAGTGGAAGTAACCCAAACCCACAAATTGTACAGGCATTTGGCGATCCTAAGACGCATGAGTTAGACAGAGCCGGATTAAATAAATTTTTAAGCCAGCTGCCAACTTTAAATGCCGAGGTAAAAAAACAATGGAATGATTTTTTAGTACAAATAATCGAAGAAAAGTTAAAAGAGAAATACATTTCAATGGCTACAAATGGTTTATACGCTAACTCATTGGAAGCAAAGGACGAGTATGAAAATAAAAACAAAACAGTTAATTTTAAGTATGTTTCGCTTGATTACTCTTCAATACCTGATAATAAAGTAACAATTACTGATGAAGACTATCAAAAATATTACGACGAACATAAGTTAACATTTAAAAATACTGAAAATTTAAGGACTTTTGATTATATTAGTTTTAACGCCTTTCCTTCAAAAGATGATTCATTAGCCATAAAGACACAAGCCGAAAAGTTGGCTGTTGACTTCAAAGCAAGCACAAACGATTCATTATTTGTGCAAATAAATGCCGAAACCAAAGTTAACTTAACCTATAAACATAAAGGCAGTTTGGATCCTAAAATAGATTCAATAATGTTTGGTGCTTCAAACGGGTTTGTTTACGGGCCATATTTATCAAACGGAAGTTATAAAATTGCTAAATTAGTCGATGCTCATTTTGAAGCCGATTCGGTAAAAGCTAAACATATTTTATTTGACATAAAAACAATCGGAGTTGAAAAGGCCCTAGCAAAAGCGGATTCAGTAAAGAAATTAATTGAAGGCGGTAAATCATTTGCCGATTTAGCTAGTTTTTATTCAATTGATAAAGGTTCGGCTGTTAAAGGTGGAGAACTAGGTACTTTTGCTCGAGGAGTAATGGTGGCTCCTTTTGAAGATGCTGTTTTTGCTGGTAAAAAGGGAGATTTTAAAATTGTAACTACGCAGTTTGGTGTTCATTTAATTCAAATTGAAGACCAAAAGGGTTCCTCGAAAGTAGCTAAAGTGGCAATTGTTGATGTGCCATTAAAAGCAAGTAGCAAAACTGAAACAATTGCTTATAGCAATGCGCAAAAATTCCTTGGCTCTTTGACAAAAGATAACTTTGACGAAGAAGTTAAAAAATCAGGCTTAGTAAAGAAGACCGCTACCGATGTTAAAGGAACAGCTGGAACTGTTGCTGGTATTGAAAATGCTAGGGAAATTGTTAGATGGGCTTACAATGCTGAATTAAATGATTTTTCTGATAAAGTTTACATTTCAGGTTCGCAATATATAATTGCTCATTTGGTTCAAATAAAACCTATCGGCTTCTTATCAATTGATTTGGTGAAAAAGCAAATTCAGCCTATGGTTATCAAACAGGTAAAAGCTAAACAATTAACCGATAAGCTTATCGGTTTACTAAGCGGTATAAGTAGTATTGACCAGCTTGCCGCTAAAATTGGAAAAAATGCAACCCCTATTCAAAACATAGTATTTTCCAATCCAGTAATACCAGGTTTAGCTCCAGAATATAAATTGATTGGAGCCATATTTGGATCCCATCTAAATAAAATATCAAAACCAATTGAAGGTCAACAAGGAGTTTATGTTTATACTGTTGATAGCTTTACAAGTCCTACTGCCAGTACAAATTTTGTTAGAGAAAAACAGCAATTGACACAAACAATATCACAAAGAGCCGATCAGGGAATATTTGAAGCTTTAAAAGATAAGGCGATTGTAAAAGATTATCGCGCCAAATTTTTATAAGATAATTTAAAGTAGTTTTGTATCCGATAATGGCGTTAAACCTATTATCGGATTTTTTTTATTTTATAATTATGGAAGTAGCAGAAAATTTTATAAACAAAGTAACGCAAAGTGGCTTGCTCACTCTTGATCCGGCTTCTTTTTATCAAAAGGGCGAAAGAGTTATTTATGATTTAAAAGATAACCTTTTCCATGGATTAATTTTAAAAGAAAAGGATTTCAGGGAGTTTATAAAAGAGCATGATTGGGCACAATATTCCGGAAAGTTTGTAGGCATTACTTGCACTGCAGATGCCATTGTACCCGCATGGGCCTATATGTTATTAGCTAATAAGCTTGCTCCATTTGCAAAGGAAATTGTTTTTGGTGACCTTGCTACCTTAGAAAACATTTTGTTTATTAAGGGCTTGGAAGGGCATGATTTTGAACAATACCGCGACCAGAGGGTGGTTATAAAGGGTTGTGGCGATACCGAAATACCAACTTCGGCTTATGTTGAATTAACCAACAAACTAAGTCCAATTGTTAAAAGTATCATGTTTGGCGAGCCTTGTTCAACGGTTCCAATTTTTAAAAGGAAAGATTAGCTATTATATACTTTACCCTATAAAATGCGCTTATACAATAAATTATTATCTAAGCTGTTTAAATAAACATGAAGCGCATTTTTTTCATTATTATCCTTATTAATTGTATTTGTCCAAGTGGATACAGTCAGGATTTAATAAAGCTCAAAGATCCTGTTTTTAAAGTGGGCGAAGAGTTGGATTATAGGCTTAAATATGGCTTTTTAACGGCAGCCACCGCTGTACTTCATGTAGAGGAGAGCGAAAAGAAATTTGATGGGCATCCGGTATATCATATAGTAGCAGATGGCAAAACAGCGGGTTCGTTTGATTTTTTTTATAAGGTACGTAATCAATACGAATCGTACATTGATCAAAAAACACTTTTGCCCTATTTTTATACCGAAAACAGGCACGAAGCCAGTTACAAATATTCCGACGATGTGACATTTAGCCATGCGGATGAAAAAATTACCACTTCGAAAGGGACATTTCCGTTTAAAGGCAAGGTGTTTGATTTTTTATCGGCCTATTATTTTTCAAGAAGTATTGATATTTCAAAGATTCAGATAGGTGATACTTTTGATTTGAAATATTTTTTAGAGGATGGAATCCATACATTAAGTATAACCTATAAGGGGAAGGAAAAAATAAAAGGTGAGTTAGGTGAATTTAATTGTTTAAAATTCAACCCCACCATTATACCTGGAAGGGTATTCCGTAAAGATAGTAAGCTATATTTGTGGATAACCGATGATGATAACCGAATACCTTTAAAAGCACATGTTGAGCTTATTTTAGGCAGTGTAACCATGGATTTAACGGGGGTAAAGAACTTGAAATTCCCATTAAATCCTATAAGTAAATAAAAATGATTGAAGTTGGAAGCGTTTTGCTGCATGAGGATTTGATTAAGGAAAACTTTGTTTGCAATTTAAATAAATGCAAGGGTGCATGTTGTTTGGAAGGAGATTCGGGCGCGCCGCTTGAAATGGCTGAATTGGATACTTTAAATGAAATTTATTCGAAAGTAAAGCCGTTTATGACGCAAAAAGGGATTGATACCATTGAAAAAAATGGCACCTATGTAACCGATTTTGAAGGCGATTATACCACCCCTTGCGTTGATGTAAATAAGGAATGCGCTTATGTGATTTGGGAAAACGGAATTACTAAATGCGCCATTGAAAAAGCGTATGAGCAGGGTGCCGTAAATTGGCAAAAACCTATCTCCTGCCATTTATATCCTATCCGAATAACAAAATACCCGGAGTTTGACGTGCTGAATTACGACCGCTGGAGTATTTGCAGTCCGGCGTGCTCTTTTGGCAACGAATTAAAAGTAAGGGTATTTGAATTTTTAAAAGCACCATTAATCAGAAAATATGGGGCTGATTGGTACCAAGAGCTAGAAGAAACTTTTGACACAATTAAATAGCCAAATTAAACTGCTTAAAAAAAGGACACGTTTGCTACCAATTAAATCAATTGTATATTTGTTTTAAATGTAATGCACTTAACCTCTAATTGTATGTTTAAGCGTTTGCTGTGGTTGCCCCAATTATTTATCTTTCTAATTTTAGGTGTAGTTTTTTTAAACTGCAGAAAACATACAATAGCCACAATCACCAATTACCGCACTTTTACCACTTCGTTTGAAAGCGTAAATGATTTTGGTAATTTTTTTATAGTGCCACAAAACTATATGGGTACTTCATCACATCAATTATCAACAGAACAAGTTCATTCAGGTCAATATGCTCATAAAGCATGGATTTATGGTGTAAACCCCGAAAGCACCATTACACAAAATAATAACCACCGGGCTTATCCAACCATACAATTTCAGAAAACTACAGGCGGGGTATTTCATACGCCATGTTATATTTCTTTTTGGGTTTGGGTGGACATGAAATTGGTGGCTCACACACCCGAAAATCAATGGTTGAGTTTTGCTACTTTGACTACCGATAGTACCGATAGCTGGTCGCGCACTATTCTGGTAAATCTTGATTATAATGGCTATGTGCATTTAATGCACGTGCCTTTACAAGGTCAAAAAAATTGGTTGTATCAGCCCTTTACACTACCATTCCCGCAAAAGCAATGGGTTAATATCAAGGTTTATTTAGATACGAGACCCGGAAAAGGATATGCGAAGGTTTGGCAAGATGGTACGCTGGTATCATACGCAAATATTGCCGACGGAAATGGCTTGCTTGCTCAGGCGCATTTCGGCTTGTATGCGGCTCCCTCGGTACCTTCGGGTACCATTTATAACGACGACCTCGAAATTAAAGAGGTAGCCGGAGAATAATAGCATTAGTATTACTCGATTTGAATTTTAAATGCTGTTGATTAGGTACTCGGGTGAATTTTACGAAATCCTATAAAATAAATGAAAGTTGCATTAATAACTGGAATTACGGGTCAGGACGGAGCCTATTTAGCTGAATTTTTGCTTGAAAAAGGGTATGAAGTGCATGGCCTAAAAAGGCGTACTTCTTTATTTAATACCGCCCGAATAGACCATTTATACCACGACCAACATGAACAAGGTGGGAAGTTTAAACTACATTATGGCGATTTGACAGATTCAACCAACTTGATTAGGGTAATTGAAGAAATAAAACCTGATGAAATTTATAACCTGGCAGCGCAAAGCCATGTAATGGTTAGTTTTGATACCCCTGAATATACAGCCAATACCGATGCTATTGGCGCTTTACGCATACTGGAGGCGGTACGTTTACTAGGCTTGGGTAATAAAACAAGGATTTACCAAGCTTCATCCTCAGAGTTGTTTGGTTTGGTTCAGGAAACCCCTCAAAATGAATTTACTCCTTTTTACCCACGGTCGCCTTATGCGGTTGCCAAGCTTTATGCCCATTGGATCATGGTAAACTACCGTGAGGCTTATGGTTTTTATGCCTGCAATGGCATACTGTTTAATCATGAAAGCCCGGTTCGTGGAGAAACATTTGTTACACGTAAAATAACCATTGCAGCTACAAAAATAGCGATGGGTTTGCAAAGCTATTTGTTTATTGGTAACCTATCGGCGCAGCGGGATTGGGGTCATGCCAAAGACTATGTAGCAGCTATGTGGCTAATGCTACAACAGGATACTCCGGAAGATTTTGTAATTGCTACCGGCATTACAACCAGCGTGCGTGAATTTATAAAAATCGCCTTTTTTGAATTGGGAATAGAGGTTGAATTTAGCGGTAAAAATGAAAATGAGCGCGGAGTGATTATTGATATGGACGAACAAAGAATGCTTGAACTTGGGCTGAACACAGATAACCTTAGATTTGGACAAACCATAGTAAAGGTTGACACTAAATATTATAGACCAACCGAGGTTGATTTTTTGATTGGAGATGCAACTAAAGCTAAACAGAAACTAGGCTGGCAACCAAAGTATAGCCTAAGCCAATTAATAACCGACATGATAAGCACCGATTTGCAATTGGCAAAAAAAGAGGTCTTTTTAAAAGGCAATGGCTATGCCAACCTCTATCAATTTGAATAATTCCACACTTGCAAGGCATTAAAATAATACCTCAAAACAAATATTTAAGAAGCTATGGTATGCTTGTTTTGTTGCATATTCAGCTTTTTAGCTTGTTCAACTATCCCATTTGCATCATAGCCACATTCGGCCCATAATTCTGGTTGTTCGCCATGCTCAATAAAGGCATCAGGTATACCTAGTCGTACAACTTGCGCACTATAATTATTATCGGCCATAAACTCTAAAATAGCGCTGCCCATGCCACCTTCAAGGCAACCATCCTCAACAGTAATTACCTTTTTAAACTTAGTAAATACTTCATGCAAAAGTACTTGGTCAAGGGGTTTTACAAATCGCATATCGTAATGGGCTGGGTAAAATCCATCCACATTTAATTCGGCAACGGCTTTTACCACTTCGTTACCAATGTGCCCGATGGATAGGATGGCAATCTCCTCGCCATCACATATCTTACGTCCTTTGCCAACTGTTAAAGCTTTTAGTGGTTTTTCCCAATCTACCATCACCCCATTACCACGTGGATATCTAATCACAAAAGGCCCCATATCTTCTAGCTGCGCGGTATACATGAGGTTGCGTAGTTCCTCTTCATTCATCGGGGCTGATACCGTCATGTTTGGTATGCAGCGCATATAAGCCAAATCATAGGCACCATGATGTGTTGCGCCATCAGCGCCAGCAAAACCGGCCCTATCCAAACAAAAAACAACGTTCAGCTTTTGTATCGCTACATCGTGAATCACTTGGTCGTATGCCCTTTGCATAAAACTCGAATATATATTACAAAAAGGCACCAATCCTTGTGTTGCCAAACCGGCCGAGAAAGTTACCGCATGCTGCTCAGCAATACCAACATCAAAAGCACGGTTTGGCATCGCTTTCATCATTAAATTGAGCGAACAACCCGAAGGCATGGCTGGTGTTACCCCCATAATCTTTGTATTTTGTTCGGCCAATTCAATAATAGTTTGCCCAAATACATCCTGATATTTTGGAGGTTGTGGTTTATCCGATTTTGTCTTTTTTATTTCGCCGGTGATTTTATCAAATAAACCGGGTGCATGCCATTTGGTTTGGTCCTTTTCGGCAAGTGCGTAACCTTTACCTTTCACGGTAATGCAATGCAGAAGCTTCGGACCGGGAATATCCCGTAAGTCGCGCAATACTTTTACCAGATGTTCTACATCGTGCCCATCAATAGGGCCAAAGTACCTAAACTTAAGGGCTTCGAAAAAGTTGCTTCTTTTTAGCAAGGTTCCCTTTATGCTTTTCTCTAGCTTTTGAGCAATTTTATAAGCATCCGGCCCAATTGCCGAAAGTTTTGAAAGTATATGCGCGATATCATCCCTAAATCTATTATATGGCTTGGAGGTAGTTATATCTGTAAGATATTCTTTTAAGGCACCTACATTCGGGTCGATCGACATGTTATTGTCGTTCAAAATCACCAACAGGTTGGAGTTTTCTATGCCTGCATGGTTCAAGGCTTCAAAAGCCATACCCGCAGTCATCGAGCCATCGCCAATAACGGCCACATGCTGCCTGTCTGTTTCTCCTTTATATTGTGAAGCTACTGCCATGCCCAAGGCTGCCGAAATAGAGGTGGAGGAATGCCCAACGCCAAAGGTATCATATTCACTTTCCGAACGTTTTGGGAAACCACTCAGGCCGTTATAAACCCTATTGGTATGAAACTCATCTCTCCGTCCGGTAAGTATTTTATGCCCATAAGCTTGATGACCAACATCCCACACCAATTGGTCGTACGGAGTGTTGAGTATATATTGCAAGGCTACTGTTAGCTCAACAACCCCTAAACTGGCCGCAAAATGCCCTCCGTTTACCGAAACAACATCAATAATGTATTGGCGCAGTTCCTGACAAACCTGTTTAAGTTCATCAACTTTAAGCTCCTGTAAATCGGAAGGGAAATTAATTTTTTGCAATAAATTACCAGCGGGTACCTGCATTGGCATAAAATAGAAAATTTAACACGCAAAGTACGTTATTTTATAAATAAAAGAATGTAACAAATATTTATTTTTATACTAAATGACTTTCATATTAACCGTTCTAAATGGATGTTTGATGTGCAGATAAAATAATAAAGTATATTTTTGCACTGATTATGACCGAAGATGGTTTCGAAATAAAGCTCCCACAGTTTGAAGGTCCGTTCGACTTGCTCCTCTTTTTTATTGAAAGAGATGAGTTGGATATTCAGGATATCCCGATTGCCCGCATTGCCGACGACTTTTTAAACTATATCCATCAAATGACCATTCTTAACATGGAGCTTGCCAGCGAATTTATTTTTGTTGCAGCCACCTTGATGCGGATAAAAGCCAAAATGCTATTACCTCGCTACGAGGTTGAAGAAGGTGGAACCGAAGTTGATACCCGAGAAGAATTGATTAGAAAGCTCATTGAGTATAAAAAGTTTAAGGAGATATGCTTAGAACTACAACCATTAGAAGACGAGCGTTTTAAACAAGAGAAACGTGGTAATATCAATTTTGACATTGCTCAGGTGGAAGTTGCTCCTTTACCCGGTGAAGAACTTTCGGAAATTAGCCTATATAAACTCATGTTGGTTTATAGCAGGGTGATGAAAAATTACATTAACCGTAAAGAGGAAGTTACCCATACCGTTACACAATATCCCTATACCATCGAAAAACAAAAAAAAGCTATTGAAGGCCTTTTGCGGGTAAATAAAATGATGGATTTCAAAGCCATCGCCCTTAACTCCGAAAACAAGGTGCATTTTGTATATAATTTTTTAGCGGTTCTTGAGATGTTACAGCAGGAGTTGATTGATATACAGGTTGGTCTCGGCTTCAATAATTTTTGGATATCGGCAAAGCCAACCGAAAATGTACAGCCATTATAATTACCTCTAAATTTAGGTTTCCCTCATAAAAATTACAGGTTTTAAAGCTAGGATATATTTAATTAAGCACTATTTTTTATACCTTAGCACGCTTTAAATACATCATGAAAAGAGATAAATTAATTTTTAAGCTTTTAGACCAAGAGCAGCAACGCCAGGAAGAAGGAATTGAATTGATTGCTTCAGAAAACTTTGTAAGCAAGCAGGTTATGGAAGCGGCTGGCTCGGTTGCTACCAACAAATATGCCGAAGGTTTACCGGGAAAACGTTATTATGGCGGCTGTCAGGTTGTTGATGAAATAGAAACCATTGCCATTGATAGGGCTAAACAATTATTTAATGCCGAGTGGGTGAATGTTCAGCCACATTCGGGAGCGCAAGCCAATGCCGCGGTAATGTTGGGCTGCCTGAACCCCGGCGATAAAATATTAGGATTCGACCTTTCTCATGGTGGTCACCTGACACATGGTTCGCCTGTAAACTTTTCAGGAAAATTATACCAGCCTCATTTTTATGGCGTAAATAAGGAGACTGGCTATGTTGATTACGACCAATTGAAAGCAGTTGCATTGGCCGAAAAGCCTAAAATGATTATTTGCGGTGCCTCCGCCTATTCGCGCGATTGGGACTATGAATTTATAAGAAATGTAGCCGATGAAATTGGTGCCATTGTTTTGGCTGATATTTCGCACCCGGCTGGCTTAATAGCCCGTGGTTTATTGAACGACCCGATGCCTTTTTGCCATATAGTTACCACCACTACGCATAAAACCTTAAGAGGGCCACGTGGCGGAATGATTTTATTGGGTAAGGATTTTGAAAATCCTTTTGGCTTAAAAACACCTAAAGGAGAAACCAGACTAATGTCGAACGTGCTTGATATGGCTGTTTTCCCAGGTACCCAAGGTGGCCCACTTGAGCATATTATCGCGGCTAAGGCCATTGCATTTGGCGAGGCCTTGACCGATGATTATATGAAATACATTTTACAGGTTAAAAAGAATGCCGCAGCTATGGCTAGCGCGTTTACTAACTTAGGTTATGAAATTGTATCAGGCGGAACAGATAATCACTTAATGCTGATTGATTTGCGCAATAAAGGTATTACAGGTAAAGCTGCCGAAAATGCCTTGGTTGCCGCCGAAATTACCGCGAACAAAAATATGGTGCCTTATGATGATAAATCGCCATTCATAACTTCCGGAATTCGCTTTGGTACTGCGGCTATTACTACCAGGGGGCTTAAAGAAAAACACATGGAACAAATTGTTGAAATGATTGACCATGTAATTGTAGCGCCGGATGATGAGCATAACCTTAAAAAGGTTAGGAAAATGGCTCATAAGCTAATGGAAGACTTTCCGCTTTATAAAGACGATAAGGAATAATTTTTATTGACATCATTTTTATACGCTGATTGCCGTATTTACGTTAAAAGTAAGTATGGCAATTAGTTTTTATAATCTAATCAAATTTTATCCTATCAACTGCTATTAATTCAAAAATGCCCGATAACGATAACAAGCTAAATCTGAACGTATTAATTGTTGACGATAACCAGATTAACAAGTTGTTGCTAAAAAAAATACTTGATAAATGGGGTGTATTATCTGAATTTGCTGATGATGGTAAACAAGCTGTTGAAAAAATTACCAATAACCAAAGCTACGATGTGGTTTTGATGGACATATACATGCCCGAAATGAGTGGTACAGATGCCACCCGTACAATTAGGGAAAAATCAGCGCCTTATTTTCAAAATCTGCCCATCATAGCCCTCACTGCCTCTATGATGACTGCCGAAATAAACGAAATCGAAGCATCAGGGATGAATGACTATATCATTAAACCCTTCGATACCCAACTTCTGTTCGATAAATTGAGTAGCTATCAAAAAGTGTAGGTAAACCTTTTTGCCACTTTTCATATCAGTATTTAAAATACTAAATACCAAATAAACTTTCTAGGTAACAATTGTTACCGTTATCCTTGTTTTATACCATTAGTTTTGAGCATGAAATCAACTGTATTTTATAATTGGACATTTCCCAGATTTATCAGACTGTTTTTAGGTCTTATGGTGATGGCGCAGGCAATCAATACCCATAGTTTACAAATCGGGCTTATTGGCGTGCTATTTACCATTATGCCCATTTTTAATATCGGTTGTTGTGGCGCTAATGGTTGTGCCGTACCAATAAAAAGAAGTAAGATAATTGACAAGGGAAATAATTAATGGCGAAAATTTTAAATAATACTGATATGTTCGAATTTATAAAATCAATATTTAAAGGCAACGAAGGAGCTGATTTACAAACTGCCATAAGCGAAGGTGCTTTTTTGGTTGATGTGAGGTCGCCAGCCGAGTTTTCATCCGGCAGTGTTAAAGGAGCTGTTAATATTCCTGTTGATAGTATCAAAGCTAAGCTAGCCAGTTTTGCAAATAAAAAATCGGTAGTGGTGTTTTGTCAAAGTGGCGGCAGGAGTGCAATGGCAAAAATGGTTTTAAAACAAAATGGAATAGCCAATGTAATAAACGGTGGCACTTGGAAAAGCGTAGCCCAATATGTAAAATAAGGATTGCCAACCTTTGGCAATCCCTATTTTAAGTAAAATTTACGGGCATTAACCTTTTGCACTTTTGCGGGCAAGCTTGGCAGCCTTCAAATCTGTTTTAATAACTTTAAGATCGGCTTTTGATGCCTGAACATTCTCTTTAGCGGTAATAACCTCAGTTTTTGCAGTTAATTTATTGGCCTTATCTGCTATAACAACTGCTCTATCTGCTTTTATTTCAGTTTTTGGAGCATTGTTTGCTTTGGCTGCCACTAGCGTTGCCTTATCGGTAGCTAATGTAGTATTTGACGCTGCTAAATTGCTTTTTGCTGTAGCTAATTCCTCTTTTGAGTTGGATAAGTTTCCTTTAGCCGTAGCTAAATTGGCTTTCAAATCTTGAATGGGGGTTGCAGGCGCTGTGGTGCTTGATTGCGCAAATGTAATTGCTGAAAATAATAGGGCGATTGCGGTGATAATAATCTTTTTCATTTTTTTTTTAATTCTTTTATGTTTATTTGTGTTATTTGTACCTTATGACGGGACTCAAATTAAATGGTTTAATAAATTAATAAAATTTATTTCGTAATGGTTAATTAAACTATTTTAAACTATCCTCGTCTATCGATCAAGTTATACACCATTCTATATAAACATTTGATGAAAACTTTACATCTTTATTTATCTGCCTTGTTATTGGTTTTGGGTTGTCATATTGCAAAGGCGCAGGATGAATTAATTATAGATTCCTTACTTAAGTCGGGTAAAAAAGCAACCCTGAAAGGGTCGGTTAATTTTATAAGTAATAATGTTTTTTATGGTAGAGCCGACACTACCACCACACCGATATTTATTCCACAGCTCAAGGTTACCTTTAAAAATGGGATGTATATTTCCTCTAGTTTTTATTTTTTACCAAATAATGCCAGCCAGCAAATTGACGGCGGAAATATAGCGGCGGGATACAATTATGATATCACCGATAATTTGAGTGGTAGTTTCTCATTCACAAAGCTTTTTTATAATACCAAAAGTACTGAAATAGGCTCCTCAATTAGTTATACATTAACTGCCGGCCTTGATTATGATATCAATAGCATCATTACACCCTCTATTCAGGTTGAGTATAGTTTTATAAAAAATGGGTTCAGCGACGATGTAATGATCAATGGAGGGCTTTCGCACGATTTTTCGAAAGTAGGCCTTTTCGGTAGCAATGATTTAGGGGTTATTTCGCCAACTGTTGAGGTAAATGCGGGGACTCAAAATTTTTTCGACTCTTATTTGGTTACTAAAAAGTATAAGCTTACGGTAAAAAGCCTTGCCAAACACCCTGAAATAGCAAGTATAGTTAATAAATTAAATAGGTTTAATTTACTTGATTATGAGCTTTCTATGCCTATGGTATATAAAACAGGACCACTTATTCTTACTTTTACCCCAACCTACGCGCTTACACTAAATAAATTACCTTCAACAGTTTCTAAAAATACGCCACCGCTAAATGCCAATCTTTTTTATTTTTCACTTGGAGCTATTTTTAAATTTTAAAGCTATATCTTTTAATATCTTAAATTGCGATTGTGGAAGGTATTAAATAGCGTATTTTTAAACCTATCTTAGCTCCATGCATAATTTAACTGCTTACAACTTAAATTTTGAGCCAGCTTTATTAAAAGAAATTGAGGAGGTGGGCGAATTAAAGTATTTTAAGGATGCCGACATTATTATGGACTATGGCAGGTATATAAAAATTATGCCCATAGTAACCAAAGGCACCATAAAAATTCTGAAAATGGATGAGAATGGACGGGAATTGCTTTTGTATTACCTATCCAGCAATGATACTTGTTCAATGGCGTATAGTTGTTGCGTAGAGGCCAAAAAAAGCGAGATTAGGGCAGTTGCCGAGGGCGATGTTGAACTAATTGCCATACCCAACACTAAATTGGATGAATGGCAAAGCAAATATCCTAGTTGGAGAAACTATATTACTCATAGCTTTAACGAGCGTTTTTTAGAACTATTAAAATCAATTGAAAGCGTTGCTTTTCATAAATTGGATGATAGGCTCATATCCTACTTAAAAGACAAACAACGACTTTTGGGCTCAAATGTCATCAAGGTATCCCATTACCAAATTGCCGATGAAATGGCCACCTCCAGGGTGGTTATATCCCGCTTATTAAAACAACTGGAAAATGATGGTAAAATATTACTATATCGCAACGAAATAAAGCTGTTGAATAGTTTTAGCTAATTTTTCAATGTAACTTTTGTTACCCATTTCTTTATGCAGAAGGCTTATTTTTATTAAAAAATTTCAATTATGAAAAAGAACATGGGAATACTCGACCGTAGCTTGCGAATAGTGATTGCTGCTGTTTTAATAGTGTTATTTTTTACCAATGTGATTAGTGGTGTGCTTGGTATTGTTTTATTGGTGGTATCAGGTGTGTTTTTGCTTACCTCAATTTTAAGTGTTTGTCCATTATACAGCCTATTAGGTATTAAAACATGCAAAACCCCTGTTAATGAATAGGGCTTACTCGGCATAAGCTATCGTAGCAACACTTAATTTAAGACCTTCAATTTTTAGAAGAGCAAGGCCGCATGCTTCCAGTGTTGAGCCGGTAGTTACAATATCATCTACTAGGAGTATGTGTTTGTTTGCCAATTTTTCGGGCGAGGCGATAAAAAACACATCCTGCATGTTTTCAAAGCGGGCAAACCTCGATTTTCGAGTTTGGGTCTCTGTTGATATTTCGCGTACTAAATTATGAAGTTCAACTGGTACATTCAGCTTTTGTGCCAAACCTTCTGCAAAGCAGGCGCTTTGATTGTATCCGCGCAGTTGTAGTCTTTTTTTATGCAGGGGTACAGGTATAATAAAATCGACAGTGTTAAATAATTCGTTCCTGCTTAGTTGTTCACCCGCTATATTGCCTAACATATTGCCAATTTGGTGTACGCCTTTGTATTTAAATTGGTGCATTAGGTTTTGTATTTTACCGCCCTTGTTAAAGTAATACAAGGCGTAAGCGGCTTCCAGTTTAATTTTGCCCCAAAATTGGCGGGCAACTATATTATCGGCAGTTAAATGGAAATTGGTAAAAGGAAGGTTATATAAACAATTCGTACATAAAATGTATTCATTGGCTACCAAGCTTTCCCTGCAAGCCGAGCAAAGTTGGGGGAAGAATAAGGCAATAAAATCGGTAAGATATCCTGTTTTCAAACTCCGCATGCCTAAAAATACTAAATTGCTTCAGGTTAGCCTAATTTTCTTGTTCAAGCAATTTTATATGCCTGATTAGGTTTTCAACTTCCAACTCAATTGTTCCGTTATAAACACCTCGAATATGGCGATTTTTATCAACTAAAATAAAATTTTCGGTATGTAAAAATTGGGAAGTTATGGCCGAACTCGTTACCGTATCGGCAAAGTAGCTTTTTCGGGCAATTTTATAGATGGCCTCTTTATTACCAGTTACCAAATACCAACTTTGAGAGGTGATGGCTTTCTCCTTAGCATATTTTTTCAAAACAGCCACATTATCAAAATAGGGTGTTACACTGTGCGATATAATTAAAACATTGGTATCCGCACTAATAACTTCGGCAACCTTTTTAAGGTTATCCATCATTTTAGGGCAAATGTTTTGGCATCGTGTAAAAAAAAAGTTGGCAACATAAATCTTTCCTTTTGTTGTTCTCTCAGTAACCGTTTTTCCGTTTTGGTCGGTAAATAAAAATGGCGAAATGGAATGTAATTTTGTTATTTGTGGCGAGTTTTTAGCAATCCAAATAGGAGTAAAGTCGGCTGTATTAAAGTACGGGAGCGAGGGAACTGTTTTTTGCTTACAGCCAACCAAAATCAAACTTAAAATAAAACTAAAAATAGTTTTGCTCACTTCAACTCCTCCTTAAGGTTTTTATTTACACATAGCTTTTGCCCTGATAAGCCAAATTTTTCACCACTGATGATTACGTAGTTGGCTCGTATTTTGCCATTGTCCCACCACATTTTTTCGCTGCCCTCTTCTTGTCCGTTTTTATAATGAAACCACCTTGCCATTTGCCCATTGCTAAACCATTCTTTATAAAAGCCTGTATATTCATCATTACTTACCTCAAAAATAAATTTAGGTTTTCCATTAGCCCACCATCCTTTATGGACTCCTTCTTTCCGGTTATTAATATACAAACGTTCTTCCATCAATTGTTTGTTTGGATACCATTTACGGGTAATGCCTTCCAATAAACCGTTATAGTAGCCAACAACAAATGCCGTATCGCTATTGGCAAATAGGTCAAAAATATAACCTGAAAATGGTTTTTTCAGGTAAAAAATAGTATCCTGGTTTTTAGAAATAGCCGAATTTAATTCGTTTATGTACCTAGTTGGAATTTTTTTAGGCGTTTTTAAAGTATTATTACCCTCTTCGTGCCAAATACAGGAAGTACTAAACATGAAAAAGATAGTAATGAGCCTAAAATCAATAATTTTCAAATTGCAATTAGTTTGATATTGTGCCTGCCGTACCATAAAAGCCAGAGCCATTTAAATAAGGAGCCTCCTGGGTAAAGTGATAATGATAAATTCCATTCGGATATTCGGCGGTAACACTGGTATGGCCGTGAAAGCTATCTAAATCGCTATCCGTTAAAGTTTTGCCATTCTCTTGTGGTCCATACACCGGGAAACCATCTAACAGAAAACCCAATAATGCCGAACTGGTAAATTTTGTTTGGGTTAGGTATTTAGGCTCAACATGGTAATGATACACCCCACTATTTTGAGGGTGACCCCAATATTGGTCGAACCCGGCAACCTCATTGGTGAGCGGACTGCCACCCGCGGCGTATTGGTTAAAAAACACTACTCCGTTTAAGGCAATCCCAATTGGGCCAAGTGGTGTTGCGGCATGGTTGGAAGCAACCGTTGGATTTAATGGTATTTTTATGGTGATACTTTGAGACGAAATAGAATTTGGATTTTTTGAAAACGTATTGCCATTATAAGTAGTACCCGAAAAAGCTTCATATAAAGAACTTGTAGTAGGATAGTACACGCTTTTATGGTCGGGTAAATTGGTAGTTTTAATGGTAATATAGATTCCATCGGATGTTATGCTGGAGGCGCCATAAATCTTTTTGTAAACATCGGGTACGGAAGCTGTACCACTTGAGGTTGATGTAGTATCGGTTTTTTTACAGGCAAAAAAAGCGTCAGCAATAACTAGTAATAAACCAATGGTAGCAATGTATTTGAACGCTGTCTTTTTCATTTTTGAGTATTTATTGTTTTAAAATTTAGCAGTTTCATTAATTATTTGGTGGCGGTGGCCCTTGAGGTCGGTTATCAGGTTGTTCACCTCCATTATTTGGTTGGCCATTATCTGGTGGGGGAGGAGGCATTGCGCCATTACCCTGTCCGTTAGGAGTCCCTGTTCTGTTAAGCATTTGTAAAACCTGATTCATAATTGCATCGAGCTTTTCTTGTTGTTCAGGTAGCAATATTGCCCTTAAATCACGAAAATGGTTATAGGTGGTTTTGTTAATCAACGCATAATTTTCACCAATTTTATTTGTGAGCGAGTCGATGGTTTTTTGTTTTACACGGATATTACTTAGATTTTTAAACAAACTATCCTTTAGCTGTTTAATTTTTACGTTTAAATCTTCTACAGTTTGGTGGTGGGCTCTACGCAATATTTCAAATTTTTCAATTTGGGGCTGCGTCATTTGGAGTTGCTTTATCAAAAATTCTTGAGGTGGCGTACGCTTGCCATCAAAAGAGCCTGGTTTTCCATTCAGCCAAACTAAGACCAATACAATGCTATTAATACAAACAAGTACTATTACAATAATGGTCCAGATGGTATTTTTTTTCATTGCAATATTTTTTTAGTAGTTATTTTGACCACTTTGTAAATTGTAATCCTCCGAAAAGGTATTCAATTCGTTATTTTTCATTGATTTATTTACTGAAACGCTACTTGATAAATAACTGAATGAAACAATATTGATGGCAATAAAAAGTAAAAGCATAGCCACCAAACGGTACAATGGCCAGGCAGATACTTTTTCCATGCCTTCATCCAAAGCCTCTATACGGCTTTTAATACGTGTGTATAAAAATTCATTTACCTCCACTGCCTGAATGTTGTCAATACTTTTTAATGCTTCATCAGCTAGCTTTTCAGCTTCTTCTAAATTCTTCATGATGCATAATATCTAGTTAAACTTTTTCTCAAATTCAATTTAGCCCTTGTTAATAACGATTCAACCGCTCCTTCATTCAATTGCATGATTTCGGCAATTTTTTGCTGACTGCAATGTTCTATCTTCTGTAATAAAAAAGCTGTTTTTTGCTTGTCGGGCAGTCCGTCAATCGCCTTAAACAATAGCACGGCTTTTTCCTTGTTTTCCATTAATACTCCCGGATGCTCAAAATTTACGGGTTGGTAAACCACCTCATTTTCGCTGTTAAATAATGAAAGCAAGGTACCGAACCTTTTTTTCCTTTTCGCTTTCCGTAAATAATCAAGCGCTTGGTTTACACTTATCCTATATATCCAGGTGCTTAATTTTGCTTCTCCTTTAAACCCACCAATGGTTTCATAAACCTTTACAAAAACATCCTGCGTTATTTCTTCGGCATTTTCAATATCGTGCAAAAAACCCAATACGGTATTGAAAACACTTTTTTTATAAGTGCTTACCAATTGCTCGAAAGCTTTTGTATCGCCTCCCGTAACCGCATTTACTAGTTCTTGGTCACTCAAAAGTTTGCCTGATTTTAATTTATTGGACGCTAGTATTTATTATTTCCTTCGAAAAATAATGAAATAATTTTACCGGTTGGTTTTGAACGGAATTTGAGAAAGTATTGTTGGTTTATTATTAAGAAGCCATATCCTTGATGGCTAACTGACCGCAGGCCGCGTCAATATCCTTACCGCGACTGCGGCGCAAATTTGTATTGATATCTTGCTTACGCAGATAATCAGCGAAAGCTTCTACCTTGTCCTCTCCTGCATTAATATAGCTGGCGAATGCAATGGGGTTGTATTCAATAATGTTTACTTTGCAGGGGAGATGCTTGCAGAATTTGGCCAATTCAATAGCATCTTGTATATTATCATTTACACCATCAAAAATGATGTATTCGTAAGTAACCGGGTTTTTTGTTTTTGCATAGTAATATTTTAAAGCCTCAGCAAGAGCCCTTAATGAGTTTTGCTCGTTAATTGGCATAATGGTATTTCGCTTTTCATCATTGGCAGCATGTAGTGATAGCGCAAGATTAAATTTTACCTCATCATCGCCAAGTTTCTTTATCATTTTTGCAATACCAGCAGTCGAAACTGTAATCCTTTTAGCTGCCATGTTTAGGCCATCATCCGATGTTATTTTTTCTATTGACTCGATTACATTTTTATAATTAAGCAAGGGTTCGCCCATGCCCATATAAACAATGTTTGATAACGGAATGCCATAATTTTCGCGTGCCTGTCTGTCAATTAAAACTACCTGATCATAAATTTCATCAGGATTCAAATTACGCTTCCGCTCCATATATCCAGTAGCACAAAATTTGCAAGTTAGGCTACAACCCACTTGCGAAGAAACACAGGCAGTCATTCGTCCAGGGGTAGGTATAAGCACTCCTTCTATCAAATGCTTGTCATGAAGGATAAAGGAATTTTTTATAGTTTTATCCGTGCTAAATTGCGAATGGTGGATTTTTACGTGATTGATGGTAAAGTTTTCTTCCAGCTTTTTCCGAAGGTCTTTGGATAAATTACTCATGTCATCAAAATTGATACAAGCTTTTTTCCATAACCATTCATAAACTTGGGAGGCTCTAAAACCTTTTTCACCCATATTTTTAAAACTTTCCTGTAGTTCCGGAAGATTAAGGCTACGGATATCGATTTTATTTTTTACGGGTATCACTATGCAAAAGTACTAAATAAAAAAATATTTTTTATTAATGAAACCTTTTGTAATAAAAATCAGTAATAGCGCCAATAATTAACAAGCAGTATAAAAACTGTTTTTTTAAAATATCTTTCTTTTTTTTTAATATAATCAATACATGAAAAGTTTTCAGGCCGATTACGTTTTCCCGGTTAATTCTGGTCCAATTAGAAATGGTATAGTAACTGTTGATGATAGTGGGAAAATAATTTCAGTTTCTGAACCATATGCATCTGCGGCTCAGTTGAACATTCAAGTTAAAAAATTGAGTGGCATTATTTGCCCAGGATTTATTAATACCCATTGCCATTTAGAGCTTTCGCACCTTAAAGGAAAAGTTGAAAAGGGAAAGGGTTTGGTTAATTTTATTGAAGAGGTACAAAAGCACCGAGGAGCAGATAAAAATGAGGTACTTGATGCTGCCCAGCAAGCAGACGCCGATATGTATAATAATGGCATAGTAGCTGTGGGCGATATTTCTAATACTAATTTAAGTATACCAGTTAAGCAAAGCAGCAAATTGTATTACCATACCTTTGTGGAAGCCTTTGGTTTTGTGCCAGACAGGGCTCAGGAAGTGTTTGATAAATCATTTAGCTTGTTGGAAGAATTTAAACCAATGCCTAGCTCTATTACACCACATGCGCCCTACTCGGTTTCAAAAGAGTTATTCAAGCTTATAAAAAACAATAGCAAATTCGGGCAGAACCTACTAAGCATTCATAACCAAGAATCTGCCGATGAAAATAAATTCTTTAGATACAAAACCGGCTCCATAATTGATTTATATGAATATTTTGGAATAAACATTGATTTTTTTAAACCGCAAGCACGTAACTCCTTACAAACTATGGTGCCTTTGCTTACCAATAATCAAAGGATTTTATTTGTTCATAATACCTTTACCAATTTAAAGGATTTATATTTTGTAAAACGATTTGATAGGAATATCAGTTTTTGTTTTTGTCCAAATGCTAATTTATACATTGAAAATACCATCCCTAAAATAAACCTATTCTTAAACCAAGGTTTTAACCTAACACTGGGTACCGATAGTTTAGCCTCTAACGATGGTTTATCAATATTGGAAGAAATGAAGGTGATTCAACGTAAAATACCTGGCATAAGCTCCGAAATTTTGATTGAATGGGCAACCTTAAATGGCGCGAAATATTTGGGAATTGACCATGACAAAGGTAGCCTTGAACCTGGTAAAAACCCGGGATTGAATTTAATTTCGGGACTTGATGATTGGGAATTTACCCCCGAAACTAAAGTAACCCCGTTGATTTAATAAACTTATGTAGATTGTCTACCCTCATTTGAATTTATAAATTGTTAAGATTTTTTACCTTTACAACATGGTGAAACACCTTGATATCATAATAACAGGTAAAGTACAAGGCGTAGGTTTTAGGTTTTCGACTAAAGCCGTTGCCGACCAACTTGGGGTAAAGGGTTTTATTAAAAATGAACCAAACGGCAATGTTATTATAGCTGCCGAAGGGGATGATATATCACTCGAAATGTTTTTAGACTGGTGTAATGAGGGGCCGGAAGATGCCATCGTTAATTCGGTTGAAACAAGCGCAGGAGAATTAAAAAACTATCGTAATTTTGAACTCGTAAAAAAAAGTTTTTAATACCGATAGTTCACTTTTAATATTTCTTCATTGTCAACTGCTAAAAAATTTGCTGGTCAAACGGCTATTTATGGGGTAAGCACCATTGTCCAAAGGTTATTGAGCTCATTACTCACGCCTCTTTATACCTCAGTATATCTTCCTGCAGTATACAGTATTTTCTCAACCATGTTTGCTTATGCCTCCATGTTGCAGGCTGTGCTCTCCTTCGGGATGGAAACCACCTTTTTTAGGTACCTGATTAAATATGCCGATAATAAAAAACAAGTTTATAGCAATGGTTTTTGGGCCGTTTTTTTGATAAGCATATTGTTTTTATCAATCACCTTGCCATTT
Organism: uncultured Mucilaginibacter sp.; assembly: GCA_903891475.1. GTDB lineage: Bacteria > Bacteroidota > Bacteroidia > Sphingobacteriales > Sphingobacteriaceae > Mucilaginibacter. The sequence continues at coordinate 152,053 of CAITEP010000031.1, forward strand.
ACAAATGCTATTGCAGGGTTTATAAAAATTGGCAATAATACGTCTCGACATGAATTTAGTCTTTATATAAAATATTTCATAGGTATTTTAGTGCTCGACGCTTGGTGTGTTATCCCCTTTGCCAAATTACGTGCGGATGGTCGGCCGGTAAAGTATGGACTAATTAAGCTTATAAATATTACTATAACTGTCATATTGAATCTGATTTTCATTTTTGCCATACCTTATATTATTCGCCATCAATTGTTTGGGGCTGTTTGGCTAAAACAATGGTACATAAGCGGATGGATAGGATATGTTTTCCTTTCGAATCTAATTGCAAGTTTTTTTACGCTATTACTTTTATTACCTGAGATAAGAGGCTTACGTCCTGTTTTTGATGGTAAAATGTTTAAAGAGATGCTGGTTTACAGTTTCCCGATACTGATAGCCAACCTATCCTATATCATTAATGAAAACGGCGATAAAATATTACTTGGTAAACTCCTTCATTCAAATATTGAACATGAGGTGGGTGTGTATGCTGGTTGTGCCCGAATTTCCATATTTTTAAGTATCTTTATACAAGCCTTCAGGTTAGGTGCCGAGCCTTTTTTCTTTAGCCATGCAAAAAACAAAAATTCAGGACAAACCTATGCCCGCATTATGGATTATTTTGTAATTACCGTTTGTGTAATTTTTGTGGCGGTAATTGCCAATATACAAATCCTAAAATATTATGTTCATAACCCTTCCTACTGGGTTGGGCTCAATGTGGTGCCGCCCTTGCTTTTTGGTTATGTTAGTTTAGGTATCTACATGAACTTGTCAATCTGGTATAAACTATCCGACCAAACCAAATATGGCCTGTATATTTCGGGCATTGGCGCGTTTTTAACCATTGTTTTAAACGTAATCTTTATTCCGCAGTACAGCTATATGGCTTCGGCTTGGGTATCATTAATTGCTTATACCACCATGATGCTGCTGTCATATGTTTGGGGACAAAAAAATTACCCCATTCCGTATAACATTAAAAAAAACCTCGCCTATATTATTTCATCAATCGTAATTGTTTTTTTATCTTTCACCATATTTAAACGGAATATTTTTGCAGGTAACGCATTGTTGTTATTGTATGTAGCTGCCGTTTTATATTTTGAAGGGAAAAATTTAAAGAACCTGTTTGTTAAGCAATGAATATCAAGATAATTAATAAATCAAAAAACATACTGCCGGCCTATGAAACCGAACACGCTGCCGGAATGGATTTGCGTGCCGATGTGCAGGAAGTAGTTTACTTAAAGCCAATGGAACGTAAATTAATTGGTACAGGCTTACATATTGAACTGCCTATAGGTTTTGAAGCACAAATTCGCCCACGCAGTGGCTTGGCCTTTAAATCGGGTATTAGTATAGTAAATTCCCCCGGTACGGTTGATGCTGATTATAGGGGCGAAATTAAAGTGTTGCTGATTAACCTATCAGATCAAGTGTTTGAAATTAAGGCTGGCGACCGCATTGCCCAAATGGTAATTGCAAGGCACGAAAGGGCTAATTGGGAAGAAGTAACCATCCTGAATGAAACTGCCAGGGGCGAAGGCGGATATGGCCATACAGGCACCAAATAAGGGTACATTTAAATAAGCATTGAATAAAGTGTCAGTTTAAAGGTTATTAAGAGATTTATGAAAGCTAAAAGGTACATTTTTACTTGCATCGGTGACATGATTGCCCCGAACAGGTGTACTGTACTTTTACTTTTTATGGTTGCCATCTGTTTTTCCTCTCGCTCATTTGCTCAAAATACCGATTCAGGTAAAGGAGAAACTCTAAATAAATCATTAACATACAATGATACCCTGATTATAAACCAGTTGTTTTTTCAAGCTTTAAAAGAAAAAGTAGCGGATAATTTACCCAAAGCTGCCGAAATTTTTAAAAAGGTAATCCAAATTGATCCTAATAATGATGCGTCGATTTATGAGCTTGCCAACATCAAAAGAAAACTAAATAACTATGGTGAGGCGCAAAGTTTGTTAGAAAAGGATGTAGTAATAAACCCTGATAATGAATGGTACTGGATTGCCTTGGCCGCTTGTTATGAAAACAGTAACGACTTTGTAAAACTCCAAAAGGTTTTTGGCGAATTGATTAGGATAAACCCTGATAAACCGGAATATTACTTAAACAAGGCAAACGCATATTTTTTTGATGGAAAATATAGTGAAGCCTTGGAGGTTTACGCTCAGTTAGAACAATTAACAGGTCCAACCGAAGAATTACTTGCCAGCAGGCAGAAAACTTACTTAAGGCAAGGCAATATTGCTTTGGCTGCAAAACAACTGGAAGTTTTAATTGCCGATAACCCCCAAAAGGCTAAATACTATTTATTTCTTTCTGAACTTTATAGTACCAATAATTTAATTGATAAGGCTATCAATACCTTAAAAAAAGGGATAAAATTAAACCCTAATAGCGGTTTATTGCACCTAGAACTGGCCGAAATTTATAGAAATAAACAAGATCAAAATAATAGTTTTAATGAATTATTACTAGCATTTGCCGACCCTGAAATTGAACTTGACCAAAAAGTAAGGATGGTTGTGGGTTATCAGCCCCGTTTCCCTGATTCTGCTGCCAAATCAAGTGCGCTTCAACTTTCAAAGCTTTTGGTTGATGTTCATCCTACTGAGGCTAAGGCATATGAAATATATGGCAATATGCTTTTACAAAATGGTAAAGTTGCCAATGCAAAAGCCATGTATCGTAAATCTTTTTCAATTAATAATCAGGTTTATGAGGTTCAGGAGCAATTGGTAAGGATTGAACTAAGTGAAAATAATTTAGATGCTACCATTGCAGATGGTGAAACTTCGCTTTCATACTTTCCAAACCAAGCATGGATGAATTATTTAGTTGGTGTAGCATGGTTGCAAAAAAATAACTTTACTAAGGCTACGCAATATCTACAAAATGCTACCGCCTTAAATTTGGATGACAAAGATTTACTTTCACAAAGTTATTCCGCATTAGGCGATTGTTATAATGGCTTAAAAGACAATAAAAGTTCAGACCTAGCCTATGAAAAAGCACTATCATACAATCCCGACAACATTTATGCGTTAAATAATTATGCTTATTATTTATCACAAAGAGGGGTGCAGCTCGAAAAAGCAGCTCGCCTATCAAAACATGCTATTGATTTACAACCTGGCATAGCTTCTTTTCAAGACACTTACGCATGGATTCTTTTTAAACAAAAAGATTATACCAATGCAAAACTTTGGGTTGAAAAGGCATTAGCTACAGATAATAGCAACAACAATGTAATAGTTGAACACTATGGCGATATTGTATTTTATATGGGGGATATTGAAAAAGCAGTTGAAAATTGGAAAAAGGCTAAAATGTCCGGCAATAAATCGCTGATTTTAGAAAAGAAAATAAATGAAAGAAAGTATATTGAATAATAGAGATATTAAGTTTCGCTTATTAAAACCGCGTTTTATTAAAATGCTTTCTTTAAGTATTCTTGTGATATTGGCGAGTTGTAAAGTGAAAAAACAATTGATTATTAGCCAAACTAAAAAGCCCGATACAATTGTTGTAATTAATAATATAATATCTCAAATACAATTGGCACAAAACCAATTCGATACATTTACTGGCAAGGCACATGCCAAGCTGCAAATGGGCAATGATAATTACGACGTTACCTTTAACATCAAGATAAAAAGCAACCAAAAGGTTTGGATATCAATAACTGCTTTAGCAGGTATTGAGGCAGCCCGCATATTGATTACTCCCGATAGTATTTGGCTTATTAACCGTTTGCAAGGGGTGTATTTTAAAAAAACATTTAGTTACCTTCAAACAATTGCAGGCAATGATATTAATTTCAAGGCCATTAGCTCGGTGCTAATTGGTAATGCCATTAAGGAACTTTTAAATGAGAAGGCTGCGGTTGCCACCCGTGGCGATACTACCTTGCTAACTGGTAGCTTAAATAGTATTGATTATAGCTTTCAAGCAAATAAAAAATTAATGGCTTTGCAAACGGTATTAACTAATCTTAATAAAGGGCAAGAGCTACAAATTACCAATAGTGGGCAATTTCAGGTTGGCGATAAAAGCATTCCTGCTCAAATTGATATAAGGGCGTTAACAAGTACAAAAAAAATACAATTAGGTTTACATTATTTGAAGGCTGATTTTAATCAACAATTGGAATTTCCTTTTACTATTCCGGAAAGCTATCAGGAAGTGCAATAAATTTAAGTCCATGTACTTATCAAATAATTTTTTTTGCTTCTTTTATGGTAAAATTGCTTAGTTGCTAATAAATCTGTTTTTATAAATTTAAAATAAATGAAATTTTATAAGGCTATATTATTCTTACTTTTTATTTGCTTATCGGCTCGGGTATTTTCACAAAGCTCCGATGATTTAAAGCGAGATAAGAAAAGGTACATGCAGGAATTAGAGCAGCTTAACCGCGAATATGAGGAAACCTCAAACAATAAAAAGGTAAGTTTAAAGCAGCTCAGTATTTTAAAGGAAAAAATAGCCACCCGCGAGAAAGAAATAAACAATATAAACTCGCAATTAAGGGGTTTGGATAATCAAATTTTAGAGACTACCAATTCTGTTCATAATTTGCAAAACCAATTGCAGCTACTAAAAAATGAATATGCGGCCATGGTGATTTTTACCTACCATAACCAAAGTTCATACAATAAGCTTATGTTTATTTTTGCAGCAAAAGATTTTAATCAATCGTACAAGCGTTTAAAGTACCTGCAACAAATTGGCACCTATCGCGAAAGGCAAGCCAAATATATACAAGCCATGCAAGCCGAGTTGGGAGTGAAATTGGCTGTGCTCGATAAAAGTAAAAAGGATAAGAGTAACCTGCTGTCCGACCAGAAAAGGGAAAAAGAGAACCTTGGGAAAGAAAAAAATGTTGAAATAAAGGTTGTTGCCGAATTATCAAAACATCAAGGCATATTAAAGCAACAACAAAAAGAGGTTCAGCGGAAAATTGCCAAAACAAACCGTGCCATTAATTTAGCTATTAAACGTGATATTGAGGAAGCGAGGCGAAAAGCCGAGGCCGAAGAAAAACTAGCATCGAAGGACGGAACATCAAAAATTAATGCAGTTTCAGATACGCGTAAAAAGACGATTAATAAGAGCTCCTCAAACAGCGAGGTACTACTTTCAACACCTGAGTCGGTAAAACTATCAAATAACTTTTTGGAAAACCGTGGCTCATTACCGTGGCCAGTAACCAATGGCGAAATTAAACAAGACTTTGGTAAATATCATGATGAATTGGGTATTGAAAATGAAAGCTTTGGTTGGGATATACGTACCAATCCGGGCTCAAACGTAAGGGCAGTTTTTGAGGGTGAGGTGAAACAGGTGCAGGATATAAGTGGTACGTTTTTAGTGCTTATTAAGCATGGTGAATACTATACTGCTTATTCAAATCTTAAATCAACAACGGTTAAGGCTGGACAAAAAATTAGTACCAAGCAGATAATAGGAACTGTCGCACTTGATCAAACATCGGGAGAAGCTATTGTAACCTTCTCAATATATAAGGGAGAAGTAGCTATAAATCCTAAAATTTGGCTAACCTCCAATTAGTTTTTGAAATATATAAAATTATTATTGTCTATATTTGTATCCTCAATTAATAAAGTAATATGCATATTTCAAGCATTTTGTTTATTGGAAACCTGTTTTCATCAGATATGCTACTTATTTTAGTAGTAGCCTTGATGCTTTTTGGTGGTGAGAAACTTCCGGAAATAGCCAGAGGCATTGGAAAAGGAATACGCGATTTTAAAGATGCATCCGAAGGGGTTAAGCGCGAAATAAACAACCAAATAAACAGCCTTGAAGAAAAAAAAGCAGAGGCTAAATTAAATGAGCAGGCAGAGAAGAGTAATACATATGATTCAAGTTATCATACTGGTGTTGAAAATACCATTCCTGTGCTTGATAACTACCATACTTCATCGGAAGATAATGTTGAAAATAAAGATGATATTTCTAATCAGCATAATTATACCAATAATCATGTTGATGCCTCGCAGCATGGACATATAACAGAGCATTAAGAATTTAAATAATATTAACCTTTAAAAATTATAAATCATGGGACTTTTGGAACCACAGCACATACTATTAATTGTATTGGCACTATTATTGTTTTTTGGCGGTAAAAAAATACCTGAACTAATGAGAGGTTTAGGCAAAGGCATGAAAGAATTTAAAGATGCCCAAAATGGTGAAAGCAGTAGCAATACCACTACTACCACGCATACCGACGAAAAGCCTAAAGTATAACTAATTTATAAAATTCAAGCTATAGTAATTCAGCTTATAACAAGCTGTTTATTGTTTTACAATTAGGTTATTAAGTTTTGAATTATGTAGTATTTTTTAATACAAACTTACCTATTGACCAAAAATCAATTCAATAGGTAAGTTTTTTATTTTAGCCTTATGACTAAAGTTTATACCTCTTTAAACGAAATAAGGAGTGATATAATAGCCCATAAAATTACTGTTGAAAAACTAGTTGAAGGCTATTTGGTTAACATTAAAAAGTATGCCGAGCTAAATGCTTTTAATGAAATTTTTGAAGAGGAGGCCTTGCTTTTAGCCAAAAAAATCGACTCAAAAATTAAGGAGGGAACAGCTGGTAAGTTAGCAGGTATGGTGATAGCCATTAAGGATAATATTTGCTATAAGGATCACAAAGCCAGTGCTTCTTCAAAAATTTTGGAGGGTTTTACTTCTATATATTCTTCAACCGTAGTGGAACGCTTGTTAAGCGAGGATGCGATTATCATTGGTCGTTGCAACTGCGATGAGTTTGCCATGGGAGGCTCGAACGAAAACTCTTATTACGGGCCGGTAAAAAACTTTGCTAATCAAGCTAAGGTATCTGGTGGCTCCTCAGGGGGCTCAACAGTTGCTGTACAGGCAAACATGTGCTTGGCCTCGCTTGGTACCGATACAGGTGGCTCAGTTAGGCAACCAGCTTCTTTTTGTGGACTAATTGGATTAAAGCCAACCTATGGCAGAATATCCCGCCATGGCATTATCGCCTACGCCTCATCGTTCGATCAGGTGGGTACCGTTACGCAATCAATAGAGGATGCTGCCCTGTTATTAGAAATACTATCGGGTGCCGACGAATACGATAGTACACTTTCTACCAAAGCTGTACCCGCGTTTTCACAAAATCTCTCTACTCCAACACCTAAAAAAATTGCTTATTTGCAGGAGGCACTTACCAGCCCTGGAGTTGATGAAGAAGTAAAGACAACTTTTAATACCTACATACAAAAACTTAAAGCCGAAGGGCATACAGTTGAACCAATTACTTTTAAATATCTTGATTATTTGGTGCCTACCTACTATGTATTAGCCACCGCCGAGGCATCGTCCAACTTATCAAGATATGATGGTGTGCATTATGGATACCGCAGTCTGCAAGCAACCGATTTACAAAGTACCTATAAAAAATCACGCTCCGAAGGTTTTGGTAAAGAAGTAAAACGCCGCATCATGCTTGGTACATTTGTTTTAAGTGCCGGCTATTACGATGCTTATTATGCCAAAGCTCAAAAAGTTAGAAGACTAATTAGGCAACAAACCGATGAAATATTAAATAATTACAATTTCATGCTGTTACCAACCGCCCCCGAACCTGCTTTTAATATAGGAAATGAAGAGAACGACCCTGTAAAAACCTATTTGCATGATATTTTCACGGTGCAAGCCTCACTTACAGGTACGCCTGCAATTTCGTTGCCGGTAGGTAATAACAAGGCAGGTTTGCCAATAGGTTTGCAGTTAATTGCAAAGCATTTTGAGGAGCAGGAATTACTAAACTTTTCAAATTATTTCTTAAAACTGTAAAAAGATAATATATTGGCATTAATTACACAATGTTTACTGAACTATGTTTGAAAATGAATAGATTATTAACCATATTTCTCTTTCTTTTATCGGTTCAAGTTGCTGAGGCAAGTTCAATTTTTAAAACATCAAGGCATCACAAGCACACCAAAAAAAGGATTACCTTTTCATCAAAAGGTAATCCCGAAAATGCCATTGTCCGACTGGGAAGTATTAGTGAAAATCCTGACGATTATAAATTAAGGCTTGATTCAATTTCTAAAGATGTTCCTCTTGATTATAATTTATATGTACAAGGATACATCAATTTATACTTGAGGCACCGAAATGAAATGGCACAGGTTTTAGGGCTTACCAAATATTACTTTCCAATTTACGAAAAAGCATTTCGAGATGCTGGCATACCCGACGAGATAAAATATCTCTCCATTGTTGAATCAAAATTAAACCCTTTGGCTGTTTCAAGAGTAGGGGCAACTGGCCCTTGGCAGTTTATGTTTAAAACGGCTAAAAACTATGGGCTGAGTATTGATAAATATGTAGACCAGCGTCGTGATCCAATTCAAGCAAGTTATGCCGCCGCCGCATACTTAAAAGATGCTTATGAAGAATTTGGCGACTGGTTATTGGCAATTGCTTCCTACAATTGTGGTAAAAAAAATGTAGAAAGAGCAATTGAAAAGGCAGGTGGGTCGACTGATTTTTGGAAAATTCGCAATTACCTACCCATGGAAACCCGCGGTTATGTCCCGGCATTCATAGCCATTAACTATGTTTTCAACTATTACAATGTTCATAATATTATCCCAAAAGAATGTAACTGTTCCATAAAAACAGATACCGTTTTGGTTGATAAATATGTGACTTTGAAAGATATATCAAAAGGATTAGATATCGATTATGCTGTATTGTCAAGCATGAATCCTCAACTTAAAAAGAAAGTTGTAAACGGCTCAACGATAACCCCGGCCAGGTTGATTATTCCTGAAGAAGCATGTGACAAATTTAAAGCACTATACGGAAATATAGTGTTGCCAAATCAAGATTCATTAAAAGTGGCTAATATATTGCCTTCAAAAACAATTGAAAAAAAGACAGTTAACCTACCGCTGTACCATAAGGTTAAAAAAGGAGAAAGTCTTGTAGATATTGCTGATAATTATGGTTTGGATGTGCAGGATTTAAAAAAGTTGAATCATATAAAAAACTTTAAATTACCTATTGGTAGAAAAATAAAGCTATATGGCAATATTCCAAAATCTGAAAAAAAGCACTCGAGAAAAAAGCGAAACTATTTAACCTTGAACGTTAATACATTTACTGGCGTAGCAGTTAGCTAGTATTATTAAATTGATAATTAGTTTTTCTGTAAATAAAAAATTGAGTTGTTTAAATATTATTTCTATTTGGAGCTTCTAGGAGCTTATAGAATGTAATTTTAATAACTTTGAAATAAAAAAAATGAATAAACCAACCCTTAATCAGGATGCGCTAAATTATCATTCAAAAGGAAGACCAGGTAAAATACAAGTAGTACCTACCAAGCCTACCAACTCACAACGCGACCTGACTATGGCCTACTCGCCAGGGGTCGCGGAACCATGTTTAAGAATTGCCGATAATCCCGATGATATTTACAAATACACGGCGAAAGGTAACTTGGTAGCTGTAATAAGTAATGGTACAGCTGTTTTAGGTTTAGGCAACATTGGTCCTGAGGCTAGCAAACCCGTAATGGAAGGAAAGGGTTTGCTTTTTAAAATATACGCTGATATTGATGTTTTCGACCTTGAAATAAATGCCACCAGTGTTGATGAGTTTGTAAATATTGTAAAATCGCTCGAACCTACTTTTGGAGGTATCAATTTAGAAGATATCTCTGCACCTACCTGTTTTGAGATTGAGCGCAGGCTTAAGGCAGAAATGAAAATACCGGTGATGCACGACGATCAGCATGGTACTGCCATCATTTCGGGAGCGGCTTTATTAAATGCCTGCGAAATTCAAGAAAAAAAACTGAGTGAAATAAAGATGGTGATAAGTGGTGCCGGAGCTGCTGCCATTTCATGTTCAAAAATGTACCTGGCACTCGGGGTAAAAAAGGAAAACCTGGTAATGTTTGACATTAATGGGTTAATAACTACCGAACGTACCGATTTAGACGCTATTAGACTTGAATTTGCGACTACCCGTAAAGATATTACCACCCTTGCCGAAGCTTTGATAGGTGCCGATGTTTTTGTAGGGCTTTCGGCAGGAAACATTGTAACACCCCAAATGTTACAGCAAATGGCAAGTAGGCCAGTGGTTTTTGCCATGGCTAATCCTGTCCCCGAAATTGATTATAACTTGGCAATCAATTCGCGCGATGATATTATCATGGCAACTGGTAGGTCAGATTTCCCAAATCAGGTAAACAATGTATTAGGTTTTCCTTATATTTTTAGGGGAGCTCTTGATGTTAGGGCAACAGCTATCAATGAAGAGATGAAGATAGCCGCGGTAAATGCCATTGCCGAAATGGCAAAAAAACCTATCCCCGAAGCGGTTAACTTAGCCTATAATACCACCAACCTGAAATTTGGGCGCGATTATATTATTCCAAAACCAATGGATCCAAGGTTAATTACCGAGGTTTCATCAGCAGTTGCACGAGCTGCGATTGATTCGGGCGTGGCACGTAAAGCAATTACTGATTGGGATAGCTATTTGGAAGGATTACGATCGAGGATTGATATAAATGATAAGTTACTTCGTAACCTAACCAATAAGGCCAAGCAAAATCCAAAACGGATTGTATTTGCCGAAGCTGATACTTATAAAATATTGCGAGCCGCTCAGATTGTTAAAGAAGAAGGCATTGCAACCCCTATATTGCTTGGCAACCTGAATAGGATTAAGCAAATAATGAAGGATAATGATATTGAATTGGGCGATGTTCAAATTATTGATCCGGAAGAAAATTGTGAATATTTGGATGAGTATGCTAATTACCTATACAATAAGCGTCAGCGTAGAGGGGTAACCCAATATGAATCGAGAAAGTTTCTACATGATCGTAATTATTACGGTGCCTGCATGGTTCAATTTGGGAGGGCTGATGCTTTGATATCTGGACTTACTAAGGATTATGTTACTACTATAAAACCCGCCTTACAAATTATTGGTACCGAGGATGGTGTAAGCAGGGTTGCAGGCATGTACATGATGATTACCAAAAAAGGTCCGATATTTTTTGGTGATACTACCGTTAATGTAAATCCTACTGTTCAAGAATTGGTTGATATTACCGTTTTAATTGAACATTCGGTACGAAGGTTTAATATCAACCCAAGGGTAGCTTTATTATCATACTCTAACTTTGGTTCAAATGAAGGGCCAATTCCGGAGAAAACGAGAGAAACTACTAAAATTTTGCATGAAAAATATCCAGAAATGATTGTGGATGGCGATATGCAAGCTAACTTTGCATTAAATGAAAGTTTATTGGCTGATAACTTTCCATTTTCGGCATTAAAAGGAGTGCCAGCCAATACTTTGATTTTCCCCAATTTGGAATCGGGAAACATTGCTTACAAATTATTGCAAGAAATTGGCGGTGCCGAAGCTGTTGGCCCTATTTTATTAGGTTTAAAAAAACCAGTACACGTATTGCAATTAGGAAGTTCGGTAAGGGAAATAGTAAATATGATAACCATAGCTGTTATTGATGCCCAAGCCAAAGAGTTAGGGATTTAACTTTAGGAATATGTTAAATAGATAGGTTGGTTTACGATAATCAATTATCTTTAATAAAAATTTTATAATGTACGCTTATATTGATGGAAAGTTAGTTTTTAAAAGCGCGGCTTATGTAGTAATTGATGCGGGAGGTATAGGCTATCATATTAATATATCGTTAAATACCTATGCAAAGCTTCAAGATAGCGAAAAGTGCAAACTTTTTACCTGGTTACATGTAAAGGAAGATGCACATACATTATATGGTTTTGCCGATGAGGGAGAGCGCAGGTTGTTTTTGCATTTAATTTCAATACCTGGTATCGGACCTAATACCGGAAGAATGATGTTGTCATCAATTACTCCGGTTGAAATTCAAAACGCAATAATTAGTGGAAATGTTACGTTGATTCAAAGGATTAAGGGTATAGGACCAAAATCTGCACAGCGAATTATTTTAGAGCTTCAGGATAAGCTTAAAAAGGAAGGCCCAGAAACCTTGAGTGTTGTTCCATTAAATAAAACAGCAGCCGAGGAAGCCCTTTCAGCATTGGTTATGCTTGGTTTTAATAGGAATATTGCAGAGAAGGTTTTGGAAAAAGAAATAAGTAAAGTAGGTAACGACCTAAACGTTGAACAATTAATAAAATTGGCACTTAAAAATTTGTAAATAAACTATACGCCATACTTTGAATAAACACTTTACCTACAAATTTGCCCTAAGTATTTTTCTGATTGCTACTATTGGTGGCATTGAGAATTTATTTGCCCAAGTGCAACCTACACAGGTAAAGAAAGATACTGCTATTGTAAAATTACCACTAACATATACCGAAACAAATAATTTTCGCCTAAGGCATGGGATATTTGATGCAGATCCAAAAGATTTGGTTAGAACAATTGAATATAACCCTATTACCGGAACCTATATACTCTATGAAAGGGTGGGGAATTTATTGTATCGGCCGCCTCAACAATTAACTTTTCAAGAATACCTTGAGCTTTCACAGCGAATAAACAAGCGAACTTATTTTACTCAATTAGCAAATAATTATGCTTATCAGTCGCAGCAACCTGGTTTCATTCTTCAAACCAAAATACAAAGCGAAGCTTTTAACCAAATATTTGGAGGCACAAATGTCGATTTAAGACCACAAGGTTCGGCAGAGGCAATATTGGCAGGTCAGGTTACTAGTAGTCAAAATCCATTATTTAATACCCAACAACAAAATCAGTTTAATTTTAATTTCGATCAAAAAATACAACTAAATTTAACCGGTGATATTGGCACTAAATTAAAAATTACTGGTAATTATAATACGGATTCGCAATTTCAATTTGAAAATCAGGTAAAACTCGATTATACAGGTACCCCTGATGAAATTATTCAAAAAATTGAAATAGGCACTGTAAGCATGCCGCTCCCAACTACATTGATAACAGGTACCCAATCCTTATTTGGTTTAAAAACGAAGCTAAAGTTTGGCAAACTTGATGTTACTACCATTTTAGCTCAACAACGTTCAAAATCTCAAACTATAACCATTTCAAATACAGGGCAACAGGGACAGTTTAAAATTTCGGCGTCGGCTTATGAAGCTAACAAACATTATTTTTTGTCGCAATATTTTCATGATAATTATAATAATGCGCTTGCAAATATTCCCATTATCAGCACAAATATAAATATCACGAAAATTGAAGTTTGGGTTACTAATCGTACAAATGTAACCACAGGATCAAGAGACATCCTTGCCTTTATGGATTTAGGTGAAAACAAGCCATATAATTCAACTCTTGTAAGAGGCGGATCTGGTTTTTCATCCTTACCTGCAGGATTTGAAGGGCCTGGATTTACTCAACAATCTAACTCATTATTACGCAATTTACCTGCGAACGCGCGTCTTTCTAACGATCCTCAAAACACAGTATCAAACTACTTTAATGGAAGTCAAGGTGGAGCCGATAATTATGCAAAACTAAAGTATGCAAGGCAATTAACCACCAAAGAGTATACTTTACAACCTCAATTAGGCTATATTTCATTAAATACGCCACTTAATAACGACGAGGTTTTAGCAGTGGCTTATCAATATACATACAATGGGGTTGCCTATCAAGTAGGTGAGTTTAGCTCAGATATTCCGGTTAACCCTAATACTTCTAAAGTATTGTATGTAAAACTATTAAAAAATCAATTGGTAAAAACCAGTTTGCCTACCTGGAATTTAATGATGAAAAACATTTATTCATTAAACGCCTCGCAAATTAGTTCCAATAATTTTAAACTTTCAATTTCCCGCCTTGATGATCAATCTGGTATTCCAAAATCAATAATGGAAGAGGGATCTAGCAATTTAAAAAGCAAATTATGGCTACAACTTGTTGGACTTGATAATCTTGATCAACAACAGCAAAAACAACCAGACGGATATTTCGACTTTTTGGAAGGAGTTACCATAAATTCCCAATATGGTAGAATAGTATTTCCGGTACTAGAGCCTTTTGGTAAAGATCTTAGTAACCAATTTACAACAGCTGACCAAAATTTGGCTAGTCGGTATGTCTTTCAACAATTATATGACTCCACTCAAACAGTTGCGCAACGATTGTTTCCAAATTTAAACAGATATACCATTCAAGGTACATTTTCATCTTCGGGCGGGTCAGAATTTCAATTAAATGCGGTTAACATACCACAAGGATCTGTCACAGTTAACGCGGGTACTTTACCATTAAAGGACGGTATTGATTATACAATTAATTATAGTTCAGGTACTATTCGAATACTAAATACTGCTATTTTATTATCGGGCCAACCTATATCAGTCAATGTTGAAAACAATACTTTATTTGGGGTACAACAAAAAACTTTATTTGGTAGCAGGTTTGATTATCAAATGAGTGATGATTTAAAATTAGGTGCTACTTTAATGCACCTTACCGAGCAACCTGTAACTCAAAATGAAGTTATTGGTAATTCATCCATATCAAATACTTTATATGGTTTTGATGCCAATTATAATACCGATTCCAGATTTCTAACAAAAATGGTTGATGCTTTACCGTTTATACATACTAAAGTACCATCATCAATAAGTTTTACAGGAGAATTTGCCCAATTGTTACCTGGCAATCCAACAACTACCAACTTTGCCGGCGCAAAAAATGGAACTGTTTATTTAGATGATTTTGAAAACAGCACCTCAATAATAGATGTTAAAAGCCCTGTTGGTTGGCAAATTTCAAGTACACCGCAATCTTTTCAGGAAGCGTCAAAGTTCAATGATTTAAGTTATGGTTATAATAGGGCACGTTTGGCATGGTACACCATCGATCCAATCTTTTACTCTGGTTCATCAATTCCAATAAATACTAATGAGTTATCTAATCATTATGTAAGGCAGGTTTTGCAGAACGAGGTTTTTCCTACTCAGCAATCGCAAACAGGTCAACCATATAGTATACCTACCTTAGATCTTGCTTACTATCCTATGGTACGCGGTCCATACAATTACGATATTCAAAATATAAATCCTGATGGTACCCTTAAAAACCCTGCAAACAGATGGGGAGGTATTTTTAAAAGCCTTAACTCCAATGATTTTGAGGCCCTAAATGTGGTTTACATTGAGTTTTGGATGCTTGATCCATTTATCTATAAGCCAAATTCTACTGGCGGGGATCTAAAAATTAACCTTGGAAATGTTTCTGAAGATATTTTGAAAGATGGACAAAAAAGCTTAGAAAATGCCCTTCCAGTAAATGGTGATACTAGTCAGGTAGTGCAAACTGCTTGGGGAAAAGTTTCGAATGTACAAACAGTTGTTAACTCTTTTGCTAATGATCCAACAACCCGAGCCTTGCAGGATGTTGGTTTGGATGGCTTAAATGATGCTGGCGAACAATCAAAATTTCTACCTTATATTCTACAGGCTCAAAGTAAGATGAACCCTGATGCGGCTAATTTATTTAAATCCGACCCTTCCTCAGATGATTATCAATACTATCAAGGACCTGCCTTGGATAGGGCAAATGCCGGTATTTTACAACGATACAGCATGTACAATGGTACTGAAGGTAATTCGCCTACCACACAGCAATCACAGGCGCTTCTTGGATTAACAACCTCTGCCTCCACTCCATCACCAGACGGTGAAGATGTAAATCATGATAATAATATGGATCAGGATGAGGAATATTATGAATATCATGTTCACTTATCTCCTAAAGATTTATATGTAGGAAATAAGTTCATCACCAATAAAATTACCTCATCAGTAAAGCTTGCAAATGGGCTAACCCAACCAGTTACATGGTATCAATTCAGAATCCCGATTAATTCATATGAGTCAAAAATTGGTAATATTCAAGATTTTAAATCAATTCGCTACATGCGAATGTATTTAACTGGTTTTCAAGATACTACAGTTTTGCGAATGGCCACTTTGCAATTAGTAGAGGGTTCATGGATTGGGTTTAACTTGCAAAACACTCCAGCCTATGTAATCGCGGATCCTAGCTTCAAGAATAATCCACCGTCTGATTTGTCTACCCTTGATGTCGCGGCAGTAAATGTATTTGATGATGCAAACCGTACGCCTATTCCTTATGTAGTTCCGCCAGGTATACAGCAACAAACCAATGTTAGTAGCTTGCAAGCAAATACTAAACTAAATGAACAATCATTATCAGTGGCGGTAACAAATCTGGGTGATGGTTTTTCGAGAGCGGCTTATAAATTATTAAATAAAGACTTGCGACAGTACAAGAATTTGAATTTGTTTATACATGCTGAAAGTAATCCGGCCGATGCTTCTACATTGAAAAATAATGATATTAATGCATTCATTCGTTTAGGAACAGATTACACTGATAATTATTACGAGTATGAATTACCATTACAGGTAACCCAACCGGGCACTTCAGATCCAAATGCTATTTGGCCTGCCGCCAATGAACTAAATTTACAACTACAAACACTTGTTGATGCTAAATTGAGAAGGGATACTTCGCACTATGGTAAATTGCCTTGGCCACTTTCAATGCCCTTTAAGTATAACAATATCACTATTGTTGGCCAGCCTGATTTAAGTCAAGTGTCAACTATTATGCTAGGTATACGTAACCCGCTAAGAACAAACGCCACTTCATCTACTGATGATGGACTTTCTAAATCGGGGGTTGTTTGGTTTGATGAATTACGCTTAACTGATTTTAAAGAACAAGATGGTTGGGCGGCCACCGGAAGGGTAAATGCTAAATTGGCTGACTTTGCAAATATTTCAATAGCCTCAAGTAAAAGTACTGCTGGCTTTGGTGCACTCGAGTCAACAATTGATAACCGCAGCATGGACAATAATAGCACCTATGATATTACAGGTACTTTCGAATTGGGTAAATTCTTTCCTGCTAAAGCAGGAGTACATATCCCATTATATGTTGATGTTTCGCATCAAGTTAGTGCGCCTGAATATAACCCTGCTGCTCCTGATGTATTGCTTAGTCAATCAATTGATGCTGCAAAAACGGCCCAACAACGCGATTCAATCCGAAATGCGACTGAGTCAATAACAACACGTACTAGTATAAATTTAACCAACGTACATATAACTAATACCGATACTAAAGCGAAAGCTAAAATATTATCGATCACAAATCTTAATGCTAGTTTAGCCTTTACTGAATATATACACCATGATTTTACTGTTCAAAACGATGTGGAAAGAACATACCACGTTACGTTTGCTTATAATTATTCAGATAAGGCTAACTACAGTGAACCGTTTACTAAAATAATAAAGAAAAACTGGCTCGCTCTAGTAAAAAGCATCAATTATGATTTAGTGCCAACCAGAATTAACTATAGTATTAATTTTGATAGATTTTATTCGGAAAATACCTTACGAAATAATGACCCAACCTCTATTATTGCAATACCTACTACTTTTAATAAAACCTTTAATATAACGAGGATATATGGCTTGGGATGGAATTTAACAAAATCATTAACCATGGACATTGACGCCACCAACCTATCGACAGTTGATGAACCTGTTGGCAGGTTAGATGGGTTAAAAGTTGATACACTTTGGCGGAATATTTTAACTTTAGGGCGCACTACCAATTACAATCATTCGCTTAATTTCGCATATACTGTTCCGCTAGCTAAAATACCGTTTTTAGATTGGACTACATTGGTAGCGCATTATACCACACATTTTACTTGGCAAGGGCAACCACTTTTCGCTATAACTGATCCGCAATTTGATGTTGGGAATACAATCCAAAACTCAAAGCAAATTCAGTTGAATCCTTCATTTAATTTTACTATGCTTTATAATAAATTCCCGGTTTTAAAAAGGGCATTGGCTGATAAAGACAACCATAATTTTTGGATTAATTTGCTTACAAGTATAAAAAATATTAGTGCCACTTATACCCAAACAAGAGGTACTTTTATACCAGGCTACCTGCCTCAGTCAACCTTTGGCGGGCAAGATTTTACATATAATTCGCCTGGGATTGGGTTTTTATTAGGCAGCCAAGCTGACCTTAGAGCAAGGGCAATTGCAAATGGATGGATTAGTACAGATACACTTCAAAATCAACAATATTCAACAACCTATTCTGAAGATTTACACTTAAGAAGTAGTATTGAACCTATTAAAGGATTGAAAATAGATTTAACTGCCTATAAAACGCAAGATCATACCTATCAAAGTAGTATTAAATCGCTTGATGGATCAAATAATATCCAGGAGTTAAATCCAATTACTACAGGTAACTATACGATAAGCTATATGACAATTGCCACCTCGTTTTCAAAAATTTCTGGAATTGATAATACATCAGCTACCTACCAGAAGTTTTTGGATAATGAAAGTGCAATATCTCAACGTTTGGGAAAATCAAATCCAAATTCATCTGGGTCAGCACTAAATGGGTTTGCCGATGGGTATGGTCCTAATTCTCAAGATGTACTTGTACCAGCATTTCTGGCTGCCTATACCGGAAAAAGTGCAACAACTTCAAGTCTCAATCAGTTCCCATCTATCCCGATACCAAATTGGTTAATGACTTACAATGGACTCAGTAAGTTATCATTGTTTAGCGATGTGTTCGAATCAATTGATATAAAAAATGGATATAAGTCATCATATAATGTAAATGGGTACAGCACCTCGTTACAATTTAAACAATCCAATGGTGCAGTATCATCACGAGATGCAAATAATGATTTTTTACCATTCTACCAATTTTCCCAAATAAGCATACTCGAACAATTTATACCACTTTTTGGAATTGACGCGCGTTTTAAGGATGGAATGACCGCATCACTAGAATTCAGAAAGAGTAGATCTTTAAGTTTAAGTATATCAAATACTCAACTTGCTCAGCAAAATTTAAATGTTTACGTGTTTGGATGGGGCTATCATGCACGAGATTTCAGGTTCCCATTTGGATGGTTTAGTGGTTCAACCAACAAAAAGGACATCAACTTTAAAATTGATTTCTCTCTACAGGATAGTAAAACTTTAATTTACCAATCAGGTGTTCCTGGAGCCCAGATATCCTCAGGTTCACAAAATATAGCCGTAAAACCCTCAATTGATTATATGATTAGTAAAGTTTTTAATCTTAATTTCTTTTACGATTCAACAATTACAAAACCATATACTTCACAAACTTTTGTTACGGCATCAACAACTTTTGGTATAAATATTAAAATGATTTTACAATAACCATTTTAATATTTTTACTAAAAGTTTTTGAGTATTATCTGGATAAATTTAACTTGTAAAAAGGTAATGATGACAAAAATAGTTGGTGGAAATGATTAGAAAAATTGCTAACTAGCCCAAGCAGATATAAGGAGAAACAAGCTCTGCAGGAGTGCAACTTGCCAGCAATAATATTTGCGACGATAAACATGAGCTGGA
>CAITEP010000032.1 GCA_903891475.1 uncultured Mucilaginibacter sp.
ACAAAAACAATTTAATTAAGCAGCGCCTGCAGCACCCCAAACAGCGCGCCAGTTTGACGTACCGAAGGAATAACGCTCAACCGCACGTATAGTGCTGTTGTCTGTAACAGGATCTAGAATAAAATCAATGTCCAATGGTGAACGTTGATACATACGCAAAGCCGCTGGCTCGTTAGTCAAAATAAACCAATTGTAAGGATTGGTTAAGAATGGGTTAACGATAATTCCACCTGGGAAATACTTATCATGACTTATTGCGTTGATATCGTTATTTGAGGTGCCAGTTCTATATGCTGAGTTCAAAATACGTGACGCCTGATATGCCAACTTAGGAGGAACCATAATAGCTTTAGGATTAATGTTAATTGTTAATCCGGCTAGGTTCTGCCACTGCTTAATCACGGTGATTGCATCTTCTAGAGAAGATTCAGTCAAACTTACAGGGTTAGTAAATGTGTTTGCCAACGTACCGGTTGCAATTGGGTGCGCTGTAGAACACAAAGGCTGTCCATCTGATACTTGAGAATTCGAATTGAATGCATTGTTAAATTGATACATTGCATTAATATTGCGCAAATTCTGTAAGCTCATACGGAATTGCAAAGCATTCTGAGGGAACTCTGCATCGTACAAATTATCTTCAAGCGATGCCCTAGAATATTGCAGCCCGATGCCATAGAAATTATGCGAGAAGGACGTGAGGTAGCCCTGTTGCATACTTCCCATGTTGATGGGTGACCCGTCGTTTTTCAAACTTGCGAGGCCTAAACCTTGCATTTCCATAGTATATTCTACAGCTTTGTCACTTTTGAATATTTGGTATACATCTTTATATAAGTCTGGATAAGTATTCCAATCTCCAAATACTGCGTCTAAACCTGGGCGTAATAGCGTGGGCCAATTACTGCGTGTCATTAAAGCCATTTAAAATCTCCTATATTATGCTACATTTGTGATATTTGGCATTTGTCTGTAATAAGCAGCGCTTATTACTGCCTGTACACTGTTAAACTGTTGACCTGCTACGCTAGTCGGGCTAAGAAACAAAGAATCAATATATAAATTGAGTGTGCTTGCGCCGCCTCGTACAGCTGTACTAATATTCAAACTCATCTGTGATTCACCAGTTGTTGTGTTTCCTGAAACAAAAGTTGTTCCATTGCTTACATATGTAAGGAAATAAACAGACGCAAAACTTCCAACGTTAGCTTGAGTAGCACCATTTCCAGCAACTGGCACTAAGGGTGCGCCTGTGTAATTGGTTGTCTGGATGTTATAAACAACTTGTGGATCGGTAATTACTGAACAAGTCGCAGGTACACCACCGAGAGTGTTTGTTCCTGCTGGCCAATACTGACGACCAGGTGATGCGGGATCGATTGGGTTTACTGATACTGGGGTTTGATAACTACAACCATCAAAAACACCTAAAGATAACGCGCTAAAATAACCAGGGGCTGCGTGAGTGTTTGGGTTGTTGTAATCATAAAGATTTTGTATATATCCGTTTGTAGATATATAGACTAGATCGCCCCTAAAAATGTTTTGATTGTAACCGGAAGCGATCAAATATTCTGAAACTTGACCATTAAAAGAAGCGTTGGTTTGCGTTCTTGCCGCTTGCAAACCCTTAGCGGTTGTTACATCTAGAGCCATACCTTATTCTCCAAAAAAAAATTAATACTGTTTTTTAAGGGATTAAACGCACTTAGGCGCTACAAATTTCCACCCTAGGAAACTTGGAGAGTATGGATAAAGGATACAAGGCCGAAACCAGGATGTTTAAAAAGTCATACTCAAAACTTAACTAAACATTGAACATAAATATTATTCTTTATGTTAAATTTATTGTATAACTCATTAATTCTTTCCGTCAATATTTAAACTAACTATTTTTTTAAAAAGTTATATTTAAAACCCGGGCCGTATTGGGCCTCTATAAGAATGCTCAAATAATTTCATGGATTTTGAGAATTCCTCGTGTTTTTTATTAAGATTTGCAAAAGCTGCATTTTCTGCTTCGTGGTAATCTCGGGGACGTTTCATTAACAATTGCCCACCGCGTTTTATGTAATCGTCCCCCGATTCGTCTTTGGCTCTGAAAACATCGTTACAATATTTTTGTTGTAACATAGGATGTTCGGAACGTTTAACAGGCCACCAATCTCTTTCGGTTGCATCGTCTATATAATCTTGTCTAGGTTCTGAACCGTCCATATAAGCTATATATGCATAAACATGGTCTGGGTCTGCTTCCATTAATTCAGGGTCAATATTGAAACGGCTTTGTCCTACGTGAATATTTATAGGGGCGCGATCATCTGTTTGATGTTCTTTTCCACGGTCAACAACCTTTTTTTTTCTAAAAGAAATTTTACTAAAAGCGTCGTTTTCAAGGTTTATTTTGTTTTCTACATCCATGATTGTTTTTCCTTACCCGTTTTTTGTTATTGTGTAGCGTGGGTCAAAAGGCATTTTTGCAAACTTGGCTTTGCTTTGTGCGTAACGTTTAACGGCTTCCTCCGAAGGCAAAAAATATCCTTCACGCTTAGGATCTGGAATTTGCAAATTTCTTGCTAACTTAAATTCGTCTGGTGTTAAACGTACGGTGCTTTTTGAGCCTTTGTTCATTGCGTATTGATCAGCCATTGTTGCCCCCTGTCTTGATACTCCACCTACTGGAGATATTGACCTTGCTTGTTGTTGGTATTGTTCGGATTGGTCGTAATCGTTGTAGTCTTCCTCTGCGTCAGACTCTGAGTCGTCAACAGAATATCTTTCACGCATTACATTTTCTATAGTTGAGAAATACTCATCTGTAGCTATCATGTTTGAGCTATTGTTAAACTTTAATCTTTTGTTTAATTCGGCCGCAAAAACGGTTGCTTCGTCGGCTAATTCGGGGGAATATTGTTGAGAGTTAGGATTAGCCCAAGGATTACGATCTAAGAATTCTTGATAAGCTTCTGGCAAATCTTCTTCGTATTGATCTTGCGGATCATCTGCATATTGAGATTCGTCATAATTGTAGGGATTAGTATTTGTTGGGTAAAACGTTGTATCTGAGTCTTCAACGTCACTAGGTGTATATTGTTGCTGCTGCTTTAATACATTATATGTAGTCTGCTCACCTTTAACGCGGGCTAAATCTTGCTGAAATTTAATTTCTGCGTCAATGTCGCCATCTTCTTTTGCCAATTTTAAATTTTGTAAAATTGAACGTTCTTCATTTTCTAAATTTGACTCATAAAGTCGTTGAGTGTTTAACTCACGGTTCCTAAGTTCTTGTTCTTTAAGCTGTAAAAGTCGGTTTTTCTCCGCTAATTCAGCTTGCAACATTTGATTGGTTTGCTTTTGAGTATGAACGTCATTTGTTAAACGACTTATCCGTTCTTTAAATGGATTTTTGTTTTTTGTGCGTTCATTGTTAAGTTTTTCATGAAATGTTTTTTCAGTTTTGGGGGGAGGTTGATCACCTTCCCCATCAACAACGACTGTTAAATCTTCTTCTGAAATTTTATCGTCAGAAGGGGGCATGCCATCAGTAGCTGTAAATAATGTTTGATTTTCTCCATCAATCATCTACTGGCCTCCATTTCTGACTCATAAAAATGACCCAAAACTTTTGGCAAATCTTCCTGTTTTAAAACTGCAAATATTCGATTGTCATTGATGAAATAAAGTTGATGCCCGTTAATATCTGCGGGATTTGCTATATACACATCGGCACGCTCAAATTTTAAATAATAAATCCAGTCACCTTCTTTAACTTGATAAGGTGTTGTGTCTGAATCTTCGTTTTTTTGAAACGCAGTTGGTCCAACTTTTAAGACCTTTCCTAAATTACATTTAGTCTCAAAATTTTTAGTAAAGTTATCAGGCAAAATAATTCCACCTGATGACTTATTAGAAATTCTAGGAGCCCTAACAATTAAAAAGTAAGATTTAACAATCGGATCAATGCCGGTTTCTTTTTCACATAAAGATTGCTTAGTCATAAGCACCTACTGATTAGAAGAGTCAGAAGATGTTGCAGTACTATCAACAACTGCCCCAGAAGATGTTGCAGCTGCCCCAGAAGACGCAGCTAAATCAGAAACTACCGCTTCGCCAAAATTAACAATTTCGCCAAGTAATGTTTGGTTTTGAATTGGAGTAGGTGCATTTATTGCACTAACTGCCCCAGCGTTAGAATTGCCAGAGTTGGCGTTTTGCGCATTTAAACATTTTGCGTGGAATGGTTCTAAATCATTAAATAAATTTGTAAGTGTATTTAAAGCACCAACAGCTTTAGGATAATCGGTTGCTATTCCATTAAGAATATTATTTTTTAGTGGTTCTATTTGATTAAAAAAAGCATTTTTTAGATGAGCTAAGAATACGTAGGAATCCATGATTTAAACCTTTCAAGTAATAGTTAGTGTTACTATTATCCTATGTAAGTAAATAAATCGTGTAAATTACTTAACCCTATATTTTTTATTAAAAATACAAAATAAATTTATACTTTATATTTATGTAAAAAATTTTATATTCTATTTAACTTTTACTGAAAATCAATTGAACTTTTATAAAATCTTATATTTAATAAAACATAATATACAAAGTAATTAATAGATAAAATTAGGATGTTTGCGATTCGCGAATTGCAAATTTGCGAAGGTTTTCTCCGCATATGAACCATGACAACTTGTAACAACTTGGTAAACTTTTTATTATAAATTTGGAAATGATTTAATAGGTATTTGATAAGTAATGAGTGAACACGATCAATGGCTAACATTATATGAAGCTGCAAAATACCTAAACATTGATTCTCAAATGGTAAATTATTATGCAAGACAATTAAAAATTGTCAGACGAAAAATAAAATATGGGAATTGGTATCACGAATATTCTTTAAAAAGCTTGAAAAAGTTTAAAAGTAACCACAAACCAATAAGAAACAAAAAACAGCCAAGATCAAAATTTAGAACAACCGGTAAATATAGCAACAACACAGCTTATACCAGAACTGGCAGCACGTTAGATCCTTCTTTTGATTATTACCCAGATATTGTTTATCACAACGGAAAATTATTTTTTTAATTGTATAAAAGATTGCCATATAAGCAATTTGTTGTATAAAAACAGACCAACGGTTTACATTAAGCACCAGATGTAAACCTAAAGACACACACAGTCTACATCTGGTTTTTTTATCATGCGAGACTTTACTCGCACTCACCGCGATACCAAAACGGGATCCTATTTAGACGAATGATAAAAACGCTTAATAAAAAACCCTGGGAAAATATGAAAACCCAGGGTTTTAAGTATAGTAATATTTTTAAAAAAATTTATCTATACCCTTTGTTCATAGGCGCGTTGTAAGATCCACCTGTACGCGGTAGCTCTTGATGTCGCATTTTTCCTATGCCGCCTTTAGCTCTACGGTCAACTTGACCACCACGGCGATGAGGTACCGCCTGCAGTTGTTCATTTGCTTGATGTGCCAAATTATTAGCACGGCCCGCAACTTCATGTGCTACACCAATACCTTGATGCGCTTGATCTGCAAATTGATTGGCTTTTGAACCAAGAGAATTACCCATATTTTGAGCTTTTCCTATCATGTTCCTAGCTTGGCCAGCGTACTTGTTTAAAGTTTCGTTGCCAAAATCTTGATTCAATGCGCCTTGAGCTTGATCTGCAAATTTATTGGCTTTTGCCCCTAAATTAGCGCCCATTTCTTGACCTGCTTTAATAGCAGCTTGTGCTTGGTTAGCATATTGAGAACCTGTATTATACGCCTGATTAGCTGCTGTTGATGCTTTGCTAGCAACACTTTTTGCTTTGTTCATTAAACCACCTAAGAACTTGTGGTCTACGTTTCCCTCACCTGGACGAGGTCTTGCCATTCCTACCCGTCCTTCACCTGGACGAGGTTTGCCCATTCTAACCCGGGGAGGATTCATCATTCTGTCAGGGTCTGTTTTCATAGCGTTACTATGAAGTTCTACTGCGCCCCCTTCAGCATATTTTTTATGCTTTTTTTCATGTCTTGGCATCCCGCAAGATGCTCTTTCACCATGACCACCGGCGTCATGCAATGAAGACATTAATTTTCTTTTATATTCAGGCATTGATCCTCTATCCATTTTGTTTTTTCCTTATAAGTTAATATTTTAAAATAGTCGCGACATCACTATTTTATATTACTATTTAGAAAATACAAATACACGGAGTATTTATTTTTTAAGGTTTTTACTTGAAATTTTAAATAGCCGCTCAAATAATGGGCGGCTATTGTTTGTTTAATTATCTACGACTAAACCAAAAAAAGTTACTACAACAAGCACTTCTTTCGATTTCTTTATCAATCATCGACATTTCTTGATTAATTTTTGAAACAAAATTAAAAATTGATTCGTGCGCTTCATACAAAATAGGTGCTATAAAAGCTACCATAGTAGGCTCGATTGTATGTTTAACCAGCGCATAATCATTCATATCTATTGTGTTCACTTGCGCACCTACAACAACTAATAATTTTTCAAAATCATGGTCAAAAACGTTTTTAATAAATAATTTTGTCGTTTCCAAACTTGAAAATACCGTTGCCGATGTGTCGTTTGCTACGTCAAGATGTCTTATAATTTTTGAAAAATTATTATACACAGCGTTAACATTTGTAAAATACTTAACCAATGAATGTGGTTTTTGTTCTTTGCGAATATAACCCGCTATTGCTTCCATAGTTACATATTCTATAAATTCTATATCTGAATTTGACTTTGAGTTTGATAACGTATCATTAAACGCTTTCATAAAAGAAAGTCCACCGCTAACAGGATTTTTAAAATCCATTATGCATTGATCAAATGACAAAGCTGTTAAAGACCCTCGGTTTTTTAATATGCCTTTTCTAGGTAATTGGTTTAAATCTAAATAAGGCAATCTATCGCCTGCATAAACAGCGCTTAATATACTTCCAGTTAATACAATTTTGTTTAAAAGTTTTCTCATTTTTATTTCCCCTTATTAATTATTACTGGTCGGGTACATTATTTAACTCAACTGAGTTATTTTGTTCCTTCCCATTATAATTAATCATATTTCGTCAGTGTTGTCTACATAATTATCTTGCTCTGGTGCATTTTCCATAGTTGACAGCTCGTTGTTAACTTCTTCTTGCTCTGGCACCTGTGTTTCAATGCCAGCCTTTTGTTGTTCAATGTTTAACTTGCCGGCTACTTCTTGCATTTTAAGTTCAAGTTCCAACTGTTTGTTGTGAAACTCATTCATAACACGTTCCCTGTTAAATTGAAGCTCACGTTCTTTGTAGTCAAAATCTTGCATTGTTTTTTCTTTATCATATTCTAAACGTGCTTGATCAAGATTAAGTTTAATCTTATCTGTTTCTGATTTTAGATTGATTTCTAATTCGTTTACTTTAACTTCGTCTGCAACTGCTTGTGCTTGTATCAATGTAGCTTGCGCTTGCATTAATGCAGGATCTGGCGGAGCTGACTCTTGAGCTTCTGCCTGTTGCTGTTGCGCTAGTTGTGCAGCCATTGTTGCTATTTGATTTTGAATTTCTGGCGGTAACTCTTCGATATTCTCAGGCAATGGCTGATTAGTTTGTGCTTGAAACTGTATTAATAATTTAAACGCCACATGTTCCGCTTGATGCGCTTGATTAGCAGCGATAACGTTAGGGTCTTGTGCGTCTGGGTTATCTAGTAATGATTTATGAACGATCAAATGCGCGTCGTGATCTTGATCTATATATGCTTTAATCGGTTTTCCTAATATTAAGTTTTGGTTTTCACTTATAGGATTTAAATAAGGTGGTGGCGCGTCGTCGTCTTTAGGAGGCGCTGGCAATAACAACTTGTTTATATCTTCAACGCTTATATTCAAACTTTTATAAAACATTTCATTTGCAACGCGCAAATCATGTAATTCGGGATTTTGTCGCGCATTATTTAAAATGATTTCAGCACGCATTAAACGATACATAGCATTTTGCAATGATGGATCACTAGCAGGTACTATTTGTATGCTATCGCAAAAATCATTTTTCATGATTTCGTGATTACCACCAGGAACCTTAAAAGGATAAGGTTTATTTTCTGGTAACCAATCCGCAAACCTATTTTTAAATAGCTCTAGCATTAGCTGGAATGACTTGTGGTAGCCTTGCAAAACAAAGTTAGGCACTCGTTGCATATTTTCAAGCATTGCAAGCACAGATGCCGCTGGTGCTCTTGGTGCCATTTCTGTAATAGCATCGTTAACAATAGCTGACGGTTTACGGATGCTGTCCTCAATACCGTTTTTAATATCCATCAAAATTGGGCTTGGGTCTTTATATGGTAATGGCATGATAGATTCACTGATGGGATTACCCCCAGTTTGAATCGGTAACCACTCACCACTACGCGGCCGTAAGGAATTATTTTCTAATCTTAAACCTTGGGAATACAAACCAGCTGGAAAGTTTGCATATAAAGCAGACTGTGCTAACTGTTGAGTCATAAGTGTAGCGCATTGTGCAGCATTACTTGCTGTTTGCGCCATACCGTAACTTTCACCATCTAAACTAGGGAACAAACCCCAACTTACGAAATATTCTTTATGTTTCTTTAAGAAATCGTCCTTATCCCAATTGCGGGATATTCTTAATATTGTCCCTGATTTTGCATCAAGGGTTATAATATATGGGAGCGCAATGTCGATTTTACCCGCTTTAGGATCTTCTTTAATTTTGTACTCACAATGACATTCCCATATTTCATATTTTGAAGAATTATAGCTATTTTGATTATTTGATCTTTGATAGCCGCTAATTTGGTCGAGAGTTTCCTCAATGACATTGTCATCTCCTCCATCTGAGTTTGTAGTTAAAATATCAATGTCCCGATATTCACCAATTAATTTTCTTAGTTCAAACTCCCGTTCGTCCATATAGTGAACTTGAGTTTTACGAGTTGCTGAAAGATGGCTAGATAAATCCCGATTGATTATAAAGTCTTCAGGCTTAATCATACGATGCGTAGGCCTGCCCATAACTGGGTCAATAAAGACTTTACTATATACAGTGTCAAAAATTGACCAAGCAATAGTGCGCTGTAACTCTTTATCAAAACCTTTATCAATGTTTTGCAAATAATTACTACAAAATCTTGATACCCTATAGGCTTGGTTTTCTAATTTTTCGGTTGGTTCCCCAATGATTACGCAATCAACCGGGTTATTACTTGGCCATATAGAACCCATAATAGTTGCTATGAAATGCAACCATGTTTCAAAAACAGCTGGAGACGTTACGCCGATTTCCCCATCAGCACCACCAGCACTTAATTTGTCAGGGCTAAAACCTAATTGTTTAATTAAATTAGAAAGGTTTTGGTAAAATTCTTGTTGGCTTTCCTTGTCTTCTTCAATTGCCATCCTTAAACTATGGCCAATCGAGCTAAGCACGGAATCATCCAAAAACTCCGCTACGTTTTGTTCGTGAAATTCTAATACTGGTTTTGGCAATCCTTCGTCATCTTTAGGCTCAACAATTATTGAACCATCCGCGAAATGTCTTAACCCCTCTTCTGACAAATAACCTTCTTCCGGTATTTCGTTAACATTTGGAATATTGGGGGTTAAAATCTCAGAACCAAAGGAAGCGATATAGTTAGGCGTTGGATTGTTATTTGCTAAACTCATAATCTGCTTTCTCTTCTTAGGTTTTCGCCATTCCAATTTTTCCAATTACGTTGTTTAATAGCTGGGTAATCTTCAGGTATAAGTATTTCTCCGGTTTGTTTAAATCGAATAAATGCTTGAGACATTGAGTCTATTGTATCATTACTTTCACCATTTGGGAACATTGCACAATCATTTATAAATACTTGAGCGTAATCATTTAAATGGAACGAAGGGGGATCACAAACCAACCAGACAAGGCCGTTTTCTATAATGTCAGTAACACGTCTAACACGTGCAATTTTATCCCCAACAAGATTGGGATTAAATTTCATGACGGGAATATTAGTACGCATTAAATCTTGCGCAAGGGAATAGCCACTTACTTTGGCTTCAATAAGGACTTGATCAGCTTTCATTTTATAGCTGCTGCTCATAGGCCTTTCTAAATCTGTGTCATAATAATTTTGGGAAAGCCTGACTGCCATTTTGCGTAAATCTGGATATTCAACTTTCCCCTTATACAAAGACAAAAGGATAATATTTCTTATACCTGCACTGTTTGTGAATATTCCCCATGTTGTGCAAGCGCTATAACAATTTGAAGTTTTATCAGCACCTGGTCTATTGCCAACAAGTGCGGTGTCCCAGCTTTGCATAACAAATTCAATGTTTGGCAATTCCTTTTCTTGCCATTTTTGGAACCATTCTTTTTTAATAATGCCGCCCTCACTTGGTGAAGGTCTTTGTTGCAACTGTCCTGATATGCGGTAACTGTCGCCTCTAAAATCGCTTTGTTTTAGTTTTTGAAGCTGTTTTGCGTTAATACCAGAAGGCCAAAGCAATTCGTTTTCTTTTGTACGTGGATCACGCCATTTTTTACCGTTGGTTGATCTTAAGGGAATCGTTACACATTTAGAATTTGTTTCAAATTCCATAGGTAAACATAAGTGCACCCAATCGGAATTTTGCTTGCTTAGTATTAAACCTGATACATCTTGAGAATGGGTTCTTTGCTGAATAACTAAACGTCTAAATTCTTTTAATGTTCCTTGGTAACGTGTCGACATAACGAAATCATGCCAATCGTTGGTAGAATCCCTAATCGTTTTACTTTCCGATTCTTTTACATTGTTTGGGTCGTCTTCTATTTCAAAAGATGCACCCCAACCTGTAGCAGAACTTTTAACAGCGGAAGCGATACGATAACCACCTTTAGTATTATCAAATTTCATCTTGTTATTAACATCTGCCATTAACTGAAATTGACTACCCCATAAACTGCGATACCATGGAGA
This sequence comes from uncultured Mucilaginibacter sp., assembly GCA_903891475.1. Taxonomy (GTDB): domain Bacteria; phylum Bacteroidota; class Bacteroidia; order Sphingobacteriales; family Sphingobacteriaceae; genus Mucilaginibacter. The sequence continues at coordinate 10,983 of CAITEP010000032.1, forward strand.
TTGTAAAAGCCGACGGCATTTAATACTGTCGCGAATCGACAGAGAATTAGCATAAGAACTATATAGGAAACTTAAATCGGGTCTGTTAGTCCAAACCCAAGGTGTAAACAAAACAGAACAAATATTTGATTTTCCACACCGCGGCGGAATGTTAATAAGTAGCCGATTTATGTCTAATCGATATAAAGCCTCCAAATGTTCGGCTATGGCCTCAACGTGCCAGGATGGTATTAAAGCACATCCCGGTTCAATTATTGGCCATGCACGATCAATAAAGAGATAAAAAGAATTTTCACAAAGCCATTTTTCCCCAAGTTGCTTGTCGGTAAGTCGGTCGCCTAAACAAATGTTAATTTCTGCATCTATTTCTGCTAACGACTTCCCTAAAGTCTTGATGGATGTCATCTAAACTTATAGCTTCTCAACTTATTATTTTGTAATCTTTTAGCGTCAGCTGGTGCAACCATTTCTGCATAATCGATTGATTCATTATTTATGTATTTTAAATTCCAGTCAGCTTGAACAAACAATTGTTCAATATCTGATTTTTCAGCTTCGATTTTTTTTGAAAAGTTGCCTTTGTATAGCTCTATTGCTAAAGCTAAAGCATCATGACGTTTTGCTGACTCATTTTTATCTAGATTTTGTTCTGAAGACATTAAAACCCCAATTTTGTTTAAGTATATTTTAACAATAATACTTAAACAAAAAAGTTTACAAGATTTAAGGGGGTTTTATTTCAGATTAGTGATGAATTTTATATTTTAAAGGTGTACTAAATTATTTGTATTTTTCCTTTATACCTTTAACAAAACTTTCTACCCCAATGTCTTTTGTTAATTTATGCGTAAAATAAGATAAAACTATATCAGCTAATGTTGCAGCTAACACTGTTGCAATTGTAAAATTTTCACTTGTTATGTCGTCCTTTGATTTAATTTCTTTAAAAAATTTAAAGTTACTATCTTGTTGAAGTTCAATAGATTTTTTGCGCAAATCATGTAAAATTATATTTAATACTTCTTTAAAAAACATGTCTGAGATATCTTTACTATCCGTAAAATCTGCAATCATTTTAATTTTTCGTACAAGATCATCATTTGTTTCAAATTCTTTACTCATATTATTTTTTCTGCCCTTCTTTAACTTTACCCATCATTTCTTCAATTCCTAAATCCTTACTTAATTTATTTGTGAACACGCTTAGAATCATATCAAGCATTACACAAACAACTAATGAGGTTGCATGTACCATTTCATTTGATATTTTATCTTTATCAATACCTTTCAAGACAGGAACAGGGGCTTTTTCTTCAAGATCAATAGATTTTTCGCGCATTTCATTTATAATAATTTCCAGCATTTCATTAAAAATTATCGTGGGTAATTCTTTTTGGTCTGTAAATTCAGCTATATTTTTTATTCTTTTAACAATTTCTGGATTCATATTTTTCTTTCTATTAGTTAATTTTTAAGCCGTTAGGCTCTGCGTATTTTTGGATTGTATCCCAAAAATATTGGATGTCAGCGATAGGCAACAAATCTGTTTGCTTATTCACTGTGTAATGTTCCCAAACGTATTTTATCTTAGGGTCTGTTTTCGCTAATATTTTTACAATTTCCTCAAGCATTTTTAAACTCTTTAAAAATTTTATATAAAATTATTTTACATCATTGATTAAATTTAGACAAATGCTTGTAGGATGGACCATTTCATTTAATATCTTTTTTTTAACAATTTTCTTAAGAAAAAATATAGGGTTTTTTTACAAATATAAAATTACTTAACAGTTATTTTGTTGTTTTGATTTTTTAATAATTCAACCTGCTCTTTAACAAACGCTTCCCTCATCATTAAACCATATCTTTGATAGAAATCGTTGCTCGGCCTAATATAAGGATTCACCGTTAATACATGCGGGTTGTGTATTTCATCATGCTTTTTATGCAAATAAGGCAAAACAATTCGTTTGTATCTTGCACATAATTCGTCAAGATAATCGTCATCAATATATTCTGCTGTATATGATAAGTTTAAGCCGGAAATATAGGGGTAACATTCAGATCTTTTTAAAGGTACTTTTAATGCATATAAGAAATAAGCGCATAAAGAATTTCTTATAAAAAATTCGTAATCAAAACAATTAAGTAATAAATCATACGTTTTATCATCTGCTTTTAAATTATCCGCCAAAGCATACATAGTATACATATCTTTATCTGGATCTTTTACTTTAATACGATCGTTTGAATTGGGTAAACAATAACTAACGCCGTCTTGGTATAGTTCAATGTTTAAATCATTATAATTAAATAGCGTTATGCGCATTCTGATATACCTATTTTAATTGTTGCCGAATTTAATTTAATTAACATTGTCTTATTAACAATATTGGTAATTCTTTAGAATCAGGTTTTGTGTTATACCATTCTGCAAAATCTTGTGGTTCCATTGTTTCAAAACAATCTTTATCTAATAGCACCTATTACTATTACTTAATAACAACACTGTTTCTTTTTTTGTATTAGGATTTTTTGGAGCATCATCCTCACAATTAACGTCACGCACAATTTTTATAGGAAATATTCTTTCCCTAAACAAATCATCGTATCCGCCCTCATGCCCATCAATAACGACTGCTAAATCATCAGGATATTTTTTTAATAATTCTTTTAATTCTTTAATTTTCATTTGGTATGCCTAATTTTACCGCTTTCATTTTTTAAAACAATTTTTTTGTATTTTAACCTGATAAAACTTTTACGGCTAAAAATTTCTACGTTTGATTCTGACCCAAAATAATCAGCACGAATAACATTAACTTTATTAATAACGTCTTGATCAGTTGCTTTAAACTTATAATCCCGATTGATCCACACGCCATTTATAATATGCCCGTCAAATTCATTATATATGGGGCAAAAATCATCGTTACCTAATTTAAACAAAGGATACTCATTTAACAAAATTTCAAGTAATGTTTTGCCTTGAAGTTTGCAATAATCATCTAGTTTTTTAACTTCCATTGTAAAACTTCCTTTAAGATTTAACCTTTGTAAAATAATAAATTGTTAATTCTAAACAATTTGCCAATAAATTTATGGTGTACCCTGGAAACGCTTGCATATCCTTATAATTTTTAATTTTGGGAGTGTTTGTGTAAACTTTAACTTTATATATTTTAAAATCATTAGAAGTAGGTAATTGATCAAATATATCACGATATTTTATATAAACATCCGTAGAAATAGGTTTGATTGTCTTAACAAATCTTTCTGGGACAAGATCATAAGTTTGTTCAACTATAATTTTTTTTTCGCTATCTGTATCATTAAGTTTAAGATTAATAAAAGTAATTTTATTAGCAAAACCTTGATATTTACCTAAATTTAACGAACCTACAATTCTATTTTCAAATGGAATGTAGTAATCCTTAAGATTTTCTAATATCTGTTTTTTTGTCATAATCCCCCCAATTTGATAAAACATTTAATCATTTTTGTTTTAACAATTCAAGGTATTTTTTAAAAAACTCAATACGCTGCTTAACCTGCTCATTTACGTAAAAAGGAAAGTTTGCGCATGATGCAAAATCATGGCGTAACATATCGTCTCTGATACGATGTGCTGGTGATTTAACATAAGTCAAAGACGAAGTTAACAAATGGTCATTTTTGAAGTTGTTAAACATTTTAGCGGGCTTTTTTTATTAATGGATTGATATATTACCTTCAATCCCAATATCAATTTTTTCGCGTTCTTTATTTTCTGTCATATTATTCCTTTGTAATTATATTTTTTTCGTACGCTGAGAGGTCGGCACTAAGTTAGTACATAGTGCCGCATAAAACAATTATATTATTTTCCCACTGCTGTTATACGGTTTTTCAATTGTTTTATTTCTTCTTCCATAAATGCAACCTGCATAAATTCACGTTTGGCTTTTAATGAGGTTATATAAATGTTTCCTGCATCAACTGAAATGTCCCCCTCGCTCATACATTTAATAATAGCATCCATAGAGTTGGAAAGGTCTTTTGCGGTTTCTGTTTTGATTTCAATAGGTAATGGCTCAGGTGGGGTTAAATCCCTTTCACGTGGAATAAGGTATTTACACAAAGCTTGAATAGCGTTTAAATCCCCTGCTTTAGCAAGCTCAAGCATTTTATTTTTAATGATTTCAAAATCTTCTTTGGAAACTTCGCTCAAGATTTTTTTATACGGGTTACGATAGCCACGTTTAATTTTGTTTCCTTTAACAAACTTTCCAAATTCATCACGGTCAAGTTCTTGATCCGATTCAATTTTATTTTGAGCGCCAAATTTAATCTCACCTTGAACGGCAAGTGTTTCGTGTTTTTGTTGGTCCGATTTTTCCGACATCTTGGTATCCTTGTTTGTGTAATCGTTTATGGGCTTTCCAAAAATATTTTCCCACGTTGGGGATATTAAAGTAATATTTGAAGGTTCTTTTTTTACAATTAATTTTTCATTTTTAAGATGTTTTTCTAATTCCTTTAATTTTTTCTTATCAGACCATCTTTGTTGATATAACCGTTTTTGGGCTTTTTTTATTTCTTCCTCGGTTAATGGTGAAACTAGCTTTCCGTCGAGCTGTTTAGTACTAACAATATTTTTGCGTGAATTTCTTGATCCAATAGGCTTACTCATTTTATTCTTTAAAATGTATAAATTTATGATATAATTTAACATAAAAAATTTGATATTTTCAACTACATAGAAAGTTTTATAAATGGCCTTGTTTAAAACGACGTTTATACAAGAGCAAAAGGTATACACAAACGAAGAATTACTGGAAGAAATCATAATGATTTTGGATAATGAATTTTCCGATTGGATGTACTTACCTTTTGATAAGCAATATTTTGGTGAAGATCCTTTGTTTGATTTGTTATTGATCAAAACTTTCAAAAAAAATGTTACAAAATACATTGGAGTAAATAGTCCCAATCCATTGCATAAAGAAAAGGAAGAAATGCTGCAAGTTATAATTGCTTTAAGCGTTGATGTAGATCACAACAGGAACCACGAAAAAATGCGCGAAGCTGTGGAAAAATGGACTTATCAAGATATTATTACCGACAATCCTAAACAATTTATTAACAAGTTAAAGGAAGTCAATAAATATCATGAAAGCTGACATTGTTTTACTTTTAATGGTTTTGGCTATAACAATTTATGAATTATTTTTTTTAAAGGAAAATGAGTAATGTCAGACAAACCAACCCTATTAATAGCAGACGACGAAAGACTTAAATTTTCAACTCAGGTTTACAAAAACATTGAAATAGAAAAATTAAGCGAAACAGAAATGACAGAATTTCATGAAATGTTATTTGATTTCAGCGTTATTTTTGGTGATTTCTTTAATAAATATAAAGATTTTATTTGTAATTTAGAATTAAACAATAGAATTGATCCAGTTGCTTTATTTGATTTGACTAAATTTTTAGCAGAAATTGAAATTGACGGAGTATTAAATTATTTGCAATTTTCGAGGGTTAAAAAACAAAAAAAAATTGGTGAGGAAATACCAATACCAGAAAGCAAAGCAATTAATTGAACTATAAACCGATAGTACGCCACAAATTCAGGGCTAAGCCCACGGAGTTAGACGGCATTAAGTTTAGCTCTAAAAAAGAAGCGGCGTATTATATGCAATTAAAAACGAGACAGTCGGCGGGTGATGTTATTTTTCATCTTCGACAAGTACCGTTTCATTTGCCTGGCAATGTTAAATACGTTGTTGATTTTGTTTTGTTTAACGTAGATGGAACTGTTGATTTTGTAGACGTTAAGGGCATGAAAACGCCTATGTACATATTAAAAAAAAAGATGGTTGAAAATTTGTATCCTATATCAATTAAGGAAGTTTAATTATGAATCATGAATTTTGTTTATATGCTTTAGTTTTAATAGTTTACATAATTTTAATAACAAAGGTTATTTTGTCTAACTAATAAAATAAACGTTTGATTAACGTTAAAGCTTAACCAAGTTTAACGTATTATGTTTAAATCTTATTGGAGGTAGTTTTTAAGAGAATAGAATGATTTATAGTCCTGGTGCTGTCGCTAATTATTTTTTAGAAAAAGCTTGGAGTAGTTCTCAACAGATTACTCCTATGCATTTGCAAAAACTTACGTATTTTGCAAGTGGTTGGTACATGGCATTACATGATAATGAAAAGACAATAAAACCACTGATTAATGAGCCTTTGCAAGCCTGGGAATATGGACCCGTGTGCAGCTCCATTTATCATGAGTTTAAAGGTTTTGGCAGCAATCCTATTGCTAAAAATTATCTCATGAAAGAGCTTGTTGTATCAGATGATTTACAGAATGTTGAGATTAAAACTATGACTATTCCCAAAGATCATAAGGAAATTAGAGAACTACTGAACAGTGTATGGGATAGATATGCTAGCTCTTCAGCTTCAAACCTTTCAGCAATGACACATTTCAACGATAAACATAATCCATGGCGGTTGGCGCAAGAAGAATCGAAAAATGAAGGTATTGTAAGAGGAAAAGAAATCAGTAACTCTCACATAAAAAAATATTTTAAGAAACTTTTAAGCGAGGGAAGAGCTTTTTAATGAGTAATAAAATACCCCCTATCAATTCGTCCTCTTTAGCTTTAGCCAAACCATTATTGAAATGGGCTGGTGGAAAGACTCAGCTTTTAGGAGAGATAATCCCTAAGATTCCGCAAAAATATGGACGATATATTGAGCCTTTTTTTGGTGGCGGTGCAGTATTCTTTGCAGTGCAGCCATTAAGAGGGATTATTGCAGATAGCAATTCAGAATTGATTAATCTCTATCGTTGTGTTGTAGCTGATGTTGAGGGCCTAATGGCGGAGCTTCGCTGCTATGAAAATACCGAAGAGGTGTTTTATGCTGCTCGTGCATTGGACGTTACCAAGTTGTCGAACCTAGAGGCAGCAGCACGTACCATATTCTTGAATAGAACATGTTTTAACGGCCTGTACCGAGTTAATAAATCAGGTCAATTCAATGTGCCGTTTGGTCGATACAAGAACCCAAAAATTATAGATGAAGACTCGCTAAAAGCTGCCTCAACGCTATTAAGTAACGCCATTATCATTTGCGGCGACTATAAGACTGTTTTGAAGGAAAACGCTCAAACAGGAGATTTCATTTTTCTTGACCCGCCTTATCTGCCTATATCAAAGTCTGCTGATTTTAAACGCTACACCAAAGAGCAGTTTTACGAAGAGGATCATCTCGAGCTGGCGGTAGAGGTTAAACGCCTGCATGAGTTAGGCTGCCATGTGGTTTTGACAAACTCAAATCATCCTTTGGTGCATGAGCAGTATCGGAAATTTGCCGTCAAAGTGGTAAAAACAAAGCGGTGTATTTCATGCAATGGTAAAGGTCGAACGGGGGAAGATGTAATTGTCACTGTCGGGTAATGTCCCTATCCTTTTAATTTAAAGAATATGTTCCATAAAAAGTCTACTAAACACGGAATATATTTCCACAATACGCAAGCCATCATGGATAGGCTAGGAGTTCTGTCATCGTGGGCCGGGCAAAGACAACTATAACCATTAGCATTTCCCTTAGCATTTCCAAGGTTATGAGCAATTCGTTCGATATCTGCTAGTGTTAGAGTGTGCATATTGCTATAGTATAATTGCAAATTGTGATGGGGGAATGTCATACAGTTCCTCCATTATTTTTTGATTCTCCTTTATCTGATGTATTGTTAAACAACCTGGCTGATAACCATTTTTCAACATCTTCCGAACGGTATCGGATGGCTCGTCTTCCTAAACGTATAAAGGGTGGTGTATCACCTGAAATCCGTCTTGCTTCCCAAAACCTGGTTGTAAATCCTGTTCGTTGGGCAAGCTGCTCTGTTGAAAGCAGCGTATCTTGATTTAAAAAAGGTTTCTTCATACTTATAATCTCCTAAAAAATTGCTTTCCATGTAATTTTTACTAATTCAGCTATTAATTTCAAAAAAAATAACAGGGGAAAACTTAATGCAATAGATAATACAGGTATTAAAAAAGCTAGAAGCATCCCAAATCCCATGGGATTAAATGTGGGGTCGTCTTGTGGGTAATCTTCTATATTATTTTTCAACCATTTAACTATTTTTTTTAACGTCATGTTTTTTCATCAAAACTTTTTTTAATTTTTTTAAATCTTTCATGTAATAATACATATAATTTTTATAAATAGCTTGTCCTTTGATTAAAATTCTTTTTTGACCTTTAGTAAGTGAGTTATAAAATTCTTCATCATCAAATAAACTATTTAAAGTATCTATTGTTTCATTATAAAGACCTTCTATTTTACTTAACCTATAAATATGAACTATAAAAGCTTGATCTTCAGGAACTGTATATTCACCTATGTTTACGACTACTGCCACTTTGTCATCATTCATACAATTATCCTTCGATTATTTCTTTAATTCTTTCAAATTTAAGAAGTTTTAAATCGTCGTCATCTTCTTTTTTTTCTGGTTTGACTACATTTAAATGCATCAATTCTTTTTCAATTTGTGAAGTGGTTATTTTAATCATTATTATTGATGATTCTATTTCGTCAAATTCAAAATTTTGTAATGTTTGAATATTTCCGTTTTCGTTATCTATTTTTAAAACTTTATGGAGCAGTTCGCTTGTAAGCGCAGCAAGCTTTGTGCAAAGCTCGTCCATTTCTTTTGTCCTTATAAGCATTTAATTTCCTCTTGAGTTGCATATTGGTTTTTATGTTTTTTTTCAATATTTTTAATGAATCAATCAAATGTTCTAATTCATCAACCATGTTATTTTGTAAATCCATATTAAATGTGTAAGTTGTACAATACCAATGATCAAAAATATTGTTTTTCATGGTATCTAAACTTTGTTTTATTTCACTCAATTTTTTAAAAATTAAATCATCTTGTGTATCTTCTGACATTTTTAATCCTTACATTTTTTTTTAAAGATATCACATAGTAAAATCTTTACAAGATAAAAAAAAATTTATAAAATATTTAAGTAATTTAACTTTTAACAAGGCCTAAAAAATGAGATATTCCAAATATGCTAAAAAATTCCCTGATAAAAAAAATACAAAAACAAAAGCTGATATTATTGATTCAAAAACCAAAACTGGCGATTGGGTTTTAATGATTTTAAAATTATCATGTTTTTTAATGATTGTTTATTTTGTAAAAAGTTTTGTTGACCCTAAATATAGCAAACAAATAATTAATAATTATGATAAAAAAGAACAAATCGTGCCTATGGGTGAGTAATGTCAGATGATTTTAACGTGGTCGATATTGCACCACATTTAAAAAATAAAAAAAAACAACATGAACCCGAAAAATTAACTCAAGAACAATACGAGCAACTTGCAGGGAAATTGGTACTTTTACAAAAAGAAATGCACCTACTTATTAATGGATATTTTCAATGGATTAATGAATTTCCCGAACTAAACATTCAACATACGAGATTATTACATTTTGTAAAATTGTTACAAGCATCGGAGTTTGTAAGTTATGAAAAAAACCCAGTCAAAATTGCAAAAATTATTATTCCAAATTTATTAAAAAAAAGAAGAAATGAATATTACGAAATTATATTTATTGCTTTTTTTATTTTTATTTCAATTTTAACTTTTATATACTGCCTCTCAATTATTTAAAGGAAATCAAAATTTATGACTAAAGATATCGACTATCAAATCAAACAAGAAACCGAAGATAAAATGTTAAATAACGTAGTGGAAATGAAAACCCTACAATTAACTACTGCTTTAGAAGTTCAAGAACCAATTACAAACAACGCTGAGAACATTTACACTGCATTTTTAAAAGCGCAAAAAGAAATCCCCGACATTCCTAAAAACAAACATGTAAAAACACCGTATATGAACTATTCATATTCTGACACGCCTATGGTTATTAAAACAATTGTCCCAGTACTAAACAAATATGGAATTATTTTTTATTCTTATCAACGTGAGGATAAACCAAATTTTCTAAGGGTTAATATTATGCATGCTGCCTCACAAACAGTGATGTTTACTGATGTTGAATTGATAGGAAAGATTCCAACAACAAAAGATGAAAAAGGCAAAACTATTCGACTTTCTGAAGAGCCAGTAATTGCGAGTATGCAAGATTTAGGCAGCAGCATCACATATGCGGAGCGTTACGGCCTTTTATGTTTGACGGGTCAATCTCCGGGAGAATATGACGATGACGCTGCTAAAGTATCAGAAAAAGCACAAAACAATTTATACAAGAAATATGATACGAACCAAAATAATGATATGAACCAAAAATCTGATCAAGTTGTTTCACATGTTCCTAAAGCAATAGTGGTTGAAAATGAGGCTGAACATACCCCAATAGTAAAAGCCGAACTTTTACAACTTTGGATGATTAAAAAAGCTACAGCGATGAAAGTTAATAAACCTGCAGCCGAAAAAATTATGCGAATGATTCATCCTGACACAAAGGCAATGGATTCAGATATGTGTAATGCTAAAAACTGGTTGTCAACGTTGTAAATATTGCTTTACAATTGAATTAAATTTTTAAAACTAAAAAGTGAAATGATTAACAACGAACAATTAAATTTTTATGAAAACAAAAACTTAAATATTGAGCAATATTTAGAAATTTTTAATAAATTAAGTGATATCAACACTAAATTTCAAAATTTAATCAATTTGGGAATACGTAAAAAAAACGTTTCTATAAATAACGGTTACAGTTGTTTTTTATTATATAAATTATCACTTACTAATCAAAACAGCTCAATCAGCATGTTTTTAAAATCAAATCATATTAACCGAAATATGTCGTACACTTTAAAAACGTTGATTGAGTTGGGATTTATTACTTTATCAGCAGATGAAACAGACAATCGTTGCAAGATTATATCCCTCACTGAAAAAGGGCTTGATATTGCTAATACACTCAAAGATCTTTTAAATACGCACATGTCAAAATTTGAACCAGAATTTGTTAAAGAATTAATTTCAAATCTTGAAAATGTGAATAATATATTTAATGTTTTAGAAAAAGACCTTTAAAATTTTTTTTAATTATGACATTATGTAGTTGCATTTAGTTACTCATTCTAAATGATCGCTAATGGGTGGCCTCCCCTTCTCTGGCCACCCATTTATTTTTTAAAAAAAGCCGTAAGCTAGCAGACAGCTTATATATTGGTTTATAAAAACCAATATATAAAATAATAAATTATCAAAATAAATATCGCTATGAAATTAAAGCAAAATAACGCCTGCGATAAAATATTTTTTAATTTACTATAGTTGTTGCGTTTTAAAGAATTGATTAAAGCAGTAATAGTGAGCATATAAAAATCACAAAAAACAAAGTGTTAATAGCTAATGATAGCCCGTTTTGACTTATTTGACTGCAAGTTTCTTTAAAGTGTGTGTGATTGGCTTTTTGCCTTAATTCTTTTGTACGCATAATATTTTCCCCTTTTAATGCAACATTAAATTACTAACTCATTAAATAATATTTTACCTAAAATTTTTAACAAATCAATAAAAAAAAGATTGTATTAAAAAAAATTCTTGCTATTATGTAATTGTCACTACGGGGTTCTTTTCGAAATGACCTGTAAAGGTTATCTCTAAAAAACAAACACTCACCCTAGTGACATCTGTTATTGATAATATAATAGTTTATGAAGCTTAGGGCTAATTAACGCAAGTTAGTTAGCCCTTTGTTATAATCGTATTAGCAAATCGTTTTAATATATCGGCTAAATCACCGTCTGCATCGTTTAAACCTGTTACGGCTTCATCAAAAGATTGTGTTGCAACTGGCTTGATAGGTTCCTCAATTCGATTGTATGTAGCGTTCTCGTTTAAAATCCTATACATCGCTTTTAATGGGCGTTTACGTTCCATTTGCACCTTGTCCATTACAAACGGGGTTAATCCTTTAAAAATTGAAGAATAGAGGGTTTTATCACCATATAGTTTTAACTGGTCTAAGTACTTAATATATTTTTCAATATCCTTGTCTAGCTTTTTAAAAGCAGTAAGGAGTAAGTTATTAAATTCTGCGTTTGGTGTAACAAAAGCCCTACTTTCGTCGCTAAATTTGTTATTCCAAAGATCAACTAGACGTTGTCTGTCTTCTTTCCATCCCTCATAAGGCATATTTTTTTCTTTTCCTAATATTGAATTTATAATTTTGGTTGTTGTGGTTTGTAACGTTGTGGGTAACTTTTTAAAGTTATCCACAATGTGATCAAACCTATTAATAGTATCTTGTTTTATAGGTAAATTATCTTCTTTATATGATGTGGACATTTTGTCGTCATATGGCAAAAATTCTTGCACGTTATTAGTAGAGTTATCCACAGGTTGAGTGCCAACTAATGCATTTATTTTTTCAACACATATGTTGGCCATTTCAAGTAATTTGTCTGGGACAAAGGCTATATATAAATCCGTCATCAACCGACCGGTTTTGTAATTTTTTAAATTTTCTTTAAATTGTGACGTGATGATCAAACCACATTCCTTTAAATCTTTTATTGCTCTCTGGATTGTTCTAATGGACACCTTAAGCAATAAAGCTAATTTTTTAAGCGGGTTACGCGTCCAAAAATAACAATTATCACTGATTCCATAATTTTTAGAATTAAAAGCGTTCTTTTGTGATTGATAAAGTTTTTCGCAAAGGGTTTGCCTTAAAGGACCATATCTTTTGCCAATTTCATCAAAGGCATTATAAAAGTTTTTGTTAAAATCTGGTAATTGATACGGAATATTGACTTTTGATGCTAAGCCGGTGTATAACATAAATTATATGATCCTTTCTAGTAGAGATAGATGGATTGAAGATCAAATACCGGTTACTGATCCTAACCGGTATTTTTTTATCTAACGTAACGTAGGTTTTTAATCTAAATCACGAAGATTAAATAATCATATGTTTGATTTTTTTACTTATCAACCCATGAAACAAACATTTTTAAAAAATTTTGCATTTAAGATATTCGGAAAAACCTTATAACTGAACTGTTTCCAAATTGGAACCAGTTGCAATGCTTAAATCTTAAGCAAAGGGTTATTTACCCAATAATAGCAACAATTTTAAGCAAATTAAAAATGGTTATCCACAGGGTTATTAACAATTTTTGTGGATAAAACCGCGCATTGTGTTTGTGTAAACTTTTTTTATACCTGATAATATTCGCAGTCCTTTTAATTTTGTAATACCATGATTAAAAAAAGAAAAAGCAGAATAAAGGAATCAAGTATGACCATTTCCACCAGTGACAAACTCAACCAAAGCATAACGTTAATAGAGCGTTTAGAGCAAAATAATATAAATTGGGTCAAGAATGGTAACTTTGTCTGTTTGATGCATCAACCTAGCGGGGTAACTTTAACAATTGATAATACTATTTCAAAAGAACCAGCTTACCGTAATTACGCTATTACAAGGCTGCTTCAAAAAGTTAGGATTGGAAATTAAATGATAGCAATAATTATTTTAATAATTTTTACAATATTTTTTATTTATTGGGTTTCTTTAAAGGTTCACAAAGAGGGGTTGTATGAAGAAAAACACGTAGAACCTGAGGAAGAACAAGAAACATTAAGAAAGCAAATGATTATTTTGCCTACAACAATTGATCAATCTGCTACAGAAAAAAGTCAATCTGTACAAAATCCAAACCAGATCGGCCACCTTGATATTTAGAAAGTGCCGTTACTGCAACTGACATTACTGACACTGTGGCCAAATTTTTTAGAGTGTCGTCAATGTCAGTAAGGTAAACTAAGAAAAACGCCGCTTATAAGATTTAAAGGTGACACTGTGAAAACTGGGTAAATCAATTTGATATTGCGTGCAATGTGTCATTTCGCAAACATAAAAATTGATATTTGTTATTAATATAAATAAAATTTTTTGCATATAAAGGTTACTTTATTTTTACACCTAAACCATACAGACTTGTGATAATGTTAGATAAGTAAAAATGCTTAAGATTTTAACGAAAAATGATAGGTGCTTAATGAAAATTGAATTAACCGACGATGCCATCCATGATTTAATAATTAGAACTGTTGAACACAAAGGCTACCCAACTAATGAAGAACGTTTAAAAGCGGTTAAAAACATATTAGAAAAAGCATCTGCTGGTGAAACTATTGATTTAAGAGACCCCTTTAAAAAAATTAATGCTGGAGACGTTCAGGGTGAAGTAAAAATTAATTTGATTGATTATAATATTGATAAAACGGTGTTGTCAGATTCAATTGATAATTCAAGCAAGTTATATGACTTTAAATATCCTATTGTTGATAAAACCAAAAAATTAAATGAAATAATTAATAATTTTTCGAATTCTTCTGATGTTGCTTGTCTTATCGAAGAAGAATTTAATAAAATGTTTGGTATCGATGATTTAGACAATCTCGTAGTTGAACAAGCAAAAATTACATTGGGTCAATCAATAGATTGCAACCCTATACTTTTTACAAATCAAAACGATTTAATTTCTGAATTTATTGCAGCTAAAACTGGTGAAAAACAAGAAAAAAACATAATTACTAATTTTGATAATACTGATAACTTTGAAAATAAAATAACAATAAAAACAAAAACAAAAAGAAAATTACAAAATTTTGAGTTGTTAATTTGTAAAGCAATAATAGAAGATTATGTATATTCTAAATTAGTAGGGGATTTTTCAGAAGATCAAATTTATCACCAAATATCCTTTAAAGATTCAGAAATTGCAAAAGCTATTGAAAATATAATTTTATATTTAAATGATAAAAAAATTGAATCTTTCTAATCCTTAGGCTTTCTCATTTGAATATGTAACCTTTGAGGTTTTTTGTTTTCTTCTACGATTTGATGGCCGCTTTCTTTTATTTGATTAATAACATTTTGCGGCAATAAATCTAATTCGGGGAATTTTTGCAAATGTTTTCCATATTGTACGGCATTTGTTTTTTTAACTGATTGAGCTGCCCATCGTAAAAACCTTTGATTGGTAAATAGTGCAGCCCCTCCTATAGGAGCAAGTAATAACAAAGCAGCGGGTGCAATTTTTGCTGCCATAGCAGTTTGACCAGCTAAAACACCTAAAGTACCTAAACCTATATCTTTGGCCGCTTGTGTGTACTTATGAAATTGTGCGGTATGAGTGGTACCTGATGTGTTTTCAAAAAGTTTTTTTGCATTAATTTGGCCTATAGCGTCTAATGTTTGCAAAAAATTTCTGCGTTCTTCATCAGTTAAGGGAGCTAATAAAGCGTTACGTTCCCCGGGTGATTTTTTTAAAAATTGTTTTCTGGCTTCAAAAATGCTCCACTCTTGACCTTTACCAGCACCCAAATTTTCCATAAATGCGGTAAGTAAGTTTTTTTGATCGGCGTTATCTAACCCTTTATAAGCGTTATTATAAAATTGTTTGTCACCTTTACCATTAGCGGCCACATACTCAAATGAAGCTTTCGGATTGTTTTTTAAATCTGTTAAATCATTAATAAAATCTTGATGGTGCGTTTTATAAAAAACTTCGTCAGCATTAAATTTATTCCAAGCTTTTTGGCCTTCTCCACCAATTTTTAAAAAATGTGCGTCAAAATCTTTTTTGATTTGACCGTATAACATTTTTAATTCACCTTCAGGAATATTTGAAGTTTTACCAAAATTTTTAACAATTGATCCAATTTTTCTTTTAACAAGTAATAATTCTTTAAAATTCATAGTTTTTGCGCCTTCTTGTAATTGTGAAGGCTTAGATTTTTTTGGTGTTTTTTCAGCTATTGCTTCCACCGCTTCTTCAAAAACTTTATTTATTTGATCTTGTAAATCAATATTTAAACTATCAAAATCAACTGGTTTTCCACCAACTTTAATGGTTTTTTTTGATGCATTTTTTGCTGGACTATAAACTGTTTTTTTTTCGAGCGTTTCGTTTGCCATATCAATTAAAGCATCTGATATTTTAGCCGACCAAGGGGTAAATTGCCGAAAAAATTCTTGTCCTGCTTGCGTTGGATATTCTGCTATTCTTTCAGGTACAAAATTTAAAGTATTTTCTGCATTTACCAATTCATTTTTGGCTCCCGAATTTTCTATAATTTCATCTAAAGCATTTTGTGAAACGTTATGATCAGATTTAATTTTGTTGGCTGATTTTTGGACAAGAACGCCGGCCGAATCTTTATCTATAGGATTTTCGCCAATAGCTAAATTTTCCCTTATTTGCTTTCCTTGATTTTGCCTAAATTTTTTCATTATGTAAGAAGCACCAGGCGCCCAGCTGATAGAATTTTCAAAAATAGCGGCGTTTGGAGAATCTGAAATGTCAGCCAATGTTGATGGAACAGTACCCATTTTTTCTAATTTTTCAGGATTAATTTTAAAAGCTTTTCCGATAACAGAACCAACAGCGGTTGAGGGTCCATGTTTTGCAACATGTTTTAAACCTTTTACGCCAACGCCTGCACTTGTTCCACTTGCTAAACCAGCAGCTAAAGCACCCCATTGGTTTTCTGGATCTTCATTTAAAATTGCTTGTGACCCTGCGGCGCCGGCTGCGGTAGCGGCTGCATTTTCCGCAGTTGGTGCAAACATAGTTTTTAAAAATTTACCTGCTTTAGGTGCATATTTAGCAACTGTTGCCCCTGTACCAAATCCTAAAGGTAACGTACCCAATGCCCTAGTTGCTGCTTCTATATTCTTTTCGGTGTCGTCTTGAGGGGCAGTATATCCCCCGGTAGCTTCATCAATTTTGTTTGCTATTTGATGCCCAAAATTAGGGACCCATTTGCCGAATTCCGTATCTTCAACATTTGCACCTAATGCACGAGCACCCTTTACACTTGCGTACCGCGCAGCGTCGGCTACGATATACGGTATATCAGCAGCATCACCAAGCGAAGCTGCTAAATCTCTACCGGTACGAGCAAACGCGCGTTTTAATGATTTATCGGGTTTGAATTCCTGCTCTTCTTCTTCAACAAATTTTGGCTTTACAGGAATAGCGCCATTTGCAACCCATGAGTCATTTTTATCACCCATAGATTTTATTGACACGGCACCTTTAGCTATCCAAGGGTCTTTATTGGACAAGTTGACCTCCTTGCTCGGGAGACAAATAAAACTCTGCTTGGTTTGCATCTACAACATATACTTCGTTATTAGATGGTCTATAAACATAAACTTTATTTTTAGGTAACGCAGGAAGTCCAGAAAGTGCAGGCGTTTGTACAGGCTTAGCAACCGTTTTTGGTTCTGACGCTGCCGCTGGTTCTTTATATGTTGTTTCTTGATATGGTGAGTAATTTTTCTTTTTTTGTGTTTTTTCTTGGTCTTTTAATTGGCTATATTCCGCTTCCGCAACTAATGGCTCTATGCCAACCGCAGCGCGTTGCTGGATGTATTTTCTTCTCGCCAATTCTTCTTTGCCCATTCTGTTCCAGAACCATTTATCTTTATCTGATGCAATTTCGGCATTGTTTTTATTTACTTCTTTTTGTGATTCTCGTGATAAATATTTTTCTGATAATGGTTTATCTTCTTTAATACCTAAAGCAGATTTTTTATATTCTAATTCCTTTTTGGTCAGCTCTTCTACTGCCTTATTGTGTCGCGCTGATTCTGCTGCGGTGGTTCCGTGGTGTTTGTCTTGAGATGCCAAATGCCTATTTTGATAATCAAGATTAGCCAATAGCTCTTGTTGCTTCATTCTTGATGCTTGGATTTGTTGCATTAATGTTAAAGCTCTTTCGCTTTTTAATGCTTCGCTTTGTTTTGTGTTTTTGTAAGCTTCAATTAAAGGCTCATGTAATGGGGTCTGTCCAACTGACCTTTGAAAATTTGCCGCCATTTGCGCAACGGCCATTAATAGAGCATCACGCTTGCTTGTTGGTTCTTGTAATTTGTTGTAATGCTCTAGCAACACTTTTGTGTGTGCATCATCTTCTACCTGAGGCAAACTTACTTGCCCTCCTTTTGCAAAATTTCTCACAAGTCCACCTTTTTTATTTTTTGAATTTAACAAAGCTGACGCAAAAGTTCCCGCTACCGATGCAGCAGTGCCCCATGGATTAGGTTTATTTTCTGTGGATTGCTGAACATAAGGCGGTAAATTTGGCTGTGGTACTCTTAGCGCAGCATTCATTGCTTTAATATTTCTGTCAAATTGATTATCACGTTCTGCAAGTTCATCTTTATAAGTTGCATTTTTTTCTGACAAATCTTGAGCTTGTTGCTTATCTCCATGAGCATCCAAACTTTCATTTAACATTACTCGTTTTCCTAATTCTTTGCCTTCTTCGGCAGAAAGGTTTTTAGCAGCAATAAGTTTATGCTGTTGTGCTTGGTTAACAAGATTAGCTGCCCGCGTTGCTTTTTCAAGTACGCGGTCTTGATCCTTACCAACAATTTTATTTTGTAAATCAAGAGAATTTAAAGTTTTTGCTTCTTGATCGTTAACAACTTCTTTTTGTAATTGAGTTCCCTTTAAATTTAATTCTTTTTCTTTATCAACGATATTTGACAAAGTATTAGCCGTATTAAGTGCGCGGTCTTTATCTTTAGTATAAATATTTTCTGCAGCAAGTAAGCCTTCTACGCTGCGTTTAACTCTTTTGTCTTCTTCCTCAAGTGCTTTTTCGAAACCATGAACTTTTAATTTTACCAATTCACCATTTAAGTTTTTCTGTAACTTTTCCAAAACTTTATGTTGATGTCTGCCACGAGCGTTAGAATGAAACATGCCTTTTGAAATATAATGATCGTTTAAATTTGGTAAAATTTCGGTTAAATAATGATGTGTATTTTCACGTCTTAACTCATTGGCGAGCTCGTCATAATGCCCTTTAGTTTGATTATGGCGATTTTTTAAATCAAACTCCCTTTGCACAAGACTAGGATTTGTTAAACTTTCAATTTTTACTAAATAATTATCAATTTTTGTTGAGTCACCACGCGAACGTTTTACATCCTCAAAAATTTGATTTCGTTCTGGATGTGCTAGATTTGAATCAACTTTTTCAAACAATTTTTTTAAATCAGATTTTGACTCTTTGGACGATTCGTTTAATTCCGAGCGAATTTGTTCAACTTGAGCCGGGGTATAGTGCGCACCTGTCATTTCATGTAAGAATTGATCAAAATGATCAGTTCTTGCAGCGTCCCTTAAGGTGTCATAAACAAGTTCCATTTCCTCAGATCGAAATTTGCTTTCTTCTACTAACTTTGCGGTTTCTAAAGCAGCGGTATCTTGTAGGGCATTTCGTGGGGCATATGGCGATTTTATAGGTGGGAATTTTTTCCCTCTCTCTTTTTCATTTTCTTGCAAAAGATTGTGAATATATTGACTCAACCATGGATTATTGCCATTTTCTGCTTTTCCGTAAATTGATTCGTCGGGCTTAGGGTCTTTAGCACCTAACATTTTGTTTACAGCAATGGCAACTTCTGGCGTGATACCGTTGGGATAAAATTTTGCTAGATTTTCTTTAGGTATCATTCCGGCGAAAGCTCCAGATGTATTGCCAGAAGGTGAAAACGGTTTAGGAACAGGAATACCAATTTTTCCAAATATATTGTCATAAGGTGAAAACGGTTTAGGAACAGGAATACCAACTTTATTAGAGAAGCTAGAAGAACTTGCAGGCTCTGGCTCTCGATATGATAATAAAGAACTTAACGAGGGCGCTGATGCATGCCTAGATCTGCTAGGAGATTGATCAGCAAAACTTACATTTCTTGGCAATCGTTGCGAGCTGGTAGATCTATCAGGCGATTGATTGAAAAAATCTTGATCCGCAAAACTTGAATTTCTTGGCAATCGTTGTGTGCTGCTAGATCTACTAGACCTAGGATTTTCTATATTGTTTAAATTTTCTACAAAACTTTCTAAATGTGATCTTCTTCTTGCGGGCGCTGTTTTACGTTCCACATCATAAACTAATGCATTTAATGACTCAGCCGGAGTTGCTAAACTATACCCTCTTTTAGACAAATCAGATTGTAAAGTATTAATATTACCCTCAAAAGCTGATTTGATACGTATAAATTTGTCGGCATCTATAGGATCATTTGAGCTAATAGTTTCATTTTTAATTTTTTCAAGTTTATTTAAATCATTATTAATGGTTTTATCATTAAAAGGTAAATCAGACGCTGAAGGTAAATTATAAGAGTTAAAGTATTCTGCTATTTTTTCAAGGGGAATAGCTCCGGAACTATCAACCATTGGTGCAACAGCTATTTTTTCTGCTTCTTTTTTTGCTGCTAGAACTTGTTCAGCTCGCATCTTCTGTGCTCTTGTTTTAACTGATCCGTCTTCGTTATAATGTAAATCATATTGTTCTAAAGGATTGGGATCACCCATAAATAAAAGATTTGCAATGCGTTCTTTATCTAATGGAAATGTTGGTTTTCCCGCTAATCTATTTTTTTGCTCTTCTCGGAGTGCTTTTAACTTTGCCTGAGCTAACATAAAAAATTACCCCCTTAAATACTGTAAAGGTTGCTTTGCTCTAGGTGGCAAACTTAAACCTTTACTGTTTTTATGAGCGCGAATGTTTTTAACCATTTGATCAAAAACCTTTGCTCCCCTTTCAACACTTCCGCCACCTTTTAAAGCGACTGTAACAGGATCTATTGGAAATTCTTCGTTAGCTACATAAACTGGAACATGTTTTGAGTCTTTTTTTACGATCTTTTCTACATGGCGTATAACATGTTTTGGGTATTGCGACCGTATTTGTTTAACGGTTTTTTGTAAAACCTTTAAACCGGCAGTGCTTGAGCCGTCACCTAAATCAGACGTAGTACTAGCATCAATAATATAGGTCCCTGATGGTATTCTGGTTCGTATGCTGTCGTCTTGCCCATTTCCTGGCCCAAATATTCCTCTGCTATTGTAAGGATTAATTGCCTTTTGTCTTACAACGCCACCCTCTTTATACTTTTGCGTTTTTCCTCTGATATAAAATGGTTCGTTATTGTCGTGATCATAATTTGGATTTTTAACATAACTATTATCGTCACCGCTCATTTGAATAGGAGGCAAATTTAAACCTGCATCGTTGCGCATTCTTTCATATGCAGCATTGTTTAATTCGGCTTGTTTGTTTTGTTCTTTAATTTTGTGTTTTTCACCCATTAAACTTGCACCTCCAACAATAGCGGAAAGACCTAAAGGGCTGGTTGCAAAATCCCCAGCTTTGCTTAAAAGGCCACTTAGACCACTACTGGCACCACTACTAGCCGCCGCATTAGTTAAAGATTGGTTGGCTATCTGTTGCCCTGCTTGAGCCGCTGTAAGACCAGCAGTATTTGCTCCCGTACTTGCAGCAGCAGTTGATCCAGTTAAAGAACCTAAATAACCGCCGGCCCCATTTCCAGAAGCAAGCGACGTAAGACCTTCAGCACCACCAAGCAATTGGTCACCGCCATAAGTTAATGCACCAATTTTTAAACCTTGCATAAGTGACTTTTGCCAGGATTTGCCCTCAATTACGCCTGTTCCGAGAGCAGTACCTAAGCCAGCGCCCAAAGGACCACCAGC
The DNA here is from genome assembly GCA_903891475.1 of uncultured Mucilaginibacter sp. Classification (GTDB taxonomy): domain Bacteria; phylum Bacteroidota; class Bacteroidia; order Sphingobacteriales; family Sphingobacteriaceae; genus Mucilaginibacter. The sequence continues at coordinate 32,590 of CAITEP010000032.1, forward strand.
AACATAACCAAGAGAACCTATACCAGCAGTCAAACCTCTTTTGAGTGACTTGCCCCAATCAGCACCGGTTACTTTATGGGCAATAGCATTTCCAATTGCAGCACCGCCAGGACCACCAACCATAAAGCCAACTATAGTTCCCGCACCTCTTACAACTTCTTTCCAAAAACCAAATTGTAATAATCCAGTTTTACTATTAATAGGGAATTTATCGGCAGTTGTTGCACCCATTCCTTCTAATAAATGCAAAACAAAATTTATTGGTAAATAAACAAGTTTTTTATCATCACCTTTGCCCATTTTTTCAATAGTGCTTGCTATAGGCACTTTGTCTTGTGGAGCATCAACAAATCGCGGTTCAATAATTTTAACTTTTTCGTAAATTTCTTTTGTAACAGGAGGTAATTTTTTATTTTTTTTGAAATATTCAAAATTAAGATCGAAAAAATCTTTTACCATGGGTATTTCAATGATGCTTGCAAGTTTAGGGTAAGTCCTTAAACCTGTAGGCTCATCAATCATTTTCCCGCCTTGCATTGTATCTAATCCGATTAGCTCATCCTTTGACATATGGCAAAGAATCATTGGCACATCATCAGGTTGTTTTACATCTTGTTGGCCAGGAATTTTTTTTGCATAAAGATTTTTCATTAAAATACCCTTTGTGATTTTTTAATTACCATTAACTGTTTGATGTAATTGCTGCCCTTGATTTAATACAGTTGATCCATTCCTTATCATGTTTTGCACATTAGTTGGGTTGCTTTGCATGTTTTTAACGGCACCGTGAATTTGACGCGCTGCGTCTGCTGCTTGTTTAGCTTTCTTTGCTCCATAAAACGCAGCATTTCCAGCAGCTACAGCAGGAATTGCAAACTCAGGGGCAACAGCCATAGCGCCAGCTTCAAGAATTGGTGCAATACCAGATTTATTTAAGAAATCACCGGTTGCAATAACGCCATTTCCTACTTTTTCTAATCCTGAAACAAAGCCTTTTCCGAAATCTTTTACACCTTGGCTGTGTGCAAATTCGTTAACTTTATTAGCGCCTGTAACGATACCTTTGCCGACCGCAGTACCAGCTTTTTTTACACCACCTACAATTGATTTTCCAATACCACCGATGGCTTTACCAAGGTTAAAATATTGTGGGTGACCATCCATTTTGTTATAGCTTGGATGTGGAACCATTGTGTTAAAGAAATGGTGCGTATGTGGCCCAATTAAAGCTACTTCTGAGTCCCCATGTACCCCGTGCGCTTTCATTGCGTTAACACTATCACGAGTTAACCCACCACCTGCATGGTGTTCGCGATGATTAGGTATTTCATGATGCGGAGTATTTGCAGCGTGCTGATGGATTAAAGCCCTTAAATGAGGATTTTTTAAAAGTTCCTCTAAATGAGAATATGATCTAGCCCCACTAGTGTTATGAACTTCTCGGCCACCTTGTAACTCATCCAAAATATCTAATTCATGAGGCGACATATGCGCAGCGGTAAGTTTTGATTTCTTAACACGACCACCTTTTTTAAATGTTTGTGGTTGCTGTGCCATTGGTGACGTGATGGCGTTGCTCATACCCATAGGGCTATATTGACCCATTGAGGAACCTTGATTTACGGGCGTTCCAGCAGGATATGACATATTGTTCATTGCGTAAGGGTTAATCATTTTTTCCTCAAATATAATAAGTAGTATTTCATACTAAAATTATATTTTGTTATTTAAACCCAGACTATAGATAAGCGTAATTATTTTTGCTAAACTTTATTTTTTTTGAATTTGGATAATGGCATAAAATCGTAATGCCCAATCTCTCCAGTTTTTATCAAGAGGGTAAGATATTTTTGTAGCAATAGGGATATTTGTAATTTGATTGGTATTAACTATTTGGTTTGCCCAATCTCTCCATTCGCTAACATCTGGCGGAATAGGAATGTAATAGGTTATTAAACTTGATCGCAATTGATTCGCCCAAGTTTTGAAATTCAAATGTAGGGGTGTCGCTATATTTGCCATTAGGGGTTAACGTCTCCAATTTCCCAATCATATAATGTTTTGCCGCCTTGAAAATCTCCACCAATTGAGTTGCTTTCAAACTTAAAAGTAACTAATCGTCCTTGACTTGCCATATCAATAAATTGCGTTGAGCGATCAAATAAAAATGGTCCGTCAGTTATTGCGTTTCCGTTATACCAATCTGCAGCCCACATCAAATTTATAACGCTTAATGACATTGGCGAAGTAGTGTTTATATCAACTTCAACACGACGATTTCTTAATAATCTGTTTTCATTTCCGGGTTGTGAGCAAATATCAAATATACGATGGGTAAAATTAGCAGGAATAGCGTTAATCTCTGTCCCTATAACTTTATCTACGCCTGTTTCATGTTTCCATAACAAATAATAAGGTTGCGGACCGCGTCGTGTGTTTATAATTGTTGGTTGTGCATCTGCTAAAATTGGCTTTGAATAAATGCCCGCTGCTACACCACATGATCTACCGTTTGCTGAATCATACCAATATTGCCCATCTATAGAATACGCTATAAAGTGCGTGTTTTCCGTAGCTTCACCAAAAGGCGCATACCATTTTAGTTCATTATATGAGCTATCGTAATATCCAAATATACGTGTCGAATACGCTTTGTTTAAATTATCAAAAAACCATCTGCGATTAAATGTATTAGGTAGGATTTGCACTACGCCGTCATACATCCAAAATTGTTCGTCATTACCAATCCAATAATACGTTTGTTGTATGTTAATAACGCAATTTGCGGAAATGATACTTGTCCCTTCTTGAATAGGGGTGTTTGCAAAATCGTAAACCGTAACTCCATCTATTGTTGTGCCAGTCCATGTAATGCGCGTTAAACTGTTTAATGACCAAAATATACCCGTTGGATTACCTGATCCAATAACAGTTTTGCCCGCTATAATTTTAGTATTAGCAATTGTGTTTGAATATGGTGCGCCTGTTTCATCAGACCAAGTGTTTAAAGAATCGGTAGCGTTTGGATCATTTCTAATGATTGCCCCATTGTTTCCAAAAGCAACTAAAAATGGCGCAATAAAAACAACACCACCACTACAAGTAATGGGCCCTAAATTAGCATCCACAATAGGAGTTAAAGAATTTGAATTTGCGATAGAGCCGTAATAAATAGGTCCAGTAGTAGAATTGTTTAAGGACAACCCATTAGGGCAAACTTGAGCGATAATTTGTTCATTGGGGTATAAATCATTTGTTGATGTGTATAATTCCATACTCCAGGTATTATTAACATTAGCCGTCAATCCGGCAGGAGTTCTGGTAATTTCTGCGACTGCTTCAATGTTTGTTGCACCATTTAAAGGTAAACTAATATAGCTAAAACTATCTTGGCGCCCTATGTAAATTTGTATTGTGTTATTATATGGAGCTAAATAAATGTTCCTTATGATTTCTTCAGTTCCATAATCGATAGCCTCATATCCGCCAATTTTTCGAGGAACACCTAAATAAAAACGTGCCCACTGCCCATCTATAAAACTTGCACTAGCATAAACAGTGCCGTCTCTTTGTATTCCTGGATTAGAAGTTAAAACTTGGCATTGGTAATTATTCATAGGCCCTATGTAACCATCCTATTAAAAATGCTCCATTACGGTTATTTTGCTTTGATAATTGCGTGTAATAGGTAGCTATATTTGATTTATAAATACCTAATAAAATAACAGGGTCTACTTCATTAATTGCCGCAATGGTTACTGGTCCTATTTCTCCATCTAGTAACAAACGAGAATCAATAAAAGGGTAATCATTGTATGAATCTTGAAGGTATTTATTAGCAACAGATGGACCAGCATTTACCGCAAAATTAAATACTTTTTTTGCCAAATTATCATCATTGATTTCTCCATAATTATTAGGGGTCCAAAAATCATTTAAATAAATTGTGCTTGCTTGATCTTTTGTAAGGTTCTTAATGTCAACGTTAGGATATGACCTTTTAGAAATACCGAAATTTGTTTCTCCGCCGGGATCATTAGGATTATTAACATATCCACCCTCGTTGGCTAATACATCATTAACAGCTTCTAAAAAGTTATTCATTTTTTCCTCATCTACAATTTTTATTAATTTCTTAGTCAAAATCTATCATTAATTACACCCAAAATAGCGCACCGGCTACAGCTTCTAACGTACGAGCAGCACCTCCCGCTGGTGCAGCAGTAGAAACATAAGCGGTGCCATTCCAATAAATAAGTGCACCTGCACCCGCTGGCACTGGTGTATCAACCCATGTAGTACCTGTCCAATATAAACCAGCACCAGGACCGGTAGGGGTAGGAGAAACAACCCATGCTGTACCATCCCAGTATGCAATAGAACCTATTGTCGGCGTTGGCATTAAAGCGTTTAGCGTTGCTGCATTTTGCGATGGAAACGTTACGGTGCCATTGGCGGCTATCTGCATACCTTTTGTTATGGTGGCGCTTCCAACTGTTCCAACCGATATATAAGTGTTTCCTGTTCCGGAATTGTCAGATTGTAATATTAAACTAGGCGCTCCGGCTGCATTACCAGCAACATTAAGATTTGAACATTGCGAAGCTGCCGTGTAAGACAATCCTAATGTTGAATATAAAGTTGGAGTTACTGGGTTTGTATAAACAAAATTAATACCACCTGTGATTTCAGTATCGGTATAATTTACATTTGCTAATAATTCTATATTAGCCTGACCAATAAAAGTAAAAATTGTTGAAACGCCATTATCACTTAAACTAATTGTTGGAATAGCACCCGCTGCGTTTTGATAACTAATTGTGCCGGAAGAGACACCAGAGCTTAAAGTTAATGGCTGCCCTCCTAAATCATTATATAAAACCAAACTACTACTGTCAGTATTTCCAGTTAAAGTTAAATAAGCGTTGTTTACGGTTCCATCAGTCCAGTTTAACTGCAATGACGTATTTAAAACATTCAACGTACCTAAAGCAGTGCTTGAGCTAGCAGAACCAAAAGTATATGTTCCCGTTGTGGTGCCGTTATTTTCTAAAGTAAGCGTGTTACTAATGCCTGTTGAACTATTTGTGTATTTAATTTCGCTTGTAGTAGCATTTGTAATAAAATTCAAACTACTTCCAGTTGTTGGCGCACTTGGTGATAAACTTAAAGTTGATGACCCTGCAACAGCGGTAAACGTTGCGTAACTCGTAGCGTCGGTATTGTTTGTATAATATAAATAAGCCGAAGTACTATCTACATTTACAACAAATGCATCTGTGTATAAATTAACGGCGCTAAAAATATAAGAACCAGTTCTTCCGACTAAAGTATTTGTAATTGTAATATTGTTACTATTAGTACTTGTAGGGTCATCAAATAATATTACCGCGTTAGCAGCATTAGCAGTTAAAGACAAAAAAGTAGGCGCAGCTGCTGACGCATTAATTGTTGCGGTTGATGACGTGCCCGTTGTGTTTGACAATTGCCAAACGTTAACACCATTAGCAACAATAGTTGGTGTAAAATCTGCGGGTAGATACATTCCAGACGTAGGATCTTCAACAAACGAAATAGACGGACCCGTTGTGTCAGGATTTAACGAATCATAAGTTTGTGTTCCGCTATCAAAAAACAATTTTGATAAATTTAAAACGGTAGGAATTGATGACAACGTTAAAATATTTGTAGCAGGGTTAATTGCAGAATAAAAAATCAACTTAGCGCCCATTGGCAAAGCTACAGGTGTACCAACTGGTGTAATCGGCGTGCCTAATTCAAGGGAAATTGAAGAAGAATTTGTCGTCGTACAATAACTTGCAAAATACCAATTACTAGTTGGATTTCCTAGATATATTGTAACGTCTCCAGTAATAGGAACGTTAACGTTATCGTTTACACAATAAAATTGCACAACAAAGGCGTTAACTTGGGCGATAGTTAACGTAACGTTGCCGCCTGTTGATACGCCTAACTCATAAAGATTTATTGATACGGTGCTATTTAAAAAGTTTGTTGCTGAACCTAAACCAAGACTCCACCAATTATTTAAATCTGTTTTATCTTCTATAAGCGTTAATGATTGAGAACTACTAATTGAAAAAGCCGGCGTGTTATTAACAGTAATCCCAGAAAACACAACGGAACCTATACCGATATTGTTAACAGAAAATGAAAAACCAGGTCTAAAATTTGGTACAGTAATAGTAAGGGTTCCGGTGCTATTAACGACTAAAATATTAGATTCGTCAGTGTCAGTTATTGTATAGTCAGCGGTTATAATTTGGGGCGGGATTACTGTATTTAATTTTGTGTCAACCGCTTCTAATCCTTGACCGGCTAAAGCAGCAGCTGTTGCTTGTGACGTAATAGATCCTAATTGTAAACTTTCCCATGTTCCGCTTGTTGTGTTTGCTGTATAGGCGGTTAATTGAAACCACCAAACATCGCCTGGATTTATAGTTTCTAAAGCCGTACCGGTTGAAGTAGAAACTTGTAAAACTTCACTTGATGTAGGATCATTACGTATATAAAGAGCAGTTCCTAGGCTAACCTCGTTTGCATTAGGCAAAAGAATAGCACCACCATTTACTGTATTAATTATGTTTGTAGTTGTAGCAATTGTAGCCGGAGATGTTGAATAAGGGGTAGGCCATACCAAAGGTATGGTGTCAACGGTAGTAGTCGTATTAGGGTAAGTGTAAGGTATAGCGTAACTAACCCAGCTACTGTATGACGGTTGAACTGCTCCATAAAAAATTGATTGAACTGACATTTCATATCCTTAGTGGTTGTAGTTAGTATATCCTACTTGTATACGTTCCAAATCTTCTTTAGTAATAGCTTGAGCTGCTTTGTTGTAATAATCAGTCCAAACGGGCACGCGTTCATCATCTTTTACAAAAGTAGCAGTCTCTAATAAACACGCATATTCTAAAGCTTCGGGAATTGTACTTGTTAAAATATTTACGCCGTTTGTATCATCTAAAAGAGGCGGCAAAGCATAGTATCCTAACGTATAAGGATAGTCATTGTCTGGCGTAGGCACAATTTTAAACGTTTGGAATTCATAATCAGCGATATATTTAGGCTGCCCCGTGTTAGTAGCAATTGGCCAATAAGAGTCAAGATATTCGTTGAGCCTCATTTGCAATTGCACTTGCGAAATGCTTCCATCTGTATTTGTAACGCCAATATTGAAATAGGCCGTTTGTAACCAGTCCCCAGGCTTTGCCAATAAAACAGATCCCGAAGCCGTAACGTACGAATCAGTAACAAGAGAACCAGTAACAAATTTTTTAATATTGAGGATTTTTAAATCGCGCGTAACTCGACGTTGCCCCAACATAATAAAAACGGGGATGTTTTCTATTAACCTTGCATCTTGTCGCTCTAAGTAAGCTATAAGGGTGTCTGTTAAGGTTTGATAAGTTAAAACAAAAGCCATTGTGTCACCTTTGATAATTAATAAAGGTTAATTGCAACGTGTTGTTGTTTACTAAGGGGCCGTATTGTTGATTTGCACCAAGCAAAGGAATAACTAACCCTGGGTAAGGTGTACCCTCAACCTCAAGGTTTAAAGTAAAATTCCCAGTCGTAACATTATTTGCGTAAAACTCCAAATACGTATTGGGAATAAAAACAAAAATATCTGCTGCTAAGGTCCCAGAGAAAATAACAGTGTTAACGTTAAGTTGTGACACGGTAAGCAAAGGATTAACTAAACCAGTAAGATCAATATTTGTTTGCGTTAAATTATCGTCATATACAATAGGATCAGGCCTAGGATGTTTAAAGGGTATGGGATCCAACCGAATTATTGGTGCTAACTCTACCGGGTTAAGTTTGTCTGCATATACAGGATTAACCCAATTTCCGGTAAAAGCTTCGGTATTACCCCTATATTGATATTGCTTAACGCCGTCCTCGTAACGGTACAGCAACCCGCTATAATCACATGTCGCAAGCCCTCTTGGCCTGTTAAAATTTTGCTTTGTATATTTACCCTTCCAATGTTTGACCATAATCAACGCCCCACATAATTAAAATCAGGTGACATCCGTAAAGGAAAATTTGATTCATCAGTAAGGGCAGCTGTTGAAAATGCAATATCTCGATCTTGCTGCAATCGAGCAATAGTATTTGCATCAATTGGAACATCTGCCAACTTAGCGGTTGTTGGTTTTGTGGCTAACCTATAAGCAAGCTCAGCAACTAGCGCATCTAAAAACCTTTGCGGCAAATCAAATTCATTAAATAAATTTGTTACATCTTGAGGGTAAAAATACCCTGTATATAACAAAGCGTTATAAGTTTGATTTGGTACGGGATAAAGCGTTATGTAAGGGTTTACTTGAGAATTAAAAAAGTAACCCCCGGTTGCGCTGTTATTTTGTTTGTTGGGAATTTGCATATATTCAGTATAAGAATAAGGCGATAAAGCCCTATCACCTGAACCATTAGTAGTAGGTTGTGAAAAATACAACTGTTGCAGCGCTAAGGTTGCACCCCCTGTTTCCACTATTCGCCAATATTGCGCATTAAGGGAATTTTCAACAACAATCCATCCGATTTGATTTGCGTTATATGTTGTAGAAAACCCGTTATAAATTGTTATCCAATTGTTACCATCAAAAGAATATTGAACATTTAATGTGTAGGTTGAATTGTCATTTAAAGGTTGAATACCAATATAGAAAATTGAATAACTATAGCCCTGATTATAGGCAAATTCAAAATAACCGTTTGGATCTGCAAGGGTACAGCCTACGTTTGTGTTAGGATTAAAAACATTTGCGGCACTTCCTGAAGCAACGGCAGAAGATAAAGCATTACCATTTGTGTTTAACCTTTGCGGTTGTATTGCTATAACATCAACAATTTGTGAAAGATTAACCGGAAGTTGATAAGTTGCTTGATTAGGATAAAGGCTAACCATTCGGCGCTTACGCATCCAGGTATTAGGTCCCTTACCCATCCAATAGGTAAGCGCAAGATTAGCTGACATTTGTGCGGATGTTACAAGCGGCTGACTTATTTTGTTTCCTTCAATACCGATACGCTCAAATGCTTCTCTAAAAAAAGCATCTATCTGTGTAGTTGTACCAAAAACGTAACTGTTACTTGTAGCCATTCACTATCTATTACCTCCGCGATGATCAAACCTTTTCGCAGTTTCTGCTAGATTTGCTTGTTTACGCATAGTTGGATTACGGCTATTTTCAGCACGCTTTAACAATCTAGGAGGAATAGTTTTACCTTGAGGAACGCCTAGCTCAATATGTAATGCCCCAGGGTGAGCACCAAAAGCTTTTTGAACCCATTTTTTATCTGACATTAAGAAACACCTTGTTGTAAGAAAGTAAATATTGCCGTTTGATCACTAGTTACAACGTTATTTGAAACAGTCATCCAAACAGAAGTGACCGGATAAGGTATTTGCACAATTGTGCTTGTTGTTTCAGTAGTAGTTAATGCATAACTTGGAATTGGTACCGGAAAAGGAATAAAATTCCCTTGATAAGCGGCGGTATTAAATTTATTTAAAGTTCCATAAATAGTATATTCTAAATCTTCAGCATCGCCCGTTGCTGTTAAAACCTGAACAGAAGCGGAGGCATACCAACCCTTACGGTCTACGTCAGGAAAACAAAATGCGGTTATTCCGTAATCACCAAAACCTACTGCCAAATTTGTTACATCTTTACTTACTGAAATACTCGTGATGCTAGAATATATGTTTTCAGAAAAAATAACGTCAACGTTTGGTCCTGTTATTGTTTCTGATATAGGAGTATTAGGACATTGTGTAGGATTAAAATCTGCACCAACGGGAGAACCTAAACCATTTATTGTAATAATTGATCCTGATAAATCATCGCCACTTGATAAACTTAAATTTCGTACAAACGG
>CAITEP010000033.1 GCA_903891475.1 uncultured Mucilaginibacter sp.
TATTATTGCTGGCAAGTTGCACTCCTGCAGAGCTTGTTTCTCCTTATATCTGCTTGGGCTAGTTAGCAATTTTTCTAATCATTTCCACCAACTATTTTTGTCATCATTACCTTAAAAAATTAGAGCTCAAATCTCGACAAACTCACAAATTCCTGTACTCTTGATGCAATTTCTTGTTGAGTTAGGTTTCTTATTTTTTCGGTACCAAATTTTTCTACACAAAACGAAGCTAAAGCGGAACCAAATATGATGGCGTTCTTCATATTGTTAAAGTTTACGGTACCAACCTTCGCCATATAGCCTATAAAGCCTCCAGCAAAGGTATCACCAGCACCTGTTGGGTCAAACACTTCGGCTAGTGGTAATGCTGGGGCAGCAAATATTTTGTCTTCGTGAAATAATAATGCGCCGTGTTCGCCCTTTTTTATGATGAGGTAAGCTGGCCCCATAGTTAAAATTTTGCGTGCGGCCTTTACCAATGAATATTCGCCAGACAGTTGACGTGCTTCCGCGTCATTTATAGTCAAAACATCTATCATACTGATGGTTTTCAATAAATCATCTAAAGCAATATCCATCCAAAAGTTCATAGTATCCAAAACAATTAACTTCGGGCGTTTTTTTATGCGCGAAATAACGGTTTGTTGCACCTGTGGGGTAAGGTTACCAAGCATCAAGAATTCACAATCCTGATAAGAAGCGGGGATAATTGGGTCAAAATCAGCCAGTACGTTTAAATCGGTCACCAAGGTATCTCGGCTATTCATATCGTTATGGTACTTGCCGGCCCAGAAAAACGATTTTTCGCCTTGCTTAACCTGCAAACCTTCAGTGTTTATCTTATGTTTGTTCAAGTCTGCAATTTCTTCGGTTGGGAAGTCATCGCCTACCACGGCAACAATTTTTACTTTATCGTAAAAATAACTAGCCGCAAGACTTGCATAGGTAGCTGCGCCACCAACAATTTTATCTGTTTTACCAAAAGGTGTTTCAATGGCATCAAAGGCCACACTACCAATAACAACTAAACTCATTATGTATGAATATTTTTTTGCGCAAATATGGCTAAATTACTAAGCATTAAGAAGGATGTATCCTATCTTAAACCAAAATATTACTTAGAAACCAATAATTTGGTATTTATGAAAAGTATAAATGCTTGAATAACAATGTAAAGGAATTTTTTTTGGATTTTTTTATATAAGTATTGTGAAATTACGTCGGAAATCATACTTTTGCACACTCCAAACCGGAAAATGATTCCTGAGTAGCTCAGCCGGTTAGAGCATCTGACTGTTAATCAGAGGGTCGCTGGTTCGAGCCCAGCCTCAGGAGCGTTGAAAAAAACCTTAGCTTTGCGCTAGGGTTTTTTTGTTGAAAATTTTTACTGCTCAGCTGGTTAGAGTCCCGCATGTGCGGGATTAATCAGAGGGTCGCTGGTTCGAGCCCAGCCTCAGGAGCATTAAAAAAAACCTTAGCTTTACGCTAGGGTTTTTTTGTTGGAAATTTTTACAGATCAGCTGGTTAGAGTCCCGCATGTGCGGGATTAATCAGAGGGTCGCTGGTTCGAGCCCAGCCTCAGGAGCATTAAAAAAA
>CAITEP010000034.1 GCA_903891475.1 uncultured Mucilaginibacter sp.
AGATTTTTCAGGTAGCTATTGCTCTCCATATCCATATCGTTACCAGCGTTAATGGCAACTTGGGCCGCATCATAGCTATCCTTCACATATCCATGGTTAATCATTTCGCCTATCGAGTTCCAATCGCTTACCACAAAACCCTTAAAGCCCCATTTACCTTTCAAAATATCACGTTGCAGGTATTTACTCGCGGTGGCTGGCACACCGTTTAAATCGTTAAAGGAGTTCATGAAGGTGGCGGCACCGGCATCTACTGCAGCCTTAAATGGGGGTAGGTAAACTTCCCATAAGGTTCGCAGGCTCATATCAACACTGTTATAATCACGACCACCAATCGCGGCTCCATAGCCGGTAAAATGCTTGGCACATGCCATAACCGCATCCAAATTTCCCAAACCCATTCCTTGAAATCCTTTCACCCTGGCAGTAGCTATAAGCGAGCCCAAATAAGGGTCTTCACCAGCACCTTCCATCACCCTGCCCCAACGTGGGTCTCGGGCAATGTCAACCATGGGCGCGAATGTCCAATGTACGCCACCCGCGGCAGCTTCGGTACCAGCTACCCTTGCCGATTTTTCAATAGCCTTCATATCCCAACTAGCGGCCTCCGCAAGCGGGATTGGAAAAGTTACGCTATAGCCATGAATCACATCCTGACCAAACAGCAGTGGTATTTTTAACCTTGATTGCATGGCTGCTTGCTGAAAAACAGTGGTATGTTCAACACCAACAATATTTAAAACAGAACCCACCTCGCCACGTTTTATGGCATCCAGCTTATTGCCAACATCGGTTGTAATAGGACCAGTTGCTTCCCAATTACCATTGTATTGGTTTAGCTGACCGATCTTTTCTGCCAGGGTCATTTTTTTTAATAGCTTTTCGACCTTTTGAGGGATGGAATTTTTTTGCCCTATAGCCATTTGAATAGTTATTGTATTCAAGAGGCAAAAAAGTATTAAAAGCTTATAAGATTTAGTCATGATGTTTACAGAAAATAAAAATTATTTATGCTGAATAATTAACCAATCGTTGTTTTGATGTTCCTAAGCCATCAATGCCCAATTCAACCACATCGCCTTCTTTGAGGTATAAAGGAGGTTTAAAGCCTAAACCAACTCCGGCAGGTGTGCCTGTTGAAATAATATCGCCGGGCAATAAAGTCATGAACTGACTGGTATAAGCAACCAAATAGGGTATATTAAAAATCAGGTTGGAGGTATTACCATCCTGCATTACCTCACCGTTTAGTTTTAGCCAAAGGCGCAGGTTATGAGGGTCTTGAAATTCGTCGCGGGTAGCAAAAAAAGGGCCAATTGGCGCAAAGGTATCGCAGCCTTTGCCTTTGTCCCAAGTTCCACCCCGTTCTAACTGAAATTCCCGTTCCGATACATCATTATGCAATACATAGCCAGCTACATAATCCATTGCCGAATCCTCAGTTACGTAACTCGCTTTTTTGCCAATTACCACGGCTAGCTCCACTTCCCAATCAGTTTTTACGGAGTTTTTAGGGATAACAATATCATCAAAAGGTCCTGATAGCGCAGTTGTAGCTTTCATGAAGATGATAGGTTCGGCAGGTATTGGCGCGTTGGTTTCTTTGGCATGGTCGGTATAGTTTAGGCCGATGCAAACAATTTTTGAGGGGCGGCACAAAGGGCAACCTAACCTAACTTCCTTACTAATTTCTTTTAGCTGATTACTTTTTATGTATGCCGATAGTCGGTTTAAACCATCATTTTTAAAAAAATGTTCATTATAATCTTCACCAAAACCCGACACGTCATAATTTCTGCCATCAACCTGAACTCCTGGCAACTCTTTGCCTACCTCACCAAAACGTATTAACTTCATGCTTTATTAATTTGCTATCAACTTTATAATATGATCAACCGGATTTAATTTAACCGAATTTAGGTACACAAATACACCCTCGGGTACTTGCTTAAATTTCAGCGCTGTACCATCGCTAAAAGAATTTGCTTTCACTATCTTTTCTTTTAGGCCGGGCAAAAATATAAAATCCTGCTGAGGGCTGGTTAAAATATGCGCGTAAATGTTTTTGCCTTTATTGGTAACAACGCCCCAATCTTGCGCCGGTATTAAATTACCTCGGGTACCATAAATACTTTCTCCATTTTTTTGAATCCAATTACCAACCAAGGCCAAGGTATCAGTAAACTCCGGTTGAATTTTTCCGTTTGGCATTGGGCCAATGTTTAATAAAAAATTAGCATCACGTCCGGCCGCGTTTACCAAATAATGTATAATCTCATTGGTTGATTTAAAACTATGATCGTTTATATTAAAGCCCCAACTGTTGTTAATCGTTTCGCAAGTTTCCAGTGGGAGTTTCCCAATTTTACTTTCACCACTAAAGCCAGTTGTATTACCACCCGGAAGGTCTTTTTCAAACATCTGGAAATCCTCGCCATCAATAGGTGCCAAATGATGGTTATTACCAACCAAAATAGCTGGGTTTAATTGGTGAATTAGACTATAAATCTCGTCGAAATGCCAATTTACAGCCCTGCGCTCCCATTGCCCATCAAACCAAATGCCTTTTACACCCGGATATTTGGTAATAAGCTCTGTTAATTGATCTTTCATAAATTTAACATAGCTATCCCAATCGCCTTTAACGGGAACACCATTTACAATTGGACTACCAAAAGCATAATCAGGACGGCCCCAATCCAATAAAGAATAATAGAAATGCAATTCGATGCCTTCTTTTTGGCATTCTTGTGCAAGTTCCATCAATGGGTCTTTATGATAGGGTGTGGCATCTACTATATTATAAGGTGATGCTTTGGTAGCAAACATGCTAAAACCATCGTGATGGCGGCTGGTTATGGTGATGTATTTCATACCGGCGCGTTTGGCAAATTGCACCCATTCCTTCGCGTTAAACCCTTGTGGATTAAAAAAATCGGCTAGGCGTCTGTAACTATCATAGGGGATGTTTTTGTTATGCATTACCCATTCGCCATCGGCCAATTCGCTATAAATACCCCAATGGATAAACAATCCAAACTTCATATCCTGGAAAGTTTGGCGAGCAGTCAAGTTATCGGTGCTGGGCTTATAGGTAGTTTGGGCTTTTAGTTGAAAAAAGCTACAAAGCAGGCATAGCAGTACAAAATTTTTTAACATAACTTTATAATTTAGGATGGTTGGTTTAAACTCAAATTTATAAACATATTTTAGATTTTGGTGAAGACTAAAATCTAAAAATGCTCAATATCAATTATTAAGGGTAATAAAGCCCCCATCAATAGGATAATCGCAACCGGTTATAAAGCCTGCCTCGTCTGAACAAAGGTATAAGGCCAAAGCTGCAATTTCGGAAGGCTTAGCCATGCGACCAATAGGTTGAGATTTTGATAGCTTTTCGAAAATCTTATCTTCTTCGCCAGGATAATTTTTAGCTATAAAGCCGTCTACAAATGGCGTGTGAACCCTAGCTGGCGAAATGCTATTACAACGAATATTATCTGTCAAAAAATCCCGGGCAACAGAGAGCGTCATGGCATGAATGGCACCTTTACTGGTAGAGTATGCAAATCGATCGGCCAAACCAACGTGAGCCGCGATGGATGCTGTATTTAATATTACACCACCTTTATTGGCTTTCATAATAGGTATAACGCCGAACAAGCAGTTATAGGCTCCTTTTACATTTACTTTCATTATCCGGTCAAAGTCCGATTCCGAAGTATTTTCGGCATTACCTACATGCGCTATGCCGGCATTGTTTATCAGAATATCAATTTTACCGATGCTTTTAAAAACAGAAATTACTTGTTGCTGGTCGCTTACATCAGCCATATAATGCTTAGCTATTCCACCTTCTGCAAGTATTTCATTAACAGTTTCTAAAGCTACTTGTTCATTTAATTCGATGATACTTACTTGAGCGCCTTGTTTTGCGAATAACAAAGATATTGCCTTGCCAATACCGCTACCACCACCTGTAATAACTACTGATTTATTGCTTAAGCTAAACATTGTATTATGTATTTAAGTCGAAAATTTTATCCATTAATACCCATTTTTCACCCTTTAGCGCATTTTTAACAGGCTGCTGGTAATTCCACATCAAGTCTTCCCATTCCTGTACCTTACTATTTTCGGCATCCATTTTAGCCTTGCGTTCAAAACTAAAACTATCATCTGTTTCCATTATCATAAACAAACGTGTATCAAATCGGTATATCTGCAGGGCTACTATACCCGAATTTTGAATGCTTTCAATTATTGGGGGCCATACTTCTTGATGATGGTTTTCATACTCGGCAATTAAGCCTGCATCATCTTTTAAATCAAGTGCTAAACAGTAACGGTTCATTAAAGGAAGAGTTTGAAATGCGCTACAATATACATCATGAATAGGTAATTTGAAATAAAAAAAGCTCCTTTGTTGAAAGTGCTTTAATTGCCACCTTAAAAAATAAAGGGGGTGGATAGTTTATTATGGTAATTTACTGATGTAACAACATTAAAAATATTCGCCTAAGTTTACAAATAGCCCACGCGAATTATTAATACCATAGGCATAATCAAACCCAACGTTGGTATTTGATTGCTTATTAATTTTTATTCGTAAGCCCGCGCCTGCCGCTGGCGCTATTTTTACAAATTGATTGGTTCTGAACTCCGAAAAGCTTTCAGCGTTCGTAAATAGTACACCTCCTATCAGTCCATTTCTAGTAAGTCTAAACCTATACTCGGCTTCAAGATATAATTCGTTTTTACCTCTAAATCGTTGGGCGGTATATCCTCTACCACTATTATGGTAGGTATCTGTAGCCGTTGATGGCAAATCGAGATATGGCACGTTACCTGTTGTAAATTCACATAAAGCCCAAAATGCCAAAACATTGTTTGTTACAGTAGACAATCGGTAATACTTCCTTAAATCTACCGACAAACTCTGCCAATGGCTATCACTGCCCAAAAGAGTAAGGTTATCGCGGTAAGATAATGACGCGTAGCCGCCGTTTAAAGGGTTAATGTGGTTACGCCGATTATCAAAGAGTAGGGTTAGTGAATATCCGGATGAAATGGATGCTTGTGAAAAGCCATATTGGGTAAATTGAGATACTGATTTATCCGCATTACCATTCTGGTGTATGTCAAAATGACTGTCATAATTATATCCTACACCAAAATAAAAAGCGCCTGTTATTTTTTTATAAATGGTAGAATATACTCTTATATGGTTATAATTAAGAGTATTCGCGATATTTGCCGTGGTACCTAAACCATAGGTATTTACGGGATATTGTTCGGCGCGAAGGTCGGAGGTAAATTTAAAATTATTTTCACCAAACCAAATTTCTGAACGACTGGCAAATATTTTTTGATTTTGGGTGTCATAAACCAATTCACCGTCAATTACCGAGAAATTGCCCTTATGATTCTTATCAGTGAAAAAAGCCACATTAGCAGTCAAGTCAAACGCGAAACCTGTTGACAGCGAATAACCGATAGCTGGGATTAATGAAAATTGGGTTTTACTTAGCTTGAGGGAATCTTTTTTGGCAATATCGCTATTAAACAGGTCTTTCAAGATATTGATAATATCCTGCTGCCGCAACGAATCTATAACGATTTCGAGTCCGATGGTTACCTTTTTTTGTTTATTTTTTGTAGAGTCTTGCTGTGCTGCTCCTTTAAATGATAAAACAATAAAACAAACCCCAATAATCCATTTACTTATTCTCAAAATTTATAATGGTACTAATTAGCATAATTAAAAAATGTATGAATCAAATTCAAATAAATTATGTAAATATATTTTTTAATGACATTATGTTCCTCTTGTTACTTAGATCAACCCTATTTAAAATCAGTACATTAATAATGTTCGCTTTAAAATTATAAATCGGGAGTAAAGCTAAACCTAAGACCCCAAGCGGCAATTCCACTATGATCAAGATAATTAAACCTATGGATAACATCAAGACGTAAAACCTTAAATATATTACCAATTCCTGCTCCTGCTTCAATGTATGGCACATCTCCTAGTCCAAAAGTAGCTTGCGATCCATTTGCATTGGTAGGGAATTTATATAAATTTGAGTGAATGGACGGATTATTTTCATCACGTAAGCCTCCGTATAAAATTTTGAAGGATAGAATTTCACGTAATTTGAAGCTTTCAATAACAGGAATTTTATTTAAAAAGAACCCACCGAAATTATGCGTTAGGTTTAAACCAGCATAATGGTCGCTCACAAATTCCAAAAAGTTCATCATGTTGTATTCATACTTATTATATAAATAAGTTTGATTGGCAGGTAATATGGATAATAGCGGAAATGGAACTTGACCAATTACGGTACCTGCTTGTAAAGTAACATCGGTATAACCCAATTGCGACAAATAAAAACGCTTATAAACATTGGTACTGATATTATAATAATTATACTCGCCATTCATAAAACCTTTAATACCAGAATTTACAGCCAACGAAATGATTGGATATTTACTAGGTATAGTAAAACGGTGTATACTACCTTGAATAAATTTTTCGTGAGGCGCATAGCGTAATAAAACATCAAACTCGGAGGTTGTTAACTTAGTTACTGGTTGAGATTGGTCGCTGGCTTGGAAAACCAGTGTTCCAGCCGGATTTTGCTGCCAATTTTTTAAACCTACATCAAACGAAAAATGGTTTTCAAAATCTCGGGCATAATTTATTCTTAAATTGGTATTATAAAGCCACAGGTTGTTGGTGCCTCTTTTAAAAGATGCTAATAAACTTTGTGTACGGGTTATCAGGAAATTCTGACCCGGAATATCGGTATCATATTGATAACTAACCTTTAAATAATTATTTGGATATAAATATGGAGCAGCTTGATTGAAGGAATAGGCTAAGCTTCCATAATATTTAAAGCGTTCATCTTTTAAACCATAGGCACCATATGCTTCCAAGTAAATTGATTTATTGAACGCGGGTGTAGAGCGACCTCCTAATCGAAACCTAGTACCTTCAACCGAGTTAAAGGTATAAGTAGCGTCAATGGGTCCAAATTGAAAAGGACCAATATCACCATAGCCACCTGCAATTAAACGGGTTACCCAAATTGTGCGCTTAAACGAAGGCATATTTTTCAAGCTATCAATATTTTTGTAAAGCTTGGCTTGTTGTCCGGTTAAAGTATCACCACGGGTAGCTTTCCAGTAATCAGGGCCTTGTTTAGCGGTATCGGGAATAACCTGATCACTGTTGCCCTTGTAAAAGGCCTCGGGCATGGGGCTATGTTCTTTATAATTTTTATAGGTCAGTGTACGCTCGCCCGAAAATCCGAAACCTTTGTTTTTTAATACACCAAAATCGGCTTTTACACTGCTTTTTACCAAATAATATTTGCTGCTGTCGTTTTTCTCAAAATCCTGGTGAATTTGTAATAACCGCAAAAAGTTTAAGTTTATTTGTTTGTCAATTTTCATGTCGGCACCTTTAACAGCGTAATTACCATCCATAGTAATATACAATTTGCCTTCAAACAATAAATCTCCCCTATTTCGAGGTACAAAGCTTATTTCAATCAATTTCTCCTTTTGGTCTTTTATCGTATCGCTTATAAAAAACTTATAATAATTTGGCGAATGATCTGCTATCGGACTTAAAAACTGGTTTGTTAAAATAAAAATATTATTCTCGTACATATCAACCTGGCCATATAAACGGTTTAGGTAAACATCCAACCCCTTTGGGTCCATTATGGTACTAAAATCAACCTCTTTATGCGCTCCTAATATAGATATTGATTTTGAAGGTTCTTTCCTGTAGTAATTATGGAAAAGCTTTTCGGTCATGTAAATAGGTAAAATACTATTTACTTTTCCATTTACTACTTGCGTAGTATCTAATAGAAACCTGTACTTTCGGAAAAAATTCCCATTCAAAAATTCGGGCGACAAGTCAATAAGCGACATGGTGATCCTTTCATATTGATCATATTGTAAATAATCGGCATAATGGGCTCTGTTTTGCTCTTTATGATTAATTACCTGCTGAATCAGCTCTACCGAAGGATTATCCTTATTTTTATATTTCTTACGTTTTGGCGATTTTATAACCACCTCATTTAGTTGTGTTTGGCTTCCTTCAAGCTTTATGTTAAGAGTTTCACCCGGAACAATTGTTCTTATCACCGTTTTGTAGCCAACTAACGAAAATTTAATTTGTTTGTAAACTCCGGTGAAGTTGATATCATAGTTGCCTTGTTCGTTTGAATTTACACCATAATTTGAGCCAACAAAATTAACCCTTACAAAAATTACCGGTTTTCCTGTAGTAGCATCGATTATTTTACCCTTGACATGCGTAAATTGACTATGTCTGACAGTATCATTTACAAATTTATTTGTTTGTGCCTTTTTAAGAGTGGAATCTTGTTTTGAAGTTTCATTGTTTTGAGCCAAGCCTACAAAAGGCAATATTGCCAACAAACATATAAAAACAAGGCCTTTAATAACCCGGTAAATTGTATTTGTGGATCTAAACAGATTATTGGGTAATTGATTATTGATGGTATTCATTAATTAAGGTACTACCGTTTTATAAACGGACAGATTTTATAGATGATATAAAAACGTTTTGATGATGTATTATAGTTTAAAAAAGAGGAAATTAATTGTAATAGATAAAAATCATCTTAATGGATAATTATTATGATTACCTATTATAACTAAGAATAAAAAAATGCATTATTTGTTTTTTATTTTTTGCAAAAATATTCATTTAATTTATCAGAATAAAATCTTATTTGTTATAATAATATCAGAATTTTAAAACAATTCCATTATTGAAATCTCTTAAAGAAAAGGTATTTACCTTTAACAATTTAGGTTGATATCCTAAATAAGCGATTTTTATTATACAAAATATCACTTATTTATTTTGTAAAAAACATCATTTTTAAGATTGTTTTTATATACTTTGAGAGAATACACTTTAAAAATAATTGGTTCTAAAAAAAATTAAAAACCCATTCACTCAGCTTTCCTACTGGATGAATGGGTTTCTTTGTAAAGTAGAAACTACTATTTTAACGCTCTGGTATCAATTATTGGTATACCCTAACATAATCAACCAGCATGGTTGCACTTGTAAAGCTTGGATCTACTGATCCGCCAAAATCTCCTCCCATCGCTATATTAAAAATGAAGAAGAAATTACCACTAAAAAAAGGAAGGGTAGAGTTATTGGGTACTGTTTGAAATACTTGACCATCTACTGATATTTTTACAAAATTAACATCCCAATCAAGAGAATAAATATGGAATTGGGTGGTGGAATTTTGAATTAATGTAGTACTTCCATTTCCGTTGGCACCTGAATGACCAGGGTAATGTAATGTGCCATAGATTTTATTTAATTCGCTACCCCTTTGTTCCATAATATCCATTTCGCCACAACCTGGCCAAGGATTAATATCTATATCACTTCCTAACATCCATAAAGCTGGCCATGTACCCAAACCAGCAGGTAACATTGCCCTAATATCAACATGCCCGTAATTAAAGGAAAATTTACCCTTTGTAAGCAAGCGTGCCGAGGTATAAGAACTACCGTTGTAGCTCTCTTTTTTAAGAACAATATTCAAATAACCACCTTGAACAAATGAATTATCAGATCTGGTGGTGTAATTTTCCAACTCATTATTTCCCCAACCTCCTGCACCAGTATCATACCCCCATTTTGTAGGGTCAGGGGCACCATCCGTATTAAATTCATCGCTCCATAATAACTTTGCAGATTTTGTTACTGTAACCTGTGTACCTGATGATATACTCTCACCAGATGTGTTTTTTGCGGTAACGTTAACCGAATAATTTCCACTGTATGAATATTTATAGGTTATTAAACCTGTACTTAAAGTTTGGATGTTACCATTACCAAAATTAAAAATGTAGGTAGCAGCATTTGTAGCTGTTGCGTTAAAAGTTACATTACCACTACTATCTTGTGCGGGTGTTGCATTAATTACCAAATTAGTTGGTGCTAGATTAGGCGTGTCATTCTTTTTACTTGAACAACTGACTGCGAATAATAGAGCAATCAAAAAGCCTATGGCAATTGAAAAATTTCTCATGTACAATTATTAGGAAAGTATAATTAGTTATTCAAAGTTATAAAATTTAAATGATGTCGAAAACATTACTATTTCTTTTATCAAATTACCACAAATTTTAAGTGTTTAATACAATAATTATGTATAAATCAACAAGATTGGTGACAAAAATTAAATACGAAATCAAAGCATAATAAAAAAGCGTCCCGAATCTCACCTCGGAACGCCTTGTTGTTAATTAATAACAATCAACTAAATCCAGATCAATTAATTAAAATTGATCTTTTCTCATGTTCATCTCAAAAAACAATAAGCTCTTATTTTTCATAGGGGTTACTAAAATGTGCTTTAAAATATCAATTGGAATACCTAGTTATACAAGAAAAGGCCTTACATCCCTCCACCTCCTGGAGGGCCTCCCATTCCACCACCCGGAGGAGGACCAAAGCCTCTACCCGGACCCATTTCCGGCTTTTTGCCAGTCATTTTTTGGAATCGATAGGTAAAGGTTAATAAGTAATATCTTCCTAATCTATTTACGTTTGATATTGTAGTATTACTTCCATTTTGTGATACAGTATAACCAGTATTTTGGTTAAACACATCTAATGCGGCCAATCTTATGGTTGCCATATTGCCCTTTAAAAACCTTCGCTCCACATAAGTGTTGAAAATGTTAGGGTTAGTTGAACCTTGATATCCGTAGTAATATGTTTTTGTATAATCATAACTCACCGTCCAATCTTTCCATAAATAGTTTTTACCATTAAGTCCCAATGCCCATGATCTGTAATTATCATTTATATTTTGCTGCTTTAAAGAATTATCAGATGCGTTTATAGTATAGGTAGTATTTGCTTCTGCATCAATGATATCGGTAATATCAACCCTAAAACGCATTCCTTGAGACAATACTAAGTTTTTTGCTATATTTTTTTCGGCATTTAAAAGTTTATAAGTTGAAGTATCTACGTTAGTAATATATGAGATATTATTATTGTATGATATGCTGCCTCTTAAAAAAAGATTGTATTTTCTTTTTTCCCACGGTTTTGCAAATACATAAAATGCATTGGCAGAATAATAACCTGGAGCATTTAGGTATTGTGTTGCAATAGTGCCGGCTAATTTACCAGCTTGTATATCTTTTTTGGGATAGGTAATGGTATTTGAAACTATTTTATCATCTGTTTGCGTAAGACTAAAATTGGTAAAAAAAACATTTCCCGATTCAAAATTGAACTTGTTGTACCTTATTGAAAAGGAGTTGTTATATTCTGGTTTCAAATCGGGATTACCAATAACCGGATAGAGCGTGCTTGAAAAATCTGTTACCGGTTGCAACTGCGAATATGTTGGTTGGTTACTACTACCGCTAAAATTAATACTTAATGATTGTGTACGAGAATAATTGTACACAAAATGCGCATTGGGTGAAATGTTGAAATCATTTTTAGGAGCAATGGTTGCTGTACTACCTTCTAATGTTGAAGGTTGAGCAGTTACACCCAAAACAAAATTATACTTCTTTTGAACATAACGATAATTAAGCCCAAACCTGTTTGTTATAAAGGTAAAATTATAGTTGTTACTCAGAAGTGGATAATTATTTAGCACCCCTGTATTTGTCAAGGTATCGGTTTGTTTATCGTCACTTGTGTAAGAATACTTATAATTATAGTTTAATTCGGCATATGAATGTCTACTCAAAGGTTCAATATATGAAACGGATGTACTAATAGTATCAGTTTGGCTATTAGTATTGATTGACTGATTTAGTGGAGCATTTGGGGTTCCAGTTATGTAAGTATTAATTGGGTTTTGGAATTGGTTTGATTTAGAATTTCCAAATCCTACATTGATACTAAAATTACGCCCCAATCCATTTAAACGGTGGTTAAACAAAACATTAATACCATAGTTTGGTGCCGAAGAATTACTTGCATTAATAAAGCTATAATCAGACGGTGAATTACCTGTTAATTGATTTGAACCTGTTTGTGTTGTATTTACGCTAGCATATGAAAATGATGGACTTATTTTTAAATAATTAATAGTATCGGGTTTGTACTCAATATTGAAAGTAAACCTGTTGTTTATTTTCCCATCATTTTGATTACTATTTTGCGTATTAGTAGTTGGATATAATGGATTTAAATTATCTTGCCTTGTTGAACTAATTGTATTTATGGTATTATCAGAAAAACTATAACTACCGTAAACCGTAACCTTTTTACCCCACGAATCGCGATAATTAAAGCCTATTGAACGTGCTGTAGTAATGCCATTTGTGTTACTACTGTTACCCCCCGGAGGGCCACCACCTTGCCTACCCCCACCGCCACCACCCGGGCCACCAAAATTAAACAGGTTGGTATTGGTATTGTTATAGTTTCCTAATATGGCTATTTGCTGGTTATCATTAAAACTAAACATATTGGCCTGTGCAATGTATCTATTTGCATCCTTAGTACCTGCTACTTCAGGTACATCATCCCGACCACCGCCAGCACTAGCTTGCCCAAAATAACCATGATTTCTACTTGGTTTAATGTTTATGTTCAAAATCGTTTCAGGTTCACCAGTTTTTATGCCAGTAAGATTTGCCTGATCGCCATAATCGTTTACCATTTGCACATTCTGTACCGCATCGGCAGGTAAATTCTGGGTAGCGGTTTTTAAGTCGCCTCCAAAAAATTCTTTACCATTCACCCTTACTTTGGTAACGCTTTTACCTTGAAAGGTAATATTGCCATCCTTATCAACATCGGCTCCGGGTATTTTTTTAATCATGTCCTCAACAGGGGCACCGTCTCTCACTTTGTAGGCGGCGGCATTAAACTCCACCGTGTCTTCTTTAATTTTTACGGGTATAGCGTCCGATATAACAACAGTATTCAACATGTTATTTGACTGCTTTAAGATGATGGGCTTTAAAAATACCGGGTTGTTGGTGCTGTCCAAGGTCATGCGTCTCCTTATAGGGTTAAAACCAATCGACTTTACCACTATACTTATTTGCTTTGCTTTTACGCCTTGAAACAAGAACTGACCTTTTTCGTTGGTTGTGGTTGATAAACTGTCTTTACCGGTAATAATCCTAACGGTTGAGCCTGGTAATGATTGTTTAGTTGAATCAATAACACTTCCGTGTATGTCTCTACCAGTTTGTGCATACCCTTTAATACTAAATAAAAGCCCCAGCGCTATAAAAAGATATTTTAATTTCATAATTGTCTTATTTGATTATACAAATCAAAGTCAAAAACTCATCTAAGAAAAACAAAATAGACTATAAACATAACCAAATAGATAAATACCTAATTTCAACCTATAAAATCAGCATTTTCAAGATCAGCGGCACTTTTGAGGAATTCATAGGTAAATAAGCTTTATCGGTCGGTAAAGTTTAGCTATTGATAGGTTATGATTGAACTTATGAAAAATTGATTTGTAATATTGTATTAAAATATTGTTTTTTAAGCTATTGATGATAAATAATTTATATCATGATTATACCAAAATCAAAAAGTAGGCTCATTACCATTATCATCCATTTGCTAATATGGATAGTATTTGGCTTGGCTTACTTTTTTCAACCATTAACATGGGATATTGCGGTACCCTATCAGTTTTTCATAAAAAACGGTATCCTTCTTACCTTAGTTATCATTGCTTATTATGCCAACACCATATATCTGGTTCCAAAATTCTTACTAAAAAACAATTATGGAGTTTATTTTACCATTGTGCTCGTATTTATAGTTTGTATAGTTTTTTTAAGTACCTATAATGGATATTTGGATAAATGGCTTAATCTTCAACAATTAATGGAGTTAGCGTTTCACCATCATGGGCCACCAAAACATCGCAAAGTAAGGGGTATTGATTGGGATTTAGCTATCATTGCCATTATGGCCTTAACGCTTGGTATAGGCACTAGCATTACCACCATTCAAAAGTGGCAATATGACAAACAGCGTCATCAAGAAATGGAGCAAGATAGAATAAGCTCGGAACTTTCTTTTTTAAAGGCACAAATTAACCCGCATTTCTTTTTTAATACACTTAATAATATTTACGCGCTTACCTTGGTAAATGCGGATACATCCAGAAAGGCTATTCATCAATTATCCCGTATGATGAGATACGTATTGTATGATACACAAAACAGCACTACCCAATTAAGTCAGGAAATTGCATTTATAAAGGACTATATCAGTTTGATGCAACTTAGACTAACAGATGCCGTAAAAATTGAATTTAATTCGCCGTCAACAATTACCGATATGGCTATAGCACCTATGATATTTTTGCCATTTATTGAAAACGCTTTTAAACATGGAGTAAGCACTACGCAAGCAAGTTTTATAAAAATAAATATTGAACAAAATTCAACTACTTTGATTTTAAAGGTTGAAAACTCGATCATGAAAGAGCAATCGGGTAATTTGGAGGATGCTAGTGGAATAGGATTAAATAATACCCGTAGACGCCTGGATTTGTTGTACCCAAATCAGTTCGAGCTTTTAATTAATGAAAATTTTGAAACTAACATTTACACTATAAACTTAACCATACAATTAGCATGATTTTAAATTGTATAGCAGTTGACGATGAACCTTTGGCCCTAGGGCTAGTGTGCAGTTTTGTTGAGCAAACGCCATTTTTAAACCTTGTTGGTAGGTATGCGAGTGCGGTAGAGGCTCTTAAAGCAATTCATTCCATGAAAATTGATTTGGTGTTTCTGGATATTCAAATGCCGGGGTTAAATGGCATTGAACTAGCGCGGGTTTTAGATAATAGCAAAACAAACAAACCACGCGTTATTTTTACAACAGCATACAATCAGTTTGCTTTAGAAGGTTATAAAGTTGACGCCCTTGATTATTTATTAAAGCCCTTCAATTATGAAGAATTTCTGCTTGCATCAAATAAAGCATTGGCATATACTGAATTGCTAGAAAAATCAAATGCATTACCAACCACTGCTACCCAACCAAAGCCTGCTGTTAATGAGGTAATTGAAGAAGAGTACCTATTTTTAAAGGTTGAATACCAATTGGTACGCCTTGCACTAAAAGATATTTTGTATATTGAAGGCTTAAAGGATTATGTGAAGGTTTGGGTGCAAAACTCGGAGAAACCAATATTATCGCTTACAAGCTTAAAGGCTTTGGAAGAAAAACTCCCTGCAAAAAAATTCCTTAGAGTGCATCGTTCATTTATAGTTTCGTTAGATAAAATTAATTCAATAACCCGCAATGCCCTACAAATTGGCAAAATAAACATTACCGTAGGCGACCAATATAAAGAAGCCTTTAGCAAATTTTTAAGTAAATGGGTTTAGTAAATATCAATTAGACCTTGTGCAGCTATCTATATTTAAAACATATTTTCAATCCAATATATTTTAATGGCTTAGCTTAACATTTTATTAAACTTTATGCCATTTTAAAACCAAAATTTGCTACTATATTTACAAACGTTAAAATATTTATAATTTATTCAGGTTAATGAAAATATCCGATACACTTATAACCCTTCTACAGTCTTCAAAAACATTGCATCACTTCAAGACATACCTCTTTAGCTTTGTTTGTTTGATAGCTTTTTTTTCCTGTAATAACAATAAGCAACAGGGCGACTTTAATGAACAAAATCAAGGAATAAAAGCATATAAGGTAATGACGGTGCAATTGCACAATGCTACCTTAAATACCGATTATCCTGCGAGTATTCAAGGACTTCAAAATATTGAAATAAGACCCAAAATTGATGGTTTTGTCGAAAAAATATTTGTTGATGAAGGTTCGATTGTAAAAAAAGGGCAATTGCTTTTTAAGGTTAACGCGCCTCAATATGAACAAGCTCTTAGAACCGCCGAGGCTGGTATAAAAACCGCCGAAGCCGATGTAAGCACCGCCAAAATGCAAGTTGAAAAGGTTAAGCCATTGGTTGAAAAAGATATCATCAGTCATTTTGAGCTCGAATCGGCACAAAATACCTTACAATCAAAAGTAGCCATGTTGGCTCAAGCCAAAGCATCCTACGAAAATGCCAAAATCAACTTAAACTATACCACCATTGTTAGTCCGGTTGATGGTGTGATAGGTTCTTTGCCGTACAAATTAGGCAGTTTGGTATCAAGTAATACCGCCGAACCACTTACCACAGTTTATAACACAGGTTCGGTTTATGCCTATTTTTCATTGAATGAAAAGCAATTACTTGACTTTACACGCGATAGCAGCAGTACAAGCTTGGCATCGAAAATAAAAAATATGCCGCCGGTAACACTTATCTTATCAGATGGTAGTACCTACGAAAATAAAGGAAAAGTAGAGACCATAAACGGCCTGATAAATACAAGCACCGGATCTGCAAATTTTAGGGCTGTTTTTAATAATCCTAAAGGTTTATTACGTACTGGTGGCAGCGCAACTGTTAGAATTAACAAGATAATTAAGGATGGCGTTATAGTTCCTCAAAACTTAACTTACCAATTACAAGATAAAAGGTTTATTTTTTTGGTTGACGATAAAAACAAGGTAAAAAATACGGCCATCACCGTAATGGAGAATACCCCAGGGCAATATTATATAGTAACTTCAGGATTAAAAGCAGGAGACAAGATTATAGCCGAACCTGTAAATACCATCAGGGAAGGTACGGAAATTAAACCTCAGGAAACTAATGGGGAAGTGCTTTACAAAGATTTGAAATAAAATAGCGGGGCCATACTAAAGGTCATTAAAATATAATATGTTAAAGAAGTTTATAGAACGTCCTGTACTCTCCACCGTTATTTCGGTATTGTTGGTTATTTTAGGTGTTATTGGGTTAATAACCTTACCCATTTCACAATATCCGGATATTGCTCCTCCTACAGTTCGTGTTTCAGCAGAATATAGCGGTGCTAACGCGGATGTGGTATTGAAGAGTGTGATTGTACCCTTAGAGGAACAAATTAACGGGGTAGAGAACATGACCTACATGACCTCCAGCGCGGGTAATGATGGTTCGGCTAATATAACCATTTTTTTTAAGGTAGGTACCAATGCCGATATTGCCGCGGTAAACGTGCAAAACAGGGTAGCCAGAGCTGCCAGTTTATTACCGCAAGTGGTTACCCAAAGCGGTGTAACGGTAGCAAAAAGTCAGAACACCAATTTATTGATATTCTCGCTTTACAGCGAAAACAAAACATACGACCAAACTTTTTTGCAGAATTACGCACAAATCAATATCCTGCCAAAAATTCAAAGGATAAATGGAATTGGAAGCGCGCGCGCATTCAACTCAAAAGATTACTCCATGAGGATTTGGTTAAAGCCAGATGCCATGTCGAGGTATAATTTAGTACCCGATGACATTACCAAGGCTTTGAACGAGCAAAATATTGAAGCTGCGCCAGGTAAATTTGGCGAAAATACCAACGAATCGTTTCAATATGTGATACGGTATACCGGCAGCTTAAAAACTACCGAGGAATTTGGCAATATTGTTATAACTGATGCTGGTAAAGGGCAATTGCTTCGATTGAAAGATGTAGCCAGAATTGAACTTGGCTCGCTTGATTATTCATCATCATTTAAAATAAATGGAAAAGAAGCCATTGGTGTTGGTATTACCCAAGCCGCCGGTTCAAACGCACGCGATGTTATTAATGAAAGCAAAGCAATTATTGAAGAGGCCTCATTATCCTTTCCAAGTGGCATAAAATACACTTATTTGGTTGATGCCAATGAATACCTGAATGCCTCTATCGAAAAGGTAATCAGCACCCTCATTGAAGCCTTTATTTTGGTGTTTATTGTGGTATTTATTTTCCTTCAAGATTTTAGGTCTACCTTAATTCCGGCTATTGCCGTTCCTGTAGCTATTGTAGGCACTTTCTTCTTTTTAAATATTTTCGGTTTTACATTAAACCTTTTAACCCTTTTCGCATTGGTTTTGGCGATTGGTATCGTGGTGGATGATGCCATTGTGGTAGTGGAGGCTGTACATGCCAAATTAGACAAAGGTTATAAATCGGCCCGAAAGGCCTCGGTGGATGCCATGCACGAGATTTCGGGAGCAATTATCTCCATTACATTGGTTATGTCGGCGGTATTTTTACCGGTAACCTTTATTACAGGCTCTACAGGGGTGTTTTATAAACAGTTTGGTATTACTTTGGCGGTAGCCATCTTGATTTCGGCAGTAAACGCCTTAACCCTAACCCCTGCCTTATGCGCTTTGTTTTTAAAGCCACATTCGGAAGAAGAAAAAAGTAAACGGTTTTTAAATTGGTTTTATACCCGTTTTAATATTGGTTTTGAGGCGGTTACAACTAAATACAAAAATTCTGTTTCTTATTTAATCAATAAAAAATGGTTGGTTATAGCCACCATCGCCTTATTTGCCTCGGGTTTGTTTATTTTAATAAAAACAACCCCATCAAGCTTTGTACCTAGCGAAGACCAAGGAACTATTTTCGGTAGTGTTATTCTGCCTCCGGCATCGGGCATTCAACGAACCAGTGCCATTACCAAACAGCTTGATAGCATCGCGCATACTTTCCCGTCGGTAAAAAACACTTTGCAAATTGTTGGTTTTAACTTTTTTGCCGGAAGCGGTAGTGCCTATGGCATGTTGATTATTAAACTAAAACCTTGGGATCAACGGAAAAACGACAATATCAAAAAGGTAATAGGTGAATTTTATAAGAAGATTGGTCATATACACGAAGCCGAAATATTCCTCACCTCACCACCAACTATACAAGGGTTTGGTTCGGGTGGTGGCTTTGAGTTTCAACTGCAAGATAAAGGCGGGCATACCATCAACGAGATTTATAAAGTAACCTCCGACTTTTTAGCCGCTTTACATCAACGTAAAGAAATTCAGAACACCAATACTTCCTTTAACCCCAATTTCCCACAATATTTGGTAGAGGTAAATGTTGCCAAATGTAAAGAAGCTGGCATTACTGTA
Organism: uncultured Mucilaginibacter sp.; assembly: GCA_903891475.1. GTDB lineage: Bacteria > Bacteroidota > Bacteroidia > Sphingobacteriales > Sphingobacteriaceae > Mucilaginibacter. The sequence goes on from CAITEP010000034.1 coordinate 19,077, forward strand.
AACTCGGTTATGAGTACCTTGCAGGGTTATTATGGCGGCATATATGCTTCTAACTTTAACCAGTTTGGTAAGCAATACCGTGTATTGGTTCAGGCCGATTTTGCCTACAGGGCCAATTCAACCGGGATGAGTAAAATATTTGTAAGGAGCGGCAATGGCACTATGGCACCAATTACTGAATTTATCAAGCTATCAAAAGTATTCGGACCTGAATCAATATCGAGGTTTAATTTATATACTGCGGTAGCTGTTTCTGGTCAGCCAAATAATGGTTACAGCAGTGGTGATGCTATCAATGCCATCAAGGCAGTAGCGGCCGAAAAATTACCTGCCGGATATACTTATGAATTTTCGGGTCTATCGCGCGAGGAAATATCAAGCGGTACACAATCGGTGTACATATTTTTACTTTGCTTAATATTTGTATTCTTTTTATTAAGTGCTCAGTACGAAAGCTATATTTTGCCCTTCGCGGTGCTACTCTCACTACCAATTGGTTTATGCGGAACTTATATTTTTGCCAGGGTTACGGGTATCGATAGCAATATTTATGTACAAATAAGCCTGATTATGCTTATCGGTCTGCTTTCTAAAAATGCAATTCTGATTGTTGAATTTGCTTTGGATAGGCGCAGATTGGGCATGCCGATTATACAAGCGGCCATTGAAGGCTCATTAGCAAGGCTACGACCAATTTTAATGACCTCCTTCGCTTTCATTTTTGGTATTATGCCTCTAATGTTTGCTACAGGTGCAGGTGCCATCGGTAACCGCTCAATAGGCACAGGCGCGGTAGGTGGCATGTTAATTGGTACCGTTTGCGGGATATTCGCTATCCCGGTGTTGTTTGTTATCTTTCAAACCATACATGAAAAAACGGTTAAAAAAAGAGATGATGATGATGATAATGTGGTTGATGAACGGGCATTAATTATTCAACCCAGCTAATTGAAAACAATGAACGCAAGATATTTTAGATATATTCCTTTACTACTATTGGTTTTAAGCCTTGATTTTTCGTGCAAGGTGGTAAAGCCATATCAAAACCCAGAAACTGGTAAGATAAATTTATATCGCGACCAAAATACTGCCGATACCAATAGTATAGCAACCATACCTTATCAATCATTTTTTACTGATACGGTGCTTAAAAATTTAATAAATGAGGGACTTAGCAAAAACTTGAATTTAAAAATCGCGGTTCAAAAAATTTATGAGGCGCAGTATCAATTGAATATAAGTAAGGGTGCTTTACTACCAAATGTAAATGGGAATGTTAGCGCAAGCAGAGCTAAATTACCAGTGGTTAGTTTAGCTCCAGGTACTTCAGATATTTCAAATAATTATCAAATTGGTATTTCAGCCTCTTGGGAAGCGGATATTTGGGGACAATTGAGCAGTGCCAAACGCTCTGCTTATGCAAACCTATTACAAACCGATGCTGCCAAAAGAGCCATACAGACGCAATTAATTGCAGATATAGCGGCTAACTATTATTACCTGCAAGCACTTGACCAGCAACTGGAAATAACCCAACTAGCCGTTCAATATCGTATTAAAGATGTTGAAACAATGAAAGCTTTAAAGGAAGGTGCCATTGTTACCGGTGCATCGGTAGTGCAGAGCGAGGCTAACCGCTATTCGGCGGAAGTGGCGATACCTGATATTAAAAGAAATATAAGAGAAACCGAAAACGCGATATGTTTATTATTAGGCCGTACTCCGGGACCTGTAAACAGACTAAAATTAGCGGATGAACAAGTAAACATACCTTTACAAACTGGCCTACCAGCTCAATTATTAAAAAACCGCCCTGATATTCAACAAGCTGAATATAATTTTAAAGCTGCCTTTGAGAATACCAATTTGGCGCATACTTATTTTTACCCCTCTTTTAATATTACCGCCGCAGGTGGATTCTCAAACATTTCGTTAAAAGACTTTTTTGTGAACTCCTTGTTTTACAATTTGGCTGCTGGTTTAACACAACCTATATTTAACCAAGGTATCAACAAATCGCGACTTCAAACAGCCGAAGCAAGGCAGTTGGAAGCTTTGTATAGCTACCAACAAACTATCCTGACTGCTGGTCAGGAGGTTTCAAACGCTTTATATGCCTATCAAGCATCTAAAGATAAAGACGAAGCCCGGGCAAAGCAAATAGAAGCCTTAACAAAATCAGTACAATACACCCAGGAACTATTAAAATATAGCTCAGCCACCAATTATATTGACGTGCTTACCAGCGAGCAAAGTCTACTCGCCGCTCGTTTGAGTGGTATCAATGATAAGTTACAACAATTACAAGCCACAGTAAATTTATACAGGGCACTGGGCGGTGGTTGGCGATAAACCGATTTTTTAATAATTTATCTTACTGTAAATATCATTAGTTAATTAAATTGCCAATAAATACATAATTTACCTTAAATTTACTTTCAAAAACATTTTCATAACAGTATATTTACAATTATTTTTCTTTAAAATGGGTAGTTTTGTTTTAAACTAATTCACGTTATGCCCTTTTTTAAAAGATTGCTTGTTCTCCCGCTATTGTTTATTTCCTTTTATTGTTTATCGCAGGATAAAGTAAAAAAAGCTGTTTTTATTATTGCGGATGGCATTCCTGCCGATGTAATTGAAAGGCTAAATGTGCCTCATCTCAAATCAATTCAGGAAAATGGAGCTTATTTTAGGGCATATGTTGGTGGAGAAAAAGGCGGCTATTCGCAAACACCAACCATATCAGCCAATGGCTATAATAGTTTGCTAACCAGTACCTGGGTAAATAAGCATAATGTTTGGGGTAACGACATCAAGGCACCTAATTATAATTATTGGTCGATTTTTAGGATGGTAAAAAATAGTTCGCCTCAGAAAAAAACAGCCATATTTTCGAGTTGGACAGATAACCGAACTAAACTGATAGGCGAATTTTTACCTGAAACCGGAGGATATAAAGTTGATTATGTTTATGATGGCTTTGAACTGGATACGGTAAAGTTTCACCATGATAAAGCTGGCGAATATATGCATACCATTGATGAGGAAGTTGCAAACTCCGCGGCGGCATGTATTAAAAACAACGCGCCCGATTTAAGTTGGGTTTACCTTGAATATACCGATGATATGGGGCATAAATTTGGTGATAGTCCGCAATTAAACGACGCTGTTGAAAAAATGGATATGCAAGTTGGCAAAATTTGGGATGCCATACAATACCGAGAGAAAAATTTTAATGAAGAATGGCTTATTTTTATCACGACCGACCATGGACGAGGTGCTGAAAATGGCAGAGACCATGGTGGACAATCTACCCGGGAACGAACTACCTGGATGTATACCAATTTAGGGCAGTTGAATGATTATGCCCGTTATTATACGCCCGGCATCGTTGATATTACCCCAACCATTGCCCGATTCATGGAACTTAAAATACCCGTACCCCAAGTACAGGAAATGGATGGCACTCCCCTTTCGGGCTTATTATCAGTTGCTAAGCCCGAAGTTAATTTAATACAAACCGATATTGATGTGAGCTGGAAAGCAATGGATAAAACAGGAACAGCTAAAATCTGGGTAGCTACCACCAACGATTTTAAAACAGGGACAAACGACAGCTATCAGCTGTTAGCCGAAGTCCCGGTAACGGCAGAACATGCGCAAGTATCGGTTAGAAATATGCCTTCAAAGTTTTATAAAGTATACATTGAAGGCTTTTATAACTCGGTAAATAAGTGGCTGGTAATAGCTAAGTAGCAGTACTTCCAAATGTTTTTTTAAATTTTTACGAAACAAAAATATGTCCTATCAAGTTCTCATCGCTTAGGTTGCGTACTTGACCGAAGAGAAGGCGGAGTAGGAAATGTACCCGCTTCGGAGTCTTAACTTAACGCCATCAAAATTAATATCTATCTGGATGGTGTTATGATTGAGCTGGTCGGTTAGTGGATATTGGTCATGGGAAATACCTATATTGTCCGAAATGCTTTAAAAGAAGCTGGTTTTGTGTTTGCTTTTAATCACAGTAGTTTTAAACTACCTGCATAGCTGCCCGAAGTTAGAAACATTCGGGAAGCGGTTTGAGCAAACTACGCACAGCGGGTTATCCGCACCCATCTGTTGTTGGTCATAAGACACAACAACGGCCAACATGCGGAACACCAACATCGGCACAAGTTAGAAACATTCGGGCAGCTGTTGGGGCAAACTACGCACAATGGGTTATCCGCGCCTTTCGGTTGTTGGTCATAAGACACAACAACGGCCAACACACGGAAAACCAACCAGGACACAACGGCCAACACAGGGAACACCAACGTGGGCACAATCTTTTTAAGGCGGCACCAATTTGCTTTAACCTATTTAATTGAAAATCGCGTACTTTTTGAGTTACCTTTAGAGCATTACCAGCAGGAGGAATACCTCTTTCGTCTAAAACGGCTCACGCTTGGAACACCAACAAGGGCACGAAAACTACACACACTGGGTTATCCGCGCCCTTCTGTTGTTGGTCATAAGACACAACAACGGCCAACATGCGGAACACCAATGTCGGCACAAAAAAAAAAGCTAAGAAAAATATTAAATGTCATATCCTTAATTATTAAACTTAATTAGCAAGTGATTCTAAAATATATACTAACCCTACAATTATACCCATAATTGCCGCTACCCAAAAATGAATATACTGAGTTATCCATTGCCCTTGCCAGTTTGTTTCTTCAGAAGCAGGTCTTTTTTTTATAATGTAACGCAACATAAGTACCCCTAGTGTAAAAAAGGTGATTCCCCAAAAAAAATACTTCCAATCCATAATACTATTCTTTCTTTTCTTTCTTTTTATTTAAACCTTCTTTATACCTATATACTGCTTTATCTGTTTGGCTTTTAAAACCTTGAAGCATAAGGCTATTTAGCCCGCCAGCCATAACTTTCGTCAACTCTGATGCTCCTGGTATGGCATCATCTAGTGCTTTCTCTCCTAACCATTCCAAAGCTTTATTTAATATTTCACTACCAACTGTAACACCTGCTTTTTCTTTATCACCTGTTATTAATTCAACACCTACCTCGAGAAGTGAGCTTGCTCCTGATACTATTGTACCTGAGAGTGCAAGAGTATTTCCCGGTGTTGCCCCAACACCAGCTATAGAGGTGCACCAGCAATTGCCAAAACTGCACCCGTTGCAGCCGTTTTATTGCCTGTTTCTTGCAGATTTTTGGCAGTCTTTAATAACTCTTCTTTATTCTCGGTAGTCCATTTCTTAACAGCTTGACCAGTTTCCTTTGCTTTTTCAACTGTTTTATCTACAACAGACTTGGTTGTGGCAACAGTTTTATTGTAAACAGCTTTTGTGGTTGAAACAGCATTATTGTAAGTGCTTTTTACTTGCTTTACTGCATTATTCAACCAATCAGGCCACATACCATCAGGGTCTTCAAATCTTATAGCATTATCAAATCCATAAACGTATGGTGACCATCTTCTGCCTTTCTCCGCGAGCTGGTCAATCACCATCCACCTAGCAATCAGCGGATCATAGAACCTAGCACTGTAATCGTACTCCGTTAATTCCTCCTGTAATTCTTTTTTATTGTAAAGGTAAACTATCTCCCCTGTACCAATTTTTGTCAAAGAACCTAACCACCCTGCATGGCTTTTTCTGCCTAACT
>CAITEP010000035.1 GCA_903891475.1 uncultured Mucilaginibacter sp.
GTGGAGCGGCTCAGCTTTAGTTCTATAAATCATATTGCTAACAAGTTGCCCTCCGGCAGAGCTCGTTTCCTCTTCTGATTTATGGGACGTATTTAATCATTTTTTTCAATAGAATCACCAACCATTTTTGACCACATTACCCTTTAAAATGTTCAATTATCAAATTTGCCAATTCTAAACCAATACGCTCTTGGGCTTCATTGGTTGACGCACCAATATGTGGCGTAAGTGAAATTTTAGGATGCGTCAATATATCAACCCTTGGGGTTGGTTCATTATCAAAAACATCTAAAGCTGCAAACGAAATCTTTCCACTGTCTAATGCTGTGATTAAAGCGTCCTCGTCAATTAAACCACCTCTTGAGCAGTTTACTACACCAGCACCTTTTTTCATTTTTTCAAATTCGGTGGAACCAATAATAGGTTTGTCAACAAATGGGGTATGTATGGTTATAAAATCTGCTTGTTTTATTATTTCTTCCTGGGTCGCTGTTTTTACCGTAATTTTAACAACAGTACCACCGCCTAAAACAACTTCCACTTCTGGATTAAATGGAAATAAATCATAAGCCATTACATCCATACCAACACCCAAGGCTATTTTAGCTACCTCACGCCCAATACGGCCAAAACCCAAAATACCTAAGGTTTTCCCTTTTAATTCAATGCCTTTAGCATAAGCTTTCTTTAAATCGTTAAATTTTGTATTTCCTTCAACAGGCATTTTACGGTTACTATCCTGTAAAAACCTAACCCCGGTAAAAAGATGACCAAATACCAATTCAGCTACAGATAATGAGGACGAGGCTGGGGTATTATAAACACCAATACCTTTTTCGCGAGCATATTCAACATCAATATTATCTACACCTACTCCACCTCGACCAATCAACTTTAAATTTGGACAAGCATCAATCAAAGCTTTTCTAACCTTGGTTGCACTACGTACGGTTATACCATCGTAGTTTTGTAGTTTAGTTATTAACTCTTCTTGTGGAATATTATTGGTATCAATAATAAAACCAGCTTCTTCTAAAAGTTGTTTACCAGCTGGGTCAATTCCATCATTCGCTAATATTTTAATCATTATAATGAGTTCTAATTAATATATGTAAATTTGATTTGTTTAGAATTATAGTTATTAGATAACCCGCTCTAAAAATCAATTATTTATTTTTTTCTGCAAATTCCTGCATCGCCTCTATCAGTACATGAACACTTGTTATTGGCAAGGCGTTATAAATTGAAGCCCTGAAACCACCAACACTTCTATGTCCTTTAATACCCACTATACCTTTTTCATCACAAAGTTTTAAGAAAGGTTTTTCATGTTCGGGATTTTCGGTAACAAAACAAACATTCATTTTTGAACGATCCTCCTTTGCGCAAACTGTTTTAAATAATGGGTTGCGTTCAATTTCACTGTAAAGAATTGCTGCCTTGGTATCGTTTTCTTTTTCTATAGCTGGAACACCACCTTTAGACTTTAACCACTTTAGGGTTAACATTGAAACATATATGGCAAAGCAAGGTGGGGTGTTATACATGGAACCACCTTCAATTTGAGTTTGATAATTAAACATTGCTGGAATTTTACGACCAGTTTTTCCTAATAAATCATCCTTTATTATTACAAGTGTAGTTCCGGCAGGGCCCATATTTTTTTGCGCACCTGCATATATTAAACCAAAATCGGCAACATTGATAGTTCTGCTAAAAATATCGGATGACATATCGCACACTACTGGAATTGGCGACTTTGGAAATTCGTGCAGTTGTGTTCCATAAATTGTATTATTAGAAGTTGTATGGAAGTATGCCGCATCGGTTGGAATTACATAATCTTTAGGGATATAATTAAAGTTACTTTCTTTAGAGGTGGCAACCACCATAGTTTCACCAAAAAACTTAGCTTCTTTTAAAGCTTTATTGGCCCAAACTCCGGTTTCTAAATAAGCTGCTTTTCCACCCTCGGGTAAAAGATTATATGGAGCCAATGCAAATTGGGTACTAGCACCACCTTGCAAAAATAAAACCGAATAACCTTCAGGCACATTTAAAAGTTCCTTCACCAATTTAATGGCTTCGTCTAAAATAGCCTCAAACTCCACAGAGCGGTGGGATATTTCTAAAATTGATAACCCAATCCCGTTCAGATCTACAACTGAAGCAGCTGCCTGCTTTAAAACTTCATGGGGCAAAATGCCTGGTCCGGCGCCAAAATTATGTTTCATTTGTTTATAATTGGATTGTTAAATAAAAGAAATTAACAAATCGATATTTTGAAAGGCCAAAGGTAATTAATTTGATAATAATTGTAGAGAATATTTGCATTTTTTAAAAAATGATACATTTAGATTATAAACGCTATCATGAATTTTAAAAAATTCAAAAAAACGCCGTTTTATTATTTTTGAGATAAATAATAAACCGAATATTTATTTAGCATTCTTTAAATTGGTGATGGCTTGAGTAGGATTAATTGAAGCAAAAACTGAACTTCCAGCCACTAATACATTAGCTCCCGAGTTAATTAATTTAGTAGCGTTTCCAATATCTACACCACCATCAACTTCTATTAATAAGTTGGGGTTTAATTGTTTTTTGAATGTATTGATATCATTCAATTTCTTGTAAGTTTGTTCAATAAAGCGCTGACCTCCAAAACCAGGATTGACAGACATAATTAACACTAAATCTAAATCAGCAACAATATCTTCTAATAATGCAACGGGCGAATGTGGGTTAAGTGCTACACCAGCCTTGCAACCTAACTCTTTTATATGCTGGATAGTTCGATGTAAATTGGGGCAAGCTTCCAAATGTACGGTGATAACAGCAGCACCAGCTTCTTTAAAATCCTTTAAATAACGGTCTGGATCAATAATCATTAAATGAACATCCAATGGTTTGTCAGCGTATTTTTTTATTGCTTTAATAACAGGAAACCCAAAAGAAATATTGGGTACAAATAAACCATCCATAATATCAACATGTAGCCAGTCTGCTTCGCTTTTATTAATTAATTCAATGTCTCGCTGTAAATTAGCGAAATCGGCAGCTAAAATAGATGGGGCTACAAGGTGATTCATGTTACAAAGATAACGATTAGGATAAAAGGGGATGGAATTTAATTATCTTAATTAAAATATTTGGGGTTACAAGAAGGAAGAAATCCAAATGAATAGACTAACATTTATACCATAGAGCCAAAAAAAACGTTCAATAAGAAATTAGTATTATATATCGAGTTACCTTACCGATTCCTTTTAAAGTATTTACCTAAAAAACTAATTGCGTTAAGTTTTGTTGTATTTGCAAAGATTCCTTATAATTGAACATAAATTAATAATTATGAAATTTAAAATTTTAATACCTGGGCTTATATTATCCCTTATTGCATTTCAGAGCTGTGTTACCAAAAAACAGTATAACCAACTAAAAGCTGATTATGACAAATCAATTGATACCAACAAAAATTTAAAATACAGTTGGCAAGTAACACAACAAGAATTAGCTGTTTCAAAAGCTCGTGTTCAAAGTTTAGATGAGCAATTGGCGCAGGCTAAAACAAATGCTTCGGTTTTACAAGATGCATTGAATAAATGTTTGGCTGGTAGTAACCAAGGTAATATCAATGTTTCTAAATTGGTTGATCAAATAAACGCTGCTGATAAATATATACAGCAATTGGTTAACGTAAAAAACAAGAGCGACTCATTAAATATGGTATTGACTACCAACCTTACTCGTTCATTAAGTACCGACGAGGTAAAAAATGTTGATGTAAAAGTACTAAAAGGTGTTGTTTACATATCATTATCTGATAATATGCTATATAAATCAGGTAGTTATGAAATATCTGACCAAGCAAACGCGTCCTTAACTAAAATTGCTAAAATTATTAATGATTATTCAACCTATGATGTGTTGATTGAGGGCAATACCGATAACGTGCCAATTTCGCAGGTTAATATTCGTAATAACTGGGATTTAAGTGCTTTAAGAGCATCTTCAGTAGTACAAGCACTTCAAACAAAATTCAACGTTGACCCTAAGCGATTAACGGCAGGTGGTCGCGGAGAATTTAATCCTATTGCAGATAACAGTACCCCCGCTGGAAAAATTCAAAACAGACGTACACAAATCATCATTACGCCTAAGTTAGATCAATTCATGAACCTTATTGGAAAAGGCATGAATGGCTCCAATTAATTAATGATATTTAAAAATGCAAAAAAGGCGATTCTTAATAGAATGGCCTTTTTTGTTTTGAAAATCAGGTATAATTTTTGTCCAATTTAGATTAAAATTAATTCAACTAAATTAAATGGATACTAAGTATGAAATTTAAAACCGTACTCATTTTAAGTGCTTTATTGGCAATATTGCTTTATCAAAATAGTAAATTAGTTGATTTTAATTTTTTATGGATGAATTTCAGGTAATGATGACAAAAATAGTTGGTGGAAATGATTAGAAAAATTGCTAACTAGCCCAAGCAGATATAAGGAGAAACAAGCTCTGCAGGAGTGCAACTTGCCAGCAATAATATTTGCGACGATAAACATGAGCTGGATTAA
>CAITEP010000036.1 GCA_903891475.1 uncultured Mucilaginibacter sp.
CTTTAGTTCTATAAATCATATTGCTAACAAGTTGCCCTCCGGCAGAGCTCGTTTCCTCTTCTGATTTATGGGACGTATTTAATCATTTTTTTCAATAGAATCACCAACCATTTTTGACCACATTACCCTTTTTTTTTGGATTTGAAGTGGAGTTACTATTCTATTTCAGAGGGAGGATATCTTAAATGACATAATATGGCATATCCCGTAGGGATAAAACCGTTGTAGAACTATTGTGTTAGTTTAGTTTGCCCTGCATTACCTGGCTACCCTTATACAATTTTAAGGTTAATAAACTTTCAAATTATTAATAACGCAACCTACTAGGCGGTTAAGGGTAGCCCGCCAAAGGCGGGCATTATAAACCTACTGATTATTTTTGCTACAAAGGTTTGACCTTACAAGTCATGGTGCCTAAGCAATAATAAATCGGTGTTTAAAATGCCGTATTTTTCAATGCTAATATGGGTTTAAAATTTCCAAGCCATATTAAGAATTTACTTTGAAAATATTATGCTTTCAAGCGGAGAATGGCCGAAAGGCTCGCATTCGGGTTTAAATAAAATTTGCAAATGTTGGTTGTGAGGACACAACCAACGGGGTATGGGCTAATTTTAAAACCGTTTAAATACTGTTTAAACTCCTCGCTAATGAGTTTGAACCTCGCTCAGTCTACTAGGATGTCAATTTTAAATTTAAACGTTGCTAAAGGCTTGTATTAAATTTTGTAAAATCAGGCTTTTTTTTATCTGAATTATTTATCCCTCCACAACAGGTATTGGTTCCGAAACCATCGCGTTTCCATTGGTATCAAAATAAGTGCAGCACATGTTTTGGGTATCAACTATCCATTTTTCAACGCCTGCCTTGGCTACGTCTGTACAAAAAGTCATGAAATCGGTTTCTCCTTGCTGGTGTATCTTGATGGCGTCTTGTAGTTTCGCAATGAATGATTTAGCGGCAATATCCAAACCCTGATAAATAGGCTCCGAATTTACCTGATGTTGGTCTTCGCCGTAATATATAGTATGCCCATCGCGAACAAAATATTCATAGCAAACCAAACCCAAGGCTTTTATTTCCTGTATATAATTCGGAAAGTCGGCACCCGTTTTTACCTTTTTATGGGCATCCTTTAATTGTTTTTCTGTAAACATGGTTATTGTTTTAATTTACTTCATCGCTAATTTGAACAGAAGCCCCCTAAAACTTAGGTAGACAGATTTTATATATTATAACACACCGTTCGCCAGTTCAAGCGTTTCGCTTGAACTTAACAAAATGTCAGCGTCTGCGCTGACGATTGCTTGTACTTTAAAGTTCAGCGCGGACACTGAAAATTCTATACTTTCAGGCGTCCGCCTGAAAGGGCTTTAAAGCAACTATTAACTAGGAGGATTTTCAATAAATTCTACAAAGCTTTTACAAATAAAGACTTTATCACTTGGCATGCCGATAAATGGCATGTCGTAAATATATGTTGTGTCTTTTTCAATGCAATAAGCTGTGCCTGATCCGTTTGAGCCAAAAATAAAGTAATCTGGTGCATAAGTATCTGAATGATATTCTTTATTCAATCTTATCATATTTGTTAAGGGCCATAATTCAATATAAACATTTTCACCTGTGATTATTCCTCCATTCGATTTACTAAAGAACTCAATAAATCCTTTTGGCAAATTAAAACTTATAGATGTTGCAAAAATGTTTATCTCGTGATTTGATGGGGCATCTTTTTTCTTTATTGTTATCATTTAATCTATATTTCATTTTTTTTCTGTTATAGCCAGTTTGAGTTTTAACCGCTTAAACTTAACAAAAGGTCCGCGTCTGCGCTGACGATTGGTTGTACTTTAAAGTTTAACGTGGACACTGAAAATTCTATACTTTCATGCGGAGGACGATTGAAAGGGCGATGATAATTCCTATTTCTTTTGTTGTTTCTTATAGTCAGGTATAAACTCTTGTTTATAACAAGGCTTTTCAGTTTTGAAAATCCCTTTTTCAAATGCTTTTTTATGTAAATCTGGTAGCTGCTTAAATCTTTTCATTCGGAGCCTATCTATCTTCTTGAGTGTTATAAAATCATAAATAACGCTTGACATCATTATAACCTCTAATTCATTACAATTATCCATTAACTCTATATTTGCTCGTTCATATCCAATGTACATAAATGTTATTTTTATGACAGAAACTGGTATCTCTATTTGGAAATAACCATTTAAATCTGTTTTGCCAACTTCAGATGTATCATTAATCTTAATTAACACTTCCGGGATAGGTTCCAAAAAATCATCAATTACTCTTCCTTTAATAGTTTTTGTTTGAGCAAAAAGACTTTCTACAGAAAAACTAAAGAAAATTAAGAGAATTAATAATTTTTTCATTTTTAGCAATTATCATTTACCTCTTCAAAGCCTCCTCAATCGCTTTCTCTGCTAATGGTTCCATTATTTTATAACCTGCCAAATTTGGGTGTACCCCATCGCCCGATAAGTTTACTGGCAAGCCTTTCTTATCATCCGCCATAGCGGTAAAATAATCCAAATAAACCAAATTGTTTTTTTCGCAATAGGCTTTCAGCATGGCATTTAGGCGGGCAACTTTAGGAGCTGGGTTAAGTCCCCGTCTCCATGGAAAATCAAGCGCTGGCAATAAGGATGATATCACTACCTTAATATGGTTAGCTTGTGCCAGTTCGGCCATGCTGGCTATGTTGCCAAAGGTATCCTCCAGTTTTGAGGGGCCATTGTTTTGGGCAATATCATTGATGCCTGCCAATATTACTACTACAGATGGTTTTAAGTTAATCACATCTTCCCTAAATCGCACCAGCATTTGTCCGGTGGTTTGGCCGCTAATGCCACGGTCGTAATAAGGTTTGTCTTTAAAAAAGGCAGGGTCGGCATTAATCCAGCCATCGGTAATGGAATTTCCCATAAAAACCACCCTTTTTTCATCGGGCCCTGGGGCGGCTAATGTACTATCAGCACCCGAATACCTTTTAATATTGGCCCAATCCTTCCGCAACAAATAATCGGCATAGCGGCTGTTTTTTTCCATCTGCTCTAAATTGGCAACTACTTTAGCATCAATAGGTTTTAAAAGGCCTTCGGCACCAAGCCAATCGCCCAGGCGTTCAATCCAAGTATCGGTGGGTATATTTTGCTTTTGCATGCCAAAACCATGTCCGCCTTTTTCGTAAATATGTATTTCGGCAATATGCTTTGCCAAATTCCATTTATTAAACAAGCTCACACTATGTGGGGCAAGGCCAAGCCTGTCGTCGTTAGCGGCGGCAATAAACATAGGTGGGGCATCGGTAGGCACAACAGGTTGTAAAAATTCTGGCATAAAGGCATAAATAGGTGCCACAAAATCTGGACGGTTTTCGGGCGTATAATTAAATGCCGAAGATGCGGCAACCGTTCCGCCTGCCGAAAAACCGATGATGCCAATTCTGTTGGGCGCGATGGCATAATCGGCAGCATGTAAGCGCACATATTTAATAGCCTCCTTACCATCAGCAATTGATAGCGGTACCACATCCTTCACTTTATCAACAAAATCGGGCTTTTGCATATTGGCATTCAGCTCCATAACCGGGTCGTTTGTCTCACTTTGAGCCAACCTGTATTTTAACAAAAAAACCGTATACCCTTGTGGTTAAGCCATTTAGCCACATCAATGCCTTCGCTTTTCATGCTCAAAACATAAAAACCACCACCGGGCAAACTATCATGGCGGTACCGGTAGCAATGGCAGGGTCGGCAGGGTAAACAGTTAGCGATGGATGCGATACATTATAAACAACCGATTGTTTCCAGTCGTTACTAATATATTCCTTTTCATGGTAGGTCCAACTTTCGGAGCCGGGTGCGGAACCGGGATATAAGTCAATAACTTTTTGTTGCCCAAAGGCGTTTAATTGAAAAAGTAAGAGTAGGGCAAAAATAATTTTATTGGTCATAATCGGATTTTTTTGGCTATAAATAGATTCAAAACAGTCGAAATTGGTAAATATTCCAACGGCGCATATCACAAATTTAACAAAATATGTTTCGCATTATTTTAAACCTTTTTTAAAATAAATTGTCTTATTAAAATTAAAAGAGGCATTTTTAGTGCTGGTTAGTGTTTTTATCAAAATTATCCATCATCAATTTTAAAAATGGCATTTAAATATGCGATATGTTATCATTTTTTAAATTTCAGAGCCAAATGGCTTTGGCTTATTTTGGGCGCGTTTTTAATGCAAGCCTGCAAAAGCGAAAAGAAGATTTATAAGAGTGATTGTGATGATGACATTGTTTTTAAGCATATTTCGTTCAAAACCTTAATTGACAGCATAGAGCGGTATGACCAACAATTTGTGGAGATTGATGGCGTTTATGAAGAGGGCAAGGAAGAATCTGCCCTGGTAAGCGATAGTTTATTTGTTGACCATTCGAGCAACCATGCGGTTTGGGTAAACTTTAGTCAGGATTGCCCCCTATATTTAACAGGAACCCGCCAAGGAATTTTTGAATACAACGATGGCAAATTCACCCAAATAAAAAACAAAAAAATTACCATTAGGGGTAAAATTGATGTAAGGCATAAAGGGCACTTGGGAAGTTATAGGGGAACTATTGATAGGATAAGTTTCGTGAAACTATAGCTAAAACTGAAGCTTAGAATTATATGGTAAGTTCCAAACCATCATAAGCCAGTTCGATATTTGGGGGTAATTCGGCCGAAATTTCTTCATGCAGACCTAAATTATGGCTGATGTGCGTAAAATAAGTTTTCTCGGCACCTATCTCATTCGCGAATAAAATAGCTTCCTCAAATGTAAAGTGCGATATGTGCGATTTTTTTTGTAAGGCATTTATAACCAATATTTTAGAGCCTTTTATTTTTTCTTTTTCGGTATCGCTTACCGTTTTGGCATCAGTTATATAGGTAAAATCATTGACCCTAAAACCCAATACCGGCAGTTTATAGTGCATCACCTCGATAGGGGTAAATTGGGTTTTGCCTATATTAAAAGACTCAATTTCAATATGGTGTATGTTTATCTGAGGTACCCCCGGATAGTGTGGCTCTTCAAAAATATAATAAAACTCTCTTTTCAAGGCATTTTCCACTCTTGTGTTAGCGTACACATCAATTGGCTTTTTTTGCTTGTAATTAAAAGCCCTGATATCATCTAAACCAGCAATATGATCCTTGTGTTCGTGGGTAAAAACAATGGCATCTAGGTGTTGCACATTAGCTCTCAGCATTTGGTACCTGAAATCGGGCCCGGTATCAACTACAATAGTTTTATCAGCTGTTTTTATAAGTATGGAGCTGCGCAAACGTTTATCTCGGTGATCGTTTGAGGTGCAAACACGACAATTACAGGCAATAACCGGTACGCCCTGCGAAGTTCCTGTACCTAAAAATGTTACTATCACAGTTGCAGTTTTGTTTGTTTAAGTTGCTGCAAAAATGATATTTGTTTTTCATCCAGCAAGTTATAATCAATTTCGAGCTCGCTTGCCAGTTCGGCAATGGCGTTTATTTTACTCTCTAAGCCGGCAAATTTGTTAATAACCACAATTTTGCTGTTTTGCAGTAAACAAGCGCCGGTTTTAAAATTACCTTTTTCATAACGCACCTTGTAACCTGCTGTTTTTAACAAGGTTTCCAATTTTTCGAGCGTATGGTTGGTAAAAGTTAACATGGTTTGTCAAAAATAAGAAGAATAGTGTGAACGGCAATAATGTGCAAAATTAAAGATGTGTTAATTGTGTTGTGCGACTTGATTTTTTGAGCATCAAAAACGGGAGTAGTTGATTGGGTAAGCGGTTGGTTAGGTGAATAGTTAAGAAATGAAAAGTACCAACCCATAAAGAAACTAAACTCACTCTCTCCCGATAGCTATCGGGATGGAGAGGGCCGGGGTGAGGCTTTCATCAAGCTTTCTCAATTTTTAAATTGAACACGCCTATCTATTTAATAAATTACTATATTGAGCCTCAATATTCAATTATAAACTTTTCAATCAAAATAATGGAACAAGCTAACAACAGGTTTCTTTCGCTGGATGTTTTTCGCGGACTAACAATTTGTTTTATGATTATTGTAAACACGGGTGGGAGTGGCGCGACACCCTTTGCCCCCTTGGAACATGCCCGCTGGTTTGGTTTTACCCCTACCGATTTGGTATTTCCTTCTTTTTTGTTTGCCGTGGGGAATGCCATGAGTTTTTCGCAAAAGAAATTTATCGACATGGCTACCGGTAGCATTTTGCTTACCATATTTAAGCGTACCGCAATTATATTTTTATTGGGATACTTAATGTATTGGTTCCCGTTTGTTCATCAAACTCCCAATGGCATCGCGTTTGCACCAATTAGCCATACCCGCATTTTTGGGGTTTTGCAACGCATCGCGCTTTGCTATATGTTCGCTTCGCTGATTATTTATTTTTTTAAATCAACTACGGCGGTTATCATTATTAGCGTTATTTTATTGGTAGGCTACTGGGCCGCATTGCTGCAGTTTGGCGATAGTGCAGCGCCTTATGGCATGCTTACAAATGCCGGAACTTACCTCGACAAGTTTTTACTAGGCGATAACCACCTTTACCATGGGGAAGGTGTAGCATTCGACCCGGAAGGTATTTTGAGTACCTTCCCTGCTATTGTAAATGTAATTTGCGGGTATTTCGCCGGTAAGTTTATACAAGAGAAAGGTAAGGGATATGAAACCATCGCCAAGCTGATGCTTTTCGGAGCGTTGTTTATTTTTATCGCCCTGTTCTGGAACATGACCTTCCCGATCGCCAAAAAATTATGGAGTAGTCCGTTTGTGTTGTTGACAGTTGGTATCGACCTATTAATTATTTCCTCATTAATATATATAGTGGAGATTCTGAACTTTAACAAAGGCAACTGGACGGCTTTTTTTACCACTGTTGGCAAAAACCCATTACCGGTTTATCTGTTCTCAGAGTTGTTTGTGGTGGTTTTGTATTTGATTAATGTAGATGGCAAAACAAATTTGTTTGATTGGGTAAACAAAGTATTTTTTCAGGTAGTGGCACCGGGTGCGGTCGGGTCCTTGTTTTTCGCGGTGAGTTATATGCTACTTTGCTGGTGTTTTGGTAAGATATTAGATAAAAACAAGATATATCTGAGAGTATAACCTTGCTTTAATCGGGTAATTGTTTTAGGATAATTACCCGATTTTTTAGGCAATCACTTTATAAACTACCACCGGGTTGGCCTTATTTTTCAAAGTTACATCGCCGATTTTTTCGCAATGGAACGATTCTTTGGCTTTATGGTAAACTTCCTCGGTAATAATAATCTCTCCCGCCTTAGCTACTGATTGCAACCTTTGCGCCGTATTTACCGCATCGCCAATCACCGTATAATCTAATCTTTTGAGAGAAGCTGAGCCGATATTTCCCGAAACCATCTCGCCCGAGTTGATACCAATAGCTACTTGGGGTTTAAATACCCGGTCGTCCAGTAATTGTTCCTCTACCAAGGCCAGCTGCTCCCTTACCGCTATGGCTACGTCAATGGCTCTGTCGAGGTGAAATTTACCTCTGAAAACCGCCATCACGGCATCACCCATAAATTTATCAACATGGCCTTTTTGCGCGATGATTTCTTTTACAATCATATCAAAAAGATTGTTGATCATTTTTACTATGGCATTGGCAGGTACCTTTTCGGTAATGGCCGTAAAGCCACAAATATCAATAAACATCACGGTAGCCTCCAGCGTCTCACTTTCAGTAACGTTATTTTCAAACTCCTTATGCGCCATAAAGTTGAGCACATTCTCATCCACATACATTTTAAGGATGTTGTTTTCCTTAATGGCTTTCATGGTTTCGCGCAATTGCAAAACATGCTGTATCGTTTTTTCAACGGTTAGGTCGAGATCCTCAAAATCAACCGGTTTGCAAACAAAATCAAAAGCACCCCTGTTCATAGCGGTACGAATGTTAGGCATATCGCCATAGGCCGATACCATTACTGCTTTTAACATGGGGTTGGCTTCGGGCAGACGAGATAGGAGGGTAAGTCCATCCATAATCGGCATATTGATATCACTCAAAATAACATCCAGATCGGGGTTATCGCTGATTTTTTGGAGTGCCTCTTCCCCATTTTGGGCGAATAAAAACTCATAAATGTTTTCCCGTATTTTTTTACGGAACTTTTGTTTTATCAGCAGTTCTAAGTCGCTTTCATCGTCAACCACTAAAATCTTGGCCATTGTTAATGTTTAAAGGTAGTAAGCTTATCTTTCAGTAAATTAAAATCGAGGGGTTTTGTCAAAAAATCATCGGCACCAAATTGCTGCGCTTGGTTCCTATTTTCTTCATCGCCATAGGCGGTAATCATCATGACTACGGGTGGTGGTTTTTCGTAATTGTGACGGATGCGCGATAATAATTCAATACCCGACATGCCTGGCATATTAATATCAGAAAGAATCAAAATAACCTCCGACTTGTTTTGCTCCAAATAGCCCAAAGCCTCCTCGCCCGAAAGGGCAAAAGAAAAGTCGAATTCGCCATTTTTTATTTCTTTACGAAACCGCTGCACAAATAATGATTGTACATCCACTTCATCATCAACCACCAAAATTTTCATCGCGATGTATTTACTGCTTTATAACGGTAAATATATTATAAATTCGGTAAACTTACTTTCATTGCTGTTAATTTCAATACCTCTCCCCCTATTAATAACTATATCTTTTGCCGGGCTAGAATCAAAATTTATGCAATGAAAAGTGAAGGCAATATTAAAAGACACTTGCTTTATCTAATCTGAATATTTCATTTTCTTAAGCTCCTACTTCGAAAGAGTCTTTGGCTCGAACTATCTTGTAACAATTTATTTTAACTCGTTGCTAGTAAAATAACATTAGATTGATTGCTACGGGCTGGATACCTGTGTGGCAAGTATCAGGAATAAATAGTGCAGGTGAACAAAAAATCAATGTAAATGATAATCCCAAACAGCTTTGGCAATATTGGCTATCGCTCCCTCTCTTGTGGCTTCATTATCAGTTGAGTTGCCAACTAGTACCGCTATGGCCAAATGTTTGCCATTTGGTAGCGTGATAATACCAATATCATTGGTAGCAGGCGATAAACCGGCTTTGTTGGTGGGCGATGTACCTGTTTTATGGGCAACTACCGCACCTATTGGCAATAAGCCTTTTATACGTTTTGGGCCGGTTGAGGTTTCGGTGAGTAGTTTATACAAAAAATCGGTACTTGATTTTGAAAGCATTTTACCCTGATATAAGTTATCCAAGAGGCGAGTTAATGCTATGGGTTTTGCCCAATTGGTATATTGCACCTCCCAAGCGGAAGCCATATCAGCTTCCGAAGCCTGGATGGCTATTCCTTTTATCCCTTTTTTCAGCAAATAATTTTCCACAACCTGCGGCCCGCTAATTATGTTCAATAAAATATCGCAAGCATTATTGTCGCTTAAACTAACCATATAACTCAATAATTCGCTAAGGGGAATCTTTATCTCATCATTTGGATATTTATCTCTTAATGGGCTATAAGTATCTTTTACCAAATCGCGCTTTTTAATTTGCACAAGGGCATTCAGCTTGAGTTTACCCGAATCAACCAAGTTCAAAACAGCCATTGCAATAGGTAATTTTATTACACTATGCAAAACCAGGCGCGAAGTTCCATTTAAACTTAACGTATCCCTATCCTCAATTCCTAAAACCGATACACCAACAATACCATTTACAGATTTGGTTATCTGAGTAATTTGTTTGCGCAAGGTAGAGTCGCTTTGCGAAAATCCCTTTATTGGCACCAACGCAATTAATAGCGCCATCAGAAAATATAAGCCCTTTTTCATCATAACAAATAACGCAATTATCGGGTTTTCATTTTAATCCAATCCGAAATTATTTTTAGGGCATTAGGCGAAATGGTTTCCTCAATTCCTTCATATTCCGATACATCGCCTGTGCCAGCTGTTTGCAATAAATGGTTTAAACCGGAAATTTCCTTTATTACAAAATTTGTGTTTCCGCTTTCAGCAAGAACCTCCCCTATTTTTTTCAGGTTCGATTTCGCATCAACCTGCGTATCTTTCGAGCCATTAATAGCCAACACCTTGCATTTAACTTTGGCTAAATCAATCTCAGGTTTATAGTTTATAAAAAATCGAAACCACCCAATATCGAACAAGCCGTTGTACATTTTTAGCGCGTTTGCAAGGGCGTCATCGTGCATATTGAGTGCTGCCAAGGTTGCTGTCGATTGTCGCGATTTCCATGTATTAAATAAAGGTGCTATCTGTTTATCCAATGCTTCCTTTGTTTCTGAACTTGCAAACAGACTGAGCACTCTAAAATGTAAATCCTTAAAAGCCAAAGTAGAAGTACTGTCAACTCCTTGGTTTTTTAAAGTCACCCCCATCTGGCTGGCAATGGTTTGCGCGCCACCCATTTCAGGGCCAGCCCACATTACTATAAAATCAACGTCCTTGCGGCGTGCCGCCACCATTGGGGCAATAATCCCACCCTCGCTATGGCCAATTAAACCCAAATGCTTTTTGTCGACATCCACGCGTGTTTCCAAATAATTCAGGCTTGCCTCCACATCATACGAAAAATCAAGACTGGTTTTATTGTTGATATCAGGTCCCAAGGAAGATTTACCCGCGCCCCGGTCATCTACCCTTAAAACCGCTATGCCATTATTAGCCAAATAATCGGCCAATACCCAATAGGGTTGATGGTTAAAAATGGTTCCATTTCTGTCCTGTGTTCCGCTTCCACTTATAATAATAGCTGTTGGATATTTTCCAATAGTGTTTGGGCGTGTAAACGTAGCACCATAGTGCAGGCTTTTATCGGCGTTCTCATATTCTACATCTTCTGTAAAATAACCAAAGGGAGGTTTTGGTGTTTGCGGTCGGATGATTGCCTTAGACATTTCCTCCTTTTCATCCGCTTTTTTCCTTAACATGTTTAAGGTTAGTTTTGCGGTGCCTTGCTTAAACAACCCGGCAATACTGTCGGTTTTATTCCAAAGTCCTTTATAGTTACCACCTATAGTAGGAATATCAATCAATAAACTATCACCCTTTACTGCAGTACTTTTACATGGAATACCAAAAGCTTTTTGATCCGGACTATCAAAAGTGGAGGTATAGCTTGTATCCGTTAGCTTTTTTATATTGAATACTAATCGAATTTTATGAGCTCCAACCGAAATATAACCAGTCCAGCTCCCCGAAATTTCCTGTGCTTTTAACGAAGAGTAAAGTGATAAGGCTATGATTAATAAATATATCTGTTTCATACATAAAGTTATTGCTGTTTTTGTCTAAAATGGTAATAGGAATAAGTTATCGGAACCAGCACAAATGCTCCGATCGCTATCATAAATACTATGTTTTTAATATTTGTTGGTAGAAAAATAAGACAAAAGGTTAAAATAATCCCCCCTATTACCCATAATTTGCCAGCCAGACGATGGGTAGCTCTCCAGTTATCTTCGCTTTCTAAGGTCCATGGGGTTCGTATGCCCGCAAAGTAATTTGGCTTTATGCTATTCATTAAATTCCCTATAAAAACAAACAGAAGACTTATAATAGGTAATAAAAAATTCTCTATTTTAAAGCCATTGTTTAAAGCGGCATAAATAATAATCAGGCTCATGGCAGTTAAAAACACTACTAAACCTGCCGCCAATTTATAATAGGTTGTATCGCTATATTTTGCTTGCTTTTTAGGATCGAAAACAGGTATAAATCTTACCAAAAAATAAGTAAAACCAGCAACACCCATTAATAGCAACTCAATAATTAAGAAGGTATTTTTGCTGCTGTAACCATTTGCCTTGCCGCTTATGTCATAATGGGTTGGCACTTCATTAGGCAATTGATTATAACTGTATAATAAGTAAATGGCAGGCAAAGCCCATATTAGCAATAATCCTATGTCAATAACCGAAAACTTTTTCATAATTATTTTAACTATTTCTTGTTTGTATTTAAATTGATAATCCATTTAACCACCTCGTCCATTACAGTAGTATTGATTGAATAATAGATGTATTGCCCTTCTTTTACCGAAACTACCAAACCGGCTTGTCTCAGTAAATCAAGATGGTGCGAGATGCTTGGTTTCGAAATATTGAACTGATCGGCTATTTCGCCGGCAGTAAGGTTTTTTTCCTTTAGCAAGTCTAAAATCTCTCTCCGGGTTGGGTCGTTAAGTGCCTTAAAAATAATATTCAATGTCTCCTATTTATATATTTAGACAAATATCTAAATATTATTTCAATAAAAAAAATATTTAGATTGATTTTTTGATTATTTTGGGAGATATAAATTTTTTATGCAAAGAAGAAACTTCCTTAAAACCGGGGCTATTGTCGGCTTATCAGTTACAGCTTTAACTGCCAAAGCGTCATCTGTTACAAAAATCAATAATGTAAGCGGCGTTAACGACCCTACCGATTTTGTATTGAACGAGGTTACCATTGATATTCTTCAGCAAAAAATGCAAAAAAAGGAATACACTTCTCAATTTATTACTGAACAATATTTAAGAAGGATAGAAAATATTGATAAAAGTGGCCCCAAATTGAATGCCGTTATTGAAATTAACCCGTATGCTTTAACCATTGCCGACGCAATGGACCGAGAACGTGTGGCTGGCAAAGTTCGGGGGTCAATGCACGGCATTCCGGTATTAATTAAAGATAATATAAACACTGGCGATAAAATGCGAACCTCGGCTGGCTCGCTGGCTATTGCCGATAATATAGCAAAGGAAGATGCCTTTATAATAGGCAAACTTAGAGAGGCAGGAGCCGTTTTGCTTGGCAAAACCAATTTGAGTGAATGGGCAAACTTCCGGTCAACCCGCTCTACAAGTGCTTGGAGCAGCCGGGGTGGACAAACAAAATGCCCTTATATTTTAGATCGTAACCCAAGCGGTTCCAGTGCTGGTTCGGGCTCGGCAGCTTCGGCTAATTTATGCGCTATTGCCATAGGTACCGAAACTGATGGCTCTATTGTATCACCATCATCCGTAAATGGCTTGGTTGGCATTAAGCCGACAGTGGGTCTATGGAGCAGAACCGGAATTATACCCATATCCGCAACACAAGACACTGCCGGGCCGATGGGACGAACAGTTAAGGATGCGGCCATTTTATTGGGCACATTGGTTGGAATTGACCCCGACGATTCTTCAACTGTCAGTAGCAGAGGCAAATCATTTACTGATTATACCCAATTTTTGGATGAAAACGGGTTAAAAGGCAAGCGTATTGGTATTGAGAAAGATAGTTTAAAGGTAAACCCCGATATGGATGCCATTTTTCAGGATGCCATTAAAACCATGAAAGATAAGGGAGCCATTATTGTCGAGGTGGAGCTTTATAAACAAATGAAAGAAGCTTTTGGCGCACAATTCACGGTATTGTTGTATGAATTTAAGGATGGATTGAACAAATATCTAAGTCAGGCCAATTCAAAAGTAAAATCATTGGCACAGGTTATTGAATTTAATAAACAAAATGAAGCAACTGCAATGCCCTTTTTTAGGCAAGAGATTTTGGAACAAGCCGAGGCAAAAGGAACACTGATTGAAAAGGAATATACAGATGCCCTAAAAAAGACCAGTGGCCTAACCCGTGAAGCCATTAACAAGGTAATGAAAGAAAATAATCTGGATGCTATTTCGGCACCTACTAATGGATTTGCTTGCTGTATTGACCTGATAAATGGCGATTATGACAATGGATTTTCATTCTCCTCTCCTGCCGCTATGGCTGGTTATCCGCATATTACGCTTCCAATGGGGTATGCACACAGTTTACCAATCGGTTTGTCATTTATTAGCACGGCCTATAAAGAGGCCGACATAATTAAGCTTGCCTATGCTTATGAGCAAGCATCGAAAAAACGTGTTGCACCAAAATTTAGACCCGATTTATTAGGATAATAGCAATGGAATAAATTTTACTCTTTTGATAAAAAAGGATATCGATAATCTTTAGGCGGATCAAAGGTTTCTTTTATTGTTCGAGGTGAAACCCAACGCAATAAATTAATCATTGACCCGGCTTTATCATTCGTACCCGATCCTCTGGCTCCGCCAAATGGTTGTTGCCCTACTACCGCTCCTGTAGGTTTATCGTTGATATAAAAATTTCCGGCAGCATTTTTTAACCTATCGGTTGCTATAGCAATGGCATATCTATCTTGCGAGAGGATGGAACCTGTTAGCGCATAAATTGAGGTTTTGTCAATAATATCCAAAGTTTTATCGAAATCCTGATCATCATAAACATAAATGGATAATACCGGACCAAAAAGTTCAGTACTCATAGTCACATAAAAAGGATCGGCTACTTTAAGTATGGTTGGCTGTATAAACCAGCCTTTACTTTTATCATAAGTACCTCCGGCAACCACCTCTACACTAGCATCGGCTTTAGCTTCATCAATATATTTAGCCAGCTTATTGAATGATTTTTCGTCAATCACCGCATTAACAAAACACTCAAAATCCTCAACAGGCCCAACTTTAAAGGAGGCAATGCCTGCTTGAAGCTTTTCTTTAACCGCAGGCCATAAGGAGGCCGGTATATAGGCTCTTGAAGCAGCCGAACATTTCTGTCCTTGGTATTCAAAGGCTCCACGTAATAAGGCGGTACTCACCACGTCGGCATCGGCGCTGGCATGGGCTAATACAAAGTCCTTACCACCAGTTTCGCCTACTATCCGCGGGTAGGTTTTGTATTTATGTATATTTTGCCCAATGGTTTTCCATATAGTTTGAAAAACACCCGTTGAACCAGTAAAATGAATCCCAGCAAAATCAGGGTGATTAAATACAACTTCGCCAATTAAAGGGCCATCACCATAAATTAAATTGATAACACCAGCAGGTAAACCAGCCTCCATAAAAATTTTCATCACTACATTAGCGGCGTAAATTTGCGTTGGAGCAGGTTTCCAAACCACTACATTACCCATCATGGCAGCAGATGCAGGTAAATTGCCAGCAATGGCGGTGAAATTAAAAGGAGTAATGGCAAAAACAAATCCTTCCAATGGCCTATGCTCTACCCTATTCCAAATTCCTTTAGATGATTGTGGTTGTTGCGCGTAAATTTCGGTCATGTATTGAACATTAAACCGAAGAAAATCAATCAACTCGCAAGCGGCATCAATCTCAGCTTGATAGGCATTTTTTGATTGCCCAAGCATAGTTGCAGAATTGATTTCAGCTCGGTATGGTCCTGCAATCAAATCGGCTGCTTTCAAAAATATGGCAGCCCTTTGTTCCCAAGCCAAGTTTTCCCAGTTTTGTTTAGCTGCTAAAGCAGCTAAAATGGCATCCGCAGCATGGCTTGCCTCGCCATCATGATAAACACCTAAAATATGCTGATGATCGTGAGGTGGTCTTATTTCAATAGTTTTTCCAGTTCTTATTTCAATTCCACCAATATACATTGGTATGTCTATTCTTTTTGAACGGGCATTTGATAAAGCCAATTTAAGCGCCTTACGCTCCGCGCTACCTGGCGCATAATTTAAAACCGGTTCATTAACTGCAACAGGTACATTAAAAAATCCTTTTAACATAATTTTAAAAATAGAAGATCTACTATTTTCCGATGGAAAAACAAGGAAATAAGCAACTTAATTTGGGAATGAAAAATTATCTATCTTTTTTAGGATAACCCTCTTCATCTAAATCATCACGGTCATCCTCCGGTGTGTGACTTAAAAACTTATCCACTACATCCACCTCAACAATTTCTCCATTATCAATATGCATAGCTAAACTTTCAACATCCGTTTCGAGCGACTCATTTGGGATATATTCTTCAGCCGTATCGTAAGGGTTAGCCTCATCGTAGGTTGAGTTCATATCTTCGCCATTTTTGGCGGATGTATGGTAAGGGTCTGGATGAAAATATCTATTATGCTGGCTTGGCACATCAATTTCGAAGCTATTTTCTTCAGGGTTGTATTTCAAGTTTTCTTTTGGATCGATTTCCATATATTTCATTTTTAATATTATAAATGAAATAATTCAGATAATATCCGAATTACCATATTAATCAGACTACAGTTATTTTCCTGCTATTAATGCCTGCTTAATATAGTAACAAATTAATAAGAAACTTGTTTTCTGTATGAAATATTACCGGCACCAATTGCAAATTTTACCCCAATTGTTTCTTGCAATTTAAAATCAGTGGTTGATCCATAAGCATAACCATCTAAATAATCGCTAAACATGGCATTTACTTGAAGACCTAAATCAACTTTAATGTATGGTTGGTCGTAATCATTAAAAATTTTAAATTCGTAACCAACCCTTAGAGGAATAAACATCTCATTTGTGTTAGTTGTAATTAAGCTGTTAGGATTACTTTGGTTATTTAAGTCTTTATGAGTTGCCTGATTAATAAGCACGCCAACTCCTATTGAACTATAAAAGTTTTTTATCGCGTTATAAAAATTATTATCAGAATAATCTATAATCTCTCCAAATTGCAATTGTTCCCTTAATTCAAATGAGGTGAAGTTACTTTTAAAATACCTGGAAAAAGGTTGATTGTTTCCATCAAGGGCGATATTCCCACCTTGTAAAGTACCTAATTGCGTTTCTAAAACAAAATTCCAATAAGGAGTAGCATGATAAGTAATGTTAAAACCGTATGAGGAAGTAAGTTTTTTAGTCGCATCACCTTGTACTGAATTGAAATTTAAGCTAGTACCTAAATCCACTTTAGAATAATTATAACCTACTTGTGCTTTGGCTAAAAGGGTTAAACAACAAACTAACATTGTTAAAAAAGTTGTTTTTGACAGGAATTTTATCATAATTACTTTAGTGCTTTTGAAAATTTTATTTTTATGTACTTTGTTAAAGTCCATAAAAGTAAGAAGAAAATATAAAAAAACCGCAAATAATAAATAAATTTTTATCCTTTTTATAAAACCAATTAACATTGAAAGATTTATGTTAAAACTAAAAGCCATGGCCAATGATATAATAAACCCATTTTTATATATTTGAACCCTCTAACAAGCAATAAATTTAAAATGTCAAAAATTAAAGTAAAAAATCCGGTAGTTGAACTGGATGGCGATGAAATGACCCGTATTATCTGGAAATTTATAAAGGATAAACTGATTTTTCCGTATCTAGAGCTGGATATAAAATATTTCGACCTTGGAATTGAATACAGAGATGAAACAAACGACCAAGTTACCATAGATGCCGCAAATGCGATTTTAAAGTACGGAGTTGGTATTAAGTGCGCCACCATTACACCTGATGAACAACGCGTTAAAGAGTTCAACCTTAAGCAAATGTGGAAATCACCAAACGGTACCATCCGTAATATTTTGGATGGAACTGTTTTTCGCGAACCTATAGTAATGGCTAATGTACCGCGTTTAGTACCAAACTGGACCGCCCCTATATGCATTGGTCGCCACGCGTTTGGAGATCAATACCGCGCAACCGACTTTGTTACCAAAGGCAAAGGGAAACTAACCATTACATTTACACCCGAAGATGGTGGTGATGCGCAATCGTTCGAGGTGTTTAATTTTAAAGGCGACGGTGTTGCCATGGCCATGTACAATACTGATGAATCAATTATTGGATTTGCACGTGCCTGCTTTAACCAAGCATTACTTAAAAAATGGCCTCTATATCTGTCTACTAAAAATACTATCCTTAAAAAATATGATGGCAGGTTTAAAGATATTTTTCAGGATATTTATGAAAAAGAGTTTAAAACCGAATTTGATGCCAATAATTTAATTTATGAACATCGATTGATCGACGACATGGTGGCTTCGGCTTTAAAATGGAATGGTAATTTTGTATGGGCTTGTAAAAATTATGATGGGGATGTACAATCAGATACTGTAGCTCAAGGCTTTGGCTCATTGGGTTTAATGACATCTACACTGGTAACACCTGATGGAACTGTAATGGAAGCCGAAGCGGCTCATGGAACAGTGACACGCCATTACCGCGACCACCAAGCAGGTAAACCAACGTCAACCAACCCAATTGCTTCTATTTTTGCCTGGACACGTGGTTTAGAGTTCCGTGGTTTATTGGATGATAACCAGGAGCTTATTAACTTTTGTAAAGCGCTTGAAGAGGTTTGCATTGAAACAGTAGAAAGCGGTAAAATGACCAAAGATTTAGCCATCACCATAAAACCAAAAGTTGAACACGGTATTGACTACCTATATACCGAAGAGTTTTTGGCAGCTATTGATGAAAATTTAAAAGTTAAATTAGGTAAATAGTCTTTTTTGAATAAAAGTATTTCATTAATCCTGCCAGATAAAATCAGGCAGGATTTTTTTTATCTTAGATTTTTAATCTTATTATGAATTGGCATATCTTATTAAAAAAACCCTACATAGGAATTAATAATTAACTATTTTACCAAATAAAACATATTCTATTTAAATGGATCAACCATTAAAAAATAAATTTGACAGTATCATTTTCGATCTTGATGGCACGCTTTGGGATAGTACTCAAAATGTAGTTTATGCATGGCAAGCAGCCATAAACGAAGTTGATTTTTTGGATGTGGTAATGACACAAGAAAAAGTAAGATCAATTACCGGATTAGCTTATAATGTTATTTTTGATATGCTTTTTCCAGAACTCGATCCAATTCAACGAAATAAAGTTATGGAGTTATGCGCAAAGCATGAAATGTCCTTTTTACATAAAAACGGCGGAATACTTTACCCCAATTTAGAAAACACATTAATTTATCTGGTACAAAAGTACAGGCTCTTTATTGTGAGCAATTGTCAGAATGGCTACATTGAACTATTTCTTGAATTTAGCAAGTTTGGAAAATATTTTATAGGTCACCAATGTTATGGAACCAAAGGCTTACCCAAAGCTGATAACATTAAAGACATAGTGATTGACTATAACCTGCAAGCGCCGGTTTATATTGGCGATACCCTGGGTGACTATAATTCGGCTGCTAAAGCTGGCGTGCCATTCATTTTTGCAAATTATGGCTTTGGCATCGTTGAATCCGGACAAATTGCCAACATTAGTAGCTTAACTGAACTTTGCGAATTACTATAAGACGCCCTATAATTCAGTCTAACAGCAGGAGATAAATAAAATAACATTAGCTTTCGAAGCCGTTATATAACATGTTTAAATTAATTTTTAATTGTTAATATTTTTTTATATTTATTACTAAAAAAACATTAACATTAATTATGATTTTTGCTGAGGATTTTTTACACTATATCTGGAAATTTCAATTATTTGAGCATAAAAACCTCCAAACAATTGACGGTGAAAGCATTGAAATTATTGCTGCAGGCAGTCATAATACTGATTCTGGTCCCGACTTTCATACTGCCAAAATTCGAATTGCTGATACGCTATGGGCGGGAAATGTGGAAGTGCACATCAATTCGTCTGATTGGGTAAAGCACCATCATCAAATTGATAACGCCTATTATAATGTGATACTCCATGTGGTATATACAGATGATGAACCCTTATTTTTATCAGACGGGCGTAAGATACCTACAGTTGAATTAAAAGACCGGATCTCTAATAACCTGTACAACCATTATCAACAGCTTATTTCTGGCAATCAAACT
Organism: uncultured Mucilaginibacter sp.; assembly: GCA_903891475.1. Taxonomy (GTDB): domain Bacteria; phylum Bacteroidota; class Bacteroidia; order Sphingobacteriales; family Sphingobacteriaceae; genus Mucilaginibacter. Next base: position 19,701 of record CAITEP010000036.1, read on the forward strand.
ATTATACCTTGCGAAAACGCTATCAGTAATATTGATGGCTTAACCATGTACAACTGGCTTACGAGGGTATTGATTGAACGTTTCGAAAAAAAGAGTATTGCTGTTATTAAGACACTTAAACTCAATAAAGACGATTGGGAGGAAACATTTTATCAATATCTGGCGGCAAATTTTGGCTTTAAAACCAATGCATTACCTTTTGAATTACTAGCAAAATCAATCACACAAAATATTTTTGCCAAGCATAAAAATAATCCATTACAAATTGAAGCATTAATATTTGGGCAATCTGGTTTATTAATTGGTGATTTTAATGATGACTATCCTTTAAAATTAAAGGCTGAGTATGCTTTTTTAGCTAAAAAATATCATCTAAAACCAATTGAGCCTCATTTATGGAAATTTATGCGCTTACGTCCTCAAAATTTCCCAACAGTGAGGCTGGCGCAATTTGCCGCACTAATAGTAAATTCAAACCATTTATTTTCAAAAATACTGGAAACGAATGATGTAAAAATACTTAGAGAATTATTTACTACTGTTAAAGTGAATACTTATTGGGATAAGCATTACAGATTTGACGTTGAATCGGTTGAATCAGAAAAAAATATGGGAACATCTTCTATTGATATATTACTGATCAATACAGTGGCCACATTTTTATTTTGCTATGGAAAACATCATCAGCTACAAAATATTATAGATAAAAGCCTAAAGTTATTGGAAATTTTACCAAAAGAAAACAATAAAATCATCCAAAACTTTAGTAACTTAGGACTCAAAATAAAGTCTGCTCTCGAATCGCAGGCCTTGCTTGAATTAAATAACAATTATTGCAGCCGGAAAAAGTGTTTGCAGTGTGCTATTGGAAATAAAATACTAAAACTCAATTGATATGTTGCAACAAATTATTACTTATTTTGAAAGACATTCCTTTGGTGTATGTACCTATTTGGGCGAAAAATTCAATATCTCAATAGCTAAAATTAGGTTATTTTTTATTTATTCTTCTTTTTTGGCAGTAGGCTTTCCATTAATTGTTTATGTATGCGCCGGAATTGTACTTGATTTTCGTAACTACATCAAACGCACGCGCACCCGAGTAAGCGATTTTTAATTTAACTCTTTTTTTAGGCTACTTTATTCTCACATTTAGCCTTTCATTTTCCAATTATCAAATAACATAAAACCTTTATACTTAGGTAGTGTTCTTTTATTAAAATAGCAATAAACCATTTTTAAGAATTAAAAATACCCGATTTTAGTTTCTATAAAGTATTAAAATAGTGTAAAAATACTTTGGCAAAATCAAAACCGGCTTATTTTAATAAGTAAACTATACCTTTGCCATATGGTTATTAAATCGGCAACATTTATTTGTAGTAATACCCAAGTATCAAAATTACCTCCACCGGTAATGCCCGAATACGCTTTCATAGGCCGATCAAATGTTGGTAAATCATCATTAATAAACATGCTTACCAGTAAAAAGGGACTGGCAAAAACTTCGCAAACACCTGGAAAAACACAATTAATCAATCATTTTTTAATTAATGAAAATTGGTACATTGTTGATTTACCCGGCTATGGTTATGCCAGGGCATCTAAAAGCAAGAAAGCAGATTGGGATAAATTCATCCACACTTATTTAGATAAAAGGGAAAGCCTGCAATGTGTAATGGTTTTAATTGATAGCCGGTTGGAGCCACAAAAAATTGATGTAGAATTTTGTAACTGGCTGGGTGAAAAAGGATTATCATTTGTATTGATTTTCACAAAAGCCGACAAACAATCGAATGTAAAAACCGACCAAAATGTCGCGAAGTTTAAAAAATCACTTGGTGAAACATTTGAAGAAGTACCTGAATATTTTATCACCTCATCTGAAACGCAATTAGGGCGTGATGATATATTAACTTTTATTGAAAATATTAATAAGGTATTTAAAATACCGCAACTAAATTAAAGACTTGTACACAAGTAGTTTTTGAATTAATCATATTAAAAAAAAATAAATTATGAAACGTACCGCACATGCGCATTGGAACGGCACTTTAACTGCTGGAAAGGGCGAAATCTCTACCCAAAGTACTACCTTAAACAATACACAATTTTCGTTCAAAACTCGCTTTCAAGAAGGTGTGGGCACAAATCCGGAAGAGCTAATTGCCGCTGCACATGCAGGATGTTTTACAATGGCAGTTGGAGCCGCTTTAAGCCAGGCAGGGTTTACTCCGGGCGATTTATCAACCGAGGCTATACTCGACTTGGACATGGCAGCTTTAAGCATTACAGGTATTCATCTGGAACTAAAAGGCTCGGTAATTGATGGTGTTTCAGAAGAAAAATTTAATGAGATTGCTCTCGGGGCAAAATCAAATTGTATAATATCAAAAGCATTGAGTGTTCCAATATCACTACATGTTATTTACGGATAATATTAAAGTGTCTTGATAAACAAAAAATGGTTAATGTTTTGAGCATTAACCATTTTTTTTGGCTTTACAAAAGGCTATAAAGTTTTTGATGGACCTATTGAAGTTGGCTTCATAGTGCCTTTTGGTATGGTAAAGGTAAACTCGGTACCTTCACCTAATTTACTTTTTACCCAAATTTTGCCATTACATTTTTCAACCAAATCTTTACAAAAAAGCATGCCCATTCCGGTACCGCTTTCATTTTGTGTACCTGCCTTACTATTTACCTTACTTTTAAAAATTTTATCTAATTGCTCTTCGCTCATCCCAGTTCCGGTATCTTTCACCGAAACAAATGCATTGTTTTCATCAAAGCTACCTGCCGTTATTTCAATATTATCATTTTGATTCGAAAATTTAATGGCATTGGTTACTAAGTTTCTAACTACTATACGTATTGAATTTGGATCGGCAGAAACTACCAAATTATCCGGAACATTATCAATTAAGGTAATGCCCTTTAAGTTTGCTTGTTCTTGATAATTGCTTGTTTCAAAAACTACTACTTCTTTTATATGAAAACTTTTGGCAAAATTTTCAAAATTTTCCATCTGGCTGTTTATCCAAAACAATAATGTATCCAGAAAATCAGAAGTATATTCAAGCTTTTTTAACACGCTCGGAATCATCTCCAACATCTCTTTATACGATATGGTATCATCTTGCAATAAACCAAATAAGCCGCGTAATGTACTTAACGGTGCCCTCAAATCATGAGCTAGCACCGAAATCAACCTGTCTTTTAAAGAGTTTAAACTATTTAGTTTTTGTGCTTGTTCATCAATATCTGTTTTTTGGTCAAGTACCTCCTTGTTTTTTTCTTCTAGCATGAGGTTTATTTTTTGCTGCTTAAGCCTTTGCAAATAATAAACCAATGAAATTGCAATCATCGCGATTAATAAAATCATGGCCACGGTAATAACCCACCGTTGTTGATCTATTCTTTGCTTATAGGCCGCATCTTTTTCCTGCTGTAAAATACTTATCTTCTTTTGCTTGATATTAAAGTCAGACTCTAAATTAAACGAAGTTAGCTTTTGTATATTTTCATTACTAAATAAACTATCTTTTAAGGTAGTATATTGATAAAGAACCGAATAAGCAACCTTATAATTATTTAAACCAGCCAAAGCATAATGCAATTGCAATAAAGAATTTGATAGTAAATCGAGGTAACCATACTTGGTTGCCAAATTTTTTGCTTTGATTGCGTAATCATAGGCTTTTTTATAGTTTCCTTGCTTATTATAAAAAACAGCTAAGGCGTTAAATGCTCTAATTTGATCATTACTAAAATCAAATTTAATTGAAATTTTTTCCGCATCTAACAAATATTGAATGGCCTTAGCATTTTGCTTTAAATAGGTGTATGATAACCCTAAGTCAATATAATTTAAACAAATTCCATCTTTGTCATCAAGAGTTCTTGAAATATTTAATGATTGAATTAAATAGCTAATTGCCAGGTAATAGTCTTTTTGAGCAAGAAAGGTTCCACCTATATTTAAGTAGGCTACACTTACCCTGGTTTGTGATTTAATACCTTTATACATTAGCAAAGCTTTTTTGAAATAATTAAGAGCCGGATTATACATCTCCATGCTTTTAAGTACATCTCCAATGTCATTATATATATCGGCAATCAACTTTTTATCATTCAAGGTGATTTCAATTTCCAAGGATTTATAATAGAAATCGAGGGCGGTGGAATATTGTACTTTTGTCGCATAAAAATTCGCCAAATTTTTATACCCTTCGCCTATCCTTCTCTGGTCTCCCAATTGTTTTGAGATAGATAATGACTTATTTAAGTAAGTGAGCTCTGATTTAAAATCAGAATAAAATTCAAAATATGCGGCATACAATGAGTAACATCTACTTAGTCCGCTTAAATTATTAACGCTTTTGTATATGTTTATGGCTTCATTTAAGCCTCTTTTAAAATCTTTATAATTTCCACTATTTAAACTTATTTGAGCTGCTAAAAACGATGCGGTGGCTTGCCCGTATTTATAATTTATTTTTTGCGATAATACCTTGGCCTTATTACAATAAAAAAGAGTACTGTCAGGATTATTTTGGTTAAACCGTTCGGCAATTAAATTCAGGTTGTTAATGTATTGCGTATCGGGCTTTAAATCGTTCTTGTTAGAACTACTTATAATATTTTTTATACTATCAATGCTATTGCGGTTTGTTGTTGCAAGCACATTAGTTGTAAATAGTAAAGAAAAGATTATAGCAGTTATTCTCAAAGTTATAGTTTGCTTATTTTTAACAGTTTGCCTTATTAAAAATTAATCAGACAAAATTACTATTCTTTTTTGTTCAACTTAAATAAAACAAAAAAAACCCGTTTTCGTAAAAGAAAACGGGTAGAATACAGCCTAAAATTGCAAGACTGAAATAATATAACGTATTAATAGCTAAGGCTATTAACAAATTTTGTAAGCTTTGATTTATTATTTGAAGCCTTGTTTTTATGAATAACATTCTTTTTTGCAAGCCTGTCAAGCATTGAAACAACTTTTACCAGAAGCACTTTTGCTTCGTATTTGCTGGTAGTAGTCCTTAATTTCTTTATGGCGTTTCTAGTAGTTTTTGCCTGATACCTGTTACGTAAGCGCTTTGCAGCGTTGGCACGTATACGTTTTATTGATGATTTATGATTTGCCATTGTATAGCTAGTATTTTTTTCTTTAAGGACTGCAAATATACAGCGTTTTTTTTATAAATCAAATCTCTTTTTAAATAAGTTCCACTGCACGCGATTTTTTTATAAATCAAGGTAATTTTATAATTGATTAACCATCTAGTATTAAATTCTATACCTAAATTTGATATTTAATTAATGCATGAAAACAATTGGCAGGTTTATACTTGGTGTTTTATTAATGGCTAGTTGTTGTTCGTGGGGGTTTTTTGTTCATTATCGTATTAACCACATTGCGGTTTTTATTTTGCCCAAGGCATTGAAAGGTTTTTATGAAAGTAATATCCAGTATATTACAGAGCATGCGGTAAGTGCCGATAAGCGCAGGTATGTTGACTCAGCCGAAGCGCCAAGGCATTTTTTAAATGCCGATCATTTTGGGAAAAATCCTTTTAGAGCCATCCCACATAATTATTATGATGCCGCCATTAAATATACCGCCGATACTTTGAATAAATATGGTACTTTACCTTGGACAATTGAAAACAATTATTATAGGCTGGTAAAAGCTTTTAAACAGCACGATACGTTAGCCATATTAGCTATTTCCGCAAATTTAGGTCATTATATTGCCGACGCCCATGTTCCGCTTCATTTAACCGAAAATTATAATGGGCAACTAAGCAATCAAACCGGCATCCATGCCTTGTGGGAAAACAGGTTACCTGAGCTTTTTTTTAATCGTTATCGATTATATGTTGGGCAGGCCAGATATGTGGAAAACCCCTTAAATGAAGATTTCAAAATATGTAAATCATCTTTTATTTGTGTTGATTCGGTATTAAAATTTGAACAATTAATTAATAAATCATTCAAACCACAGGATAAATATGAAATGCTTGCACACGGGAAAAAGAAGATAAAGGATTATTCCAACGCCTATGCAAGTGCCTATAACAAGCTATTAAACAGAATGGTTGAACGCCGTATGCGCTCAGCTATACTTTCAATTGGAAGCTATTGGTATTCGGCATGGGTGGATGCAGGGCAACCTGATTTGAATAAATTGATTAAAAAGCCGCTCAATAAACCTGAGCGTAGAATGCTATATAAAGAGCAATTAAAGTTTATAAGCCAAAAAGGTTAAGCCAAATACAGAAAATACTTTGATTTTACTAAATCCCGATTTTAATGCTATTGCTTCTTTTTGATTTAATTGCTGTATAAATTGGTGGTAGAATTGAAACTACAATAATGACCACCCCAACCAGCGCGAAATGTGATTTAAAAAAAGGAACGTTACCTAACAAATACCCCGCGAATAAAAAAACTGCAATCCAAGAAACGCCTCCAATAATATTATACAAACTATATTTCAAAAAAGGCATATTACCTACTCCTGCTACAAAAGGTGCTACAGTACGTATAATGGGCATAAACCGACTAAAAATAACTGCAGTTGCGCCATATTTATCAAAAAATGCCTTGGTTTGCAAATAGTAATCTAACTTTAAAATCTTATTATTTTCTTTAAATACTTTTGGTCCTAAATACCCGCCTAGTAAATAATTTACAGTATTACCACTAAATGCTGCTACAACTAAAATTAAGCATAACAGGTACATATTTAAACCAGTATTGCCACCTGCAATTAACGCACCAGCAGCAAATAACAATGAATCGCCGGGTAAAAATGGAGTAATAACAAAACCCGTTTCTGCAAAAATAATAGCGAACAAAATCAGGTAGGTTAAGGAGTGATACTGTAAGATAATACTAGCTAGGTGTTTATCAATGTGAATGATAAAATCAAGAAGGCTTTTTACAATTTCCAATATGCTAATTTTTAACAAAAATATAAATAAAACTTAAACCTCTTTATTTGTTGGTAATAATTGCGGTATTAAATGTAGCCGAATCGGTTCGATTTGAATAGCCAAATGAATATACAGTATAAAGCTTACCATCTTGTACTGTAACAATAGGCAACTCCTTAATAATATTTGTTGAACCTGTTTCATTAATTTTCAGGTCGTAATTACCTGCAGGAACCTCAATGTAATCCCTATATGTTGAATAAACCACATTACTAAAAATGGTGGTTCCGTTTATAGAAACATCTAAACCACCACTTTCGGTTGGTGAAGCGTTTAAAAACCTGAGTTTTCCTGTTCCTACTTTGGAGGTAGTTGCCGTATCAACGGTAAGAATTTGTTGCAAAGTGTTACTAGCTACATTCCCAATTATAAATAATGAATACTTGGTGCCAGTTTTTAAAATATCATGCCGTGAAAAAAGGGGTGATAAGGAGCCAACTGCTGAACGAATTTGGTAAGGAGTATCAGTTGAGGGTACATAAAAGTACCCTTGATTAACATTAAAAACTATTGGTGATTTGTTAACTTGTAAATAATCAATAAATAAATTAACAGAACCTAAATCAGGGCTCAGGTTTAAAATTTGATATTGAATATTTAATCCAGCTTTGCTTGCGGTAGTTTTACCACAGGCGTAAACCAGCGGAATAATAATTATCATTAATATTTTGAATCGGCTATTTTTAAAATACATGTTAACCTGAATTACTTATTAACCATTGCCCCTAAAGTAAACACAGCACTGCCAGAACCATTTAACAAACCTTTGGTAAATATGGTATTAACCGAGTTTGGCTGAATATTTAATGTTGTATCAATTTTAGGAGTTGGATTATTTGCCACATAAACCTTCAACTCATTTAATCCGCTTGAAATTGCGGAAAATGACGTTGTTTTAGTAAAAGCAATGTTATTAAAACTAATTGTATTTGCCGAATTAGCTATCCCTATTGAAGCTGTAATGGCTCCGGCATCAGGTGATGCATTTGTAAAGCGGATGGTTGCTACATTAGTGCCTGTATTAGTTACCAAGGTATCATTTAGTAGTGTAAAGTTTTGTGTTGATGATTCTCCGTAAATATATAATGAATTACTTACAGTAACGCTTGCATTCGAATTATATTTCAATGTTAATACTTTGCTAAACAATACGTTAGCAGTACCATATTTCTTAAATTGATAATTTGCCATACCTGCAGGAACACTTTGATTTATAAGTACCCCTGTTGGAAATAGGGCTGAAGTATTATTTTGCCTGGTGCCATTTAAATAATAATTTAAGGTATCGGCTGAGGCATTTATTATGGTAAGCGAAGTAGCTTGTGTTACAGGGATTACATTATCATTGTTTTTGCAAGATATTGCAGCGATACATAAAATAATAAGAGGCAATAGATTCCTGCAATTCAATTTCATAAAATAAACAATGCTACTATAACTGCAAAATTCCTTATTTGTTATCTGCACTAAAGGATGGATAATTTTTTTTATCATCTACCTAATAATTTGTGGATAAACTACATCCCCTTTAATGTTTAAGCGTAGCTATTTAACATAACTGGCATCACCAGCATCAATACATCCTCGTTTTTATCACCCCCTTGTGGCAATAATAATCCGGCACGATTTGGGGTCGACATTTCAAGTACAACTTCTTCGCAACTTAGGTTTTTTAGCATCTCAATTAAAAAACGCGCGTTGAAACCTATCTCAATATCATCACCATCATAAGCGCACAGTAAACGCTCGTGGGCCTCATTGGCAAAATCAATATCTTCTGAAGATATGTTTAATTCATTTCCGCTTATTTTAAGCCTAACCTGGTGGGTTGTTTTATTGGCATATATGGCTACCCTGCTCAATGAACCTAAAAACGATAACCTATCAATAGTTAACTTATTAGGGTTATTTAATGGTATTACCGCTTCGTAATCGGGGTAACGTTCGTCAATTAACCTACAAACAAGGTTAATATTCCCAAACTTAAAAAACGCGCTGGTACTGTTGTATTCAACCGCCACATTGATATCTTCTGATGGTAGCGAGGATTTTAATAATGTCAAAGCTTTCTTAGGAAGAATGAAGGAGGAGGTACTTTCGGCTTTAGCGTCTTTACGGCGATAACGTACCAGTTTATGCGCGTCGGTAGCAACAAATGTAAGGTACGAGGTTGATAACTGACAGTAAACACCCGTCATAGCCGGACGAAGCTCATCATTACTTACCGCAAAAATTGTTTTATTAATTGCCTCGGCTAAAACGGATGCCGGCAAGTTTACGGATGAAGCATTTTCAACTACCGGAATTTTTGGGAAGTCTTCTCCGTTTTCGCCGTTCAGTTTATATTTTCCATCTCCCGCATTAATTTCAATAGCGAATGTTTTTTCATCAACCGAAAAAGTTATTGGTTGCTCTGGTAATGATTTTAAAGTCTCTAATAATATCCTTGAAGGGATGGCTATACGCCCGTTTTCTTTTGCTTCAACAGTTAAGGAGGTAGTCATGCTGGTTTGCAAATCGGTGGCCGAAATAGTAAGGTTACCATCTTTTATCTCGAATAAAAAATTCTCTAAAATAGGTAATACGGTGCTGCTACTCAAAGCGCCACTAACCGACTGCAATTGCTTTAATAAAATAGAAGTTGAAACTATGAATCTCATATTATTTGTTTAATAAATCAAAAGTAAAAAAATTAACGCGCATACTTTCTTCTGCGCACGTAATGTTGAAAAATAGCAAATATAAATAATAAAGCCAATGGCACCAGGTTATTAAATAGTTGCCAATACAATTTTTCGGTGCGAATTTGTGCTCTGTTTAATAATCTTAGCTTTATTTCTTTGGTACGCAAGGCTATTAATCCGGAGTCATCCGTCATATAATCGGCAATGTTTAATAAAAAGTTTTTATTTCCATAATTACGTTGTACATGATGATCGTACCCTAATGGATAAGGTGAGCCATCTTTCGATAGCTGATTTTTTAAAACATCGCCATCACTAATTACCAGCATTTTAGTTGCCAAGCTTTGTGGTATTACCTCTACTTTTTCATTCAACCCTACCGGATTTGGTCTGTTTAAAAAATCGGAAGTGAATTTCCCTTCTAAAAGCACCGCAACATTTTTAGGGGTATTCCTGAATTCTTTTGGATCTGGTTCTTGTTCAACAGCCTGTAAGGAAATAATATGAGGCACATTCAGCTTTTTGTTAAATGGTGAGGATTTCAAAATAATTGTTTTTGTAACGCCCTTAACACCAATGGTATCAATAGTACTAGAAAATTCGCTCCTAATGGCATCCAGATTTTTAACCAATGGGTGTTTTGACGATGGAATAAAAAGTGGGTAATAAAGCCATGGTACCAATTGTATTTGTGCTTGTCCGCCAACACTCCCAGTAGTTAAGGGAATAGGTGAACAACTCATATCGGCCAATAAATCATAATTAATGCGCACACCATAGGTAAAAAGCTGATCGTCAATATCCAATTGCTTGGCAAAAGCCATTTCTTCATCTTGGTTCCTTCTCATGCTATCCAACTCGGCATTTACTTGGTCAATGGCCCAAACAACCCTTCCTCCACGCATAACAAATTGGTCGATCTTAAACTTTTCCAATTCGCTAAATTTCGAATCGGGCTTAGGGATAATAATCAATTTAAATTTCATCAAACTATCAAAAGGTATGGCATTCAGGTTCACCCTTCCAACGGTATACCCATCTGCTAAAGATTTCATGGCATCCTCCAATTGCAGGTTACTCAACTCATGGTGTCCTTCGGTAAAACCTATAATAGGTTTGCCACCAGTACTAATTTTTTTGATGGCTGATGAAAAGGCATACTCAAGGTTTTCTATCGAATTGTTCAAAACTTCATCTTCACTTGAGCCAATACGGGTTTGTAATAAGTTTACGGCTATTTGTTTATTATTTGCTGACAGCAGTGCCGCCGGAACAATCAACTTTTGGGTTACGCCATCATCAGTTTTTACACTTAAGTTGTTTGGCGTTATCCCTTTTTCTTCCAAGTTTTGAATGGCTGTTTGCTGGTCTTCTTGACTTAGCCCCTTTAAAGGATCAATAAATTTAAACTTAAGGTTGCCATGACTATAGGCTTGTAAATCGCTCAGCATATCGCGAGTTGCACGTTGCAATCTCTTCATACCACCGGGAAAATTTTCGCCCTGCAAATAAACAGCCACCCTAACTGGAGATTTCAGGTTACCCATTATTTCGCGGCTGATAACCGATATGGTAAAACGTTTTTCCTTAGTAAAATCAAAACGGGTAAAGGTAAAACCCGATATTATGCTTAAGCCTAATAATACACCTAACGTGGAGTAAAAAAATTTAGCATCCACACCAACCAAACTTTTTTGACGTTGCCTGATAAGGATGAATAAGGTTAAACTTAAAAATAAACCCGCGATGATGATAAAATAAACCAAATCGCGCGTATCCAATACACCGCGACTAACAGATTGGTAATGGTTAGTAATACCAAAGTTTTCTAAATCAAAGCTTTGCAGGCTTAATAACTGACTAAGTGAATCAAATCCTGAATAAAAAAAGAAACAAAGAAAAACGGCGATTGTAAAAGCTATGATTTGATTTTTACTAATTGACGAAGCGAATATACCTATGGCACAAAAGCAGCCTCCAAGTAAAAACAAACCAATATAGGAGCCTATTACACCCCCCGTATCAATATTGCCTTGTGGGCTTCCTAAGCTATATACAGAATAATAATAAACCACTGTTGGCACTAAGGCAAAAAATACAATCACCACTGAAGCCAAATATTTACCAACTACAATTTGCCAATCGGTTAGTGGGCGGGTTAATAGCAATTCAAAAGTTCCTTCTTTACGTTCTTCGGCTAGCGAACGCATGGTAATGGCAGGCACCAAAAACATAAAAAGGAATGGCGCTGTAGTAAAAAGGCTCTCCATGCTGGCAAAGCCATAATTCAATATACTTGAATCGGGGAACACCCACAAAAACAAACCTAAAACCAGTAAAAATACGCCTATGGTAATATAGGCAACTAATGAGCTTAAATAGGATACTATTTCTTTTTTTAAAATACTTAGCACGGGCAGGTTTTATAACAAACGTGAAAATTAATAAATGTAATATAGTACAAAAGGCAAAGTTAATTATTTGGCTTAAACCTTATTTATTGTATAAGCGTTGTAAATATTATTTTTTAGAAGGTTTTTTAATTAGTTAGCCAAACACAAATTAGTTGGTCAATTTGATAAATATATTTTCGAGACTTGCCCCGTTATTCTTCTCTTTTAGTCCTATAAAGGTATCGTTAGCTACAATTTTACCTTTATTGATAATAATCACCTGATCGCAAACTGCTTCAACCTCTTGCATGATATGGGTTGATAATACCACCGTTTTTGATTTTCCTAAATCAAGTATTAACTGTCTGATGCCAATTAGCTGGTTAGGATCAAGACCAGACGTAGGTTCATCTAAAATCAAAACTTCCGGGTTATGCAATATGGCTTGCGCTATGCCAACCCTTTGGCGATAACCCTTTGATAGCTGACCAATTTTTTTTCGCTGTTCAGGACCTAAGCCTGTTTGCTCTATAATATCGGCTATACGACTTTGAGGGTTTTTCATTTGGTGAATATCCGCTATAAAGGCCAATGATTCCTTTACATACATATCCAAATATAGTGGGTTACTTTCGGGCAAGTAGCCAATTTTACGTTTTACTTCCAAAGGGTGTTTTTCAATATCAAAGCCACATACTGTTGCTTTTCCGGATGTTTGCGGGATAAAGCAAGTAAGTATTTTCATGGTGGTTGATTTACCTGCGCCATTAGGGCCTAAAAAGCCCAATACTCCCGGAGCCGCGCTAAAACTAATATGATCAACAGCTTGTTGCTGCCCGTAAACCTTGGTAAGTGATTCAACTTGAATGCTCATGCCGCAAAGGTAAGTTTTAGATATGATATTTGTAAAATTTGTAACATTCAGGGTTTAAACGCAATGAAAAACAGATTGTTGTACCTAACTCACTTATCCTTGAAATTTTAGAAATAATTTTTTAATGTAAAATTTGTCAATTTGTCAGGCTTAGATGGTGGCAAGCAATTTGATTAGTATATATTTGTATTACAAAATTTAAAAATTAAAATTATGGCTTTAGAAATAACTGATGCAAACTTTGAAGAACTAGTCCTAAAATCGACCAAACCAGTTCTTGTTGATTTTTGGGCAGAATGGTGCGGCCCTTGTAGAATGGTTGGCCCAGTAGTAGAAGAAATTGCTAAAGAATATGATGGTAAGGCTGTTGTTGGCAAAGTAAATGTTGATAACAACCCAGGTATATCCATGAAGTTTGGTATCCGTAACATACCAGCTTTGCTATTTTTTAAAAATGGCGAAATTGTTGATAAACAAATTGGCGCGGTTCCAAAATCTGTTTTGGTTGGTAAATTGAACGGTCAATTAGCATAACTCTCCCTTTCATATAAATGGTTTCATTTTTGTATTTTTACAAAAATGAAACCATTTGTTTTTTGGTATAAAACTACCACATGCCGCAATTAAAGGACGAACCTCAAATACGAAACCTAGCCAATCTGGAGCTGTTGGCGCGTCAGGTGGTTGAAGGTTTCATAACCGGCTTGCACCAAAGTCCGTTTCATGGTTTTTCGGTCGAGTTTGCAGAGCATCGCTTATATAACAATGGCGAATCGGTTAAAAACATTGATTGGAAATTACTGGCCCGTACCGATAAGCTTTTTGTGAAGCAATTTGAAGAAGAAACCAACTTGCGTTGTTATTTATTGCTGGATACCTCGTCCAGCATGAATTTTCCGGCAACGGGTTTTAATAAATTGCAATTCTCCATTTACGCTACTGCATCGCTCATGTATCTGTTTAAAAAACAGCGGGATGCCTTCGGACTTTGTTTGTTTTCGGATAAAATTGACTGGATGAGTCAGGTAAAATCAACTACGGCGCATATGTTTCACCTGTATGCCGAACTTGAAAACGCTTATAATCAACCCAGACAAAAAACGAAAACCTCAATAACACAAGTATTGCATCAGGTAGCGGGGCAAATTCATCAACGCTCCTTGGTTATATTGTTCAGCGATATGCTTGATCAAAACCTGAATCCTGAAAAACTTCAGTTATTATTTTCGGCGTTGCAGCATTTAAAGTTCAACAAACACGAAATTGTTATTTTCAACATCAACGATAAAAACAAGGAGATTGATTTTAACTTTGATAATCGCCCGTACCAGTTTATTGATATTGAAAGTGGCGAACAAATAAAGGTTCATCCCAATAAAATAAAATCGGCCTACAAATCGCTATTATCAAGGTACCATCATGAGTTGGAGCTTAAATGCGCCCAGTATCAAATTGATTTAATTGATGTTGATATTGCCGATGGGTATAACGAGGTACTAAAATCGTACCTACTGAAAAGGAATAAAATGATATAGATTGGGGTAGATGGATTATCCTTTTACAACGTAATCTATAGCATTCAAGATCACTTCGCAAGCCTTATCAATTTCATGATGAGTTATAATTAGTGGAGGTGCTATTCGCATAGCATTGCTACAATGTAAAAACCAATCAGTTATCACTCCATTTTCGATACAACGATCAATTATTTTCTTATTCAAATCAAAACTTTCAAACTCCACTGCCAACATTAAGCCCTTACCTCGTATTTGTCTGATAGCGGGGTGTACCAGATTTTTTCTAATCAAAGCTTCCTGTTGGCTCACCTGATCAATCAGGTTTTCGCTTAATAATACCTCCAAGGCGGCAAGACCAGCCGCTGAACATACCGGATGCCCCCCAAAGGTGGTAATATGCCCAAGTATTGGGTTTTCTTTTAAGGCCGACATGATTTGGACTGAGGAGATAAACGCGCCTATTGGCATACCACCTCCCAATGCCTTCGCCAGCAATAAAATATCGGGGACAATACCAAAATGTTCAAAGGCGAACAATTTCCCGGTACGGCCAAAAGCCGCCTGAATCTCGTCTAATATTAATAAAGTGCCAGTTTCGGTGCACCTTTGGCGCAAAGCTTGCATATAAGGAACGTCTGGCACCCAAATTCCGGCTTCACCTTGTATGGTTTCAACAATAACACAAGCTGTATTCTTGGTAATTGCGCTTAGTTGACCAATTTTATTAAAATCAAAAAAGGTAATTCCGGGTAATAATGGTCGGTAAGGCTGTTTAAAATACTCATTGCCCATTACGCTTAAGGCGCCATGCGTACTGCCGTGGTACGAATGATTAAAAGCAACTACTTCTGCCCTGCCCGTAAATCGCTTGGCTAATTTTAAAGCACCTTCTACTGCTTCGCTACCCGAGTTGGTAAAATAAACAGAATTTAAACTGGCAGGTAATATCGAAACTAATTTTTCGGCAAAGCGAACTTGTGGAGCTTGTATATATTCGCCATACACCATGAGGTGCATGTATTTGTCTACCTGATTTTTTATCGCCTCAATAACTTTTGGATGGCTATGCCCTAGGTTGCTAACCCCAATGCCCGAAATCAGATCAATATAGGCCTTGCCTTCGTTATTGTACATATACACCCCTTCCGCACGTTCAAATTCAAGCAGCAACGGAAAATCGGTAGTTTGGGCGTTATTGTTCAGAAATAGCTGGCGGAGCGTTAACATGCTACAAAGTAAGGGAAAAGTACTTGATTTTAAATCAAGCTATGCGCCAATGAGTGTAAATATGACCAAATTCAGGTTGTTAAAAGGAAACCGTGTAAATTTAATCACCCGAACGAATGCTACGTTCAGTAAGTTGCTTTAAAACTTCTTTATTAAAATCACCTTCGCTCTTATAAATCTCAGCTACTTTTTCAGGAGGTAATATTTTTAAAAATTCATCTTTATAATGTTTCCTTATAGTGACCAGCTGTTCTTCGAATGCTAATTGATTATCGAGGTTTTGTGTGCCACTTGTAGAAGTAATCGAGGTGTTTAACCTTATCATTGTCCTAACCTTCATTATTTCTTCTTGATATTGACGGTATAATGGGGTAAATGCTTTTGATTGCTCTTCAGTAAGATTTAATTTATTACTAATGAACTTTTCTTTTAAAAGTAATATTTTAGTACCCGGACCATTTTGTTTTGAATTATCTATTCTATTTGTTTGCGCTTCAATCCTGTTTAATGCTTTCGGTTCATTTATTGTTTTTGGCAATTTCTGGCTAAAGACCTGTTGACCAAAAGCTATAAAAAGTATCTCTAAAAATAATATTTTTACTAACTTGTTCATTACACTATTTTATTTAGCACTATCAGCATATTTTTGCAAAGCGCTTTGTAATTTTTCATCATCAACAGGTGCTCCTTCGGTTAAAACAATATGCTCTGTTTCTCCCTCATCAACACTTGTTTGTAAATAATCTTTCAATTCATCAACTGTAACATTCGAAAGTTCTTTGTGTAAAAACGAATGATTATGTACATACTCCGGACTTGTTATTTTCATCAATAAAATTCCTCCTCCAACTACCAATGCAAAGCACGCGGCTGTCGCGTATTTAAACACCGTTGAGGTATACATTTTACGTACTATGCCAACCTTACGAACTTGATCGGCATTTACTGTTTTATTTAATATCTGCCGGTTCAGTTCTTCAAAGTAATTTTCAGGCACTGTAAATACTTCTTCCGAAGCTTTAACCATTTCCTCTACCGCTATGCGCGCTTGAATTTGGCTTTGTAGGTTTTCAAAATAATTCTCAGGTACTACAAACCCGGCTTCCTTTTCATTTAAATGACTTTCAATATTGATCCTGCTTTGGATATTGGATGCCAATTCATCAAAATAGTTTTCAGGAACAGTAAAGCCTGTTTCTTTTTCCTCTATATGATTTTCAATATTGATCCTGCTTTGGATATTGGATGCCAACCCATCAAAATAATTTTCAGGAACGGTAAAACCGGTTTCTTTTTCCTCTATATGGCTTTCAATATTGATCCTGCTTTGAATATTGGATGCCAATTCATCAAAATAGTTTTCAGGAACAGTAAAACCGGTTTCTTTTTCCTCTACATGGCTTTCAATATTGATCCTGCTTTGAATATTGGACGCCAACCCATCAAAATAATTTTCAGGAACGGTAAAGCCATGCAAAGGTTGGTTGCTTTTCAAAGCATCAAAGTTTGTGTTAGCGGCAATACGCTCCCCTAGGCTATCAAAATAGCCTTCGGGCACTGTAAACGGGTTAGCCGGGCTTACCTGTCTGAGCTTTTCGTATTCGTTTAACCAATCTTTGTTTTCCATTTCACTGTCCATAACTCCTGTTTGATTGAAAAAAAATCAAAAGGTTTAATCCAATTTTAAAATTAATCTGTAGCTAGTAAAAAAGCCTCTATTTTTTTTACCGCAAGGTGAAAAGAGGCCTTTAAAGCACCAACACTGGTACCCAAAACTTCCGACATTTCTTCGTATTTCATATCATCATAATACTTCATATTAAATACCAAGCGCTGTTTTTCGGGGAGGGTAACCAAAGCTTCCTGCAACTTACGCTGCGCTAAATCGCCATTAAAATACGTCGAATCGGCCAAGGTATCGGCCAGTTCATAAACAACATCATCAAGCGAAATATTATTTTTCTGCTTCTTCTTATTTAAAAAGGTGATGCACTCGTTGGTGGCTATCCTATAAAGCCAAGTATATAATTGCGCATCGCTTCTAAAACCAGCAAGATTTTTCCAAACTTTTATAAAAACATCCTGCACCAGGTCATCGGCGTCGTCATGGTCAATCACCATGCGCCTTATATGCCAATATACTTTTTGCTGATATTTTTTCAGCAGCATATTGAATGCCTCGTTTCGGGTTCTTTCGTCCTGAAACTTGCTTAAAATTTCTTCATCTTTTACCTCGACCGACATGTATTGGTTTTTGTGTTTATTGTTCTTGTTAACCCCTTTTATTCTAAATCAATAGCATAGTTTTTTTAAAACATCACTATTCCCGTACCTTAATTATTTTATCCAAAAATAATAATTAATTAAAACAACCTATAGCATATCCAACTGAAGTCGAAATATAGTCAGGAACAATCGCCTTATTAAAAAATATTGCATATCCGATGCTTTTTTTAGTATTAAATTCAATAAAAAAAGAATATCCACTTGTCATACCGTTGTGCCATAAAGTATTTTTACCCCAAATTAATCGTTGAAAAAGACTACGTCTATGCCATCCAAAGGCCATTTTTTTGTTTAAAAAAGAAGAACTAACAGAGAAAAGAGATTCTAATGGGGATTTTTTAAAAACAATAGCTTCTAAAAATTTTTTTATATCGTTCGGACAGCTTACTATTCCCCCTGCAGCTTTTAGTACGTTCATATCCCAAAATGGCTGCTCGTTATTTTTAGTGCTATAACCTACTGCGTAGTTACTTAAATTCACTCCAGATTTATAAATAAATGTTGAGTTCATATTTAGTGGCTCAGGAATTATGCTTAGCAATAAATTTTCGAATGCTTCTACATAAACTCTTTCTAATATATATCCAAGTATTCCGTACCCTAAATTTGAATATAACATCTTTCCAGGAGTGTTTTCTAATGTGCCACTTGAAATAAAATCAAGTAACATATGCTCATTGTAATTCATATATGGATTAGATTGATTATAATTTTCTTGTTTTAAGAAATTATCCGGTAACCTACCTAAACCTGAAGTATGCGTTAATAGTTCATATATTGTTATTGAGGATAAATATTTATTATTGTTTGATTCTGATATGATATCGCCAACTGTTGAATTTAATGATATTTTATTTTCAAGAACAGCATTACAAATTAGTAAGGCAGTAAAAACTTTAGTCGCGGATCCTATGCCAAAATTTGTATCGGAAGATATATAATTAAAAGAATCCTCTATGTTTTTATTCCCTTCATTAATAATAAAACTTCCCGTTTTTTCGTCTACCAAAACAGCGGAAAAACCAGGAATTTTACAATCTTTTTTGTGCCTATTTAAATAAGAAGATACTTTCCTTTCATTCATTTTATCCAAGCAAATCAATTATTTGTTGGGATGAATTTTTGGTATCAACCTTATCAATTACCTTTACTATAACACCTTCGGGATTTATTATAAAAGTTGTACGTGCGGTACCCATGTATTTTTTACCATACATGCTTTTTTCAACCCAAACGCCATAGGCCTCTACAATACTTTTATCGGTATCTGCTATCAAGGCAAAGGGCAAATTGTATTTGTTTACAAACTTTTTATGCGATTTCTCGTCGTCGGTACTTACGCCAATTACTTCAAAACCTTTACCAAGCATAGCCTGATAGTTATCTCTAAAGCTACAAGCCTCGGCAGTACAGCCCGGGGTATCATCCTTTGGGTAAAAATAAAGAATTACATTTTTTCCTTTATAATCACTTAACGAAACAGTTTCGCCATTTTGGTTAGTTGCTGTAAATGCTGGTGCTAAATCGCCTTCTTTTAAAGTTGCCATATCAATACTATCTATAAAAATTTGCTTTAAAAACCGAACTATTGTTTTTATTATCGGTAACGGTCAATTCCAGTTGATGGTTACCTTTCGTTAAATCGTTATTAAAGGTATAACTTAAAATTCTTGTTTTAAAATCCCATTCCATTAAAACCCATTTACCGTCAATTTTACCACTATAAGTTTTAATACCCGACAAGTTATCCCATATTTTTACAAATATACCTACCGCCTTTGATAAATTTCCATCATTTTTTATGTTGAGCGGTAAAATTGTGGGCGGAATGGTATCAACTTTTATAAAATAATCGCCAAAGGAATGTGCTGTGGCCTTCACAAAACCGTCTTGGTAAATCCCTCCGTCACATACCCCGGCTGAATTTACGATAACAGCCTTATCACCGTATTTACCTATTGTATGATCAGGCTTTATCCATAAATCGAAACCATCGTGTACGGGTGTATAAAAATTATGGATGCAATGCGTTACAGAATATGCACCCGGTCTTTTTGGTAAAATTCGATAATTAAAATCTAAATCATCATACAGATTACCAATAGGTATACTCACCTTGATATCAGGATTAACAAAATCGTTTTTTTGATTGTATTTGAATTTGATACCGGTTTGAGTATTTGTAATACCATGCTTTATAGCTCCACCAGCCTGTACATTAACAAGCAGGGTAGATGTATTGCCAGCAATATCTTTCACTATATATTCTACTTTATGCAACTTACTATCATCAAAGTTTATAAGCCCCCTATTGATGGAGTTTGGATACAAGGAAATATTACTACCTGGTAATATGAAACATTTTTGCATCCAGCGATGGCTTTTCAAAAACGAAGGGTAATCAATATAAGCATTAATGGCATGCGTCTGGTCGAAAGCAAAACGCTCAACAGCAAACGTATATACTGTTTTTTCATCCAGCTTCAGCTCGATAGAATAAATGCCATTGTGGTTTTCGCTCACATTATTCATATCGTTGGTGCTAATCCCAAAACCAACAGTGCCGTTTAAATGCAAAACGGTAGGCTTTTTTAGGGTGTACTTCCCCCCCATTCCTTTTACTGGTAAAAACGTACGTGGGGTATTTTCGCTAAAAGGCAATCCGTTCAATTCATAAATACCAATAGCGGTTATAGCAGGTGGTTTGGTATCGGGTATAGTTAAACCAAAAAGCTGGGGGTTAATGGTTTCCTGAGTTTGTGAATCCCTTATTTCAAAATGCAAATGTGGCCCCGCCGAAGCACCCGCATTGCCCGATAAGGCAATTACATCGTCTTTACATACAGGTATTTGATTGGGTTCTAAATTCACATCTACCTCAAAGCTTTGTTGCCGGTACTGCTCGTCTTTTACGTATTTAGCCATGGCATCGCTAAATTTTTCAATGTGTCCATAAACAGTGGTATAGCCATTTGGGTGGGTAATATAAATTGCATTGCCGAAGCCTCCAAACTGTACCCTTAAACGTGATACATAGCCATCATTAACAGCGTGAACCGGGTAACCTTTTTGGTGATTTGTTTTAAAATCGAGTCCCGAATGGAAATGGTTGGGTCTTAACTCCCCAAATGAACCAGCTGTTGAAGGTGGCAAATCCAATGGATACCTAAAATAATTTTGTGGGTAGGTTTTAGTTTTGATGATACCTTGCGAAAACACCCTTAAAACAAAAAAGAAAATAAAAAACAAGGTAATGTTTGAAAATTTTACCCTCATCTATTTTATTAAAAAATCGAGTAATTTTTCGTTTTCCAAATATCCTTCTAACCTATCGCCAATATTTACTTTGGCTACACCTTTAGGGGTGCCTGTAAAAATAAGGTCGCCTTTTTTTAGGGTGATATATTTTGATACAAAACTGATGATATAATCAAAGCTGAACAACATCAAGGAGGTATTACCAACTTGCCTTTCAATGCCATTCACATCCAGTTTAAAGTTGATATTTTGGAGGTCGGCAAATTTATCTTTGACAACAAAATTGCTTATCGCCGCAGAATGGTCGAATGCTTTTGCTAATTCCCAAGGGAGACCCTTTTCTTTATGCCGTTGTTGAATATCACGAGCCGTGAAATCAATACCAATGGCAATTTCTTCAAAGTAGTTGGAGGCAAATTTTTCACTAATGTGTTTACCCTCTTTACTAACCTTAATTACTATTTCAATTTCGTGGTGAATATCTTCCGAAAAATCGGGGTGATAAAAGGGCTTGTTATCTTTAAGCAAAGCCGTATCAGGCTTCATAAATATGACCGGAACACCCGGCACCGGGTTATTCAATTCTTTAGCGTGCTCGGCATAATTACGACCGATGGCAATTATTTTCATGAAGCCGAAGTTAGGAATTTTGTAGCGATTTAGGCTTGGTGTATTTAAACTTTTACTTT
Organism: uncultured Mucilaginibacter sp.; assembly: GCA_903891475.1. Lineage (GTDB taxonomy): Bacteria > Bacteroidota > Bacteroidia > Sphingobacteriales > Sphingobacteriaceae > Mucilaginibacter. The sequence continues at coordinate 41,636 of CAITEP010000036.1, forward strand.
AATTCAGTCTTTTACCATTTCAATATGCTCAATTCCATCTTCCAAATAAATATCACCAGCTTTTTTAAAACCAAAAGAGGCATAAAAATTAAACAAGTAATATTGCGCGCCTATACGTATAGCTTGTTTGCCAAATAGTTGATAAATATTTTCAATAGCCTCCTTTACCAAAACCTTACCTACGCCCTCTTTTCTGATGGATTTGCTGGTAATAATTCTCCCAAACGATGCTTCCGAATAATACAAACCTGGAGGCAATAACCTTGAATAAGCCACCAACTTATGAGCCGAATAAAGCATTAGGTGCATTGATTGCTGGTCCTTATTATCCATATCCTGATAAACGCAGTGTTGTTCCATTACAAATACCTCGCTCCTGAGCTGCAGAATGCTATACAACTGGTCGGGGGTTAATTCATGAAAAGGTTTTATTATTTGTTCTATTTCAATCATATGGATGAAGAAGGCCTAACGAGGATTGTTAAATGCAGCTTTGCCTATATTTTTAATTATTTTGACGGCAAAAATATAAATTCTAGGATATGTGATACGAGCATTGATAAGTAATAAATTAATATGAATTTAGTATCAAAACAGAGGTAAGTTATAAAACTGATATTCTTTTTATTACCGATTCAGTTCCGGCAATAATCCTGATAAAGTAAAAACCACGTGGAAGTTTGTTATTGAGCAAATAGGTGTAAGTTTTTTCGCCCGGCTCAACCCTTTGCGAGAAAATAGTGATGACTTCATTTCCCAAAACATCCAAAATCTTAATACTAACTAAGGCATTTCTTGAAACTTCATATTTCAAATTAATTTGATCGGTAATTGGGTTAGGATAAACCAGTACATTGCTTAATAATTTATCATCAGGTCTGGAAACCACAACCTTGGAAGTGGATATTAAAGAAGGTCTTATTGGAGGCATCACCAAATGTAAACTACTTTTAAAAGTATTTTTTTGAGCTTTTGGTTTAAGGAAACGCAAATAAGTTGAATCGGCTTGCGAGTGGGCAAAGCTGCTACAAAAAAACAGGTTAACAAATAACACCAAGGCGATATAAATAATCCATGAATTTTTTTTGGTAGAAGTTGTGACCATTATTAATTATTGAATACAAAAATATAAATAAAGTATCCATCAATTTTATAATTCGATTTTATTTTATTTTATTTTAACAAAAATTAACAAAAAAAAGGCTTTATTCGCTCAAGAATTTTTACCCCTAATAAAGTACACAGTTGGATTACATTAAATAAAGGATAAAATTAAAAATTTTGGAACTTAAAGAACCTTCATCAACAAACCACCACCATCATCTTCAAAAATTAACTTTTGCCGGCTTATTGATTAGTTTGGGCATTATTTATGGCGATATTGGCACCTCGCCACTTTACGTATTTAAAGCAATTGTTGGTACCCGACAGATTACTGAAAGCCTTGTTTTAGGCGGCGTTTCTTGCATATTTTGGACGCTAACCCTTCAAACTACTTTAAAATATGTAGTAATTACCTTACAAGCCGATAACAAAGGTGAAGGAGGCATATTCTCGCTTTTTTCCTTGGTGCGGCGTAAAGCAAAATGGCTGATCATACCTGCGGTAATTGGTGGATGTGCTTTGCTGGCCGATGGTATTATAACCCCGCCTATTACTGTATCGGCAGCCATTGAGGGTTTACAAGCTTATTATCCAGAATTACAAACTATACCAATTGTAATTGCGATTATCATTGGATTATTCTTTATACAACAATTTGGAACTTCGTTAGTTGGTAAGGCTTTTGGCCCCATGATGTTTATATGGTTTACCATGATGGGCGTTTTGGGACTGATTTTTATTGTACAAATGCCGATAGTTATTAAGGCTTTAAACCCTTATTACGCTTATCATTTATTAAGTACCAGTCCCGCGGCTTTTGTAATACTAGGAGCCGTTTTTTTATGTACTACGGGTGCAGAGGCTCTTTACTCGGATTTAGGGCATTGTGGACGGAAAAACATACAAATAAGCTGGATTTATGTTAAAAGCTGTTTAATTATCAATTACTTGGGGCAAGCGGTTTGGCTTTTACAACATAATGGACAAGTAATGGATTTAAACCTGAATAACCCATTCTTCAAAATTATGCCGCAATGGTTTTTATTGTACGGAATTGGTATCGCCACTTTAGCTGCTATCATTGCCAGTCAGGCACTTATTTCGGGTTCATTTACCTTAATTGCCGAAGCAGTACGTTTAAACTTATGGCCCAAAGTACGTATTAACTATCCAACCATACAAAAAGGGCAATTATATGTTCCAAGCGTAAATGTGTTGTTATCTGCAGGATGCATTGGGGTTGTTTTGCTTTTCAGACATTCAGATAATATGGAGGCGGCTTATGGTTTAAGTATTACCGTTGCCATGCTCATGACCACCATTTTGGTTTCAAACTTTTTAAAACGGAAAAAAGTAAACAAATATATTATCCTGTTATTTTTAGCGGTTTATATTTTTATCGAGTCTTCCTTCCTGGCGGGTAACCTGGTTAAATTTGTGCATGGTGGTTGGTTTACCCTATCAATCGGGTTGTTTTTGTTTGCCATTATGTGGACTTGGTATTCAGCTAGAAGAATACGAAACCGTTATGTTAAATTTACGCCTGTTGAGGATTATTTTACCATCATTAAAGAATTGAGCGAAGACCAATCGGTTCCGAAATATGCCTCACAGCTAGTTTATTTAACCAGTGCCAACTTCGACTCCGAAATTGAATCAAAAATTATCTATTCAATTCTACAAAAACAACCAAAACGAGCCGACGTCTATTGGCTGGTACACGTTGATGTATTGGACGAACCTTATAAAAAAGAATATGCGGTCGACTTCTTAATTCCCGGAAAATTGATACGTATTGACTTTAAGCTAGGTTTTAGGGTTGAACAGCAAATAAATTTATTGTTTAGAAAAGTAGTGGAGGACCTTGTAAAAAATGGAGAGGTAAACATTACCAGTACCTATAATTCATTAAATAAACACAACATTGTTGGCGATTTCAGGTTTGTAGTGATTGAGAAAATAGTATCGAGCGCAAACAACTTGAATTTTTATGAAAACTTTGTACTAAAATTCTATACGATGTTGAAAAAATTAAGTCTATCAGAAGAGCGGGGCTTTGGACTTGATTTAAGCTTTGTAACGGTAGAAAAAGTACCACTCATGTTGGCACCAACTGAAGAAGTAGAAATTCAAAGAATTAGATAGCATTAATTATAACTGTTAAAATAAATAAAAAGGGGATTAAATAGCCAAACTATTTAATCCCCTTTTTATTTTTGTGGTAATATATTTTATGCTTTCTCTTTACCTAATACACTGTTTTTATAGCTATAGGTAAAGTAAATAAATAAACCAATGGCAAGCCAAACAATAAACCGTACCCAGTTGGCAAAGCCCAATTCTGTCATTAAATAAAAACAGCTCAGCAAGCCCAAAACTGGTATAAGCGATAAATTTTTGATAAAAGCATAAATAGTTAAAATACCTGATAACACAATGAAAAGCATAAAAGGAAAATTCTCGATAGCGTTTTTGGCAGTAAACAAACCAATGATATTTTCCTTGAAAAAATAAATACCTACAACAAATAAAACAGGCACTATCCATTTTGCATTGATATAAGGTAAATGGAAACGCCCACTTTGCGCAGCTTCACGTGGTAATAATAATACGCCCCCGCAAACCAATACAAAGGCAAATAAGGTACCTATGCTTGTAAGGTCGGTTACTACAGTTAAATTTAAAAACAAGGCAGGGATACCTACTACCAAGCCTGTTACAATGGTAGCAAATGATGGTGTATGGAATTTGGGGTGTATCCTTGAAAAAGCTTTAGGCAATAAACCATCACGACTCATACTCATCCAAATCCTGGGTTGCCCTAACTGAAAAATCAATAAAACACTTGCTGTTGCTATTACCGCGCTAAATGAAATAATACCACTAATACCATTCAGTTTAAGTTTGGTAAATACAAAGGCCAAGGGATCGCCAACGGCTAATTCTTTATAATTTACCATACCAGTAAGTACCAATGCTATTAAAATATATAGTACGGTACAAATTATTAGGGAATAGATCATTCCACGAGGTAAATCTCTTTGCGGGTTTTCGCATTCCTCCGCAGTGGTTGATATGGCATCAAAACCTATATAGGCAAAAAATACGCCTGATACACCTTTCATTACGCCTCCAAAACCGTTTGGCATAAATGGATGCCAGTTTGCCGGGGTTACATAAAAAAAGCCTACAGCTATTACCATTAAAACAATGGCGATTTTTAAAATTACCATGGCATTGGTAGCCCTTTTTGTTTCACGGATGCCTATATAAACAAGGTAAGTAATAATAACTACAATTAGCAAGGCAGGTATATTGGCGATGAGTTTAAAACTACCAAAACCCGGGGCTTCGTTCCAAGCTTGTGTTCCTGCTTTTAAGGTATCGGTTATATCTTGAAAATGGTGATTGGCTGTTAATAAAGCAACTTCAGCATTTGCTTTAAAAGCAGAATAATAATCCATAGTCATAAAAATGGGAATATGCGCATGAAAGCTTCCTATTTGAATATTATCAATGAGGTTTACAAAATAGGTGCTCCATGAAATAGCAACCGCTATATTACCTATGGCATATTCCATCAATAAATCCCATCCTATTATCCATGCAATTAATTCGCCAAAGGAGGCGTACGCGTAGGTGTATGCGCTCCCGGCTACCGGAATACGAGATGCAAATTCGGCATAGCACATGGCGGAAAAGCCACAAGTAATGGCGGTAATAACAAATAATATAGTTACACCCGGACCGCCATTAAATGAGGCTAAACCAATGGTAGAGAATATGCCGGCACCTACCACTGCGGCAATGCCCATTAGGGTAAGGTCTTTTACGTTTAATTCTTTTTTTAGTCCGCCTGTGCCGTGTTCGGCATCGCTAAAACCGCTGGCAACATCATTTAATAATTTCTCAATTGATTTTTTTCTGAATATACTGTTCGACATCTAAAACAAATTAAAATTACTATCGTAAACATAATGTTTTTTTTGTAATTTCTTAACATATCCTTACTTTCGACAAAAAAATGGAAATAAAAATTGTTATTAAACAGATTAAACAGTTTTTAATTCTGTATTTGCTTGTTTTTTTGGGATGTTTGGCAATTAAGCTCTTTTTTAGCAAATCCACCATCTATTTCACCGTTAACCATTGGCATACCGATTTTACAGATGTTATTTTTCCCTACATTACCGATTTAGGCGAAGGTTGGACAACCATTTTTATTTGTGTGGTAGTGGTTTTATTTAATTATCGAAACGCGCTTTTATTAGCAACAAGTTATGCTTTAACTTCTATTATCGCTCAAATAATAAAGCCTATTTTTAACGCCCCACGACCGATTCTTTATTTTAAAGACCAATTAGCCAATATACACCTTATAAAAGGAGTGCAAATGCTGAGCCACAATAGCTTTCCATCGGGGCATACGGTTACAGCATTTACCACAGCTTTAGTTGGTACTTATTTGTGCCGAAGTAAAAATTGGGGTTACCTATTTTTGTTGTTGGCTATATTAGTCGGCTTTAGCAGGATGTACCTGAGCGAACATTTTTTTGAAGACGTTACAGCGGGCTCATTATTGGGAGTTTTCCTAACCATATTTTGGTTGGCATGGCTGGATAGTAGAAAGTTCCTCCAAACGACTAAATGGAATAGAGGTTTATTAAAACCAGCTAAAACAAATTAATAATTGAAAAAATCTAAAATTATATATCCAAAATCAAAAGAATTCCGACATCGAACATCCGAAATCCGAATTCAAAATGTCTGAATCAGGATTTACAGGATTTTAGGATTATCGACCTATTTTACGTATCTAAATTAGCTAATATATACCATTAACTAAATACTAGCTAACCTTTCTCACCACTCACTATTCACCACTCACTATTCACCACTCCCCACTCACTATAAAAGCTTCTCCAATTCGGCACTCACAAATTCGGCAAGTTCTTTTACATAGGCTACGCTAAAATCGAATTTAATGCCTGCGGTGGCGTATATTTCTTTGATGGTTTTGGTATAGCCCAGTTTTAAAGCGTCCAAGTATTGTTGTAACCCTTTTTCGGGGTTTTCCTTATAATTTTTCCAAACCGCAATGGCACCTAATTGCGCCATGCCGTATTCGATATAATAAAAGGGCACTTCAAAAATATGGAGTTGCTTTTGCCATAGGTTTTCTTCGGCTGCTTCTAAGCCAGTCCAGTCAACAAATCCGGCACCAAATGGGGTGTATATTTGTTTCCAGGCTTCGGTTCTGTCGGCATCGGTATGGTTCGGGTTGGTATATATCCAATGCTGAAACTGGTCGACCACCGCTACCCAAGGCAGTGTTTTTAAAACATCCACCAATTGGTCGCGCTTGGCACGCTTTAAGTCTTCCTCATTATCAAAATAAACATCCCAATTATCCATCGAAATCAGCTCCATCGACATGGAAGCCAATTCAGCCACTTCCGAAGGGCAATGTTTAAAATCGTTCAACTCCAAATCGGCAGTTAAAAAAGTATGAACCGCATGCCCGCCTTCGTGCACCATGGTAGTTAGATCGCGAAAGGTATTGGCCGAATTCATGAAAATAAAGGGCGCTCCTGTTTCAGATAACGGATAGTTATAACCACCCGGTGCTTTCCCTTTCCGGCTTTCTACGTCAAACAAGCCATTTTCTTTCATAATGGCTAGTCGCTCGCCTAAATAAGGGTTTATTTTATTAAAGCAGGCAATTGATTTATCAATCAATTCCGCACCATTGTTAAATGGTTTTAGGGCTGGCTTGCCACTGATATCCACATCCGTATCCCATGGTTTAAGTGCATCCAGTTGCAAAGCTTCCTGACGCTTTTTGGCTTGTTTGTGTAAAATAGGTACAATCTCTTTCTCGATAGCTTGGTGGAAGGAATAACAATCTTGCGGGGTATAGTCAAACCTACCCATGGCCTGAAACATGTAATCCCTAAAATTCTCGAAGCCAGCGTTTAGTGCTACTTTATGACGCAAGCCACGCAGTAGGTTAAATAGTTCATCTAACTTGGATTTATCTTGTAAGCGTCGCTCAGTTATTTTTTGCCAAACCTCCTGGCGCTTGTTCCTATCGGTTCCTTTCAAAAATACAGCGGCTTGTTCAAGCGTATATTCTTTCTCCTCAATATGAACCGACATGGAGCCAGTAATACCCTGGTATTTTTGTTGCTCTACCTGAATTTCGGTAAAAACCGGAATATTCTCTTCCCTAAACAACTCCAATGATTTTTTTACGCCTCGCAGGTATATAAAATACTTTTCATGGTCCAACTCGGTAAAATACGGACTGTCTACCAATTTCTTATTCAAGCCATTGCTATATGGAGCCGTTTTAGGTTCAATTTCGGTAGCGAAGTATTGAAATTGCTGTAATAAAGCTTCGTCGGTAGTATCGCAAGTCATGCGGATATAACGCCATGCAAAATCCTCTTCCAAGGCAGCTTCCAATTCGCTACGGTCATGCAGCCAATGCTCCAAGTCCCCCACAGAGTTGATGGCCCTATCCGTTAGTTCCTTATAAATTGGTTCCAGGTTTTCCCATTTAATTTCAAGGTTAGCTGGTATATATGTTCTCGGCTTTTTTTGTATCATGATGCTAATATTTGCAGATTGCAAATGTGCGAATTACTGAGCAGGTGCCAAAGAACAAGAGCAGGAAAATAAAAAGATATTTATATCCTCGCTCTTGGTGGTTTTTAATTTACCCTTTTTTATAAATAGTTGTCGCGGCAAACTTAATCCCATCCGCATAATTGGTAGGCTTAAAATTAAAGGTCTGTTCAAACTTGGTGGAATCAAAAATATAATCGTTTACATACTGGTAATACATCTCTACCGAGCTTTTTACCAATGGATCGAATAAGCCCACCAAATTCATCATCAATTTATTAATAGCCATGTAGTTTGGCTTTACGCTATAGGCCTCGGCAGCAAGCGCTATAAACTGTTTCCCGGTTAATGCCTTTGCGGTAGGCATGTGCCAAATTTGATTAGCTGTACCCTCATTTTGACCTAACAAATACAAGGCCTTGCCCATATCGGGTATATAGCTAAAGCTGTGCAATTTATTGGCATTGCCTATCCATTGCGCGCTTTGTTTATGGGCATACCTATCAAGCACCATCATATCGAAAAAGCTGTTTTTATTTTCGGTAGCGTAAAAATCAGCGGCTCTGGCTATGCTTGCCTTTATGTTCCCTGCCTTTGCCTCCTCCATTAGTTTGGTAGCAATTTGTGCCCTAACTTCTCCTTTTTTACTGCATGGGTTATATGCGGTGTTTTCGGTCATGGTGCCATTAACTTCACCATACATGTATACATTATCAAAAAATATCAACCTGGCTTGGGTGGCTTTGGCCGCTGCAATTATATTTTCCATTACGATGGGCCATTGTGCTTGCCAAATTTTATAATCATAAACCAAACCCGCTGTGGCATAAATAACGTCCGAGCCTGTTACAGCGGCCAATACTTCCTGCTGGTTTAATAAATCCGCTTGTCGCCAAACTATTTTTTCCGACTGCAATTTAATCGGTTTCCTGCTCACCAACTTTACATGTTGGTTATTTTTTACTAATTGGTGGGTTAGCGCATTGGCTACCGCTCCACCGGCTCCTAATATGGTATGCATCTCTTTTTATCTTTTTTGTTTCAACAAAAGTAGGGAGCCTTTGTTAGGGAAAACGTTAACAAAAGATAAGAATTTTTTTGATTTCGGATTTCGGATGTTCGATTTCGGATTTTTTTTGATTTCGGATTTCGGACGTTTGATTTCGGATTTTTTTTTGATTTCGGATTTCGGACGTTTGATTTCGGATTTTTTTTTGATTTCGGATTACGGACGTTTGATTTCGGATATTTGATGTCGAATTTGTTTTGATTTTGGATTTCGACCCTTAAGCTAACGGGTTCGGAATTGGATTTAAGTAGCTATTACTAAGAAATTGAATGAACAACAAAAATCCTGCAAATTCTAAACCCGATAGCTATCGGGTTCTGTAAATCCTGATTCAGACATTTTGATTTCGGAATTAGTTTTAAGTAACCATTATCAAGTAGTTAGTATCAAGAATTTAGACTAAATAGAGATCATATACTCCTGTTATTCCTAATGCTTAACAAATTCTAATTACATTCTAATTCGTTAACTTCTTCTTATACTTATTAAGCACTTAGCTTTGCTTAAAAAAACATGAAAAAGAAGTCGATTATTTTAATGCTGATATTATTACCGTCCTTAAAAACTTTGGCACAAAGTAAAATTGATAAATTTTGTACCATAGAGTTTTTAATTTCAGGATTTAATAGTAAGAATATTCATGGAAACATTTCTTTTGGAAAAAACAAATGGCTGTTCCATCCAAAAGATAGTACCATTATTACCAAATTATCGTATGTGAATTCCCTAGATACTTATCCTGATATATTAAATTATATGAGTAAAAATGGTTGGTCGCTTTTACAGATTGATAGGGGCGTAATGTTTTTCAAAAAAGCTTTTGACGCATCAGATTTTATGGATGATGAAATTACAAGGTAGATGAATATTTTAATTATATCACCTTCATTATCAAAATTATCTGATTGAGAAAGCGTTTTAATAGCTATTATCAAGACCTCGAAAACTTTTAATTCTGCGAATCCTTTTCCGATAGGCTATCGGAACAAACAATTTGATTTGGGCTACTTGCGACCGGATTCATTTAACATTAGGTTTTCATTATTGAAATCGTCTCATTAAATATTTATGAAAAAATGATTCAAATTCAAAAATGCTGTTTTCTGATAAAATTTAATCCTTGGAATATGGATAACTTGTAAATAATATATTGATAATGATAGCATTCATTTTAATTAAAAAATAAAAAATCAGGAAGACTATGAAAAAATACTTTTTAATTTTAATGATGATAGGCTTATCATCATTAAAAACCTTTTCACAAAATAAAATTGATAAATTTTGCACAGTGCGCTTAAAGATTATTCTATTTGATGTAAAAAAAGTTAAAGCGGAAATATCCTTTGGGGAGGAAAAAAGTCTTTTTAATTTAAAAGATACTACCTTCTTTATAAAATTAAAACAAGTAAACACGCTAAAAACAGAATCGGATGTTTTAAACTTTATGAGTAAAATGGGGTGGTCCATAACATTTATTAATTTTCATAGCGGATCTGCTATTAAAGACCTTTACTTCAAAAAATCTTTTGATCAGTCTGAATTAGTGGAAGACAAAAACTAAGGAAGTTGTAGACTTCACGCCACCTTCATTACCCTTCTCCTTATCCGCGAAAGCGAAACGGGGGTAACGCCTAAAAAATGGGCGATATAGTGTTGGGGCATGCGCCTGATGATATCGCCACCGGTGTTTAATAATTGCAGGTAACGTTCCTCCGGGGTTTGGGTGATGAAGGATTGCATCCTGTCTTCGTAGCAAATCAGATAATACTCGGCAACCAATCGGCCAAAGCGGTCTATTTTGTGGGATAGCTTGGGGTTCGCCAACATTTTTTGCATATCAGCATAGCTGATATTTACCAAAAAGGTATCTTCTAAGGCCTGTATATAATTTAGCGTAGGCAAACGGGTTAAAAAGCTTTTGTACGAGCTTACAAACTCATTTTCGAAACAAAAATAGCCGGTAATTTCTTCCCCGTCTTTTATGTGGTAATACCTAACCGAACCCGCGACAATAAATGATATGGAATTGCATACCATGCCCGGTTCAATAAAATGCTTCTTCTTTTTGAGGTTGGATAGACTTAGGTGATTGGTAAACAACTCCCATTCTTCGGCATCAAATTCAATGTATTTTTTTATTTGATCTCTGAATATTTGGTAGGCGGTTGCTTTATCCATCACCTTAAATTTTTAATAATACAAATTTGGGGATACTTTTAAAAATTAAAAATGAATACCAAAAGTTGCTAAATGGGTTAAAGTAAACCTATCGAGCAAAAAGAACACGGCGAATACCACGCTGGCAATACCATTGGTAGTCATGAAAGCAAAGTTAACCCGACTTAAATCGTTTGGTTTTACCAACATATGCTGGTAAATAAGCATGGAGCAGAAAAAAAGAATTCCTAATACATATAATACACCTACTTGGGTGAAAAATATAGGCATCATAACAAAACCTGCCGATAGTATATGAAGGAAAGTAGATAACCTTAAAGCGTTTACTTTACCCAAATAAGCGGGAATAGAGTGCAGGTTTTCGGCACGGTCAAAATCTTCGTCCTGTAGGGCATAAATAATATCGAAACCGCTCACCCAGCATAATACCGCGAATGAGAAAAATAAGGGTGTTAAGGCAAAATGCCCTGTTACCACCAAATACGCTCCAATAGGTGCTAATGCCAAACCCAAACCTAGTACCAAATGGCATAACGCGGTAAACCTTTTGGTGGCGCTATAACCCAATACAACTAAAAGGGCTACAGGCGATAAATAAAAACACAAACTATTGATAAACCAAGTAGTAGTAATAAATAATAAACAGTTAACAATGGTAAAGGTGAGTGCCGAAGTCGGACTAATCCTGCCCGAAGGCACATCTCTCTGTTTGGTGCGGGGGTTTTTGGCATCAATATCCCTATCTAAATACCTATTAAATGCCATGGCCGAGTTGCGGGCAAATACCATGCACAATACCATCATCACTAATTTGAGCCATTCAAACTGATAACTGGTGGTAGTTACTGCCAAAAAGAAACCAATAAAGGCAAAAGGCATAGCAAATATGGTATGCGAAAACGTAACAAGGGATAAATATTTCTTCATGTTATTGGATGCTCCCATTGCCTCTATTAAGAAGCGAATAGGTTAATAAACTGCAAAATTACTATTTTTTATTACCATTTGCCTCGTTCGTATTGTAGCGGCCATTTTATCGCATCACCTAACTGATGTGCCGCACGAAGGGGGAAATAAGGGTCGCGTAAAAACTCACGACCTACAAATATCATATCGGCTTTGCCTTCTTTTATAATAGCATCGGCTTGTTCAGCATCGGTAATTAGTCCAACCGCACCTGTTAAAATATTGGCTTCCTTCTTTACTTTTTCGGCAAATTCAACCTGATAACCCGGCTTTACCGGAATTTTAGCAGATGCTACATTACCGCCCGATGAGCAATCAACCAAATCGACCCCGCTTTGTTTTAACATTTTTGACAATATAACAGAATCTTCGGCGGTCCAGCCTCCTTCTGTCCAATCACTTGCCGATATCCTTACAAATAGCGGCTTTTCATGTGGCCAAACTTCTTGGATGCTCGCTACAACCTCTAATAATAACCGAGCGCGGTTTTCTAAAGTACCACCATATTCATCAGTGCGATGATTACTTAAGGGTGATAAAAACTCGTGTAATAAATAGCCATGCGCCGCATGTATCTCCACCACATCAAAACCTGCTTCATGGCTACGTTTGGCTGCTGCTTTAAAATCATGCTTAACTTTTTCAATACCCGCCGTATCCAATGCGATGGGTGGTACTTCACTCGGGGTAAAGGGTATTGCACTTGGTGCTACAGTTTGCCATCCGTTTAAATCATGTGGTGCTAATTGCACGCCGCCTGCTATGGGTTTTTCATGACTAGCCTTACGCCCCGCATGGGCCAATTGCGTGCCTATAAAGGCTCCCTGATTGTGTACAAAATCTGTAATTTGCTTTAGTTTGCTGATGTGCTCATCTTTATAAATCCCTAAATCGCCATAGCTGATTCTTCCTTCGGGCGATACCGCGATTGCTTCGGTTATAATCAAGGCCGCACCGCCTACTGCCCGACTACCTAAATGAACCAAATGCCAATCAGTAGCGAAACCATCCTCGCTGGAGTATTGGCACATTGGCGATACCACCAAGCGATTTTTAAATTCTATACTTTTTATTTTTATGGGAGAGAATAGCTGCGACATGTTGATTTTTTTTCGCAAAGATGAACAGTAAATACTTGCCTTTTACAAGCACCTTCAATTTTTACGGTTAGATGATTTAGTAGGTTGGCTTACTAGTCTTTAAAAAAGTATTCATTGTCTTTTACGTCAGCATCGGTTGGGACTAGTTTTCGGTTGAACAAATCATAGCCTTTTTTCAAGGTTTTCCAAAATTCAAAATTAGGATCATCCTTATAAGCATCCATATTTTGTTCATTCATCCTGAATGGAAAAATATCCAAATTAATTTTCTGCTGACCATTTTTTAAGGCCATAAAAACCTGGGTGTAAATTTGAGCAATCCCTTCATTCGTCATGGCATAACAACCTATCGATACACAATTACCATGTATCATGATGGCACTACCAGTATAACCTCGTGAAGTTTCTAATTTATTGGGATAGCCTACATTAAGGGCTAAATAGAAAGTACTTATAGGATTTAATTGGGTGGGCTTTATATCATAAAACCCTTCTGGACTTTTGCCATCGCCATCTCTGGTTTTAGTACCCAATCCCCCTGAATAAAAGCAAATATTATAAGTGTGGAAAAGCACAAATTTACTACCCGATTTAACCCAAACTTCCAACTGATTTTCAAGCTTAAAAAGCCTTAGATAAATTGGGCTATTGGCTTGCAGACCCTTTTCAACGCGCTCTTTGCTAATACGGGGCCAAACTTTTAATCTCTCTGCTTTTGCTACTGGGCTATCAGGCAGATAAATAGCATTCAGTAGTATGGTATAGAAAAAGAAAAAACTTAGGAAGAATTTAGGCATAAATGAGTTATCGATTTTCAGAATTAACTTGCTCGCGCTAAGAATATTGCATAGTAACCTAAAATTATTTTAACACCCAAAAAGTTGACTAAATGCCCAACACCTGCTTCAGTTTTGCATAACCCGTTTTACTTACCGGAATTTTGGCTCCCGATTTTAGGATGGCCAAATGGGCGTCTTTTTCGTAAGGGTCGATACGGGTAATTTGCGAAATGGCGATGATGTACGAACGATGCACCCGAACAAACTGACCGGGATCTAAAGTTTGTTCAAAAAAGTTCATGGTTTTATTTTTTAGGTAGGAACCTTCCGCAGTATAAATGCTTACGTAATCATCATCGGCACCCAGATACTGCACATCCTGCACCGGAATAATTTTAACCTTAGTCCCTGTTTTTACAACAATACGCTCATGCTGCGATGGCGAGCGTGAAACAGTTTCCAACAGTTCAGCAGTTTGTTTAGGGCTAACCACTTCTGGCGCTTGAGCCAAATATTTTTCAATGGCCTTGGTAAACCGCTCTTTGCTAAAGGGCTTTAATAAATAATCAACAGCATGTGCCTCAAAGGCTTTGATAGCATATTCGTCAAACGCTGTAGTGAAAATAACGGCAGGTGGATTTTCCACCAATTCGAGCATCTCAAAACCATTGATTTTGGGCATTTGCACATCCAGAAATACCAAATCGGGCTGGTGTTGTTGTATAGCTTTTAAGCCTTCAAAACCATCGCCACATTCTTGTAATACCTCAATTTGGCTAAAGCCTGTTAAATATTCCCTTACAACCAAACGGGCTAAAGGTTCGTCGTCAATAATTAAGGCACGTTTCATATTTGCTGTTGTGGAACTTTAATAATAGTTGTAAATATATTATCATTTGAGTGCGTTTCCATCAAATCGTTACGGGCAAATATCAAATAAAGTCGGCGTTGTACACCCCGCAATCCAAAACCAGTTCCTTTGTTTGGTCGGGTGGTTGTTGGGTCGTATGGGTTTTGCACCATAATAATCAGATAATTGCCATCCATTTCGGCACGTATGCTTACCACTACCTCGCCCGTAGTATCATAGAGCCCAAATTTAATGGCGTTCTCCACAATAGGTTGTAACAGCATGGATGGTAAAATGGCTTCCCCGCTCTTCCCATCGCAACTGATCTCGGTTTGCAGGCGATGACCAAACCGTACCTTTTCAATTTCCAAATACAGGTTTAAATGTTGCAACTCTTCGGCTAAACCAACTTGCAGCTGGTCGTCTTTTTTTAAAGTTCCTCTTAAAAAGTCCGACAGTTGGTGAATCATCTTTCTGGCTTCATCGGGCTTAAAACCTATCAGGGCATTTATGGAATTAAGACTATTAAATAAAAAGTGAGGTTGCAGTTGTTGCCTTAAATTGTATAACTCCGCATCGCGAGCCAAACGCTCTGCTTCATTTTTGCGGTGTTCGTTTTCTTTTTGGTCTATTTGCGAATACCAGATTATACTTATCAAAGCCATCCATCCGATCGACAAAAAATAAATAATAAAGCGGATGACTAAGGATTGTGATAAAAAATTAGAATAACCCGCACCACTGCTTAAAAAGGGCAGTGCCCATCTACATCCAAATGTACAAATACCCGCCAAAGCCGCACACCAAAAAAATATGTTGATGTAGTTACCCTTACCAGGCTGATAATATCGCAAGTTATTGTTAATGAGCCAACAAGCACCGCTTAATAAAATAACGCAAACCAAGCCATCTGTCCCAGAAATAAAAAGGTTAAATCCAAAGCTATGCACTACATAAGCTTGCACAGCCACCCAAAGTAAGCCAACACCAGCAAATATGCCGTATATTTTTATGGTAGTTTTATTGGGTGATGGCATTGTTTGTTTTAAATTGACGAACCTAATTTGATGATTTGGCTTTCTTTATTGAAGATGGTGAGGTATTAAATACTATCCGTAAGACCCCTATTAAATTAATCCTTATTAGCATTATACGGATAAAACTCAATAACTTCTGATATCTATTCCGGCAAAAATGGATACCCCTTTTAAAATCAAAATCTTATCTGTGTTTGGTATCGCGGTATTTCGGATTCGTTTATCTTCCAAGCCCGAAAAAACAGCCGCCAAATCGGATACCACCTTCCAATGCGAAGGAACAATTATTTTTATACCACCAAATATTTGGGTGATATCAACTATAACTTGCCCGTTTATTTCGGCTTGGGTAAAATCAATATCCACACCGCCAAAAATATTTACCACCTCTCCGCCTTTAAAATCCTTTGAAAGAATTATTTTTTTTACCCCTCCAAAAACAGAAACTACATTTAAGTAATCATCCCCATTACGGGTAAATGGGTTGCTGGATGTATTGTTTCGCATGGTTGATGAAAATGTATAATCAACCACAGGCTCTTCAGGATTGGGAGTGTTTCCCTTATAGCCAAAATATTTAGCCCATTTTCCATTCTCAAACTGATGGTTTCGTCTCAATATCAGCCACAAACCAAAAAGGATAATACCAATTGGCCATAAAAACCGATCCGCGTGATCTACATTTTCATTAATTAAAAAAATGCAGCCTAAAATAATGACGATTACCGAAGACGATTTTTTGAAATTATTCCTCGCACCCAGAAAAAAGCCCAAAACTATCATGCCCATTGGCCATGAAAACAACCATTGCGGTAAAAAAGTAAACTCAAATTGCTTTATCAGCAACGCTAGACCCAACATGAGCAAAATAACTCCGGCAATGGCTTTACCACTTTGAGGGGTGTTTGTATATTTTATATCCTCGTTCATTTCCTATCTAATTTAACTTACTAAAATTAGGCTAAACTAATTTGTAAGCATATATAAAGTTGGCAGTGTTATATAAGTTGTCGGTAAATGGCTAATTAATGTCGGTGAAAATTTGTGCAACGCTTTTAATAAGATAACCAAATAACCTTTATGCTACTTTAAACTTACCTCGACCGACCAATCGGCACCGCTAGCCACTTGGTAAGTTTTGGCAAAATCGCCCATATTGAGCGCGAAGGATACTTGCAACAAGCTGTTTAAATAACACAAAGGTTTGCCTTCGGCCACTTCGCCAAAAGTTTGACTGTAAGGCATATCGCCAGTGTAAACTTGCTTGTTTTTGTAAAAAATAACCGAGTGTATAATGCTACCGTAATGTGGCTTTAATTGATTAAAAAGGCTATCGGTTATATTGCTCCATACATTACCATATTGTACATCTAAAATCGGGATGTTGCCTTTTATAACACTGCCAACCAATTCGGGTTTTTGGTAATTCAAATTCACTACTTTGTTGGGTAACAATGGGCCAACTTGTTCATAGCTTATTACACCAGCGGCTAACCTTGCGGCTGTAAAAACATAGACATCCCTGCCATGAAAAGTATATGATTTTTGGGAGTCTTTCCTTCGGTTCACGGCTTCGTCAATTTGCCTGATTTGGTCAATGCCTAGGGAGCTTGCAATTAAGGTAAGTGTACCATTATCGGGCGTTACAATAAAATGCCCTGATTTAGTTTTCAGCACCACCGATTTACGGTTGGTGCCCACGCCAGGATCTATCACCGAAACAAATACGGTACCTGCGGGCCAATACCTTACGGTTTGCTCCAATCGGTAAGCTGCTTCCCAAATATTGTAGGCAGGTATCTCGTGGGTAAGGTCGTACAATTTCAAATCAGTCGAAACGCTATTGGCTACTCCCTTCATGGCAGAAACAGCTCCATCCTTTAAACCAAAATCGGTTTGAATAACAACTATTTTGTTTTGGGCGATTGATTGTTGCGCAAAAAACAGACTTATAAGCAGACAAGAGATTGCGATAAAATTCTTCTTCATAAATTTTTGAACATTAAAAACAAGTTGGCAATATAATGGAATTAATGCTATTTTCGAAAATCACAAAATTTTAAATGATGGAAGAATTTACCTTATCAACTGGCAAAAAAGTCCTCTATATTTTTTCTGCAATACTTTGGCTTGCACTAATACTTCCACTTTTTAAACTTAATATTGAAACTCCTTATCAACTTGAGTTTTGTTTAATCTATTCGACTTCAATGATTGCCTTGGCTTGTTTTATGGGAGGACAATTGAGGAAAAAAGTGATTATTTCTGTAGATAATGTAATTAAAATAAACGCGCTTCAAAAAAAAGAATTACCAACCTCAGAAATAAAAGGTTGCAGAATAAGGGAAAAAAGGATAATAATTGAACCAAATACACCTTCATTCTCAAAAATTATCATATACAACTACTCACATTTTGATAATAGCGAAGATTTAACTAAATGGCTAAAAGAAAACTTTAGAGACCTAGATGCGGAGGACTTTGCAGAAGAAACTGAAAAAGTTTTGAACGATAGTACCCTTGGCACTACTAAAGAAGAACGTGAAACCAAAATAAAAAGGTCAAAATGGATAGCTTTAGCTTTTAATTTAACTGGCTTAATAATCGGAATTGTGCCTATTTACTTTGAAAGAAGTTCTGGAATAGCTATTGCTTCAATTTTTATGCCTTTAATTGGTGCTTTGATTATGTTGCTAAGTAAAGGGCTAATAAAGTTTATTGAAATATCCAGAAATAGTATCTATAACTTCAGCTTTGGGGGTATTTTTATCCCTTCAGTATCACTGTTTGCGATTTCGTTTAATTATAATGTTGTACAATATCAACCAATCCTATTGCCTGGAATAGTGATATTTTTTTTGATGTTTATTATACTATATTTAACTGGTTTTAATAAAAATACAAAATCAGTAACTATCCAGATTTTGGTCATGTTGCTAGTTTCGGTACTGTATGGATATGGCACTGTTGTAAGTTTGAATTGTTTATTCGATAAAACAGAACCTCAAATAATACATACTACTGTTTATAAAAAAGAAATTACGCACAATAAGGGAACATATTACCATTTGTATTTAAATTCTTGGGATTCTGATCCACACCCTAAAATGCTGGAAGTTTCATATGCAACTTATAATTATTATTCTAATTGTAGCCTAATTGATGTTAAACAGGGAAAAGGCTTATTAAATATTCCTTGGTATCACTTATAATTTACCTTTTAAAAAAAAGCCGGTAATTAACTCATTACCCGGCTTTAACTAAATACTTACATTAAATGTTTTAATAACCAATAGATGTCTTATTTTGATGTTTAAACACCATCCAAACACCAATACCCATTATAACTGCAGGCCAAATAAACCTATCGGCGTTTACAATGTTTTCGGTAAACAGAAATGCGAAGCCTATTAGGGTGATGATGGTCCACGTTGGTTTTTTAAAGTTATACTTACTCCCTTTATATACCCCGTAAACTATTACCCACATTGGCCAGCTAAAAAGCCAACCCGGAATAAAGAAAAAGGTAAACTGGTTTAATAAAAGTAAAGTGCCAAATAATAATATGATGGCTCCGGCAATGGTGCGGGGGCTGTATTTTTTTGCGGTTGTTTCAATGATGGTTTCCATAATATTGCGTTTTAAATCTTACCCAAAACTATAGCGATAGAAAGCGCTTACCTATGATTATTGGGCAGAATAAGCGTAATACTCGGTAAGCAAAAAGCTTTTTACGGCGAATGAAGGGCTTTAAAAATCAGCTATTACAACAAAATTTTGGGTTCTTGCTGACTAAGGCAATGGAAACTCCCCAAACCCCAAATAATATCGGTTGAATCAATGCCTACTACCTTGTGTTTAGGGAAACATTCTTGTAAAATAGACAATGCCTTATCATCGTTTTTTGAACGATAGGTTGGTACAATTACAGCCGCGTTGGCAATATAAAAATTAGCGTAAGAGGCCGGTAGTCGTTGTTCGTCGTAAATTACAGGCTCGGGCATGGGTAATTCAACAATATTCAGTTGTTTACCATTTAACAGGCGCATGGTTTTTAAGGTTTGCAAGTTTTCCATCAAGAGCGCATAATTCTCATCACTCTTGTTTTCCTCAACTACGGTAACAACCGTATCTTCGTTTACAAAGCGGGTAATATCGTCAATATGCCCATCGGTATCGTCGCCAACTATGCCATCGCCCAACCATAAAACCTGTTCAACACCATAATAGTTTTGCAAATAGGTTTCTATTTGTTGCTGGCTTAAGTGCGGATTACGGTTTTTATTGAGCAAACAAGCTGTAGTAGTTAATACCGTCCCCTTGCCATTAAAATCGACTGAACCACCTTCCATTACAATACCGGGATGGTAAACTGTCAAACCAAACCGATCTCCTATTTTGGTGGGTATCACATCGTCCAAATCAAAAGGTGGATATTTATTGCCCCAGGCATTATAACCCCAATCAACAATCGCTTTTTGGTTGGTATTCGGGTTTATTAAAAACGCGGGACCATGGTCGCGGCACCAAGCGTCGTTGGTTTCAAATTCAAAAAATTCAACATTTTTTAGGTTAACATGTGCTACTTCCAGTTGTTTTTTTGCGAAAGCCGCCATGTTGTTATCTTTAACATTTATCCTCACCAGCTCATCTTGCGCCAATACTTTAATAAATTCGGCATAAGCCGGAAATACCATATCCAATTTACCGGGCCATGATGCTTCCTTGTGTGGCCAACTTAACCAGGTAGTCACATGCGGATGCCATTCGGCCGGGAAATGAAAGCCGTTTTGTTTAGGGGTTAATATTGTATGATTACTGGTTGCTTGTTGCATTTTTATAAATTAAAAATCGAGAATTTTGGCGGATTATACAGATATACTATTAGCCATTATCCTCATCAATAAAACGCTTGGTGATGGGCTGGTACGAATCAATCCGCCTATCGCGCATAAATGGCCAATGGCTGCGGTAATAGTCTGACTTATCCAAATCAAGCTCCATTACAAAAACTTCTTCGCTCGTGTGAGATGCTTGGTGCAACACCGTACCAAACGGGTTTGAAATGAAAGAGCCTCCCCAAAATTTTAATCCGGCTTCCTCGCCAGCCCTGTTTACACTCACCACATGCACCCCATTGGCTACCGCGTGCGAGCGTTGTATGGTTTGCCAAGCATTGTATTGTTCAATATTGGTAGCTTCATCTTGGGTTGTTGCCCAACCAATAGCAGTTGGATAAAAAAGTATTTCGGCACCCATTAAAGAGGTAATTCTGGCTGCCTCAGGGTACCACTGATCCCAGCAAATAAGCACACCTATAGTGGCAAACTTGGTTTTAAAAACCTTGTAACCTAAATCGCCTGGGGTAAAGTAAAATTTCTCGTAAAAACCCGGGTCGTCGGGTATGTGCATTTTGCGGTACTTGCCTAAATAGCTGCCATCGGCGTCTAACACGGCGGTGGTATTATGGTACAACCCATGCGCGCGTTTTTCGAATAAGGAAGCAATAATCACTACGCCTAACTCGGCAGCAAGCACAGACAATTTATCGGTTGATGGTCCGGGAATGGTTTCAGCCAGTTGAAAATTATCATAATCCTCTATATCACAAAAATACAAAGAGGTAAACAGCTCTTGCAAACAAACTATTTGTGCGCCTGCCTTAGCGGCTTCTCTGGTTTTTTGAATGGCTTTTTCCAGATTTTCCTGCTTGTTTTTGGTGCAGGTCATTTGCACCAATCCAACTTTAACCTTACCCATTTATTTTCAATTTTGATGCAAAAATAGGCTTTTTTCAATATGGTTTAAGGTTAATTTACCATTTCTGATAATTTTGAAGAGCCAGCTTTAAACCAAAACAGGACACCATTTGGCATCCTGTTTTTTGTTTTATATAGGTAGAGGTAGGGGTATTAACGTTTTGCAAAAACAATTTGTTCAATTGCTTTTGTTCGACAGTAGTTTTACAACATGGTTTAATTGAATTTGTTTTGTTTTAAGTTATTCCTGTGTAAGCCGGCTTCCA
Source organism: uncultured Mucilaginibacter sp. (assembly GCA_903891475.1). GTDB lineage: Bacteria > Bacteroidota > Bacteroidia > Sphingobacteriales > Sphingobacteriaceae > Mucilaginibacter. Next base: position 63,374 of record CAITEP010000036.1, read on the forward strand.
AACTTGGGTAAATAAGCTTTATTTAACACTTTTTTATTTTTACGAGGTTAAGAAACTCCAGATTTGATTAATTATTATCCAACAAGATGATTACTTTTGTTAAAAATTGTTAATCATCCGTATTTCATATAAATCATTTATAAAATTCCTGATATTTACCACACGATAAACTTTTAATTATCATCCATGCAATACAATAAAATAAATAACGTTTTAGGATGGCTCTGCTTTGTCATCGCTTCGGCTACTTATATTTTAACCCTCGAACCTTCTGTTAGTTTTTGGGATTGTGGCGAATTTATTTCCTGCGCCTACCGCTTGCAAGTGGCTCACCAGCCCGGCTATCCGGTATTTGCCATGCTTGGTAAACTATTTTCATTGCTTTCATTAGGCGATCATACTAAGGTTCCTTATTTTACCAATATGGGTTCGGCACTAGCTAGTGGTGCAACCATTATGTTTTTATTTTGGACCATTACAGCATTCGGTAAAAAACTTTTATCCATAAAACCTGGTGAAACCGTTGAGCAATCAAACCTATTTTTAATAATGGGTGCAGGTTTGGTTGGTGCCTTGGCCTTTACCTTTACTGATACGTTTTGGTTTTCGGCTGTCGAAACCATCGTTTTCGCATGGTCATCTCTTTGTACCGCGGTGGTGTTTTGGGCCATCCTAAAATGGGACGCGCATGCCGACGAGCCCGGTGCCGATAGGTGGATATTGTTTATTGCCTATGTTATTGGATTATCAATAGGTATACACTTGCTTAACCTATTAACTATACCGGCTATAGCCATGGTTTATTATTTCCGCAGGGGGCAAAATGTAAATACCAAGAATGCTGTCTATACCTTTTTAATCGGCATTTTGATATTGGTTTTTGTTCAATACGGGATACGAGGTTATACCGTAAAAATTGCCGCTTATTTTGATTTGGTTTTTGTAAATACCTTTGGCTTACCATTTTGGAGTGGCGCGTTTTTCTTCTTCATTTTATTAATAGGCGCATTGGTTGCAGGTATATACTACTCAATCAAATTCAAAAAGCCATTAATAAACCTTGCACTATTATGTATTGCCTTTATATATTTTGGCTACAGTTCATTTACCTATATCCCCGTAAGGGCTGCTGCTGGCACCAATTTGGATAATTCGCATCCAGACAACGCTTTTGTGCTTTATGGTTACCTAAATCGTATACAATATGGCGAAAACCCGCTTTTATTCGGACAATATTTTGACGCGAAAGTGGTTGATCAAACTGAAGGCAATATTATATACCGTAAAGGAAAAACCAAGTATGAAAATGCCGGTAAAAAAACCAATTATGTGTATGACCATACTACCTTTTTACCCCGCATGTATAGCAGCGAAGGCCAAGACCCACAATTTTACCGCGAATGGTTACAAATGGGTAGCGATGAAGCGCCTAATTTTACACATAACATAAAATGGCTGTTTAGCTGGCAAATTTACCAAATGTATGTGCGCTATTTCATGTGGAACTACGTTGGAAGGTATAATGATGCCGATGGTCAGCAGAATATGACTGCCATTGATGGTAACTGGACTAGCGGCCTATTTGACTGGAACAGACCATTACCCAAAACCGTAGTTGGCGGTGGTACACCAAAACCAAACCAAGGTATACAACTAGGTTCAACCTATACCCCTTTATTCGCATTGCCTTTAATTATTGGCTTGTTTGGAGCTGCCTACCATTTTCAACGTAAAAAGAAAGACGCTTTGATTGTGTTGCTGCTTTTTATTTTTACAGGGGTGGCCATTGTATTTTATGTAAACCAACCCAGCATACAGCCACGTGAGCGTGATTACTCGTACGTTGGCTCCTTTTATGCCTTCGCCATTTGGATAGGTATTGGGGTAATTGCCCTTGCCGAGTTATTAAGGAAGGCACTTAAGCCACAAGTAGCTGCGATTGCCGCAACAGTTGTTTGCTTAATTGCCGCACCCGTTTTAATGGCAAAGCAAGAATACAAAGCGCATGATCGGTCGACTAAAATGACCCCGCATGATATGGCCTATAATTATTTGATTTCCTGCCCTAAAAACGCCATTTTGTTTACCTATGGCGATAACGATACCTACTCTTTATGGTACGATCAGGAGGTGGAAGGCATCAGACCCGATGTTCGCATTGTAAACCTAAGCTTATTTACCGGCGATTGGTACATACGCCAAATGCAAGCTAAGATGAATGAATCGGCACCATTGCCTATCACCATGCCGTTTGAGAAATACCAAGAGGGTACACGTGATGTAATTTATTACGATGACAAAAAATTACCCGGATTTATAGAGATGAAGGATGTTTTCGACTTTATTTCATCCGATGAAAAAGCGATGCAGGTTCAATATCAAAGTGGTGATTTTGGAAATTATTTGCCAACCAAAAACTTTAAAATTACTATAAACCCAGATTCGGTACTAAAATATGGTGTGGTAAAACCTGAGCAAAAAGACCAATTAGCACCAGCCATGCAATGGAAATATACATCGAACTATGTAACCAAAGAAAATTTGGCCATGTTTGATATTTTGGCGCATAATAACTGGAAAAGACCTATTTGCTTTACCACCACCATTGGTAACGAAAACCTGATAGGTATGCAACAATATCTATATAAAGAAGGGTTTACTTACCATTTAATTCCGTTTAAACCCGACACTGCCAATAAAGACCAGTTAAGCAAAACAAACAGCTTGGTGATGTATGATAACATTATGAACAAATTTAAATATGGTAATTTTAAAACTGCCACCTATTTGGATCATGAATCATCAAATATGTTTTATCCGGTAATGATTTCAACATTTATTGATTTAACAAAAGGCCTGATTAAAGACGGGCATAACGACCTTGCATTAAATGCCCTGCATAAATACAATAAAGAATTGCCCGATTTTACCACCTCATTAGAAGTAGCCGACCGCAAGGTTGAGTTTGCACAGTTAGCCTATATTTTGAACGATACTAATGCGGCAAACAACTTTTTAAACAGTGTGGATGATTATATTGTTGACCAATTGGATTATAACTACACCCTTTTACAAAGCAACTCAAATAATCTGGATTCGCGCACAGTGCAATTTGGAGCCATATTTTTAAACAGAATGGCTACCGTAACAGAAGGAAACCATCAAACAGCTTTGAGCGATAAGTTTAAAAAACAATTGAAAGATTACGAAGGTAAGTTTGCTTCCATCCTTTCGCAAAGGCAATAAGCATCAAATTATTAAATTTCAAAAACAGGCATTCTATAAAAAAGGATGCCTGTTTTTTTATGACCTTGTATACTCTCAATTACACAATAGAAGTAGCAAGTTAAATAAGGCTTTGATTTTGCAAATGCTTTTATTGGGTAATGTTAGAAGGTTCAATATTATATTAGGAAATATCTTTAATCCATAATTTGAACCTAATCCATTACACATTTTTTTATTGAGGGATAAAATCCTTTCTACAAAAAATAATATCAACCACGCATCTTATCCCGAAGGGATAAAACATTTGTAGAAACACACCAACAATACAATTTTGCCCGGCTTTGACGGGCTACCCTTAGCCGATTATTATACCTTGTAGAAAGGGTTTAAAAATTAAAAAGACGGAAATATTTCTTAAAGGCTAAAGGGTAGCCCCTATCGGGGCAAAAAACAAACCTATTTTATTTTCTACAAAGGTTTTGACCCGCGGGGTCAATCAAACAGGATATTATTGCATATACGTACTTTTTTTTAATAAATTAAATATATATTATTTAGCTCAAACTAACCAATAGAAGTAAAAAGGTAAATAAAACATTGATTTTGAATATGCTCCTAACGCTTAGCATCAGAAAATTTGATATTATATTGTTAAAAATAAATACTTTAAATTAAAAAATATCTATTAGGTTAAACTTAGGTTTGATGCTTTTTACTATTCATTATTTATCGCATCGCCATCTGTAGGAGTTGATACTTTATGCGCATTTTGTTCTTCCTTCTTTTTGCGTTTTTCTTCTCGCCGCTGTATCCTTTTTTCTCTCCTGATTTTTCTTTCTGCCTTTAATTCAATTTGTTCCTTATTTATTGCCTTTACCTCTTCCTCTTTTTTCTCATCAAAGCCTACACATGGTTTTATGCCCATAAACAAGGTTCGCCAAAGTGACTTAAAAAATGGCACATCATTGGTTCGTGTATAAATTACATGGGCAACCCTGGGTCTTCCATTCTCCACATCGGGGTTATTATGCTTTACAAAATAATGGTTGGCAAAAACAGTTGCAATGGGTTTTCTTTTAAACTTGTTTAAGGCAGTATCGGTTTTTAAAAGTACTACTTCCAAGTTGTTATACAATAGTTCAACCTGTCCGGTACTTCCACTTTGATTAGCCTTAATATCAAAATTGAATTGTTTAAGTAAACCCGAATTTATTTTAACCAAGCCTAGGGGCATTGTTGCCATATTAACGGCTTTTAGTTCCATGGCTTCAAGTTGCCCCTTATATGTAAATTCATTAAGCTGGCTTGTTAAATTAAAACTTAGGCTAGCGTTCATTTTACCCACTCCCATAAAATTGCTGCTTACTTTGGCCTCGCAAAAATTATTTTTGGCAAGCGCGGTTTTGTTGGTAGTTACATTGGTTAATAAAACCGCTGTTTTATTAAAGTTAACCCAACCCGTTTTATCTGATTTTTTATTGTACTCACTATAAAGGATATTAAAATCGCGCACCTGCAAAGTATCAATCAAAATATCGGAATGCAAGTTTTGTAAACCTATAGCCGGGAAGGTTTTTGTTTTGTCCATCCCTTCATTTGGCTTATCAGGATTAGCGTATACGTGTAAAGAGCCACCATTAACGACTAATCTGGGCGTATTTATAATACGGTACTTGTAATAATCAATATAATTAAAATGATTTACCTGTACACTATCCACACGCAGTTCAAAACGGTCGGCTTTACTTTTGGTAAAAAATGTGTTGCTATTAACCGGGTTCAGGGTAATCCCATTTATATTTAATTGCGATTGTTGTGTTGATAGCCTAATAAAATTGATATTGTAGTTATATAATTTATTAGGCGTTTTACCCTGATAATTATTTATTTCGGCTACTATGTTTTTGCAATACAAAAATCGGGTACTATCTTTCTGGGTGGCTGAATCAATTAAGAGGTTATAGGCACTTAAGTTCATTTCTTTTAGTTCTCTAACAGCTACCTTATTGCCGGTATAATCCTGGTATCTGAACTTTACATCACCCAATAAAATTCTATCAATGCTGATTGACTTTAATTTCTTTTCTATCTTTTGCCATGTAGTTCGCTTGTCTTTGGTTACCGAGTCTTTTACTTGGTTCAATTCATAACTGGCATTTAAGCTTGGTTCATAAAATTGCACCATTCCAATTTCCAATTTATGTTCAAAATATAATTTAAAGGGGTGTATTTGCGAAATAACTAATCTTTTTACGTGCAATTGTACCAGGTTATTTGGTGCAATATGCTGTACTTTTAGTTGGTAATATTTGGCGGTATCGGGGGTTAGGGTAATGTTATAAATAACAATTTTGCCTTGCACCATATGGAATTCGGCCTCTCCAAAACTTACCTTGTACAAACCATCACTACTTTTTACTACTATCTCCTTTATTTTCGAAGATAAAATTGGCCATAAATAATTGTTCAAAATTATGGCACCTATTACCAAAATTGAGGAGATTAACAATAAAAAGGCAGCGACAAATTTTTGCCATTTGCGCCTAAATGGGTTAAAGCGCATTATGATTTTGTATGATAAGCTTTTGAAGGAGTTTCATCCTTGGCATTGAAATAAGTTTTACATAAACAAAAGCCTAATTTACCACCAAAAACTGTATTTTTTTGATGTTGATTGTAATATTTTAGTTGCTTAGGTTTATTTTGTTAAAGCATCAAAACCGAATAGTATTATACTCAACTAAAATTTTAACGGCTTTGAAGTTATTTTATTTTAAATCTCTCAAAATTAACATTCAGGTAAACTAAGCGGAATATTGATGGCCAACCCGCCATCGGATGTTTCTTTATATTTCGAGTTCATATCTAATGCTGTTTGCCACATGGTTTTTACCACTGCGTCTAAACTCACCTTGGCATGGTCGGGGTTTGCTTGCAGGGCCAATTGGGAGGCTGTAATGGCTTTAATGGCACCCATGGTATTACGCTCAATACATGGCACCTGTACAAGTCCGCCTATTGGGTCGCAGGTTAAACCTAAGTGGTGTTCCATAGCTATCTCGGCAGCCATTAATACCTGACGCTGTGAGCCACCCATGCATTCGGTAAGCGCGGCTGCAGCCATGGCTGATGAAACACCAATTTCGGCCTGACAACCACCCATAGCCGCCGATATGGTGGCACCTTTTTTAAATATGCTACCAATCTCGGAGGCGGTTAATAAAAACTGGACTATTTTTTCATTCTTATAACCATCGCAAAAGCAAATAAAATATTGCAAAACAGCGGGTATTACACCAGCTGCTCCATTGGTAGGCGCGGTTACTACCCTGCCAAATGAGGCATTTTCTTCATTCACGGCTAGGGCGAAACAGCTTACCCAATCTAAAATGTTTTGAAAGTTATTGCCCGTTTGCCTGATAGCTAGCACCCATTCATCATAATTGGTATAAACATAATCACCTATCAATCTACTATTTAATGCAGCCGCACGCCTACCCACATTTAATCCCCCCGGCAAAAAACCAGTGGTATGGCATCCACGGTACAAACAGTTTTTCAGTGCGTTAAAGATATCCAAAACTCCGGCAATGGTTTCCTCTTCGCTGCGCCAGGCATGTTCATTTTCCATTACTATGCCCGATATTTTTAAACCGGTTTTGATGCACCAATGCAATAAATTGTTGGCGGTTTCTATCGGGAAGGGTAAATCTACTTCCTTTTTATGTTGATTATTTTGCCCTTCCTTTACCACAAAGCCACCACCAATTGAATAATAAGTTTCGGAAATGGCGGTTTCATTACTTAAAAATGCCTGAAAAGTTACCGCATTGGGGTGATAGGGTAAGCTCTCATTAAATAAAAACAATAAATCATCATTAAAAGCAAAGCTAACTTCCTTGTATCCGGCAAGGGTTAATAGTTGGTGTACTTTAATACCTTCTACTTTTGGTGCTACCAAATCAACTTCGAAAGTAACCGGATCATCGCCACTAAGGCCTAATAAAACAGCAATATCGGTACCATGTCCTTTTCCGGTTTTTGCCAAGGATCCGTAAAGTAAAATCTTAACTTGAATAACTTTGCTAATTGCGCCCAAGGTTTCTAAAGAGCTTACAAATTGCTGAGCGGCACGCCATGGCCCAAGGGTATGCGAACTGGATGGCCCGATACCTATTTTAAACATATCAAATACCGAAATCTGCTCTTTCTGCATAAGGCTAAATTACAAAGAATAGAAAAATAATTTAATTTGATTTTGTTTTTAATATAAATGTCATATTTTTATAGGAACTAATCATTACTTAAAAACTTAAAACAAACAAACAATGGAAAATTATGTTGCTGCATTTGGTGCAATTTTCTTAATTCTTTTGTTATTCGCTCTTGGAATAACAGTGGTTCTAATAATAGCTCAGTGGAAAATTTTCACCAAGGCTGGCAAACCAGGATGGGCTAGTATAGTACCGATTTATAATATAATCGTTCTCCTCGAAATTGTTGGCAAACCAACTTGGTGGATCCTTTTATTTTTAATACCATGTGTAAATATTGTATTCTTAGTTTGGACCATTAACTTACTAAGCAAAAGCTTCGGTAAAGATGAAGGATTTACTGTAGGTTTACTGCTTCTTGGCTTTATTTTTTACCCTATTTTAGCCTTTGGAGACGCTGTTTATGTAGGTCCTGCCGCTGCAGAAGCAAATGCTGCTAACCGCTTTGATGCCGACGATTACCAACAACCAACTGATTTGAACTAATTTATGCCGTTATATGTAAATTTATACAGCCAATTGGGAAACTCCAGTTGGCTGTATAAATTTTTAATACCTTGTCCATTTAAAAAATTAACAAGCATTGATTGCCCAGGTTGTGGTTTTCAGCGTAGTGTACTAGCCTTGATTGATGGCGATTTAAATAAAAGTTTGCATTTATACCCTGCGGCTATCCCATTTATTTTAACAGCTATTTATTTCATATTATCAATAAAGTTTAGGTTTGATCAATCTGACTTGGTAAAAAAGATATTATTTATGATAACCGGATCTATCATGATGGTATCCTATATCTATAAAATGTACCAATTGTACCTCTAATTTTAAAAAGAACCCCTAGAAGTTATAAAGGCATAATCTTTAACAATGGCTTGCAATAATTTAAAATCATTCATTCCCTTAGGGTTTTCAATCCCAAGGTGTTCTTTTACTTTTTGAGCCATCTCAAAAACAACTACATTATTCCCGTTTTTCTTAAAATTAGTTATTACATCCATTATCAAGGTAACATCGCTATCCGAAAGGTTAATTACCTCGTTAAAAGTCGGCACATAATCATCATCGGGAGTTGAAAAATATAATTCCTTTAAGGTAGCAACCGGTGTTGTTTTAATAACCGTTGTACCCGCAATAATATCGCCAATACGTTGTTTCTTTTTTGAAATCGCGACAGATATAATTGCACAGATACTAGCAGATAGTCCAAAATCCAGCAACCTAAACACCCACCTAATTAGGTATTGCCCAAAAGTTGGTCGGGCTCCATTTAGGGTTACTACTTTCATTTTTATGGCGTATTTACCTATTGTTTGCCCATTAAAAAAATATTCGCAAACTAAATCATAAAGCAAATAGGTTAAAAAATATATTACACCAATTACAATTAACGTAATTTGTACGCCCTTTCCCATACCATTAAAGCCTCTATTAAAACCAGCTGACCCTATTACAGTCAATATCAGGATTAAGTAGAATACATAAAAGAGACCTATCAACACCCCCGAATCAACAATTCTGGCTAGTATCCTATCGCCTAGGTTGGCAACTTGGTAATCAATTTCAATATTCTGTGAAGTCCTTATCCGTACTGTTTGCATACTAACAAATATATATTTTTGAACTTTATAATTATTATATTGCAGATTAAAATTTTGTTATTATTTTAACGGAAAATATTATAACCAACAATTTTATGCGAGAAGCATTGTTTGTTAAGCAAAATAAACCTAAATGGAATCAATATGAAAGTGCAGCAACCAGTAACCCTGATGAAATTGCTGAAAGATTCATAACAATTTCGGACGATTTGGCTTACGCTAAAACTTTTTACCCACAATCAAAAACTACCATTTATTTGAATGGCTTGGCCGCCAATTTCCACCAGCGCATATATAAAAACAAGAAAGAGAAAACAAACCGCTTTATATTTTTTTGGCAGTATGAGCTACCATTATTGTTTAAAGAGTACCAAAAGCAATTAATGTTCTCATTTATTTTTTTTAGCATATTTTTTTTAATTGGCCTACTATCCTCTATTTATGATAATTCATTCATTCGTTCGGTTTTAGGCGATGACTATGTAAACATGACCAACGAAAACATAGCGAAAGGCGATCCCTTTGGCGTTTATAAAAGTCAGGATTCATTTATGATGTATTTTATGATAGCAAAAAACAACATTCAAGTAACTGCTATGACTTATTTAATGGGCTTATTTTTTTCTATTGGTACATTATTCATATTATTTAAAAACGGAATAATGCTTGGCTGCTTTCAATATCTTTTTATCAGCAAGGGGCTCGGCGTACAATCATTGTTAGTTATTTGGATACATGGTACGCTCGAAATTTCGTGCGTTATCATTGCCGGAGCAGCTGGCTTAATTATGGGCAACAGCTTTTTATTCCCCAAAACTTATTCAAGGTTTGTATCATTAAAAAAAGGTGCTAAAAATGGTTTAAAAATAATGGTTGGCATTGTACCTATTGTTGCCACCGCCGCAATTTTTGAAAGTTTTGTAACAAGGCATACCGAAATGCCAACTTGGTTAAGTTGTACTATTTTAATTAGTTCGCTACTGTTTATTTTGTGGTACGTAGTATTATACCCTAACCTTTTAACTAAAAAACTTAAAACCCATAACTTACCTAAATGAGTAAAAAAATTGAACTGGAGGCTAGTCGCGATTTTAGCGATATCTTAAATGATACTTTTGTTTTAATTCGGCAGAATTTTAAACCCTTATTAACAGCCTATTTTGTTATTTGCGGTGTGTTTTTACTTACCAGTATCTTGATTTCAGCATTCACTAATTTTAATAGTGATGATCCGACCTTAAGCTTTTTATTTGGGTTTTTAAAAATAGTTTTTAGCATTTTTAATGTTACAGCTATCCATTTAACAGTTTTATCATTCTATGTTATTTATAAAGAGAAAGGAAACATCCCACCTACTGTTATGGAGGTTTGGGGTTATTTCAGGTATTATTATTTTAGGGTGCTTGGTACCCAATTTTTATCAACCATTGGCCTTGTAATTGGCATAATGCTATGCCTTTTTCCGGGTATTTATTTAGGCATCGTTTTTTCGTTGGTAACCCCTATCATGGTAATAGAAAACGGAAACTTAGAATATTCGTTTAAAAAGGCATTTAAATTAATAAAGGGCAACTGGTGGCTAACCTTAGGCACATTATTACTTACTGGTATATTAATGGCATTACTCATTTTGGCTTTAATGATCCCCCCCATGATAATTTATGGAGGTTCACAATGGCTAAGCGGTAAAAACCTTGATACCATTGGTGATATTTTACAAGCAATTATGCTGAACTTATCTAATATTTTGTCAATTTTACCATTAACTGCTTTAACGTTGTTATATTTCGCGTTAATAGACGAGAAAGAGGGAATAACCTTATTGAAAAGAATGCAATTGTTTGGAAGTAAACAAACGGATGCCTCTACCTCAATAATAGAAGAATATTAACCTAACATGCTTTTAACAATTTTTCTCTGGCTTTTTGTTTCTACCCCCAACGTTGGGCAACCTCCGCCTAAAGTTATTGCTTTGAAGGCTGTGGTTAAGAGGCCGGTTCAAATAACCGATACTTCAAAAATTGTTGTTCGCCATTTTGATGCGAATGCTATCAATAAATTAAAGAACAATCTCGATTTTAACTATTTCCGAAAAATAGATCAATCGCCTAGTTTATGGGAAAGGTTTTGGAATTGGGTGTGGGCAGTTTATAGTGCTTTCATGGAGTGGATTGGGGAAATTTTAAGGAAAATTTTTGGATCGGGATCATCCGCTAAAAACGCTATTCCGGTAATTAAATACTTTTTAATAGGCTCGGCTGTAATTGGAATTGCTTATGCGATTTTCAAATTATTCGGGATCGACTTGCTAAAACTATTCAAAAAAGAAACAAATACCATTGAGGTTCCTTATGCTGAAATGGTTGAAAATATTCATGAAATTAGTTTTGATGAATCTATTGAAAAGGCTTTACAGGTTAAAGATTACCGTTTGGCAGTCAGGCTGTTATACCTACGCAGCTTAAAACAATTGAGCGATGCCAACTTAATAAGTTGGAAACTTGAAAAATCAAACAGTACCTATATTAATGAATTGAAAGATGAAAATCAGCGCAAAAAATTTCAGGTAGTTACCCGGCATTTCGAATATGTTTGGTACGGAAGCTTTCCGGTGGATGGAGATTCATTCAGCTATATAAACAACTTTTTTCAGGAATTTAAAGAAACCCTCGCATGAAAAGTTTGAGAATTTACCTGATTGTTTTTTCCGCTTTGCTGTTTATTTATTTAATAGCCCAATACAACCGTCCAAAAAAGGTAAATTGGAACGATAGCTTTGATTTTAATGAAAAAATCCCCTATGGGAGCTACATTTTTTATAACCACCTTAATGATATATTTCCGGGTGCTAAATCTCAAACATTTAGAGAACCCCCTTATAATGTTCTGAATGATCATGCTATAAAAACCGCCAATTATCTATTTATTAATACTTGGGTAAATATTAATGAATACGATTATAAAAAACTGGAAGCTTTTATAAAAAATGGAAACAATGTATTTATTAGCGCTTCGTATTTTGGTCAGGAACTCAATAAAAAATTAAATATTAAAACAGCATCCGATTTTAAAATTGATAAAAACGAGCGCCAATTTCATTTTACAAATAAATATCTTGATACCAGCAAGAAGTATCCTATTGATAATAGGATTAACGATTATTATTTTTTAAATTTTGATACCACCAAGACCATTGTTTTAGGCGCTAATAGCGATAAGAAGGTTAACTTTTTGAAATACAACATAGGTAAAGGCCACCTATACCTTCATTCAAACCCATATATATTTACCAATTACGCGCTGTTAGATAGCAATGATAGGGCTTATGCCGAAACCTCCCTTTCTTTCCTTAAAAATAATAAAACATTTATACTCGACCAATATTATGCCCTCGGGCGCGAAGAAAACTCCTCCTCTATGCGGGTATTCTTAAAAAACCCATCCTTACGATGGGCCTTTTACATCAGCTTTTTTAGTTTGGTACTATTTGTAATTTACGAAATAAAACGCAGGCAACGGATTATTCCGGTTATTGATGCTTTGGAAAATTCAACGCTTGGCTTTGTGAATGTGGTTGGGCAGGTTTATTACGAACAGCACGATAATAAAAACATAACCAATAAAAAAATCGCCTACCTGTTGGAGCATATCCGCACGCTGTATAATTTAAAGACCAGTGTTTTAGACGATGAATTTATAAAAAGCTTGGCTCATAAAACAGGGATTGATGCTGGTTTTGTGGAAGACCTTATAAAATATGTTGATTTGCTTGCTAGGAATGAAAATATTAGCAATGCCGAACTGAAGAAACTAAACAAACTGATTGAAGAATTTTATTTAAAAGCCAGTAAATAATATGGACGAAGAAATATTTGAACAAAGAACAGATTTAAGCAAATTAAGTGCCGCTGTTGAGCAGGTTAAAAACACCCTTGCCCAAATAATTGTAGGGCAACATGATAGCATTGATTTGCTATTGGCTGGCATATTGGCCGATGGGCATATTTTAATAGAGGGCGTACCTGGCGTAGCAAAAACGCTCACTGCTAAATTAATGGCTAAATGCATCAACGCGCAGTATTCGCGCATACAGTTTACGCCCGATTTAATGCCCAGCGATATCCTTGGTACCTCGGTATTCAATCCTAAAACAACGGAGTTTGAATTTAAGCAAGGGCCTATTTTTGGCAATATTATTTTGATTGACGAAATAAACCGCGCTCCTGCCAAAACACAATCGGCTTTGTTTGAGGTGATGGAGGAACGGCAAGTAACCATTGATGGGCGCACCTTTAAAATGCAAGAGCCTTTTACCGTTTTGGCTACCCAAAACCCCGTAGAACACGAAGGAACTTACAGGCTACCCGAAGCCCAGTTGGATAGGTTTTTGTTTAAAATAGAGGTTAAATACCCTACTGTTGAGGAAGAAATAACCATACTTACCCAACAACATCAACAAAAAACGCCTGAGCAACTCAATAATATTGTTCCGGTAATATCGGCCGATGAAATTGTTGCTTTGCGCAAACTGGTACTTGGCTTACATGTGGAAGAGAAGTTGTTGGTTTATGTAGCCAAAATCATCAACGAAACACGCAATAACAAATCATTATACTTGGGTGGCTCTCCACGTGCCTCATTAGCCATTGTGAACGCGGCTAAGGCGGTTGCCGCCATAAAAGGCAGGGACTTTATTACGCCCGATGATATTATTTATGTGGCCTCGCCTGTATTAAGGCACCGTATTATGCTTACGCCCGATAAGGAAATGGAAGGCGTTAGTCCTGATGAGGTGATTGCCCAAATAGTACAAAAAATTGAAATTCCACGCTAGGCTAACAACCCAACCAAAAAATTAAGTGAGAAAATTTTTTCGCCTTTTTTATACCAACTTATTTTTTACCAACAGGCTTTTTACCCTGCTGGGTGTTTGTGTGGTTTTATTTGTGCTTGCTTTCTTTTTCCCATGGCTGGGGATTATACCCGAATTTGCATTTTATACCTTATGCCTGCTTTTCTTTATCGACCTCGTGTTGTTATACGGGCAAGCGCAAGGGATATTTGCCAAGCGCCATGCCCCCGAACGGCTGAGCAATAGCGACGAGAACGAATTAGGGGTATATATTGAAAACAAATACCCTATTAAAGTTTCGGTAGGTATAATTGACGAGATTCCCTTTCAGTTTCAAAAGCGCGATATTTGGTTTAAAGCCGACCTTAAACCCAAACAAACTAAGCTAATCAACTATTTTTTAAGACCCACCAAGCGTGGTGAGTATGAATTTGGCTTGATACGTGTATTTGTACAAACACAATTAGGCTTTGTAAGGCGACGCTATAATTTTGAACAAAAAGAGACACTGCCCGTTTATCCTTCGTTTTTGCAGATGCGCAAATACGAGTTGATGGCTATCTCCAACCAGTTATCCGAAATTGGCATCAAGAAAATAAGGCGCTTAGGGCATAGCTTGGAGTTTGAGCAGGTAAAAAACTATGTACCTGGCGATGATTACCGCACCATTAACTGGAAGGCTACCGCCAGACAAGGCAACTTAATGGTGAACAACTATACCGACGAAAAATCGCAACATGTGTATTGCATCATCGAGAAATCGAGGGTAATGAAGATGCCTTTTGAGGGGCTTAGCTTGCTCGATTATGCCATTAATGCCAGTTTGGTACTCTCGAGCGTGGCTTTAATTAAGGAAGATAAAGCAGGCCTCATTACCGTTGCCGAAAAAATTGGGGCCGTTTTACCCGCCGACCGTCGCCCAACCCAATTAAACAAGATACTGGAAGTATTGTATAAAGAGAAAACCCGCTACCTGGAAACCAATATGGAGCTGCTGTACACCACCATTAGGAGTGTGATAAAGCAACGCAGTTTGGTGGTATTTTTTACCAACTTCGAGAGCATGTCGGCTTTGCAACGGCAATTGCCCATATTAAAGCGGATAGCCAAGTTTCACCTGCTGTTAGTGGTATTTTTTGAAAACACGGAACTAAAGGTTTTGAGCGAAAAGCCAGCCAAAGACGTGGAAGATATCTATATAAAAACCATTGCCGAAAAATTTGCTTACGATAAAAAGCTGATTGTAAAAGAACTCAGCAAAAACAATATCCAATCCATACTAAGCACCCCCCAAAACCTAACCATAAATACCATTAATAAATATTTGGAGTTGAAGGCTAGGCAGAAGATTTAGTAAACTAAGGAGTACAGGAGCAATCTTAACTACTTCCCATAAATAGTTAAAAACAATACGGGACCTTTAATATATAGCCAGTCAACCAGTTGGCTGCGTAGGGGTTTTGAGTTTTCGAGCAGGTGTTTCATAACAATAGCATTTTTATCTTCGTATCCGTTTCTGCATTGTTTGATGGTAAAAAACCTGTTGGGTTTAACTGCTATCTAAATAAAATCCATTTCATTACTTGTTTATTACAATTGGTACAAGTCGGTTTTAGTATCTGGCTATAAAAAACAAATCCCCACCTGTTTTTTACAGGCAGGGATTGTTATGATATGTTATGACTTTGAGGGCGATGGATTACATCATGCCACCCATGCCACCACCGCCGCCCATTGGAGGACCAGCAGGAGCATCTTCAGGATCATCAGCCAATACAACTTCGGTTGTCAATAGCATAGCTGCTATGGAAGCCGCGTTTTCTAAAGCTACACGACCAACTTTAGTTGGGTCGATAACACCTGCACCAATCAAGTTTTCGTATTTATCGGTACGCGCGTTGTAACCAAAATCAGCTTTTCCTTCTTTTACTTTTTGAACTACTATTGAACCTTCAATACCAGCGTTTTCGCAAATTTGACGCAATGGCTCTTCTATGGCCCTGCGGATAATTTGGATACCTGTATTTTCGTCTTCATTGGCACCTTTAAGGTTCGCCAAGGCTTCAACAGCACGGATGAAGGCAACACCACCACCAGCAACAATACCTTCTTCAACAGCGGCACGGGTAGCGTGTAAAGCGTCATCAACACGATCTTTCTTTTCTTTCATTTCAACCTCAGTGGCTGCACCTACGTAAAGTACAGCAACACCGCCTGATAATTTAGCTAAACGCTCTTGCAATTTCTCACGGTCGTAATCAGAAGTAGTCGACTCAATTTGAGATTTAATCTGGCTTACACGAGATTTAATTTCTTCTGATTTACCAGCGCCATTAATAATGGTGGTATTGTCTTTGTCGATGATGATTTTTTCGGCAGTACCCAAGTAAGTTAGGTCGGCATTTTCAAGCTTATAACCTCTTTCTTCTGATATTACGGTACCACCGGTCAAAATGGCAATATCTTCCAACATCGCTTTTCTACGGTCGCCAAAACCAGGCGCTTTAACAGCGGCAACTTTTAGCGAGCCACGGATTTTGTTAACTACCAAGGTAGCTAAAGCTTCGCCATCTAAATCTTCTGATATGATTAATAATGGTTTGCCGGTTTGAACTTGTTTTTCCAATATTGGCAACAATTCTTTCATTGAAGAAATCTTTTTATCATAAATCAAGATAAAAGGATTTTCCAACTCAACTTCCATTTTGTCGGCATTGGTAACAAAGTATGGAGAAAGGTAACCACGGTCAAACTGCATACCTTCAACAGTTTTCACTTCAGTTTCGGTACCTTTTGCTTCTTCAACGGTAATTACACCATCTTTTCCAACTTTAGCCATTGCCTCAGCAATTAACGAACCAATTACTTCGTCGTTATTAGCGGAGATAGAAGCTACTTGCTTAATTTTGTTATTGTCTTCGCCTACAGTTTGCGATTGTTTTTTCAAATCTTCCACTACCGCGAAAACTGCTTTATCGATACCGCGTTTCAAATCCATAGGGTTTGCGCCAGCGGCAACGTTTTTAATACCAGCGGTAACAATAGCTTGCGCTAAAACGGTAGCTGTGGTAGTACCATCACCAGCAATGTCAGCAGTCTTTGAAGCTACTTCTTTTACCATTTGGGCACCCATGTTTTCTAAAGCATCTTTCAATTCAATTTCTTTAGCTACAGTAACACCATCTTTGGTGATGCTTGGAGAACCAAATTTTTTGTCGATAATTACGTTACGACCTTTAGGACCTAAAGTTACTTTAACCGCGTTGGCTAAAATATCAACGCCGCGTTTCAGGGCGTCGCGTGCTTCTACATTATATTTAACTTGTTTTGCCATGATTTTTTGATTTAGTGATTTAGTGATTTACTGAATTATTGATTGAAGACTTTATTTGATTTAAAAATTCAACAAATAATTACAGAACAGCGTAAATATCAGTTTCACGCATAATTAAATACTCTTTTCCTTCGTAGGTAATTTCAGTTCCTGCGTATTTACCATACAAAACATGGTCACCCACCTTTACTGTTAAAGGCTCATCTACTTTACCTGCGCCAACAGCAACAATGGTTCCACGTTGAGGTTTTTCTTTGGCAGTATCCGGAATAATAATTCCGGATGCGGTTTTTTCTTCGGCGGCAGCAGCTTCCACCACTACCCTATCACCGATAGGCTTAATGTTAATTGACATAGTTGTATTAATTATAATTTTATAAAATATTTAAGTTCTGCTTGCTTACAAGCATCAATTATGCCAAGTCTATTTAGCTACCTTTAATGGCATTTTTTTCTGTTTTATTGGCAGTTTTTTTTAATAAAGCTGTCTATTTCTTAACATTAAAAAAACATATAATGCCAAGCTGTCAGTAGGTTTTTATTGAAGATGCCATGCTAATTTAATGGCCTTAAAAACAAAAAAATCCGGTAAGTAACCTTAATAAGTTTGGTTACCTACCGGATAAATATTATTATGTTAGAAAAATTATTTTTTTACCGGGGTAGTAGGCTGCGGTGCAGTGGGAAAAGAAACAGGTGCAGATGCGCCGCCAACTGGCTTTGAAGCTTTATCTCTTTGTTCTTTAAATTGCTGTTCTTCGCCTTTATCAGCTCCGCCTTTGGTGGCTACATTAATAGCTAATGATAATACCATTAAAGTAACGGCTAAAATCCAGGTTCCTTTTTCAAGGAAATCGCCTGTTTTTTGAACGCCCATTAACTGGGATGAGCTCGAAAAATTTGATGAAAGGCCACCGCCTTTAGGGTTTTGGATTAGCACCAACAATACCAGCAAAGCACAAACAATGATGGCGATAATTAATAGGAATAAATACATTTTAAATTTTTATAAATCTGTTTTCTTTTGTAACTGTTCAATTTTGTCGGCAAAGTAACGGGTTTTTTCCGGAAATTTCAATATCAATTTTTGATAGGCTGCAATTGCCTTATCATGAAGCCCTTGTTCCGAGTATATTTTGGCCAAAGTTTCGGTAACAAAACTTTCCCTTTCTTCCGAACTCTTTTTAGCCTTATTCTCACCGTCAATCTTATCAATTTGCATGGGGCGTATTTGGGGCTCCTCTTTTATAAACCTTTCAATAATTTCATGCTCCTTACTTACTGGCGGAATAACTTCTGGCTTATCGGCCGTATGCTTTTCCAAATCAGTAACCGCGTTTATGTGAAATATATTTTCGATATACTGAAACTGCAAATCATCCGTAGGTTTTTTGACCCTTTTAAATTTATGATGAAATACAGCCCCGGCACTGGCATAGGGCCTGTAATTTTGTTTATGCTCCTTGCGCAATTTATTTAACCACCATAAAAAAGTATATGGTAGCGTATCATCATCATATTTAGTGATGGTCGCCTCTTCTTTTTGCCCTTCGATTGTACTAGCTTCCATTGGGGCTACCGGTTCCTCAACGAAGAGGTTTTCTTCAACAGCCAACTTTATTTTTTCAGTTTCCTGAGATATGGAGCGCTCATCCACCAAAATCTCTTGGGCTGTTAAATCATTACCGTCAGGTTCTGTATCTTCGGCGGTTCTGTAAGCAATGATGTCTTCCTCAATAATACTTTCCTGATAAGCGTATACATCTAATTCAGGCACTGCATTTGCTATGGCGATGTTTTCCGGCTCCGCTTCTGCTACCAAATCAACTTCAATATTTTCTGCTGCCTGATCGATTTCGGCTTCAACTAAAATATCGACATCTATAGTATTTGATTTATCAGCAAATAAATGGTTACCTAGTAATTGTTTACTGATAAATACCTTATCTGCAGTTACATTTTCAAAACTTTCTGGGTTATTTAGTAACTTGTATAATGATTTTGTATTAAAATAAACCGAAGCGCGTTTAAAGTTTTTACGGTCGCCAATGCAAGCGTATAATGCCTCCAGCAACCCGCTTTGAGGATAGCTATCAACCAATTCTTTCAAGGCATGGATATCCTCTGGTAAACCATCAGCCGGGCTGGCCAATAGTTTCCATAAAAATCCCATATCTTGGTTAGGTAGCAATTGGTTATCTGTTGTCATTTTATTTACCAGTTAGAAAATGCCTTGTTAAAAATATCTTCGGTCAAATCCTTGGTTATCTGTGTAATCAGTTGCGATTCTTGTCCATTTATATCACCCTTAAAATCGGCAAATTTTGAAAAAGATTGCTCAAAATTATCCTTTTTGCCATCCTTTAAATTACTCACATATTTTACACTTACCGTAATGGTAAGCCTGCTACCGCTGGCAATAGGTGCCTGTGTGCCAGTGGTTGATTGTACCGAAATAGGCGCGATGCTATAATCCGTAATATTGCCCGACAATACCGCATCGGCCTCCCCCCTTACTATACTTAAGCGTGTGGTATTCCTAATCCGTTCCTTCAATGCCTCAGTAAAGGTAGTGCTCAATGTATTTACCACTAGGGCCGCATTGTTCTCAAAAAAATCAACCCGCAAGGTTTTCATCTCCGCTGGTATAGATGCCCCGTTTAAACTTAACTTATAGGTGCATGATGGCAATAATAATACCAATAAAAAAATCGAAATAAAAAATTTTATCTCTTTTCGCATTCCGCTATAAATTTAGTTCTTTTATTTTTCTGTACAATGTACGTTCTGATATACCAAGTTCGCTGGCTGCCAATTTACGCTTTCCTTTGTGTTTTTTTAGTGCCCTGCGTATTAAATCCGATTCTTTATCAACCAGCGACAGTGATTCCTCTATCTCTTCGGCATTATGCGTTATGTTGAAGGCATTTGTTTTGTTATTACTGATAACAGGTTGCTGAAAGGTAAATTGCGAATCGCCATCGGTTCCATTCAGTTCAATATCCCTATACAATTGGTTAATAGCTTGCGAATTGCTGGCATGGTTTACAGATACGCCGCCATTTTCAATAATATCGGCTACCAGTTTTTTTAGCTCAACCATATCGCGCTTCATATCAAAAAGCACTTTATACAATAAATCGCGTTCCGAAAAATCTTCCTTACCCTGGTTGTCAACCCGCATAGGCAAATTCTTGCCCGAGGTTTCTTGTGGCAAATAAGTAAGCAGGGTTTGTGCGGTTATTACCTTATCGCGCTCTAATACGGCTAATTGTTCGGCCATGTTTTTTAACTGCCTCACGTTACCCGGCCAAGAGTAATTTACCAACACACGTTGCGCCTCTTCGTCGAGCTGTATGGGTTGGGTGGTACGGTATTTATCGGTAAAATCGGATGTAAATTTGCGGAAAAGTAAAAAAATATCTTCTTTACGATCGCGCAAGGGGGGTATGCGTAGGGGTACGGTGTTGAGCCTATAGTAAAGATCCTCCCTAAACTTGCCATTTTTTACAGCTTCGTACACCTCTACGTTTGTAGCGGCAATAACACGCACGTTGGTTTTCTCCACTTTTGATGAACCTACTTTAATATATTGGCCCGATTCCAATACCCTTAGCAACCTGGCTTGTGTACCTAGGGGCATCTCGGCAATCTCGTCCAAGAATATGGTCCCGCCGTTTACGGTTTCAAAGTAACCCTTACGTTCGCCTATAGCGCCGGTATAGGCGCCCTTTTCGTGACCAAATAATTCAGAATCAATCGTTCCTTCGGGGATGGCACCGCAGTTCACCGCTATAAATGGCCCATGCTTTCGCGGACTCATTTGGTGGATGATATGCGAAAAAACCTCCTTACCACTACCACTCTCGCCGGTTATTAATACAGATATATCTGTTGGGGCCACCTGATTGGCAATATTAATAGCCCTATTTAACAAGGGCGAGTTGCCTATGATCCCAAAACGTTGTTTTATTTCTTGTATTTCCATTTTATTTATAGAAATGTTTAGCAAACTTGGAGATAGCCATTATTTATCATTTTGGCTCTTAATGTACAAGACAACAAACCATATTTAATTGTTGCCTGTATATTTAACTCAAATTCGCTACTGTTTATCCATTCATTTTATTAACACCAATAAACCAAAAACTGTTTTAAACGGTTAATATTATCTAAACCACCCTACCTATTAAGGTGGCGGTGGTGCATCTATCAACATAAACATTAACGTAGTTTCCGGGTTTATAGTTTTCGCTCACCGGAAAAACTACCATCGCGTTCTGGTCGCTACGGCCACAATAATCATTTTCCGATTTTTTGGAGAAACCTTCAATCAGCACCTTCTGTACCGTACCTACCTTTGCCAATAACCTTTGGTGCGAATGCTCCTGCTGTTTGGCAACTATCTCTTTTAAGCGATTGCGTTTTACCTCATCAGGAATATCATCGGCATAGCGTTTTGCAGCAAGAGTGCCAGGTCTTTCTGAGTACATGAACATATAAGCAAAATCATACTTCACATAATCCATCATGCTCAAAGTATCCTGATGTTCTGCATCAGTCTCGCTACAAAACCCGGTTATCATATCGGTAGAAATGGCGCATTCGGGGATAATTCGGTGTATGGCGTCTACCCTTTCCAAATACCATTCCCGATCGTAAGTACGGTTCATCATTTCCAACACACGACTATTGCCCGATTGTGCCGGCAGGTGTATATACTTGCAAATATTATCGTACTTTTTAATGGTATGCAATACCTCGTCGGTAATATCTTTGGGGTGTGAGGTGGAAAAACGTACCCGCAATTCCGGGTTTATCAAGGCCACCATCTCCAACAAATTGGCAAAGTTAACTGGCTTTGCTTCTTCGGTTTCGGTTTCCGGCTTCCATTTGTACGAGTCGACGTTTTGACCCAATAAGGTTACTTCGCGATAGCCGCTCTCAAATAAACCCGCACATTCTTTTACGATAGATTCCGGATCCCTGCTTCGCTCCCTGCCGCGTGTAAACGGCACCACACAAAACGAACACATGTTATCGCAGCCACGCATGATGGATACAAAGGCATTGATGCCATTGCTATTTAAGCGCACCGGACTAATATCCGCATAAGTTTCCTCACGTGAGAGGAGTACGTTTACCGCTTTTTGTCCGCCATCAACTTGTTCAATTAAATTGGGTAAATCTCGGTAGGCATCCGGGCCAACCACTACGTCAACCAGTTTTTCTTCTTCTAAAAATTTGGCTTTCAGGCGTTCGGCCATGCAACCCAATACACCTACTACCAAACCCGGTTTTTTAACCTTGGCAATGGTAAAATCGCGCAGACGGTTACGCACACGCTGCTCCGCGTTTTCACGGATGGAACAGGTATTTATAAAAATAACATCGGCTTCGTTATAGTCGGCAGTGGTTTCAAAACCATTATCGGCCAAAATGGAGGCCACGATTTCACTGTCCGAAAAATTCATGGCGCAACCATAGCTCTCTATATAAAGCTTGCGGTCGGCTTGCTTTTCGTTCACAGGTTTCAATAACAAGGCTTCCCCTTGCCTGCTTTCGTCGTGCGCCTTATCCTGAACAAGTATATCCATTTAAAATATAAAAAAATTAGCTTACAAAAATAGGGAAATTTTACTAAGAAGTGACACATTGTCAGTAATTAGAATGTCTGTTTTTTATTTTAGAATTTGATATAAGGGTTTAAATCTCAAAAATCGAATTGTTTAGGTAAATATTTGATGAAATAATGGAGTAATATTTTTGGGAGCGATTTATTATAAAAATCGTGTCCGCTTAATTGGCCGGCAAAACCACCACTATACTGCTTACCTGCCGAATGCATCGGGCTGGCTTTTTCTCGTCTTGCACAATTACCCTAAAAGGGCCATCGGCCTCGGTAAGAGGTTTTCCATCTATCGTATCAGCCAAAATAATTAATCGGTCAGTAAAATCTTTTTCCAACTCTGCCAGGGCAAAAATTACATGGTAACCGTCGCGCGCGCCTAATAAAACATATTTAGTTAGGTTTTTACCCTTCAAGTCTTTTCCCAATGTAACACCAGCTTTTTCCAGAATAGTTGCCAACAATACTCCGTTATATACATGATCTTTCCCGTCTTTATCCTTCCTGGTTACAGTAGTTTGCGGAAACTTTTGTAAGTCGGTTTCAGTTAGGCTAAGCGGTTTGGTAACCTCGCCACTTACCTTAACCATAGCTTGCTGATCTGTTTGAGCTTTTATTGGTAATGTTGCTAAGAAAAAGCAGCCTATTAATATGTTTTTGAGAATGTTTTGCATTGCGGATAATTATTAATTATTTAGAACCTAACGAAAGTAAATTACTTAACAAAGGCTAGTTAGTTTCATTCATAATTGCATAAAATTAGTAATTATTTATATATATTATTCAGTAAAAAACCTGATTTATATTGCGAGAAGGTTCAGCTATTAAATATAAATTTTGTAATAAATAGTGAATAAACCATGTATCACTTGTCAATAAATTTACGTCATATTTATAATATATCAAAAGGCACTTAAGAATTAATAAAAAGCTCCAACCAACAATTAAATATCTAAATAAATACCTTAAACCATAAAACAAAGCAACATGCAAAGAAAATCGATTTTATCTCGGGCAAAAAAGCGAGTAATATTACTATTATTCGTCATCCTTAATTTCACCGCTTATGGTCAAAATAAAAACAACGTATCGTTGGTGTATGGCACTGGGTCAAACGTATTTGGTTCTCCCAACTATATAACCCAACCATTTAATATGGTAGGTATAAATTATACACGTAAAATCAACAAGTGGTTTTATCTTGAAAGTGGATTAGAATATTATAACAATACACTTGGCTATGACCAAATTTTGCATTATATGCCAATGGGTCCCGATCATTATGTAGGACCCTCCAACGTATTACTAAAAGGCAGCATAAAAACCATTTCAATACCGTTTTATGCCAACTTTGTATTTTTTAAATACCTGTATGCTGATATTGGATTAAATGCAAATTTTGAGGGCTATAACCTTCCGGATGGGGTAGACGTTAAACCAAATTTCTTAGGATTTGGCATTGGAATAGGTGGCCAATATACCTTTAAAAATAATATCACTGTTTTTGTAAATCCATTTTTTAAGGGCGACATTTCAGAAAATGCTGTATTGAACTATGGTTTTAAGTTTGGGCTCGGATACGAGTTTTAAGTGGTTTTAATATGATAAACTAGGCCCGGTTTGGACTAAAAACAAATTTTAATACTTTTTTATTATAGACAACTAACCGTTACATTAAACTGGTTATTAAATCAGTATTTTTGGTTATGAACAAACAACCCTTAATCAACTTCATTCAAAGCAATATCCAAAACATAAAGGTGAGCGACGAGGCCGTGCTTACTATTTCGGAAATGTTTGAAGAAAGGGAGTATGCTAAAAATGATTTTTTGTTGAAGGCAGGCAAAGGAAGTGGTTATTTCTTTTTGGCAGAAGGATTTATGCGCGCCTTTACCTTTGATAGTGAGGGCAATGAGGTAACCACTTATTTTTATACTAAGAACCGGGTAGTATTTGAAGCCGCCTCTTTTTTTATGCACCAACCCAGTACCGAAAGCATACAAGCCGTAACGCCTTGTAAAGGATATTATACCACATTCGAGAAGGTGAATACCCTATTTCATACCGTACCCGAATTTCGGGAATTTGGGCGTTTGATGCTGGTGCGCGAGTTTGTGGCCTATAAGCAACAAACCCTTGCCATGATTAATAAAAGTGCCGAAGAACGCTACGCCGATTTGATGGACACCAACAAGGAAATTTTTCAATACGCCCAACTTAAACACATAGCCTCCTTTTTGGGTATGACCGATACCTCATTGAGCCGTATAAGGAAAGAAATTAATAAAAAATAATTCAGAATTTTGATTTCTTGTCATTTGGCAAGTGGATTTTTCGGGAAGCTACCGTCCTTTGTTTCATAAAATTTAACATTTAAAATTATGGACAATCAAACCTTCCCCGACAAAGCAGGTGTTATCATGTTTCCACCTTTGCTGTATGCGCTTGTATTAATTGCAGGAATTGCGGTAAGCAAATTCTTTCCTTACCATTTTATTAATCTTCAGTTGGCCTTGCCATTAGGTATCTTTATTCTTGCGGCAGGGTTTGTCAACCTTTTTCGAGCTGCTAGAATTTTTGTTCAGAAGAAAAATCCAATTAATCCTGCCGCTAGTACCAAATTAATTATAAACATGGGAATATATAAATACACCCGCAACCCCATGTATCTGTCATTCGCCATTATGTATACAGGTATTTCAATTTTAACTAATTCCTGGTGCAGTTTACTGTTGCTTTTTCCTCTTTTAGTTTTGGTACAAAAGGGCATCATTGAACGCGAAGAACAATACCTTACCCGAAAATTTGGTGCCGAATATTTAGCCTATAAAAGCAAGGTGCGCAGGTGGATATAATTCACATCATTTATCAATTTGCCCTTTCAATAAGTTATCTGTAATATCAAAATATGGGTGAATTTTAAATTACTACAAAAGTTGTATGTTAATGAAATAATTTCAGTCAATTTATTTGAGTGTAAAATGTTATTGGGAATAAAAATGAAGTTATCCTTCCTAAGAACCATTTATAAAGAAAAAATAGATCTATTTAGTTTCTCTTATAAAAAGAAATAGTGGCCAATTTGCCTGTATATCCTCTTATTTCAGTATCAGTGTAATAACCACTGCCATCAGCTGCAAAACAAATACCTTCACCTTGTGGCTCATTTCTAAAATATGGCGCAACTTGGGGTTGGCTCAATAGCCCCTGTGAGATACTTGTATTCGCAGGCAATTTCCAATACCAAATTAACTCATTGCTTCTTAATAAAATTTCGGTGCCATTTGCTGATATATCGCCAGCAGTAGCCTTATTGAAATTTAATTGAACAACTGGAGTCATGATGGTTGTAGTAGTTAAGCTTTGTGGATATTTAGCAATGTATATATTAGAAAGATTGCTTGATTTACTTGCGATAAAAATATCTTTTGTTTGCGGATCAACCATTAAAGTCTCCGCATTCCGAGGTCCATCCGGATATTTTAACTGGATAATATCTATTTGGTCTATATTGGCTATATAGGGAATGGTTTTTTCACTTAAATTTGGTTCAGGAAATCGGTAAACAAAAACTGAGCTATATTTTGAATCATTATCGCCAATTTCTCCGATATAAACATAGCTGATACCAGGTATAGGTCCCGGACCTACCGCTATGTCTTCCCAATCGCGGTTACCAACTGGTGTTATTGTAAGTGTACCAATATTATCGCCATTGCCATTGGTTATATAAATCTCATTGGGGTTTCCACTATCATTATGGATATATAGCATACCGGGATTTGTTCTGCTGGCGGCAACGCCCGAAATCTCATACAAATCGGTTCGGGCAAGGTTATTCACAACGGGGATGGTATTAAAGAGTTTAGTGGTATCTAATCCGCCCGGGTTATAACTAGGTTTTGGAAAAATAACTTGAACAGGTTGTATTTTAGTAACCGTATCGGTGGGAATAAGCGAGGTTCCATTTTTTTTGCAAGAACAAAAAATGGTTATTAATAAAAAAAATAGCACCCTGTTTTTAATCCAACAAACTTTATATAAATTGGTAAAACAGGATGCTATTAAAAAATTCATTAAATAATTAAATATTAGTGTTGGTTGCCAGTACCGTCAGTTTGGTAGCAACCAATATCTTTACCTGGACCAGGAATAGAAGTTGCTCCAAAGTTAGGATCAATTTTTATTCCTGCTGTTATAGGTTGAAAACTTTGTGTTGCCTTACCAACTGCAGGCGAGCCTGATTGTAAATGGAAATCATAACCATCAACCGATGCTTGAGTAATCCAGTTTCCTGAAGTTTGTGGCAATGGGAAATTTACAAACATAGGGTTGTTTTTACCTACTAATGAAGTACCGTCATAAGCAAAACCAAATGTATAGGTTGAACCTAAGAAAGCTGCCATGTTAGGAATATCGGTTGATTTTGGATGAGTAACCACAGCTTGCGCTATATTGGTAGGTACAATCTGGTTAGCTTGGGCTACATTATCAACATAATAAAAGTTGTATCCATAGGCCGTTTGTAAAATTGCACCTGTGGTATGCGCTAAAGTATCAGCTAAATAAACTTTTGCGGTTACGTTGTTACCACCTGCAATACGTACACCAAAATTACAATCAACAATTAAATTATTATACGCCAGTGCTCTTGAGTTGTTTTCAACTTCGATTGAACCACTACGAGCGCCATAAGTACCTGTATTACGGAAACCATCGTTTACATAAGTATTATTGTACATGGCAATTTGAGTTTGAGTTGCTTGCGTACCCGGATCATTTGCCGATTTTGTACCATTTGTTGCACCGCCTATAATTAAGTTATAAGCCATATTACCTACGGTACCACCTTTAGCGTTGAAACCGTCACCACCAGTGCCACCCATTTTCTCTAAAGTATTACGCATGATATTTACGTAACCACCATAAAAACGTACAGCGTCATCAGGAGATTGGTACATCCATGAATCTTCCATCACAAATAAACCATTTGGGTTTTGCCAGTAAATAACATATTGGTCGCCAGTTGATGGACCTGTAAATGGAGGTGCGGCAAGGGCTGCGCCACCAAAATCAAGATGTGTCCATTTAATAACCAATAGCGGACAAGTGGTGCTGCAATAAATGCCACCCCAACCACCATTCCATGCCGCTGCCGCTGTTGGCGTATAGCTACCTGGAGTTTTTGTATAACGTGGATCTGTAATGGTAACTGGAGCATCTTTAGTACCTAAACTAATCAGGATACCATTAACTATAAAATTAGCGCCATTGGTAACATTAACTTTCACCCCTTTTTGGATAAGAACAGTGTCGCCAGCATTTATAGTTACATCACCCGAAATAGTATAGGTGGTGTTTGCCAACATGGTACCTTTAATTGAGCCTGACAATGGCGTTGCACTACTGATAGCCTTACCAACTTGAATTTGGGGAGCCGAAACGGTTGTGCTTTTTTTACTGCACGATGCTATCGCAACCACAGTAAATAAATAAAAAATAGTACGTAAATGTTTCATTTTGATTTGATTAATTATTTGTTTTAAAAAAATTCGAGAATTGATTAGAATTTAAATTTTAGTCCCATTAAGTACCTTGCATAGTATTTATCGTTTTCAATGGTAGCGTAATTAGGGCTTTCTTGAATGGGCAGCTTATTGATACCACTATATGCTTGGTTTGGTTGTTTTACTATCAATTCATAAGGGGTATTTAATATATTGTTTACCTTAATGTAAAGTGTAAAGTGTTTGTTAAATTGTTTTTGCGCCGAGAAATCGAGATTGGTTGTTGGTCTTTCCCAATTATCCAGGTCTTTATATAACGACAATAAATCTATCCGCTCGCCTGTATAAACCAATGCCAATTGGGCGTCTATGCCGTTTTTAGCATTTTTATATAAAAGGGAAACATTCGCAACATTGGCCGCCTGCCCCTGTAGCGGACGTGGCTGGTTAACATTGATGCTATGATAACTATTGTCGGAAGGGTCTCGATATTGGAATATTTTTGATGAATTAATTAATGAATGCGTATAGGTATAGTTGCCTGATATCCCAATACTGCCAAAATATTTTCTAAAAACTGCTTCGATGCCATAATTATGAGCCGTTCCATAATTAGCAGGGCTCAAAGTATATCCCGCGGCAAAACCTGTTGTAACTACCCCATATTCAATTGGGTTTACAATATTTTTGTAAAAACCACCAATCATATATTGATCGAGGCCATTCGGAAAAATCTCATACCTGAAATCATAGTTGTCAATTTGCGAATGCTTTAAATTTGGATTTCCTTCGGTTGGAAAATTATCTTGGGCAAATCCAGTATTATCCGCATATGGAACTAAATCGGCATAGGCCGGGCGAAGAATTGATTTAAAATAAGACGCCCTTAAATTTGCTTTTGCTGAAAGGGCATATTTTGCATTTATACTGGGTAAAAAGTCATCATATGGAATATCGGCAGTTTTGCCTGGTAAGTATACAGGAAGAGAGGAAACATATGATTGTTCGGTATTTTCATACCTTAAACCAAAAATAATATCAAACCTTTGCCCAATAAAATATTTAAATTCGCCATAAGCAGCCCAAACATTTTCATTAAATGTATAAACCCCCGGGTTGCTTGCCGCGTTGCCAAGAGGGTCTGAACCTGTACCCGATAACTGAAATTGCGACGCGGGTATTGAAACGTATTCCTGATAACTGGCATCTGCAGGAACAATTGGATTTAGGCTGTATATATTATCAAAATTATCACGTTTTTTACGCCTGTACATCCCACCAAAATTAATATCCAACTTATTTTTGCTGATGCTGGTTTTAAAATGAAAATTGATATAACCTGAAAGGTCCTTGTCAGTATTATGCTCCCATTGTCTACTTTCGGGCCTTACTTGTAAAGGGGTATATGTTAGTGAAGTTGCAGTTCCTGAAGTATTTGGATTAATTCCCTGAATTGTTTTAAATGCGGCAATATCTGGCAACTCCTGTTTGGCGTCAGAACTTGATAAAATCCAATCAACAGAAAAAGGCTCGGCAATTTTATCATTCCCACTTAATATAAGGCTATAAATGCTCGACTTGCTGGTACGGGTTTCCGTTTCAAACGACTGTTCAAACCCGCCAACATAACCATGATAAGAATAATCGCCCAATAATAAATCGTTGGTATATCTTTCTCTGTTTTCGTTTAGTTGTAAATAAGTACCAAAAAGGCTGATATAATTGTTAGCATCAAATTTATAATCAACGGTTGATATCATTCCTAATCTACCGGTTAAAGATGAGTATTGACGGGAAAGATAGTCTGGAAACACTTGTAACATTTGAGATGTTGGGCTCGCCGCAGGAGTTAGTGTCGCATTTTCAACTAACCTCGATGTATTATTGCCAGCGTAAGTATTTTGATAAGTACCTGAGAATATTAAGCCAAGTTTTTTATCTAAAAATCTGTCGCCTATGGTTAAGCTAAAATTGCTATTAATAGGGGTTTTTATAGGGCTTGTAATTAAATTTTGATATGGAAAATCGGAAATAGTTGCCGGAATACCTAAGCCTGTTATCTCGGCTGGCGATTTTGAGTTTACTGTTGAAGTGCTGTAACTTTCAAAGGGTCTTAATGAAAATAACTGGCTGTATCCAATTCCCGCGTTACCTTCCAACCTCAACCCGCCGGGTGCCGTCTTCATCAACATATTTACAACACCTCCGGAAGCATCGCCTTCCATTGATGGGGTTAATGATTTATAAACTTCAATCCGCTCAACTAAATCAGCGGGAAATATGTCAAGCGGGAGGTACCTTTGCTTGTTATCAGGACTAGGTACTTTTACACCATTTATCAATGTAGTACTATACCTCGGATCCATTCCCCTTATAATGACGTATTGCCCATCACCGGTATTACCCCTTTCAACCGAAACACCCGAAACCCTAGCCATTACATTGGCAACTGTTATATCGGGCGAGATAGATATGGAGTTTGCTGAAACAATATTAACTAGATTATCGGCGCGTTGCTCAATCCGGGCTGCATATTTATCAGATTCCTTGTTTCCTTTCGAACTGATGACTACATCTTTAAGTAAACCAGTACTTGAAACCAAATAGAAATTCTGCTTTAAGTTATCATCAGCTTTAACCTCTATAGCAGTTTGTAAATTTTCATATCCGATATAAGAAACCTTTAAGATGTATTTACCTGGTGAAACATTATTAAAGGTATATTTACCATTTAAAGAAGTAATAACTTTTAAATTCCCTGGCTCTAGTTGAACGGTAGCCCCAACTAATTGTTCTTTTTCGTTTTTATCATAAACATAACCAGAGATAGTAGAAGAGTATGAACTAGAGAATATGAAAAGCAGAAGTATAGGGGTAAATAATTTGAGCATTTTCCAAAATTTTCGCAAAGAAAGCCAATGAAATCTGTTTAAATTCTGAATTTTCCATTAAGGAGCAATTGTTAACACAATGATTTTAATGAGTTAACACATGGATTGATTTTTATTGAAAAAAGGCAGTTTTGGTAATATTTAATTAACATTTTGATGATTTATTGATAACCATGTTGAACATAAACTTGGCTCTTTTAACAATTGTTGTAACAGCCTAATTCATAATTAGGCCGTTCATTTTTTTGGATATAATTAATAAAACTATTTTTGTTTGATACCCATTGGTTAATTTCAGAACTTAAATTAAATTCATAAAAATATTTTATACTAAACATAAAAAGTATAAATAAAAATTTATATTAAACTTCTGTTAGGTTTGCACCATTAATCACCTTTAAAAGTAAAATTGATGACTACAAACTTACTATTCGACAATTTGACCAATCCTGCCCTGCTATTTTTTGTGCTCGGCATTGTATCTGTATGGATAAAAAGCGATTTAGAAATTCCTTCCGACGCCTCCAAATTCATTTCATTATACCTCCTGTTTTCTATAGGTTTTAAAGGCGGACAAGAACTCGCCAAAAGCCAAATATCGCACGATGTAGTTTATGCCATCCTACTTGGTGTTGCTACGGCGGTAGTGATTCCGGTTTACACTTTTTTTATTTTAAAACGTAAACTCAACATTGAGGATGCCGGTGCTATAGCGGCAGCATATGGCTCGGTAAGCGCGGTAACCTTTGTTACCGCAGGCGTATTTCTCGAAAATCAACATATTAAATATGGCGGGCATATGGTGGCTATCATGGCCATGATGGAGGCTCCGGCAATTATTGTAGGTGTATTGCTCATCCGTTTTTTTACTAAGGACAAAGGGGAACATCAGCATAATATCAAGGATGTGATATTTCACTCATTTACCAATGGTAGTGTACTGTTAATTTTGGGCAGTTTGGTAATTGGTTACATTGCCACCGAGAAACAAGCACTCGACATAAAACCATTTACAACTGATATTTACAAAGGTTTTTTAGCCATATTTTTACTGGATATGGGCATCATCTCAGGTCGAAAACTAGGTAGCCTTTTTGCCGCAGGCTGGTTTACCGCAGTATTTGCCATTGTTATACCCTTAATAAATGGCTGTTTAATAGCGGTAATTAGCGGCGCGGCTACTCATGATATTGGCAACCGCTTAATTTTGGCCATTTTGGCTGCCAGCGCATCTTATATCGCAGTACCAGCCGCTATGAAAATCGCGGTGCCCAAGGCCAATCCTGGCTTATTTTTACCCATGGCATTGGCACTTACCTTTCCATTTAATATTACCGTAGGTATGCCAATTTATATGACCATTATTCAACATTTTAAATAACACTCAGCCCAAAAAAATAAAATAGCAAATAAGGAAAAGGATAATTTCATTATTTGCTATTTTCCTTTATACTCAATGCTCCCGAAGGACATTTCGCGACGGTTTGAATGATTTCTTCGGAGGTCGCGTTGGCTATTTGTATCCAGGGTTTTTCTTGAGGATGAAAAACTGAAGGTAAATTTTTAACACAATTCCCGGAATGTTGGCACAAACCCGATTGCCATATAATGGTAATTTCACCATTGGTATATTCCTTAATCAAATCGTTTTTATCCATTTTAAAACTAATTAAAGTACATCACTATATTCTGTCACCTTACTGAAAACACGTTTTGCAAACGGACAAAGTGGTAGAATCCTGATGCTATTTTCTCTTGCAAATATTACTACTGAATACACCAACTGTTTACCAACACCTTTTCCTGCAAGTTTGTCGCTTACTTCTGTATGATCAATTATTATTTTACTTGTACCAGCCCATATATAGGTCATTTCGGCAATTATTTCATTTTCAATTTCAACAAAAAACATACCTCTTTTGCCATCATCTTTTCGTTTTACTTCCATTTTATATTTTGGTTGATAGTACAATTTGGTTTTCTAACAACCTAGATACCGGACATTTCTTAGCGATCAATAACAGCCTTTCTTTCTGCTCTTCTGAAATATCCTCATTAAAGGATATTTTCCGCTCTAAAGTGGTTATCAAATGATCACCTTTTTCTTGAGACATATTTACTTCCACAAAAATTTCTGGTATTTGCCATTGTTTTTGATCAATATACATGCGTAAAGTGGCCAAGGTACATGCTGCTAATGATGATAACAACAAAGTGTAAGGATCGGGCCCTAAGTCTTTCCCACCCGAAGAAACCGGCTCATCGGTTATGAATTCTCCATTTCGCCATACTACAATAGTTTTATATTTTTCTACACCAATTTTAGCATAAATAGGTTTTTCAAATATTTTAGTTGATTGCATAACGGTTTACAATTAGTTATTAAAATTTCATTGGAACAAATTTTTACAAACTATCAGATTGTTATCCTCAATATTAAATTAACTCCTCTAATATAAAAATTTTGCTCTTTTATAAATAAACCAAGCCCATATTATTAATACAAATTGTATAGGTAATCGTACAAGAGCTAATTCGTGGCTACCGATAGCAGGTTTTTCCCTAAATACATCCCATATGTGTAAAGGCAAATAGCCTCCCATCATAATGAATAATAAAAGTGCCGCAATTGAACGGAAGCGGGGCAAGAAAATACCCAAACCAATCCCAAATTCTAAAACACCCGAAATATAAATTACCGAATAAACTGGTAAAAATGCAGGCACCATAACAATATATATTGCCGGCTTTATTAGGTGTATTATTCCGGCAAGTATCATGATAGCCGCGAAAACATAGGTTAAAATGTTGGTGATAATTTTCATAGGCGATAATTTTCTATAGAAAGTATTTAATTTGGTAATAGCTTTTCTACATTTTTCCAATAAGCAAAGAAAGAAGGGTAATAACCGGTAACCGCTTCGGCAATCCAGTCGTGGGGTTCTTCTATACCTTGGTAATGCCTGTTAAAAGGATGCTCCTTATAATAGATGGTATCGAGTTGGTAGGTGGTTACTAAATCATTAAACGCTCCAACAAAAATCTGCATACCCGGAATATTCGCACTTAAGGCCAGCATAAAGTCTATACACTTTTTACTGATTGGATATTGCGAGAAAATGTTGGGCTCTAACAGTAGTATCCTGTTTCCGACAAGGCTTTTATACCAAAGGGGGTCGAGGTTATAGTAGTTGTAAATAAATGTAGGCAGTTTATGATCAACCACTAAATTACTATTTGGTGGGAGTACACTTTCGGCCATGAATTTTTCTGTTGTCAATAATTCCGGCGGAGCGGGCATCGTTTCCAGAACTTCGTAAGGAACATCCAAATAGGTATGGGTTTGGTTGGTATGGGTGTACTTGTTGATGTTTTCCTGATTGGCAACATATTTTTTGCTACTATTGGCACCGGCCACCCATTGCCAGCTACAGGCATTGCTTGCCCAATCGCCATCCAATAAATGGTAATAAAGCCATTGAGCCGGGTTCAGCCAATGCGATTTTGCAACATTACACACCAGCATAGCCGTATACATTCGGCAATGGTTATGCATATAGCCAGTTTGGAATAATTGATTTATCGCGGTATCAATTCCTTCAATACCAGTATTCGCGTTTAAAACACTCAAAGAAATATTGTGATTCAAAACAGGAGTTTGCACCTGTTTAATTTCTCGGTTAATATCCTTAACCTGTGCTACCCGCTGAAAATAATCGCGCCAGCAAAGCTCTTTTACAAATTGTTCAATCTCACTTGCTTTATACCCCTTTGCCAATACATGCATCAAAACTTGTTTGGTTGAAATTACACCCCTGGCTATATACGGCGACAGGTAGGTTACCGAGCCATCGATGTAATTTCTCGTCGAGGCATATTTTTTGGGGTCAATCGCGTCTAATTGAGCTAAAATACTTGGATAATCGGTTTCAAACTTAAGCTCCATTTGCCTTATGTTTATTTTTGAGGTAGCATATTCGTCTAAATTACCTGTATAAGTTGCTAGCTATTGGTTGTGTTGAACTTAAAGTAGTAGGATTTTACATTGATATTGCATCTTAAACCAATACAAATATCCTAAACAACTGCGCAATTAATTTATTTAGTATAAATATGTACCGACATGCCAACAAACTTCCATTGGCCCTTTATTTTTTCCAATATCTTAAATTCGGTTGAGTAATTTTTTTTGCCATCAGGCGTATCCGTTTCCTGATCATGACTTACCCATGCGCTATTACCAATAACTGAAATTTTGACATTGGTGAATGTGACTGTCCCACCATCGCCGTGGAAATCGATAGGTGGATTGGCGATAGAGGTTAAGGGCACATCTATCATTCTCCCGTCGCTAAGGGATACTAATATACGACTATAAGGCTGTATTTGCCAGCAATCTGCTCTGCTTCTCAGATCGCCTTTATGGTAGCTGGTTGATTCCTTTATCATCAATTGTTTAATCGCTATAGTATCGGGAATTGCCTGAGAAAAAGTATTCAAACAGAAAAGTATACCTATTAGGGTGCAAAATGTAACTTTCATTTATTTGGTTTTTGTATGGTTAATGCTTGGTTTATCATTGTAAATTTAACAATATGTTTTAAACATTGCCTAACCAACTGATCAACAACATTTGCTTAACTGGTTGTTAAATACCGCAAAGTCTTCCTAACGAATTCAAAATAATTTGCTTTTTTAATAGCCTTATGTTTAAATTTATTCTTAATTGGCGTTTCTAGCGATATAAACCCACTAATTCTAGTTGTATATGAAAAAGTTAGCTTTTGCAATTTTGCTACTGGCATTAAGTGCCTGCAGTAAAAACGCTGCGGTTGTTCCTAGTGCTGTTTCTGTTGTTAATTATCATTTTATTGGCAACAAAGATGCAACCTACTCGGTTCGATTTACGGGCTCGGACGGCATTCCTGATACTAGCACCATTACTGGTACCGAATGGAGGCAAACCATTACAGCCAAACAGGCGAGTAGCTTTAAAAATGCGGTTTTCTTTATTTCACTAACATCACCTAACACCGTAATTACTGGTACTGCCGATATAACTGTCAATAATAAAGTAATGAGCCAGGTTCCTATTAAGTTTGATTCAAGTCAGGGTGCTACCGACCTTACTTTTTATGCTTACGTTTTTAAATAGGCAATAAATTTGCCATTTCAAATAGAATAAACAAATTACTATCAAAATCAAAATAAGCGCATCAAATAATTGTAAACTTTTAGATTTGTAAATATGCTCATTATATAATCATATCTACATGTTTAAAAGCCTATTTTTAGCAAGCCTATGCTGTTTATGCTCCCTCCTTTTTGGGCAAAAGCATATAACACCTTTAATTAATAACGGTGCTTTAACGGTTAAAAACGGATTGATAGTTAATAGGCTTGGCGTACCACCCCAACTTCATGGCATAAGTTTTTCATGGAGTGTTTGGCAGGGACAAAAATATTATAACCCAGCGGTTGTTGATTGGCTAACTACCGATTTTAAGGTGGATATTATTCGCTTAGCGATGGCTGTTGAACCTGATAGTGGCTATTTACAACAACCAAAATTTCAACAACAATTGATAGAAAACTTGGTAGATAGGGCCATAACCGACGGTATTTATGTGCTGATTGATTGGCACGATCATCATAGCAGTAAACATATTGAACAAGCCAAAACCTTTTTTGCCGCCATGGCCAAAAAGTACAATGGCAAACCTAATGTAATTTACGAAATATGGAACGAGCCCGAACGCATAGGTTGGGATACGGTAAAAAACTATGCGGTAAAGCTGATTACCGAAATTCGTAAATATGATACAAATAACCTCATTGTGGTTGGCAGTCCACATTGGGATCAGGATGTGGACATAGTTGCTGCCGATGCTATTGTTGGATTTGATAATATTGCTTATTCCTTCCACTTTTATGCCTCCGATCCAAACCACCAGGCTGGCCTGCGCGAACGTGCCAATAAGGCAATAAAAATGGGGTTACCTTTAATTGTGACCGAATGGGGTGTGGGCGAATCAAACGGAAATGGTGTGTTTGATAAAACCGAGAACGAGACTTGGTTGAAGTGGCTAGCAAAAAATAAATTGAGCTGGGTTACTTGGAACCTTACCGACAAGCAGGAGACCACAGCTTTATTAATGCCTCATGCCTCCAAAAATGGCCGATGGAAAACCAACGAGTTAACGCCAAGTGGCAGTTACATAAGGCAAAAATTGCAACAGCTGAGCGGTAAATAAAACCATTTATCAATTTGAATTTTGCTACCAAAAAATTAAGGATTGGACGCCAAACGGAAACCAAAGGTCAAGAAGCGTAGTTCAGGAGCACTAAAATATCGGTTGGCAATACGGCAATAATGCGCAGCATCGTTCCAGCAACCACCCCGACGTACACGTACTGTGCCAGTAGCAGGGCCTGTTGGGTTTTCGGTAGGGCTGTTTGCATAATAATGTTCATCATACCAATCCTGGCACCATTCATCCACATTTCCCGACATATCATATATACCAAGTTCGTTAGGTTTTTTTTGCCCTACGGGATTGGTTTTATGACCACTGTTGTCATAATACCACCCAACATTATCCAACTCATCGCCTGCTCCGCTATAAACTTTACTCATGCTCTTTATACCACCAATGGCTGCAAATTCCCATTCGGCCTCGGTAGGTAATCTGTAGGTTTTTCCCGTTTTTTGGTTTAGCCTTTTAATAAAAACTTGTATATCATCCCAACTTACGTTTTCAACCGGGCAATTATCACAACCAGGAAATTTTGATGGATTATTCCCCATTACAGCCATCCATTGTGCCTGGGTTACTTCAAATTTACCTATATTAAAGCTGCTTAACGTTACCTTATGTACCGGTTTTGCCGATAAGTCTAATTTATCATTACTTCCCATATCAAAGGTTCCGCCTTGCACAGCAACCATTTCGATATTATTCATAATATCCAGTTTGGCTTGTTCCCTTTTCTTAGCATCCTCTATGGCTTTTTGGTCGGCTAGTTCTTTTTCATTTTGGGCTTTTTGGTCGGCTAAGGCTCGTTCCTTTTCGGCTTGTTCGTTTTGTTTAATTTCTAACTCCTTTTGTAAGCGGGTCTTTACTACAGCCGCCATGCCTATGTTTAAAATTGTTTCCACACCTACTGTAGCAATGGTATAGGTTTGGGTTAATTCGTCCAGTTTATTTGTTCCAACGGCTTTAATTATATAATCTCCTTTTTCCAGTTTCACCTTTAAAATTTGTCCGGTGCTTAGTGTGCCTTTTAAATCACCATCCATGTAAATAGTACAATCAGAGTCAGGTAAAATTTTTACAGTTGCAAAATTACCCGATAGTGTACTTCCTTGCGTTTTCTTTTTAGGCTGCCCGCCAGTAGTTGACTGAGCCATTAATAAATTTGAATACGTAAATAAAAGGGCGAAAAGGATAAACAGGTTTTTCATTGTAAAATGAATAGATTACAAACTAATGGTTACGGTAAATTAATGATCTATAGTCAGTATTTATAAATAGCTTTAAACATAGTTAAATATAATTAGAATGTCAAAATTCTTTTTCCTATTTTGCATTCAAATACTAATTATTGGAATCTTGAATTCGTTTAAAAAAGCATATTAAAGTACCAATCAAAAGCCAACAAATTAAAACCAAATTGAAATAATATAAGGTTGCAGCGTCTACACCGGGCACCCGCACCTTGTAACCTTGAAATTTTTATAAACCAATTATGAGCACAGAAAAAGGCAAAGAAAATACCCTGAACCGCAGGGGATTTATTAAAAACGTGGCAGTTGCTTCGGCAGCTTTCATGATTGTACCACGCTTTGTGCTTGGCAAAGGCTATACCGCGCCAAGCGATATGATTAACCTGGGGTTTATAGGTACCGGAAAACAAGCCCTTGGACTAAAAGACGCGTTCTTATCAACCAACGAGATCAATATTTTGGCTGCTGCCGATGTTTATGGCGCTAAACTGGATTTGTTTAATAAAGAGGTGAAAAAATATTTGAGTAATAAAAAAGACAGCCATGGCAATACCAGCGAAGTTACCGGCTATGCCGATTTTAGAGATTTATTGGCTCGTAAGGATATTGACGCAGTTGTAATTGCCGTGCCTGATCATTGGCATTCCATAATTGCTATACTAGCTGCCCGTGCAGGTAAGGATATTTATTGCGAGAAACCACTCTCGCTCACCATACAGGAAGGGCGCGCCATGGTAGATGAAAGCCGCAGAG
Organism: uncultured Mucilaginibacter sp.; assembly: GCA_903891475.1. Taxonomy (GTDB): domain Bacteria; phylum Bacteroidota; class Bacteroidia; order Sphingobacteriales; family Sphingobacteriaceae; genus Mucilaginibacter. The sequence continues at coordinate 102,947 of CAITEP010000036.1, forward strand.
CTAACCGTGTTTTTCAAACAGGGAGCATGCAACGCTCGTGGCACGAGTTTAGGCAAGCGGTAGAGCTGGTACGCAACGGCTACATTGGCGATATAAAAACCGTAAAGGTAAATGTTGGCGTGGCCCCAATACCCTATAATTTAGCAGCCGAAACAATACCCGAAAGCCTGAATTGGGATTTTTGGCTAGGTCCGAATAGCCCACAGGCTTATAACCACTTTTTGGCACCGGGTTTAAAAGATATTTTTTGGGCCAAATGGCGAGACTATAAAGAATTTGGCGGCGGCGGCATGACCGACTGGGGCGCCCACATGTTTGATATTGCCCAATGGGGACTGGATATGGATGCTACCGGCCCTACCTCCATTACTCCGCCCGATAAGGACCATGAGTTTTTAACCTACCAATATGCAAATGGCATCACCATGACGCACGAACCTGCCGGCAACCAGGGTGTAACCTTTGTGGGCACCACAAGTACAATCCATGTGCAACGCGGTAAGCTGGAAACCACCCCTATTGAGCTAAAAGACAAACTAATAGGCCCTAACGAAAAGCATGTTTACCTAAGCGAAAACCATTATAAAGACTTTTTACAGGCCATGCGTAACCGAACCAAACCCGTTGCCGATGTGGAGATAGGCCACCGCACCGCCACCATTTGCAACATAGGCAACATAGCCTACCAGCTAAAACGCCCCCTACAATGGAACCCGCAAAAAGAAGAATTTTTAAACGACGACGAAGCAAACAAACTACGTAGCCGTGAAATGCGGAAGGAATGGGTGGTTTAGTAAGCTGAAACTAACTTCGCCTTAATTTGACATGAGCCCTGGAATATTCCAGGGCATTTTTTTTGTGCTTTTATAGCCCACCCGAGATTGCTTTGTATTAAAAAGACTAAGCGTAAAGACCTTCAAAATATTCGAAATTACCTCAAGGCTTAAACTTAGGGAAATAAAAAGTAGACAATATTGTTACCTTATTTTTTTGGTTCGAAAATAACCTTAATTCTTATAAAATCAAGTACTTATACGCAATTTTTTAAGGCGTTTTTACCCTGTTATTTTAAAATGGGTCGTATTATTTTTATGTACGCAAAATTGTTAAAACTTATTTATTAAAAGTTGTTTTTATTAAATTATGTAATTAAAACTAAAATAGGATGACTGTAGATAATGAAGAGTTTGAAAAATCAAACAACCAACTTGGCCCAAAAAGAGGCGCAATTCCTACAAGCAAGGAAGAAATTGCAAAAGCTAAAAAATTTATACCGGAATTTGAAAAGGAAGCAAGCGATGAAGGTATTAATTTAAAAAAAATAAATTTAAAGAAGAGAAACAAAACAGATAAATAATAAAAACCAAATTAAAAAATCATGGATTCATCAACTAACCAACCCAAATTATTTAGAGGTGCTATCCCAACCTCTAGGCACGAGCTAGCAGCTTCTATTCCGCATGAAGCCAAACATGTTGCACCACCCAATTTCATTATCATTCCACAAAAAATTTCCATGTGGGGAAATAATCAGTACCGTGATTGTGTTACCGCCGAAGAAGCATTTGCCAAAGCTTGCCATAACCCCACAATTTTTTTTAATGATGCCTATATAATTGATTGGGCAACAAAACACGGTGTGTTAAATGGTGCTACGCTTACGCAGGTAATGAACTATATGCAAACCGACGGCTTTACACAAACACCTCACGTTTACAAGGATGGCGGATATTTTTCTGTTGATTGGACAAAGGATGCAACTCTAAAAAGTGCCATTTCTTTAGGCCCTGTAAAAATTGGGATTGCTGCTAATCAAATTGAAAAAGCTTACCAATCAACCGGTGGCAAAAGCGGTTGGTTTGCAACCGGATTTCATGCCGACCCAAATGAAGACCATTGTGTTTCATTATGCGGATACGGAACCATTAGCTGGTTGGCACAACACCTAAAAGTGCATGTACCAAATGGTGTGGACGGTAATAAGACAGGTTTCGCCATGTTTACTTGGGACTCGATAGGTATTATTGATGAACCTTCACTTTTAGCCATTACCCACGAAGCATGGTTAAGAAACCCAACTACTATTATAATACCATAATTAGTATAACGCGGATATGAAAAAACACCTCTTGTATTATATAAAGAGGTGTTTTTATTTATTATTAATTTTTTAATAAACCGCATCAAGACTAAAATAAATAATTACCAAATATTACACAAGCATTCATGTAGCATTGCTTATGTGTAATAAATAATCCACCGCCCATATACCTAATAAGACCGATAGCACTTTAACATATCGAAAAAACATTTTAAAAAATTAACTACCAACTCCTAAAAATTATTTAAATCACCCAAATTCTAATTATTTGGGAGGTACAGGAATTTTGAATATTAACCTTATTGAATAAATTGTTGGTTAGCATACAAACACTGCTACGCTTATGCTTGCGCGAGATGGGAGTGAGAATAAGGCCCCGAATGAATAAATGGTTTTTTAGCACACAAGCACCGCTTAGCTAATACTTGCGCGTGAGGGGGATTCGACTCCCTCTAACTTATAAACCTGTGATGAAAATCAAGGCTTTTTTTTTATATACTATTTTGGTAGCTTATTTGCCTCACAGTGCTGGTGGGCTGCTCCTGCTCCCCTATATGAAACGAAACAATGCAGGCTGAATCATAATTTATGAAATGGCCTCCATTGATTTTATATATATGTGAAAGCCCCAATAATCATTAGCTTAATTAACAAGTCTACTCAACCGTTTTATAATAGCTTTTACAATTCCCCCATCCATTTGTATACGTCGGTCGGTAGTCCAAACTATAGCCTTGGTATTTTTAACTCTGTGAATTTTACCAAAACCTCTTTCTGATAGTTTGAGGGCCAAAAAGCCATCTTCATTAGTACCCGTTGGATGGTTAAAGCCCTCCACCTGTAAGCCTTGCAATCGCCTGAATCCTGAATTAAAACCATAAACATTTACAGCTTTATCCTTTTTTAAATTATTATAAAATCGTGTAAAGTCAGCCATTATTTCATAAAAATAATAAAAAACTCGGCCAGGTTTGGAGGTCGGAATAAACGAAAACCGACCATAGGTAATAGCAATTTCATCATTTTCAACTAATGGCTTTGTCATTGCCTGAATCCAATCTTTTGGATAGATGGTATCAGCATCTGCGTTCAAAATTATGCTGCCTACGGCTTCAAACAATCCGGCATTGCGTGCTTGAGTTATTCCCTGGTTGCTTTCTGTAATACACTTTACACCGCATGCATTAACCAACTCCCCCGTTCTATCAGTGGAATTGTTATCTACTACTATGATTTCAACTGGTATATTAGTTTTATTGTTGCACAATGACGCGAGCGTAGCTACGATATTTTCAGCTTCGTTATACGCCGGAATAACAATGGAGATTTCGGGCGTCCCAAAATATAGGTTTTTCTTATAGGCTACTTCAATCTCATTTAACAAAGTAGCTTCTTGATTATTATTAAACAAGAATTTTTTTATATAAGTAGGAATAAAAATTGCTTTCATAAATAGTGGTATTTTGATAAATTGTTTTTTGGCTAGTTATTTAAGTCCGAATATAAATTTAAACCTTGTCCGACCTATCAATCCTACACTTAAAATTGATAAGAATATGATAACCGAAAAAAAGGAAAGGCGTAATATCAAGGCGTTAAAAAATGAATTTGTAAAAAAACGACTGCACTCCATTTTGCTTAAAATGGAAGTAAATTGAGCAATGATGATACAATGCAGTAAATAAATACCGTAACAAAACCGCTCAGGTTTAAAAGCTTCAACTTTATTAGGAATCCTGATTTTTAAAATAGCAATAAATAATAACACGGTTAACAAAATATTCGACAACCTAATAGATGCAAAAGGATCATCCGAACCAATTTTAGCCAATAAAACACCTTCTTCGCATGCTAAAAAGTAAGTTGCAATGAGTAGGAAGACGATGAGTCGCCAATGAACAATCTTCAACAAATCTTTAAAAGTGCTGTACTTCAATTTGATAAAATAGCCAAGCCACATAAAAAAAGTATAGCCAAAAATTGATTTAGTGTGATTGGTAGCTATCCACCCGTTATATAGGTTAAAACAATAAAATAGGGTAATTAAGGCTAAAATTATCCCAAACCAATATTGGTTAACAAACCTTTTAAAAAGTATTAAGGTAAGTGCTGATAAAATAGAAATTGGTATAAACCAATAGGCCGAATGAAAAATAAAAGATCCTCCTAAATTTATAATAATATGAACAATACCTAATAAACTAAGTGTTGTAAATTGATGTATTGTTAAAACTTTTAAACTTTCAATAAAAACAAAAATCATCAAAAATATTATCCAAGGTAAAATTAATGGATAAAACCTGTATTTCAAATAACCTAAAATACTCATGTTTTGAATTTTATTGTTTAAAAAATACCCTGTTATGATAAAAAAATTGATAGTTCCAATTTTACCCAATTGCAAAAATACTACCTTATACCATTCAAATTGAGGTTGAACAACATGCCGGGCATCCCAACTAAGTAAACAGTGCCCCCATACTATAGAGCAAATGGAAAAAAAACGAATCAGCCCCATTTTCTCATCTATTGTGTAAGATCCGGCGTGTGGAATAAATGGAAAGCTTAAATTATAATATGTTCTCATAATGTTCATTGTAACCATTAAATCATGGCCACTTTAAAAAGTTTGATTTAATACATTTCGGTTTACAGCAATTGTTCCAATATCATATTCAGCTATAATTATGCGGTTTAACCCTGTGTTTTATTCCATATTTTGGAAAAATTCCATTTTTGAAATTATTTTTATGGAATAGGTTGTTATTTTAAGAGGTATAAAAGTTAGATTTATTTGCTTGCTTATAGCTAATAGTTTAAACTTTTGTAACAATATAATGATGAAAGGTATTTTGGATTGATCTTTATTAATTTTAATTGAATTTTACTTTTTCTTATAGATATAATTTATACCAATAACAAATTACATGTCTGATTACAATATTTTTATAGTGGAGGATGATGCCTATTATGGCGAAATTCTGCGTTATCACATAGGCTTAAATCCTGATTTTAAGGTAACTAAGTTTGAAACAGGTAAGGCTTGTTTGGATAAATTATACTTGCAGCCCGATTTGATAACTATTGATTATTCGCTACCTGATATATCGGGCGACAGGCTTTACAAAAAAATAAGAGAGGTAAACTCAACTGTTCCTGTAATATTTATTAGCTCACAGGAAAATATAACGGTAGCAGTAAACCTTTTAAAAATGGGGGTGAGCGATTATATAGTAAAAGATGAAAGCACCAAGGAATTACTTTGGAACAGCATTTTAAGGATAAAGGAAAATCAAACCTTAAAAAGAGAAGTACAGCAATTGAAAGAAGAACTGGGACAGAAGTTTGCTTTCGAAAAAACCATGATAGGCCAAAGTGCCCCGCTGAAAAACATATTTGGCTTGATGGAAAAAGCCACTAAAACAAATATTAATGTTTCTATTACCGGTGAAACAGGCACAGGGAAGGAAGTAGTTGCTAAAGCCATTCATTATAATAGCAACAGAAAGAGTAAACCATTTGTAGCCGTAAATATGGCTGCCATACCGCATGATTTAATGGAAAGCGAACTTTTTGGCTTCGAAAAGGGGGCCTTTACGGGTGCCATAGCACGCAAAATCGGGAAATTTGAAGAGGCTAATGGCGGAACGATATTCTTGGATGAAATAGCCGAACTCGACCTAAATATGCAGAGCAAAATATTGCGTGTGTTGCAGGAGCGCGAAATAGTACGGGTGGGTGCCAATGAAAAAATACAATTAGATATCAGGTTGATAATCGCTACTCACAAAAACCTGGCAAATGAAGTTAAAAATGGAAATTTTAGGGAAGACCTTTACTATAGGGTAATGGGTTTGCCAATTGAGCTTCCACCATTACGAGAACGAGGAAATGACGTTTTAATATTAGCAAAACATTTTGCAAAAGAGTTTGCCACCATAAATAAATTAGGAACTATTAGTTTTACCGAAGGGGCAATTAATAAATTATTGCAATACAATTTTCCTGGAAATATACGCGAACTAAAATCGGTGGTAGACTTGGCAGTTGTTTTGAGCGAGAATAATGAAATTAAACCTAACGATATTACCTTCAATTCCATCAAAGAACAGGTGGATTTTATTGGCCAAAATAAAACACTTAGGCAGTATAATCTCGACATTATTGAGCACTACCTAAAAAAGACAAATAACGATGTGTTGGAAACCGCACGTATACTTGATATAGGTAAAAGCACCATCTATAAAATGATACAAAACGGTGAATTAAAACAGGTAGAATAATCTATGGAATGAATTCCATATTTTGGAATTAGCTATATATTATTATACTGATAATCAATACATTAAATGAAAAAAACGGTTAGGCATAATTTATGTGTTTAATCATATAATAAATTAAATAATTATGTACGGCATTGTAAACAAAGCGATAGAAGAATTGGTAAAAACAAACTTTGGCGATGAAAAGTGGGAACTGATTAAAGAAAGAAGCGGTGTTGATATTGAAATTTTTTTAGTGAATGAACCTTACGACGATGGCATTACCTATAAGCTTGCCGAGGCAGTTGAACAAGAAATGAATATTCCATTGGATGATGTTTTTGTAGCATTTGGCGAATGGTGGATTATAAAAACCGGACAAGAAAAATATGGTAGCTTAATGGAAGCAGGTGGTAAAAATTTACGCGAATTCCTTATCAACTTGCCAATGTTTCATAACAGGATTATGTTGATTTATCCGAAATTGACGCCACCCGAATTTAAGGTAAGCGATATTACCGAAGATAGTTTAAACATCCATTATTTTTCAAAGCGAAAAGGCTTGCAAGGTTTTGTAAAAGGTTTGCTACAGGGTTTAGGTAAAATGTTTAAAACCCCGGTTTCAATTGAATTAATTCAAAGCCGATTAAATGGCAGTACCCACGAAATTTTTAATGTTAGTTGGATAAATTAAATGGATGAAACCAAATTGATTTTTGATAAAGAACAATTTAATAAGTTGTTTCCCTTTTTTATTCTGATAAACTCAGATTTACAAATTATTGATCAAGGGGAAACCATTAAAAGACTTTGCGGCTCTTTATCTGGCAATTCATTAGTCTCGCATTTTCAATTTATCCGACCTGAATTGCCTGCTATCAATTTTGATATATTAAAAAATCATTGTAACCAACTACTGATCTTAAAATTAATAACTAATGAGGGGCAACGGCTAAGGGGGCAATTTGAATACCTTCCTCATCAACATCAATTCCTGTTTGTTGGCTCTCCTTGGTTTGATACCATTGAACAACTGAATCAAAGCAATCTCTCCTTTTCTGATTTTGCGTATCACGACCCATTGATTGATTTGCTGCATGTGCTCAAAAATCAAGAAATTGTAAACGATGATTTAAAAGAATTATTAAAAACTATCAGCCTTCAAAAAAAGGAGTTAAATAAAATATCAGAAGAAAATAAATCAATCGCGTTGTTCCCGATGCAAAATCCCGATCCACTTTTAAGGATTGATTTTGAGGGTAGAATTTTGATGCGGAACCCTGCTGCCGAGGATTTGAAATTTTATACTTATAAAAACTCCACCCTACCGAGCGAAGAATTTTGGAAATTGATAGCTCAAGAAGGTAATTATAAAATTGACAGGTATACCTTCGAAATAGAATCAAATAACAAGACCTATTCATTTTTATGCAGGTATTTGCCTGCTCAAAGTTATTTTAATGTTTATGGTCGTGATGTTACTAAAGAAAAATTAAATGAACTTGAATTAAAACGCCTAAGTTTTGTTGCCAGTGCCAACAACAATGGGGTTTTGTTTAACAACGCGAAGGGTGAAATTTTATGGGCGAATGATAGCTATTGTAAAATGCTAGGCTATTCGCTAAATGAGATTATAGGTAGGCAAACGCTCGATTTTTGTAAAGGCCCGTTAAGCGACGAAAAGCAATTAAGAAATATTAGCTGCAATATAGGCAAAGACGGCACTTTCAATGAAGAATTAATTCATTATAAAAAAGACGGCACTTGGTTTTGGGGTAGGGTGAAGGTTCAATCCTACAAAAAGGATGATCAAATGCCGCCCGAATATTTCTCCATTCTGGAAGATATCAGCAATGAAAAGAAAAAGGAGGAGCAGTTAAAAATATTATCGCAAATTGCCGAAAACAACATAAATGGCGTTGTAATTACTGATAAGAATGGACATGTAACCTGGGTAAATAAGAGTTATAGCGCATTAACGGGTTATTCCCTAGCCGAATCAATAGGTAGGAAGCCAGGGCACCTACTACAAGGCCCCGATACCGATGCACAAACAATACTATATTTAAAAAATCAAATAAAAAATGGTTTGCCATTTAATGCCGAGATACTTAACTATACAAAGTATGGTAAAAGTTATTGGCTCAGGATTCAAGGACAGCCTATTTTTAATGATAAAAAAGAATTATCGGGTTTCTTCGCATTGGAAGAAAATATTACCGAAGAGAAAGAAATAAGGAAACAAATAAAAGAATCTCAAGAAAGGTTTAAACTCGTTCTCGAAAAAATAGGCGACAATGTTTGGGAACTAGACCTAAAATCAGGAAGCGCTGTTTTTCATAAATCGTACCATAATTTCGGTAACTTTTCAACAAATAGTGTGGTGCATGGCGAAAGCTTATGGTGGAGTAATGTATACAAGCGAGATTTAGAAAGGCTAAAAGCAGCCTTTTCCAAATTCCTAACAGGCGAGGTAGACTTCCAAAATATTGAATACCGGATTGTTGAAAATGATGGCGCTATAAAATGGGTGCTTGATAGGGGCGTAGTTATTGAAAAAGATGAGTTTGGGAAACCACTTCGATTGATAGGCACACAAACTGATATTACAAAAATAAAGTTGATTGAAACGGCCCTCGAGCACAGAGTTAGGCAATTTAAATCATTATCCGAAAACGTTCCGGGTGTAATCTATGAATATGAATTCAGACCGGATGGAACTGAGGGACTTAAATATGTTAGTCCGGCCATTGAACCTATTTTTGGCATTAAACAGGCAGATTTTCAACAAGACCCAACTGCGTTTTTACTCCCAGAAGACCAAGATAACATTGCCATTAAAAACCAAAATTGCCGTAATAAGCTAGAGCCTTTTTATTACGAGTCGAAAATTTTGATACCTGATGGTTCTTTTAAATGGCAGGGCATCAATTCATCCTTCTCGTATATCACCGAAAACGGAACCATTGTATATACAGGTTTTATAATGGACATTACCGAAAGGAAAAACATAGAGGAAAACCTAAAAGCCAATGAAGAAAAATACCGAAGTATTATAGCCAATATGAACCTGGGTTTATTGGAGGTTGATTTGGATGACCGTATTTTATACGCCAACCAAAGTTTCTGCGATTTAAGTGGCTATAAACTTGATGAGCTGATGGGTAATACGGCGGTTAGTTTATTATTGGATAAAGAAACCACCAAAATTATTCAGGAAAAAAGCGAACTGCGAAAATATGGAATAGCCGATGCTTACGAAATTGAACTGAATGATAAAAACGGAGTAAAAAAGTGGTGGCTTATAAGCGGCGCACCACGTTTTAACGATAAAAAAGAATTAATAGGTAGCATTGGTATACACCTTGATATCACACAACAAAAAAAGCTCGAAAAAGAATTGATAGCTGCCCGTGAAAGAGCCGAAAACCTGGCCCATACCAAGGAAATTTTCCTTGCCAATATGAGCCACGAAATTCGTACGCCTATGAATGCCATTATTGGCATGACTGATCAACTTTTAAAAACAAGCTTAAACCAAAATCAAAAGTTTTTCTTGGAAATCATAAATTCCGCTTCCGAAAACTTGTTGGTTATCATCAATGATATTCTCGACCTGTCAAAAATTGAGGCAGGGAAACTAAGTTTCGAAAAAATTGGATTCAATCTTAAAACAGTGGCCGAAAGAGCGCAACAAGTTTTAATGCATAGAGCCGAGGAGAAAGGCTTGAGCCTGATCAATTCAAGATTTGACGACGAAATTGCCCCAATTTTAATTGGTGATCCTTTCCGATTAAACCAAATATTATTGAACCTGATTGGCAACGCGCTCAAATTTACTGATTATGGTACGGTTGATTTAAGTTTTGCCCTATTGAATGAAAATGAGAATGAACAATTAATTGAAATTAAGATAACCGATACGGGCATTGGTATGGAGCCAGCCTTTGTGGAACATATTTTTGATAAGTTCTCGCAAGAAAATGAATCGACAAGCAGGAATTATGGTGGTACTGGCTTGGGCATGAGCATAACCAAGGAATTGGTCGATTTGATGGGAGGTGAAATATCTGCTCAAAGTCAGAAACATAAGGGCTCTATATTTATTATTAAAATTCGCTTTAAAAAAGGTACTAAGGCCGATTTACCTAAGAAAAATGAAAATAAATTTAAAGCCGACTTCTTATCTGGAAAAAATATATTGATTACTGATGATAATGAATTAAACAGGTTAATTGCCTCTATAATACTTAAAAACCACGGTGCAAAAACTTTTGAAGCCACAAATGGCAAAGTAGCGCTCGAAATTATACAATCAGAAAAGATTGACGTGGCCTTAATGGATATCCAGATGCCCGGATTGAATGGGTACGATGCCACTAAGGCCATACGCACGAATGGTATTATGATTCCGGTAATTGCATTAACCGCCGAAGCCATACATGGCGAAAGGCAAAAGTGCTTGAATGCGGGCATGAACGATTATATTACCAAACCATTTAAAGAAAACCTGTTTTTAAACATCATAAATAATTGGATAAATATGGATGAAAAAGAAGTAGCACTTCAATTACAAAAAGCTGAACAAAAACTATTTGACCCAGCTGCATTAATTGAAATGAGCAGAGGGAATAATGAATTTGTTAAAAAAATGATCAACCTTTTTTGCGACCAATCGCCAAAAATGGTAGCGGAGATGCTGGAGGCTTATCAAAATAAAAATTATGAAAGTATTGTTTCGCTTGCCCATAAAATCAAGGCCAGTGTTGATAATCTGCAAATAAAAACGCTAAGCCCTATTATTCGCGACATTGAGCGAATTGGTAAAGAAGACCCGGAAAATGCCATATTAGCCATCTTGTTGGATGATACCAGCAATATTATTGAAAAGGTTATAAAACAAATGAAGTTACAATTCGAAATTTAAATTCTTGATACCCCTATTCAAAATGCCATACCATAAGTTATTACAACGTCAACTTGATAAGCTTTCTCGTGAGGAACTCAATTCGGATGAGCGATTTAATCGCTTCGTTGAATTGGTAAATAGCTCGTATAAGGCATTTGAGAAGGATAAGGAAATTACAGAGCATGTTTTCCAAATTAGTCAGAAGGAGTTTAGCGAAATAAATAGCAAGCTAAAAGAGGAAGTTGAAATTAAACGTTTTTCAATCAGAAGATTGAAGGCGGCTCTGAATGAAATTAATATTGATGAAATGGAGACTATTTTGGATAATGATGATGATCTGCTCGAAATAGTAGACCTGATAAACAGTCAAATGTCGAAAAGGAAAGAGGTGGAATCGCAGCTAATCCTCGCGAAAAAAGAGGCTGAGAATGCGAGTAATGCCAAATCAGAATTCCTATCGGTAGTTAGTCACGAAATTCGTACACCTTTAAATGCCATTATTGGTATGGGGCATTTGCTAATGAAGGCTAATCCACGTCCCGACCAAGTTGAAAACCTAAAGGTTTTGAAAACCTCATCCGATAATTTATTGTTGCTCATTAATGATTTATTAGATTATAACAAAATTGAAGCAGGCGACCTTGATTTTGAAAACGCGGTTTTTAACCTCAAAAAGTTATTAATTGAGATTGTTGATTTAAACAGAAACAAAGCCAACGAAAGGCTGAACAAGCTGATTATAAATTTAGATGAAAAACTGCCCGATTTGTTTTTGGGAGACCAAGCCCGACTAGGTCAAATCATCAATAATTTGGTTAGCAATGCTATAAAATTTACCAAAAGGGGTACTGTTACCATCAACCTTATTCTCAAAAATAAAAATGAGGAATCGGCCATTGTGGAGGTATCTGTAATTGATACTGGTGTAGGCATTGCCGAAGAAAATTTAAACTCCATTTTCCTACCTTTTAAACAAGTGGCAACCTCCATAGTTCGCGAACATGGTGGAACAGGTTTAGGTTTGGCCATTTCAAAACGGATATTGAAAAAACTAAATAGTGACATTTTTGTTGAATCGGAATTTGGTGCCGGGTCAAAGTTTTATTTTGAATTAGAACTAAAAACTGTGGTTGAAAAAGATAGCTATCTCCACTCCGACCAAATAAATCATTACAATTTACATAAAAAAAGAATCTTGTTGGTAGAAGATACGCTGTACAATATAGCTTATGCTACCCAATTGCTGGAAGGTTGGAACGCTGAGGTTATTACTGCCGAAAATGGAGCAATCGCGGTTGAAACCATGTTAACCAATAGCTATGATTTGATATTAATGGATTTGCAAATGCCCATTATGGATGGGTACACCGCTACCTCAAAAATTAGGGAATTTAATTCAGTGATACCGATTATAGCGCTCACCGCATCGGCCTCCAGCAATGTACGCGAACAGGTAATGAAAGCCGGTATGCAGGACTATGTAAACAAGCCTTTTAACCCCGATGATTTTTATATAAAACTTAAAAAATATCTTAATTAACTATCTCATTTTTAATACATTAATTATTAATTGTATTGCATTTATTACATTAAATACAATAAAAAAATCTTAAAATTAACGTATTTTTATACTAAATATTTACGCTATGAATAATACAAATATCAATATCCTCGTTGTTGAAGACGACGCTTTTATGCAAGCTATCCTTAATGAATTTTTAGGTAGCATATACCAAATTGAAACAAAATCGAACGGTATGGAGGCATTGGCATTTTTGCAAAATGGCAATATTCCCGATTTGATAATCGCTGATTTAAACACCCCTGAAATTAATGGATTGGAATTGATTGAACAGTTAAAAATAAGCGACTTTTTTAATTCAATTCCGGTAATTATTCTCTCAGGCGATGAAAGCTCCGAAAAAAGGATAAAATGCCTAAATGCCGGAGCCGATGATTACATTGTAAAACCTTTTAACCCTAGTGAATTGGATGCCCGGATTAAGGTGGTTTTACGTCGTGTGGGTCAGTTGCAATTGGAGGCGTAACTATCATGACAAATCAATTCAAATCAAAACCACTCATCGCTTTGGTTGGTTTTGATGAACCGCTTATTGAGCAATTACAAACTTTTGATTTTAATGGAGCCGAAATTGTTCCATTTGCAAATGGATTAAAATTGGTATCAGCCTGGCAATCAAACCATCTAAACATAGTTTCGGTACTTATAAAAGGCGAAATTGTAGGGCCAAACGGACTTTCATTAATTGAAAGCATCAAAAAGCAAGGCTTATCGGCCATACCCTATTTTTTAGTGGTACGTCAATTAAATGCCAATTTAAGGCAAATTGCTTTATCGGCAGGTGTTGCCGATGTTTTAATTCTTCCATTACGCAGGCAAAATGTAGAAAAAAGGGTTAATTTCTTAATCCAAAACTGGAAAAGGCTGGCACAAACTGGTCAGGTGCAATTGGCTCCCATCCGAAGCATTAGCTTAGGCAAGCGCATTTTCGATGTTGTTTTTGCAGGTTTAGCACTGGTGGCACTATTGCCACTATTCTTAATAGTATATGTGTTAATTAAATTAGAATCGAAAGGGCCGGCATTTTATTATTCATTGCGTGTAGGTACTGGTTATAAAGTTTTCAGATTTTATAAATTCAGGTCGATGTTTGTAAATGCCGACCAAAAGGTGAAAGATTTGATGCACTTAAACCAATATGCTTTGGCAACTGGTGACGGTGCTAATGTGAAGATTGAAGAACCATCCAGCTTATGCCAAGATTGCCAAATTTATGGTAAATGCCAATTTACCCTGTTTGCCGATAAGGAGGAATGGTGCGAAAAAGACTTGAAAAAATCAAAAATAGCCAAGGCCGGTTCGGCATTTTTTAAAATAAAGAACGACCCTAGAATTACCCGCATAGGTAACTTTATCAGAAATACCAGTATTGATGAATTACCCCAACTTTGGAACGTGATTATCGGGGATATGAGCATAGTAGGCAATCGCCCCTTACCTTTATATGAGGCTGAAAAGCTGACCACCGATAAATATATTTTACGCTTTGCCGCGCCAGCTGGTATAACCGGCTTATGGCAGGTTGAAAAACGTGGTAAGGGTGAAATGAGCGAAGACGAACGTTTAATGCTCGATAATGTTTACGCCCAAAACCATAGCTTGAAAAGCGATATAAAACTCATCCTAAAAACAATACCTGCATTGCTACAAAAGGAAAGTGTTTAAGGTTTAAAATAAACCTTAAATACTTTCCCAGGTATTTTTCTCAAAATTATACTGCTTTATTACCCTTGCCGGGTTACCCACCGCTACCGAATAAGCCGGGATTGATTTGGTAACCACTGCTCCAGCGGCAATTACACAATGTTTACCAATGGTAACACCTGCCGTAATGACTACATTGGCGGCAATCCAACAATCATCCTCAATTATAATTGGTGCAACGTTGATGGCTTGTTCATGTATAGGTTTGCTAACATCCCTATATTCATGGTTTAAACCACTTGCCACTATATTTTGTGCCATAATTACATTATCACCAATATTGATTGGACCAATGAGTACGCTACCAATACCAATAAGGGTTTTTGCGCCAATTATAACATCGCCTACCCCATTGTTAATGGTGCAATAATCTTCAATGGTTGATTTCTTGCCAAGCTCAAACGTGTTAAAGGGCAAGATATCCAGTCTTGCCCTTTTAATTTTTGAACCTTTGCCCCGCTTATTCATGATGGGGTTTACAAACATTTTAACCCATAACCGCGGACCAGCCTCACCTCTTGGTATCAATGCACGGTGCACCATTGTTTTTAAACCTGGGTGCTGCTTTATTTTATCTTTTAAACTCATGGCTTATGCTCTTTTAGCTTTTTCCCAAATACCTGTTTGGTTACCTACCGCAAACCTGAATATGCCACGCAAAACCGCGTAATTCATCATGCTGAAATAGTAGGGGATAAAAAACAGCTTCAGTTTTATTCTTTTCGATTCCATAATCCAGCCTACAAAGGCCATCAAATAAAACATGATTTGCGAAAGCAACAGGATTAGGAAAATTTTACTTACGCTCCCCTTGGTAACAATAAACATATTCATGAATAAGGATACCATCATCAGGATAGGTACAATCGTCCACCGCAATACCCGGTGACTAATATATTGAAAGGAAAGCAAGGGGGTTTTAAAAGGCAATAATAAACTACGTAACCAAATGACGGATTGTATACCTCCGGCAGCAATCCTAATTTTACGCTTAAGCTCTTCCTTTACGTTTAATGAGGTGGTTTCGGTAGCGTAAGCCTCCGGCTCATAAACTATTTTATACCCATCCTTAGCTATCAGCATCGAGATCATAAAATCATCAATAATAGCGTTTGTTGATATATATTGATATAAGGCCGCACGAACCGAAAACAGCTCGCCTGCCGCACCAACCACCGAATGCAATTCAGAATCCCAGGTTTTTAGTTTTGATTCATATTTCCAATAAAAACCTTCGCCAGCGGTTGCATTAGCTGTCTCCATCACATGTACGCGTTTTTCTCCGGCAACAGCTCCAACTTTTTCATTGCTATAATGTCGGCATATGTTGGTTAGGGCATCGGTATTTAAAAAGGTATTGGCATCGGTAAACACAATAACTTCGGTATCAACCGTGGCTACCGCGCGGTGTACAGCCGCCATTTTACCCATGCGTAGCGCTTGGTGCATCAATTGTATTTGCGGGAAGGTTGCAATTATGTCCGGCGTTTTATCGGTCGAGCCATCTGTTACAAATATAACTTTTAGCTTGTTGGCCGGGTAATTTAGAGCTAAAGTGTTTTTTATTTTTTCTTCAATAAAATCTTCCTCATTATAAGCCGCTACAATGAGGGTACAGGTTGGTAAATTGCTAGTATTGGGCTTTGTGGGTTTACCTTTAAAAAGCCTTTTCAGCTTTACCAAAACAAACAAAAGCATGCCATAACCTATAAAGGCGTAAAAAATAATAAAGAGGCAGATAAAAAAAATAGTAGTCATCGTTTTTCAGTAGGATAGTTAATTTTAAAACTTTCGGTATTTTCAAGTAGGTTCCATTTTATAGCCAGATACAGGCATTTTATAAAATCGGGATGTCCACTTTTTAAATACTTCATCAAGTTGCGGGGGGCAACTATTGTTCCAAAATATAGGTAGAAAACTAGGCGATGGAGCATAGGCGCATTCCTTCTGATAAACAAAAGGCGGTTCCTATTCATATAATATTCCTTTAAACCACTTACTTTACCAACCGATACCGATTCTTTGTGATATATCAAAGCCTCAGCTGCGACCCAAACGGTATAGCCTGCTTTTTTTATCCTTTCGCACCAATCATATTCTTCAAAATACAGGAAAAAATTTTCGGCCATCAGGCCTGCTTTTTCTATACATTCCCGTTTTACAAGCATAGCCGCTCCATGTATATAGCCCGTTGGGCCTGTAATGCCATTATACTGCCCCCTGTCCACTTCAAACTGCCCAATACACTTATTCCTAGCCGTAAGGTAATTCATGTTCGTATAGCCCATGTATTGTATTAAATCGGGCTGGTCAAAGTATCTTATCTTTGGCGATACCATGCCAATCTTGGGGTTGGCTTCTGCTACTTTCAATAGCTCCTCAATTAATAGCGGAGTAAACTCCGTATCGTTGTTTACCAGGAAAAAATAATCGCCTTTTGCCTCCTTTATAGCCAAATTGTTACCTCCGGCAAAACCTAAATTAATTTCGGAACGGATAAATTTTACGGCAGGGAATTTCAGTCTCCAATATGGAACAGGATTTACTTTGCTGCCATTATCCACCACAATCAACTCAATTGCGCTATAAGTATTGGTTTTGTAGATAGATTCCAATAGCTGTTCAGTTACCTGAGGTTGATTATAATTAACCGAAATAATGGAGACTAGTTTCATAAGTAGCTTTTAATGTAGATTAGACTATTGAAGATGGAATGATTTTACCGAATTAAACTTGTTAAGTATTGTCGGCTAAATGATGGTCTATTTGGTTCAATATATTTTCATCCATATCGGCATCAAACTTCCTGGCGAAGTATTTCCCTGAATTAATCATCTGTTCAAAATTTGAGCTGGTAAGTAATAGCGGACTCTTACCCTCTGGCTCCCATATCATAAACCTTAAATTATGATTCACCATATTTGTTCTGTAAATAGAATTATACAATATGGTTTGAAATATAAACTCATCGGGAGCCCAGGTGAGTTTTATAAACTTTTGTAACTCTTTATTGCCGCTCCAATAATCTAAAATATAATTAACGCAAACCATCGGGATGGTAAACCATTGCGAACGCCCTACAGGAATCAAGGAGTTAGGAAATATCCTTAAAGGGGATATTTTATTGATAACGCGTTGTGCGATGTACTTGCCTTTTATGTTATAGTTGGTAAAATGGTATTGGTTAATTCGAGACATGGCCTCTTGCCACTCTGTTTCAAAACCTAAATAGCTCATAAAAATGCCATTGGGGTGTTCGTCTAAATAGTTTATGAAGGCTTTTATAGGCTTTATCGGGTAATCTTGTCCGCTTAAAAGGTTTACAAAACCAAAATCAATTCCCGCATTCGTTATCTCTTTAAATGAATTGATGGTAGCTTCCACCATGTTATAGGATCCCCAAATTATTTTAACCCTATTAGTTATGAAAAAAACACGTGGCATCTCCTTTAAATATTCAAAAGGTGCCATATCCGTTTTTTTATCAAGATGGATAAAGATGTAACTATCCATATCCTTCAATTTTTCAATCAATCTGGCTAATTGCTGTGGCTTGTTATGGGCTAAAATTAAATGGGCGATTTTCATTCCTCGGGATTTTGCCACCTTATGCAATTTCCAGACCATGGAAGGTATTTCCAACGATCTTTTTATTTACTCCAAATAGGATTGGCTTTATAATTGATAAATGGCTAATAAAAATTAATGAAAGAAAGATTTGAAGTGCTGGATATTTTTAGAGGGATACTCGCCAGCTTGGTAGTGTTTTTTCATTTGAGTGCCTTCTCAAATACGCCCATCATCAACAATAACTTTGTTCACAATTGCGATTTATTTGTCGACTTCTTTTTTGTATTAAGCGGTTTTGTTATCGCTTACAACTATCAAAATATTGATAACCTATTGAAATTGAGGAGCTTTTATAAAAAACGTTTCTTACGATTATACCCATTGCACCTTGTTGTATTCCTAGCGTTTGTACTTATTGAAATTTCAAAACACTATGTAAGTGGCATGGTACATGTAAACAAAATGGTGGATGGCGGCGACTATTTCGCAACCTCGCTAAGCAATATTTTTTTGTTGAATTCGGTAAAACTGCCGGGTATAAATGATGTGAGTTGGAACATTGCCAGCTGGTCCATCAGTGCCGAAATGATTGCTTATTTGGTATTCGGATTGATTATTTTTTCCACAAATTGGAATTTTATCTCCAAATTCAGGAAAACTATCGCTGTTTCAATTGTCTTCATAACTGTAATTAGTTTAAGATTATTTACAGGCGGCTATAGCCTGATGCATAGTTTTGATTTTGGCTTTTGCCGAGGCATTCTAGGCTTTTTTACAGGTTGTGTTTGCTTTTATACGTTCGATAGCTTAAAACTTTATTTAAGAACCATTAGCAAAAACATGTTTACCATTGCCGAGCTTGTTTTGGTTGCCGGCATCGTTACTTTAGTTTTTTATGGTGCGATATTTAAACCGTATGGTTACCTATTTGAAGGCTTATTCTTTATCACCATCCTGACATTTTCTTTCGAGCAAGGATGGTTATCCACCTACCTTAAAAAATCAAAATTTTTGCAAAGTACCGGTAAATATTCCTACTCTATCTATATGGTTCACACCTTGGTGTTGAGTTTGTTTAATGTATTGTTTATAAGGATATTAAAGTTTCCACCATCGGCCTATCTTTATTTGTTTATACCTAACTATATCCTTATTTATTTCATTGCTAAATGGACTTACCGCAATATTGAAATGAGGTTTAATCAAATCCCTTTTAAAAGCAAAATTCAGGCAGACTAATCATTTTCTCTACCCAGCTTAACTAGCTATCTTCCTTTTGCCGAAGGCTTGTTTTATTACCAATGTGCATTCCTCGTATCCTACCTTAAAAATATTTAGGTAGCTAAATTTTTGGTATTTATTAAGTGCCACATAGCCTATAATGGTTCCTGTAATAATAGTTAATACGGTTGAAAACGCGATGCCATATACATTATGGGTAATGGCGTATCCAATAAAATCGCCGGCTATGTTTACCGCTAGCATCACGAGTACCTTATAAAAGTTCACCTTAGGTTGGTGGATCACATCCAGTGTAAGCGCGAAAAATCGATCGGGCGGAAACAAGATGGCAAAGGTTAAAAACAAGCGGAATACGTTAGCAGCCTCTGTTCCGGCGTACTTGCCGCCACCAATAAAATAAATGGGAACATCGGCCAATGAACAACCTATGATAGCCGCCGGGATTAAGCAGATTACCAACATGCCCGCGTATTTCATCATGATTTGTATTACCTGCGCCCTATTATTTTGGTTATAGGCCGAGGCAAGGGCAGGCATACAAGTTGCCGCGAAACTACGCAATGGTATCTCTACCAATTGCATCAGGGTTTGCCCTAAATTATAAATAGCCAGGGCTGGCTTACCTAACAAAAAGTTGATGATAATGGTATCTGAAGTTGAGAACAAGTTGGAGCTCAGCGCCGAACCTACACTGTATTTTCCAAACTGATAAATTTCTTTTATAGTGGCAATGCTCCTGTTTCCAATAGTTGTTATTCTTGTCCATTTTTTGGATAATGCGAATACACTGGTAATGAGGTTCGACAAAAAATAAACATATAAAATATTGATTAAAGTGATGTTCCCTGTCGCTATTAAAAGAATGATAAAAGTGATAAAACTCCCCTGATTGCATAATCTTAAATATAGCAATCTGTCGAATTTTTGCTCCCCTTGTATTACGCAAGTAGCTATAAACCAAGGCAATGATAAGGTATAATACAAGCCCGACCATTTTAAAAATAGTCGCAAACCATCATCAGTTATAAAGCCAGCGAATAAATTTGAACACAAACCTGCAAATACCAATAACCCTGTAATTAAGAAACCGATAAACCATGAAGAGCCTGCAACCTCCGTTTTCCTTGCTTCGGTTGCCCCGGCATAAAATTTGATAAACGCGGTTGTTAGAAAACCAGAACGCAGGGTATCAACCAATAATAAGATGGATTGGAAAAACACCCAAATACCGGCATCGAATTTTGACAGCGAACGGTAAATAAGCGTCATGGTGAATAACCCGAAGCCCGACATGATTACATTGCCGGCGAGGGATAAAAAATGTTTGTTGGCGATTATGTGGTAAATTTTTTTAAACATCTATGGCTATATAAATAATTAACAAATTTAATCAATTATTATTTGTTTGCAAATTTATTTTAATTTTAATTTATATTTTGGATATAAAAGAAAATATTTATCATGAAGTTACACTTTTAGTAACTCATTATAATCGTGTAAAATCATTGGCCCGTTTATTAAATGCTTTTGAGGCATTGGGTATTTGTTTTGGTGATATCGTAGTATCCGACGATGGAAGCAAAGTCGAAGTGCTTGAACAATTGGTGTTATTACAAAGTAAATTCAATTTTAGGCTAATTACAACCCCGGCAAACAAAGGATTAGGTAACAATATTAATAAGGGACAGGATGCCGTAAACACACCCTATACGCTTTATGTGCAGGAGGACTTTGAGCCAAAGCCCGATTTTAAATTAAAATTCCCGCAAGCCTTACAGCTTTTTGAGGAGGATGCCAGCTTGGATATCGCTCGGTTTTATGCCTATTTCGGTTATCCTTATAAAAAACCTTATGATAATGGTTTTGCCAAAATGGTTTTTAAACCGGGTATATGGGCAAATAACCATTTAAAGTTTTATGCCTACAGCGACCATCCGCATTTAAGGCGAAGCAGCTTTTTTGAAAAATTTGGTCGCTACCCCGAAGGTTTAAAAGGCGATATCACCGAATATAAAATGGCCATCTCGTTTCTGAAAAATAAGGGTAATGGTATTTTCTTTGAAAATTACAACGACCTGTTTTATCAAAAAAACTCGACCGACGAGCCCAGCACCATGGGGCGTGCCAGCTGGCGTGAAAGTAAACACCCTTTGGCCTTGGCATTAAGGGCTATCTATTTGCAATTCAAATTAATTAATTGGACCATTAACTATTACCGCTAATTCCAAAATGGAGACTATCAATTTAAAGGAAGTTACCCTGCTTGTTACGCATTATAATCGCAGCAAATCGTTAGCGCGATTACTGGCCTCTTTTGCCATGCATGGTATTGTTTTTGGCGATATTGTTGTATCAGACGATGGCAGTAAACCCGAACAGATTGAATATTTAAAGCAAATACAAAAAACCTACCCTTTCAGGTTAATTGGAACTGAAAAGAATGCAGGTTTGGGCAATAATATCAATAAGGGCCAAAAAGCGGTAAACACGCCATATACCTTATATGTGCAGGAAGATTTTGTTCCTATGGAGGGCTATGCCAAACATTTGCAAATGGCATTGCTACTGATGGAAGAAGATGCCCAACTTGATTTGGTTAGGTTTTATGCTTATTTTAAATATCCGTACTTAAAACCAGTTGAAGGCGGATTTTCGGAAATGAAATTTAATATCTGGTTGCCGGGGGTTAAAAAGTTTCATGTTTATAGCGACCATCCACACCTACGCCGAAGTAGTTTTTTACAAAAGTTTGGCGATTATCGGGAAGGCATAAAAGGCGACAAAACCGAGTTTTTAATGGCCATGTCGTTCATCAAACATAAAGGTAAGGCCTTATTTTATGAAGACTATAAAGGGTTATTCGACCAAAAAAACTCCACCGATGAACCTAGCACCATGAAACGCGCTAATTTTAGACAAAGCGGCAATTGGGCTATCGGCATTATCAGAACCTTATACCGTTATATTAAGCATACCGGTTTGTATTTAGCTTATAAAGCTTAATGCTGCACCGCTGCTATGGCTTTGTAAATTTCCATCACATTGTTTTCCCAGGTATGGGTGGCGGCAAAACGGATACGCTCCTGCCGTTTTTCTTCCGAATCTTCGCGCAAGGCTTGTTCTATGAGGGGCACATAAATCTTTTTTGTTTTGCCTAAATAGGTATGCTCGCTAAATACGCTCATCGCCTCGGTTCGGGTAGCCACAACCGGCTTACCCATTGCCAGGTATTCATCAATTTTACGCGGATAATTACCAATAGTAACCTGGTTAGTTAATTGCGGGTTTAAACAAACATTAAACGCGTTGATGTATTGTGGTAATAGCTCAGGGGCTTTGCTACCCAAAAAATGGACATTTGGTTTCTGGTGCAGTCGGCTAGCCTTGAACTCATTATCCTCCGGACCAACTAAAACAATGCTCCAATCAGGGCGTTCCTCGGAAATATGGGCTATCAAATCAATATCCAGTCGTAGGCTTTGCAAAGCACCCACATAGCCTATGATGGGTTGGGGGATATTTACCATATCGGCAGGAATAGCCATCGCTTGCTTATCGCTAAAAGTGCTTAAATCGCAACCCTGACCAACATAGTATGCATTTTTATTGTATTGCTGGCAATAATTGGCCAAATAGGTGGAGTTTGCCACACAAATATCGCTTTTGCGTATCAATTCTGGTTCCAGTTTCTCTCCGTGGCGTTTCCAATAATCCACATACAACAAATAATCGCGCGAGTAATAGATGCTTAATGCGGGGCGTAAAAATTCCTTCAAATAAAAACACCTAAAAATATCATTATCATTAAACAGAATCACGTTTTTAAAGCCCAATTGCGCTATGGCCCGGTTAATGCTTCGTGCAAAACGCTTATTGTTTACCTTGTTCAAATAATTGTATAAAGCTTCATTCTTAATCCAATTTATGGATTCAATCATTTCATCGGGGTAGTAGTTATACAAGTTATTCGCTATTTGCACAATGGCCTCTTCCTTGCCTTTTATTACATTGATTCTTTTTTTAATCTTTTGGTCCTTTTTAGGTTTTAGTTTAGTGATTCTATCCAATGGCGAATTCACATATAAAACCCTGTTATGTTTGCTAAACTCAATAGCTATATTTTTGCAATTGCTGCCAATTTCAATATCCCAGGGCTGCTGACCAACAATTACAATGTCGCGGTTTTTTAAAATAAAATCTTGGTTCATAGGGTATTCGGTATTGATGAAGGTACTATCAATTGGTTTTGTTTTTCTTGGTCGATGCGGTATAAAACGGTAAGCAAGGCCACCTCCAGCGAGAAGTATACGTTTGATGGGTATTGCACCAAAGCCTCCTGCGGGAAATTAGCAATGTTATAGGCAAAAATAATGAGTACCATCGCCAAGCTATAGCTCTTTATTTCCGGGTCTTTTATTTTATAATAGTAGTTGATGCCCGTTTTCAAAAAGGTAAACATCATGGTGCAGAAAATAATCAGCCCCAGCCAGCCCAACTCTACCGCTATGCGTATATACCCGCTATCGGGCGGGAAATTTGCCAGATAAGAGCCGGGTGCGAATTTTTGTCCCCAGGTACCCGTCGCGCCTAATCCGCCACCCATAGGGTGCGATAATATATAGGGCTGTATGCGTTTTTGGTTTGCCTTGCGGAGTTTATACGAGTCGTCGTTATTTGGTCGGAACGCTGTTTGAAAACGCGCCAAGTTTGGGTCGCCCGTTGGTATATTAATCAAAACGATTAAAAACATGGTAGCGATCACCGTAAAAATCAATACCTTTTTATTGTAGTTTAAAATAGCAAAAAGCAAAAGCGCGGCTGGCACCAACACATTGGCACCACGCGTACCACTAAACAAGCTCGCCATTTGGAACGAGGCGGTTAATAGCGCCAATATTATCTTTTTCCAAGTCGGGAACTTACCTGCAATAAGCACAATGCAGAATATGCTCGACATGGACATGTTATAGGCAAAGCAAACCGGATCGGAAAATATGGAGAACTTGCGCCAATGCCCACCAATAAATAAAAGGGAGGCAATGGCAGGGTCGGAATGCAGGTAAGCTTCTTCCGCATCCGAGAAGCCTATGTATTCTTGCTTAAATGCGTATAGTGCCGCGAAAAAACTCAGACCTAGCCATAGCTTAAAAATAAAACGTACCATTTGTATGGTGCGGATATTATACAGAAATACAAAATAGCTCAACAATACGATAGCTACCGAGCGTATGGTATATATCCAGGCACCACGTGCTTCGGTAACCGGGTTGGCTACCTCCAAAACATTGTAGGCTATCCATAGTAAAATAACCGTGCTGATGGGTCCCTTTAGCAAATGCCATTCGTTCTTCTTTTTTTGGTTGAGGACGAGGCCAAGCATCATTAAAAACTGCAAGGCATCCATAATGATACCGATGGGACCTGAAATCCCTATTCGTGAAAGCAAAAACAGCACATAAGCCATCACCAATAAAATAATGATGCCAAACCTTGGGAACATCACAATACCATACACCGCTGGTATAGCGATGGTTACTACCAGCAACAAAATGCCAAACACCGGCCCAAACTTGCTAATGCCTAAACTGATAATGCCCGCAAACAAAATTAAAAAAGCAAAGCCAACCGGATTATACAGCTTTTGTAAAAGCGGAGTTTCTTTTAACTTATTAAAAAAGCCATTGTCCTTTTTTAACAAGGGCAAGGTGTTTGGTGCCAGGCTGCTTAAATTTTCCACTACAAAAACAATATTTTAATAATAAAAAAGTACACGCTTATAAAGGCTACCACTAAGGCTACTATACGGGTTATCTTATCCTTTTTTATTTGCTGTGCCTCCTTTATTTGCCGCTTATTAACTATTTTTTCTTCGGGGTTAGTTCGCATCGTTGGCTAGTATTTGGTGGATGGTTGTCGGGGCGTAATGCCTGGTAGCTACCGATCTTTTATTGGCATTGCGGGCATTTAAAAGCGACAATAACTGGTAAAAAATAAAATTTGGAATGTTTTTCAATGATTTATAAATCAACCTATTGGTATTTGAGCTGACCAGCGCCAGTAGAAACCCGGCAACAAATACTACCAGGCCGGCCAGCCAAATAAGGGCATATAGTGGATTGATAAATAAATTGACGATTGAAAAAATAACCGACAGGATTAAAAAAATAAACAAGGGTGGGCGCAACAAAATCAGTCCGAATAAAAACTGATTCCAACTTGGTTTCAGGATGCCTTTAGCCGCTAATTTAAAACCAAACCTAAAATATTTAAACCAAGTATTGATCCATCGGCTGCGTTGGTTTACCAATTGTTGGGTATTGCTGGTTTTTTCGTCGTAAACAATGGCCTGCTCGGCAAAGGCTATGCGCAAGTTTTTAGCTACAATGGCGGCTTGCAATACCTTATCAAATCCGGCACCGTTTACGTCTTTTTTGCCCAAGCAATCAACATACAAGGCAGTAGTAAATGCCATGCCCGAACCTGCTAAGGTAGCCGATGAACCAGCCTTAAATAAAACCTTGCCATCGTAAAAATGATAGTAAATATCGCGTGCGGCATCCAAACAGGCATAGGTAGTATTCAGGTTTTTTGCTTCCCTAACCCCTTGTACCGCTTGGTAACCCTTGTCGAAATAAACATTCAATTCATTCAAATATTCGGGATGTACCAGGTTATCGCTATCAATAATGGTGAGCCTTTCGTGCGCGCTTTTAAAATGGTTGATGGCGTAAAAGTGCGAACGGGTATTGCTAGCCAAGGTTGCATCCGGTCGCAAAAAAATCACTCGCTCGTTTATAAAGTTTAGCTGACTTAAATCGCATTTATCGGCCACTATATAAACCAAATAGTTGGTATAGTTTAAGTTTAAAATTGATTTTATAGTTTCGGTAATGTGGTCAATTTGCTCATAGGCCGTTACAATAATGGCATAATCGGCATCTCGTGTTTTTACAGGCGATCGTTTTGTTTTTTGCAACAGCGAAAAAATAAAAACCAGTACAGGCAACACCAGCTGATAGCCTATCATCAGCTGTAAAGCAATCCAAAAAATCAAAATATATAGCATAGGTAAAGTATTTATCAGGTTTTTTTAATTTTTTTAGGTAGTTCGGGTTGTTCCATATTCAGCACCCAACCCGCGAATTTTTCGTTCAGGCTTTTCAAATAACCAACTTGTTGATTAAGGGCATCGGTTAGTTTTTGTCCCGATTCAAAAACAGTTATAATTTTATCGGCAAAGCTTATCCATTCCTTTGATTGATGCAGGGTATCCAAGGCCGAGGTTTCTATAATGATGATATCAAAAGTGTTTTTTAGCAGCTCCATTTTTGCTTGAATAACATCGGCTTTGCCCAATTCAAAAAGCGACCCATTTTTACCCTTTAGGCACAATACATTGATAGGTGATTTTTCGGTAAAAAAGGCGGGAGCTATGCTACCATCCATAAAATCTTCCAAATAAAAACTGGACTTTGAATTTGCGCTGATGGATGAATTATTAAAGTTTCCGTCAATCAGCAAAACCCTTTTATTAATGGTTGAAAAAGCGTAGGCCAAATTAATGGCGATAAATGTTTTACCCTCCCCATGCCTTACGCTGTTAACCAATAATACCTTGTGTTCGCCAAGTTCATTAGCTACCTCATACCTTAACGATTGCATCAGATTTTTAAAACCTACTACCTCGGCTCTTAGTATCAAATTATCCCAAATGGCTTTTAAATCCAAAGCCTTTCCTTTTACAAAATTGATATGCCCTAGTACTGGTAATTTTGTTTTGTTTGCTAAATCGCGTGCGCTTTTTAGAGTACTGTCAAACAGGTAGGTAATGAAAAATACGGCGATGCAAAAAATCAGACTCACTATGCCACTCAATACCACAAACAGCATTTTTTTTGATGGCAGGGCCATTCCAGGTTCGGCTATTTCAATTATTTTTAGCTGTATATTTCCTTTTGATATGACGTTTGATTGGTTGTACTTCTCCAATATCTCCAAATATTCCTGACTAGCCACCGAAATGGCACTTTCATAAGCCTGTATGGTTCCTTCATGTGGCACCACGCTGTCAAATTCCTGGTTCAGCCTTTTTAGCTCGTTGTTTACTGCCTTGGTACTGTTTTTTGCCAAATCATTCTGCACCTGCAAAGCCATTTTTTGCTGTATCAAATCCTTTTTCGAATTCATCGGATTTAGGATATAATAGTCCGACAGCTTTTCGATATTATTGCTTAACTGGGTGGATACCGAATCAATTTTGGATTTATAGGCTGGGTCAAAATTGCGTTGAACATACTCGTTATTCAGCTTTTCCAATTCGGCACGCTGGTTTAATATCGCCTGACTAATCTCAACCTTCGTGCTTTCTACATATTTCCTATCCTTAGGGTCAAACTGCTTGTCAATATGATTAATGGCCGCCTGTGTCGCGTCTACACTTTTTTCAATATCTTCCCTGCGGGTCTCAAAATCGGTAATTTGTCCGTAAATACTCTTTGCCTTTTCATTCAGGTTCAATACATGGTTCCTAATTTTATAGGCCTTAAGGGTAGCCATTCGCCTGTTCAGGGTATCTTCCTTCGCCCTTAATAGGTTACCCCAAAAATCAACCGCCTTGCGTTGGCTCTCCTTTACCAAATAAGTATAATAATCAATAAACTCGGCGCAAACGTTATTGGTAACAATGGCCGATAAATCAGACCGCTCCGAATCAAACTGCACATCAATATAATCGGTGTTTTGTACCCGGTATATGGTGAGGTTTTTTAATAATGATTGGTCGTCATATTTCATCGATGCCAATAGGCTATGCAAGCCATTTTGGTCGGGGTTGGTTAATGATAGTGGCAGCCTTTTGCTGTACAAATCTCTAAAGGTTTGCAAGGCATGGTTACGCGCGTTGGTATTTAATTCATTAAACAGCTTGCTTGGTTGCCGATAGGGGTATTTGCTGGTTAAATCATGAATCATGAGCGAATAAGAGACCTGATCGAGTATCTTTTTCGATTTCAGCATCTCCACCAAATTGGCAAACTCCTGACTAATCCTCGATTCCTGCGTATTCGCGCCATCCGCGAATATCTTTTGCGTTTGGTCAACTATACCTGTCGCTATTTTTGCATGACTGGAGTAAACATTCGGCTGGTTTTTTGTTAAAAAATACGTAATAACAATGGCCACCACCGGTACCACCGTAATGGTAAACTTGTTACGCTTCAGGATGTTTAAAAATTTGTTGAGTTCCATTTATTTTATGTTCTGAAGCTTTGTACCTAATAAATCTTCTAAATCGGCTTTAGCCAAAAACAAATTAGCTTCGGCCTGCACCTTCGATGCCTGGTGGTTGGTAAAGTCCGACTGTACCTTGTTATAGCTATCAAAGGCCTCTTCGCCTTTTTCAAACTTGTAGCGCATATCCTTCAGCAAAGTTTCCGAAACCTGCAGGGCGGTGGTCTGGATTTTCAGCTCCGTTAGTCGTAATACATAGGTATAATACCTTTTCTTCACCTCGGTGCTTAAGGCTTGCAGGTAATCAACCTGCTCGTTTTTGGCAATCAGCAATTCCTCTTTGGCTTGCTTCATAACAAAAGGCCGCTCCAATAAACTACCGATGTTTAAAAAAGCCCCTGCCTGCAAACCTTTAAAATAGCTGGTGCTCGGGTTTACCGGGTCGATAGTGGCTTGTCCGGGTTGGTACACGTACGATACCGTAACCGATTCCAATAAGGAGAGCCTTGATTTGGCGATGGTATTTTTAGCCATCTCAATACGGTATTGGTAAGCCTTTACCTTGGGGTAGTTTACCTTAGCCGTATCAATCAGTTTTTGCACGTAATTATCTGATAGCTCGGGTATAATGGTAATTTGCGCGTTTGCTTTTGTAAAATAAACGCTACCAAGCACCAATACCCAAACCCAAACCTTTTTTAAATCCATTTTATAGAATTATTGTCCATTTTATAGAATATTCCAGAAATTGTAATTGAAAAAACGGAGCCAAATGCACCTAATTTTCAAAAGCCAACTCTTTAACCTTGTTATCCTTTTTTGATTTTTTTAGCCGTAATTGAAGCTATTTTGCTTTAAAAGCCATCACCACATTCAAAAAACCGAACCCTTTGCCTAAGCAATTTTGGGTTATTACTAAAAGGTTAACATTGATAGATAGGCAAAAGGCGTTCCTGTTTTTGGAGGGAGGGGGAAGTATAGGGGTGGATTTTGGATTTTTTAGCTGGGCTCTTTTGGAAAATAGAAATACTGCAGCAAGGGTTGCATTTTGTGTTTATGCTTAATAGAGGAAAACCATTAGTGGGGTCTTATATGGGAGTGGTGGGTGTAAACCTGATTCAGGACTAGACACTAGATTTTTAGTTTAAAAGGTACAAACTTTTAATTTTTAGAGTCTATGAAATTTTATATATCAATAATATTTTTAAACTTTACAAATCAATTAATGAAATATATTTATCGCTATTGAAAAATCTTAACGAAAATAATAAAAATTAAAAGTGAGTATTAATATTGAAGAAGAGTTCTTAAAATTTGAAAAAAATAAATCAATTTTTCCACATAATAAGGATTACGTAGTCATATATAAATTATTTAAGGATGTATTTGATAAGGATATCCACCCGGAAGTTAAAACTAAAATTCTAGAAATAGAAAAAGACGGCTTTTTCAATGATCATGGTGTAGATCATGTTAACATGGTTATTGATCGTGTTTCAAAGATAGTGTCACATTTAAATGCTTCGTTGAGTGAAGAAAAAGATAAATTCTTTATTACCCCCTACGAAATATTTATTCTTCTTATGGCTATCCAACTTCATGATACAGGTCATTTAATCGCAAGTAGAGCTGAACATGCTAAGAAGGGGAAAGAACTACTAGCTAAATTTGATAAAGATGGTCGTTTAAATACAGCTGAAAAACAAAACATTGGTAATATAGCTAAAGCCCATGGGGGGCAAAATGACCCAATTGGTAAGCTACTCGGATTTGATACATTGAACCATTTCAAAGTAAGACCTCAGTTTCTCGCAGCCTTATTAAGACTAGGGGACGAATTAGCAGAGGATGAAACTAGAGCATCAAAATTCTTAATAGAAATTGATAATATTGAAGCAACCAGTAAAATTTTTCATCTTTATTCAAATTGTTTAAATAGTATAGAACTAAATGGAAATGAAATTTCTCTCAAATTTTATGTCTTAGATACCTACTTGATTGAAAAATATCCGAAAAAAACAAAAGATGGGACGATAGTAGAAGAATACCTTCTATCCGAAATATATAAAAGAACACAAAAAACTTATTTGGAAGCAATTTATTGTAGTAGATTTCTACCTGAGGCTTGTCGTTTTAATAGAGTCAAAGTTAAAATTACTTTAACATCATCTATAGATCATGAGGAAATAACAACTCCAATTAGTTATGAATTAAAAGAAAGTGGTTATCCTAAACTAGAAAACACTGATATTTTTCAGGCTTGCGGTAGTCTGTCATTGCATAACGGACAACTGATTGATGGTGAATACATTGCCAAATTAATAAATGAAAAAAACAAACAACATGAAAAATCCGTTTGAGGTAAACACACCAGAAGGAATTTCTGCTAAGGAGGTTCATGAACTTTTCGTAGATGTTTTTACAGATTTTCATCAAGTTCCAGAAATAGGTCATACCTTTTTAAATGGCCCAAGAGGTTCAGGAAAGAGCATGATGTTTAGATATATGATGCCTGACTGTCAGAAAATCGATAAAAATTGCAAATTGAATGAACTAGATTATTTTTCCCTTTATGCTCCAATAAAGCTCACCGATATTAATTATCCTGAACTAGATCGCCTTATTGATAGTTCAAATACATTTTTTAATGAACACTTACTTACAACTTATATCGCAAGCAAATGCTTTAAAAGTATTCTACAATATCCTGAGGATATTGTAGGTTGCCTTGAAGAAATAAAAAAATTTTACAATGAAATTTTTCTTTGGTATGTCGATATTTCAGGACAAGAAATTAGTGGTTACCAAGTGAATTTTGAAACTAGTGCTGATTATATTACATATATAATCAAAATATTAGATGGCATATTCCTGCGGTGCAAAAATTACTGCAAAAAAATAGCACTATCTCCCAATACAAATATTGAATATAACGGCCCACTTTGTAATTATCTTGATTTCTTATACCCAATCTTGATCGAACTTAAACGCCTAACGTTTTTTCCAATTGGTAAACCCATTTTTATTTTAGTGGATGATGCAGGTTATTTAAATGAAACTCAAACTAGAATTTTGAATACCTGGGTTTCTTATCGTACATCAAAGGATATAAGTATAAAGATATCAACTCAACTAGACTACAAAACCTTAAAAACAGTTACAAACAAAACAATAGACTCTCCACATGATTATTCACAAATAAATATTGCGACAGTTTACACAACATCAAATGATAATTATTATAAGAGGGTTGAGAAAATTGTAAGCAAACGAATTGAAAAGTATCTAGAAAAGAAAATAGAACCTTCAAGTTTTTTCCCTACAGATGATATTCAAGAAAAAGAAATTGAAACAATAAAAAATTCTTTAAAAAAACAATATTTAGATTTGGATAAGCCTTATGCAGCGGGTGATGCCGCCCGTCGGTATGCAACATCTGAATATGTCAAGATGTTAAAAAAGGGTCGTTCTGGCTCGCAATACTCTTATGCTGGATTTGATAACCTAGTTGATATTTCATCAGGAATAATTCGACACTTTCTTGAACCTGCTACAAGAATGTTTTCTGAACATATCTCTAGGAATGGAATATCAATACCTGAAATCACATTTATTCCGCACCAAATTCAGAATCTCGTAATTAAAGATTATTCTAGTAGCTTTTTGGAAAATGAATTTAAAAAGGTTATTGAAGAACATGGGAAAAAGAATGAATCAGAAATATTAAGCAAAGCAGATAAACTTTATAATTTAATACTTGGTTTAGGACAAATGTTCCATCGGATTTTCGTTTCGGATAAAAGCGAACGAATTGTTTTCTCTGTTGCCCTAAACGATACCCCTGACAATGAACTCAAAGAAATAATTGATTTGGCCGAACATTATGGTTATCTTCATAAAAGTACAATTGGCAATAAAGAGGGTACTGGTCGATGTAGATTATACATTCTAAGTAGAATTCTTTCTCCTTATTTCAAATTAGACCCTACAGGTTTTAAAGGTTACAAATTCATGAACAGTAGTGTCTTGAAAATTAGTCTTACAGATCCTGATAAATTCGAAAGAGAGGCAAATAAAAATTTGGCCAAAGAGGGTGAGGATATTCAATTAAATTTTTTAAATGAATTAGATTGATTATGAAAATTGAAAAAGAATTTATAGAGAAACATTTTGGCGCAATAGATATTTTTATTTGTTCTTCAGGCTTTGAAGATAGGTCAACATATTTGGGGTTAAGCTTAAATAAACATCATATTCAAAGGGCAATAATATTTCATATTGAAGACACTTATAAGTTATCGGAAATTAATGCCTTGAAGATAAAAAATAATTTACCTAAGCTTGAGACCATTACATATCCTAAAAATTCACCACTAATTGTTTATGATAAATTTTATAAACTATTTGATGAAATTAAAAATAACAGACTTAATGATAGAAAATTAAAAATTGTAATTGACGTAACAACCTTCACTAGAGAAGTATTATTAATACTAATTAAACTTTTTTCTATTGAGGATTTCAAAAGTTCCTTTGAAGTTCAACTTGCTTATACACCTGCCGAAAGTTATGCTGATAATGAAAATGATTTGTGGCTTACAAAAGGAATTAGAGAAATAAGGTCAGTATTAGGATATGCTGGAATGCAATCACCTTCAAAGGAATTGTTGCTAATCCTTCTATGCGGATTTGAGGAAGAACGTGCAGAAGAAATTATAAAATCTTTTGAGCCAAATAAATTAATATTAGGTAAAGCTTCTTTAAAAGATTCTATAAATATTAGATTGAATGATATCTCAAATGAAAAGATTAAACATATTTTAAATAATAAAAATTCAATTTTGCTAGATGAATTTGAATTTTCTTGTACTGACATAAAAGAAACTAAAGGCCAGATTGATTTAATAATCGAGAAATATGGTGCTTCGTTCAATATTGTAGTTGCCCCATTAAACAATAAAATATCCACCATAGGGGTAGCATTATCATGTATAAAAAATGAAAATATTCAAATTTGCTATGCTTCCGCTAATCAATATAATATAAATAGCTATTCAAAAGGATCCGATTATTTTCTTACTTTTAATTTAGCTGATTTAATACTTTAAAATTTTTTTAAAAATAGCCTCTGCTAAGAGAGGAGGAACTGCATTCCCAATTTGTTGTTGTATTTGCATTAAGGTACCTTCAAATTCAAATGTATCAGGAAAACTTTGCAAACGAGCAGCTTCTCTAACAGAAAGTCCGCGATTTTGCGATGGATGAATAAGCATGTTTTTCCTGTAATTAGATATTACTACAGATGGTGCCGTTGGATCCAGTCTCTTGTAAATTCCACTGTGACAATTATTTACATTTGAATAATTGCTCATCATTTGTGCTGGAATAGCTTTCCAATTTTGACCTTGTTTAATGTGTTTGTACCTTTCAAGTACATAGTCCTTGTTTTTTGAAACTATATTTTGGCATGCTTCCACAGAGCCATTTCTCATTTTCTTTGCATAAGAACTGATGGCATTTTCGGGCAGTTTATATGGTAAAGAATTATATGATGCACCATTTTCTAAATCAGGTAAATCAGAAATAGCATCATGTACATTCACCTTATAATTTAGTTTTTCTGGAAATTCAAAGTTTATATTTAATCTATTGCCAACCATAATAAAACGATTCCTATTTTGCGGAACTCCATAATCAGAGGCATAGAGCACCATTTCGGATGTTTTATAGCCAATCGCCCTAAAAAGCTCTTTTATTATTTTTACTGTATTTCCGCCATTAAAGTTTTTAATTCCTTCGACATTTTCAAATAAGAACCAATCAGGTTCTAATTCTTTGACAAATCTGACAAACTCTGAAAATAACGAGTTATTAGGGTTTTTTGAGTTTCTTGTTTTTGTGTTAGAAGTTGAAAATCCTTGACAAGGTGGACCGCCAAAAACAATGAATGGATTTTTTTCCACATATTTTAAAGGATCTACAGTTTTTATATCATCACAAATCATCTTAACATTATGATGATTTTTTAAGAATGTTTTTGAGGCCGCAACGTCTTTTTCGATTGCTAATGAAATTCTAATGCCCGAATTTTCTGCACCTAAACTTAGTCCACCAGCACCACTAAAGATATCAACTCCAATTTTATTTTTTAGCTCCAATTTATAACTGATTGATAATCAAATATTTATAATATAACTAATGAACCATAGATAAAAAGCATTGAAAATACAACTAAATAAACAAATAGAATAATAAAATAAAAATTAATAAAGTAGTTTTTCAAATTTGTATTAACCCCGCTGTCTGAAGTTTATCAAATCCGACGACTATGTCTGGAGATTGTATTTACACCAAAAAAAAGCCATTAAAAATTAAAGAGCCATTGTCAAAGCTCCATCACCCTAAAAACCTACCCTTCACTCATACTAACTTACATACAACCTTCAACCCACAACCTTCAACAAAAAAGGGGCGAGGGGTGAGGCTTTTTTGAATTAGGAAGATCCCCTTTCCCTACCCACAACCTACAACCCACAACTTACAACAAAAAAGAGGCCCGGGGTGAGGCTTTTTATGGATTTCGATTTGCGAAAAAATGAAGATCAATAAACTTGTAATCCCATACAAAAATGTGTATGAAAACAACCCCATTAATTTCTTTTCGGAAATTTTTAAATCTTTCAAACACATACCAAAACTGGTATCAAAACAACCAAAAAGCTGCTAAAATTCGGCGGTTTAAATATTTGGATTTGTGATAAAACCAAAGCATAAAAACTCGATTAACTAAATCGCAGTAAATCAACCTAATCAACAAAACTAAAAGCACCCAATTTCCCCAAATTTAAATAGGTGTATTGGTTTTTTGATGGATTTGGATTTTTGGAAAATGAAGATCAATAAACTTGCAAACACATACAAAAACGTGTTTGTAAACAACCCCATTAATTGCTTTTTTCAATTTTTCAATCACACACAAAAACCTGTATCAAAACAACAAAAAGAAAGGCCAGCTTTTTTTTATTTAGGATCAAATCTTATCACAAAACCAAACCATGAAAATTGAATCCACTAAGTCACACTACATCAACCCAATCAACTAAAAAAACAGCACGTAATAGCCCCAAAAAACACGATTTTTTGATGGAATTGGATTTGTAAAAAAAAATCGGGAAAAAAAGCCAAAAAAACACGAAAAAGTGGGCAGTTTTGAGCCAAAATGATAGTTTGGACTATAGTTAATTATAATAAAATTATAATTTGGAGGGCAAAAATTATAGTTTATTATAAAATAATTATAATTTGAAGGGTCAAAACTATAGTTTCAAAAGCCTCGGTTTTAAAAAAGAGCCACAAAAAAAGCGGTCTTTCGGAACCGCTTTTTTTTCTAGTATCTCGATTTTGTGATCCCGCTGGGACTCGGTTGGTTATTTTAAAGACTTATAAATCAATTTATTGAAAGGTTACTAACCGGATTGGTGTAAACAGGGTGTAAATAATTAACTTTTAAAATTGATATCTTAAACAAAAATTTTTAGAAATTTAGTTACCATTATTCAAAATATTAAGCGGTCCAATAGTTATACCATCCCAAATACTTGATTTTATTCCCCAATAAAATATCTTATTATGTAACACTTAGGCTTTTAAATACCAATTATATTTTCCCATAAAATACGTCCCATCTGAAAGTAACTTAAGTTACCAATTGTGGGTGTTAATGATTTTAGCTTTGTTGAAAATCAAATGTTAATGATCATTAAAAAATATTTTATGCAAAGTACAGCGATATTGGTTGTCCTTTTGAGTTTATTTATTTCAAAGGTTTCTGCACAAGATAGCGTTAAGAATTTAACCCTAAACGAAGCCGTTGAGGCTACTTTAAAGTTTAATAAGGGTATTCAGTTAGCAAAGCTGGATGAAAGTATAACGGCTGCCAACTACAAGCAAACAGAGGCTGTGTACCTTCCAAATGTCGGTCTTTCTTATACAGCCATGAGTACAAACAACCCTTTAAATGCCTTTGGATTTAAGCTTCAACAAAGTATTATTTCACAGAATGATTTTAATCCTGCATTACTAAATAATCCGCATAGTACAGCAGATTTTATAACAAAGCTTGAAGTACAGCAACCCTTATTAAATATGGATATGCTTTACATGCGAAAGGGTGCTAAAAAGCAAATGGAAATTTATGAATACAAAACACAGCGAACAAAGGAATATTTAACCTATGAAGTGCAAAAAGCCTATTTACAACTTCAGCTTTCATATGAAGCCGTTAAGGTATTAAGTGATGCTTTACAAACAATTAAGGTGGTCTATAATTTTACTGATAACCGTTTTAAACAGGGTTTAATTCAAAAATCCGATCTTTTAAATGCGCAAGTTCAAGTAACAACTGTTGAATGTAATTTAGCAAAAGCTCAAAGCAATATTCGAAACGCTTCTGATTACCTCAGCTTAATGATGGGAAATAAAGTTGGCGTTATTTACAAAGCAGACATTCCATTAACCACATCGGAGCTAACCGCTGATACAACGCAAAAATTACCGTTCACCCGATCAGATTTTGTCGCCATGCAAAAGGCTATTGATGCTTCTGACCTTATGATTAAATCCAGTAAAATGAGTTATTTTCCAAAACTAAATGCTTTTGGAAATTATCAATACAATAATAATCATTTACTTGGATTTGGCGCAAATGCCTATTTGATTGGTGCAAGTTTATCATGGGATATTTTTAAAGGTAACAAAACAAAAAACACCATCATTATCCAAAAATTGGAGAGGGATAAGTTGGTTGAACAATTGGCGCAACAAAAAGATCAAAGTCAACTAGAATTAAATAAGGCATATCGAGATTTAGCGGATAGTCGATTCGAAATTAACCAGGAAAAAGTCTCTGTTCAGCAGGCAGCTGAATCTTTACGAATCCTTCAAAACCGTTATCAGCAAGGGTTATTAAATACTACTGATATTTTAATGTCTCAAAGCCAACTGTTACAACAAAGATTCGCGCTAGCACAGGCACAGTTTACATTTAATGTTACTGAATCCTATATCCAGCTTTTAACTTCAATAACTAATAAATAAACATGCAAAAAATGAACATAAATATTTCACCAAACAGGTTAGTAAAACTTATTGCTGGCGTTAGTGTCTTCATGATGAGTGCCTGTACCTCGAACGAAAAAAAAAATAGCAATTCAATTGCTGATACTGCAATTGTTGTTAGTGTGGCCAATCCTACCTCTAATCAACTACAAAGTTTAAATATTAGCGGTCAAATTGAAGCCGTGCAATCAGCTAACATTAGTACAAGAGTAATGGGTTTTATCACAAAAATGAATGTGAATATTGGGGATCATGTTGTTAAAGGACAACTTCTGGCTACCATCAGCAATGATGATATTTTGGCAAAGAGGGCTCAAACAGATGCCGCTATTATTGAAGCCACCGCAGGCTTAAAAAATGCGCAAAAGGATTTTGAGCGTTTTACTAATTTATTCCAACAACAAAGCGCTTCAGCTAAAGAACTAGAAAATGTAACCTTACAATATAATTCTGCCAAATCACGGTTAGAAGTAGCAAAACAAATGCGTAATGAAGTAAATGTCATGTTGACTTATACCAATTTAACAGCGCCATTTAATGGCACCGTTGCTCAAAAAACACTTGATGTAGGCTCAATGGCTAACCCCGGAATGCCTATACTCACCATCGAACAAAGTGGAAATTATCAGATAAGTGCCTCAGTATCGGAAAGCACTATTAATCAAATTCATCTTGGATCTGTGGCGATAGTAAATGTTAGTGCGGTTGATAAAACCTTTAATGGTACCATATCCCAAATTAACCAGTCATCACAATTTACAGGAGGGCAATACCTTATAAAGATCAGTGTCCCTGAAAAGGAAAAAAATAGATTATTTGCAGGAATGTACGCCAATATTACAATACCGGTAAAAAAAAATATGAACAATAATACTGGAGATGACCAGGTTTTGGTGCCGATGTCAAGCATTGAGCATAAAGACCAATTAACAGGAATTTACACAATCGGAAACAACAATACCGCATTATTACGCTGGGTAAGATTAGGAAAAACAGAAGGAAATCAGGTGGAAGTGCTGAGCGGCTTATCCTTAAATGAGCAATTTATAATAAATGCCGAAGGCAGATTATATAACGGGGTTTCGATTAAAATAAAATAATTATGAAAGACGGATTTGCAGGAAATATAGCAAAGGCATTTATACAATCGAAGTTAACCATATTACTAATGATTGCCTTTTTATTGATAGGGGGTTATAGTACATTTTTAATACCGCGCGAAGAAGAGCCACAGATACAAGTTCCAATGGCTGATATTTTTATCGGTTATCCCGGTGCTTCTCCTAAAGATGTTGAAACCAAAGTTGCCGCACCTATCGAAAAAATGGTTTCGAATGTAAAAGGTGTAGAATATGTATATTCTACTTCTATGCAAGGGCAAGCCATTATTATTGTTCAATTTTATGTAGGTGAAGATGTGGAACGCTCCTTGGTAAAACTATATAGTGAGTTGATGAAAAACATGGATAAAATGCCACAAGGTGTAACACTTCCATTAATAAAAACCCGTGCTATTGATGATGTTCCGGTATTGGGGTTAACATTATGGAGCGAAAAATACGATGATTACCAGCTTAAACAAATTGGACAGGAATTGGCCAACGAGGTTAAAAAAATACCTGATGTTGCCGATATTAATATTTTAGGCGGTAGAAACCGGGAGGTAAAGGTGATTTTAGATAAAAACAAAATGGCTGAAAGCCAAATTGATTTTTTATCGCTAAGCAAACAAATTCAAGGTAGTAATATGCAATTACCGGGGGGTATTCTACTACAAAAAGATACGACTTTTTCGGTAGAAACTGGTAATTTCCTCTCTACCTCTGACGATGTAGGTAATTTAATAGTAGGGCTTAATCATCATCAACCTGTTTATTTAAAACAAATAGCACAGGTTCAGGAAGGTGCAGAGACGCCTAAGCAATATGTTTTATTCGGATATGGCAAGGCGAATAGGTCAAGTGCAAATAATTTTAAATCAAATTATCCTGCTGTCACACTCTCAATCGCGAAAAAAAAGGGTGCTGATGCTATGAAATTATCAGCACAGATTTTAAGCAAGGTTGAACACCTAAAAAAAGATTTTTTGCCAAATGATGTTCATTTAACAGTTTCTAGAAATTATGGCGAAACGGCCTCAGATAAAGTATCTGAACTCCTATTCCATTTGTTTATAGCCATTGTTGTTGTAACCTTATTTGTAATGCTGGCTATGGGATGGCGTGGAGGTTTGGTAGTGTTTTTATCAGTTCCGGTAACATTCGCAATTACTTTATTCGCATATTATTTTATGCACTATACACTTAATAGGATCACGCTTTTCGCATTGGTTTTTATTACAGGTATTGTAGTTGATGATTCCATCATCATAGCCGAAAATATGCATCGACATTTTAAGATGAAAAAGTTACCGCCATTACAAGCAGCTATCTATGCCATCAATGAAGTGGGTAATCCAACCATCCTTGCTACTTTCACCGTTATTGCCGCAGTATTGCCCATGGCCTTTGTTTCTGGTATGATGGGGCCATATATGAGTCCGATGCCAATTGGAGCATCAATAGCCATGATACTTTCATTGGTTATAGCATTAACCCTTACCCCCTATCTTGGCTATATTTTCCTTCGTGAAAAAGAGAACCGCGGAATTGAAGAAAATGAAATTAAGCATAAAGTGCTTGAACAAACAGGCATATATAAGATATACAGGTCATTTATCCAACCCATGCTTGAAACCCGTTGGAAACGTTGGGCTTTCATCCTTGGTACAGTAGTTATTCTTTTTGCCACACTTTCTATGTTTTATACAAAAGCAGTTGCAGTAAAAATGTTGCCTTTTGACAATAAAAACGAATTCCAGGTAGTGATTGATATGCCCGAAGGTACAACGCTTGAAAAAACGCAAGCCGTAGTTAAAGATATTGGATCTTTTGTAGCTCGACAGGATTTGGTTGAAAATTATGAATCTTATATAGGAACCTCAGCCCCGATTAGTTTTAACGGATTGGTTCGTCATTATGATTTGAGAAGAGGTGATAATGTTGCTGATATACAAGTTAATCTGGTTGATAAAAAAGATAGAAGTATTCAGAGCCATGAAATCGCCAAATTAATGCGTACTCCAATTCAAGATATTGCTAAAAAATATCATGCAAATGTGAAGATTGTGGAAGTTCCACCAGGCCCACCAGTACTCTCTACCTTAGTGGCCGAAATTTATGGTCCCGATTACCAGCAACAAATAAACATTGCTAATCAGGTTAAAAACCTGATGAATAAAACCTCCAATGTGGTGGATGTAGACTGGATGGTTGAAGATAATCAGCCGGAGTACCACCTTGAAGTGGATAAGGAAAAGGCAATGCGCTATGGTATTGCCACCGCACAAGTAGCAGCCACCGTAAATGCCGCATTAACAGGAATGCAGGTTGGCAATGTTGCAGAGCCCTTATCCTTTAATCAAACGGCTATTAGGCTTCAATTAAATGATATTGATAAAACGAATATGGATGATATACTTGCTTTGAAAGTAATCAATACACAAGGCAATGCAATTCCAATAAAGGATTTAGTAATTGAAAGCAAACAAATAAAGGCTAAAAGCATTTACCGTAAAAACCAAAAGGAAGTAGTTTATGTTATTGGAGATATGGCAGGTAGATTAGAAAGCCCATCGTATGCAATTTCCGATGTTTCAAACCATTTAAACACTATAAAAGTGCCTAAAGGATTTTCATTAAAGGAAGAATATACACACCAACCGGAACTGGAAGATAACTACAGTTTGAAATGGGATGGTGAGTGGCAAATTACCTTTGAAGTATTTAGGGACTTAGGCATTGCCTTCGTAGTTGTTATCCTAATGATATATATCCTGATAGTAGGATGGTTTCAGAATTTCACTGTACCGCTTATTATGTTAGCCGCAATTCCGCTTTCACTCATAGGGATTGTACTTGGACATTGGATGTTGCATGCCTATTTTACAGCCACCTCCATGATTGGGTTTATAGCCCTTGCCGGGGTAATGGTTCGTAATTCAATTTTATTAATCGACTTTATAAATATCCGTTTAAAGGAAGGAATCCCGTTAAAACAGGCAATAATTGAAGCTGGTGCCGTGCGTACTACACCAATTTTGTTAACTGCAGGTGCAGTTGCACTAGGTGCGGTAATTATATTATTTGATCCTATTTTTCAGGGATTAGCCATTTCGCTTATGGGTGGTACGGTTACCTCCACTTTCCTTACGTTAATAGTAGTGCCATTATTATATTTTAAAATGATGCGA
Source organism: uncultured Mucilaginibacter sp. (assembly GCA_903891475.1). Taxonomy (GTDB): domain Bacteria; phylum Bacteroidota; class Bacteroidia; order Sphingobacteriales; family Sphingobacteriaceae; genus Mucilaginibacter. The sequence continues at coordinate 144,953 of CAITEP010000036.1, forward strand.
AAAAAAAGTATTAAAACAACCTTAATAGATTAATATCATGAAACTATTTATAACCACCTGTTTAAACGATGAAAAAGAAGCGGTTTATAAACTTTATAAACAAGCAAATATTGATGTATTTAGCAGTGCCAGCCTTACAGGTTTTAAACCGCATGAAAAGAATGATTTATTGCAAGATTGGTTTGCAAGCGGCGAGGAACATTTTAATTCAATGATGGTTTTAAGTTTTACAAGCGATGAAAATGCAAATAGCGGATTAAAGCTAGTGAAAGAATATAATGAAGCGAGTAAGCAAAATTTTTTATTAAAGGCATTTGTATTGCCTGTTGAAAGTTCTATTTAAATTAATAATATGAGAGAAAGAATAGTGCATGCCGTTGCAGGAAGCCTTATTTTAACAAGCATTGCTTTAGCCGCATTTTTTGATACGAATTGGATATGGCTAGGTATTTTTGTAGGTGCAAATTTATTGCAATCTTCAATTACCAATTTTTGTCCTTTGGAAAAGATTTTAAAGTTTGCAGGGATTAAAAATTAAAATAGTAAAATAATCTAATTTATCTGACTGTATTAATCTTTGACATTCCTGTTATTCTAAAATGTAACAAAAGTTACGCTTTAATGATTCCTATTATCCCACTTTTACCTTATTAACAAAGCTTAAGCATTTAATATTGTTTAGCAGGTAAATAAAAACAAGATGAAATACATTATTATAGGTGCAGTGGCCGGAGGAGCCAGCACTGCGGCAAGGTTAAGAAGATTGGATGAACATGCTGAAATTATCATATTCGAAAAGGGAGCATATATATCCTATGCCAATTGCGGGTTACCTTATTATATTGGTGATATTATAAAAGACAAAAACAAATTATTTGTTCAAACAGCTGCCTCATTTAATAAGCGTTTTAACATTGATGTAAGGGTGATGACGGAGGTAACTGAGATTGATCCTTTAAAAAAAACCATCAAAGCATTGAATCAGGTAAATGGTCAAATCTACGAGGAGAAGTATGATAAGTTGGTATTATCTCCGGGTGCTGAGCCTTTACGTCCGCCTCTACCCGGTATTGCCGGGAGTGGTATATTTACTTTACGGAATGTGACCGATACCGAGTATATCAAAAGCTATATTGAACAAAAACAGACAAAAAAAGCAGTCATCATAGGGGGAGGTTTTATTGGTTTAGAGATGGCTGAAAATCTTAAAAATATTGGTCTTGATGTTTCAATTGTAGAAATGGGAAATCAGATATTAGCGCCTATTGATTATCCAATTGCAGCTATTGTGCAGCAACATATTCGTAAACAAGGTGTAAATTTATTTTTAAACAATTCGGTAATAGGCTTTGAACCAACTGAAAATGGACAAAAAGTACTCCTAAATTCTGGTGAAAAATTAGAAGCAGATATTGTTATTTTATCAATAGGTGTTCGTCCCGATACAAAGCTTGCCATCAATGCAGGTTTAAAAATAGGCGATGCCAACGGGATTTTTGTAAATGAGTATTTGCAAACCTCCAATCCAGATATTTTTGCGGTAGGTGATGCAATTGAATTTAAAAACCCCATTACAGGAAAGTCAATGGTTACTTATCTTGCAGGTCCGGCAAACAAACAAGGGCGTATTTGTGCCAATAATATTGTACTTGGTAATGTGCAAAAATACATTGGTTCCATCAATACGGCAATCGTTCAGGTTTTTGGGATGACTATAGGTACTGCTGGTACAGCATCTAAGCAATTAAAGAATGCTGATATTGCCCACCTTGTTTCCACAACCAACAGCGGTTCGCATGCAGGTTATTTTCCAGGTTCACAACAAATTACTATTCAGGTTGCTTTTTCGCCAGAGGATGGTCGTTTATTGAGCGCACAGGTAGCCGGATTTAAAGGAGCTGATAAACGTCTTGATATTCTATCTTCTATCATTAAAAGGAATGGAACTATTTACGATTTGATAGAATTTGAACATGCTTATGCTCCTCCCTATTCTTCAGCTAAAGACCCCGTAAATATGGTTGGCTTTGTTGCTGAAAACATATTATTGGGCAGGTTAGGTGTTTTTTACTGGAATGAATTGGATAAAATAACCGATGATGATTTATTACTTGATGTTAGGAGCCCTGAAGAATATGCAAATGGCAATATCAATAACGCAATAAACATCCCAATTGATGAATTAAGGGATAGACTTGGTGAGATTCCAAAGGAAAAGAAAATATTTATTTACTGCGAGGCTGGCTTAAGAGGGTATTTGGCTCAACGTATATTAAAGCAAAATGGTTATGAAAGTGTTTTAAACCTATCTGGCGGTTATAAACTTTGGAAGGATTGCAATTTAGAGCAACAAAAATTCAATTTAATCAACCAATAAAAAAGTAAAATAAATGTCTGAAAAAGAAAAGCTAAAAATGTGGCCTGCAATTGTGCATGCAAAATGCCCTAGGTGCAGGGTTGGAGCAATTTACTCAAATCCTACCTATAGCCTTTTTGGCCAAAAAATGTTGGAAAATTGTCCTCATTGTGAATTAAAGTACGAACGAGAGCCTGGGTATTTCTACGCAGCCATGTATGTAAGCTACGCTTTTGTGGTAGCAGAATTGGTAACATTAGGGATAGGAACATCAATATTAACGGGTAGCTCAAACCCATGGGTATATATAATTGTGCTTTTATCAGTTGTTGGAATATTGGCACCATTTAATTTACGGTATTCAAGGGTGTTATTACTGCACTGGCTAACACCCGGTTTACGTTACAAGCCAGAAATGAGCATAAAACGGTAATAATTTGAACTGAGTTTAACTGTTTTATGTTTACTTATGTTTTTTATTGAAAAATCAGTCTACCTTACAGGCTGGTCTTTCATGTTGAAATATTTATCATTAATTAACTTAATGAAGGTTTCTACTTTTACAACAACTAGCATTGTAATTACAAGTAAGAATATAAAACTAATTATAGCCAACCATGTATTATAGTCATTAAATGATACCGGCTTATCAGAATCTGTACTGTCATCAAACACGATATGATGTAAAAATCCGGTTTCTTTATATACAGGCGGGTTATCGTCTACATGAATAGCAACTTGAACTGGTTGTGCTGACAGTTTTAGAGTAGCTTCTTTAAGATATGAGATAATGTCCCGTATGTTTTGGTCGGTCAAATCTAAATGGTTTGGCATAACCGTTTGGTTGAATCTCGAAAAAAGATTCTTTGCTGTAGTATCACCTGAGTTAATTACTTTTTGCGAAGAATGAACAAAGGCTATAATCCAAGCTTCATCATGGCGATCATAAACATTCATTAGTGCCGGACCAATCACTCTTCTATCTATTGCATGACATGCTGTACAACGCGCAGAAAAAATCTTTTGTCCAATTATTGGATCACCATTTATTGCTAGAGCATTTATTGACCATAAACAAAAATAGCAAATTACACCTAGTAACTTTTTCATATTCTCTAACTTGTTCTTTAGTTTTCTATTTTCTTAATGTCTTTAATTAACTGCTTCACATCCGATTCATCTGTCCCATCATAGTACCCTCGTATATGCTGATGGGTATCAATAAGCACTAGTTTGTCACTATGAATAAAATCATTCGGTCCGCCATCTCCGTCTGTAGCATCGATAAATAAGGCTTTTCTAGCAAACCTATAGAGGTCAGTTTTACTACCTGTTGCAAATGCCCAATTGATTGTATTTATACCCTTACTAAAAGCGTATAAATTAAGCCTTTTTGGCGTGTCATATTTAGGATCAACTGTAAGGGAGAGAAGTCTTAAATGATTATCGTTACCAAATGCTCTTTGAACTAGTTGCAGGTTTGCAATCATTTTAGGGCAAATAGATGGACAGGAGGTGAAAAAGAAATGGACTACCCATACTTTTCCCTTAATAAAGTTGTCGTTTACCGTTTTGTTATCCTGATTGGTAAAATTAAATCCCGGTACCTGCAAATGTGTTCCATTTGTTTGATCAATAGTGTAATTTTTTCCAAAAAATGGAGGTGCTGCGAGATTTGCTTTATACAACCTAAAACCTGTAAAAGCTAAAATTGGAACTACAAGCACTAACAGAAAAAAGAGTAAAGTGTTTTTATTTTTTATTTTCATTGACTTTTGCACTAAACAGATAATTAAAACATTATTTATTCATGTTTTCGGGACTTTGCGTTTGATATTTATTATGTACAGGTTTACTGTACTTAAATACACTTATCAATGCGGGTACATAGGTAAACATGACCATTACGATGCTTGCTATTATCCATGGCTTCATATTTAACAACAACGCAATGGGCTTTTCTTCATGAAGATCCTCTGATTCTGGCAATATAATTTGCGGAACCTGTGTAGCTTTACTAAAGGCGGTGGCAAAAAATACAATGAAATAAATAAGCGATGCAACCCCCATAATAAAGCCGCCAATCATAGTGGTTGTTGTAGAGATAATCCAATGTTTATTAAACAGGGGACTATCTGGGTTTGTATATGATAAGCCCAAGTTAGTTCGTCTGGGCTCGCCCATTAAGCCTCCTGCCATTAGTCCGTGTGATAACAATGCAACACCAATTAACCATAAATAAGGAACAATTACAGCAAATGACTTAAATCGAAGAACTTTACCGGAAACACTACTGTAAATATATAGGCTCATTCCTAAAATAACGAGCAACACCGGACCAGCAACAGTCATGTGAAAATGTCCAGGTACCCATCCGGTATTATGAACCATTTGGTTAAGCGCGTAAGATGCATTAACAATTCCCGATACACCTCCGAAAATGAATAGGATTAAACCGCAGATAAAATAGCCAAAAAGATAATTATCCTGCTGAAAGTAGGGTAATTTGATCATCCACCCAAACAATCCTCTCGACCCTCGCTTTCGGCCAGCATATTCAAGCGATGCACCTACAGTAAAAGCAGTCATAAAACTAGGAATGGCAACACCGAAAGTTAAAATTGTTACCCATAATTTAGTACCAGCTTCAAATACTGGTTCGCTGAATTGGTGGTGAACACCTACGGGCGTAGAAAGAATTAAGAATAACAAAAATGCAAGTCTTCCTGCGTTACTAGAATATAGTTTGCCACCTGCAACTTTTGGTAAAATCGTATAATATGCAATATATGCTGGCAGTAACCAAAAGTAAACCAAGGGATGCCCGAACATCCAGAATAGCATTCTTGTTAAGGGAACATTGATCGTATTTGTCCAACCTAATGACCACGGCGTTAAAATAACCAAAGTTTCATAGGCTACAGGGATAGAACTAATAACCCACATAGAAAAATTAACAAATGTCCCCAAAACAGCAAGAGGCATTTTCTTGTCAGGATTCTCCTTACGCCATTCGAACCATATTTTTACCCATCCAAAAAACGCTAACCAACTCCCGATGATTAAAAGAGCGGTGCCAATATAAAAATCAGCAGAATCTTTTAGGGGTGCATAAAACGTATATAATGCTTGAGCTGTGCCTCTTAGCATAGCAGCTGCGTCCATTAAGGTTCCACCGATCATTAGAATCATTGATATCTGATAAGTTAATTTTGGTGGTTCCTTTTTTAAATAGTGTGATACTGTAACATGCCCGAATACAACTGCAAAAAATGTAGTAAGCACAATTGCATTTATTACTCCATGCATAGTAAGACCCTGATAATAATTTATTCCCCCTACAGAGGTTTGATGGATGACACCTGCACGGTAAATTGTTTGCATTATGCCATTATATACACCCAAAATAAAAAGCGTCATCGGCATAAATAAGCCGATTAGAATTACAGTTTTGTAAGATTTACTAATATTCATTTTAATTATATTATTTATCAGTTACAATAATTTTGCCCATCATGTATTGATGACCTGACCCGCAATATTCATGACAAACTACACGGTATATACCAGCATCGTTAAATGTTATCTTGGTTTTACTTACTCCGCCTGGCACGGCCATAAGGTTGATGCCTTTTAAAACGATATTGTACCCATGTACCACATCAGAGGAGGTTAGGTACAGATCGATTGTACTACCTGCCGGGATGGTTATTTCATTGGGTTCAAATGCCCACATATGCGCAACTGAATATACTTCGTAGGTTAAATTATCTACTTTTTTGATATGCGGTTTTTTAAATGCTCCGGTATATGGTACACAGGTAGGCACATCTATTTTTCTGCTAAACGTATTGTACAGCAGGGCAAATAAAAAAATGGATAAGAGTCCGCCTGTAAGTACCATTACCCTTAATTCATATTTATTCATAATTTTAAATTAAATATGTCTATCTAATTGAATGCTATAAATACCAAACCAAACCAGGGCTGTAAAAGCAAGTAATAAAATAATAAAGGCTATTGTACCAGTGGGTTTAAAATCAAATATTTCGTCATGTTCTACTTTCATTTTCTCTCTTGTTTTTTCAAGGACAAAATTAGAACGCAACAAAGAACCTTTTGTTTACCGATTTATGGAATCAATGACACTATTTACCGAAAACTAAGATTGGTTATTGGATTTCTTGAATTCTTCTGGGGTTATACCCTCATATTGTTTAAAAAAACGAGAAAAATATGAGTTGTTTTCAAAGTTTAGCATAATTGATATTTCGCCTATGTTTTTATCCGAGTTAACCAGTAGTCTTTTTGCCTCAAGTAAAACCCTGTTTCTAATTAACCTGCCAGCTGAAACTCCTTTTATTTTCTTGCAAATGGCATTTAAATGATTGGGTGTGATAAAAAGCATGGCAGCATATTCCTTAGGTAGACGCTTGGTTAGATAGAAATCTTCAATTTTTTTTTCAAAGTTTCTTAATTGAATAGCATAGTTCTGACCAAAATACGCATCTACAGGATTAGAGATTTTCCTGTTTATCACATTAAATAGATGAAGCAATTGTAGTCTAATAATATCGAGATGCGAATTATCTGTTAAACAGTATTCTTCGGATATGTTTGATAGTAGTTGATTTACAAATACTTCATCTTCATTAACCTTTACTAATGAATGTGAGCCATTCCCTATAAAAAACGTGAAATCCTTTATATAATAGCGGTTGGCAAGAAAACTGCTGAAAAAGTTTTCACTGAAATTGATCAAAATTCCGTTGATATTGTCTTCGAATATCCATTCATGAATTTGCCCAGGCGCTAAAAAAAACATATTACCCGGTTCCGCTACATATTTATTAAAATCAATTACATGTGTACCATTACCTTCTGTAATATATAATACTTGGTAAAAGGAGTGTCTATGAGGAAAAACAAGACCCTTGTTCTCATTTATGAAATCTCTCAGCTTGTAAATTGCGAAATCATTGATAGTAGATTTTTTATTATCTAGGCTACAAATACTGAACGTCGGGAATTGTTTAAACATAGATAGGGTATGACTGAATAAATTTCAATATAGTCTACTCCAAATTTATTATAAAATTAAATACTACAATTCATTTATTATTAATAGAATATTAAACTCATAACAATATTACTATCTATTTATTTTTTTATCCTTATCTAAAAACAGCTTTTATTGGAGAACTACCTATTTATTTTTTATCATTTGATATAAAATCGAAAATGTAACAAATGTCACCAACCTAGACATTAGTATAGGATACCTTTGAGCTGTTGAAAGAATATTGAATATAGTTTCTGGTACTTAAACAATAATAACATGGCAAAAGTTGTCGTTCTAGGAGCAGGGGTTGCAGGTCATACTGCTGCATCCTACTTGCAAAAATATTTATCAAAGCAACATCAAATTACAGTAGTTTCACCTACAAGTACTTACCAATGGATTCCTTCAAATATTTGGGTCGGCGTTGGGAGAATGACTGCAGAAGATATAAAATTTGATCTCATACCTCTCTATAAAAAATGGGGTATTGAATTTTTGCAGGCTAAGGCAATAAGTTTTTATCCCGAAGGCGATAATGATACAAATTCTGGATATGTAGAAGTTGAATATACTTCACCACAGAAATTTGGTTTGAAACAAAAAGTTCCTTTTGATTTCCTAATAAATGCAACTGGGCCCAAACTGAATTTTGGAGCCACGGAAGGGTTGATTCCTGGACAAGGAAATATTGCCTCAGTATGCACCTTTGGACATGCAACAGAAGCCTGGAAGTTGTTTAAAGAAAAGCTGGATAAAATGAAAAATGGTCAAAAGCAAACTTTTGTTATTGGAACCGGTCATCCAACTGCTACCTGTCAAGGTGCTGCATTTGAATACATCCTAAATGTTGATTTTGAGATTAAAAGGCGTGGACTTCAAGATTTAGCAGAGGTGATATGGATAACAAATGAATATGAATTAGGTGATTTTGGAATGGGCGGGGCCTTCATAAAAAAAGGTGGTTTTATTTCAAATACAAAGCTATTTGCAGAGTCGTACTTTGTAGAAAGAAATATAAAATGGATTAAGAGGGCTGGCGTCAAGAAAATAGACGCGCACAAAATATTTTATGAAAATCTTGACGGGGAATATTTGGAGCAAAACTATGATTTCGCAATGCTTATTCCTGGATTTGCAGGACATGGTTTCAAAGCATTCGATAAACAAAACAGTGATATTACAGATTGTTTGTTTGCGCCGAATGGTTTAATGAAAGTTGATGCTGATTACACACCTCGTCCGTTTGAACAATGGTCTGTTCAGGATTGGCCTCAAACTTACCAGAATCCATCATACCCCAATATTTTTGCACCTGGAATTGCTTTTGCACCGCCCCATTCAATTTCTAAACCAATGACTAGCAAAAATGGTACCCCAATTTTTGCGACAGCACCTAGGACAGGTATGCCATCAGGTGTAATGGGTAAGGTAACAGCCGAAAATATAATAGCTTGGATTAAAACAGGTGACCCGGAAATTAAGCATAGGGCTTCGATGGGCAGAATGGGTGCAGCCTGCATAGTTTCGGCCGGGTATGGTATGAGCAAAGGTACAGCAGCTACTATGACGGTTAGTCCGGTAGTACCTGACTGGGATAAATTTCCTGAATGGGGAAGAGATATAAAAACTACTATGGGCGAACCTGGTCTTGCCGGACATTGGCTAAAATGGCTTATGCACTATATGTTCCTTTACAAAGCTAAGGGAAAACCGTTTTGGTGGTTAATTCCTGAATAAATAAATTAAATCTAAAAAATATAGACTATGGAAAATCGATTGGTTATAGATAAATATTCTGAACAATATTATCCGCCTACCCCGACAAATTTTACCTTGTTTTGGCGTAAATTTATACCATTTCAAATTTTAAGATTTATTATTTTAACCTTAAAAATTATTAAAATTGTAGTGAAGGGTCACTCTTGATATTTTAATTAACGTAAACATGGATATTGAAGTTTTAAGCAGGGTACAGTTTGCATTTACGGCCAGTTTTCATTATATCTATCCACCATTGAGTATAGGTTTGGGTGTTATGCTGGTGGTAATGGAAGGCATGTTTTTAAAAACAGGAAACAAGACATATGAAATTATGACCCGGTTTTGGATAAAAGTTTTTGCCTTAATTTTTGGTATTGGAGTTGCTACAGGTATTGTGATGGAATTTGAATTCGGTACTAACTGGGCAACTTATTCAAGGTACGTAGGTGATATATTTGGTAGCGCGCTGGCAGCTGAGGGTATTTTTGCGTTTGCGCTCGAAAGTGGTTTCCTGGGTTTATTATTATTCGGCTGGAACAGGGTTTCGCCAAAAGTCCATTTCTTTTCTACCGTCATGGTAGCACTAGGTTCCATGTTTTCTGCTATCTGGATTGTAGTTGCAAACTCTTGGCAGCAAACACCTTCGGGATTTCATATCGTTGGTTCCGGATTGAAAGTAAGGGCAGAAGTTACCGATTTTTGGGCAATGGTTTTTAATCCATCAGCAGTTGATAGATTATCGCATGTATTAGTAGGTGCTTTTCTGGCCGGATCGTTTCTTGTTTTAAGTGTACACGCTTATTATTTATTAAAAAACAGACATATTGAAATATCTAAAAAAGCTTTTAAACTCGCCTTATTAGTCGCAACCATATCTGGGTTACTCCAATTGTTAACAGGTCATAATTCTGCTGATGGGGTTTCTAAAAACCAACCTGCTAAACTTGCAGCTTTTGAGGGTCATTATGATAGCTTGAAGGTTGCCGATATGTATTTATTTGGATACGTAAACCAAGAGAAGAAAACTGTTAGTGGATTAAAAATTCCAAGAGGCCTTACTTTTTTACTATATCAGAATTTCACTACTCCTGTTAAAGGCTTAGATGCTTTCCCGGTAAATGACAGACCGAAACAAATCAATGCAATTTTTCAAGTTTACCATTTAATGATTGCAATTGGTGTCGCCATTATTGCACTTACCTTGTTAGCTGTGTTTTTATGGTGGCGTGGGAAATTATTTAAATACAAATGGTTGATGGCAATATTCTCCTATTCGGTTTTATTGCCTCAATTAGGAAATCAAATGGGTTGGTTCTCCGCAGAAATGGGCAGACAACCTTGGGTAGTTTACGGATTATTAAGGACAAGTAATGCCTTGTCAAAAGCAGTTCATGCTGATCAGGTTTTGTTTTCATTGATTTTATTCACATTGGTTTATACTTTACTTTTTGCGTTATTTATTTATCTTCTAAATAAAAAGATAAAACATGGATTCGACGAACATGACGAACAGCCGATACCTGAATTTTCAAAACGTAATAATCCTATTTTAAACTAACATGCAAACTATATTAGGAATAGATTATCCAACCTGGTGGTTTTTAGTTGTCGGGGCTGTTTTTACAGGATACGCGATACTGGATGGATTTGATTTAGGTGCAGGGTCCCTGCATTTGTTTTTTAAAAAAGATGAAAGCCGTAGAATAGCTTTAAATGCCATAGGTCCTGTTTGGGATGGAAATGAAGTATGGCTAGTAATTGGTGGTGGGGCTTTATTTGCCGGGTTTCCCGAAGTTTATGCAACTATATTTTCGGCATTTTATATCCCCTTTATGCTTTTTTTAACCGTGCTAATTTTAAGAGCCATCGCAATTGAATTTAGGAGCAAGGAAAGTATGTTATGGTGGAGAAAAACATGGGATATTATTTACTCCATTTCAAGTACATTGATTGCGCTTTTGTTGGGTATTGTTTTAGGAAATGTAATGCAGGGAATTCCAATTAACAAGGATTTTGAATATGTAGGTGGCTTCTTTAATTTATTAAATCCTTATGCGCTGATTACGGGTGTTACAGTGGTGGCTTTGTTCATGATGCATGGAGCTACTTACCTGATTATGAAAACAGAAAACAGATTACATGCTAAACTAAGGGTATTGGCTAAAAATACAAGTCGATTTTTCGTGATTTCTTATGTAGCATTAACAATGGCTACATTGATCTATCTGCCTCAAACAACCGAAAAATTCAGAACTCATCCTTATCTTTTTATTATCCCATTGCTTACTATTTTAACCATTATAAATACCCGAAGGTTGTTAGAAAAAGGCGTATTTTTCAAGGCATTTTTATCCTCAGCATTTACTTCAGCTTTATTGTTAATTACTGTAACAATAAACCTATTTCCTAATATTATACTATCTACTATTAACCCTGCATACAACATTACCATTTATAATGGTTCATCTTCACAAAAATCATTGGGCATTATGCTAACCATAGCTGCAATTGGTGTTCCGTTGGTGGCAGCTTATACCACCTTTGTTTTTTGGACCTTTAGGGGGAAAGTTAAAATGGATGAAACTAGCTATTAATAAAACAAACATAAATGAGTGATTACTGGAATAATAGATATGCCGCCAAGGAATATGCCTATGGCGAAGAACCAAATGTTTTTTTTGCGGAAGAAATTCAAAAAATAAAACCCGGAAAAATAATTTTACCTTGCGATGGTGAAGGAAGAAACGCAGTGTATGCCGCAACGTTAGGCTGGGAAGTAAAAGCATTTGATTCAAGCGAGGAAGGCAAAGCTAAAGCAGTGCAACTGGCCAGCAAAAAAAATGTTCGGATCGATTACCTTATAGATGACGCTTCTTTAATAGAATATCCGGAAAAAAGTGCCGACGTTGTGGCGCTAATATATGCACATTTACCTGTTGAGGTTCGAACAAGATTGTATAAAGAAGCTATTAGTTGGCTTAACCCAGGAGGCCGGATTATATTAGAGGCATTTAATACAAATCAACTCGGGAATTCTTCAGGTGGACCAAAAGACGTGACTATGCTGTTTAATGAGCAAATTATTCAAGAACTTTTTGGTACACTGCAAACTGAACTTTTGCAAATGATGCACATTGAATTACAGGAAGGTGAATACCATAAAGGACCGGCTGAAGTATTACGATTTATTGGGATAAAATTATAAGCTGAACGCATTTTACAATCAGCGTAGATATTATTCATTATTTTATCTCTTTTTAATGTAACCTATGTTACAAAAATAATTTAAGATAGTATTTACTTTTGTTTTGTCTATAAAAATGAACTTGTTTAAATATGCTTTAGTATAGTTTTGATTTGGGGAATACCCCTCAAACATTACAATATTTAAGCATTTGAAGATTCTAAATGAAATTGGAACGTTGAAAAATTATATTCTTTAATCAATTTGAAAACAATTCAGTAAAATATGAAACAAGCTATATTAAACAACTGGAATTTTTCTAGAGCATTACGCCTTATAATAGGAGTTGTAATTTTGATGCAGGCCATTAGTACGAAAGATATAACAATAGGAATACTTGCTTTATTATTTATAATGATGCCTGTTTTAAATATAGGCTGCTGTGGGTCTGGAGCTTGTACATACTCAATTAAAAAAAACAATGACAATGATAGTCAAAAGGAAACAACTTATGAGGAAGTGGTTAAATAGCAATAAGGCTTACCTCTTTGGTATCGTATCTGGAGCTATCTGCGGATATTTGTATTGGCAATTTATTGGATGTACATCAGGTAGATGTCCTATTACTTCTAAGCCTTTAAATAGCACCCTATCAGGAGCAACACTTGGATTTCTTTTAGGTGGAATTTTTATGAAAGAAGATTCAGTATAGAAGGAATTACATTTAGCAGAATAATAAAATTTGATAAGCTTTTGTTAGTTGATTTTTTTGCAACATGGTGTAGCCCTTATGAGGCAATTATCCCTATCCTTACAGACTTAAATCAAAAATTAGGAAATTCAACTATCATTATAAAGGTAGATATAGGTAGAAATCAACATGGAGCAAATTAGTTTCAGCTAAGTGGTATCCCACTCTAATACTTTTTAAAGGGGGTGAGCTACTTTGGAGACAGAGTAGCGAAGTTAAAAATTATACGTCGGTAGAAATCATAAATAAGAATAATAAATAAATTAAAAAAGCATGAACATATTTAGTCAGTTATTTGGTACTTCAACCAAGGTAGATTTACAACAAATTATCAATGAAGGTGCCTTTTTAGTGGATGTTAGAACTCCGGGTGAGTTTGCTGCAGGGCATGTAAAGGGATCAGAAAACATCCCATTAAATAATATTACAACGCAGCTAAATAAATTTAAAAATAAAAAAAACATAATTGTTTTTTGTCAAAGTGGAGGTAGAAGTAGTCAGGCAAAAACTATTTTGGAGCAGAATGGTTTTACCAATGTTATAAACGGTGGTTCATGGAATAATGTGAACCAATTTGTTAAATAAAGTCAATATCTTTTATTTTTTAAAAGAAGAAAATTAAAAGTTGATTTTCTTCTTTTGATATATTTTGGTTAAGCCTTCGTAACTCAAAATTTTTATGTCAATAAAATATAAAGATTATTTATTTGTTGGAATTCAGTTACTATTATTTATCACCTATATTTTAGCGCCTAATTACATAAAATTAAACTTGCAAACATTTCATAGTATAACTGGCTTGGCAATAACTATTATTGGATTTGCAATTATCTTGGTTGCTATTCTTCAGCTAAACGTAAACTTATCCCCATTTCCCACACCAACAAAAAATGGTAGCTTATTAAAAACAGGCGTATATAAATATGTAAGGCATCCGATTTACAGCGGAATTTTGATGGCCGCAGCAGGCTTTTCATTTTATTCAAGTGATGGTTGTCGCATATTAATAACATTGTCATTGCTTATTTTATTCTATTTCAAATCTAATTATGAAGAAAAATTGCTGAAAAAACAATTTAGTGATTACACTGTATATATGCTAAAAACCGGAAGATTTTTCCCAGCTTTTAAACAGCTGTTTCATTTAAATAAATAAATCAACTAACCCTTTTGTATATTAGAATTAGGTATTAGTACAATAAACTAGTAATTTAGCTTTATGCATAGATTAGATACCCTAGGCTTTAATTTTGAGCCTGCCTTAAATGAAGAAATTAAGCAGTTTGGTACACTAAAGCATTTTAAGGAAGGTGACATTATTATGGATTATGGTAAATATATTAAGATGATGCCGCTTGTAATTAAAGGAACATTAAAGGTTCTAAAAAAAGAAGAGAGTGGCAAAGAGATACTTTTATATTACCTATCGGATAATGAAACCTGTTCTATGGCCTATAGTTGCTGTTTGGAGGAAAAGAAAAGCGACGTAAAAGCTATAGCAGAAGGAGATGCTGAAATAATCTCAATTCCTCATAATAAATTGGATGAGTGGTTACATAAATACCCTAGCTGGAAAAATTATATTATGCGGAGTTTTAGTGAGCGCTTTTCTGAATTGCTCAAGTCTATTGAAAGCATTGCCTTTCGAAAACTGGATGAAAGGTTGATTGCTTATTTAAAAGAAAAGCAAAGGCATTCAGGCTCAAATCTGATTAAAGTATCGCATTACATAATTGCTGATGAATTGGCTACTTCGAGGGTAGTAGTATCGAGGTTGTTAAAGATATTAGAAAACGACGGTAAAATATTATTATACCGAAATGAGATAAAGCTATTACAAGGTTTTGGTTCTTGAGTTCTTATTGCGAATTAAATTGTATTTCCCTTTTCTACTCGAAATCAATTCATTTTATAGGTATAATAAATCATTAAAATATACCTAGGCTTATAATAAATTAATTTGGGATGTTCACGTCTTGAACGGAATATCCAATTTAAATTTAACCCAATTTAATATTTCGTCCTGCGTGCGTTTATCAAAGTAGTCTTCAATAATTTTTGCTACCTCAGCGGCATATGGCTCAATCAGAATTTCTTCATGGAGGGAATTAATTAAATGAACGTCCACTTTGCCTTTTACAAATCTCTTCCACATCATAGGCATAATGTGGTAGATGTAATATTCTTCAGGATTAAAGTTTGAGTATCTGGTTTTATTCAAATTTTCATAAATAATAAGCGCATCGCCCTTAAATTTAAGAGAAGTTTTAAATGTCAATTTAAAAAACAGTGAACCTTCCTTATAGTCGATTGAGTTTTTTAAAGTATCAGATGTTACTTCCTGACTATTATTATTAACTAATTCAATACTTGATTTAGCTACTTTATTATTGAATACCCTAAAAATATGCGGAATGCGGTACTTAAAATATTTGAGAATTACCTCTAAATTAGGCTTTAAAAAAATATTTAATTCCCGTAAGATACTATACTTAGCATAAAATCCTTCCCTAAAATAAGGCGGTGTTGAACCTACTATAGCCAATAAAGCGACTTTATTATTATTTTGCTGTAGCTGACAAGCAATTTCATATGCAATCAGACCGCCGAGGGAGTATCCCACAAAAAAATAAGGGCCCAATGGCTGAATTGTTTTAATATGTGCAATTAATTCTTTCGCGAAAACACTTAAATAGTCGGTATGATAGTCAAACCCCTTTACATTCGAAAAATCGATACTGTAAAGCGGCTGCTTCAAACTATAATTAGATACAAAATCAGCAAAATTAAATTGATCGCCCAAATAACCCGGAATTAAAAAAATGGTGGAGCCTAAACCAGGACGAAGTAAGGTAAAAGGATTTGAGTGTCCGGTTATTTGATTGTCGATAAAAAGTGATAATACCCTAATTGTTGGATATTGAAAAAACTCCGAAACACTGATGGTAGTATTAAACACATTTTTTATTAAGATTAATATTTTAGTTACTAAAATTGATTTTACACCTATGTTAAAAATTGGGTCGTCAATACTTACATGCTCTGCATTTAATATTTGCTCTATAATATTGGTAAGCTTTTTTTCGGTTTCAGTGGTTGGCCCGGTAAATGGTTTATCATGTTTAAAATAGCGACCTCGAGGAGTAGGTAAATTTTTCCTGTCTATTTTTCCATTCGCATTTATTAAAAAGCTATCCAGTTTTACAAAAAAGTTTGGAATTGAATAGCTAGGTAAAACGGAGTTTAACACAATTAAAATTTCATCAATTATTTGTTTCTCATCATCTTCCGGATTTTTGGTGGTAAAATATACCACCAGTTCATTGGCATTGTTTATTAACTTCATCAAAACAATGCACTCCTTTATTTTATCAAGTTTTAGTATGTTTTTTTCAACTTCACTTAATTCAATCCTTGTTCCATTTAGTTTTACCATGTTGTCAAACCTTCCTAAAAACTCAATATTTCCATCAGGTAATATTCTGCCTTTATCGCCTGTTTTATACATGGTTTCGCCTTCACGATATGGGTTTGGCACAAACTTTTCCTTATTAATTTCTTCCCTATTTAGGTAACCTAGTCCAACTGTTTTTCCGGCAATTACAATTTCGCCTTCATCACCGTCTGTTACTTTTATATTTGCATCATCTAAAATATAAACCTCTACATTCGCGGTTGGTTTACCTATAGGTATAATGCCCTGTTTAGGTTGTGGTGTCCAATCCCAAACTGTTACCCAAACGGTAGTTTCTGTAGGGCCATAAGCTACTGTTAATCCGGTTCCGGTAGCTTTATATAATGCATCATTAAATAAATTTGTTAATTTAAGCGTAACGGTTTCTCCTCCGGTTATGATTCTTCTTAATGACTTGAAATTTTCGGGATTAATACTAAAGGATGAGATATAGTCTAACAATAATTGCAACATCACTGGCGTGAAAAAGATGATGGAAACGCCATTCTCATGAATATTATTTATAACGCGCTCAGGATATGATTGAATACCCTTTTCAGGAATTACAACACAGCCACCGCAGGTTAAAGGAACAAAAATTTCTGATATACATGAATCAAATAGGAAATTTGAAATTTGTAGAAAAGTATCATTGTTATTTACATTAAAAGATTTTATAAAGCCAGCAATAAAATTCACTAAATTTTCATTCTTTATTAGTACTCCCTTAGGGATACCAGTGCTTCCTGATGTATACATTACATAGGCAATATCTTCTAATTTAATTGGAATATCCAAATTAAAACCTTTACCCTGATAGTTTTTATTGTTATTCAAATCAATAAATTCTACACCATCAACCGAAGGTAATTTTGACTCAGGAATATTAAATAATACTAATTTTATAGCCGTATCTGAGCATACAAAGTGAAATCTTTCATGCGAACCATTTGGTTCAATTGGAACAAATGCGCAACCACACTTAAGTATTGCTAAAATACCAATAACCATGGTTTCGCTTCTATCCGCCATAATGCCGATCAGTTCATTGTGTGAAATTTTATATTTCGACTGTAGGTAGGTAGCAAGTTTATTGGTCTCAGTATTCAGTTGTAAGTAGGTAAGTGCATGGTGCTTATATTTTACAGCAATGTTTTTTGGATATTTTAAAACAATTTGTTCGAATTTTTTTATAAAAACTTCGTTTTGGCATTCTTCAACTAAAATCGTATCCACCATATTCTTATTATTTATAATGCCACAACCATTGTAGCATTTTTAAATTATTAAAACGGGGTATTAAATAGTAAAACATATTATTAAGGATAAAATAATAAATAAAAAAATACAAAAAATTAATCAAAACAATAGATGAGAAATGAAAAATCCATTTCCTTTCTGCCTTAATTTAACCAATTTCTCAATACATGTTGCCAATTATAATTTATTTGAAATTAATGAAGTTGATTAAAAAATATATTTAAGTCAACATCCAAAGAATTTATAATTCTTAACAACATGTGTAATGAAGGTCTTGATACACCTTTCTCTATCTGACAAATTAATCCTTTGCTAACGTTAGAATGATCAGCTAATTCTTGCATGGTTATACCTTTTTCTTTTCGTATTTCTTTAATCCTACGTCGTATTTTTTCAAGGAATATATTTTCTTCAATCATAATACTAGTTATTAAGGTTATTTAATATCCAACTTTTATAATTTTTAATATTTAGGTTTCTTTATTTTAGTATCATATTTTCTTTAATTTCATCATTTGGTTTTAATACTATGGAATCTCCAATATTTAATTTTCCAAACACTTCGGTACTGTAATTATTTGTCAATCCTTCCTTAATATCCACTAAATCTGCTCTTCCTCTAATGGCCCTTACTACGTATTCGCGTTCAGTAGAACGCACAATTGAACTATTTGGAACCAATAAGGACTTGGCAGTTGAAAGCATTGGTATATCAACCTCCGCGTACATACCAGGCTTAAATTTACCGTCAGAATTTTTAACATCAATTTCGATTGCTTCTTGTTGCATACCTCCTAATGAATTTGCAGATCTGCTAATTTTAGCTGCATAGGTTTGCCCAGGTAATGCATTAAATAAAAATTTTACCGGTTGGGTTAAGTCCAATTTGTCTACATAATCTTCAGGGATTTCCACGGTAAGGCGCATTTTATTAATATCTTGTAAAACAAGCATAGGCTGATCGGTAATTTTGCCAGGTGCAACCAATGCACCCGGTGAAACGTTCCTGTTGATAATTATGCCATCAAATGGTGCGTAAATTTTCAAATATTCTAACATAGTACTAGCTGCCTTAACATTTGATAGTTCTGCTTTCACCATTGATAAATCGGCCTTCATTTTTGATTTGGATAGGTCCAAATCCAATTGCGAAACAGAACCAGGTTCTTTAGCTGCTTCCTTTAACCGCATAAACTTTTCTCTACTTGATTCCGCATTTTCTTCAATCTGTAAGTACTTTGAATAGGCTGATTGATAGGCCGATTCCATTTCCGGAGCTTCTAAAATTAGTAGTAGCTGTCCTTTTTTAACTATGGAACCCCTGTCTACAAAAAGTTGCTTTACAAATCCGTTTACTTTCGGAAAAATGTTTACTTCATCAAATGGCAACAATTTACCGGGTAATTTTACCATACTGGCAAGTTGGCTTTCTCCTACCGTTACAATTTGATTTTTTAAATTTTCTTTATTGATGCTCTTTGTTAAATCAGCGGGCTTTTGGTTTCCCACACATGCCGCAAATAACAGGCAAATGAGTACTACAGCAATTATTTTAAATTTCATAATTCAATGTTTTTAAATTTTGTTCTTCATTATTTTCAAATGGCATTAATGATGGTTCTTCGTATGAGGTGCTTTTTTGTACCCATGCAAATACAAGTGGTAATATGAATAAGGCTGCTAATGTTGAGGCAAATAAGCCTCCTATAACCGCACGACCTAATGGTGCAGATTGTTCGCCAGCTTCCCCCAATCCCGAGGCCATCGGTATCATTCCTGCAATCATTGCGAAGCTTGTCATTAGTATAGGTCGCAACCTAATGGATGCGCTTGTAATTGCGGCTTTAGAAGCATTTTTATATTCCAGCCTTAGAATTTCAGCATTCGTAACAATTAATATAGCATTGGCTACGGAGACACCTGTGGACATAATCATACCCATGTAGGATTGTAGATTAAGTGTAGACCCTGTAATTAAAAGAGCAGTAATTGAACCTAATATTACAGCAGGTATGGTTACCAATACGGTGAGTGATACTTTGAAGCTTTGGTAATTCGCGGCCAGCAATAAAAAGATTACCAAAATTGCAAATCCTAAACCATTTTGAAGGCTTTTAAGCGTATCAGTCAATAGGTTTGACATTCCTTCAACTGAGGCAATTAAACCTTTTGGCGGTGTTCCTATTTCTTTTAAGCATTTCTGTACATCATTAGTCGCTGTACCCAAATCCATTTTATAAATATTGGCACTAACAGTAATAAATCGTCTTGGTCCTACACGGTCATATTCGCCAGGTTCAGTATTTTCCTTAAAGCTAGCAACATCCGACAGAGTAGGGCTACTTTGCCCTTTAACCAGTGGAATTTCTTTAAGTTCATTCATCGAGTTCATTACATATTCTGGAACCTGTGCCTGTACCTGGTAGGTATAAGAATTATTTTGGTCGAGCCATAAATTTTTGAGCGTGAACCTACTGGAGGAAGTGCTGGCAGTAACCGACCGTGCTATGTCACTCACATTGAGACCAAGTTGCGCGACCTTTAACCTATTGAGCGTAATGGCTATTACAGGATAATTCAGGGGTTGGTTTATTTGTACATCTCTTAAATAAGTTATTGCTTTCAGTTTAGCTAATACCTTATTTGCAAAACCTTTAATTTGTTGGATATCTTTACCTGCCACTTGTACCTCTATGGGTGTGTTGGCACCCTGGCTCATAATTTTCTCCGTCATATCAATAGGCTGAAATGTGATGGACATTTCAGGCAAATCATGCGCTATATTTTTACGGAGTGCATCCTTTAATTCATCCATATTTACTTTGTAATCCTCGTCAAGATTAACCTGCAATACTGCTTCATGAACACCTGTATTAAATACATATAAATTACTGCTACCAAAACTACTTGGCACAAGCCCAATATAACCGGAGGTAATTTTTACGTTATTATTTACCGTTCTTTTAATTACATCAAGTAAAATCTTAAACTTATCTTCGGTAACTTCTAACCTTGTGCCTATAGGTTCATCAATTCGCATTTGAAATTGACCGTTATTTAGTTTAGGCATCATGTCTTTTCCTATTATAACAAACCCGATACCTGCTAATGCGATGATAATAATTAGATAAAGTGAAACTATGAGCTTGTTGTTCGGCATAAGCCGGGTAAGAAGCAGGATAAACCGCGATTTTACTTTTTCGAAAAAGTCATTTTCCTCCGGGTGTTCTATTTCTTCCTTTCTATGCTGATTTATTTGTTCCCTTTCATTGGTATCCATCGATTCCCCGGCATGTGCATGTAGTTTACTGTGATGGTAAGTTTGGTATCGCTCCGCTTTTATCATCCAATTACTCAATATTGGTACTAAGGTTTGCGCCAAAATATAGGACACTATCATGGTTAAACCAATGGAGAGAGATAGTGGAAGGAACATCGCCTTTGGCACCCCATTCATCATAAATGAAGGGGCAAATACAGCTAGAATACAGAGTAATATCAGCAATAAGGGGAATGATATTTCCTCGCAAGCATCATAAATAGCTAATTTTTTTGATTTACCCATTTCCAAGTGCTGGTGGATGTTTTCAATAGTGACCGTTGCCTGATCTACCAATATTCCAATTGCAAGTGCTAGCCCACTTAAAGTCATGATATTGATGGTTTGCCCAAATAAGCTTAAAAGTAATACACCAACCAGTATAGATACGGGAATTGTAATAACTACAATTAAACTGCTACGCCAATCGCGCAAAAAAAGCAATACCATTAAGCCTGTTAGCAGTGCACCTAATCCACCCTCGGTAATCAGGCTTTTTACTGCGTTTACCACAAAAACAGATTGGTCAAACTCATAGGATATCTTAACATCGTTTGGTAGCAAATTTTGCATTTCGGGTAATTTGCTTTTTAAGTCCTGAACAACCGACCACGTGGAGGCGGATGCCGTTTTTACTATCGGGATATACACAGAACGCTTGCCATTAATCAGTGCATAATCAACGGTAATATCGGCAGCGTCGGTCACTCTGGCTATATCCTTCATAAAAATGGGTATCCCATTTTTTGTTATTACTGGTATATTTCCAAAATTAGTTGCATCCTTAATCAATGTATTCATGGTAGTTAAATACATGGTACTACCAATCCTAATATTTCCGGATGGTGACATTACATTAAATTTAGCTAAGGACTCTACAACTTCGTCGGGCGTGAGGTTAAAACTGCGTAATTTGGCTGGGTCAATACTTAATATAATTGACCTTGCGTTTGACCCAAAGGGCGGGGGAGCAGATAGCCCTGGAATTGTAGCGAACATTGGCCTAATTCGGGTAGCGGCAAGGTCATAAATATCTTTAAGATTTTCTGTTTTACTATCCAAAACCAATTCGCCTACTGGTAAAGAGGATGCATCGTACCGTATAACCTGTGGAGGTAATGCTCCGGGAGGAAAAAAACTTTGTGCTCGGTTTACTTGCAATGCTACCTGTGCAGAAGCCTCGGCCATGTTGGTTGTTTCATAAAACGAGATCTTGATGATTGTTAAACCCTGAATGCTTTTACTACTTATGTTTTTTACGCCATCAACATATAAAAACTGATTTTGCAAACCTGTAGCAAAAAAGCCTTCCATTTGTTGGGGAGACATTCCTCCGAATGATTCAATAACATAAATTGTTGGCAAATTGAGTTTCGGGAATATATCTATAGGGATATTGATTGCACTGAGCACTGCAAATATTAGAAGGCTCATGGTAACCACCAAAACGGTAATTGGCCTTTTAAGTGCAGATGTGACCATTGACATAATTTTTTATTTTAAAAAGTTTAAAACTGAATTGACTTGATTTTCTGTTATGGCTTTTTGGAATAAGGCACTTGAATAATCGTATTTAGCCTCCATATAATCAGTTTCGGCTCTGTACAATATGTTTAATGCAGCATCCAATTCTAAAATATCAGTTAGTCCATTTTTATAAAGTGATAACTTTTGCCGATAACCATCATTTGCAGCCTTTAATTGTTTAGGAATTTCTTTCAATCTGTTTAAGGCTGTTTGCATTTCAACATCAGCTTGTTTAGCGCCTGTTGAAAGTAATTGTTGCTCTTCCTGCAATTTCTTAAGCGAATAATCTGAATTTGCTTTTTGGGTATTTAACTTTAGTTGTTGTTTTCGTAAATCAAATAAGTTGTATGATATACTCAAGCCAACCAAATAATTACTTCTTTGTAACCCTAAACCAGATGAAAGTCTATTATATTGACCAGTTGCCGAAACACTTGAGCCACGCTCCCAAGCTGCTGCATCAAATGATATTTTAGGATTATAAAGTTTTTTAGCCAATTCTTCGCGTTGAAGATTATTTTTATAAACCGATCTGTAAAAATTAATCAAGGGGTGGTTTATTGAATCGGGTATAAACAAGTAGGCTGATGGCTGCTCAATCAATGTATTTTCCAAAGTACTATCCGGAATGATGGATTGATAGTTTATACCGCTAATGGCTGATAACTTCAATTGTAACTTTTTCAATTGGTTATCTAATTCTATATAGTTTAACCGTGCTTTTGAAAGTTCAGCTTCGGCAATACTGGTGTCAATGCCAGCTATTACACCACTTTTGGCTAAGGATTGGATAGAACGTCGAATTTCCAGCGTTCGATTAATGTTGCGAGATTGGATATTAAGAAAATCTTGTAGACGTATTAATTGCAGGTAATTTAAAATAGTGTATGAAACTAAGTTAAATTTTGATTGGGTAAAATTTTCCCGTTCAACTTTTATTTCGGATTGAGCTACCTTATTTTCGGCACTGTACTTACCAAAATTATATATCTCCCAATCAAATGCTGCTATTCCTAAATTATCAGCCAAGGTTGTGGTAACATTGTTTGAATGAATACCACCTGAGCTGGATGGAATTATTCCAAATCCAAAATACGGACCGGTGGTATTATTGCTGGTACCAATATCGGCTTGGTAATTAAGTTTTAAACTAGGTAGCCAATTATTTTTTGTTTCATCCGCCTGCGCTTGTTTAATTAAAATAGCAGCAGAATCAGTGAGTAGTATTGGAGCTTTGAGTTCAACTTGCTTCAGCAATTGTTTTAATAATAATTGTTTAGATGATTGTGCCTTTAAAACTGAGGTAATAAAAAGTAATAAAAGCACGAGGTAGTATTTGCTAATACTTAACATTTCGTTTTTTTAATTAGAAATTTTTAGAATAGTGTAAACCGCGGAGGGGTAATTAAAATTTTTGAATATAGCTGACTATAAATTCAAATCCCCAAAAAAAGACAGGTTACAAAAGTTTCAGATGCGAAACGAGCAGAAATATTTAAACGAATATTTATTATTTACTAGAAGAAGTAAATTTGGTAATTGCCAAATTGGGCTTTCAAAACTGATTTTGCCGAAAATAGCCAATAAAAGACTACCAGTTATTAACAATACTAGCGTAGCATAAATGGTTACCTTGTTTTCAACTAGAATAGATTTATCCATTCTACTAACGAATGATACTGATTTTGCCTTAGAAAAATGTTGACTATAGGTAGATGAAGGGTAAGTATTTGTTTCTAAATTGTTAACTCCCTGTTTAGGTAAAACAAATATGTTAGCAAGTGTGATAAAAGAGTAAATCAATATCACAAATACTACTAAATGATTATTAAATTTTGACCTGAAACTATTTTTCAAAATTAAAATAACTAAAAGTTTTACAAATGTATAAATTTAAATACAAAAGGAAATATTAAAACTTTATTCAAAATATTTTTTTAAGCACTAATTTGATTATAAAAGAATTTTTTATAATAAGGTTTTCCTTAATTAATATCCTTAATACTACAAATTCCCACTTATTGAAGTCATGTATTTTAAAGTATAATTTTGTTTACGCTGCTCTATCAAATAAATAATAGCGCTAATATTTATCACTTAACTCTTAAATTGTTTCAAAATCATCTTGTATTCTTCCATTAAGCCCCTTTCTTTTGCTACTTTACTTCCCGGCGTTTGAGGGGGAAAGAAAAGTAGTTTTTTACCCTCCTTAACTCAAAACCATCAAAAACATCATAAAACCAAAAAAGGAGCTCACGCCCCTTTAAACAACCATCCGTAAGCCTAAAAAATCAATTCATCTCAAAAGCCTTACACAAATTAAAAGCTGTTTGTGTTTTGTTTAAACCTGCTCCAAAAAGGATGGATTTTAGTTTTATTTCCTCGGATTTATAGGCTTTTATGTTTTGGTGATAACCTGTAATAGCATTATAAGCCCCAAAAAGTGTGCCTTTTGTGGTGTGCATTTGCTGGGTTTGGTTGCTAAATGCATAATCGCAAACCTTTTCAAGGGTATTTAAATAACGGCTTGGGTACTCGTCCATATTTTCATCCTGTACTTTTTCAAATACTTCCTTGCTTGGTGCCATGGCTTGCTGTATTAATTTGATTACCTGTTTATCAGTAATTGGCGTTTTAGCCCAGCGGTTAAAAATAACGTCTAGCTCCTCGGTCAATCGGTTTGATATACCCATAACGTTATGCGCCTGTTTCAGTCGCTCCTGCGCGCTTTGGGTATGGCGTATTTTTATACAGTTGGTCATATTATCTAAAGCAGCGTTTAAGGTGTTGTTACATACTATGCGGGTAGGGGTAAAGGCAGCGGTTATACTCCCGTAACCGTCATGACTGGTAGTCAGGAATAAATATTTTTCGATTAAATCGTCATTGCCTACTCTGATATATCCCGGGAGTTTAGCGGTAATGAATATTTTCTCTCCGTTTCCCAAAGCCCCCGCGGTTTCGTATAAAATACCCTCTCCACCTCCTACAATGGCATCAAAAAAAGAAAAAGCGTCTTTATTCTGTACTATTTGATAATCCTTGCCTACTATCCCCAAAATTTGATCGGTGTCGGATCGTACCGTTGCAAAAAAGTTAGAAACCTTTAATTTATTGGGGCTTCTTTCTTCACCTGTTAAAAAATCAGGATTGTTTAAAGTGTAAAGCGGTCGTTTTTCTACGGTATAGTCTAGGCCCGCAAATTCGATTGCTTCCCCGCTGGTTGGGTAGTCTGTTACTATTTGCCCCAGGTTATGCCATGCTTTTTCCTTCGTACCCATAAAGCTATATTTACCTGTATTTTGATTAAAGTTGATATTGTGTGCCATGATTGTTATTTTTTTATTTCGTTATTTGTTTACTTCGTTAATTGATTATTTGTTTATTAATTGGTTGTGGTTTTTAGTGGGATAATTTCCGATTTCAGCACCTTTACATTTTCAGTGCTGGGTATTTGGTAGGTAGTTCCTGCAATCAATTCTTTTGTAGCGTTATAGGTGCTTTGCAGTTTGGTAGAAACGGCTACTTTGAGCAATAAATAAATATGTTGTTCCATATTGGTTAATCTTAGTTTTTAATTGCTTTCATAAATTCATTATAATCAAACTGAAAAACGGCAGGGTTTTCAATTGCCATTTGTTCGGCGTAGCCTTCCCAAAATATTTGGTTGGTTAGCTCTATAAATAATTCATACATCTTATTTGCTGTTTAAGGGTTAAACAAAAAAAAATACCCTCTCCCAAACTACTGGGAAAGGGTATTTAGTTTTTTTAGGCTTGCGGAAAATTGATGGTCGATTCAATTTCATCCAGCTTGTTATTACAGGCATCAAAAATAAACTGTGATACCATACGGATTAATCCCGGTGTATTGGTTACAAACTCTCTAGCCCTGTCATCCTTAATAATCAGCTTACAGGCTTGGTAAGGGTTACTTTCCAATTCGTCATTGCTTTCCATGAGGGCAACTTCAAAGTCTTCCAATAGCTTAATACGGGCTATCAGGGTTAACCTTTGTATGCTTTTGCGGTGCAAGTCGTTTACCGCCTTTAGTTTCGCCTCAAGGCTTAAAACAGGCTTTACAATCTTTTCTTCTTCCACTAAAACCGCTACTGGTTTTACTTCCACAATGGCGGGTAAAACAATTTCCTTTTCAGCTTCCACCGCTTCGGCTGGTTTTTCTTCGGCAATTGGTTTTGTTTCGGTTTTGCCGTTACCGTGTTGGGCTTTGGCAGGTAAAGCGTTTTGATGTTTGGTAACTCCGTTTTGAGTTCCGTTTGTGTTGTTTGTTTTGGCTGGCATGTCTTTTACTGCGCTACCGTTGTTTTGAAAATCCATTTTGTTATGGGATTAAAGGGTTAAAAAACTGTTAATTTTTCTCTTCCTTTCGTCCCCTTCCCCTGAAAGTATTTTTTCAAAAGAAAAAGGAAAAAAAGAAAGCCCAATAAAGGGTGCCTTTAAGCGAAAACGGGAGAGCTATAAGTCCCGAAGGGTGGTTTGCAGGGAGTGATAACGAACGGAAAACCATTATGCGCTCGTACGTTGCAGCGGCACCATATTTGCTGCCTCTTTTTTCCTTTCTTTTGAAAAAAATAGGTTCTCAGGGTATAAGCCCATCTTCATAAAATCTTTAATGTATATTTGCATCATGATAATTAATGACTGAAATAGCAATCATCAAAACATATAAATAACGTTAATGATTGAATTAGTAATCATAAAATAAAAAATTGCATTTTAAAATAAATTTGTATATTTGCTTGCAAAAGCAAGCATTAACAAATATAAATATAATTATTGATGGCAAAAGCAAGCATTAACTGGTACTCGATGAATGATCCGAGTATTTTAAGCCAAATTGGTCAGTTTATACAGGATAGCCGTTTACAACAGAACAAAACACAACAGCAGTTGGCTGATGCTGCGGGTATTAGCCGCTCCACAGTCAGTCAATTAGAATTGGGTAACGGGACAACCTTGTTGTCTTTAATTCAAATCCTTCGGGTATTGGGCCAATTGGCAGTATTGCAGAGTTTTGAAATAGAACAAAAGATAAGTCCTTTGAAGCTAGCCAAACTGGAGCAGCAAAAACGGAAAAGAGCCAGAAGGCATCAAAGACCTACAAACACAATAAATACGGACGGCAATGATTGGTAGCGCGTTTATCAATTTGTGGGGAGAGCGTGTTGGCGCGATTAGCTGGAACGCAGAAAGACAAGTGGCAGATTTCGAGTATGAACCCTCATTTTTAAGCAAAGGTTGGGATATTGCTCCTTTAAAGATGCCTATCAGCGAATCAAGGGGAAGGATATTTTCATTTAATGAGTTAAGGGGAAACCTTACTTTTAAAGGATTACCCGGATTATTGGCGGATGTACTGCCAGACCGTTTTGGCAATACATTGATCAATACTTGGCTGGCTAGGACTGGTCGTTCGGCGGATAGCATGAACCCGGTTGAAATGTTGTGTTTTATTGGAAAAAGAGGGATGGGTGCATTGGAGTTTGAACCAGTAGTACCAAAAGGCAAAGAAAGTTCCACAAAGTTGGAGGTGGATAGCTTGGTTGAAATCGCCGAAGCTATCCTTTCAGGAAGAAAAAACTTTCATGCCAGCTTATCTAACCACGATGAAAAGGAATTATCGGATATTATAAAGATTGGCAGTTCGGCCGGAGGCGCAAGGGCAAAAGCCTTGATTGCTTATAACCCCGAAACTGGAGAAGTAAGAAGCGGACAAGCGGATGCGCCCAAAGGTTATACGCATTGGCTCATAAAGTTTGATGGTGTGCAGGATAACCAAACAGGTACTCCGCAAGGTTATGGCCGGGTGGAGATGGCCTACCATAAAATGGCAACAGACTGCGGTATAACCATGACGGAATGCAGACTGTTGGAAGAAAATGGCAGGGCACATTTTATGACCAGGCGTTTTGATCGTATCCCCAATATTGGCAAAATACATGTACAAACTTTTTGCGCCATGCAGCATTATGATTTTAATAACATATTGGATTATAGTTATGAAGAGCTATTCCAAACCATGCGTTTGCTACGGCTCGACTATAAGCAGGCTGAGCAGCTTTACCGAAGAATGGTTTTTAATGTAATGGCCCGAAATTGCGACGACCATGCCAAAAACTTCGCCTTTACAATGGATAAAAACGGACAATGGGCATTGTCTCCGGCGTATGATGTAAGTTATGCTTACCGCCCCGGTAGTCATTGGGTAAGCCAGCAATCATTGAGTGTGAACGGAAAGAGACAGGGAATAACCAGAAAAGATTTATTGGAAGTGGCGAAACAAATAAGCCTCAAAAAAGCGGATGAAGTTATAGGGCAAGTACAAAGCGTTTTAGAAAACTGGAAATATTATGCGGAGGAATACAAGGTACAGCCCGACCTGAAAATGTTGATTGGCAATTCGTTTATTTTGTATTAGTAGGTTGTCCCTATTCCAAATGGAATGTTAGGTTTAATTTGGAAAATATTATACCATAATTTATATAGAACTAGGATCTAAAAAACCCCATCCAGTCAAATCATTTGTGTCAGTTATTGTATTTGAACAATATCTAAATGATATTGATCCATTTGTTTCAGTTAATATTAAAACTCCACCAAAAAGTTTGTCATTGGTTTTAGTTTGGTTTTCTGTCTCCATATAGGCAATTAAAGCATTATGCTTTTTTGGCGCATCAGCATCCGAGCGTTTCGTTTTAGTGTCAAAAAGGCCAATTGAGCCCGATTTAAATTTAACAACAAAATCTACATAAAACAGCCTAAGCTCATCTTGCAAGTTATTATATGGAATTGCAAAGTGTTCCTTTCCATTGTCCCCGTTTTTGTACCACCATTCTATATAAGGTTCGTTCAATATAAGGAATTTTTTAAATTCTTTCTCTACAGATGATGCTTGTTGATATTCATAAAATGGATTTAAAGCATGCTTTTCAATGTCCTCTCCTTTGTATAAATCACTGTAAAACCTTAACTCAGGTACTTCCCATAAACTGTTTTCTACCCTTCTGTTATCATTTCCTTTTGCAGCTTGCCATGCCTCAAACCGTTCAAGCGCATTGGCAATATGAGGAATAAGTAAAGCCTTATTTTGTGGATAAAGGAAAAATTTGTGTGCGCCAGTTTCGAACATTCCTAAGTAATATTCCGCAAAATGAATGAGAGTTTCTCGTAACTTTCTCCAGCTTTTTGATCTGTTGAGTCTGGTTATATTATCATAACAAAAGCGTTCAAAATAATTACTAAATTCTGCGGTGGTAATGGCAAAGTGTTTTATCTGGTTTGCGCTTAGCATAATCGAATTAACCTCGTAGGTATCAATTTCAATATCTGCAGGTAAATGAATTTGATGTTCATCTATTTCAAATTCCCAACCGTTGGCAATCATTGATTCCAGATTTAAATAAGCTTGTTTTTTTGCAGCTTCATTGTCTTTCTCGGTAAATAAATCAATATCAGGCAATTGCTTAATACCATAGCGTTTTTCCATTATTTGAAAAAACTGTGGCTCAAAAATGCTACTCAAAACGCCCGGAGTTGACCTGTCGTTTACAATGGCTGCTGTGGTGAGGTTGTTAAAAACCCAACCTTTATCATTTTTTCTATATGCAATTTGTGAATTGATATAATCACTATCTGCTGGCACAAAGTTAATGCGGTTACTTTCAATATTTGTATAAACATAACCATAATTCAAGTCATCCTCCACATAATGCCTTTGATGTGGCATCCGTAAAATTCTACCAACGGTTTGGATTCCAAAATCAGGGCTTTGTACATTTCTATAGCTCACCAATATAGCCGCACGTGGGCAATCCCATCCTTGCGCAATAGCTTGTTTAAAAATTAAAACATCTTGGTGTCCATTAATATCTTCAAGTCCATCAGTGTCTTTTTCTCCACTTAACCATATTGCAAGGCGTCCGTTATTTGTTGAAACGTTAAATTCATTAAACAATAAGCCAACTAAGGTATCTCTTATAGATTTATCCTCTTCGCTCAAAGCTGCGTTATCACTAGGTAGTTGTATTATCAATAATGGATTTACTTTATTAATTCCTAATTCGGCATCGTATTTGTTTTTTAACTCTTGCTTTTTGGCAAAGGCGGTGCGCAATAAATGTATGTGAACATTTTCGCCATTTTGTTGTGCCGGATCCAAACCAATATTTAAACGAACTCCCTTTTTAATCATTTGCTCGCCAATTACTTGCTGACGTGAAATGAAGACACTTCGTTGAGGGCGGGTTCTTGGTGTAGCCGTAATCATTACCTCAATCTTTGCTCTTATTAAATTCCTAACGGCAATAGCTTGCGGACCAGTAAATGCGCTTAAATGTGCTTCATCTATTATTAATATTATCTCGGTTCCGTTTGCCTTAGTGTTTTCAATCAGGGTTTCAAGATTTGTATTGGTTTCATTTTCTTTACGCCAAATTTTTTTTAATCCATCAACGCTGCTCCAGTTTACAAAAAGTAAATCTTTAGGGTTTAAGTTTGGATTATTGTTCAAGTTATCCAAATCAATACATTTCAATTTACTGGTATCGGCGTAAAGCTTATTTAATGAATGAAAGCTTTGAATATGTAGTGTATTTGGGGCAAACCATATAAAGGCGACATTATTATGTAATCCCGGTTTTAAAGGAAGTTCATCGGTCAATCGTTCCAAATACGAAGCGACCATTACCGTTTTACCAGAGCCAGTTGGCGCCTCTAATAGGATTGGGACTTGTAATGCTGTAGTGTGTAAAGCCTCATATGTATGTCCTAATAAAGCGTTAACTGCTGTTTCCTGAAATTGTTTAAGTATATACATATTATTCTTCAGTCGGTTGTTCAAATAATTCAGGAGTACTTGCGGTATCTTTTGTTTCTGATGGATTTATTAGTTTCCTATCTAATTTCAAGGTTCGAAAAGTTGCCCTGTAAGCATTATAAATGGCATCAGGTAAGGGTAATGCATCAATTTTTTCGGCAACGTCTACAAAATCAGCTGCTAATGTTTCTTTTTCCGGGCTAAAAGCATAAAGTTTTATTGGTTGGTTTGTTGCTAATGTTTTAATGTAGGTAATTAACTGCTCGCATACAGCATTTTGACTTCTGCTGTGGTAAACAACTATCATATATTTACCTTCCTCGTTTGTAAAAATTCTGCATTGAATTGGATTAAAACCATTGCTCTCTGTGATATCAGTATAGCAATCTTCCTTTATTTGTAACAACTCTGTGCTGGCTTGGGTAAGCAGTCTTTTATTAACTTCCGTTTTGGTACTTGATACAAATTCGCTTTTGTAGTATCTCAAATTGTTCTGTGTTAATCCTTCAATCCTTAACCCTTTGATGTTATAATAACCTTCAATTACCTTTTTATTACGCTCATAAGTGACTTCTTCACAAATATTATTTTCATTATTCGTAACTAAAATGCATTGCCTTTTTCCTCCATCTTCGAAATTAAGTTGCATAGCAGCATGTAATGTGCTACCAGAACCTGCAAAGAAATCAAGTAAAACGCCATTTTTAAACCCTGCGATTTCATAAATCTTATGAAGAAATTTAATAGGTTTTTTCCCATTTCTAAATTCAATACCTCCTTCATATCCAACATTATTGAAATCATCAACAAAATCAAAATAATTTGGATAAGGTACGTCTTTATTATCACTTCTATTTTGAGGTACGCCTTGAAAATAATCTCCATTTATTCTTTTATTATCATAGGGCAATAGAAAATATCTAAAAGGCATTTCATCGTCGCCCATATCTGGAACACGATAAAGTGTACCAAATTCTTTACCTATTTTATGAGAAAAATGTTTCATGAAAAATCGACCGGAACTGTTGCCTTCTTTGATTGAACCTCGTATACTTATTTTTTTAAGAGAACTTATATTAGGACTTGTTTTAACCACTCGATAATCACCAGGACGAAAAACGCTCACTAATTTATTATCTAAGGTGATTAAATCGGGGTTACTTACCAATTCCTCTATACGATACGTATACAGATCGTTAGAGGTGTTGTCCTCTATTCGTTTTACAGTTTTGAAGTCAGAAGAATTCCTATACATTAACAAAAACTCTGTTACTTCATGAAAATCTTTGTCTCCTTTTAATATTCTGTTTTCGTGCCTTACTTTTATTGTAAATACTGTTAAATAGTTATCCAAACCAAAAATTTCATCTGTTAATATTTTGAGTTGACAAAGCTCATCTTCATTTATCGAAATGAAAATTACTCCACTTGTTTTTAGAAGACTTTTAGCAATTCTAAGTCGTTTATTAATAAAACTAAGCCATTTACTATGTCTAAATGCATCATCTTTATCAACGTAATTGTCATTGTATCTAAAGTCATTGCTTCCTGTATTATAAGGAGGGTCAATGTAAATCAAGTCTATTTGACTTTGGTGGGTGAAAGTGAGTGCCGTTAAAGCGTGTAAATTATCTCCTTCTATAAGTATATGGTTTGGAGCGGGATTATTTGAGGTTTGATTTTCTTCATCAAAAAGTTCCTTTGTAGTAATTGTTCGAGACTTTAAATCTTTCGCTAAAATTCTTTTCTCCTTAACCTCTTTAAGTACCGGTAAAAATTGGCGTAATTGTTCCTCAACTTCTTCTGGTTTATCCTCCCATACCAGGCCGTATTTCTTTTTAGTTTTAACCAAGTCAATTAAAGCTTCTTTTTCATCAGCTGTTAGCCCGTCTAATTGTTTTAGTTTTTGTATTAGGTCTTGTTTATTCATTTTAAATAATAAGGAGGCTAGTTGATGTTATTTTAGAATTTAGTTTACAAAAGTATTTACTGAAGCTTCGGTATCGAAATATGTTTACAACCTTTTCAAAGATAATATTTTCAATCAATACTAATTAAATGCTGCACCTTTTACTATAAGAAAGCCAATTATTAAAATTATTTTATTTGAAACTTGACAAAATTAATTTTTTATTGAGGTTTGTTTTGTCAACTACATTTTAAAATATACTCCATCGAATCTTTAATCTTATATCATGTTAGATTGTTTTTTTGGGGGCAAGTTGCGCGCCCCATTAACCTTCATCCATCCGACATGAGGTACGAATGACGGCATGGTGGAAGGCAAGATGTTAATGTATGGCAAAAATGACAATCGGAATTTTTGTGGTACATTAACACATCTTGCAACTTAAAAAAGTAAAATACCTCTATGCCCCTAAAGGCTAATTTTTTTGTTGTTTTGAAGAACCTTTTTCCATTTTATTTTAAAAAAGGGGTAAAATATTGATACTAATTTAAGCATCAGGATTATTTTTAATTTAGATTGCCCCTGTGGTCTTGAATGCTTAGATACATAAGCCATAGAATACCTATTTCAACATTATCAGATAGGCAAAAAGCTATTTTACTCAAAAAATCAAAGCTGTTTTTTACATTATTTGTATCTGCAATTTGTACAATATATCCCTACAGGCATCAATTTACTTGCAACCATGAAATTGAGCCTATATACACATTAGCCCGTAGGTTTACAAGGGTATACGCCAATAAAGGATTAGACCCCTAAATACCTATGTTTATAAGACAACAAGCCCGGAAATGCACCAACCTATTCAGCCCTAGTATAATGAAGCCCTATGTGCTTTAGCAATTAGGTTTACAAGTATAGACGCCAATAAAGGCATAGGCACTTATGCACATATGGACTTATGACAAAAAGCAACCAAGCACTTGAAACACTAGGTTTATAAGGTTAAACGCAACGATAGGCACTGATACCTATGCATCTATGTGAATAGGACCATAAGACCACCAATTCACCGACTTACCTGCCACCAAGCCATTTAGCCACCATGCGCTTTAGCCATTAGGTATACAAGGTTATACGCTACAATAGACACAGATACCTAGGCATCTATATGAATAAGACAATAAGCCAACAAACTCACCGACCAACCTGCCACTAGAACATTAAGCCACCATGCGCTTGAGACTCTAGGTTTACAAGGTTATACACCACCAAAGGCATGGAAACAAATAAACCTATTAGCATAGAGCTAAATACCTACAAATGCACAGAACAATATACTAACAGTGCATAAAGCCACCATGTATTTAAGCCAATAGGTTTACAATGTTTTATACCACAAAATGTACAGGCTATTTGATACCGATACACTCCAACCCATCAGTCCGTAGGGTTTTCTGCACCTAATCCATAAGGGTCACAAGTCTATAATAACCTATTCTTTTAATTGTTCAGCCGTATAGGGTTTTTATAGCCAATGCAATTAAACGATTAATTCACAAAGTAATTTTAATTTAATCAGCGAATTAAATTTATAAGTTTTAGTTTTAAAAAGTCTTATAATCATTTAATTTAAGTCTTCAGGGCTCCAAAATAGGGGCATATTTTCATTTGCTACCAAAAAGAAAAAAAGTCCCGGTTTACATTTTTATTTTCTATTTGGTTGCACCCAAACTTCGATACCCCTCCTAAGCCCTCATTCAAGCCCCTGTAAGCACTCAAATACCGCAACCCTAAACTTGTATAACTCAATTCCAATAATAGCACTCGTCCGTTATTTGATATATTGGTTGGATTTTTGACTTTTAAACTTAACTCCAGAATTGATTTTGATGTTAAACATCCCTTTTTTGAGATCTAAATTTACCTATAGGATTATATTTATGGTCAATTCGTGGTTTTTAGAAAGAAGAAATATTCCCGCAACATTTTACTTTTTTTAATTTCAATTTTGGTTTGGTGTTGTCATTTTTTTTCTTTTTGTCAGCTCAAAAAGCTACTCAAGAATTGACATTATTTGAGCAAAATATTTTATTTGATTTTATTTGGTTTCCTAATATACTATTAATATATTCTTATATAATATTGATCGAAACGTTCGACAGCAAAGTGCGTTTTCAGCGTTTAAATGGCATTTTTAAAATCGAAACGTTCGACAACGAAATCTAACTATCGAAATGTTCGACAGTGATATCGAAACGTTCGACAGCAAAAAGCCGTTTTATCGAAATGTTCGACAGTGATATCGAAATATTCGACAACAAAAATTGCATTTTATCGAAACATTCGACACTGGTATCGAAATACTCGACAGCAAAATCAAAATGTTCGACAGTAGATTATGCAATAATGATTAAAATATCGTTTGAAAATATTGGTATTATTAAATTATAAAGAGTGATTTTTAGACCATAAGTAATGCTGAAATTAACAAGTAAAATAGGCAACATTTCGTCAGATTACTTCAACAAATTAAGGGTTATATAATAATTTGAAGACATTATTTGATGAATTTTCCACGATAGAAATTAAGTATTATTAACTGTTAGTTGATGTTCAGATTTGAAATTTATTTTACCATTAAAGAATATTAAAGAATATCTTTAAAAATTTGGTCGGCTGCCTTATCCAAAACGTCAGTTTTTCTTAAATTCTTAATATATCCTTCTGTAGTTGCCCTGTTTGAATGACCAAGCAATTGCTGGATCACATAAATATTACCACCTGTACTTTCGTCTGCCAACACAGCAAAAGAATGCCTCGCTATGTGGGTTGTCAGGTTTTTATCAATTTCAGCCATCGCTGCCAATAACTTTAGGTATTTATTAATCAAAGATGTGCATGCTTCTTTATGGGCTGTCCTTGTCTTGATATTATTATCCTCTGTGTCCTTAGGGTTTGCCTTCCATTTCCAAAATGGGAATAAGGCA
>CAITEP010000037.1 GCA_903891475.1 uncultured Mucilaginibacter sp.
CTGCCGGATAAATAATAAACCACATGCTTTGCATCGATAACGTTGTTTATTATTCTGCTTCCCCCACCTGATAACGCTCGTGCTTTTACAGTTCGAACACGCCTTTTTTTGACGATTTCATATAACAAAAAAAGCAAATTGAAATCAATTTCAATTTGCTCCTTATATCTTGTTGTAAAACAGATTATTACAAAGGTTTTACCAACTATTTTTGTCTATTAAATCGAAAAATATACTTTCTTACTTGGCAGGTGTAATAATAATATTTCTATAATCAATAGACCCATGGTCGCCTTGTATCAGTATAGGACCAGGCTCGCCTTCATTGCTATCTATAGCGCCCCCTGTAATGCCTGGGATAATTTGGTTACAAATTACGGTTTTTCCATTGGCAACAATGGTCACCATTCTACCAACCAAGGTAATATCATAAGTTTGCCATTCTCCCGGATCTTTGGCCGTCATTTGGTTAGGGGCTAAAAAGCCATAAATGGCACTAAATTGGTTATTAATTGGCTCCGGGTCGCCGCTTTTGGTATCAATTACTTGTACCTCATATCTGCCACGCAAATAAACGCCACTGTTACTGCCTAGCGGATACCTAAATTCAATATGCAGTTTAAAGTCGCTGAACTTTTGGTCGCTGATCAGGTTGGCACCTGAATGCGGACTCCTTAGTACACCATCCTCAACTACCCACTGACTTTTACCATCGGTATGCCAGCCATCCACATTTTTACCATTAAAAAGTGTAATAGGCTCGCCCCAAACAGGTTCAGCATCTCTGATTAAAATAGGTGCGCGTACACCTGTAAAGTTGTAGGTTTTGTTATCTACATAAACAAAGCTGCCTTTAATCTGGTCGCCGCTTACTTCAAATTGAAAATCGAGGTTTCTGTTGCCCTCTTCCCACTGTGGTGGGATAGAGAAGCTAAATTTGCCATTGTCTTTTTTTACTTCGGATATTGGTCGGGCGCTACCATTGGCATAAACATACCTACCAATCAGGGTATGAAAACCGGACTTTTGCACCTCCAACCAAGAAGGGAAATTTTTACCATCCTTCACAAAAGTCAAATCCCACCTGCCAATCACATCAGGATCTTTTTTTTGCTGTGCCGAAACTTGTAAAATGGTAAAAACTGCCAATAAAAAAAACATAAAAGTTTTAATAAAACCCGGCAATGGCTGCCTTTTTGTTACCTGTGGATGATTCATATATTTTTAATGCTCTAATTTTTTAAAATAAGCCCGGTGGCTGTTGGCTTATAATATTTTTCAATTATAGTAATTTTAAAATGGATTTCTATAACTATTGAATAGCAATTTGCCTTGACAGGGGGCGGATAATGGGATTATAACCATTCAGAAGGATTGACTTGTTCATAGAATAAATGAATTTGGAAAGGTACGACCACATATGGGGTCGTATAAATTACATGTTAAATATGCTATAAACATTAAATCCTTTCAGGATTAAAAACGTAAAAATCATTCATTCCAGCGTGTAGCTCATCTTATAATCATTCGGTAAAAAGCGATAAATCTATTATTGGATACGCTACTCTTAAGCTATCAATCAGTTCATCCGTAATGATGGTTAAATCAAGTTTGGATAATTTAGCAATCAAGTCTCTTTGTCGTTGTTTTTCGCGAACCATAAATTCATCATGTTCTGCTTGTTTCTTACCGCTCTCATCTAAAGTATCTATTTGTTCTTTTTCATATAAAAAGAAATCTACTGTATCAAGTGATGTGGATGCAACCCAAAAAATTTCTTGGTCATCTTTGCTTATAAAAAAGTTCAAAGTATTGATTAACGTAGTACAAGCATCTAATGCCCATGATGTTAAAGTACCCTCAAAGTCTTCAGTATCCGGTGTAATAAGGTCTATCCTTGTTTTAAAATATTCAACCTCCTCCACCGAAATTAGATTATTGTTGATGATATATTGAAAAATGAGAGCAATAGCATCTTGCAATAATAAACTGTTACCCCAGCCAGTTCTTTCTTGAAATAATACATAGTTTTGGTATAACCGCTCACTTGTTATTGCAGCAAACAAAGCCTTTGCTTTAAAGGACAGCGGTTTTATCAGTTGTTTTATTTCTACTTCAAATTCATCCATTTTATTATTTAACTTTTTGCATTTTTGTTTAGATAGAATTCAACTTGAAAATATTTATCCTTGATTCAAATCAATTACTCCCCTCATACCCTTTCCTTCCAATAAAGATATAAATAATAACTTCTGCAAAAAGCAAATTGGGCAACCAGCATAACCAGGCGGCTATATGGTAGGCTTTTATAAAATTAAGGTGCAGGGCAATTTGCGAGAAGGGTAGCCACAGGCGTAAGGTTACCGCGGCAAAGGTAAGGGCATAGTTCCGAAGCATCCAGTTTTGGTGGGCGGGTATGTTTTTTTGTAGGATGCGTACATAGGCCATCACCGCACTCAAAAGCCAGATAACCGCCAAAGTACCAAAGCCAAGTTTGGAGATAATGCCTCCGGTGGCATAAAAAGCAATGTACAAACCAGCCAGTCCGCTTAGCAATACTGATATTAGGTAAACCTTGCCTATCAGTTTATGGGCTTTTAGGTATTTTGCCCTTAATTTGGTGCTAAACTGGCTCCAACCCGTCAGTAGGGCAATGCCTCCAAATGTGATATGCATATAAAATAGGGTATGCCATAAGGTGTTATGCAATAAGCTATAGGGTTTTGATTGTAGCAAGCCCTTATCGTGCATATCAACCAGATAATATATCATAGGGTACAGCCCAACGGCTATGGCAAAAAATACTATGATTGCCCTGCCTGTTTTGTTAAATTGGATGGCTTTTTCCATGTTCTTAAAATTTTATAATTTGCTATTTGCCACCCAGCCATTCTTTAAAACCGGCAACCCTGTCTCGACTTACCACGGTATCTGCGGTGGTGGCTATGGTTAAATCAATTTTAAGTCGACCGCCAAACCATAAATGTACTTTTTGCAAGGCCTCAATATTAGCGATCAGGTTGCGGTTGATGCGGTAGAAAACGGCGGGGTTTAAATCGGCTTCCAATTCGGATAGGTTTTGGTCCAATAAATACTGATTGCCCTTAAAATCAACCGCGAAGCTGAACTTCCCGGTGGCAAAGCAATAGGCTATGTTCAGGGTTTTTAGGTAACTTAATTCCTGCGTGCTTTTAATTAGTAGGCGCTCTTTGTATTTAATAGGGTTGATATCCTTAATCAATTTCAAAATCCTGCCCGAATAATCCTCCTCCTTGGGCAATCGTAACGACTGGAATTTTTCTATGGCCTGCTTTAATTCTTCCTCCTCAATGGGTTTTAACAGGTAATCAATACTGTTTACCTTAAAGGCCTTTAAGGTATATTGATCAAACGCGGTGGTAAATATAACGGGGGTATTCACTTTTATCTCTTCAAAAATCTGGAAACACAAGCCATCGGCCAATTGTATATCCATAAAAATCAAATCAACCTCGGGCTCCGAGCCTAAAAACTGCACCGCCGACTCTATGCTATCCAATCGCTTAACAAGTTCAATATCAAGGTTCAGGTCAAGCAACAGTTTTGCTAGGCGGTTGGCTGCCGGGTGCTCATCTTCTATAATAATTACTTTCATAAGGCTAATTAATCAAGTAATGGAATGGAGACAGTAAAGTCGGTTTCGGTTTCGGCTACAATTACTGGTAAATCCGTAATCAGCTGATATCGGTTCCTGATGTTGTTTAAGCCCAAACTGGTACTATCAACCGGCATATTTTTTAGCTGCAGGTTATTGGTAATAATTAGGTAATTATCTTCGGTATAAATATTGATGCTCAGGTGTCTGTCGATGGAGATGATGTTATGTTTAATGGCGTTTTCCATCAGCAACTGCACCGCTAAGGGAATTACCTTGCGCTTTAACTGCTCTTCGCCTACATTGATTACTATGTTTATATTACTGCCAAACCTTGTTTTAAGTAAAAACGCGTACGATTGTATTACTTCCAGCTCATGTGCCAACTCTACATATTGCTCATCCTTCACTTCCAAAATATGGCGGTAAACCTTGCTCAGTTGCTGCACAAAGTTGACCGCCTGTTTGGGTTCATCGGGGATAATGGCGCATAGTGTATTCAAGTTATTGAATAAAAAATGGGGGTTCACCTGTGTTTTTAAGGCCGATAATTGCGCCTCTAAACTTTCGCGCTTAAACATTTCCTTTTCCTGTATGGAGTTTTTTAGCTCCGTCATAAAATAACGGGTTTCATAAACCGCGGCAATGCATAGGGTACAAAAAATGGATGCGCTGTTGGAGTCGATAATAATATCGGTCACTGATTTTTTATTACGAACATCACGGCATAGGTCGAAATAAAAATCGAGCACAAAGCCCAACGTGTTTGTTATTACCAGCATGTAAACCAAAACAATAAGGATTTGAAAAATCAATCGCTTTTTTGTGTCTTCAAAATTGGGATATTTTTTACGTGCCCAAATAATCAGGTACCGGTCGCCGGCCCAATTAAAAAATGTAATGATTAAGGCGGAGAAATATATCCTTAAATCGTAATATGGTTCAATATTAAACCGCCTGCCAAAAAACACAATAGGGATAATGAAGGCCGTTAAGGGTATAATAAATACCAATAGCAACCTGTCATCAAAACCAATTTTATCGTCGTAAAATAATTTACTTTTTCTTTCCAAGGTCTTCAATTTTTGTTAGCCATTTTTCTCTGAATGCTGTAGTAGAGCCTTTTATAGGGCTTATATAAGTGGTCTTTAACGGATTAATTCCGCAAAACTTCAAAATATTATTTTTTAGTTGTTTAACCCCAGCCTCGCCATAAACCCATTTAAAATACCAAACCGGGGTATCCATGGTTACTATGAGATGTGCGCCGATTTGCCAATCAACAATTTATCCCACCAAGGCGAATCTTTACGGTACTGAAAGGCCAAGCCCGGTAAAAATAACCGGTCGAAAAAGCATTTCATCACACCCGGCATGCCGCCCCACCAAA
Organism: uncultured Mucilaginibacter sp.; assembly: GCA_903891475.1. Taxonomy (GTDB): domain Bacteria; phylum Bacteroidota; class Bacteroidia; order Sphingobacteriales; family Sphingobacteriaceae; genus Mucilaginibacter. The sequence goes on from CAITEP010000037.1 coordinate 5,025, forward strand.
TAGGCATAAATATCACTATTTTCTCAGCACGGTTTATCTTTTCCCAGGCATCCAGTAAATCAGGTTCCAGTTCCACCCTTTGTTGGTAGCCATATTTCAGGGAATGTTCAAACTCTAAATTATGAATAATTATTTCATCAAAGGAATAGTTGCTTGCCAAAAGTCCTTTTTTGTACGCTTCGGCAAGGGCAAAATTAAAACTATCCTTATTGGGATGACCATTTATAATTAGTGTATCCATTATTGCTGGTTTTTTTTGGGTTGATAATTATTAGAAAGTAATTTGATAATTCACATTTGGGAAAAAGCCAATTTGGTCAACCTGCCCAACCGCATTTGTTTGTGTATTTAAGGTGCGGATATAAATATTCTTTTTATTGGTAAGATTTTGTAAATCGATATACCATTTCTGGGTAGTTTTCGTGCCGTTCTTTACGTACGAAAACTTTAAATCCCAACGCATATAAGTATCATTGCGCATGCTGTAAGCTTGGTTATCTTTATAAATTACATACCCGGCATTGTGCGATGCGGTAATATCAAAAGGCGTATAATATTGCCCCCCCGCTACCGCGAATTTGGTATCAATTAAAAAAGAGGATTTACTAGTCAGTTTAAACTCTTTACCGGTTAATACGTTCGCAACCACATTGCTATTAAAGGCGGTATTCCGCCAAACACCATCGCTGCCTTGGTATTTCGAATCAAAAAAGGAGCCGGTTAGCAAATAATAAAAGCCTTCGTTCAAAAACTTTTCGAGCGTAACTTCTAAACCATAGTTATAGCCCTTACCATTGTTCAGCAAATTGGTTTTATCAGGAAAACCAAAGGAAGCGCCGGCATTAAGCATACTAAAAGAGGTTGGCTGACTTTCAACTGCTGCGTTAAAAATATATTGCCCATATATTTCGGTTTTAAACCTTAAATGCTCGTTCAAACTAATATCATACCCGGCAACGGTATGTACACTTTTTACAAAGTCGAGGTTTTTGTTAGTTAGGGTTATGTCGCCGTTTTGGGCAAATGTTTGGTAGTAATAAACCTCCAAGGGCTGCAACTGACTATGCAAGCCTGCACCAAGTGTAAATGATTGGTTTTCTTTAAACTGATATTTCAAATTCCAGCGAGGCTCTATACTCCAGGTATTATTTAATCCGAAATATTGTGAATACAAACCAAAATTGGTTGATAGTTGGTTATTAAACCTATGGTAATAATTGCCAAATGCCTTTACAAGCGTGGCACTATTATCAACATTTAATAGTGTTTTCAATTGTGAGGCACCATCCGGAATATAATTTTGCTTTAGGTTAAGCACATTCACATCGGCATCTAAACCAAAGGTTACCTGGTTTTTGCTATTTATTTTGGTGTTAAAGGTATATCCAGCCGATATTTTGGTTTGTTGGTCGTTTACATCGTTGGTAGTTTTATCGGGTTGGTTTGGTACCACATTTTGCGAGGTAAACTTTGATTGCAGATAAGAAACCGCGAATATTATTTTACCCGAGGAATTGGCATTGTAAAAACGGGTATTTGAAAACCCGGTAACTCCTGTAATTGATTTAGCGGTTTGATTGGTTAAACTCCCATTATTGGAGGAATAAAAATTGTTGGTTGAATCGGGTGGAAACCGGATATCACTTTCGCCGCCTAAGCCAAACCAATCAAATACACCATAATCCTTGGTTACAAAATGCAGTTTAAAGCTACCATCTTGGTAATATGGAGTGGCACTGCCTGTACCCACATTTAAGCCAAATTTTTGTATTGCCGCCACCATCGAATAGCGATAATCAACCAAGTAGGATGATTTAGTTTCTTTGTTCAAAGGCCCTTCGGCACCAAACTCAAAGCCATTAAAGCCCATTTCGCCCAAAAATTCGTGTTTTTCGGTATTTCCGTTTTTGGTGCGCAAATCAAAAACTCCACCTATGGCATTACCATACTGCGCCGGGAAAGCACTGGTAATAAAGTCGGAATTTTTCAGGGTGTTTGAATTGAGCATGGAAACCGGACCGCCGGTTGCGCCCAAGGTACTAAAGTGGTTTGGGTTGGGGATGTCAATACCATCCATACGCCAAAGCAAACCAGATGGTGAGTTTCCCCTGATCACAATATCATTACGGCCATCGTTCGAGCCGCTAACCCCGGCAAAGTTTTGCGCCATACGGCTTGGGTCGTTTCTTGTTCCCGAATATCTTACAGCTTCATCAATGCTCAACTGTCGGGCACTCACCACCGCGGTGGCGTTCAGGGGTTGATCCTTGCGTTTATCGCTTCTAATTACCACTTCGTTTAGTGATTTTACATTTTCGGAAAGGTGAATTTCAAGCACTACCTCCTTTGAAGAAGTAACCTCAATGTTTTGCTGATACCCTGTAATATAACCCACTAAGCTTACACGTATATTTTGCCTACCGATAGGAACATTTTTCAATTTAAAGCTCCCTAATGAATCGGTAGTGGAGGATATTTCGGCATTGCCACTTTTCCCAAGCAAAGAAACAGTCGCGCCACGTAAAAAATTGCCCGATTGCTGGTCGGTCACCGTACCAATAATGGTTTGTTTTAATTCATCCGTTTGGGCACTTAGTTTTAATGCCGAGAGGAGGAGGATAATAAAGGTTATGAGTCTTTTCATGTAATGATGGTATTTATCTTTTTATAATTTCTTCTTTTTTCTGAAACAATGATAAATACAATCAATCGTCAACCCCAGCTAAATGGAATGAGTGGTATATAAACAGGAATGAATAGTAAAAAAATAGAATTTTGATTGAGTGAAGGAAATTGAATTTAGGAGGAAATTAAATTGGTGAACTTTAATGTTAATCCTAAAAATCAATCTTCAAGTTCATTACCGCCGGGTTTTTGATGATATCGTCCATATTGGTAATCAATACCACACTTTTCCTGTCGGCCGATACAATGGCTTTTGAATTATTGATTTTTTTGATGGGCTTGGCAAAGTTCAATACCACCTTATAAGGCATATCAATCAGCATTGCCTTGGCCATGGCAAAGGTTGATTGTGTTTTTTTCAGAAACTTGCTAAACTTTACCCTGTCAATAATTCGGTAAAATTTATGGGGTGTTACCTCGTAATTATAATAATCTTCGCTGGCAACCAGTTTTTGCGCGTCAAAACTACCAACCCTTTTTTCATTTTTATACAACTTGCTTAGCTGACTATTTAATGACATGTTTGAAAGGTGCTTGAGGTAATAATCCAAATCGGCCATGTTTTTGGCTAAATGGTTAACGCTTACCTTCATAATGCTCTTTTTCAGATTCATTTTTACTGCCAGGCTACTGCTCTTGGCCATTGCAACCTCTTCAACACTCAATTTTTCCTGCGTACTATCGGGAAGGGCGCTGTAAAAATTCAAGGTGGTATCTTTAACCAAACTAAATTGTGGCGATTCTTTCACCGAGTCGCTAATTAGGTTTATCAGTATAGAAACGGCCTTACTCATGTCAAAACTATTCACCACGTTGCAGGAGCCATCGGCTCTGAAATCGTAACGTTCTTCCACATCCACACAGGAGCTAAGGCAAAACAATGCGAAAAATAGTAATAGGCCGTAAAACTTTTTCATATCGCAAATTAATACGTAATAATACAGCAAAAAGTGCTATTTATTGCACAAAATGCCAAATATTATTAGTAAAAATACCATTACGTTTGTACATAAACCTTATTTTTGCCCTGATATGGCACATGTAATACCCGAAGATGGGTCGATGCTTCCTTTAATGGAAGAATTTTATACAATACAAGGCGAGGGGTACAATACAGGTAAAGCAGCCTATTTTATTCGTTTGGGTGGTTGCGATGTAGGTTGCCATTGGTGCGATGTTAAAGAAAGTTGGGACGCCGAACTGCATGCCCTCACCTCTGCATTGCAAATTGTAGATAACGCGAGCAAATTCCCATCAAAAGCAGTGGTAGTTACCGGAGGCGAACCCTTAATTTATAACCTTGATTTTTTAACCGAAAACCTTAAAAATAAGGGTATAAAAACTTTTATTGAAACTTCGGGTGCCTATCCGCTATCGGGCTATTGGGATTGGATTTGCCTGTCGCCAAAAAAATTCAAGGCACCTCAGCTCAATGTTGCACAAATGGCGAACGAGTTAAAGGTAATCGTATTCAACAAATCGGATTTTGAATTTGCCGAGCAAAATGCCAAATTGGTTTCAAATACCTGTAAGTTGTATTTACAGCCCGAATGGTCAAAATCAAAGGAAATGACACCCTTAATTGTTGATTATGTAATGAACAACCCGCATTGGGAAATTTCCTTACAAACGCATAAATTTTTGAATATTCCCTAGCCTAAAACTTATTTATTTGCAATAAAATCCAAAACATTAGGTTATATTGTAATATTTAGGTTATGCTTGTTGTTTAAATTAAGATGCTGGCTATATTTACTTAAAAAACTGTTTATTTGAGTTGTTATTAAACCTGCAACCAAAAATCTATGAGGCATTTTATCTTTATATTCCTTTTAGTTTTTACCTCTGTATTCACCTACGGACAAGACAGCTCATATGGTAGCACCAATAGCGACGCCCTTTTCTTTTTTAATTTAGCCAATAAAAGTCTGCAGGATCACTTATATAAAGACGCTGTTTTACAATTTAAAAAAGCCATTCGGTACGACGATAACTTTATTGAAGCCTACATACAGCTAGGTGATGTTTATCGCCTGTTAAAACAACATACCTTAGCGGTTAAACAATATGCCCGAGCCATTGAAATAAACCCTGAATTTAACAAGGTTATTTATTATAAAATTGGCGATGAGGAGTTTTCAAATACCAATTATGAAAAGGCCTTAGGATATTTTGAAAAATATCTTTCGTACCCCGAAACAAATGCCAAAAGCACCTTTAATGTGCAAAAACTGGTAAACGATTGCAAGTTTAGCATAGAGGCGGTAAAAAATCCGGTTCAATTTCAGGCATTTAACCTGGGGCCGCAAATCAATACGCCCGATGATGAGTACCTACCGGTTACCACTGCCGATGATAGCACCCTGATTTTAACCAGGAGGATTGATAATAACGAGGATTTTTATCAAAGCGTAAAGGTAAATGGCCAATGGCAGGAAGCCACTTATTTGAGCAATCGGATTAATACACCCGAATTTAATGAAGGCGCGCAATCTATATCAAAGGATGGCAGGTTTTTGTTTTTTACAGGCTGTAACCGCCCGGATGGTATGGGTAGGTGCGATATTTACCTCTCGCAAAAAAAGAAAGACAATACCTGGGGCCGACCAATCGACCTCCCCTCTCCAATCAATACCTCAGGTTGGGAAGCACAGCCTTCCATCAGTTCAGACGGGCGTACGCTTTATTTTGTAAGTAACCGTGAGGGTGGTTATGGCGGCTACGATATTTGGAAATCGACCCTGACTGAAAAAGGTTGGGGTGCAGCCGAGAATTTAGGACCTAACATCAATACCGCCTTCGATGAGCAATCGCCTTTTATACATGCCGATGATAGTACCCTTTATTTTTGCTCAAAGGGTTGGCCCGGTTTAGGTGGTTTTGATTTATTTGTTAGCAAGCTAGGTAAAGATGGCAAATGGCAAAAGCCCGAAAACATGGGCTACCCTATCAATACCAGTGGAGACGAAAGCGGTCTATCAGTTTCTGCCGATGGTACAAAAGCTTATTTCTCTTCCAATAAGTTGGATGGCTATGGCGGCTATGATATATATTATTTTGAACTGCCTCAAAAAATGCGACCCCACGCGGTTACCTATGTAAAAGGCGTGGTGTTCGATTCAAAAACAAACCTCCCCTTAGAGGCGGCTATAGAAATTATCGACCTTGAAAATAATAACCCCGTTTATCAGGATTATAGCGACTTAACAAATGGCGAATTTTTGGCTACGCTGGTAAAGGGTAAAAATTACGCGCTCAATATTTCTGTTCCAGGTTATCTGTTATACTCCGAAAATTTTTCGCTCGAGGGTTATGACGATAAAAAGCCCTTCCATATCAAAATAAACCTGCAACCTATTGAAACAGGCACCAAGGTAATTTTGAGGAACGTATTTTTTGATACCAATAAATTTAACCTCAAAAAAGAATCGGAAGTGGAGTTGGATAAACTGGTAGAATACCTCACCTTTAATGCCAAGCTACATATCATGATTACCGGCCATACCGATAGCGTAGGTACGCCAGAAAGCAACCTTATTCTGTCAGAAAACAGAGCCAAAGCGGTATATCAATACCTCATCGACCATAAAATTGCGGCTACCCGATTATCATTTAAAGGCTATGGCGAAACCAAACCCATTGCCGACAATGGCACCGAAGAAGGCCGCCAAACCAACCGCAGGACAGAGTTTGAGGTGACTAGTAAATAAAGTTTTATGTTTAATTCCTGTTATAAAAAGGATTTTCATTTAATTTTTTGGACTATTATAAATTGGTGCTTATTCAGCCGGAAAACCATCACGAAGCGTCATTCAATAGCAAAGAGCAATTCCATTTATCATTTGGTCATGTTACTTCAATACTTTCGGATATTGGGGTTTGATTAGCTGATTTTAAATCAGTGATATACTGAATTTTAAGGTAATCATACAACGAATGCTTGTCTACCAAAATTGAAACCAAACTAGCTAGCATACCTGCCAGTATTAAATGAAATATGGCACTGTGCCTGTTGGTCATTTCGAGCACGAGGATAACAGATGTAAAAGGCGATCGGGTAACACCGGTTAAAAACCCCACCATGCCCGATAAAATAAGCATGTTTACATCAACATCAGCCAAATGAAACCAACTTGCAACCAATGAACCTATACTTGCGCCTGCACCTAGGGCTGGTGCGAAAATTCCGCCTGCCGAACCAGTTGTGAACGAAAATAAAGGACCACACATTCTTAATATGGGCGTATACCAATGCACATATTTGTGCGAGGTGAATAAAGTTTTTTCAATAATATCCTTACCCGACCCCAATACCTCTTGATTTACAAAAAAGGCCATTAAAACTAAAATAAATGAACAGGCAAAAACATACAGAACTTGATGGTAGGTAAGCTTAAATTTTGCCTTCCAGGCTAAAATAAACAAAATCAATTTTGATAATCCGCTGCCAAATAAACCACTTATTAAAGCAACAAGGGCGACACCAAAAAAAACAAAGGTTGAAAGTCCATCCAATTTTGGATATCCTAGGTACAAATAAGGCCCTAATAATGCCTGAGCAGATAAACCAGCTATAATTACAGAAGAAAAAATTGCGGTTTTGTAATAACTAATATGGGTTTTTGTTAACTCTTCAATTGCAAAAACGATACCACCCAAAGGAGTATTAAATGCGGCTGCCAAACCAGCCGCGGCTCCGGTTACCATCATATTACGCTTAGCTATTTTTGGCCACCAATTAGGTAAAACCTGATAAACAATTTTATAAATAGATGCCGCAATTTGAATAGTTGGCCCCTCCCTTCCAATAGCTGCGCCGCCAATGGCCATTATAATGCTTGAAAGTACCTTTACGCAAATAACCTTAAAGCCTAATAGTTTATCAACTATTTTATTTGTACTTGGCGCCGATATTTGAATAGCAGCCATTACCTGTGGGATACCACTTCCACGCGCGTAAGGTGCATAACGGTGTACCAGCCACCACGCGGTAATAAAACAAATTGGCGATATGATAAATAACATCCAGGCATGGTAATTAAAAATTAACGAAGTAATATGCTCGGCGGCACCAAAAAGTTTAGCGTATAAAACAGCAACTAGCCCGGTAAGAATGGATGCGAGCCAAAATGGAATAGCCTGAAGTATATTTCTTTTTAACTTTTCGTTCCTTATTCCATCAAATGAATTTTTTAATCGGGCTCGCAGTTGTTTTATCATACTTTAAATGTAATAGTGATGGATGGAATTTTGCAAAATGAAGAGAATATGTTTAAAGATATAATTCTATTCCTTTCAAAAATTGCTACTTTATATTTTGAAATTTTAATACAAATTTCAAAATTAGCAAAACTGGTTTCATCTTTGGTATAAAAGTAATATTGCTTATATTATATAAACAGTAAAGATTAAAAAATGGGAAAGTGAACCTTTATTTTGAATCGACTTTTTTCCTTTACCAATCATCCTAAAGAAGCATAATGTGCTAAAATAATTGAATTAGGTTAGCGCATAACAATTTGCATCTTATCAGCTTTTAGTTTTTTTTATTAATGGCCACTTACAACCCCGGTTTTTTAGCGATGCCAATTACGTCAACATCTTCCAATGTTAAGGTTTTAACCATGTCTTTTACGGTTGCTTTATATTTCAGAAAATGTGGCGTTTGAATATGCGATTTATAAGCGGCAGAATCGGCATATGTTTCAAAAATGGTGATATGCGATGGCTCCTTTTTATCGGCTACGGCATAATAGCTTAATACGCCGGGTTCAACAGTCATGGCGGTAGTCATTTGTTGTTTTAAAGCGGCGGTATAATTATCCAGTTGGGCCGGGTCTACATAAATTTGGGCGATCCGGTATATTTTATGGTCTTGCGCCATGATTTTTGTATTGATAAAAAGTAGGGTTAAAATTGATAAAAGGAATATCTTTTTCATAACTGAATATAGGAAGAATTGGTAGAAAAATTGCTGTTTTTCAGGTGACTTGATTTTTTTTGTATTTTATTTAAAAGGTCAAAAAATATAAAATTTGTTGGCTTTTGATGGTTAAATATGATGACAAACTTAAAAGCGTATTAAAAGCAAAAGCCTATAAAAGCACTAAGCCCTTATTTGCTTTTCTTTTTACTTGGTTTGGCGCTTTTATTAAAATCGATAGCCAGTGCTATAAAATAATCAAAATCGACGTCCAGGGTCATTCCCATTGGGTTTACCATTATAAAGCCTTTCATAGGTCGTTTTGTAAAGTCCATGGTTCGGCAACCAGCTTTTTGGGTAACCGCGTCGTGCAATTTAGGGTCAATACGGCACATTAACTCGTTATTAATAATACCCACACACATTTTATGGTTGTACATAAATGTTAAACCGCCCATCATTTGTTTTTCCTCAACATTTTGTAGTCCAACAAATTTTTGTCGCACCCTATTTGCTAAATTTTCATCGTATGCCATTATTTTAGATCAGCTGCCAAATTTTAAAAATATTATTTTATGCTTAGAACCCGATGTTTTGAAAGCTTAGAAGCTTAACAATGATGAACCTTGCCGAGCTTTAGTTTATTGAATGCAAAGCTATACGGTTACCTTCGGTATCCATAAATTGCGCCATAAAGCCATTGCCGCCTATATTGGTTTTTGGTAATAGGATAGTTCCCCCGGCACTTTCAACCCTTGATAGGGGCAGGCTTAAATCATCGCCACCATTTAAATAAACAATTGTGCCCTTTGTTGAAGGTTCAAAACCCTCGCCTTGTACCAAACCACCACCAATGCCTCCATTTTGCATATCGGCAGGTACCATACCATACTTTAAGGTGGGGTGCGGCATTTCCATAATGGCTACACCCAATATGGTTTCGTAAAACTTTTTTGCCCTATCAAAATCAATTACCGGGATTTCGAACCAATTAATCGCGCTTTTCATTTTAATGATTTTTAAATTTTGTGTATTACAAATTTAAATTTCTTAAGCAAGTTTAATGGTTTTGGGTGTTGGAATGTTAAAGAAATAGTTTGGGTTGTGGTGAATTTCTGTTTTTTAAGGGGTTTGTAAATTGTTAACAAACTTGATGGGATGATACAGGGCTTTGGCTTGGGGAAAATTGGGGGTCGTACCTTTCAAAATTCACTCATCCTATATACATGTCAATCCTTCGGATTGTTCATAATCCTGAAGGGATTTCATCTCTATAGCATAGGTAATCCATTATTTATTCGACCCTGTAGGGGTCGTACCTTTCCAAATTAATTTATTCTACATACATGTCAATCCTTCGGATTGGCTTTAATCCCGAAGGGATTTAATGTCTATAGTATATATAATCTATTATTTATTCGACCCTGAAGGGGTCGTACCTTTCCAATTCATTTATTCTATATACATGTCAATCCTTCGGATTGGTTTTAATCATACCATTCAAAAAGATGTTCGTCTTTAAACTCAATTTCAAATTTTTTTAAAAATTCTGTATATTCTTGTTTAAATGTTTTCTTAAGGTGATGCTCTTTTTGATTTGAAATATATTCAATTACATTACCCAAAGCCGAATGACTATATGAAAATGCGCCAAAACCTTCTTGCCACTGAAATTTAAATTTTGAGAACTTTTTTTCGGCTATGAATGCATTTGATGATTTTTTTATTTCTCTAACTAAATCCGATAAACAACACGAAGGCTTCATGCCAATTAAAATATGAATATGGTCGGGCATACCATTAATAGCTAGTAGTTTTTGACCTTTATTTTGAATAATACCGGTTATATATTTATATAACTCTTCCTCCCAATTATTGCTAATTAGGCTTTCCCTTCCTTTAACCGCAAATACCACTTGTATATAAATTTGTGAAAATGAACCAGGCATGTCAACTCAATTAAAAATTATCTTAATTTAAGGAATAACTTTGTTTTATTCCATTATTATCGCTTTAGATTGTATGGTTACAAATATAGTTTGTTAGTGCCTCATTGTTATTATTATCTCTCACTCATCAAATACTCAATCGTTTGTTTTTAGGACTTTATAAAATAATACCTATTAAATAGGTAGTATATTTTACCCAACCACAATTGAGCTTATGCTTATGCTAGTTGGGTTGTAAGAATAATTTGTAAGCATATGTTTAAATACTAATATCTTTGTTAGTCACAGATTATCACAATTGATTAATTATTTAAAACAAATTAATTTAGATGAAGCCAATATTTTTGGATATGGTTTGGCCGGCCATATTTGTAAGTACAACATTTTATAACTTTTGGTATTTAGTTATCGGAACAATAATTATAGAGACTTTTGTAATTAAATTGTTTCTTAAATTCAATTGGAAGATGTCTATCATTGCGTCATTGGTTGGCAATTGTATTTCAGGTTTTATAGGTACTTTCATTATGATTTGGGCCATGCTATTTTGGCATTTTGTTGCTGATAATTTTGTCCCTAATGGAACATTTGGTACTACAAATTGGGTTGCAACATTTGTTTTAATGTGCTTAGGAAGTGTTTTCCTTGAGACTTTAGCAATCAAAATTTTGTATAAAGAAAAAATTAAAAAACTTTTTCTTCCAATGTTGACAGGTAATTTTTTAAGCTATTTATTTATTGCGTATTCAATGATTACTAATAGTAATGCCAATCCTGCGGAGAAATCAATACAAACAATAAAATATTTACCAAATAAGCAAAATTTCATCTTGCTTAATAAAAGCAAACTTTTTATAGACACTTCCATTATAAAGATTTCAATTGACAAAAATGGTAAACGAATGAATGATTCTAAATCTCCGGGATATTATTTAACCATATTATTTAAAAAAGAAAATAAAAATGATTTCCAATTTGAGTTTAAAATTTTAGAAGATCAATTTACTAATGGAATAACTGATAGTTCTCAAGAACTACATTTGAATGAATTAAAAAATGAATTTAAAGTTTTGATGGAACAAAAAAACACCGACACTTCTTTGGGTTGGCAAAAACCAATAATAACTGATACATTGATTTTTAAACGTATCAAAAAATAGCTACAATTTGCCTCCACATTTAGTTTTATATTTGTTATAGCCCCCCCCACACACAAAAAAAGGGATTACTTACAACCACAGGCAATCCCTTTTCAATAAATAATTAAAGGCTTATTAATTCCCCATTTCGGATAGAAATTTGATACGCATCAACTGTATTTCTTCAATGGTATATTCATCGTTGCCTAGTTCGGCTAGGGCGTCATCTATCGAGTCTACTTCTGCCGTGCGGAAATAATCGTAAATCTCTTCTTGCTTATCAGTATCTATTACCTCATCTATATAATAATTGAGGTTTAGCTTGGTGCCCGAGTTTACAATGGTTTCTACCTCTTTTAATATCTCCTCGTAGGTTAGGCCCTTGGAGGCGGCTATATCGTCCAAATTTAAATGCCTGTCAATATTTTGAATAATAAACACCTTCAAAGCCGATTTATTGGCCGCGCTCTTAATTACCATATCAATAGGGCGGTCAATATCATTGTCCTCCACATATTTCTGAATCAGGTCGGTAAAGGGCTTACCAAATTTCAAGGCCTTCCCCGCCCCTACACCCGAAATTTGTTTCAATTCCTCGGTATTGATAGGGTAATGAGTACACATCTCCTCTAAGGATGGATCCTGGAAGATAACAAAGGGCGGCAATGATTTTTGCTTCGCGATTTTTTTGCGCAAATCCTTTAGCATCTGCAACAGCTCGGTATCTAAGGCACAACCACCGCCTTTAGGGCCGTCTTCACCTTCCTCATCATCAGTTGCCTCAATTGGGCGGTTAAGTATAAACTTAATGCTGTATGGGCTTTCAATAAAATCGTTACCTTTTTCGGTAAGGTGTAACAAACCGTATTGGTCAATATCTTTAGCCAAAAAGTTATTGAGCAGGGCTTGTCTTAACAGCGAGTTCCACAGGTTTTCGCCATCTTCCTTGCCAATGCCAAAATATTCAAGCTGGTCGTGCTCATAGTTTTTAACCTGCGCGCTATCCTCACCCATCAAAATACTGATGATATGGTGATCGTCGAACTTTTCGCCAATTTGCCTGATCAGGTTCAAGGCTTTATGCAGGTGGAACTCGCCATCAAACTGCTCTTTGGCAGCCGCGCAATTATCGCACATGTTATGGCAATCCACCTCGTTAAAGTTCTCGCCAAAGTAATGCAATAGCTGCTTACGCCTACAAACAGACGATTCGGCATAATCAATTACCTCCTTTAATATTTGGGTACCAATTTCGCGTTCCGAAACTGGTTTATCCTTCATAAACTTCTGTAGCTTATCAATATCCTTTTCCGAATAAAAGGCTACGCAAATGCCTTCGCCACCATCACGGCCAGAGCGTCCGGTTTCTTGGTAATAGCCTTCCATGCTTTTTGGCATATCGTGGTGTATTACATAGCGCACATCGGGTTTATCAATACCCATACCAAAGGCAATGGTTGCCACAATCACATCCACATCTTCCATCAGGAATTTGTCCTGCGTGTCGGCCCTAACTTTTGGGTCAAGCCCGGCATGGTAAGGCAAGGCCTTTACACCGTTTAGGTTGAGGGCCTCGGCAACTTCCTCTACCTTTTTGCGACTCAAACAATATACAATGCCCGATTTGCCTTGGTTTTGCTTTACAAACTTTACTATTTCCTTTATTACATTCCTCTTGGCCCTTACCTCGTAAAACAAGTTGGAGCGGTTGAAGGACGATTTAAAGATGGTAGCATTGTTCATCTGCAGGTTTTTTTGTATATCCTGCTGAACTTTTGGCGTTGCGGTAGCCGTTAAGGCGATGATTGGGATGCCTTCGCCTATATTACTGATTACCTGACGTATTTTGCGGTATTCAGGTCTGAAATCATGGCCCCATTCTGATATGCAATGCGCTTCATCCACCGCTACAAACGATACATGGTTTAAGCGCAAAAAGTCGATATTATCCTGTTTTGTCAGCGATTCGGGCGCTACGTACAAAAGTTTGGTTTGTCCTTTTAGCACATCTTCCTTTACCCTGGCTATATCGGCCTTAGTTAAGGATGAGTTTAAAAAATGCGCTATGCTATCCGTACCGCCAAAGGCACGTAGTTGGTCAACTTGGTTCTTCATCAAGGCTATCAATGGCGATATCACAATGGCTGTTCCTTCGCTCATTAATGCCGGTAATTGGTAGCACATTGATTTGCCACCACCTGTAGGCATAATCACAAATGTATCTTTGCCTGCAAGTATGTTAGTTATAATCGCTTCCTGCTCTCCCTTAAAATTATCGAACCCAAAAAAATTCTGGAGATTTTCAAAAAGTGACTTCTTAGTTTCTATCATTATCCTCTTATCCTTTGTTATATTTAAACGTTTAAATTAACATTAATTTTTTAATAAACGATAATTTATTTAAAAAATTTCTGAAGCTCATTAATCAGCCTAAAACAGGTATTTTTAAGGCTTATGATGGCCTTAAGGTAACGTGTTTGTTATTTAATTTGAATAAGTGTTTTTTTTATTAAAAATATACCCAATTTTGCAGCACTTTCAATTAAAAAATGTTTACTGTAAATGAATAAAAATCACTACGCCATTATCATGGCTGGCGGAATTGGCAGCCGTTTTTGGCCAATAAGCCGTACTTCACATCCTAAACAGTTTATTGATATACTTGGTACCGGTAAAACCCTGATTCAAAACACTTATGAACGCTTCCTGAAAATTTGTCCGAAAGAAAATATTTACATCGTTACCAACGAAATTTACCGCGATTTGGTTAAAACGCAACTGCCAGATATTACCGATAACCAAATACTGACCGAACCTGTAATGCGCAATACCGCGCCATGCATTGCCTATGGCTCTTTTAAGATTGAAACGGCAAACCCCGACGCGGTGGTTGTGGTGGCCCCATCTGATCATTTGATTTTGGATGAAACCGGATTTATAAAAACCATCGAAAAATCATTAGCCACCGCCGGAAAAAACGATTGTTTGGTTACCTTGGGTATCAAGCCGTCGCGCCCTGATACTGGTTATGGCTATATTCAATATACCGACCAAAACCTGGATACCGACTTTTTTAAGGTAAAAACTTTTACCGAAAAACCAACCCTAGAGATTGCCAAAACCTTTATACAAAGCGGCGACTTTTTATGGAACGCGGGTATTTTTGTATGGTCGGCTAAGGCTATTGTGGAGGCTTTTAAAACCCATTTACCGGATATGTTCGAACTATTTTCGGACGCGAGGCCTTATTATAACACCACCGAAGAGAAAAATCAGATACATACCTCCTACTTGCAATGCACCAATATTTCTATCGACTATGGCATTATGGAGAAAGCGAACAACGTATATGTATTGCCTTCGGAATTTGGCTGGTCGGATTTAGGTACTTGGGCATCGATATACGACCTAGCCGAAAAAGATTATGTAGGCAACGCGGTGATCCCTTCCGAAAAGGTAATTATGTACAACTCGTCGAACTGTATGGTAAACGTACCGAGCGATAAGCTGGTTATTTTGCAGGATTTGCACGACTATATTGTGGTTGAAGCCAACAATACCCTACTTATTTGCCCCCGCGACCAAGAACAAAATGTTAAAAAAGTAGTTGCCGATGTAAAACAACAATTCGGGACGAAATATATTTAAGGATTAAACTTCTTTATTTTTTTGAAAGCCTTTTGCAATGCGCAAGAGGCTTTTTTATTGGTATAAAAGTTTTAAATGATTTGGTATTCAACTAAAATATATTTTGTATTCAAATTATATTTTTCTTAAATTTATAGCAACAAACAATCACAATATAACCCAGCAGTTAAAATACTTCATGAAAATTTATTTTTGAACAGGATACTTAATACATTAACTACTTGCTTTAAAAGCATTGATGTTATTATAATACCCAACCGCTATTATTTTTGTTTAAAATGCTGTATAACAATCTATTTTAAGTAATAAGGTAGCTATTTTTTTAGTTGGTAACTTATAAAAACACACAAAACTGAACCAAGCTTCAAAATATGAATAAACCTATCATCTCTTATCTAAGCCTTGTGAGCATGGTATTATGTAGCCTAACGGTATTAGCGCAAAAAGACAGCACCTTTTTATATAAAGCTGTTAACGCCGCTCAAAGTCAGCCAGTAAACGAAAAGGTTTATTTGCATTTTGATAGGCCAACTTATTTTCGAGGCGATACCATTTGGTACAAGGCTTATGTGGTAATTGGACAAAAACACCAGCTTTCGGCCTTGAGCAAGGTGCTACATGTAGAGTTAATTGGTCCGAATGATTCTGTTTATAAGCGTGAAAACCTTGCCTTGATATCTGGAGTTGCCTGGGGCGATTTTTCACTATCCAAGAAACTAAAATCCGGTAATTATTACATCAGGGCTTATACCAACTACATGCGGAATGAAAGTCTTGATTTATTTTTTGAACAAAAACTGAATATCTTAGGCGTAACTACCATTTCGGATGTTGAGGATGCCTCAAATGACATTAAAATTCAATTTTATCCCGAAGGAGGAGAACTGGTAAATGGTTTATCATCTAAGGTAGTTGTTAAAGCTTCCTACCAAAATAATATGAATGATACGCTAAAAGGAACTATTTTGGATAACAAAGGTATTGAAATTGTTCATTTTAAAACCAACCAGCAAGGGTTAACTAGTTTTAATTTAACCCCTGAAGAAGGTAAAAATTATAAAGCGAGAATTTTATTCTCAAAAGCTGATAGTATTTTAATTAATTTACCATCAGCAAAGCAAAAAGGGCTTAACCTAAGTGTTAATAATAGCAGTCCAGATTCTATATGGATTAAAGTAGCTTTAAATACAAAACTTTTCAACGAAAAAAAACATAGTAAATTTTATCTTATTACCCAACAAGGTGGTAAACCATTATTTGCCACAACCGGCCAATTAGAAACTCCAATTTTTATTACAAGCATAAGCAAGGCTAAGATTCCGTCAGGTATTGTTCAATTTACCTTGTTTGATGAAAACGGCAAACCTTTAAATAATAGGATTGCCTATATAAAAAATTCAGATACCATTAAATTTAGCTTAACCCCTAACACCAATAGGTTTAAAATAAGGCAAAAAGTAAAGTTTGATATCACTAGCACAAATAGTAATAACCTACCCGTTCAGGGTGCATTTTCGGTATCTGTTATAAACGAAAGTCGTACTGGTTTTGATGAAAAGGATGAAGATCATATTGTAAGTACTTTTCTGTTGAGTGCCGATTTGAAAGGAATAGTTAAACAACCAGGTTATTACTTTTCAAATTCCGATAACTTAACCATGGGCAATTTGGATTTAATGTTACTTACCCATGATTATAAACGATTTAATTGGAAAAAGGTATTGGATAGTATTGCCATGCCATTAAATTTTAAACCTGAAACGGGATTAGAACTAAGTGGAAATATACAAACACCGGGAGGCAAACCTGTACCAAATAGCAAAGTTACCTTTACGGCAAGCAAAGAAAATTTCATAACCGATACTATTACCGATTTAAACGGAAACTTTAACTTTAAAAACCTTAACCTGAGCGATACTAATAAAATAGTACTCAATGCCCATAAACATAACAAAAGTAATAATGTAACAATTTTTGTAAAAAAGCCTGATTACCCATTGGTATTAAAACATAATAAAAATAATGACAGCATCAACTCATCATCGCCAAAAAAAAACATTGAAAAGAATGACCAGTTTAATGCCAATAGTATAACTTTTACCATAAAGGGAAATATGTTAAGCAAATACCCCGACTTAACTGCCGCTCTGAAAGCTACCTTGCCCGAAATTAGCTTTAACAATGGTAGGTTTATGAATAACAAGGCACCTGCTAAAGACATGGCCTTAATAATTGATGGCAAACAAAAAACCACGGCCGACCTGAATGTTTATAAAATAGATGAAATTGACAGGGTGAACATATTGGATAGCGCAACAAACCAAAACAAATACGCAATAAGGGGAAATTATGATAATAAGCTTATTGCCATTACTACTAAAAAATATGCCGGAAGTGATACAGCAACTACCTTGAGGCAGGTAAATATTATAGCAAAAAAAGTGCATAAACCTGATATGTACAATGGTTACGGTTCTCACTATGAATATTTGGCGGACATGAAGCGTGTAAATCAATCACTTACATTAGAAGATGCCTTTAGGTCTGCTATTCCCGGGTTAGGCCTTAGAAATGACAAATATTATTATGAAAGACCGGACCATATCGTTAAATTAATTATTAACAACTTTCCTGTAGAAGTTGAGGATTTGAAGCTTTATTCTCCAAGTGAGGTGGATAATATTAGACTAATTGAAGGAATAGATAAATATAATCCACCAACCTTAATTATAACCACCAAACGTTTTGTTGGTTCGGATACTTCTACAATAATAAAACTTAAGGAAGTAAACGTAAAAGCGCAAAAAATAAACAAAGCACCTGTAATAACGCACTCTGCAAATTTAAATGGTGCTGGTAATGCCGATCAGATAATAATGGGTAATGATTTAAGTAACTGCGTAAACCTGTACGATTGTTTAATTGGTAAAATACATAACGTTAGTTTTAAAAATGGTGTTGTTTATAGTACACGAACTCAGGAGCGATTAGAAGTTCAGCAAAAGTCATCATATCTTGGTATAAAAGATCCTGATGAAAATCATCTTAACGATCTAAATCAAATAAAATTAGAAGGCACAAAACCACCGATGGCTGTTATAATTGATGGGGTCTTATTGGATGGCACACACTTAGGCGATGTGAATGGTGAAGATATTTATAGTATTGAAGTGTTACGCAGCGGTGCTTATTTGGCCATTTACGGATCAAATGCAGCTGGAGGAGCCTTGGTTATCACTACTAAAAGAGGCAGCGAAAGTGGCTTTCAACCAAATGCATCAACTACTGGAATTATAAATTTTCAATTTAGTGGCTATTATAAACCTAAAGTGTTTCCAGAACTTAAATTTTCAACATCCTTAAATAATAGTAATGCAACTGAACTTAAAAATACTATTTATTGGCAACCAAATATAATTACTGATAAAGATGGTAAAGCGTCTATCGAATTTTACAATAATGACACCAAAGGAACTTATCGCATCGTAATAGAGGGTATTGATGATAATGGCAATTTAGGAAGGTTTGTTTATAAATACATAGTTGAATAAAATTATGTCTACCCCAATATCTCCAAATCATCCAAAGTATCAATATCTACCTCACCCTTCAAAAACGGATAACTCTTCACCTCATCATGGTATTTTTTAACCAATTTTTTAGCACCTTCATCACCTTTTAATTGCATCAGCTCCGCAAAATAGCTTTGCTGAAACAAAACAGGAACTCCCAAATGTTTGCCGTAGTTACTGGATACTATTTTGGCTTTGGTTTGTTTTTGGGTGGTAATTAGTCCGCTTAATATTGCGGGGCTTAAATAAGGTTGGTCGCATACGGTAAAAATTACTTGCTTAGTTTCGGGTTGTAAATCGAGTAAACTGGCTAAACCCATTCGGATACTGGAGGCCATACCTTCCTGCCAATTGGTGTTATGGATAATGGTAATATTAAAATGTTGGATTGTTGGCAAAATCAACTCATAATTAGCTCCCAAAACCACTATTATTTTTTCGCAATTGGTAGCCAGAGCGGCACTTATGGTATTTTGCAAAAGGGTTTTGCCTTTATAAACCACATTTTGCTTAGGTCTGCCCAACCTGCTGGATGCGCCCGCGGCTAAAATTACAATGCCCATCATTGTTTGTCGGCAAACAAATTATCAATTAGTTTGGCTTGCGCCGATATTGTTTTATCTACCTCGCTTGCTTTGTATCGGAGGGAAGTCCCCACCCTGCCCTGCAGCACCGCCTTAATCTCGGCTATGATGGATAAGGCTATTTCATCCGCGTTTTCCGAGCCTATATCCAAACCTGCCGGCCCGTATATGTTTTTCAGCCACTGGCTATTAATTTCCATGCCATCCACGGCAATTTCGGTCAGCATCCTTTCCAAACGCTTTCTTGGTCCTAAGGCGGCTATATACACCAAATTAAGGGGTAATAATTGCTGTAGCATAGCCTTATCGTAATTAAAATTATGGGTCATTAAAATTACCACAGTGCGCTCGTCAAAAACAACGTCGGTAAGTGCTTGCTCCGGTTTAGCAACAATTATTCTATTTACCTTGGGGAACCTGGTTTCAACCGCGTAATTGGCTCGCCCATCAATCAGCGTAATATCCCAACCCAAAATGGCGGCATACTCCATTACCGGAATGGCGTCATTACCTGCCCCAACTATCAATAATGAAATATTGGGTGGCATGAATTCAATAAAAGCGGTATAGGCAATCCCAGCTTGGTATGCTTTAATGGTAGATTTACCACTGCCAAGCACTTCTACGCCATCCGCTACCAATATTTCTTCAAAATCAAAAGGAGTGCCCACGCCTATTACCGATTCATCTTTTTGTATCAGCAAACAAGTACCGGGTTGCATGGCATGCCGATTCTCTAGCGAGAACAGCGTAACCAATACAACTGCTTCCCTCCTATTTAAAAACGTTTTGAACAAATTGATGGGGCATCCAGGCTTTTCAGCGAAAAGCGGCTCAATCAAGATATGGATAATGCCATTACAGCCCAGGCCTACGCCAAATTTGGCATCGTCATCATCCATGGTATCATAAGTTACCAGCATGGGCTTATGTTGCGTCATTACCAATCTGGCTTTTCG
This sequence comes from uncultured Mucilaginibacter sp., assembly GCA_903891475.1. Taxonomy (GTDB): domain Bacteria; phylum Bacteroidota; class Bacteroidia; order Sphingobacteriales; family Sphingobacteriaceae; genus Mucilaginibacter. The sequence continues at coordinate 25,484 of CAITEP010000037.1, forward strand.
CAATGCATCGCCCTCCAGGCAACCACCACTTATGGCGCCGGTAAGTTCGCCGTCTTCGGTTATCAACATACGTGCGCCAGCCCTTCTGTAAGCCGAGCCTTCCACCTTTACCACCGTAGCCAAGGCGCAATGCTTCCCAGCCAAACTTGCCGCGTCAAATGCCTTTACAATTGCCCTTATTTCCTTCACCCAAAAAAATTAATAATCAAATAACAAATATAGGGTAAGTTACCATATTCATAACATCAACAAACAATGTAATGGCCTTTAAAATATAACCTTGCGATATTAACGGTCTTGCCAATCAATGTCCCGCCGGGAAATTGCGTGGGTAGAAAAATATATTTCCCCGAATGCCTATCTACATGCAAATATCATTTTAAATAATCAACATGGATTTGAATAACCATGACCATTAATGTCTCATCGGGACAACATCAGGGTATAAAAAAAAATTCCAAATGCTTATCTACATGCAAATAACATTCTCAATAATCAACATGGATTTGAATAACCATAAAAATCAATGTCCCATCGGGACATCGCGTGGGTAGAAAAAAACAAACAAGGCAACATGTGTTCCATCGGAACACCGTGTGAACTCGCCGATTAATAGGCCAGCAAACCCAATCAACCAAATGCTATTTCCTAAAAATCCCTCACCAAATTATCCCAAATTTTCGCTTCATTTTCACCCATTTTTACCAAAAAAAATAAAATTTCGAGCCCCAAACTATCATTTTCGACCCCGAAAATTAAAATTTGATTATAATTTAGCGCCTTTCAATTATAGTTTTGAGGGGTTTGATGATAGTTTTGAAGGTTTCAATTATAATTTCCAAGGGTTAAATTATAGTTTCAAAAAAAAGTCTTTGGAATTTTTGGACTTGATAAGTCCTAAAATGGCATTACAACAAAATAAAAAATACATTAAAATAACACGCAGCAATGCTGTATTAATTACTTTTACAACATTAAGGCAGCATGATTGGGTATGATGCCCCATTGATTAAACCATTAAATATTGATAGTAGATAACCACGGCAGAACAATAAATTACCTGCGCTTGGCAGTGACCGACCGCTGTAACCTGCGCTGTTTTTACTGTATGCCAGAGGAAGGCCTAAACTGGCTATCGCGCTCGGCATTAATGACTTACGAGGAAATGCTAAAGCTTTGCACCCTATTGGTAAGCATGGGCATCCAAAAAATAAGGATTACGGGGGGTGAACCTTTTGTGCGTAAGGATATGATGCGGTTACTTTACTCATTATCAACACTTAAGGGTTTAAACGAACTGACCATTACCACCAATGGGGTATTAACCGCCCCACTTATACCAGAACTCAAAAAAATAGGTATCAAATCTATCAACCTTAGCTTAGATACGCTGGATGCCGCGCGTTTCATGAATATTACGGGCAGAGATGAGTTTAAAAATGTAATGGCAACGCTTGATGAATGCCTGAAACATGATATCAAGGTGAAGATAAATGCGGTGGTGATGGAAAATAAAAACATTGAAGACATTATCCCCCTGGTTGAAATGGCTAAAAATGAAGCCATTAGCGTACGTTTTATTGAGGAGATGCCCTTTAATGGAGATGGGCATATATATACCGGATTGGCATGGGACTATGTCAGAATTTTAAAGGAAATTGAAGCCAAATATCCTACTATACAAAAAATACCCGACCCGGCGTATTCAACCGCCTACAATTACCAAATACCTGATTTTAAGGGCGATATTGGCATTATTGCTGCTTATTCGCGCACATTTTGTGGCACCTGCAACAGGCTACGAATTACCCCCATTGGGGAATTAAAAACCTGCCTGTACGATGGCGGACAATTAAACATCAAGGATTTGATGAGGGCGGGCAAAGAAGATGCCGAAATAAAGCAAATAATTGTAGACCAATTAAATAACCGTGCTAAAGACGGTTGGGAAGCGGAACAATTAAGGGCTAAAAATGTTGGTATTCATGAATCGATGGCGACAATTGGCGGATAATTAAAAATAGTTATGGTAAGTGTTGAAGAAGCCGAACAGATAATATTAGCCCAAACCATAGATTTTGGTGCAGAATCAGTACCCTTCGAGCAAGCCTTAGGTCGAGTTTTGGCAGAGGAAATTAGAGCCGATCGGGATTTGCCACCTTTTAATAGGGTGACCATGGATGGCATTGCCATTAACTATCAATCGCTTACAGATGGCATCAATACTTTTAAAATAAAGGGAACTCAGGCGGCTGGGGATGACCCTATCCAACTATCAGTACTAGATGAATGTATTGAAATTATGACCGGTGCCGCTTTGCCTGATACTGCCGATACCATTATAAGGTATGAAGATGTAGAATTGCGTGCCGGACTAGCAACCCTAACAACCGACGAAATAAAGCAAGGACAAAACATACATTATAAAGGAAGAGATAAAAAGCAAGGTGATTTGGTAGCCGAACCAGGTTGCACTGTAGATGCCACCTTGATTGGTTTTTTGGCTTCGGTAGGTAAAAGCCAAGTTTTGGTTCGGAAACTCCCGAAAGTGGTGATATTATCCTCTGGCGATGAACTGGTGGAGGTATCCGATACGCCTACCCCCTATCAAATTCGCCGCTCTAATAATTATACCATTAAAGCCCTTTTATATATATATGGTATAGGTGCCGATATGCTGCACCTGCCAGATCATCAGGAAACGATCAACACTGAATTAAAAGCATGTCTTGATAATTATGATATAATATTATTAAGCGGTGGCGTATCAATGGGTAAGTTTGATTTTATACCCAACGAATTAAAAAAATTGGGGGTAGCACAGCTATTTCATAAGGTACAACAACGCCCCGGCAAGCCCTTTTGGTTTGGTAAAAACGAGCAAAACACCTTGGTTTTTGCTTTTCCGGGTAACCCGGTGGCTACCTTTATGTGTATGCACCGGTATTTTATACCCTGGCTATTAAAGAACATAAATGCAACAGAGAAGACTACTGAATATGCTATCTTAGATAACGACTATCGTTTTCAATTACCCCTCACCTGTTTTTTGCAGGTTAGGTTATATTATAATGGCAATTGTCAGCTAATGGCCAAACCTATAGAAGGCAATGGCTCGGGCGATTTTGCCAATTTGATTGATACCGATGCCTTTTTAGAGATGCCCATACAAGAAGCAGATTTTAAAAGCGGTGAGGTTTTTAAGGTTTGGCGATTCTCGGTTTAATATATTATTTTAAGGATTAAAATTCAATTTTTGGGTAATCGATTTTAAGCCTTTAAATCAATCGGATTTTTTGAACCGCATAGTTGGAAGGCTCATTGGGTTATAATTGAATATCGAAGAATTTAAACGGTATTTAAACGGTTTTAAAATTGGGGAAGCAATTTATTAAATCCCATTTCCCCCATTTTCTGTGTCCTCACAGAAAATAATCATTTTTTAAATCGATGATTAGTATCCTTGTTTAAAGCCTCACCCCCTGCCCTCTCCGAAGGTGAGGGTGATAGATGAGTTGTTTAGGATATAACTATACTTAGTTTCATTAATCCTTATCTATAACTCAAAACAAATATCTGAAATATACAAACTTCAATATTCAACCCAAAACCAATTTTACCTCTATCCAACAAAAAAGCTATCACTCAACCTGATAATAATTAATATTTTTACAGAAGTATTTTTAAAGCAATAGCATAACACGTGATTACACATATTGATAAGCAAGGCAACCCTACTATGGTTGATGTATCCGAAAAAAAGGTTACCTTACGTACCGCCATGGCTCGTAGCATTGTTGTTTTACCGACTGAGGTTTTAACGCAAATAACTGAAGGTGAGCTACAAACAAAAAAAGGGCCTGTATTTAATACAGCCATTATTGCCGGGATAATGGCTGCTAAAAAGACGGGGGATTTGATACCGCTTTGTCACCCTTTGGGCTTGGACAATTGCAATATTAGTATCCATATTAACCAGGAACAAGAAGTGGTAATTGACTGTACAGCAAGCCTTTCAGCAAAAACTGGGGTCGAGATGGAAGCCTTGGTAGGTGCTTCAATTGCCGCTTTAACCATTTATGATATGTGCAAGGCTATGAGCCATGATATTGTGATAAAGGAAACCAAATTGATTTCGAAAACGGGAGGTAAAAATGACTTTAATCGGGCATAAAAAACACGGAAGCTTGAATAAGCCAAGTTTGGGTAATTTTGGCCGAAACGAATGGGCAATTATTGGCGGGCTTTGTTCGGTCATTAAATCATTGGCCGATAAAGTATTTGCCGCTTTATCCCCTCATTATCAATGCGCTTATGCTGATACATCACATCATGATGATACCATTAAACCTGGGAGGTTATTGAGCGGAGCAAGTATTGAATATAATGATGAAATTAGCTATTCGACCGTAAATTACCATACTAGCCTAAACCCATTTAAACTCAAAGAAATATTTGCCCCTGCCGATCTAGTTTTGGTAAACGGCAACCACCAACAAGCTACAGCACAGATAGTTATTATATGTCCCGATAAAAAGGCCTCTCTTCAAAAACGTATTAATCAACTTACTGATGTTCAGTTGTTTTTGTTGGATGAGGGTGAAAATGAGGTTTTTGATTTTTTAAAAGAAGCGGTACCAAATTGGCAAAACATACCCAAATTTAGTATTGATGAACCTGACAAGCTGATTACATTCTTGCAAAATAAGCTGGAAGCGGCTAAGCCCAAAATAAACGGATTGGTATTGGCTGGTGGCAAAAGTGAGCGCATGGGTTTCCAAAAAGGATTGATTAACTGGCATGGCAAGGAGCAACAATATTACCTGGCCGATTTATTAAAAGCATATTGTGAAAAGGTATATATCTCCTGTCGCGATGATCAGCAAAATATTATCAATCAAGCATATAATACCTTAACAGATACTTTTTTAGGCTTGGGCCCAATGGGTGCTATCCTCTCCGCATTAAGGCAAAAGTCTGATGAAGCCTGGTTGGTGATAGCATGCGATTTGCCATTGGTAAACGAGCAAACTTTGGCGCATTTAATACAAAACCGCAACACCAAGGCTATAGCAACCGCCTATAAAAACAATACAGACAACCTACCCGAGCCATTAATTGCCATTTGGGAACCAAAGAGTTATACGGTATTGTTTCAATTTTTAGCACAGGGGTATACTTGTCCGCGTAAAGTATTGATAAACAGCGATTCATTTATAATGGAAGCACCCAATCCAGCCGATTTGACCAATGTAAATACCGAAGCGGAGTTTAAAGAAATGCGCCAAATACTCAATAGCAAACAGTCCTTATAATGCGACCCGATTTTTCAAGATATAGCTGTCAGATTGCCTTACCAGGATTTAACAAGCAAAAACAAGCATTGCTAAACCGGGCCAAGGTATTGATTATTGGAGCCGGCGGCTTGGGTTGCCCGGTGGCTTTATACCTAAACGCGGCAGGGATAGGCACCATTGGCATAGCCGATTATGATGTGGTATCAACCAGTAACTTACACCGACAGGTATTATACGGCGAGGATGACCTAGGCCAAAAAAAGGCAGAAGTTGCCATACAACTACTTGAAAAACAAAACCATGCCACCAAACTGATACAGCATGACGTAAAGGTAACCTCCGAAAATATTTTGGAGCTGATAGCCAATTATGATGTTTTGGTTGATTGTACCGACAATTTTGAAACGCGTTATTTAATAAATGATGCGGCGGTAATTACCTGCAAACCATTAATTTATGGCGCAATTTATCAATATGAAGGTCAGGTAGCAGTTTGGAACGTACAGAATGAGGAAGGCAAATTCTCGCCAAATTACCGAGATTTATACCCAGAAGTTGACGCCACTCAAATACCAAATTGCGCCGAAGGTGGTGTAATTCCAACCTTAGCCGGTATCATTGGATGTGCCCAAGCCAATGAGGTGATTAAGCTAATTACCAAAACAGCAGGTTTATTGGAAGGTAAGCTATTTATTTTCAATGCTTTAAATTTAGAGAGCCAGGTAATAAAAATAGGAAATGTTACCCGAACCATAATTACCCAATTAAAACTAACAGCCACTATACCATATATTTCTGTAAAAGACCTAAAACAAGCATTAGAGGATAACAGCATACAACTTTTTGATATCAGAACAGGGGAAGAACGAGACGCCTATCACATTGGCGGCGAGCATGTTATACTTCAAAAATTTGAAGCTTTTTTTGAAAGTTTACCTCAAGATACTAAAAAAGTATTGTATTGCGCATCGGGCAAGCGGAGTGATGAAATGGTAAAAACCATCAAACAAAAACATCCTGAGGCCAATATTTTCTCATTAAAAGGCGGTTTAAACGCATGGATACAGGAAAAAGACATTGCCTAAGGATGTGCGGCTACCCATACTTCACCATCTTCAAAAATCTCTTTTTTCCAAATAGGTACCGTTTGTTTTAGGGTGTCGATGATATATCGGCAACCCTCAAAAGCCGCGTCCCTATGAGCGGCTGTTACTGCTATAATTACGGGTACTTCCCCAACTTCCAACACACCAACACGGTGATGCACCAATACTTTTTGCAGAGGCCATTTTTCAAACGCCTGATTTACAATTTTTTGTGTTTCTGCAATAGCCATGGGCACATAAGCCTCAAATTCAAGTCGCATAACTGGCCTACCCTTGGTTGCATTGCGCACAGTACCAATAAAAACATCTATCCCCCCAGCCTTAGGCGACATGGCCCATTCAATAGCTGATTGGATATTTAATGGAGTGGTTAATATTTCGATTTGGGTTTCCAAGTATTAATGCTTCATAAATTTAAATTGATGGTGCCAAAATGAGAAATTTTAGTGCTAAAAATCATTATTAAATTAAATTTAAAATCTATCACCCCAATATATAAATCCCTTAAATATATCTATATTCGGCCAATTATTTTTCCAATCTACAAATAAAAATATCATGAAAATAACAGTTGTTGGCGCCGGTGCTGTTGGCGCTACTTGCGCGGATAATATCGCGAGAAAAGAATTGGCCGAAGAACTTATTTTGTTAGACATTAGAGAAGGTTTTGCTGAAGGTAAGGCCATTGACATGATGCAGACCTCGGCACTTTTAGAGTTCGATACCAAAATTAAAGGAGTTACCAACGATTATGCCGCAACAGCAGAATCAGAAGTGGTTGTAATAACATCAGGCTTACCGCGTAAACCTGGTATGACACGAGAGGAATTGATTGGTACCAACGCGAATATTGTAAAAAGTGTTACCGAGAATATCCTAAAATACTCTCCAAATACCATCATCATTGTGGTTTCGAACCCGATGGACACTATGAATTACCTTACCCTTAAAACTTCGGGTTTACCTAAAAATCGCATTTTAGGCATGGGTGGCGCATTGGATTCGGCAAGGTTTAAATATTATTTAAGTCAAGAACTTGGCTGCTCCCCAGCCGATTTAAATGCGGTTGTTATTGGCGGTCACGGTGATACTACCATGATACCATTAATTAAACATGCTACCTGGAACAGTATCCCTGTTACCCAATTTTTAAGTCAGGAACAGCAGGATAAAATAGTTGCCGCTACCATGGTTGGTGGTGCTACTTTAACTAAACTAATTGGTACATCCGCTTGGTATGCACCTGGTGCTGGTGTTGCCTTTATGGTGGAAGCAATTGTACGCGACCAGAAAAAATTGATTTCATGCGGAGTTGCCTTAGATGGCGAATACGGTCAGAAAGATATTTCATTAGTAGTTCCGGTAATTTTAGGTAAAAACGGTTTCGAAAAAATTGTTGATTTCAAACTCAGCGATGCGGAACAAGCCGAATTTAACAAAAGTGCCGATGCGGTTAGGAACATGAATCAGGTTTTGCGTGATAGCAATTTGATTTAATAATTTGCCATATAAAACAAATGGACGCGATCTTAAGGTTTAGCGTCCATTTTTTTTTGTAATACGTTTCTTCTCATTTATTTTGAGCCAGAGTTTACAGTATAACTTTTAATTTTATAGGTAATTGGGTAACCTTCAATGCTGTTAAGTTCGGTAAAGGGAATTTTAACCCCATTGCCTATATCCTGATAATCATCATATTCCATATGAGTACTGTTTGGAACATCTGTAAATTGCTTGATTTTTAAACCAGTATTTAAATCATAAAAATACTTAACGCTTATGTTATTTGGAGCAGTTACAACAATTAGATAGGCTAACCGTCCATTTACTACCTTAATTGAATCAATTAGGTTTATTTTATAACCGGGCTTTAAAAAATCAAGTTCTGGAAATAATTTATATTTTGAATAAACAGCGTACTTTTCGGGTAAGGTATTAATCTTGATGTTTTTACCATTTTTAATAATTGCAATACTATCAATATCAATTGTTATGTGCAAAAAGTTAGCGTTATTATAGGCAGGTAAGTTTATATCCTGAATAAACTTTTCAGGACTTTTAAATTTATTTACCCTTACGAAATTCATTCCTTGTAAAGTACCGTCAGCAATAGTTGACAAATTTTGTATTTCCCTAACTTTTCCTTCGCCACCAATGGCATCTAAATATTTTTTTACAATTGTTGTTGCGGTAACATCTTTAGGCATCTCTACCCCACAAAAGGTATTGTTTTCCGGATTTATGTCAGGTAATTTATGGTCGGGGTCAATAATTACATAATCAATTTTTGAGGATGATTTATAATGAAAAGTCCAAGTGCCTCCCCTTTGCCATATTTCAACAGGCAGCATTTTTCGACCAATACTTCCATTCTCTTCTTTCACTTCAATTGTTAATGGCATGGCCATTTCTTCCAAATTCTGAACGGTGATGAGCGCTCCCTTATTAGGATCATTATCTACGTAAGCAATTCCTTTTACTCCTTGATCAAGCTTTTGAGTAGTAAAAAACCATTCGTTCCAAAACCATCCCAAATCTTCGCCTGCCACATTTTCCATTGTTCTGAAAAAATCATAAGGGGTTGGGTGTTTAAAGGCCCATCGTTTAATATATGTTTGCAAGGCATCATCAAACCTTTTTTCGCCCAAAATTTGCTCTCGCAATATAGTAAGTCCCATAGCGGGTTTATCATATGCCGCATATGATAAATAATTGGCTTCAATAACATCTGGAATATTAAATATTGCTTCTGCCTCGGGTGCAAACATGTTGCGGGCTTCTTTCTGAGCATCACCTTGCTCAAAATACTCCCCTTTATTAAAAGCTTTAGTATCAACCTTATTAATAAAAGTGTTGAAACCTTCATCCATCCATGCATATTTACGCTCGTTGGTTCCAACTATCATTGGGAACCAATTGTGTCCAAATTCGTGGTTAGTAACTTCCCACAAACCACCTGCTTGACTATCGGATGAACAAAAAACAATTCCAGGATACTCCATTCCACCAACCAAACCTGCCACATTTGTTGCTACCGGATAAGTATAAGAAAACCATTGATTTGAATATAGCTCAATTGCTCCTTTTACATATTCGGTTGATCTACTCCAAGCACCTTCCCCCTTACTTTCAATCGGATAAACAGATTGCGCCAATACTTTTTTACCACCTGGTAAATTTATTTTAGCTGCATCCCAAATAAAGGCTTTAGATGCAGCCCAGGCAACATCGCGGGTGTTTTTACAATAAAAATGCCATGTTAAATTTCTTTTTGGTGGATAAGATGAATTGTTGAATAAATCAACAGAATCTTTTATCATTACCGTTTTTTCGCTTTCTCTTGCTTGTTTTAGTCTAGCCAATGTTTTAGTGGTAAGCACTTCGGTTGGGTTTAACAATTCGCCAGAGCCTACTACTAACATATTGGCAGGTGCTGTAATGGTATAATCAATATCACCATATTCTAAGTAAAATTCACCTGCTCCCAAATAAGGCAACACATTCCAACCTGAAATATCATCGTAAACGGCCATGCGTGGAAACCACTGCGCAATTTCGTATATCCAACCATTTTTACTTGATTGGCGTCCCATGCGGTCTGTACCATATTCGGGTATATCAAAAGCATAATCAATTTTCACTTGTACTTTATTACCACCAGATTTTAAAGAATCATTTAATTTAATTTGCAGACGAGTATCCGTCACTAAAAATTCAGCCTTTTCAGCTTTTCCATTCTTTAATATTGATATACTCTTAATTTCATCGCCATTTGTAAATGCTTTATTAGAAAACCTACCTCCGGAAATTTTACTGGTGGCTTCTGCTCTTGAATCTTCTTTGTAAATATTTTGGTCGAGTTGTAACCACAAAAAAGATAATGGATCGGGGCTATTGTTCGTATAAGTAATTATTGCGGTTCCAGTTATTCGGTTTTTTATTGTATCTAATACTACATTCAATTTATAATCGGCATAGTTTTGCCAATATTTAGGCCCTGGTGCTCCATTTGCCGAACGTGTTTGGGTTCCCTGATTTGGATAAAAAAAAGGCGAAAATGTTTTATGCTGATCGAATTTCCCTTCGGTTTGCTCGGAATTTTGAGCAAAACCTGTAACTACAACTAATAAGAATAGGAAGAAAAAAGTAATCTTATAAAAATGCATGAATTGGAATAAATTAAATTTTACTGCTAAATTAGTGTTTTTAGTTTTAATATATATAATATATTGTTA
>CAITEP010000038.1 GCA_903891475.1 uncultured Mucilaginibacter sp.
ACAGGCCCAACATGCCTTTTTTTAACACTTTTCATAAACAAAAAAAGTCAATTGAAATCACTTTCAATTGACCTATCACATCTCGCTTTTAATCAATAACTTATAAAGGTTTCACCAACCATTTTTGACCACTATATCAAATTTTAATATTATATTTTAAAATAGTTCTATATAATTCAGGAATTGTTTTTCAATATCTAAACTGTATTTTTTCTTACTTATATTTAACAAAATAGGTTGGTCAGTATGCATATATCTACAAGTTCGTAGTTTTATGCCTACTGACCAATTTCGTTTATTCAAACGCATTATTTAATTCTTTTGTAGGATATAAGGTAACTTTACATATCCACTGCTACTATTTGATTTCATACTACTGAAGGGGAATTTTAAATTAAGTTAACATTAGTGGATGCACTAAAATATGCTTTATCAAAATAATACGATTATATTGTTGCAACTACTTATTCCAACTTAAAAAAACAGCCGATTTTTAAATTATTTACTCTTTAAAGTGTTTTTGGCATGGTAATTGTTATAATTATGACAGACTGGTAGTCTTACCAGTTCAATTGTGATAAGGTTTAGGTTGAAAGCCCCCAAACAGCAAGTGTGAGGGGGCTTTTATTTTTACAACATTTATATTTTTTGTAATGTTATTTTATCATTTTAAATACTATTGATATCTTAGAAGAAAATATTATATGAAAACCCCTATTTCTAGATTATTAGCAACTGTAATTATCGCGTTTATACCATTTATAGTATGTGGCCAAGCCCAATTAATACCAGCATCTAGTCCTAAACAGAAAATTATACAAGATTTTGGCTTGGGTAAAATTACTGTAACATATTCTCGTCCAAATGTAAAGGGAAGGCTAATTTTTGGGGGTATAAATCCATATGGCCAAGTTTGGCGCACCGGAGCAAATGAAGCCACTACGATAAACTTTACTGAAAACGTAATATTGGAAGGACAGAGAGTTCCGGCTGGTACTTATTCCTTGTTTACAATACCCGAAAAGGATGAGTGGACTATTATTCTTAATAAAACTGTAGAGCAATGGGGTGCTTATTCCTATAATAAGGATTTGGATTTTTTACGCGTTTCGGTGAAACCACAAAAATTGAAGAATAAAACCGAATCGTTCACTATTGTTTTTCAGAACAATACCACAAAATCGGCAGATATGGTTTTGTTATGGGATCAAATTTTAGTACCTATTCATTTTGAGACTGATGACGATGCTAAAATTATTGCCAATATTGATAGTTTGATGAATGGGAATAGAAAACCTTATTATTTTAATGCAATTCAATACTATTACGAAAACAATAAAGACATGAATAAAGCGCTGGCTTGGGCTCTAGAAGCTGAAAAGGTTTCGCCAGGCCCTTGGTATAAGTTATGGGAAGCCAGAATACAATTGAAATTAGGCGACAAGAAGGCAGCGGCAGCTGCAGCTCAGGACGGAATTAATGTGGCTAAAACCAGTAATGACGATGAATACATACGCTTAAATAAGGTTGTTCTTGAACAAGCTTCTAAGTAATTAAACCTGTGCTTTTGCTTAATGATTGTTTAACCTATTTTCCAGATTTCATAAATCCTGAAGATTCTTTTGTTTACCTAAAATTGCTTTTAGGTAATATAAATTGGCAACAGGAAATCCTCAGAATTTATGGAAGGGAAGTGAAAACACCAAGACTAACTGCCTTTTATGGTAATGAAAGTATTGCCTACAAGTATAGTGGCAGCAAATTTTATGCTCAACCTTGGACTGTTGAATTAACTGATATAAAAATTAAAACAGAAGAAGTTGCCAATCAAAGATTTAATTGTGTTTTACTCAATTATTACCGTGATGGCAATGATTCTATGGGCTGGCATAGTGATGACGAAAAGGAGTTAGGTATAAATCCTATAATCGCTTCTGTTAATTTCGGTGAGGAACGTAGATTTGATTTTAGAAGTAAATTAGACCACAAATTAAAACATAGCATCGTTTTACAAAATGGTTCACTACTTTTAATGAAAGGCGACATTCAGCATCAATGGCAACATCAAATAGCCAAAACGAAGCACCAAATTGGAGAAAGAGTTAATTTGACTTTTAGGCTTGTTAAACCTTAACGGTTTTATCGTTATATAAGTATTTAATTTTTATTCTGACAATTTGTCAAGTAAAACTGAAATCTTTTCATATCTGAATGTTCCAAATAAATATCACTTTAAAACATTACTCCGCTTACTAAATGAACAATATCCTTTTTCATGGTAACTTCTAAAGATAATGCCGAGCACTATAATTGGGGCAATCAATGTGACGGCTGGCATTTACTAAAATCGGAAACTTTGAGCGTAATACAAGAGCGAATGCCCCCTGATACCTCTGAACAAGAACATTACCATATTTTAGCCCAACAGGTATTCTACATCCTATCGGGCACTGCCACCTTTATTTTGGATGGTAACTTAATAATTGTTGAAGCAAATCAATCTGTAATTATACCTAAAGGGGTAGGGCATTGTATAAAAAACCTTAGTAATATCGATCTCCATTTTTTGGTAATATCAGAACCAAAGGCTCATGGCGATAGGGTAAATATTTAGCTCCATCGTTTCATTAAAAGGTTATTTCTGCTTGATCTCACAACCAAAATGGTAAGCTCCCGAACCTACATTTAAAGCAACATAGCCAGCAATAGGCTCTACAATTTTTATTTCCATCGAGCCATTTATAGGTTTATCACTCTCAGTTATTCCATTGATATTAATAGTTGGTATGTAAACAGTGGCATTTGTGTTTGCCGGTATTTCAATATTTAAAGAAAATTTATTTCCATCTACCTTCCAGCTTGAAACTATTTTCCCGTAATTGGTTTGGTATTCCGCTGCCGCGTTTTGTAAACTACCGCCTATTGTTGGTTTAATTATAATTTGTTTGTAACCTGGCTCATCTTCCTTTGTGTCAATTCCGGCAATAACCCGGTACATCCAATCTCCTATAGCACCGTATGCATAATGGTTGTATGAATTCATTGTTGGGGTTTCGAAACTACCATCTGGTTTAATACCATCCCAGCGTTCCCAAATGGTGGTGGCACCCATTTTTACAGGATATAACCATGATGGATAAGTATCTTGCAAAAGAAGCCTGTATGCCACATTTGCATAGCCAAAACGACTTAAAACATGACAAAGGTAAGGAGTTCCCAAAAAACCTGTTGTTAAGTGTGCATCATATCTTTTAATATTATTAACCAGCCTATCAGCTGCCTGTTGCCTTAAGTTTTCGGGAAGCATGTCAAATTCCAATGCAAGCACATAAGCAGTTTGCGTGTCGGATGAGATTAAACCATTGGGAGTAACATATTCATTTAAATAAGCCAATTTAATTTTATTGAGTAGTTGGGTATAATTTTCTACATCTTCTGTTTTCCCCAAAACTTTTGCAGAATTAATTAGTAATTGAGTGGAATGAGCATAAAAGCATTGGGCAATTAAATATTTATTAGTAATAGCCGAACTGCCATCTGTATCATCATTTACACTATAAAAAAGCCAGTCTCCAAAATGGAAGCCTGAATTCCATAAATCGTTTTTACTCTTCGTGTGCATAAACTCAACCCAAGCCTTCATGCTACCATATTGGTCAGCCAGTATTTGTTTATCGCCATAAGCCAAATACATGTTCCATGGGATAATAGTAGCAACATCGGCCCAGCCTGTGCTTCCTCCGGGACCGGTATTGCCCTTGCCTATCACATTAGGAATAACAAATGGAACACTACCATCGGCATATTGGTCGGCTGCCACATCTTTCATCCACTTGGTAAAAAAGTTGTGCACATTCATGTTAAATGATGCGGTTCTTGAAAACACCTGAGCGTCGCCAGTCCATCCTAGTCGTTCGTCGCGTTGTGGGCAATCAGTCGGCACGTCTAAAAAATTACCCCTTTGTCCCCATTGTATGTTATGTTGAAGTTGATTAACTAATATATTAGAACATGTAAATTTCCCCATAGGTACCATATCCGAGTAGATTGCAACAGCTGTAAAATCTTCTGGATTTAAATCACCTGAATAACCCTCAACCTTTACATATCGGAAACCTTGCCAAGTAAATTTGGGCTCAAATACCTCATCCTTGCTGCCGCCTAGTATATATACATCTTGCGATTTAGCAGTTCTAAGGTTATCGGTATAAAAATTTCCGGACTTATCAATCACCTCCGCATGCGATAGGGTGATTTTATCACCTGCTTTGCCCTTTACTTTCATTTGTACATAACCCACCAAGTTTTGTCCGAAATCAATCACCTTTTCACCTTTTGGTGTGGTAAATATTTTTACCGGGCTAAATGTTTCATGCTTCCGTACAGGTTCATTTACGGTAGCAATTAGTTTCGTTTTATCAAAATCATTAATTGTTACCCCAAACCAACTATCGGCATTAAAATTGGGGGTCGACCAGCCTTTTTGCTCCATCCTATTATCTACTATGGTCCCATAATAAATTTCGGCATATCGTACGGAGCTGGTGGATGATTTCCAGCTCTCGTCGGTTATAATGCTTTGTTTAGTACCATCGGTATAAGTAATTTCCAATTGCAATAAAAGCGATATATCTTTTCCATAAAGGTTCGGTTTTGGGTCATAACCAATATAACCTCTATACCAACCATTGCCCAACTCGGCACCAATAGCATTTGCGCCAGACACTAATAATGAAGTTACATCATAAGCTTGGTATTGTAAACGCTTGTTGTAGCTTGTCCAACCGGGTGTTAATAAAGCGTCGCCAATTTTATGTCCATTTAATTGCGCTTCATAAAGACCGTGCGAGGTAATATAGGCAGTTGCCGAAAAAATCTTCTTGGTTATTTGAAAGCCTTTTCTAAATACCGGGCTTGGTCTGTTTACAGAATCTTCTTTAAAGCCAGGTGAAATCCATTTTGCTTTCCAGTCGGTTGGCGACAATAAACCCATTTGAAAAGTAGCTTCTTTGCTCCAGTCGCTCATTTTACCCAGATTATCGGTAATACGTACTTGCCAATAATACTTCTCGCCCGCTAATAGTTTTTCACCATTGTAGGCGATATAGGCCGATTGGTCGGATGATATCTTTCCGCTATTCCAAACCACATACTTTCCATTTTTTAGATTCTTGTACCTGCTTACCTTTATTTCGTAGGCGGATTGCATTACCCCGTGCCTATTGCCAGCATCTAATTGCCAACTAAAACGAGGCTGCAAAGCATCAAGGCTAAGCGGATTGTCCTGATTTTCTATCAGTAAGTGCACAACCTTTACTTGAGCCAAACAATTAAAAGCTAAACAAATGGCTAGGAAAAACAGGGCATATTTTTTCATGGAGCTATTAAATTGGGTTTTAAATAGATAGGGCAATTTAAAAAAATTATTGATTAAAAGTGCTTGGTAATATATTTTTTAAAAACGTAAAGGGAGAGAAATGTCTGTAATATTTGCATTGAAATAAACCTAAAATAATTGTTTTGGAAATACTTTTTGATAGCATGAACATCATTAATTAGTATTAACATGTAAATAAGTTTACAAGCCTCTTTTTTTATAAATCCTTTTTAGATGGAGATGAGCCTGCTAATATTTATCACACAAGTCAGTCTTTTATTTAAAATACTAAATGTTGTTGTTCTATTTAAAAAAACCTTTTCTAAATATCATATTTATGCTTACATTTGCGGGCTAATTGTGGCTCCTTGAAATCGCTTAAAAACTATTCGGTTCCATTTACCGGGCTCAAACTAGGGAAGCACCTGTTTGAATTTGATATTAATGATGCTTTTTTCGACGAATTTGAATATTCGCTTGTAAAAAAAGCCAATCTTAAGTGCACGGTTGAGTTAGATAAGCAGGAAACTATGCTGGTGCTTAGTTTTCATATAAAAGGTACTATTGACGCGAATTGCGACCGTTGTTTATCGCCCTATCCATTACAAATGGATATTAAAGAACAACAGGTAGCAAAATTTAGTGAAGAAGAAGCAGACCCCGATGAAGAGCTGATTATTTTAACTAAAAACGATCATGATATTAATATTGCAGGGTTGGTATATGAATACATCAATGTAGCCATGCCATTTATCACAGTTTGTGATAATGTTGGAAATACCCCTTGGTGCGATAAAGAAATGCTGGATAGTTTGAATAAGCTTACAGCCGATACTGAACAAAAGGAAAAAACAGACCCAAGGTGGGATGTTTTAAAAAAATTAAACGAAAAATAAATAAGGGTTTATTATGCCACATCCAAAACGTAAAATATCGAAATCAAGAAGAGATAAGCGTCGTACGCATGACAATGCTGTTGCGCCAACACTTACTACTTGCAAAAATACCGGCGCGGTACATTTACCTCACCGTGCTTACACCGTTGATGGTAATGTATACTATAACGGTAAATTATTGATTGAGAAAGCAGCCGTAGCATAACCAAATTTTCTACCATGAAGATTGGCTTAGATATTATGGGAGGCGATTTCGCCCCACAGGCAACTGTCTTAGGGGCAATTGCTGCTAATAAATCATTACAAGCCGGTCAGAAGCTGGTTTTAATTGGCGATCAAGATGTTGCCATAAAAATTATAAACGAGCAGGGTGCTAATCCAGCCGATTTTGAGTTTGTTCATACCACCGAAGTAATTGGTATGGGCGAACACCCTACAAAGGCTATTTCGCATAAGCAAGATTCAAGCATAGCAGTTGGGTTTAAATTATTAAAAAGCGGCGAAATAGCCGCTTTTTCGTCTGCTGGAAACAGCGGTGCCATGTTGGTTGGCTCCATGTTTAGCGTAAAGGCAATTCCTGGTGTACTAAGGCCAGCAATTACCTGCGTAATACCTAAGCTAAAGGATGGCATAGGTATTTTGCTTGACGTAGGTGCCAATGCCGATTGTAAGCCGGAGTTTTTGGTTCAATTCGGTATTTTAGGAAGCCTGTTTGCCCAATATGTTTATGATATTAAAAACCCAAGGGTTGCTTTGATGAACATAGGCGAAGAAGAGGAAAAGGGCAATATGCTTGCACTTGGTACCTATCCGCTACTAAAAGAAAGCAAACATATCAACTTTGTAGGCAATATAGAAGGTAGGGATGTATTTAGTGAAACGTCAGACGTTATTGTTTGCGATGGTTTTACTGGTAATATCATCCTAAAATTGGCCGAATCTTTTTATGTGGTATCATTAAAGAGAAAAATAAAAGACGAATTCTTCGATAAATTTAACTATGAGCAATACGGAGGTAGCCCTATACTTGGGGTAAACGCGCCAGTAGTTGTTGGTCATGGTATATCAAATCCGGAAGCCATAAAAAATATGGTGCTCCTATCAAAACAGATGGTTGAAAGTTCACTTGTTGATAAAATTAAACAAGCTTTCCAGTAAAACCCCAAATAAATGAATAAAATGCATGCAGCTATTACAGCTGTGAATGGTTATGTGCCCGATTATGTGCTTACTAACCATGAGCTGGAAACAATGGTTGACACTAACGATGAATGGATAACCACCCGCACAGGCATTAAAGAACGCAGAATTTTAAAAGGTGAAGGATTAGCCACCTCTGATATGGCAGTTCCGGCTGTAAGCGGTCTCTTGAAAAAGCGGGGAATATCCGCTGATGAAATCGACCTCATTATTTTTTGTACCACTACACCCGATAGGGTATTCCCGGCAACGGCAAATATATTGGCTTATAAAATTGGTGCCGTAAACGCCTGGGGTTATGATTTGCAGGCTACCTGCTCGGGCTTTTTATTTGGCCTTACAACGGGCGCTCAATTTATTGAAAGCGGAAAGCATAAAAAGGTTTTGGTTGTTGGTGGCGATAAAATGTCGTCAATGATAAATTATGCCGACCGTAAAACTTGCATCATATTTGGTGATGGTTGCGGGGCAGTACTATTGGAACCTAATGAAGAGGGCAATGGGCTGATTGATTCGGTTTTAAAAAGCGATGGTTCTGGCGTGCAGTTCCTAAACCAAAAGGCAGGTGGTTCATTATATCCTACAAGCCACGAAACAGTAGATGCCAACGAGCATTATTTGTATCAGGAAGGGCAGGCGGTATTTAAGTTTGCGGTTACCAATATGGCAGATGTAGCTGCCGAGGTAATGGATCGTAATAATTTGAAGTCCGAAGATATCGCATGGTTGGTACCACATCAGGCTAATAAGCGTATAATTGATGCCACTGCTACACGTACAGGAGTTAGTGCCGATAAAGTGATTATCAACATTGAAAAATATGGCAACACCACCAATGGTACCTTACCGCTGTGCCTGTGGGAATGGGAAGATAAATTTAAAAAGGGCGATAATTTAATTTTGGCCGCTTTTGGTGGAGGATTTACCTGGGGTGCCGTATATTTAAAATGGGCTTATTAATAGCGTTAGTTTGAAACGTGTTAATATTAAGTGATACTGAACTTGAAATAGGCCACTAAATTTGCCAATTCTGCATTATAAATTGATAAATATTGCATCTTTTATGAAAAAATTTTCATAATTAAGAAATAATAGAAACATTTGTAGTGTTGCTATTTAATTGGGATGGGTGAGATGGTAATTTTAAAATCCTCATATTTGAATTTTTAAACCAACTATATAACGTTTTTAGTAAATAAAAAAACAATGAGTAAAATCCATGCGGCTA
Organism: uncultured Mucilaginibacter sp.; assembly: GCA_903891475.1. GTDB lineage: Bacteria > Bacteroidota > Bacteroidia > Sphingobacteriales > Sphingobacteriaceae > Mucilaginibacter. Next base: position 8,702 of record CAITEP010000038.1, read on the forward strand.
TTACCGCTGTTAATGCTTATGTGCCTGATTATATTTTAACCAATCAGGAACTTGAAACAATGGTTGATACCAACGATGAGTGGATAACAACCCGAACCGGAATTAAAGAGCGCCATATTTTAAAAGGAGAAGGATTAGGTACCTCAGACATGGCCGTTCCGGCTGTTAATGGTCTTTTAAAAAAAAGAGGCATTGGTGCCGACGAGATAGATTTGATTATTTTTTGCACTACTACTCCCGATAGGGTTTTCCCAGCTACAGCAAATATACTGGCAGATAAAATTGGTGCTAAAAATGCTTGGGGATATGATTTGCAAGCAGCCTGTTCAGGCTTTTTGTTTGGCTTGGCCACCGGGTCTCAGTTTATTGAGAGTGGAAAGCATAAAAAAGTATTGGTAGTAGGTGGCGATAAAATGTCGTCTATCACCAATTACGAAGACCGTGCCACCTGTATTATTTTTGGGGATGGTTGCGGAGCCGTATTGTTGGAACCAAATGATGAAGGCAATGGCATTATGGATTCTATCCTGAAAAGTGATGGTTCGGGTGTGCAATACCTGCACCAAAAGGCGGGGGGGTCTATGCGTCCCGCATCGCACGAAACGGTCGACGCACGTGAGCATTATGCCTACCAGGAAGGTCAAGCTGTATTTAAGTTCGCGGTTACCAATATGGCCGATGTTGCCGCCGAAATTATGGAGCGTAACCATTTAAGCTCTGATGATGTTGCCTGGTTGGTACCACATCAGGCTAATAAACGCATTATTGACGCCACAGCAAACCGCACGGGTTTAAGTGCTGATAAGGTGATTATTAATATTGAGCGTTACGGTAATACCACCAATGCTACCATTCCATTATGTTTATGGGAATGGGAGAACAAGTTTAAAAAAGGCGATGTTTTAATATTGGCAGCTTTTGGTGGAGGTTTTACTTGGGGTTCGGTGTATTTGCGCTGGGCTTATTAGTGAGTTAAACTGTTATCCTTACATAGTTGAGGCTTAAAAATAAAATGAATTAATACATACGCATATTTAAAATTTGCATATTTGTACTTTAAAATAACTATAAACAATTAACACCGGGCATGGATATTAAACAAATTCAGGACTTAATACGCTTCGTTTCAAAATCAGGGGTAAATGAAGTGTCGATAGAGCAACAGGATTTTAAAATCACTATCAAAACAAATCAGGTGCAAACAGTTGTAAACGCTACCATACCTGTAGCCCCACAACAAGTAATTGCTACACCAGTTGAAACAGTTGCCCATGCCCCACAACCTGCCGCTACCCTGGTAGAAGATACCTCAAAATATATAACCATAAAATCGCCTATGATAGGCACTTTTTATAGGTCAGCCAGTCCGGATAAACCACTATTTGTAAACGTAGGCGACGAAATTTCAGAAGGTTCAGTGCTTTGTATTATTGAAGCCATGAAACTATTCAATGAAATTGAAGCCGAAGTTTCGGGCCGTATCGTAAAAGTATTGGTCGACAATGCTTCGCCTGTTGAATATGACCAGCCTTTGTTTTTGGTAGAACCTAAATAATAATTAGTTGTGTGGTTTAAAAATGTGGAGGCAATAGCTTTGCATGGCCTAAACCAATCAACCAATAACTAATTTAAAAGATGTTTAAAAAAATATTAATAGCTAACCGTGGTGAAATTGCCCTACGTATAATACGTACGTGCAAGGAAATGGGTATTAAAACCGTAGCTGTATATTCAACTGCCGACCGCGACAGCCTGCATGTACGTTTTGCCGATGAAGCCGTTTGTATTGGTCCGCCGGCAAGCCGCGATTCTTACTTAAATATTCCAAATATCATTTCGGCAGCTGAACTTACCAATGCCGATGCCATACACCCTGGCTATGGTTTTTTGTCGGAGAATGCTAAGTTTTCGGCTATTTGTGCCGAATATGGTATCAAATTTATTGGAGCCACTGCCGAGCAAATTAACTCAATGGGCGATAAGTCATCGGCCAAAGAAACCATGAAAAAAGCCGGTGTACCAACCATACCCGGTTCCGAAGGTTTATTGAAGGATATCAAAGAAGGTATTGCCATAGCCAATAAAATAGGCTACCCTGTTATTTTAAAAGCAACCGCCGGTGGTGGTGGCAGGGGTATGCGTATAGTTTGGAAAGATGAAGATTTTGAAAATGCTTGGGACTCCGCAAGGGCGGAATCTGGAGCTGCCTTTGGTAATGATGGCTTATACCTCGAAAAATATGTACAAGACCCAAGGCATATTGAAATACAAGTAGTAGGCGATCAATATGGTAAGGTTTGCCATTTATCAGAGCGGGATTGTTCTATTCAACGTCGTCACCAAAAGTTGGTAGAAGAATCTCCATCACCATTCATGACCGATAAGTTACGTAAAAGAATGGGCGATGCGGCCATTAAAGGAGCCAAAGCAGTAAAATATGAGGGTGCAGGTACCGTAGAGTTTTTGGTTGATAAGGATCGCAACTTCTACTTTATGGAAATGAATACCCGTATACAGGTGGAGCACCCGGTAACCGAGGAAGTTATTAATTTCGATTTAATAAAAGAACAAATAAAGGTAGCGGCAGGCATCCCAATTTCAGGCAAAAATTATGAGCCAATGGCTTTTGCTATTGAGTGCCGTATCAATGCTGAAGATCCTTTCAATAATTTCAGACCATCACCAGGAAAAATAACTAACTTCCATTCTCCAGGCGGTCATGGTGTGCGCATTGATACCCATGTGTATTCGGGTTACGTTATTCCACCAAATTACGATTCGATGATTGCCAAAGTTATCTGTGTAGCCCAAACCCGTGATGAGGCGCTGAGTACCATGCAACGTGCCCTAAATGAGTTTGTAATTGAAGGGGTAAAAACAACCATACCTTTCCACCTCAAATTATTACAGGATCCTAATTTTAGGGCCGGTAATTTTACAACAAAATTTATGGAAACATTTGAGTTTTAATAAAGCAAATGTTCTTATTTAAATAACAAAAACATAATTTAACCGGAGCAAAGAATAACAATGAGCAATTTTGGGAGCAGGCTGGTTAATTCAATCAAAGAAAAGGGCAATAAAATGGAAGGCGAAATGTCGTTTTTCGAACATTTGGAGGCTCTCCGTTGGCACCTTATCCGCTCGGTTTTTGTTATTATATTGTTCGCTATTTTCTCTTTTATTTATTTTAATACCCTTTTTGATGGGATTATTATGGCACCCACCAAGCCCAACTTTTGGACTTACCGAATGATGTGCAAAATGGGTGAATTTCTTCATAGCCTCCTTCATTATATAAAGGCTGAAGACTTCTGTGTACAAAGTATAAAGGTTAAACTCATAAATACCGAACTTGCAGGGCAATTCAATTTGCAATTTGGTTCATCCATTATGTTAGGGTTTATCCTTGGGTTGCCCTATATTTTGTTCGAAATTTGGCGCTTCATTAGGCCAGCCTTGCATACAAAGGAGCGTAAGGCAGCAAGTGGTTTTGTTTTTTATTCCACTACCTTATTTATAATGGGGGTTTTGTTTGGGTATTACATAATCACTCCATTATCTGTTAGGTTTTTTGCAGGTTATCAAATTAGTGATTCCATCGAAAACCTATTTAGCATTGATTCGTTCATCTCTTCCGAAACTTGGCTTACCTTACTAACAGGTCTTGTTTTTCAATTGCCTATAGTTGTTTATATATTATCGAGCCTTGGTATACTTACACCTAAGTTTATGCGGGAAAAACGTCGATATGCAGTAATTATTGTGCTATTATTGGCTGCTTTAATTACCCCATCGCCGGATGCGCTTACCATGATGGTGGTAGCCATGCCGCTATATTTACTTTTTGAATTCAGCATTTTTGTTTCGGCTTTGGTGCATCGCCGCAAAGCCAAAAAGAGTGATGAATTAATGGTCATGTAATAACCTGGTAATTAACGATCAGTTTTAAATTGACAGATTATTCCTTACATTTATAATCTATTATTATTTATTTAAAAGGTGGTTACAATACCACGCGAATATCAAATATGAAAAAACTACTTCTTCTACCAGCCTTACTTGCTTTTATAACGGGTGTTTTTGCACAACCAAACCCTACGGTTCAGAAATATGCCAAAATAATAAGTCCCGAATTGGCTATTAAACATCTTAGTATTTTAGCTTCGGATGAATATGAGGGACGGGAAACCGGAAAACCCGGTGCCGAAAAGGCTGCTAACTACATTGCCAATGAGTTTAAAGCTTTGGGCTTAAAACCTATTATAAACGGGTCCTATTTTTTTGATGTACCCCTAGCCGAAAATGTTTTCAATGTAGACTCATTTACCATAAATGGTACCAGTTTTAGCAACGGAAAAGATTTTTACTCCTTTACCCCAGCTGGTGATAATAAAATAAATGTCAGCGATTTTGTTTTTGTTGGATATGGAATAGGTACTGATAGTTATGATGATTTAAAAGGTATTGATATTACTGGCAAGGTGGTTTTGGTAATTAATGATGGCGAACCATTTACAAAAGGCATATCGAAAATTAGTGGTACCGATAAGAAATCTTATTGGGCTACTAACCGAAACAAGCGGATTCAATTTTTACAAAGTAAAAATCCTGCCTTAATATTGGCAGCTAGTCCGGCAGTAGCAGGCAACATTAAAAGGTTTGGAGCGGCAATTACCTCCGGACGTTTATCAATAAAAAAAGAAGCCGGAAGTAGCTCTACAAATAAAGTAGCCATTTATTCTATCACAACTGATATTGCAGATTTATTACTAAAAGCATCGGGTAAAACTTACGCGGGTTTAAAGGCATTGATTGACAGTACAGGAACACCGCAAACTCAAATTCTTAATGCTACTATTAATACTACATTTTCATCGGGCTCAAAAGATGTGAAAGCGGTTGATGTTTTAGGTTTTTTACCGGGAAGCGACCCTAAATTGAAAGATGAGGTTTTAGTAATATCAGGCCATTATGACCACATAGGTATGTTGCCCGAAGCAACTAAAGGTGACAGGATTAATAATGGTGCCGATGATGATGGTTCAGGAACAACCGCGGTTCTTGAACTTGCGCGTGCATTTTCTCAAGCGCAAAAAGATGGAAAGGGGCCTAAAAGAAGTATTTTGTTTTTAGGTAATGTTGGCGAGGAAAAAGGGTTATTAGGATCAGAATATTATACTGATCATCCGGTTATTCCGTTGGAAAATACCATTACCGACTTGAATATTGATATGATTGGTCGAGTTGGCTTTGAGTACATAGGTAAACCTGACTCAGCCAATTATGTATATGTTATTGGTTCATCTATGTTAAGTACCGATTTACATAATGTTGGTGAGAAAGCCAATAGCACCTATACCAATTTAAAATTGGATTATAAATATGACGATCCGAATGATCCTAATAGGTTTTATTACCGATCAGACCATTATAATTTCGCCAAACATGGCGTGCCAATTATTTTCTATTTTAATGGGGTTCATGCAGATTATCACGGGGTAGGCGATGAAGTTAGCAAAATTAATTTCCCCCTATTGGCTAAACGTGCGCAATTAGTATTTTACACCGCTTGGGATTTAGCCAATGCCGATAAGCGACCAGTTGTTGACGGTAAAAAATAAATAATATCAAAAACAAGAAAATGAGAAAGGGCTTACCATTTTGGTGAGCCCTTTCTCGTTTATAGTGTTAAAACAGAAATTCAGCGCCGCTATTCAACCGTTACTGATTTGGCAAGGTTACGAGGCTGATCAACATTACAACCGCGCATAACGGCTATATGATAGGCCAGTAGCTGTAATGGAATAGTTGCCAATAAAGGCACAAAAGCCTGATCTGTTTGCGGAATTTCAATTACAAAGTCGGCCATTTCCTTAACCTGTGTATCGCCCTCGGTAACAATGGCTATTACGTGCCCTTTACGCGCCTTTACCTCTTGAATATTGCTAACTACCTTTTCGTATGATGAATCTTTGGTAGCAATAAAAACAACTGGCATATCATCATCAATTAAAGCAATTGGCCCATGTTTCATCTCGGCAGCTGGATAACCTTCGGCATGTATGTAGGAAATTTCTTTCAGTTTTAATGCGCCTTCTAAAGCAACCGGAAACGAACTTCCTCGTCCTAAAAATAAGCAATTGGTAGAGTCCTTAAATTTGACGGCTATTTCCTTAATATGATCGTTTGATTTTAGTGCCTGTTCAACCAATTCAGGTATTGAGTTTAGCTCGGTTAAATGTTCAACTAGTTTGCTTTGTGTAATGGTGCCTCTTTGTTGTGCTATATAAAAAGCCATCAAAGTAAGCACGGTAACTTGGGCGGTAAAGGCTTTGGTTGATGCTACACCAATTTCAGGACCAGCGTGGGTATAAACACCAGCATGGGTAGTTCGAGGGATGCTTGCCCCAACCACATTGCAAATACCAAATATGGTAGCACCTCTTTCCTTTGCTAATTCAATAGCAGCCATTGTATCGGCAGTTTCGCCTGATTGTGAGATGGCAATTACCAAATCTTTTTCGGTAATGATAGGGTTGCGATACCTAAATTCAGAGGCATACTCAACTTCAACAGGTACCCTAGCGTATTCTTCAATTAAATACTCACCTACCAAACCGGCATGCCACGAAGTTCCGCATGCAACTATTATAATACGGTCAATGTTTTTTAACTTTTCAGTATATTCCTTAATACCACCCAACTGTACCTTGCCAAGCTGAGGATAAATACGACCACGCATACAATCACGAATGGAGCGCGGCTGCTCATATATTTCCTTAAGCATAAAGTGATCATAGCCGCCTTTTTCGAGCATCTCGAGTTTCATATCGAGCTCCTGTATGTAAGGTGTTTGAATAGTGTTGTCGATGTTTTTTACTAACAAACCATCTCGGTGTATATATGCTATCTCATTATCATTGAGGTAGATAACGTTTTTGGTGTATTCCACAATGGGCGTAGCGTCAGAAGCTATAAAATATTCGCCTTTGCCTACGCCTATAACTAGTGGACTACCTTTTCTGGCGGCTATCAATAAGTCTGGTTCTTCCGAACTCATTATCACAATAGCGTAGGCACCAATTACTTTAGTTAAAGCAACACGTGCCGCCTCTTTTAAATCTAATCCAGTTTCGTTTTGAATATCTTCTACTAAATGTATCAATACCTCAGTATCGGTATCACTTTTAAAAATATGGCCCTTGCTTATCAAGGTTTCTTTAATGATACCGTAATTTTCTATTATCCCATTATGAATAATGGTTAATTTACGGTTGTTTGATGAGTGAGGGTGAGAGTTACGATCACTAGGTGCACCATGTGTTGCCCAACGAGTATGTCCCATTCCAAGGCTTCCACCTAAATCGAGCCCCTTAACAAAATTTTCAAGGTCACTTACCTTTCCTGCCTTTTTGTAAACTTTTAGTTCTTTATCAAATAAGGATATACCGGCACTATCATAACCTCTGTATTCAAGCCGATGAAGCCCTTTAATTATAATTGGATAGGCGTCTCTATAGCCTATGTAACCTACTATTCCGCACATAAAATATTATTTAGTGTAATATTAAAATCTCTTTGGAAAACGAATTAATTAAATCTATTATATGCAATTATAAATATAATTAATTGACCTGTTAAAACATGTAAGGTTTAATAGAAGGTGTTTTTTTAAAATAAGCTTTCAATTAAACACTAATTAATTGGTTTTAATATTTTAGTATAAATTATATTTAATTTGATTTTATATGGAGAGCTTTTATCGGTGCCGACCGCAATAGTACGTGAGGCAACTTGAGGAGTTTCTGCTATGTCAACTAATCCAGAATTAGTGTTTTCAATAGGCGCAATATAAGTCCCATAATCTACCGTCTTTTTTTGCAATAAGTCCTGTAAAAAAGCTGTAATGACGAAATGGTAAGTATTTGTATTATAATTAGGATTGAAAATTAGGTTTCCTCCAAAAACACTTACACCTCCTGATCGAGGGTCGGTAGAACTGGCATCTTGTAGTCGCGCTGGTCTGCCGGCAATGTCGGTAGTGTACATCGTAATTTTCGGAATTGGAGTAAAAGGGTTAGTGTAGGTATTGGCTACTGGCGTAATTACCAATTCGGCTCTATTAATTAAGATGTCGCTATCCTTCTTCAATAAGTTTGCCCTTAGGTTTTGAAGTAAATATGGGAAGCTAATTTTAGTTTTTAATCCGGCAGGGCCCTGTAAATAAAATACATTTGAATTTGTTGAATTTCCAATTGCTGCACTTACTGTAGCGTTATAAGTATGGTTAATTACCGCGGCCCTTGAAGCAATAGGTAATGAAACTAAGCCTGTATCAATTGTAGTGCCATTTACAACTTTATAGTAAACCTGCAGGGTATCAGCACCAATCATAAAAATACCTCCAAGGCCTGAAGAATTTGTTTTATCTATTTTTAAATACAAGCCTTTTACATTGTTTTGAAATACCACGTTATTTCCAAGTGTTGTTCCATTAGCATTAAAAAGATTGTTGTTAATAAAAGCAGGACTAATAGGAATCCTTATCTGTGGTACTACTTTATATGCGGTATCTGGAGCACCCGGGATTATCCTATTGATTTTAATTGAGTCGTGCGGTCTGGCACTAAAAATTGGAGAAGAACCAATAAGTGTTGAATAGTTGACATTGAATTTTCTATTACTAAAATAGGTAGTATCGTGCCTATAAAGTTCAGCTAATTGGTATACGTTAATTTTATATTTCGAGCTAATAGAGTCACCATAAAAGGTATTGGCGTAGGTAAGTACCAATAAGGCAGAATCAATGGTAATAGTACCTGCTGGAAGTGTATAAGATGACTGTTGAGGTAAATTTAAATCTGTAGCCAAGTCGATCTGAGTATTGCCCATTAGTGGGTCGTTTAAAATACCGAATGGTGTTTTTGTAAGACCTGAGGTGCCAACAGAGTCTTCTTTTAGCGTTGTAAGCACTATGGTTGATGTGTCGACATAAGCGCCATTTATTTGATTGGCAGAAGTAACTCCTAAACCTATAGGATCTTGATTTTTACAACCATTTAAAATAAAAAGACTTATTAACAGGGTCAATAAGTCTATACGTGAAAATTTCATATTTGGTGATCTCAAAGCTTAAACAACTTGTGCCAATTCTTCATTGGCAATTTCGTCGTAAAAATTGTAATAATTTTCGAAATCTGCGGTGGATTCGAACTCCAAAACCGATTTATTGCTGTTTTTAACAATATTTAACACATCTTCATTAATGTTTTCGCTTCCTAGTACAATTCCATCACTGTATTGAATTGCTCCCGAATATAAAGAGGAATTAGTTCCCGGTTTGTAAACATCGATATGCTTTTCGTTCATATCGCCCATGATAGCTTTTTGAGCAAAATCGGCCGACATTTCTCCCGAAAAATCATTCTCATAAATAGAATAAATGATTTTTGAGTTTTTGAAAGTTGGATCGTCCTTGTAAGTTGTTTTTAAATAAGCGGGTACTAAAGCGCTCATCCATCCATGACAATGGATTACATCAGGTGCCCATCCTAATTTTTTAACGGTCTCTAAAGTACCTTTGCAGAAAAAAATCATTCGTTCATCATTGTCAGCAAAGAATTTTCCTTCCTTATCGCCAAACACATATTTGCGCTGAAAGTATTCTTCGTTATCCAAAAAATAAACTTGCATCCTCGCCGAGGGAATGGAGGCTACCTTAATAATTAATGGATTATCATTATCATTTATGATAATGTTCATGCCCGACAAACGAATTACCTCATGTAAACGGTTCCTACGCTCATTGATGTTTCCAAAACGCGGCATCAAAATACGGATTTCATAACCTTTTTCCTGCATTGCTTGTGGAAGTTGGCGCGTGATTTCTGAAATTTTTGATAGTTCAAGGAAAGGGGACATTTCATGAGTTATAAACAGAAGCTTAGATTTACCCATCACTATATCAGTATTAAAATTTAATTTGAAGAAAAAAAATTGAGTTTGCAAATATAAGCAATATTATATGAATAGACAATGATAAATGCAAGTTACTTTTGGTAATTCTATCATTTTTTACAACTTTGCCCAACTATTTAAAATATTCCGTTTTTGAAAGTTTTCCAAACTAAAAAATCCCTTCAGGCTTATTTAAATGAAAGCAGGGCATTAAATAAAAAAATTGGGCTTGTACCTACTATGGGCGCTTTGCACCTAGGTCATACTTCTTTAATTGAACAGGCTAAACACGTAAATGATATTGTTGTTTGTAGTATTTTTGTAAATCCAACTCAATTTAACGACCCAAAAGACCTTGAAAAGTACCCTCGCACATTGGAAGCTGACATAGCTTTACTCGAAGATGTTGATTGCGATGTATTGTTTAATCCAAGCGTTGAAGAAATTTACGACAACAATGAAAAATGGTATTTAGATATTGGCGACCTTGAATTTATACTGGAGGGGAAATTCAGACCCGGTCATTATCAAGGAGTGATGCAAGTTGTTTACAAGTTATTTGATATTGTAAAACCAGCAAACGCTTATTTTGGACAAAAAGATTACCAACAATTTTTGGTTATTTCCAAAATGGTTGATTTAACGCGAATGGAAATTAAGCTTACCATATGTCCTATTGTTCGTGAAAGCGATGGTTTGGCAATGAGTTCAAGAAACAGGCATCTTACAGCTTACGATCATGAACTAGCTATTGTTTTATCAAGAACACTCAATTGGGTAAAGGAAAACTTCTATAAAAAAAGTATTGATGCACTGCTTGAGGAAGCTAAGTTACTTATCAGTAGCAACCCAAACATTGTTTTTGAATATTTTGAAGTTGTTGATGGTTTAACATTAAAACCAGCAAACCATCAAACCGAAAAAGTTGTAGCACTCGTGGCAGCAAAGGTGGGAAATACTCGGCTAATTGATAATATACTTATTAAGTAATGTCAAAATTTTAAAATTAAAGCGCGCATATATTTAAAATACATGCGCGCTAATGCTAATAAGTTATTTTTATTTTAAACCGCTTTGCCTTGTACTTGGTTCATAATTTGTAATTGGTCAAGTATGCCTTCAACAACTTTTGGTAAATCAGCAATATTTTTTTCATTGTTTTTATGTACTTCACCAACACCAAAGCCACGCCATACAATGCGGTGGGTGCGACTATCAATTAAATCAATTATAAGGGTGCCTTCTTTGTAGTGTTCTTTTTCGGCTACTACCGCGCCATAGTAGCTAAACGGTGCTCCATAGGCATAATAATATGGTCGATATCCCCAACCCCATCCAAATCCAAAATAACCAAAAGGATAAACAGGATATGAGGCGTACAAATTGGTGCGAGATCCTTGCCCGGTGGTAAGGGTATAGTTGATTATTAAATCAGGTGTATCTTGGCTCAGCTTTAATCCTTTTGATAATAAGCTTTTCGTAGTAGCATCTTTTATTTTATTATCGGCCATTGCATTGCTTTGGTTTTTACCATCGGCTTTTGCCTGAGGCATCCAAGCAAAAGTATGATAACTGCTTAAATCTGTTTTGTTGATGGCAGCTTTGTAATAATTATAACTTGTACATGAACTTAGTACAACTAGTAACACCGCTGGTAATACATAAATTAACTTTTTCATAAATTCATCTCCTTTAATTTGGGGTTTAGAATATTCAATTAGTATAGGTTTGGTAAATAGCAAATATTTCAAAAATCTAATATAAATCTTATTATTTTAAATTCAGGACTCCTTAATCTATAAAAGGTTTAATGGTTAGAAAAATATTTTTTGAACTAAGATAAATATTTTCCAACAATTGGCATACGCCTACCTACCCCAAACGCTTTTGGCGATACTCTTAGTATAGGTGGTGTTTGAAATCTTTTATGTTCTGATATGTTAATTAATCTTATAACTTTTTTAACAGTTTTTTCATCAAATCCCTTTTTAATGATGGCCTCTGATGCATATCTGCCCTCTACATATAAAGCTATTATTTGGTCTAGTACATCGTATTCAGGTAAAGAATCGGTATCCTTTTGGTTTGGTCTAAGTTCGGCAGAAGGAGGTTTGATGATAGAATTGATGGGAATAATCTCCTTATCCATATTAATATGCCTTGCCAATTCAAAGACCTGGGTTTTATAAACGTCGCCAATAACTGATATACCACCGCACATATCGCCATATAAAGTACCATAGCCAACTGCCGCCTCGCTTTTGTTAGAGGTGTTTAATAATATATAACCAAATTTATTACACATTGCCATCAGTATAACGGCCCTGCTACGCGATTGTATATTTTCTTCGGCTATATTGAAGGGGAGGTTGTTGAATTGTGGTTTTAATGTGATTTCAAATGCGGCTGTAACTTCCTTAATTGGTATAATCTCGTACATACATCCTAGGTTTTTTACTAAATCTTCAGCATCTTTGATAGAATGATCGCTCGAATAGATGGAAGGCAATAACACCGCCATCACATTTTCTGATCCTAAAGCCTCTGCAGCCAAAGCGCAAACCACTGCTGAATCAATACCTCCTGACAAGCCCAAGATTGCTTGTTTGAAACCTGATTTATAAAAATAGTCGCGTATACCTAGTATAATAGCCTTGTGTATTTGGTCAATTTCACTCTGTTTTTCAATCCTTAGGGTAGAGTGGTGTTTGTAAGTTACAGCGTCTTTATCTTCAAAGTCATAATAAGCTATTGCTTCTTCAAAATACGGCATCTCGTCAATCAGTTTGCCGGTGTTATCGATAACCAAAGATCCTCCGTCAAAAATAAGTTCAGTTTGGGCTCCTACATTGTTTACATAAAACAAGGGTAATTGATACCGGCTTGCGTTATCGCTCAGTATTTCAATTCTCTCCACATCGTGCTTGTATGAAAATGGCGATGCTGCTATATTAATCATCAAATCAGGCTCCTGTAGTATCAGAGTGTCCATGGGACGAGTTATATACAGTGGATTTTCAAAATTATTCCACAAATCTTCGCAAATGGTTAGCGCAATACGTTTTCCTTTAAACTCAATACAATTAAACTCTGTTGATGGTTCAAAATATCGGTATTCATCAAAAATATCGTAATTAGGAAGTAACGCCTTGTTAACAATTGCTTTTACCTTTCCGTTTTCAATAAAATAAGCCGAATTGTATAAATCTTTTCCCTGAGCACTGGTATTGGCAGTAGGTAAGCCGATAATGCAGGCAATCCCTTTACATGCTTCCGCAATTTTTTTTGCTGATGTTTTGCATAATTCAATAAACTCATTAAACTCCAAAAAATCTCTCGATGGGTATCCGCACACGCATAATTCCCCAAAAACCACTAAATCAGCTCCATTTGTACGAGCTTCAGCTATATGTTTTATTATCTTTTCGGTATTTGATTCAAAATTCCCGATATGATAATTGAGTTGAGCTAACGCTATCTTCATAAAAAATAAATTAATAAGGTATTAAACGTAAATTGCCAAATACTTGTTATTTTACCTTATTTGCAAATAAAAAATTAATTTTGTCCAAATAACACATATGGACTATAACATTAAAACAAAGCAAATTTATTCAATTATTTTAATCAGTTTGTCTCTTTTAGGGTGCAAGCACAATAAAAAAGTTGACGTAAGTGATATTCAGCTAAATGTTAAAATTGAAAGGTTTGATAGGGAGTTTGATGCAATGCGCAGCAAGCAATACGCACAGCAAGCTGCCTACTTAAAATCAAAATATGGTAGCTTTTACGACTATTATATAAAATATCTGTTGCAAGAACAGGTTAATACCAATGATACCGCTTATTTTGGTTTGTTAAGACAAATATTTTCGGGCAGACCCTATCAGGATTTGAAACATGATGTAGATTCCGCATATCCCAATATGGATAAGGTAGAAGCTGGTTTAACCGATGCTTTTAAACATGTTAAATATTACTATCCGAATCAAGAAATACCCAAAATATATACTTATACGTCGGGCTTTATGCTGCAGCTGGCCAATGGGGGCCATTTTTTTGGGATTGGTCTCGATTTGTTTTTGGGTGCAAACTCCAGATTTTATCCTTCCCTTACAAATATGTGGCCTCGTTATATTTCCAGGAATTTTAATGAGCAAAACATAGTGCCAAGGGTAGTTGAAGGTATGGCGCGCGAAAATATGTTTGCCGAAAGTGATAGCAATAAAACCTTATTGGCCAAAATGATATATAATGGAAAAATAATGTACTATATGGATCAAATTTTGCCTGAAGTTCCAGATTCAGTTAAAATAGGCTATACAAGCGCACAAATTAAATGGTGCAATCAATACAAATCAGCTATTTGGGCGTATTTTTTAGATCAAAATTTGTTGTACGAATCGGACTTTATGAAGATTCAAAAATTTTTGAACCCAGCGCCATTTACCCCTGGATTGGGAGAGAAAAACGATTCGGCTCCAAGATTGGCGGTTTGGACAGGTTGGCAAATTGTGAAACTATATATGGAGAAAAACCCGGATGTAACTTTGCAAATGCTAATGAAGGAAAATGATGCCCAAAAAATTCTAAATGGGTCGAAATATAAACCTTGAAAAGGGTTACGGAATCAATGCTATAACATAATAGTTGCTATTTAAAAACAACTATTATGTTATGGCATAAAATTTATTTTAAAATTGCAAAAACAGCTTTTAATGCGATACCTACACCAATAATTAATAAAATATTGGCAACAGCACCACTGTACGGAAAGTTGGCAAAACGCAAATAAACGCCAGCCAAACCTACTACAATGGCTAATACAATAAGCAAATAATGTTTTTCTGAATTGGCTTCTTCGGTATGGTTCATTTTTTTTAATTTATGGGGCAAAGATAAAGGATTGTCTAAAAAAGTATAATTAAAATAAAATTATTTTGAACATTATAGTGGTAAATGTAAGTCTTTTTTTTGTTGGAAATTGTAAATTCAAAAAACGCGATAAACATTTTACAATTTTGCAACCAAGCAATTAATATTCAAATTGTTGATTTTAAGCTATTTAAAAACATCAAAATAAAATTGATTATTTAAAACAATTGGGCTTTCATTCATTATTATTTTATATTTACCCTAAATTTACTATCCGGTTTAGCATTTATTTAGATATTGTAAATAAATGTTCAATTTTTAATTATGTTAGTTGTAACCTCAGCTTTTAGAATTTAATTTATAAAAATGAATTTAAAACGTATTCTATACATTATCTTTTTTTTATTTTGTTCTCAATCACTATTAGGCCAAGTAAGGAGTCCGGGCGAAAGAAGACAATCTGCAGCCGAATTAAATGACGAAGCAATTGATGTTTATCAGCGAAGCAGTAAGGTAGAAAGCGAAATACGTACCGCGATTGATATGTTTGATGAAGCGATTTCAAGAGATTCATCCTTCGTGATAGCACACATGAACAAACTTTCCATGCTTTGCATGCTTGGCGCGAATGATGAAATGCTACAAGAACTTGACCGCACAATCGCCACCTGCGGCAAAAAACCAGAATATATTTGTATAAAGGGTTATATACTTGAAAGAAGCGGTTTTCAGAAAGAAGCATATGCTAAATATTTTGAAGCGGAGGCCATGTACAAATTTTTAATTGATGAAAATCAAAATGTAATACCGAGTAGCTTGGGGGTAGCATTTTTACAGTTTTTTTTAAAGGATAAAAATGCTGGTTTAAAAGAGTATAAAAAGCTTGAAAAATTATATGGCGATAAAACTGTGGTTTCCGTCCGAAATACATTTTATCATTTTAATAAGGATGAGTTCCTGAAAAATTTTAGCATCCCTCTGCGGCGAAGTCCTAATAATTTGGAAGTAAAGTAATGTATTTAATAAAAACAATCGGCATCGGTAATTAACTAATACCGATTGTTTCATGATATGCTTTCAACTATTTATCATTTAGGTATTTTCTCTTCAAATAAACAAAACCTGTTGCTAATCCTATTCCTAATAAAATAATAGCCCAAAGGTTGACAATACCTAAAAACAAGTTAATCAGTAGTCTCCAGCCGTTTTCAAACGCTAGTGCAAATTGCTTGAAAAACGATAAATGATAGGCCGCCGGGTCATCATTGGCAATAACTTCCTTGTTTATTTTATTACTCTGAAAAAATGAAAGGCTAACTGTCGAATAATTTACCTCATCCTCAATCGTCCTGTTATTAATTTGTTGTTCAACCATCTCGTCCTTTAGTGCCAGCACATTAGTAGGGTCTTTAATAATTACTTTGCCAGTTTTTTGCTGAGCAACTAGTTCTGCCCTGCTCTTTAGCTTTAATTGTGCTTCCATATAGGTAAGTGTCTTATCAGTAACATCCATTGTGCGATTGTTTACATAAACACTCAACGCGGTTACTTTATCAATAAACTCAATTAAACTATCCTTGGGTACTTTTACTTCCATATCGGCATTTACATTCATGGAGCTTACCCGCAATATTGAGTCATCGCTCAACTTTATATCTTCGCTGCGTTCCGTATTTGCTCCTACATGGTAATGCATAACCATACCTTTGTTTTGTATTACCAATTTGTTAATAGCCTTACCTGTTTGCTCAACATTTTTAACCTTAAAGTTTAATGATGCTTTTTTGATAAGTTTTGAAGTTGAGCGTGATAGGCTGTCAACTTTTGCAGAATCGGAGGCACCACTGCTATTGTTATTTAATACTTCGTACGCTCCATGTGTTTTTCCTTTGCAAGCGGCAAATAAAATAATACTTGCCAGCCCAATAATCATTTTTGCTTTCATATTGTAATAATTGGTTTACTTTAATACAATATGAGGAAGAAAGGTAACCTTTTGCAATTACTGATTTATTGAATTATTGATTTACTGAATGGTGCTCAATTGTGTATTTATTGATTTGGGTTACTAGTTGAATTATAGAATTACTGATTTATTGAGCGAGGTAGATTAGTTTTGGATATGGATATTAATTGGATAATTGTTTACTGATGTTCGGTTATTAAAGAAATTGTTCTCTTTATCAATTTGTTTGATCTATTTGATTTAGAAAACCCTTTTAGATTAAATGGGGATATATTTAGATTAAATGGGGATATAATTGTTACAAAAGCGTTTAGCAGCAACAAACGGTTATTTTGGTTTTATATTTTACTTTTATATCTTTAACAGCAGCCAATAAAACTTAATTTGCCTAAATAAATTTTGTTTAATGCAAATTTATTAGCTATTTTTTATTTATTTAGAACCATTATAAATTATAGATTAGTCTTGTATTGATGTCTTTCATAAAGTAATAAATTTTACTTTTGTCACTGAAATATTCTGTTAATTCAAGCATTTCCCGACGGTTAGCGTCATCGTTTTTTAACATTATTAAGTATAAATACACTTTATGAGGAGTTTCTCATTCATTTTAAAACAATTCTCAAGGTCGGTTTTACTGATTGCCGGTTTTGCTTTTTTGGTCTCTTCGGCCCATGCGCAGGCTGATGCTGCAAAAGGGGAGGCCCTTTTTAAAGCCAATTGTACAGCTTGTCATAAAATTGACCAACAACTGGTAGGTCCGGCTTTGGGTCCACTTCTTGAAAAAGAAACTGATGACAAGTTTTTGGTTAAATGGATTCAAAACAACCAAGCACTGATTGCATCTAAGGAGCCTAAAGCAATGGATGTGTACAATAAGTACAACCAAGCAGCCATGACTGTTTTTAGCCAATTGTCTGAAGCAGATGTAATGAACATCATTACTTATGTTAGAACTGATTGGAAAGCATCACAATCTATACCTAAGCCTGGTACTACTGGAGCTCCTGTATCAACAGGCCCTAGTACCTTACTGGTATTTTCACTAATTGGCATCATATTATTAGCCTTTGTTATCATTATTGTACTTAACAAAGTAACCTCAACACTTGAGCGTTTGTTGCTAAAAAACAAAGGTTTATTTGTAGAGGAAGTTGTAGTGGCTCCTAGCGTTGATAGGGTTGCGCAAGTTAAAAAATTATTGAAAAATAAAAAATTCGTCTTCTTCATACTATTGGTAGGTACACTTGCCTTAGGTAGCTGGACTTGGGAATCATTATGGAATACCAACGTGCACACCGGTTATCAGCCAGTGCAGCCTATCAAGTATTCGCACGAGTTGCATGCAGGCATCATGAAAATTGAGTGTCAATATTGCCACTCTGGTGCTTACAAATCAAAAAATGCCTCTATACCATCATTAAACATCTGTATGAATTGCCATAAGGTGATTGACAGAGGTTTAAATGCCAAAGAGCCATCGGTAGAAATTAAGAAAATTTACGATGCTTTGGGATATGATCCGGCAACTCAAAAGTATGATACAACTAAGGCACATCCTATACAATGGATAAGGATACACAACCTGCCTGATTTGGCTTACTTTAACCACTCGCAACATACCAAGGTTGGTAACTTAAAATGTCAAACTTGTCATGGTCCAATCCAGGAAATGAAAGAGGTTTACCAATATTCGCCGCTAACAATGAAATGGTGTATACAATGCCACAAGCGTACCAATGTTGACTTTAAGGGCAACGCTTATTACACCAATTTGGAGCAAGTACACAAATTACTGAGCGAAAACAAAAAGGTAACCGCTGCCATGATGGGCGGAATTGAGTGTGGTAAATGTCACTATTAATAAATAGGTTGTAACAAGCAGAACGAAATTTAATAAAACGCGCAGCTTTAACTTACGATACAAGAATATAAAACTTAGCATTACAGTTTATACAGCATAAATGGATAGTAATAAAAAATACTGGAAAGGTTTAGAAGAACTGAACCAAACCCCGGAATTTGTTGAGAAAAATAAACACGAATTTGCGGAGCCAATTCCAATTGAGGATGTTTTATCAGGAGGTGGCTTGGCTGGCCGCACACCAAGGCGCGACTTTTTAAAAGCCTTGGGCTTTGGTGTTGGTGCTGTTTCTTTGGCAGCTTGTCAAAAAGTACCTGTTCATAAATCAATTCCTTATTTGGTAAAACCAGAGGAAGTTACTCCGGGTATAGCAAATTATTATTCTTCTACCTACGAGGGCAGCGCTATTTTGGTGAAAACCAGAGAAGGTCGCCCTATTAAAATTGAAGGTAACCCGAACGATTTACTTTCAAAAGGTGGTTTAAGTGCCCAGGCACAAGCTTCTGTACTTGATCTTTATGACATCAATCGTTTAAAAGGTGCCTCAAAGGATGGTAGCGATGCTAGCTGGGATTCGGTAGATGCTTTTGTTAAGGCAGAACTTGCTGCTATTAAAGCTGCTGGTAAAAAAATTCGCTTAATAACCTCTACGGTTAACAGCCCATCAACATTGGCTGTAATTGCTGATTTTATTAAGCAATATCCAACTGCGAAACACATAAATTACGATGCGGTTTCATATACTGGTATTATACAGGCAAATTCAAATAGCTTTGGTAAAGCGGTATTGCCACATTATAATTTTGATAAAGCGGATGTAATTGTAAGTTTTGGTGCCGACTTTTTAGGTACTTGGATTTCTCCATCTGAGTTTATCCGTCAATATGTTCAAAACAGGAATGGCAAATCGCTACAAAACAAAAAAATGTCGCGCCATATCCAGTTCGAAACTGGCTTAAGCGTTACAGGTTCAAATGCCGATGTACGCCTGCCTATAAAACCGTCTGAAGAAGGTTTAGCATTAATTAACCTATACAACGCTTTAGCAGGTGTTACTTTAGCTGGTTCAAAAAAGCTGGCTAATGCAAATACAGATAAAGCCATCGCCTTGGTAGCTAAAGAATTATTGGCCGCTAAAGGTAAAGCCTTAGTGGTTGCAGGTTCAAACGATGTTGCAACTCAAGTATTAGTAAATGCTATCAACTCATTATTGGGTAGCTATGGTAATACCATCGATTTAGACAATCCATCATTACAATACGCTGGTAACGATGCCGAGTTTGTTGAGTTTATACACGAAATGGATCGTGGTGAGGTTGACGGTGTATTCTTCTTGAATGCTAATCCGGCTTATGATTACTATAATACAAATGAATTTAAAAACGCGCTTAAAAAGGTACGTTTGAAAGTTTCATTTGCCGACCATAACGACGAAACAGCTTCATTATGTAATGTAATTGCTCCTAACCATTATTATTTGGAATCATGGGGCGACGGTAACTCATTAGCAGGTTATTACACTGTTGTGCAACCAACTATTAACCCTGTTTATGATACCCGCCAAGCTGAGCAAAGTTTGTTGATATGGCAAGATAATCCTGTAAAAGACTATTACACCTATGTAAGAAACAATTGGGATAAAAACCTATTGGCTAAAGGTGGCCTATCTGGTCAAAAGGGTTGGGAAACCTTGTTGCAAACTGGTTTTGTAAAAGAAACGCCAAAAACAGCAGTTGATTATAAATTCTCTCGCGATTTAAACGCGGTGGCACAAACCATACTTGACCATAGCAACGCGTTAAGTGCTGGTAAAATCGAGCTACAATTATTCCAAACAGTTGCTTTACGCGATGGTAAACGCTCAAACAACCCTTGGTTGCAAGAATTACCAGACCCGGTTTCAAAAGTAACCTGGGACAATTTCGCCGCTATTTCTCCAGCCGATATGAAGGATTGGGGTTTAGTTGACGGTGACGTGGTTAAACTAACCGCCAATGGTTATACTGTTGAATTGCCGGCTTTATCTCAGCCTGGTCAGGCTCGCAATACTATTTCGGTAGCGGTGGGTTATGGTCGTACAAGCGCCGGGCCTGTAGGTGATGGTGTTGGTAAGAATGCTTATCCATTCTTCAGTCTGCGAAATGGTACTTTCCAAACTGCCGCGGTTGCTGAATATAAGAAAACGGGTGAAAATTCTCCGTTATCTCAAACTCAAACACACCACTCTATTGAAGGACGTAACAGCGTTATCAAAGAGGCTACATTTACTGAATATGTTAAAAATCCTGCTGCTGGCTCTGGCCGAGAGGAAGGGCATAAAAATTATAACGAAAACAACCTTTTCTGGCAAGATTATGAGTTAGATAAGAAGCCTTACAACTGGGTAATGGCCATCGACCTGAATGCTTGTACAGGCTGTGGTGCTTGCGTAGTTGCTTGTAGTGCCGAAAATAATGTGCCTGTGGTAGGTAAGGCAGAAGTTGGTCGCCGCCGTGAAATGCACTGGATACGTATTGACCGTTATTATAGCTTTAATGATGACGGTAAAGGTGGAGTAACCGAAGAATCGGAAATTGCCAAATTGGATAATTTGGATAACGTAAAAGTTGTTTACCAACCAATGCTTTGTCAGCATTGCGAGCATGCTCCTTGCGAAACGGTTTGTCCGGTATTAGCTACTGTACACTCATCCGAAGGGTTAAACCACATGGCTTATAACCGTTGTATAGGTACCAGGTATTGCGCTAACAACTGCCCTTATAAAGTACGTCGTTTCAACTGGTTTAACTATTGGAACGATTCACGTTTTGATAACTATCTGAATAACGAACATACTCAATTAGTACTTAACCCTGATGTTACTACTCGTTTCCGTGGGGTGATGGAAAAATGTTCAATGTGTATACAGCGTATACAAGCTGGTAAGCTAAAAGCGAAAATTGAAAAACGCCCATTAAAAGATGGTGATGTTAAAGTTGCTTGTCAGCAAACTTGCCCTGCAAACGCTATTGTATTTGGTAACGCTAACGATCCTAAATCGGAAGTATCAATCGCGTTGAAGAGCGAAAGAACTTATTACGTATTAGAAGAACTAAACGTACAACCGGGTGTAGGCTACCAAGTAAAAGTTAGAAATCCATTTGAATTAGAGGCTTAATTAATTATAATAGAGATTTAAAATATGTCATCTCATAGCGAATCAATAATAAGAGAACCGTTAATTACCGGTAAAGATATTACTTACGCCCAAATAACAAATGATGTGCTCCGCCCCGTGGAGAACATGCCTGGCCGCGCTTGGTGGATAGGCTTTGTTGTTGCTTGTTTGGGTGCATGCCTTTGGCTATTTGCCGTAAGCTGGACTTTCTGGTACGGTATAGGGTCATGGGGATTAAATAAAACAGTAGGATGGGCTTGGGATATTACCGGCTTCGTATGGTGGGTAGGTATTGGTCACGCCGGTACGCTAATCTCGGCCATATTGTTGTTATTCCGTCAAAACTGGCGTAACTCTATCAACCGTTCAGCAGAAGCGATGACTATCTTCGCGGTTATCTGTGCGGCTTCTTACATTGTTTGCCACATGGGTAGGCCTTGGATGTTTATTTACTCATTGCCTTTGCCAAACCAATACGGTTCATTATGGGTGAATTTTAACTCACCGCTTATTTGGGACGTATTTGCGATATCAACTTATTTCTCAGTTTCTTTGGTGTTTTGGTACACTGGTTTATTGCCAGATTTAGCTACCATCCGTGACCGTGCCGCTGGTTTACGTCGTAGAATTTATTCTGTATTATCTTTCGGTTGGACTGGCTCTGTGAAAACTTGGCAACGTTTTGAAACTGTGTGTTTAATATTGGCAGGTATTTCAACGCCACTTGTATTATCGGTTCACACTATCGTATCAATGGACTTTGCAACTTCATTAGAACCTGGATGGCATACCACCATTTTCCCTCCATATTTTGTGGCTGGTGCTATTTTCTCTGGTTTCGCCATGGTGCAAACCTTGTTATTGGTTACCCGTAAAGTATTAGGTTTAGAGAATTATATTACCATGTTCCACATTGAAGCCATGAACAAAATCATTTTGTTAACCGGTTCAATTGTAGGTGTGGCATATATTACCGAATTCTTTATCGCTTACTATTCAGGTGGCGAGTATGAAAGGTATACATTCCTAAACAGGTTTATCGGGCCGTACTGGTGGGCTGGTTGTATGATGTACGGTTGTAACGTATTGATGACCCAGTTAATGTGGTTTAAAAAAATCCGTACAAACATTCCTATTTCATGGGTACTATCAATTGTGGTAAATATTGGTATGTGGTTCGAACGATTTGTAATTATAGTAACCTCATTGCATCGCGATTTTGTGCCTTCAAGCTGGGCAATGTTTTATCCAACTTGGGTTGATGTTAGCATATTTATTGGTTCAATAGGCTTATTCTTTACATTATTCCTGCTATTTATTAGGGTATTGCCATCCATAGCAATGGCCGAAGTAAAATTGATTTTGAAGAGCTCGAGCGAGCAAGCCAAGAAAAAGTTGATGGAGCATGAGCAACTTAACGAAGAACAAGTTGAATACTATAAGGAATCATTAACAAAGTTTGATAGTATTGAGGCAGTAGGTTAATAGCAAATATTACAATGAGCAAAACAAAATATATTTTAGGTCTGTTTGCCGATCCTGACGAAATGATGCACGGGATTGACAAATTGCAACAAAACAGTATTCCAATTTACGATGTATATACGCCTATGCCTATACACGGTATCGACCATAAATTGGGTTTAAAGGATTCGCGTTTAGGTTATGCAGCTTTTATGTTTGGCTGCCTAGGTGGTTCAACTATATTCAGCATGGCATACTATATGCTTGTGCGCGATTGGCCTATGGATATTGGTGGAAAACCGTCATTCGCTATTCCGGATTTTGTTCCAATTACTTTTGAATGGACTGTATTGTTTACTGCCTTTGGTATGGTGGCTACCTTCTTTTACGCAACACACCTTTTCCCGGGTCGTGCTCCAAGGGTAATGGAATTAAGAGCTACCGATGATAGGTTTGTAATTGCTATTGACGCGAAAGGAAATGTTCCGCACGAGGATATTACCAAAATATTAAAAGATGCTGGCGCTGTAGAAGTTAAGCATAATGACAGAAAATATGTTAGCTATGAATAAGACGAAAATATTAGGTACAACAGCCGTATTGGTTGCTGCTTTGATGATAGTTTCTTCATGCAAAGATAAAAGAGATACCGGTTGGGAATATGCGCCAAATATGTACGAACATATCGCATACGATCCTGATCAAATAAATAACAACTTTAAGGATGGTAAAACCGCCCAAGTTCCGCCAGCAGGTACAACTCCTATTGGTTTTGTAAGATTCGACTATCCAAATAACCGGGATGGTTATGACAAGGCTAGCTTAGAGGTTAAATCGCCAATAGCCCAAACTGCCGAAAATATGGCCGAGGGAAAAGTATTATTTACAAGTTTTTGTTCACCATGTCATGGAATTGAAGGACAAGGGGATGGTTTGGTTACTCAACATGGTTATCCTAATCCACCATCTTATTCAAAAGGGCAATCATCACGTGGTGGCGCAATGAAAGATCTTACTGATGGTAAAATATATCATACCATTACCTATGGCTTAAACTCCATGGGTTCTTACGCTTCACAGCTTAACCCTGATGAGCGCTGGAAAGTAATTATGTATGTACACCATTTACAAACTTTATAAGCTATTTTTTTAATGAAGACTCTTGATAGTTTTGACAATCACATTGAATTTAAAGGCCCGGCAAGAACCTGGAGCCTTATCTTTATAGCTATTGGTGTAGTAGGAATAGCTTACGGATTTTTATCGGGTACTAATACCGAGCGTACTTTTGCAAACCTATTGTTAATGGGTTATTACTTTACTTGTGTTTGTATTTGCGGTATTTTCTTTTGCGCGGTACAATATGTAGCCCAAGCAGGTTGGTCGGCTTCTGTAATACGTATACCTCAGGCAATCGCACGCATATTGCCTTATGCTGCAACCATATTGTTTATTATAATTTGTGCTGGCTTATTTGTTACGCATACAGGTGTTAACGAAGAAGGTAAGAAAACAGTAATGCCTTATTTGTACAAACTATGGGCTCTTGACGGTGTAGCTACTAAAGGTACTCCTAATTACGATTCGGTAATTGCGGCTAAAGCAGGTTATTTGAATATTAAATTCTTTTTAGCTCGTATCATATTTTATTTAGTTAGTTATAGCGTATTGGGTTGGTTGTTAGTAAAATACTCAAATAATGAAGATGAATTAGGTGGTATGCATAATTATAACAAAAGCTTCAAAATTTCGGTTTTGTTTTTGTTGATATTTGGCTTTACTGTTCCATTGTTCGCTTTCGATACCATCATGTCTATCGATGCGCATTGGTTCTCTACTATGTTTGGCTGGTATAACTTCGCTGCCCTATGGGTTAGCGGTTTATCTACCATTACTCTAGTAATTATTTTATTAAAACAAAAGGGTCATTTAGAATGGATCACTACTGATCATTTACACAATTTTGGTCAGCTAATATTTGGTTTTTCTATATTTTGGACTTATCTATGGTTTAGTCAATTCTTGTTAACTTGGTATGCTAACTTACCCGAAGAAGCTGCCTATTTTTATAAAAGATGGGAGCCTGAGTTTAAACCATGGTTTTGGTTAAACATCGTGATCAACTTCGTAACGCCGTTATTTGTTTTAATGTCTCGCGATTCAAAACGAATGATGAAAGTTTTGAAGGTAGTATGTATCATCTTAATCTGTGGTCACTGGCTAGATTATTGGCAAATGATTATGCCAGGTGCAGTTGGTTCACAATCAGATTGGTTTATGGAAATTGGACCAATAGAAATTAGTATTTTCTTAGGTTTTGTTGGTTTATTTATTGCGGCAGTGTTAACGTCATTGAGCAGGTTTAAATCATTGGCTCCGGTGAATCATCCATTTCTACAGGAAAGTTTACATCACCACATATAATATTGTTAAATCTGCTTTTTAAAAGAAGTATCAAAAATAATTGAAATGGGTTTTATAAAAGGATTAAATTTAAAAAAGGCGATAACCCTATTTAGTATGTTCATACTATTTGGAACCAATATGTTATTTGCCCAAGGTACAGACGCGACCCCAGCAAAGGTTGATTGGTTAGAGGTAGGCTATTATGTTTTAATGTTCATAATTGCCTGTTTAGGAATTGCGGTTATAGGTAAAATATTAAAGGTATATGATCTATCCCTAAAAATGCAAGGTAAAAAGGGTATAAAATGGAACAATTTTATGGCCTTTTTATGTCTTATATTCCTAATTGTGGGTTTAGCCGCAGCATACTGGTCGTTAACTGTTCAAGGCAGCATGACTTTGCCCGAAGCAGCATCAAAGCATGGTGTTGATATTGATAATATGTTTTTGGTAACTTCATTGTTAACCTTAACTGTATTCTTTATCACCCAAATTTTGTTGTTTGGTTTTTCATTCTATTATAGAAAATCAGAGAAACGTAAAGCATATTATCTACCACATAATAATACCATCGAAAAAGTTTGGACAGTTATACCGGCCATTGTTTTAACGGTATTGGTTGTATTTGGATTTTTTACTTGGCAAGAAATTGAAAACAGTACCGAGGTAAAAGGCGATTTGAATGTTGAAATTACTGGTCATCAGTTTGGTTGGTATTTGCGTTACCCAGGTAAAGACGGTAAATTGGGTACAGTAAATTACACCCTAGTAAATGCTCAAAATTCCGTTGGTTTAGATACAAAAGACCCTAACAGTACCGATGATTTACAAGCCGATACCCTTGTGTTCCCGGTAAATAAACCAGTTAGGCTAAACATTCGCGCTCATGATGTAATACACAGCGTATACATGCCTCACTTCCGTTTGCAACAAAACGCCGTTCCGGGTTTACCTACGTTTTTTAAATTTATACCTACCATTACAACCGCGCAAATGCGTGTAAAAACAGATAATTCTAAATTTGAATATCTGTTATACTGTAATAAAATTTGTGGTGGCGGTCACTATAATATGCAAAAGGTGGTACGTATAGTTACAGAGGAAGAATATTTAGTTTGGATTGCCAAACAAAAACCTTTCCTTAACATTCCGGCCCCAGCCAAGCCAGAAGTAAAAGCACCAGAAGTAAAAGTAGCTGCCTTAAATAAGGATGCTGATAAAAAAGTAATAGCAAACAGATTAGCGTTAAATAATTAATATAATATAACTATTATGTCAACATTAGCAGTTCACGATCATGCTGTAGCACATCATGATGAAGCACACGAACATCACCATAAAGCTACTTTCCTAAATACCTATGTATTTAGTCAGGATCATAAAATGATTGCCAAGCAATTCCTTATTACAGGCATTACAATGGCTTTTATTGGTATGGCCTTGTCTTTATTATTCCGTATTCAATTAGCGTACCCTGATAAAGCTTTCCCTTTATTAGAAACATTATTAGGACGTTTTGCACCTCAGGGACGCATTAGCCCTGATTTCTACATGTCGCTTGTAACTATTCATGGTACCATCATGGTATTCTTTGTATTAACCGCAGGCTTGAGTGGTACTTTCGCTAACCTGTTAATTCCATTACAAATAGGTGCCCGCGATATGGCTTCACCATTTGTTAATATGTTATCATACTGGTTCTTTTTAACTGCATCAGTTATCATGCTTAGCTCCTTTTTAGTTCAAAAGGGTCCTGCTA
The DNA here is from genome assembly GCA_903891475.1 of uncultured Mucilaginibacter sp. GTDB lineage: Bacteria > Bacteroidota > Bacteroidia > Sphingobacteriales > Sphingobacteriaceae > Mucilaginibacter. Next base: position 36,153 of record CAITEP010000038.1, read on the forward strand.
GTGGTGGTTGGACTATCTATCCACCATTGTCTGCACTACCTAAAGCAATGGCTGGTTCAGGCGAGGGTATGACCTTGTGGTTAATTAGTATGGTGTTGTTTGTTGCCTCTTCACTAATGGGGGGCATCAACTATATCAGTACCGTATTAAACATGCGTACCAAAGGAATGGATTTGTGGAAAATGCCCCTTACTATCTGGGCTTTGTTCCTTACCGCTATTCTTGGTGTGTTGGCATTCCCGGTTTTGGTTGCTGGTGTGGTGCTGTTAATATTCGACCGTAGCTTTGGTACTAGCTTTTATTTATCTGATATCGTATTAAATGGTCAGGTTCAACCTTACGAAGGTGGTAGTCCAATCTTATTCCAGCATTTATTCTGGTTCTTGGGTCACCCAGAGGTTTATATCATCATTATGCCGGCAATGGGTATTTCATCCGAAGTACTTTCGGTAAACTCACGCAAACCAATATTTGGTTACCATGCCATGGTTTACTCTTTAATTGGTATAACTGTATTGTCATTCATTGTTTGGGGTCACCATATGTTTGTAACCGGCATGAATCCATTCTTAGGTGGGGTATTCATGATTACGACATTAATAATCGCGGTACCTTCGGCAGTAAAAACCTTTAATTGGTTGGCTACTTTATGGCGAGGTAATATCCGCTTTACACCAGCCATGTTATTTGCAATCGGGATGGTTTCTTTCTTCATCTCTGGTGGATTAACAGGTATTTTCTTGGGTAATGCCGCTTTGGACGTAAATTTACACGATACTTACTTCGTAGTTGCTCACTTCCACTTGGTAATGGGTTCGGCTGCCATATTTGGCATGCTTGCGGGTGTTTACCATTGGTTTCCTAAAATGTTCCGCCGAATGATGGACGATAAATTAGGTTATCTTCACTTTTGGCTAACCTTTGCAGGTGCATATATGGTATTTTTCCCGATGCACTTCATGGGTTTAGATGGCGTTCCTCGACGTTATTATGCTTTTACTGAATTTAAAGGATGGGAACATTGGTTAACTGTAAACACATTCATTACTTGGGCTGCCATGCTTTCAGGAGTAGCGCAATTAGCTTTTGCATATAACTTTATTCACTCTATATTCTGGGGTAAAAAAGCGGAGCAAAATCCATGGAACGCCAATACCTTAGAGTGGACAACTCCGGTTGAACACTTACACGGCAACTGGCCGGGCGAAATTCCTACCGTATACCGTTGGGCTTACGATTATAGTAAACCAGGTGCTGAAGATGATTTTATCCCTCAAACTGTGCCTTTCTCTCAAACAATGAGTTCAAACTTACCTCATGACTTTGAAGATAATCCAGGAGGTTTAGAAGAATACAACAAATGGACTGCCGCTCACAAAGCCAGCGAGCCGGTAAAATAATTACAATTACCTCAATAGTTTAAAAGGTTGAGTTTTTATAAAAAAGTCTTTAATCCAAAGTTTTAAGTTTTGTGTATGGGTTTTAACACATTGACTTAAAACTTTGGATTAGGGGCTTTAGTTTTAAAAATAGGGTATATTCCTTAGTTTTTTTGGAAAAATTCATCAATGAGTATCATCTCGTCCAAAATTAGGTTTCAAAAAATTAATGCTACCACCATTATCCTGCTATTCATTTTAATACTCGCGGGTGGTGTTGTGCGTAGTACGGGTTCGGGCATGGGCTGTCCGGATTGGCCTAAATGTTTTGGACAGTATGTTCCGCCAACCAATAGCAGCGAGTTGCCAGCCGATTACAAGAAAAAATATGTAAGTATAAGGCTGGCAAAAAATCAACGCTTTGCTAAAATGCTTGATTTTTTTGGCAACGAACAGTTTGCCCGCCGAATACGGGAGGATAAATCCATTCTGATACCCGAGGAGTTCAACGCCTTTAAAACTTGGACTGAATATATCAATAGATTGATAGGGGCTATATCCGGTTTGTTTTTATTGCTTGCCGCCATATTTTCATTTAGCTATAAGGCTGAAAATAAATGGATTCCTATTTTTAGCATCACCAATGTGGTGATAGTAATGATACAGGCATGGTTAGGTGCCATTGTAGTTTCAACAAATTTGGTTCCTATTATAGTTACTGTACACATGTTGCTGGCCATCGCTATTTTGGCTATTAGCATCGGTACTTACTTTGTCGCCAAAACATTAGGAAAGCAAAACGGAGTTAAAAATATCGTAACATTGGTAGTTTCATTATTCGCACTATTAATCAGCATTGTTCAAATAGTATTTGGAACCGAGGTTCGCGAAAAAATTGACGCGGTTGCTACCAGATTACAAGGAGGCTACCGAGATGATTGGGTAAACAGTATAGGCTCAATTTTTGAAAATCATCGCGCTACCTCTATTGTTATATTAGTTACCAACGTGGTATTGTTTCTGTTGGTACGCAAATACTTTAGCAAGTACTCTATGCAACAGCAGTTAATGAGCTTTACGGTGCTTATAATCATGTTGCAAATTGTTACAGGTATTGTACTGTCATACTGGTCATTGCCACCCATTGCGCAAGCAGTACATATTTTATTATCAACGGTATTATTCGGAACGCAATTTTATTTAATGCTTAACATTTATAAACCGGTTTATTTGCAAGGGGGATATAAATGAAGTGGAGCGATTTTTCGAAATTAATAAAGCTAAGGCTTACATTTTTGGTTGTTTTTTCTGCCTCCATTTCGTTCTTAATAGGCAATAAGGTGGACGGTGGCTCGATAGCTTGGGGCAATTGGGTAAAATTGGTAATTGGTGGTTTTTTGGTAACCGCAGCCGCCAATTGTTTTAACGAAATTATTGAAAAGGATTTAGATAAGCTGATGAAGCGTACCGCCGACAGACCGTTCCCAACGGGGCGGATGAATACTGGACAGGGTTTGGTTTTAGGCTTATTTATGGGTTTAGCTGGTACTTATTTATTGGGTTCATTAAATATTTTAACTGGCTTGCTTTCGGTATTTTCAATATTGTTATATGCCTTTGTTTATACTCCACTAAAGCGGAAATCGCCCATAGCTGTATTTGTAGGGGCTATTCCAGGCGCATTGCCACCATTAATTGGTTATGTGGCATCGCATGGTAAAATTGACGCGATAGCTCTCACGTTGTTTGGAATTCAGTTTGTTTGGCAGTTTCCGCATTTTTGGGCAATTGCTTGGGTGCTGGATGACGATTATAAGCTGGCAGGTTTTAGGTTATTGCCTACTGGTAAACGCGATATTACAAGTGCGATATTAATTTTTATAACAACTATTATACTACTGCCAGTAAGCTTTCTGCCTACTTATTTAGGTTATGGTGGCCCTTATGTTGGAGCAATTTCAATAGCATTAAGCTTGGCATTTTTGTATTTAGCTTACGTGCTATTGCGTACATTACAGATTGTATCGGCAAAGTGGTTAATGTACGGCTCATTTTTATATTTGCCGGTGGTTCAGTTAATGTTTTTATTTGATTTTATAGGAAAAGGAAAATGATTATGGCTCAAATTCAACAGGAAGACAGGGTGAACCTTGGCGCGAAAAAGTTTAGCATGTGGATATTCATATTCACCTCGTTTATGTTTTTCGCGGCGCTCACCAGCGGGTTTATTGTTTACAGCGGTCAAAAAGGGCATGCCCTTGATGTAAAAATGCCCACAACATTTATTTTTAGCACCATTGTTATATTATTGAGTAGTGTAACACTGTATATGGCCTCAACAGCGGCCAAGAAACTTGAATGGGAAAAGCAAAAATTCCTTTTATGGGTTACTTTCGCATTAGGTATCGTATTTTTAGTTTTGCAAATTCAGGCTTGGTACATATTAACTTACAAAATGGGTGTTTATTTTGTAGGTCCTAATGCTTCAAGAACCTTTATTTATGTATTTACGGGAATGCATTTATTACACATACTTGCAGGACTTGCAGTAGTTTTAAATGCAATAAAAGGCACTTATGGAAGTGTTACCCAAGTTAAAAATCTGTATAAAATGGAAATGACATCTATTTTTTGGCATTTTCTAGATATTATATGGATATATCTTTATGTTTTTTTACTTTTGAACCAGAATTAACAAAATAATACCAGGTATAAATGAGTACAGTAGCAACACAACAGATTGATGAAATAAAATCAACGCCATGGTCGGGAGGTCGTTCGCCTTTTGAAGCCGAATATGGTAAAATAATGATGTGGTTTTTTCTCCTTTCGGATGCATTTACCTTTTCATCATTATTAATTTCTTACGGAGCATTAAGGTTTAGTTCGGCTGCATGGCCTGCGCCCTCCTTAGTATTTCAATCAATCCCAGGTATGGTGGATAAGGGTCAACCCTTAGTTTTTGTGGGGTTAATGACTTTGATCCTCATTTTAAGTTCGGTTACAATGGTATTAGCTGTTGAAGCAGGTCATCGTAATTCAAAGAAAGAGGTGGTGAAATTCATGATTTTCACAATCATTGGTGGTTTTATGTTTTTGGGTTGCCAAGCTCTAGAATGGACTCACCTGCACACTGAAGGTTTTTGGTGGGGACATATTCCTAATAAGGAAACACTTGAGGAATTTTTTAAACATGGTGTTCCATTATTGCAACAACAGCATTCATCACAACAATTCGCGAACTTGTTTTTCACCATCACAGGTTTCCATGGTTTCCATGTATTCTCGGGTGTTATCATCAATATCATTATTACTTTGAATGTACTGGCCGGAACGTACGAAAGACGTGGTAGCTACTTAATGGTTGAAAAAATTGGCTTATACTGGCACTTTGTTGATTTGGTATGGGTGTTTGTATTTACTTTCTTTTACTTGGTTTGATAAATTAACTCAATAAACATATGTCATCAGAAATAACAAATGTGCATACCGATGAAGCTGGTCATCACGGTGAACACGAAACAATGACCAAAAAAAGAATATATCAGGTTCTATATATTTTGCTTGGAATAACGGCTGTTGAGTTTATAATCGCGTTGGTTTTAGCTCCTCATCAAATAGTACCACAAGTATTAGTAAATCCCATTTATATAATTCTCACCTTGTTTAAGGCTTTTTATATTGTTGCTTACTTTATGCACTTAAAGTTCGAAAAAATTGGTTTTGCCTTGGCAATCATTTTACCTATACTTTTTATAATTGGTTTAATTTTGGTACTAACCAACGAAAGCCATTATTGGATTGATTTAAGAAAGACTATATTAGGTTGATTTAAGGCTATAATGAACAAAGCCAACCTGATAAAAAAAACTATAATCCTGGCACTTGTTTTAATTGTGCCGGGATTTTTATATTATTTACTTACCGCGCATGGTAAAAACCATTACACGCCACTTGCATATTTTGGCCCCAGAGTGGTAGCTAAAACTTTCCACAAAAAGCGAGGAAAGGAAATACCCGATACGCTTTATCATACCATAACCGATTTTAATTTGACTGATCAAAATGGTAAAAAGGTATCATTGGCTACCTTGAAAGATAAAATAATAATAGCGAATTTTTTTTATACTCATTGCCCAACCGTTTGTAATTTGGTAAACGATAATGTAAATAAACTTTTACCTGAATATACAAGCAATAAAAATATCTGTTTTGTTTCCATCACTGTCGACCCTCAAAACGATTCTGTTTCGGTTTTGAAGCAATACGAAAAGCAATTTGGTACGCATGCAAACAGGTTGTTTTTAACTGGCGATACAGCCACCATTTATAATCTGGCACGAAAAGGGTTTTTGGTGAATGCGGTACAAATTGGTAAAAATGAATTCAATTATAGCGATCAAATTATTTTAATCGACCCAAATAAGCATATTCGTGGCTATTATAGGGGAGCCTCCACCGCCGAGGTTACTACACTGAACGATGAAATTAAGGTATTAATTACCGAAGTGCTGTTAAATAAAGATGCACCTTTGTATTGATAAGCAAGCGTAGCTTGTTTATTTAGGTTTGATGCGCGCCTTTAAGCATCATCAAAATACATTTAAAATAATTTATTAAAAAAAATGACTGATAAATTCATATTCCGATTTGTTGCCGCCATATCCGTTTTTGTTTTTGTGGTGGTGCTAATTTTAAACAGGCATATTATACCTGCCCCGGCGGCCGTGCCCGCATTTACCCATTATTTGCCACTACTAAACGCTGTATTAAATGGCTCTTGTAGCGTATTGCTAATTGCTTCGCTATATTTTATAAAGCAAGGTAAAATTCAAACCCATAAAAAGATAAACATTACGGCTTTTTGTTTTTCATCGTTGTTTCTGGTTTCATACATTTTGTTCCACTACTTGGCACCAGAAACCAGGTATGGCGATTTGGATGGCGATGGACAATTATCAGCTGCCGAAATAGCTACTTCTGGCAATGTGCGCTACATTTATTATTTTATTTTAACATCGCATATAATTTTAGCCGCAGGTGTATTGCCTTTAATATTGTTGAGCTTTTACCGGGGTTTGAAAATGGAAGTTGAAAAACATAAAAAACTTACCCGCTGGGCATTCCCTATATGGTTATATGTAACCGTTACCGGGGTAGTGGTTTATTTAATGATATCACCTTATTATCATTTTTAAAGATTTACAAGTAAACCCTACATAACCTGTTAAATGCTTTAAGTAAAATAACTAAATTTGAGTAATGAAAAACTGGATTAAAGGAACTGTAATTATCGCTCTGTTTTGCCTTTCGTTTTGGGTAAAACCAGTGTTGGCGCAATGTGCTCAATGTGCCGCTTCAGTCGAATCGAATGCCAAAAATGGCGGCACTTCTACCGCGAAGGGCTTAAATAATGGTATTTTGTTTTTATTAGCAGCACCTTATTTGGCCGGTGGAATTGGTGCATATGTTTGGTATAAAAAATACCGTCGTAAAAATGTGCAGCTCGAAATGCGCGAGCATAAGCTAAACATGAACTAATCGTTATTTATAATTTAGATATACCAAAAACAATGGCTATTACTTCCAAATCATGGGCAATGTTGCATACCAAATGCCCGCGTTGTAGGCGTGGTGAAATGTTTAGCGGAGGTGCTTACAATATAGGTGCCAACAAAATTCATGAAAATTGTCCGCATTGTAATTTGCATTTTGAAATTGAGCCTGGGTATTTTTATGCAGCCATGTATGTTAGCTATGCCCTAAATGTTGCAGAGGCTTTAGGTCTTACTTTGGCTACTTATGTTTTAACACACAATACCAGTTCGCCTTGGCTGTATGTAATTGTGCTGTTGATGGGTAGCTTGTTGCTGGCACCATTAAATTTCAGGTATTCGCGCGTTTTTTTGTTGTATTGGTTATCGCCCAAAATACATTACCAACCAAATTTAGATAACGATGATTCAACCCCATACCTTTAGTTTTTTAAAAGAACTTGCCGAAAACAATAACCGCGAATGGTTTATGGCGAATAAAGATCGCTATGAAGCCGCACGAGAAAATGTGATTGAGTTCACTGCGGAATTTATAAAGGAACTTCATAAAATCGATCCTCAGCTCAATAAAGATTTGGAGGCTAAAAAATGTATCATGCGTATTTACCGTGATATCAGGTTTAGCAAAGACAAAACACCCTACAAAACTAACTTCGGCGTAAGCATACCGACCCATGGCGAGAAAGCAGGTCGTGCCGAATATTTTTTACATATAGCTTCTGGTAACTGTTTTATTGCCGGTGGATATTGGATGCCACAAGCCGACCATTTAAAAGCCATTAGGCAAGAAATTGATTATAATGGACAGGCTTTAAAGGAAATTATTGAAGAAAAGGAATTTGTTGATTTATTTGGCGATTTTACCGCGCAAGATCAACTTAAAAACCTGCCTAAGGAATATACCGCTGATAACCCTAACATCAAGCTATTGAAGCTTAAAAGCTTTGTAGCCTTTCATAATTTAACCGGAGCCGATTTGATGGATGGGAAATCGCCTGCGCGCATCGCAAAAATCTGCAGTAAAATTGCGCCACTCAACGTGTTTATAAACAATGCGCTGGCCTAAATAGTAGGGTTGCCCTGCTATATTAAAACGGACTAACAAAGGAGCTAAACAAGGGCAATATTTCGTCTTTAGGCGATAATAGCACTTCGCTTTCATCAATTTGCCAGTTGATGGCCAGGGTAGGGTCGTTCCATTTTACGCCAATTTCCGAAGCTTTATCGTAATAGTTGTTTACCTTATAGGTGAAAATGGTATCGTCTTCCAATGTAACAAAGCCATGCAAAAAACCTTCGGGTATCCAAAATTGCAATTTGTTTTCTTCGCTCAGTTCGATTGATACATATTGCCCGTAGGTTGCCGAGTTTTTGCGGATATCAACCGCTACATCAATTACGCGTCCCTTTATTACCCTTACCAATTTACCTTGGGCAAATGGTGCCGCTTGTCCGTGTAAACCTCGTAAAGTCCCTTTTTGTGAAAAGGATTGGTTATCCTGCACAAAATCAGTAGGTATGCCTATTTCGGTAAATTTACTTTTGTTATAGCTTTCGTAAAAGTACCCCCTATCGTCATTAAAAACGCGTGGTTCAATAATTAAAAGGCCATGAATGGTAGTTTCTGTAATTTTCATGCTCTATCAACGGTTTGCATCAAGGTGTTAAACAATACAAATTTATTTTCGAACAACTCGTTTTGTTTAGCCTGTAAGGCGTGTAAATGTTTAGTATAAAAACTGTTGAATTTTTCCAAACTATCGGTATGGTATTGCACACAATAGGTAACCCCCTCATTTGGCGAATCAATCACATTAAGCACCTGGTACGATTGGAAATAGCCAGTAGCCATTACAGCCGGAATATGCGTTTCGTACAACCATTGCAACCATTGTTGATGGGCACTTTCCTCAACAATTACAGTATCATTAAAAATAATCATCGGCACAAAATTAATGTTTTAGGTTGGATAATTATTTGTTTTTTAAAAGGGGGGTGATTGTTATACTTAAAGCATAATAGGCTAGCTGTACTTTTGATTAAGGTGCCTAAAAACTAACAGCAGTTTATTTTGAAGTTGCAATCAATGGAATTATTATTTTGACAATACAAGTTTGAGTATTTTACAATCAGATTTATTAATCTCTAAAAAGGGTGGTCTGCCTTTAGAATTACGATAACGCTTTATGCCTCTAACTATCCATACACTATCATTCTTTAATTCCGCAATGAAAGGTTTATTATAAACATCTTTTCCATAAATAGATAGTAATCTTGCTTTCGCTATTTTTATAGCGGTCAATTGGTCAGGTACGCAATCTCCGATTAAACTTATACTATTTATTTGTCTGTCAATCGTTAATACAATAAATTGTGTCAACAGGATTATTATCAAGGATATAGTCCATTTTTTATATATTGTTTTCACTTTAATTGTTTTTATAATTTAATACGTTGGTTTAAAAAAAGCTAAATAATAAGTAACATCAGAATCATATGTCACATATGGCTGTGGAGTTTATTATACTCATTTAATAGGTTATATCCGTCCAATAAACAACATAAGGGGCTTTTATGAGAGCGGTATTATCATCTATCTTGAATCAAATTATAAATATAGCATTGGTCACATCCCTTTTCAATTCTTTCTTTTTTAATTTTAAAGATAGCTGTTTTTGGAGTAAGATAGAATTGTTTTGAATGAAATAGCCCATCAATCATATTAGGAAAATCGACGATTGAATTATTAAAGCTAATCATGTTCAAATCTTCTTCGTAAACTAGTTGGTTTTTATAAGTAAAAATCATTCGTAAATTATCATCAGGCACATAATCACCTTCATATGAAGTTTTAATTAAATGAACGATTGAATCGGGCATTGTCCAAGTACCAAAAAAATACACTTTATCCCAATTAAACTTAGTTTACAGCCTGTAATATAATTTTACAACTTTGGGCCTTATTGAAATTACAATCCTTATCTACTTTTTTTATTATATTACCGCTAAGGGTGTTTTTACATCCAGAAAGAATAACCAATAGCAATAAATAATTACTTATATTTTTTAAAATATTAAACATTATCTCGCTGTTTAAAGGGTTACCATTTTCATTATCCTCTTTCTAAACGCCTCTTAATGCTCTGTAATCAGGAATGCTTATTTTAGGATAAGACAGTCTAAGCAATTTTTTCAAATACCAAATTATAGTATATTGATACGATAGCTTCTTCCCCAGAAAAAGAAATAAAAAACAATTCATCATCAAAACCACCATAAACTTTACCCTTGTCATCCATTATCAACGTTATATGATTTGAATAGACTTGTCCAATAGGGCATAATGAATAATTATTTAAACGTGTGGCATAATTTTTTTGAATCCAAACAGGAAATACATCTTCAACTGCTTTACTTACATTAAAATGCATATAATCTTTTGTTCCATTTCTTGATTTAAAAGATATTTTCAGATTTCCGAAATTTTCTAAAAATCTTTGTGCGCTAAAATGCATTTTATAATTTTCACTATTTAAACTATCCTCAAACGGTTTGATGCTTATGTTTCGTTTTTCAGACCATCCAGCCTCAATCAATTTATTTTTAACCTCCCTAGGGAATTGAAACATATTGTTTTGTATTTATTGGCCAGTAATATTTTTATTCATAACCCTACGATGCCACCTCATTTTTATCACCTCTTAACACCCTAAACCTTTTACGCGCTTCGTTTATAAACAGGCTACCGGCAAAATCCGTAATTATTTTTTGGTAATAAAATTTGGCTTGATCCTTGTCAAATAGTTGGTTTTCGTACAAGTCGCCCAGCATAAAATTAGCGTCATCCGCCCATAAGCTGGTGCTGTAGGTGGTGGCTATTATTTTAAGTTGCTTAACAGCACCTTCATAATCTTTTTGCTGAATGAGCAGCCTCGATTTTGCCATGATGATATCCGGCGTTAATGAATTGGATGGAAATTTTTTATCAATGCTATCCAAAGTGGCAAAGGCTTTTGCTGGTTCTTCGGCAAATATCAATAAATCGGCATGCGCGTACATTTTCAGGGCCGCTCCCGAGCTATCAACCGCCAAGTTATCGCCAATCAATAAGGATAGGTTCAAGGCATCATTCGCTATGAGTTGGGTGGTGGCGGCTTTCAAAACATCCAACTGGCCCTTTGCCCAGGTAAAATCTCCTGTGTAGTAGGCAAGTTTGGCATTGCGGTACTTGGCATCCTGCCCAACAATGGTGCTTTTAAAATCCATCTCTACCTGGCTGTATAATAAAGTAGCATCCCAAGGTTGGTTGTTAAGCAGTAAAATATCACCCAATTCAAGCTTACAATTAGCAAGTAAATTTGGTCTTAAATCAGGTATCTTAATTGCCTCTTCCAGCAAGGTTTGGGCTTCTTTAAGTTTATGCAGTTTAAATGCTTTTAAATTGGCCAACTTCTCAATTGCAAAAACGGTGCTGTTTCTTTTACCGAATTCATTTAGCAGGTCTTCATAGTCTTTTTCGAGGGCAAGTAAATCTTCCTTGGTATATTTATTTAAGGTAACCTTCAGGTTTTTTGTATTCAGCATTTCTATTTTAGCTGGTATATAAAGGTCGGCTTCCTTGCCTTTGCTAAGTAAGTATTCATAGCCCCTAATGGCAGCATCATAGGCTTCATTGGCTGTCAAAGTACGGCACAGTTCAAAAACGGCATTGCCATCATCATTTTGCCGCCTATTCAAAGCTATTTCCTGATTAAGCGCCTGATCGAATTGTTTTTGTTGCAGATATTGCCAAATAAGTAATTCGGTAAAAATGCTTTGTTGGGGCTCTTTCTGAATCTTTTTCAGCAGGGCAAATTTTAAGGTATCATAACCCGCATTGTCATCAAAAAGAGCCGACATGTTGTTTTCGGCTTGACTGATAAAGGTTGGGTTGTTGGGTAAAAAGTTCAAATATTCATTTATTAGCCCGGTTCTGTCCCTTTTATATCGGTACAGATTAATAAGTTCATAAGTGAATATTTGTTCGTTGCCTAATAGCTTTCTGCCTTCTAAAAATACTTTAATAGCGTAATCGATGTTCGAGGTGCGGTAAAATTGGGCGGCCAGTAACGAAATATCATTTTGGTTTGGTTGTAATTTTTTAATCAGGTCATCATAAAGCAGGTTCGCTTTTTCAATAGCTCCTTGTTGTGTATAGGCAGTACCTAGTTGAATAATATATAGAGGGTCGGCAGGGTGTTTGCGCATCATTTTTTTGGTGATGTTAACCGCTTCGTCAATTTTTTTAAGAGCTAAAAGTGTGGTAAAATAATCGTTATAATAAGTGTCGTTATCGTCTTTATATAGTTTTTGTAATAGCTCAATCGCTTTTTGTTGTTCGCCATTTGCGGCATATTGCTTGGCTAATTGTAGCTCATTGTTTTGTGCAAAAAGCCTTGAGCTTAAACAAATAATATAAAGCAAGCAAATTAGTTTGCGCATCATCTATCAAAATTAAACTTTATTACCATCATAAATAAATAATTTTATGGCTATTTGAGATGCCGTTATTATTTGATATTATTGTGATTATTAAATAATATTAATATTAATAAATATTGCCATAGGTATGTTTTACGTATGGTCAAGGTAATATTATTGTGACAATTATAAATCATAATGTTTATTAGCTATTTTAAATCGTTTATAATACCAAATAATACAAATGACCAAGCGCTTAAAATTAGTTTTATTTTTATATTTATTTATTGCCTTTTGTGCTTGCAATCCTAAAAAAAGTTCCACCATTCCAATTATTGATTTTTTTAAGACGCCCGAAAAAAGCAACTTTAAAATATCGCCCGACGGTCAATACATCTCATACTTAAAGCCTTACAAAGATAAATTAAACTTGTTTATCAAATCGCTTAAAGATGATAAAGAAATAATGGCCACCTCCTTTACTGACTATTCAGTCCGTGGCGATTATTTATGGACAAATAATAACAAGATTGTATTTTTTCAAGAGATTATTGCTGTTGATGTATACAAAATGTTTGTGCTGAATGTGGCAACACTTAAAATAAAAAATTTAATATCTCAGGAAAACGCGATGATTTATCCGGTTGGTCGTAATGAAAATCAGCCCGATATTATTAATATCAGGATGAACCGGCGCGATTTATCAAAGTTTGATATTTACAAGATTAATATTACAACCGGAATACTAAAACCTTACTTATTAAATCCCGGTAATATAACCCAATGGTACCCTGATAATAATGGGAGGATACGTTTGATAAAAGAATCAGACGGAGTAAACGAGCGCTTATTATCCCGCAAAAACGACAATTCACCATTTAAACCCATAATTGCTAATAATTTTAAAAATTCGGTTATTCCAATTGGATTTGATACTAGTGGACAATACTTTTATGCTTTGTCTAATCTCAATCGCGATAAAATGGCACTAGTTGAAATAGGCGCTGAAAATGGCTATGAACATAGGATAGTTTACCTATGTCTTACAGAAGATATTCAAAATGTTGAATATTCAAAAATAAGGCAAAAAATGGATGTATTAACTTTACATAACGAAACCATGTCGAAGTATTTTTTGAATGATTATGCTAAATCATTATATGGTAATATTATCAATCAGCTCAAAGGATATCAAATAAATATTACAGACAGGGATGGCCTTGAAGATAAGTTTATAATAACTTCGTATACTGATCGCGACCCTGGTTCATATTATTTATATATTAAATCAAGTCAGAAACTCATTAAACTAGGAGATGTAAACGCAAGCATAAAACCTGAACAATTAAGTCCGATGAATGCGGTAAGCTTTACTGCCAGCGATGGTTTAAAAATTACCGGATATCTTACTTTACCACCAGGTACTGCAAAAACAAACCTGCCAATAATTATAATGCCACATGATGGGCCTTTTAATGAGCGCAGCAAATGGGGTTATGATCCCGAAGTTCAATTTTTAGCAAACAGGGGTTATGGTGTTTTTCAAATAAATTATCGTGGTTCAATAGGATTTGGTAAAAAATTCCATACCGCTGGTTTTAAAGAAGTTGGTGGTAAAATACAGCAAGACATTACCGACGGAGTTAACTGGCTTATTAAAAATAAAACTGCTAACCCTAAAAAAATTGCCATATTTGGTAATGGCTTCGGTGGTTTTTCGGCATTATACGGACTATCATACCATCCGGATATGTATAAATGCGCGGTAATTAAGCACGGACTTATTAATTTTTTCACTTATTTAAGAGATGCGCCACCATATTTAAAGCCATATGTAGAAATGATGTACGAAATGGTTGGTGACCCGGAAACTGACGAAGCACAACTGAAGACTATTTCTCCGGTTTTTCAAACGGATAAAATACATGCGCCCTTGCTTATATTTCAGGGCGCAAAGGATTTGCGATCAAATATTAGCGAGTTAAACCAATTTGTTAGAGTATTGCAAAAGCAAAATGGGAATGAAAATGTAAAATATTTTTTAAAACGTAACGAACGTACCTCTTTTAAGAGTGAAAGTAACCGAATGGAAATGTATACTGAAATTGAGGATTTCCTTAATAAAAACATGCAGGCAAGGTAATTACAGGCTACATGAAAAAGAAAGCAAAAATTTACCGAAAAAACTTCTCCTTAATAATAGTTTTATTAATTATTACCTCTTGCTTTTTTATAGTTGCGCTTGTGGTATCTTACAATTTAACAGGTAAGTATGTTGAAAGTGAATTTTATTCAAAAAAAATAGAAGTACTTGACCAAACCATCAAGCCATATAATGATTTCTTCAGAAATAGGGTGTCTGAAATAACCTCTTATCAGGGCTTTATTGGCACTGAATCTGCTTCAAAATACACCGAAGAGGTATTTGCCGACTTTCCATTTGTAAACCGTATTATATTTTATGATTTACGAGTAGGAAATACAATAGGTAGGGTAAAGCAAAAAAATCATTTAGGGGTATTGGTTAAAGCTGCTTATCAATTTAAACGTGACGAACAGGATATGAAGCCTAAACAAGCTTTATCAGCCTATGATAAAACTGATTTCAATGTAATGAGCGTTAAACTGTTAAAGTATATTAACAGAATTGACACCCTACATTCTTCTTCATCAGGTGAACTATTTAATACCTTTTATGATGTTAAGCCAAATAAAGTTAGTTATACCAATATACTTAGCCGCGAGGATGTAAAAGTTTTTAAAGAGATTGGTAAAGATGCCGGGAATACCGCTTTTTCAAAGCAAAGCATGTTCACCTTTTTTCTGGATGCCTATATGGTGAAGGTTAATAATGTGCATCCCGAATTGTATCAAAACATAAGTGTACAGCCGGTGGTTTATGATCAGCTTGACAATAATAGCGACATGCTGATAACAGAAGTACCTTTGCCTGCTGCATTTTCGGAGTTTAAGTTATATTTTAAATCGGCCAAACAATACCTAAATGCCGAGATAAACCGCCGGTATATTCCAATATGCGTTATCCTGGTTGTATTTTATATTTTCCTGTTAATAATAGGATGGCTTATTTATCGCAATTTAAACGTTAATATAAAACTGTTTAAATTACAATATGATTTCATCAATAATTTTACCCACGAATTTAAAACCCCGGTTAGTGTAATAAAAATTGCCGGTTCAAACCTAAGTGGCGATAATGAACTAAGCGAGAAACAGCGGAAAAAGTACGGACGTATTTTAAATGAGGAGGCTGATAAGCTGAACGACCTTATGAGTAAGCTCCTTTCATTTACCCAATTGGAAAATAAATCAATCAGTATAAAAAATGAGGAAATTAACTTAGAAGACTTTGCGATAAGGTATATAGAGACTTTTAAATTAAAATACCCTGATTTTGAAATTGGTTTAAAGGTGATTAATGTTAAGTTGTTTATCATTGACCCAATTTTATTAGGGAGTATTTTTCAAAACTTAATGGAAAACTCCTACAAATACTCACACCCTCATAGGCGCGAACTTGATATAAAAATAGTAGGCGAAAAGAAAAATGTGGTACTCACTTTTGCAGATAAGGGCATTGGTATACAAAAAGGTGAGCTGGCTAACATCTTTAAAAAGTTTTATAGGGTAGAAAACCAATATAATCAAAACGGAAGTGTTGGATTAGGTTTGGCTTTTTGTAAAGAACTTGTTACCTTTATAGGTGGAGAAATAAATGTAGATAGTAAACCTAACGAAGGTTCTACATTTACCGTTGTTCTCCCTTATTTAACCTAATTATGAACGAAGAGATTAAAATTGCCCTAGTTGAGGACGACGAAAATTTGAGATTCCTTGTTGCTGAACGACTGGAATTTGAAGGTTACAAGGTTTTTGAAGCCAAAGATGGCGAAGAAGCCGAAAAAATAATCCTGAAAGAAAAGCCAAAAGTTGTTTTACTGGATTGGATGCTTCCGGGTAAACAAGGTTCTGAAGTATGTGTCAATATACGAAAGGCAGGCTTTGATAACCAAATTATTATGATGACGGCAAAAGGACAGGATATTGATAAGATTGAAGCTTATAACTTTGGCGTTTCTGATTACATTACCAAACCATTTAATATGGACGTATTGGTGGCAATGGTTGATAATAAAATCAAGTTTTCGCTGAATAGCGAAAAATCCGAATCGCATCGCTTCGATAACATGGAACATTTGCCAAATACTCACCTTTTAATAAAAGATGGACATAAGGTTGAACTAACCATACTTGAAAATCGCATTTTACTGTACTTCCTTAAAAATAAAAACAAAGTAATAAACCGCGAAGAATTGATGATGGAAGTATGGGGTTACAACGCCGATGTAAACACCCGTACCTTAGATATGCACATTGTGCGTTTGCGTAAAAAAATTGAGGCTAATGCCGATACGCCTTTGTACCTGCAAACTGTTAGAGGCATAGGCTATAAATTTGTACATAACGGATAAATTTCAAGAGGTTTCATTATTGTTGGGTGGATGTATATGCCCTTGCAGTAATGAAACCTTTATAAAAATTCTTTTGTTCCCTCAATGTATAATTATTCTTTCTGAATTGGGTTTCAATATCAGGTAATTTGTTTGCTTCCACTTTGCAAAGTAATTTGAAAAATAACAGCATTATTTTAAGCATGCCTTTTTGCCATATTTTTTCGGGTTGCCTAAAATCTGAATACAGCCATAAGCCACTATTTTTTAAGTGTTTGTTGATGTGATTGAAAATTTTTTCGGCCTGATGAGTTAAAAAATTATCAAATAAAAACGGAGTTATTACTACATCAAAACTATTTTTGCTATTAAATTCTTCTATTGGACAATTAATAAAAAACACTTCATTTTGAGCGATTGTTCTTTTTTTTGCCCTTTTTATCATTTCTTCCGAAGCTTCTACATAGGTTATTCTAAATCCTTTCGGGGACATATTAGCTATCCGTTCCAAAATCCAACCTGTTCCACCTCCAACAATCAGAATGCTATCACCAGCTTCTAAAAGTGGAAGATATAAGGTTTGTGCTCGTACAATAGCACCACCAAATACAACCCTCGAAAGCGTATCATAAAACCAAGCTACCCGATTATAATTTACTGGCATTTATTAAATTCTGTAACAGATTGATTATTAAGTTTAAAAAATGTTCTATATTTACTAATAACACTAATTACTGTATGATGAAACTTATGCTAGGTCATTTTATTTGTATCTTTTTTTGGGTTTTATGTATAAACACCTCCTTTGCTCAGGTGGCTACTTTAGCAGATAAATATAAAAGAATAGATACTACTATTACCATGCGCGATGGTATAAAACTTTTTACTGTAATATACGTACCAAAAATCACTAAAGAGAAACTGCCCTTTTTGATGTTGCGTACACCTTATGGGGTTAAGGGTTATCCAAGTCCGGAGAAGCAGGAATATATTAAAGACATGGCTGAGGATGGCTATATATTCGTTTTTCAGGATATTAGAGGGCGTTATTTATCAGAAGGTAATTTTGAGATGCAACGTTTTAATCGGGATAAAAGCAAAGCTAAATCGATTGATGAGGCCAGCGACGCCTATGATACCATCGACTGGTTACTAAAACATATACCAAACAATAATGGGAATGCCGGAATTTATGGCATATCATACGATGGTTGGACATCCATTATTGCGGCAACCGACCCTCATCCTGCATTGAAAGCAGTATCTGAGCAAGCAACCCCGGCTGATATGTATTTGACGGATGATTTTCATCACAATGGCGCGTTTAGGCTAAGCTATGGTTTTGAATATGCGGTATTAACTGAGGCCTCAAAAACAGATTCGCTGTATAATTTTGGGCAGTATGATACCTATGATTGGTATTTGAAATTGGGTGAGCTTTCAAATATCAACAAAAAATATGCGCACGGAAGTTTGCCTACCTGGAACAATTATATAGCTCACCCCAATTACGATGATTTTTGGCAAAAACAAGCATTAGCTTTTAGGCTCGATAAACCGCGCACCGCTATACAACATGTTAGCGGTTGGTGGGATCAGGAAGATATGATTGGTCCACAAACCGCCTACAAGGTTCTTGAAAAACAGGATAAAAATAACCAAAACTTTATAGTGCTAGGGCCATGGAGGCATGGTGGATGGGCAAGTGGAGAAGGTACTAGTTTGGGCAATATAAAATTCGATGGACAGGCAACAGGTACTTATTTTAGGAAAGAGATACAAGCTAAATGGTTTGCCTGGTATTTAAAAGGCAAGGGTGATGGGCAGTTTGCCGAAGCCATATCGTTCCAAACAGGCTCAAACAAATGGATGAATTATTTGGCCTGGCCACCTAAGGAAGCACAAGAGAAGAATATTTATTTTCATGATAATGGTAAACTCTCATTCGACAAGCCATCATCAACCGAACAGAATGAATTTGATAGTTATGTTTCGGACCCATCAAAACCTGTTCCGTATCGCCAACGTCCAATTGAAGAAACCTATGGCCCCGGCTCGCGTTGGTATACATGGTTAACAGACGACCAACGTTTTGTTGATAATCGCCCGGATGTTTTAACATGGCAAACCGATACTTTAACAAATGATGTTACCATAACTGGTGATGTGATAGCCAAATTATATGCCGCAACCAGCGGTACCGATGCCGATTGGGTGGTTAAATTGATTGATGTTTATCCACAGGATTATAAAAAAGAGCTCAAAATGTCGGGCTATGAATTAATGATTTCGCAAGAAGTGTTTAGGGGTAGGTTTAGAAATAGTTTTACAAACCCCGAGCCCATTACCCCCGATAAGGTTGAATTGTATACCATAGATTTGCATGCCGCCGACCATGTTTTTAAAAGTGGGCATAAAATTATGGTGCAAGTACAAAGTACATGGTTCCCGATAATCGATCGTAACCCGCAAAAATATGTGCCTAATATTTTTGAAGCGAAGGAAGCAGATTATCAAAAGGCGATTCAAAAAATATATCACTCATTGAGTTTTTCGAGCAGCATAGTTTTGCCTGTGGTGGAGAAATAGGCGGGTATTAAATGGAACTCATTGATTTTAAAGGCTTACAGCTTGTTAAAAGCAAATAGCATTAAATATTGTAATACCAAAACACCATCAAGCAGAAAAAAGTAATAATATTCAGTCTTTGCGCGTTTCCAATTAAGAATCAGGATTGCTGTAATGGCGAGTGTAATGCTTAGTGCCCAAAAGCTCGGCTTAAAATTGAAATTATCAAGTATTAACAAAACCAAGAAGTCAAGAAGAATTAATCCTTTACAGATTTGGAGGGATGTTTTTTCGCCAAATAAAACAGGGAGGGTTTTAACACCCTTTATTAAATCGACTGATAAATCGCGGATATCAAACGGAATGGTTATAATGCCGTAAAACAAGGCTTGTTCTACCAATAAAAAAACAATATGTCCAAAGGATTGGCTTGGAGCTAGCATAATTGGTATCAAAACACAACTAACTGTCCATACTAAAACAATGGATAATTGCTTTGCCAAAGGGAAATGACGGATTCCGATGCTTTTGCTATTTATTAAGCTAGGTAATGGTATATTATAAAATACAGAAATGATGCCGGGAATAATAAGTAACAAACTTATTTTTATAGGTAATAAAAAAAACAAGGTGATTAGGCCTAAGGAGGCTACCATGGTAATGGTAATCATTAACCTATAATGGATAAAAAACCAGTGCAAGCGCACATTATTCAGTTTTTCTTCCGCAGTATCTTTAGTAACCAGTAAACTGAAATTATAAACTGCCAAAGTGGCTAAAAATAAAAGCCCTAATACGGCCTCGTTGGGTTTTATCCCTAATAAAAAAAAGGTAACCGAGCCTTGCGCAACTGCACACAAAGCCATAAAAAGATTGCTGAATAAAAGAAAATTAAAAACCGATTGTAAACCTTTTTTCATTTAAAACCTTTTTCAAAAATACTTTAATTTTTAAGTGTTTTTAATATTTACAGGTGGTAATGCTGCTTTTAGTTCAAATATGGTAATTTCTGGCAAAATACCAACCCTACCAGCTACTGATAAAAATCCCAAACCTACATTTACGTACAATTGCTGTTTGCCTTCCTGATAATGACCAGCCCATTCTTTATACATAAACTCAACCGGACTAAATTGAAAATCGGGCGTACGTATGCCCAATTGCATACCGTGTGTATGGCCCGAAAAAGTAACATCAATAGGTGTTTGGTTTGGCAAAATGTGCGGCCGCCAATAGGACGGGTCATGCGATAGTAGGAACCTTACGGGCAATTCTTCCGTATTTTTTGAGGCAAGGTCAATTCGGCCATATTGAGGTCCCCTGCTTATTTCGCCCCAATTTTCAACGCCTAAAATGCCAATTTCTTCATTATTTACTTTGAGCCTGCGATGACTGTTTCTTATCAAATCCCAACCCAGTTGCTGGTGGGCGTTTATTATTCCGTTAAAATTTTTTCTTTTAGCTTGGTCGTTCGGCCAATCCACATAATCACCATAGTCATGGTTACCTAAACAGGAGTAAACCCCAAGCGGAGCCTTTATTTTTTTAAGGATATTAAATAGGGGAGCTATCTCTTCAAAATAAACATTTACCAAATCGCCAGTAAAAAAGATTACATCTGCTTTTTCATGTATCAATAAATTAATGCCGCCACTTACCGCTAATTTATTTTTTAAGCTTCCGGCATGTAAATCAGATATTTGCGCTATGCGCATCCCGTCAAAAGCTTTTGGCAGGTTGGGCAAGTACAGGGTTTGACGGATAACTTGATAATCATACAAGCCGCTCTTCATTGTTAAGCCGATGGCAGCAAGTGGAACGCTACCTGCCAATAAACCAGCTTTCATCAAAAATTCAGACCTTGGTATGGATTGGATTTCGGGGTTTTGATTGTTTGGTTTTTTGTTTTGGTTGTGGATGAAATACCTGCGTAAATCATCTATCAAAATAAAGGGTAATGCGCAAATTTTTAATGTTAGGGAGAAAAAAAAGGCTGCTAAAAAAGGCATTCGAAAACCAAAAAGGGCTTTTGTATAAATTACAAAAACCATACCCATTATAACCATTATGGATACTGCCCAATAGGTTTTGTAAAACCACTTTTTATGGATAAACTGCCATTTTTTTGGTAACCATTTTATTCCGCTAAAAACATAAACATCCATTAGATAAAATAATGGAATGAGTAAAAGCCAAAAAAGGCTTTGTCCGTTAAGGGTAGTGCTAAAGCAGATTGCCTTAGTAACGCTCATCGTCAAGGTCGTCCTCATCGTCGGGCTGCAGGTTAAACAAGCTGCTAAACATATCAGAAAAAGCGAAGCCATTATCTAAAAACCCTTTGTTTAACTGCGAAAACTCTGATAAACCATGCAGTACAAACTCCATCAATAGCAACTCCTGATTTTCGGTTAATTTAGGATGGAATTTTTTAACCAATGCCTTCAATCCCGTTATGGAGTTCAATACTTTTTTATACTCCAGGGCTGGTAACTCGTCAATTAATTGCAGGTTATTGCCTTCGCTAAACCAATTGATGATTTCGGCATATGGGTTAGCACCTTTGGTTTTTTTAGCTTTTTCCGGGTCGGGGAAAAACTGAATAAACATGGTTTTAATGGCTTTGCCAATTAATAAAAAGGCCACTTTACCTGGACCTTCTAGCTCACCTTCATATACCAATTCAATTTTACCGGTTATGGCAGGAATTACCCCCAAAAAGTCGGATATGCGTACAAAAGTTTTGCTTTCTTTATTAATAAGCATGCGGCGCTCGGCATTGCTCACCAGGTTTTCATAAGCGGCAATGGTTAATCGTGCAGATACCCCGGATTTTTTGTCGATATACTCCGAACTACGTGCTTCAAAAGCAATTTGCTCCACCAAATCTTTTAACAAACCATCAACCTCAATATTGCTTTGTTGGTCGGTTGTAAGTGTTGCTTCTTGTTGGGTGATTTTTCTGGAGATATGGATGGTACGCGGATAATGGGTTAAAATCTGGCTTTCAATCCTATCCTTTAACGGGGTTACTATCGAACCACGGTTGGTATAATCCTCGGGGTTAGCGGTAAATACAAACTGCAAATCGAGCGGTAAACGCAATTTAAAACCACGAATTTGTATGTCTTTTTCTTGAAGGATGTTGAATAGCGAAACCTGTATCCTGGCCTGCAAATCGGGCAATTCGTTAATTACAAAAATGCCCCTGTGCGCACGAGGAATCAGTCCAAAATGGATGACCCTTTCGTCGTTATAAGTAAGTTTTAGTGTAGCGGCCTTGATAGGGTCAACATCGCCAATAAGATCAGCCACGGTAACATCGGGCGTTGCAAGTTTTTCGGTATAACGTTCGGAGCGATGCACCCATGCAATTGGGGTATTATCGCCCTTGGTGATAATTTCATTATGCCCATACCAGCTGATTGGTGCCAATGGGTCGTCATACAATTCCGAACCTTCAATATAAGGCATGTATTCATCCAGCAAGTTTACCAGCAAGCGGGCGATACGAGTTTTTGCTTGTCCGCGTAAACCCAATAGCAATATATTATGGCGCGATAGGATGGCGGTTTGTAAATCTGGAATAACGGTATCTTCAAAACCTACGATGCCTTCAAAACCATCATCCCCTTTTTTTAGTTGTGTAATTAAATTTTCGCGTAACTCATCCTTAACCGACCTGCTTTTATAAGCCGATTTTTTAAGCTGCCCTAAAGTCTTTATATTTTGTATATCCAATGTTTGTTTAGTAGCCATATTTGTTTTATCGGGTTGAGCTTATTTAAATAATCCTGTCTTCAACCTATTTATTTTATAAATGTTTCTCTTTTATCTAACAGTTTTACGTCTGTTTTTAATATAGTCTTCAAAAATATATTCGCCCAAACCATTTAGCGAGCTGTAAAAAGCTTTGCCGCCATTGGTTTCGGTAAATTTACGCACAAATTGTTGCAGGTAGGGGTCTTTTGCAATCATAAAGGTGGTGATGGGTATTTTCAAGCGTTTACATTGTGCTGCCATATTCAGCGTTTTATTTACCACCTTACGGTCAAGCCCTATGCTGTTTTTATAATATTTCACCCCTTCTTTCAAACAAGTAGGCTTACCATCGGTAATCATGAATATTTGCTTGTTATGTGTTTTACGGCGGCGCAATAAATCGGTAGCCAGCTCTAAACCCGCATAGGTATTGGTATGGTAAGGGCCAACTTGCAGGTATGGTAAATCTTGCAAGGTGATAGGCCAGGCATCGTTGCCGAAAACAACAATATCTAAAGTGTCTTTGGGGTATTTAGTTCGGATGAGTTCGGCTAGTGCCATGGCTACTTTTTTTGCCGGGGTGATCCTATCCTCGCCATACAGTATCATGGAGTGCGAAATATCAATCATCAACACGGTAGAAGTAAGGGTTTTATAATCCATTTCCTCTACTTCCAAATCGCGCTCGGTCATCATAAAATCGCCGATGCCATGGTTCACTTGGGCGTTGTGGATAGACTGGGTCATGTTAATCTGGTCCAAACTATCCCCAAACTCAAACTCCCTGCGCTCCGCATTTTTTTCGTCACCCTGACCCGATTGTGGCGAGCGGTGGTTACCCTTACCCGATTTTTTGAGCTTGCCAAATATCTCCTCCAATGCCGATTGCCTGATTGATTGCTCGGTTTTAGCGGTAATTTTAAATTCGCCTTTGGGGCCATCATCGCTTAGGTAGCCCTTGTTTTTAAGGTCATCGATAAAATTGCCCATCCCATATTCATCATTGGTAAGGTTATATTGCTTATCAAGCTCATTCAGCCATGCCAATGCCTCTCCGGCGTCTCCGGCGGTATAGTTTAGTAATTCTAAAAATAATTTCAATAATTCTTCAAAGCCACCCTTAGGTATCTCGTTGGGCCTAAACTTTGAAAACTCGAATCCACGCATAATTTCCCTTTCTGAATATAAAGAAACGGATATTTTTGATTAAAAGTTTGAAAAACTTAAAGGAAGTATGAATTGTTAGGTAGTGATGACAAATTAGCTAATCTAAATTTTTCTTAGGTTTAGATTAGCTAATTTCAATCTGGAAGTAACCACTCTTGTTTTTTGGTTTTGAGATTGTATTTAAATACACCCTCCCTCATTCCCGCATAAATTATATCGTTGTTTATAACAATTGAGTTTGGAGATAAACCAAATTTCCAAAAACAGTCATCCAAAATTATTTGGATAGTTTTATCTTGATTTACAGTCAAAATACTTTTGGAAGTAATCACTAAAAAATTTTTGTTGGTATCCAAAGCTATTGCCATAGGGGCATCTGGTAATTTTAAATATTTTCTAGGAACATATTTATTATCCTTAAAGTTTAAATTTATAATAGAGCCATATGATGAAGCCATATGGTATAATCCTTCTATGGCATAAACTTCACTATCACGTTTAATAAATTGGATGATATCATATCCAACATATTTTTTTTTAATCCGCCTTTTATTTGAATACCATCTTAATTCCCCAATAAATTCGCCTCTATTAAATCCTACCAAGAAACCCTCTTTCACTTTTATGCCTGACAATATTGCTAGGTCACCTTTATCTATATTAAATAAGACTTTTAAATTGGCAAAAAATCCCTTCACGGGATATGGTCTTACCTTTACTTCATTATTTTCAATAAAAACATACCAACCCGTAGATGGAATATAATAAGAATTACCATCCTTATCGTGCTTATATACAGAATTCCAATTCGTGGGGATGTTGGAGCTTTTCCAATTTTCAATTTTGGAAGTGTCTCTAAAGCTACATTGCCCAAACTTGCATGAAGTTAAGAGACTAACAAGAATTAAAGAGACTCTAAATATCATCAGAAGAATAGTTATTCGTTATTTAAGATACTTTTCACACTTTCATCATACACCGGATTCGCACCCC
>CAITEP010000039.1 GCA_903891475.1 uncultured Mucilaginibacter sp.
GTTTTGGGTCTGCAAAGGTACGCTTCTTTTTTACTTTTGCAAACTTTTTATTCCTTTTATTTTCTCCCCTCTTCTTTATCTCCCTCATCCCTCCGCCTTACCATCTCCTACTCTTCCTCGTTTGCGGGCTGCAAAGGTATGCAGATTATCATTACTTGTCAAGTGTTATTTTAAATTATTTTCGAACTTTATTTTTAACACTAAACTTTCAAAAAACGACCCTCTTTTTTCAAAGCGGCCTCAAATGTACTGAGAATTTTATTGCCCACAAAAATATATTTACAAAAATTTTAGCCTCCTATTATAACTAACTGTAAACTAATGTTTATAAAATTTGTGAATTGATTTAAACCATCCAAACCTTGATACCATTTTTGAAATTGTATATTTGAGGTTGACATGAACAAAGCATTATTTCCTGAAAATTTTCTGGATACCCTATCCAACGAGCCCGGATTTTCGGCACAAAATTTTATAAACGCCCATCAATTTATTGAAACGCCTACCTCTATCAGATTAAATCCATTCAAAAAAAACAATATAAAAACCGATGCATCGGTGCCTTGGTGTGCCGAAGGGTACTATTTGGATAGTCGCCCTTCCTTTACATTCGACCCACTTTTTCATGCCGGATGCTATTATGTGCAGGAAGCATCGTCCATGTTTATTAGCCAAATTATTAAAACCATCCAAAAAAATATAACCGAACCTATCAAGGTTTTGGATTTATGCGCGGCTCCGGGTGGGAAGAGTACCCTACTTAGTTCGGCCTTAAACAGTGATGATTTATTGGTAGCTAACGAAATTATAAAAACACGTGTCCCGGTTTTATGCGATAATTTAAACCGTTGGGGTACGGCTAATAGTATTGTTACCAATAACGACCCTAAGGATTTTGCCCGACTTACCGGCTTTTTTGATATAATTTTGGTAGATGCGCCTTGTTCGGGCTCGGGGATGTTCCGTAAAGATGCTTCTGCGATGAATGAATGGTCGGAGGCGAATGTAAATTTATGTCACCAACGGCAGGAACGCATACTGGCCGATATATACCCTGCCCTAAAAGAAGACGGATACCTTATATATAGTACCTGCTCTTATTCGCATCAAGAAAACGAAAATATACTGGATTGGCTTTGTGAAACCTTTAACCTGGAAAGCATACGCATACCTATAGAAGCAGATTGGGGTATTGTAGAAACACAATCGGAGAAAAAAGCCGCTTGGGGTTATCGGTTTTATCCCGATAAGGTAAAAGGTGAAGGCTTGTTTGCCGCTTGTTTGCAAAAGCGCGATGCTGCCAACCAATTACCTACGTTTAAAACTGGCGGGCATCAAAAACTAGCCCTCAAACAAATTGAACTGATTAAACCCTGGCTGAAAAAACCGGAGGATTTTTACTTTTTTACTGTGAATGAGGAATGGCTGGCTATTAACAAATGGCACAAGGAAAGTTTAGACACCTTACAAAGGCATTTATACATTAAAAAATCGGGCATAAGGTTGGGTAAATTAATGGGGAACGATTTAATACCCGATCATGAACTAGCCATGAGCATTTATTTGAATGAGGATATGGTTTTGCAAACCGAACTGGATTACCAACAAGCCATTGCCTATTTAAGAAGGGAAAACTTCGACCTGACAATTACCGAAAAAGGTTGGAGCCTCATGACTTTTGAGCACCAACCCCTGGGCTGGGCAAAACTTTTACCCAACCGATATAATAATTATTATCCTAAAGAATTAAGGATATTAAACGCGGCGCCTAAAAGTTAAAAATGACTACATTAGAAACTATTGCTTCTACTCATCATCTTCTTCATACTCCATTAGAAAGTATTCTTTTGGATTATACCCATCACAATAATCTAACGGAAGATTTTTAATAAAACTATATTTCGTTATAAAGCCCTTTTCCTTAAATTTTTTACCAAGACTCGAAGTTACATTAAAAAAAAGGACATATAATTCAGGATTAGAAAGTTGGGCACGGTAAATTTTAATCAATTCACTTTTTTCCTTGTTTGAAAGATATACATTTCCATCTACCATTTCAATAGCCCTGTACATATTCCTGAAATACGTACTCAAATTTGTTTGATTGGTTCGTCCTATTTTACGATCTTTATTAATTTCAATTTTATTAACCAAATTCTCAATAATAAAAGGACATTTGCCAGTGTATTTCTTTAACTTATCCTTCATAAAGTCTAGCCACTTCCTATCAAGTCCGTAATAAAATATTTTATATGCTATGTCTAAAACTTCAATTTGATTCAATTTGTATCCAGATTCATTCGCAACCTCTCTAACCAATATTAATAGCTCGCTTATTTGAAGTTTAAAAATCACAAACGCTCTTCTGCCTTTACTAAGGTAATCTTTAGTGTTATCAAAATGGGAAATGCTAAGTTGCTCTACGTTTTCGTTATGATAATCAATCATTTTGAAAAAATAGTTTCGTAATTCACTTTTTTTATTTTCACTGGCTTGATTTATAATTGAATAAATCAAAAGAAAAACACTCGAAATTGAAAAAATTGTTCCGATAAGTCCTCCAAAAAAGCCTCCAAATTTCTGTGCTAAGTCAGGGTCTATGAAACCATTAAATGAGAAGTTGTAGTCTCTTCCATAGTTAATAGCTGCCATTGCGATAATTCCAGAAAAAACAAAAATTAAGATAAGTACATAAAATATTAGTAATATTAATTTTATTGGTTGCAATTTGCTCATTTGTCAAATCAAGAATTACGATGATAATTTTAATTTTGTAGTAAAATTGAAAATTTTATTTGCGTATAAAGTTATACTTTTATTGATGGATAAAACAAGCACTTATAAAAAATATTACAAAGCTTCTTAAAAAAGCGCATTTTTGCACCTGAAAAAAATCACCTATATATAAGGCATGGAGCAATATTTTATAATTGATTTTGATAGCACCTTTACCCAGGTAGAGGCGCTTGACGAATTGGCGCGTATATCGTTAAAGAACCATCCCGACAGGGAAAAAATATACAAGCAAATTGAGGACCTTACCAATGCCTCGATGGAAGGTAAGCTATCATTTACCCAAAGCTTGGAAAACAGGGTAAAACTGTTGCAAGCCAACCGTGGTCATTTGGCCTTGCTTATCAATCACCTTAAAAAAAAGGTATCGGTCTCTTTCGCACGCAATACCATATTTTTTAAGAACCATGCCGATGAGGTCCTCATAGTTTCGGGTGGATTTAAGGAATTTATTACCCCGGTAGTTACCGAGTATCATATTAAAAAAGAAAATATTTACGCCAATACTTTTGTTTTTGATGAGGATGGTAATATTATAGGCTATGATACCGCCAACCCCCTATCGCAAGAGGGTGGTAAGGTTAAATTATTGAAGGAATTAGATTTAAAAGGTGAGATTTTTGGTATTGGCGATGGCTATTCTGATTTCCAACTAAAGGAATCGGGCATGATTAAGAAGTTTTTTGCTTTTACAGAGAATATCGAGCGAAAATCGGTAGCGGAGAAAGCCGACCATGTTACGCCTAGTTTCGATGAGTTTTTGTATATCAATAAATTGCCCAGGGCCATATCGTACCCAAAAAACCGGATAAAATGTTTGGTAATTGGTAATGTTGACGAGGAAGCCATAGCCCAAATGAAAAAAGAGGGCTATAACATTAGGGTGAAGGATCGTATTGAAGATAAATACCTGGAAGAAGCGGGTATTATATTTTGCGATGAAGAGCATCAACCTAGCCCCGTGCAGTTACAAAATGCAGGAAGACTAAAGGCAATCGGTATTTTCGGAAAAATAAACAGCAAGAAGCTTGCCGAGGTAGCTTGCGAAAATGGCGTCATCATTTTTGACGACCCTAAGCATAACCCGCATAATGATGATTTTATACCAAAAAGGGTGATGGCTTTTATGAACGAGGGTAAAACCCATACCAGCTGCAACTTCCCGGATTTACAACCGCCACGTGTAAACAACGCGCACAGACTGATACATATCCACAAAAACCTGCCGGGTATTTTGGCTAAAATAAATGAGGTATTCGCGAGGCACCAAATAAACATTGTTGCCGAATTTTTGGTTACCAACGCCCAAATAGGCTATGTAATTACCGATGTAAATACCGGGTACGATACCAGCGTATTAAACGAGTTAAAGGCTATTGAACATACCATTAAATTCAGGTTGCTTTATTAGCGTAACCTGAATTTATTTTGGCACGCTTTTTAATTTCCGCCCAAAAACAAAACGATGGCCGCGTATTTGGCTCGGTCAATGCTACTACCAATCATTCTTGATATGGTATTGCCATCCAAGGCTTTTAGCTTTTCATCAATTTGTTTTTGGAGGGTTGCAAATTGCTCCTTGCTTTGTTCCAAATCGCTCTTTTTATTGCGGATGAGCCAAAGCCTATCATGCTCTTTCTGCAGGCTTATACAAAGTGCCTTCATTTTTAGCAATAAATCTTTGTTTTGCTGGTTGGTTTGTTCTTGGCAATAGTTGCTATATTGGGTAAGCATGGCACCTACCCGCACCATGTTAAAGGCATTTTTATATTCGGCTACAACAATACTGCTATCTGCACGGTTTATTTTGCTGTAGGCTATTTGCTTATCAAGCGCATCCATTAATTTCAAAATAGCTATATAGTTGTAAGTTTTAACATGGTTAAACTTATCTAAAAATGCCGCTTTGGTTGCTGGGTCGGAAGGTAGCAGGTCTGCCATGCCTGTCTTAATTTTTTTCATGATGGCTTTTGTCATCACCTTATCCACCATTCCAAATCGTAAACCCATACCCGTTTTGGTGGATGATACCATCGCCATGTCTTCAAACAGCACATAATTACCAGCTTGTAACATCAAATCGCCTATAATATTTTGCTTGTCGTTAAATACCACTTTGTTCATGTAAGCGGCAAGGTTTACCTGAGTTTTGCTTTTTACGTTCCATCCCAAGGCTCCGGCATAGGCCAAGCCGGGATAGCTTACCGTTAAATATTGCAAATGTGGGGTATCGCCCCAATCGGTCATTAATATTCCTTGGGCATTATTCTCGAATCCGGCGGTGGTAGCATTTTCAACATTTTTCATCATGTTGGCGGTTCTACCCGTAAAACTCGACCAAGAGCTGGTACCCGGACAAACCATATAATTAAGTCCAGCTTGCTTATAGGTTGCACAAATGCTTTTGAACGATTGAAAATCTTCATAACGCCACTCCAACAGCGTAACGTTTTTGGGTACCTGGGGTATAAATTCGGGGTTACGGCCAACCACATCGCCCCACATCATCATTGATTTACCTTTGCTGTTTACAAACTCGTTCAACTTTTTTGCATAATCGAGGTACACCCTAGCAACCTCTTTTGGGTCGTTTATCGGGTGATCCTTGTTTTTGCCTAACTCAAAAGGCTCATCGAGGTTAACATTAAATTTATTGGAAGTAAAATTGGGCAACATATCTTCGCTCATTTTCTTTACCAATGCCAGGCTGCGAGGGTCTTTAGGCGCAATGGTGGATTTGAAGTTTATCAAACCCAAAAGTTTATACCCATCAGGGCACTCGGCTAAGTCTTTATATTCATCAGTCGCAATCCAAGCGGCCATGTGGCCTAATGAGTTTTGGTTTGGTACCAGTTCAATATTCCGGTTTTTACAATAAATATCTAGCTTTTTTATTTCTTCGGGAGTGATGGGTGTTTCTGTCTTTTCCCAAAGTTTGGTAAAAGATGGATAGGCAAACGAGAAACCTTCTACATATAATTGCAACTGGTTGTATTTTAAATCAGCCAAAAAGTCGACCATCCCATAAAGCGTTTCCAAAGTGGGTACTTTCCCCCTGCTAATATCCAACATGGCACCCCTCACCTTTAAGTCGGGCTGGTCCTCAATTTTAACACATGGAATTTGGCCGCCAGTTTGTACCGCCAGTTGTTTTAGGGTGGTAAAAGCAAAGAACAAGCCTTGGGCATCATTATATTCAATAGTAACCCCGCTAGGTTTTATTGTTAAATGATAGGCTTGCGCCGATAGCTTATTATTGGGGTTACAGTTGATGGTGCTACCACCAAATTTTCCATTTAGGTGCAGGTGTTCTTTAATAATGTTATTAACTAAATCCTTATCCTTTGCAGGCGCATTGAAATTTATTGTAGATCCTAATTTAAAAACTCCCGCTTGCCAAGCAACACTTTTTGGCACTGGCAACAATACCGGATGCGTTGTGGCATTAACAACCGGCTTATAGATGGCAGAATCGGCAATGGCTTCCGGCTGCGGCATTTTAAAATTGATGCTTTGGTAATAAAATTGTAGTCCGATGAAAACTACCACCACTAATGATACAATACCAATTATAAGGTATTTCAGTATTTTAAAAATCAACTTCATATTATGTGTATTTTATTGAGGCATATGTATAATCCCATCAAACCATGTTGGCTTTAAAGCAGGCTGTTGGATTATTGAAATTTACAATTGGTTATCAGTCACGATTATAGGCATATTTATTTTAATTGCCATAACTTTTTTAATGTTTTTAATAAGTAGGCTATTTTATGGAAGCTTTAAAAAAAAGTTCATGAAAGGCGGGAGATAATTTTGATTTTTTATTTTTATCAAGTACATTCACTCCAATTATTAACTGCAATAAATATGGATCAAGCCGTACCCAACCAAAGTGTTTTGAATAATATCAGCACCCGATTATATTCATTAGATGCCCTTAGAGGGTTTGATATGTTTTGGATTATGGGTGCCGATGAAATTATGCAAGAAATGGCCCATGCTACCCATTCGCCATTTTGGAATGCCTTGGCTTTGCAGTTTACCCATCCCGATTGGAACGGCTTCCACCTATACGATCTGATTTTTCCGTTGTTCTTATTTATGGCAGGTGTTTCAACACCGTTCTCTATAGGTAGGGAGCTTGAAAAAGGTAAAAGCAGGGAGCAAATGTTATTAAGGGTGATAAAAAGAGCCCTCATTTTGGTTGCTTTGGGTGTTTTTATTAATAATGGTATTAAAATTGAGCCAATAGCCCAAATAAGGTTTGCAAGTGTTTTGGGTAGAATTGGTATCGCTTATCTATTCGCCAATATTATTTACTTGTATGCTAAAGAATGGATACAAATAGCTTGGTTTTGGTTTTTTATTGTGGGCTATTACCTACTCTTAAAATTCACATCGGCACCGGGCTTCCACATGGGCGACCTTACACCACAAGGAAACTTTGCTTCTTATATGGACAGGGTAATTCTTCCGGGAAGATTATATGTACCATACCCTGGCACTAAAATAAGCATGCACGACCCAGAAGGATTGTTTTCAACCATCCCTGCTATCAGCACAGGGCTGTTAGGCATATTAACCGGAACTTTCCTAAAAAAATCAGCATTAAAACCTGCATTAAAAGCATTACGCTTGGCACTAATAGGTTTGGTATTTTTAATATTAGCCAAAATATGGAGCTATGATTTTCCGCTAAATAAAAACTTATGGTCAAGCTCGTTTGTTTTACATGTAGGTGGGTTGAGCTTATTGCTCATGGCAGTGTTTTATTACATTATTGACGTGTTGGGCTATAAAAAATGGGCATTCTTTTTTAGAGTAATCGGCATGAATTCCATACTGATATATATAGCCGGACATATTATTAAATGGAGCTATACTAACGATAGTCTGTTTGGATGGATAGCTATTTTAGCTGGAAAACCTTGGGGAGCGGTTATCATGGCCATTACCTATGTGCTTATAAAATGGCTGTTTTTATATTATTTATACAATAAAAAGACGTTTTTAAAGGTTTAGCCATCTATTTAAATTAGCTTATTTAAAATATCGTAAACAACAATTTGCCTTGGTTGGGGGCTGATTTATTTTTCCCAGAATTTTATGGGATGATTTGATATTTGCTTTTTTTTTAAAATCATCCTACATTTGCAAAAAATTAAATAAAAATGCTACTTCAAAACACTTCCTCCATAAACCAACATAGGTGCATATTTTGTGCACATAGGGGAAGTTTTGCATTTGTTTAAGCCTTCCCACCAAAATAATAATTCAATTTTACATTTTTTTGGCTGATAGCTTTACCACAAGGTAACTCTATTATTATGATTAAATTTTTATGGATACTTATTATACCATTGAAGAAAAATATTTACAAGCGGTGGAAGAGGTTTGCTATGGTGAAAGCCCAAAAGCCCTTAACTTGTTAAACACCATTATTGAAAACGATCCATTTTACGCTAGGGCACATTACCAAATTGGTAAGTTATACTATTATGAATTAAAGGATTATAAAACCGCGGGCTATCATTTTAAAACCTGTATAGCACTCGAGCCTTTATTTCCTGATGTATATTTTCATTTTTTACAACTGGTGGTTTTTATGAACATGGAAACCGAAGTGGAGCAACTTATTTTGAAGGCGCTGCAAGTACCGGGTATTGATAAGGCGAGCATTTTTGAACTACAATCTTTGTTTTTTGAGAAAAACAAAAAATGGGCAAAAGCGCTGGAAACTTATCATCTTGCTTTTTTTGAGGCTACCAATAAAAATCAATTGGAAAACATTGAAGAAGGCATAGCCCGTGTAACAGAGAAAATGAAAAAAATAAGCCCTTATAAATATGATTACAGTTAACAAAAAAGCGGCTGTTCCGTTTGTTTGGAGCAGCCGCTTACTTTTATTATGTAAACCGTGTCGAGGTTAATATTATTCGTGTACTATATAATTCCATCCATGGGTATCAGGTATATTACCATAACGGATACCATCTAATGTTTTCAATAGCTTTTGCGAAAATTCCCTTTCTTTAGGGTCGCTTAAAAAGTACTCTTCGCCTTGGTAACTAATTGAACCTACCGAAGCGATGGTAGCGGCGGTGCCGGCACCAAAGGCATCGGTTAATTTACCACTTTTTGCGCCTTCAATAATTTCGGCTACTGATACACGACGTTCCTCAACTGGTATGCCCCATTCTTTTGCCAGGGTAATAACGGTATCACGGGTAACACCTTCTAAAATGGTATCGCGGGTACTTGCGGTAATTAATTTACCATCCAATAAAAACATAGCATTGGCGGCACCCATTTCCTCTACATATAAATGCTCTTTGGCATCCGTCCAAATTAACTGGTCGAAACCCTCTTCGGCAGCTTTACGTCCGGGCAACATGGCGCCCCCGTAATTACCTGCGGCTTTGGCATATCCCATACCTCCTTCGGCAGCCCTAGTAAAGTGTGTTTCAATTTTTACCCTTAAAGTTTTTGAAAAATAAGGGCCAACCGGGCCAATCAATACCATATACTTATAAGTATGCGATGGGTTTACACCTAAATAAGGGTCGGTAGCAAACATAAATGGCCTAATATATAATGAATGGTTTGCTTTTGCAGGCACCCAAGCTTGATCTAAATCAACTAAGGTAGCTATACTTTGTACAAATATTTCTTCAGGAAGTTGTGGCATGCACAAACGTGCAGCGGATTTATTGAAACGCTTGGCATTTTTATCCGGACGAAAAACAGAAACTTTTCCATCTGCATGTTTATATGCTTTTAACCCTTCAAAAAAAGCCTGACCATAATGTAGAGCTGAAATAGCCGGACTTAAACCAATTTCGCCATAGGGTACAATTTGAAAATTTTTCCATTCACCATCAGCGTAATCGGCCACAAACATATGGTCGGCAAAAGTATGTCCAAAAATTAAATTGTTAAAATCTGTCTCCTCTAAACGGGATTTCTTTGTTTTTGTTACCGTTATATCAAGCGTCTCAGTCATGGCCTTGGGTTTTATTTATTGAAAAGGGCAAGTTACAGAAATAATTTATCAATATAAATTTATACTGCAAAAATATCTCTTGTTCTTAAAATCCGAAGGTAAAATTGGTTATTGGGCTATCTTCAAAAAATATTTTAAAAAAATACGATTTCTACCCAACGTTTAACACAATTGTTACGAAGAGTGTTATAAAAAGCGAATTATTTGACAAGAGATAGACTTTTTTATGAAAACAATTATATTAAGTATCATGGCCTTTTTACTTCTGTTTGTAATGAGTTATCTGATATTGCCAGATGAAAGCAATGCGGCAAGTATGCTGGCCTCAACAAACAATGCACCAAACAATCAAACAAAAACAAATAATAATTTAAACCGAAGCGACTTTAAATAAGAAACATACATTAAAAAATTAAACCTAAACCTAATCAATTTTAAACCTAAACCTTATCGCAATTATTTACACCTAAACCTTATCGCAATTATTATTTTAATTTATAATTTTAGTGCAGTTCTTGATACTAATTTTATTAATTAAAGTAATATTGCGATTTCCCGCAAAAAAATTGTAAAATTAGCCCAACAAACTAATTAGCATTTACGAAGACCTTATAAACAGGGATAATTTTTTAATGTACCTTTCTAGAAAGCAAGCTGAAGAACTAGTTAATGGATGTATAAAAAATGACCGATTGGCCCAAGGGGCCCTTTATAAGCTTTTCCATGCAGATATGTTAAGGGTTTGTTACAATTATTTACCTAATAAAGAACTAGCTAAGGAAGCTTTTAATCAAGGATTTCTTAAGGTTTTTCAGTCTATCCAAAATTTTGAGTTCGATAAGGGCGATTTAGGTGGATGGATTAGGAAAATAATGATATTTACATCCATCGACCTTTTACGAAAAGAGCTAAAATTCAATACCCTTGAAACAACTGAAAAGGTTGAAAGCGAAACTTTTATTTCGCCAACCATATTAGAAAAATTATTTTTTGAAGATATTCTTGAAAAAATAAAACAACTACCACAAGCCACCCAGCTGGTGTTCAACCTGTCGGTAATTGATGGTTTCTCGCATAAAGAAATTAGCGAAAAATTAAGTATAAGCGAAGGTACTTCACGATGGCACCTTGCTGAAGCAAAGAGTAGACTAAGACTCTTACTTGAAACTTCCAATGATCTGGTCAGCAAATCAGAAGAAAGGAGGCAAGCAGTAAGATGAGAAATTATTTAAAAAAGCTCAATTTATGGCAACAGAAAAGAAATAGCCTCCCTATACTGGATGATGAGCAATTGGATTGGGCAGAAATGGAAGCTATACTGAACCTTGAAATGCCACAAAGCGAGGATGATAAACGTGTCATTCTATTATCGCCTCCTAAAAAATTAAACTTATTGAGTTTAATGCTCCTTTCGTTCTCTGCCGCAGCCATGACATTGGTTGTAACGCATGTGGTTAAAACAAAACATCAGCAAAACGAGTATCATAATAGTCATCATAAAAAACACCAAAGTTTTTCTAACAAAAGTGATTTAAACACATTAAACGATAGCTTGATTAATAATAATGATGTAGTAATGTTTGATAGTGTAGCATTAAAAAGCTACTTATTTATAAATTCGACCGAGGCAAAAGGAGAGGTAAAATTAGAATCTTTGGCTGATATTGTCGCGTTAAACAGCACTCCATTACCACTTATCTCCTATTGGCAACAAAAAATTGAAATCAATACTCAATATAATTTAAATACACCAGCTATTGCCAACCAAAAAAATACAGCTACAATAATCCCTTCTAATAAGGTGATTGATAACCTTCCACTACCTATATTCTCGAATGACTGGCTTAATATTGAAACCCAAAAACTTACAAATACACCAGTTAAACCATTAATTAATACTACTAAAATGGCCAGTGATAGCATAACCAATGCTAAAAGTAATACATTAAAAGAGCACTACGTTACTACCCCTGTCAGTTCGGTTTTGGCTACAAAAAACAAACCAGATGGTAACCTTGCAAAAAACAATTTAAGCTCAATTGCTTCAACAATAAAAACTTCGACATTGGTAATTGCTGGAGCATCTGCTACAACTGTCAAAAGTAATTTGGTTGAAAATTCGAGCACAACCGCGAATCACAAAAAAGGAAGTAATTTGACTATGAATAAGGTTAATTTAAGTAACAAACTTAAGAATGTACCAAATAATAAGGCAAATGCTATAATGGATACTATTTCAACATCGTTAAAAACCAAAAACAGCAATTACGACACGACCAATGAATCCTATACATCAAAAACAAATAATACCGTAGTAAAAAATAACAAAATCAATCTGGCAAAAAACCTTCAAAAAAACATTGCTTTAGTATCAACATCTAAAATTTCAAATAATTCAATAAACATAAAGGCGGCAAACAAAGCCAACCCAAATATTGATTCAGTTACTTTAATGGCTAAAGCTGAAAACAAGCCTGATGATTCAATTATTTCTATTCCATTTATAAAAACAAGTAGCCCGATCGGCAAAAACAATAAAAACCATCCTACAAAAAAAAGCAAGCCAACAGT
Organism: uncultured Mucilaginibacter sp.; assembly: GCA_903891475.1. Classification (GTDB taxonomy): domain Bacteria; phylum Bacteroidota; class Bacteroidia; order Sphingobacteriales; family Sphingobacteriaceae; genus Mucilaginibacter. The sequence continues at coordinate 12,371 of CAITEP010000039.1, forward strand.
TTTTTCAAACACACCAGCATATAATTCTAATAGATCACCGGTAAAAAACTTAAAATTTGCTTCATCAAAAGCTATAAATAACCCTTCGTCTCAGAGCAATAACACCGATAACTCGGTAGCAGATAGTGTTATAAAACCGAATGCTACTTCTTATTCAGCATCAGAAAATAAAAATAGAAGCACAAATAATGCTAATAAAACAAGAAAGAGTTTAAATAAAACAAAAAGTAAAACAAGCTTGGTAACAGCCAGTAATGAGAAAGATGACAACCAGTTAGGTGTCAATGAACCCGTTATTATATCGAGTGTTACTAAAAAAGTGGAAAATGAAATTGTGGTACCTGATTTAATGACCTATGGCAAACCAACTACTTTTTATATTGAATTAACGAAGCTAAATCCAATTGGTAAGCCTACTTTGGTAAACTTGATTAATAATGACGCTACTGCCGAAGATATAACTGACGAGGATATGGAAAGCGAAAATAAAAAACTTACCATTTTTACCTTACTTGATTATGGCTTACTATTTGGCTTAAACAATCCTGATAGTTTTTACTCTTATAACCAAGGATCAAATTCAAATGGTGCCCCCTTTATAAGTCCATTTTTTGGCCTATTCGCAAACTTTAGTTTGCATAATAAATGGTCAATTAGTACCCAAGTTAGATTTATGGTGCCAAGAAATAGCTCGGTAGGTTATAATTTCTTTAGCCAAATCTCTTCAGATACCGCAGAACAAACAAAAGTTACCAGCACTAGAAAAATATATACTGCTGATTTTCCAATACATTTGGTATATAAATTAAATAAAAGTATAAGCTTTTTTGCAGGACCAACAATTAGCTTACCAATCATGCAAATTAGTGTAAATAATCAAGTACAAATTGCAACCATAACAGGAGGTATTGCTACTTACAAACCTTATATTAATTATTCTGATTATAGTAGTTTTAGCCATATTCCAAGCCTTGGGTTTTCGGGAGGAGGTAATTATCAATTTAACCGCTATCGTTTAGGAATTTTGTGGGATAAGAGCTTAACAGGATATCAAATAAATTCAAATTATGGAACCAGTAGCTCATTCCTGAGCAGTTTTCAATTAACTTTTGGTATTTCGCTAAAAAAGCCAAAACTTAAGTAAATGAAGCCTAAAATGTCAAAACATTGTAAACATATTTAGCTTAAAAATTTTGTATAAGTGGCATAAAATTTAATTTATTTAAGTATTTGATTTGTACTATTAAAACCCTATCTTTGCGCCCGATTTGGCGATGTTGCCAAGTACGTTATTTTAATTCATGAACCCATTTATTGAACTGGGAATCCGTCATGATATTGTTAATGCCATCTCTGAGTTAGGTTTTGAAAAGCCTACACCAATCCAGGAACAGTCAATTCCGGTATTGTTAACAGGCAGCAACGATTTTGTCGGATTAGCCCAAACCGGGACCGGAAAAACTGCTGCCTTTGGACTGCCGCTATTAGAACTGTTAGACTTCGAAGAAAATTACCCACAGGCCCTTGTACTTTGTCCCACTCGCGAACTTTGTTTGCAGATTACTAACGACATAAAAAATTACGCCAAAAAAATGGGCAACGTTCAAGTTGTTGCCGTTTATGGTGGTGCTAATATATCCGATCAGTTACGCCAAATTAAACGTGGTGTACAAATTGTTGTAGCTACGCCAGGCCGTATGTTGGATATTATTAACCGCAAGGCTATCGATTTTTCGAAAGTTAAGTTTGTAGTATTGGATGAGGCCGATGAAATGCTGAATATGGGCTTTCAGGAAGACATTGACAGTATTCTTTCAACCACACCCGAAGAGAAAAAAACATGGCTTTTCTCTGCTACCATGCCTACTGAAGTTCGCCGGATCGCGAAAAAATACATGAAAGATCCGTTTGAACTCACCATGGGCGAAAAAAACACAGGCAATGTAAATATTGAGCACGAATACTATATTGTACGTGCTCGTGACAAGTATGCCGCATTTAAACGCATTGTTGATTTTAACCCAGATATTTTTGGTATTGTTTTTTGCCGTACAAAAATTGAAACGCAGGATATTGCCGAGGCCTTAATTAAGGATGGCTACAATGCTGATTCATTGCATGGCGATTTATCGCAACAACAACGCGATAAGGTGATGAAACGCTACCGCGACCGCAATTTGCAATTATTAATTGCTACCGATGTAGCGGCCAGAGGTATTGACGTAAACGACGTTACACACGTTATCAATTACTCATTGCCCGATGAAGTGGAAAACTATACCCACAGGAGCGGACGTACCGCCCGTGCTGGTAAAACAGGAGTTTCCATTTCTATCATTAACGCGAAGGAGCTTGGTAAAATACGCCAAATTGAACGCGGACTTGGTAAGCGATTTGTAAAAGCAGAGATACCAACCGGATTTGATGTTTGCGAGAAACAATTATTCTCGATAGTGCATAAAGTGCATAATGTACAGGTGAACGAACCGCAAATTGAGCAGTATATCCCGAGGATTATGGAAGAATTTAAGGAGATGAGCAAAGAAGACTTTATTAAGCGTTTTGCCTCCATTGAATTTAACCGCTTTCTGGATTATTATAAAAACGCGCCCGATTTGAACGCGCCCTTAGAAGAAGGACGCCGTTTTGAGCGTGGCGAGGATCGTGGTATTGACCGTGGCAATGGTAGCGGAAAATCGGAATTTACCAGGTTATTTATTAATTTAGGTTCGGTTGATGAGTTTAACCGTGGCGACCTTTTAGGTTATATTTGTAACCAAACAAAAATAAGTGGCCGAACTGTTGGTAAAATTGATGTAAAAGGTGTATATTCATTTTTTGAAGTTCAAAACGCGGATGTTGATAAAGTAATGGCCGGATTTAAGGAAGCCGACTTTAAAGGACGCCCCGTAAGGATTGAAATTTCGGGCGAAGGTACCAGCGAAAATCGTGGTGGTGGCTATCCTCGCAGAGAGGGTGGTTATAACCGTGAGCGAAGTGGAGGCGAAAGACGTGAAGGTGGTTATAATCGTGAAAGAAGTGGTGCTTCTGGAGGTTTCCGTGATTTTTCGGGGAAACGAAAAGAAGACCGCCCGGAAAGAAGAAGAAGGTTTTAATTGTGTGTTTTATACTGCAAGCCCTATGGTTGCAGGTTTTAGTTTTGTTGTGTTTATTACCCTCCAACTGCCAAAACAGTGGAGGGTTTTTTATTGGAATAAGAATTGCTTGTGCCAGTATTTTTTAATACCGGATGATAAAGCCATTTTTAAAACCGTTTATATACCGTTTAAACGTTCGCCTATTCGCTTTTCTTTTTAATTGCGAGTATTTGTGCATCACATCCATATCAAATCAATTTGGGGCTTTTATTTGAATGCTTGAAAAAGCTGTTTTGCTTGCTCATATCAATGCTCAATATTTTACGGCATTCAATCTTATATGGATAAAATAAGTCAAAGTTCAAATTTTGTATTTGCCTTATGATAGCCTTCGAGATTAAGACCAATCCGAAGGATTGACATGTTTATAGAATAATTGAATTGGAAAGGGTACGACCCCGAATGGGGTCGAATGAAATATGCATTGCATCAGCTATAAACATTAAATCCTTTTGGGATTAAGACCATTCCGGAATGAAATGTATATGGCATGAATTAGTTGGAAAGGTATAAGCCCGTATGAGGTTGAATAAATTATCTATTATTTATGCTATAAACATTAAATCCCTTCGGGATTAAAACCAATTAGGAGAATTGAAATGGTATCAAATTATTAATCTTTTAGCACAACACTTCCGCCAACCGTTTCATTTCAACAACGGGCGACTTTTTTTCGTACAATATGGCATATACCGCATCACATATTGGTAATTGTACTTGGTATTGCTTATTTACCTGGTGCAAACTATTAACCGCATAATAGCCTTCGGCAATCATATTCATCTCCAACTGGGCCGATTTAACGGTGTAGCCCTTACCAATCATGTTGCCAAACGTACGGTTACGGCTAAACTGCGAATAGGCGGTAACCAATAAATCGCCCAGGTAGGCCGATTCCTTGATATCGCGGGCAATGGGGTGTACCGCATCCACAAAGCGTTTAAGTTCGCGTATGGCATTTGATATCAATACCGCTTGAAAATTATCGCCATAGCCCACACCATGACAAATACCACTTGCTACAGCATATATATTTTTTAGCACCGCTGCATACTCGGTACCAAAAATATCGTCGGATATGATGGTTTTTATATAACGGGTATTGATCATGCCTGCAACCTCTTTAGCCAATTCAATATCGCCCGAGGCTATTGTGAGGTATGATAATTTTTCGAGCGCCACCTCTTCGGCATGGCAAGGTCCGCTAATTACCACCAAATCTTCAAAAGGAATATGATAATGGCTATTTAAAAATTCGCCAATAATTTGATTTTCATCGGGTACCATCCCTTTAATAGCCGATATTATTTTTTTTCCGGAAAGGTCGGCCGGTGTAATATCCTTAAGGGCGTATTTAATAAAGGCGGCCGGTACATTCAATAATATAAAATCAGCAGCTTGAATAATTGATTTTAAATCAATTGATATATGGTTGGACGGCACATTAATTTCTACCGAACTCAGGTAGTTTGGGTTATGTTTAAATTGCTGCAAATGCTTAATGGCTTGTTCATCGCGCATCCACCAAAAAATCTCTTTTTGGGTAGTATTATCGCTTAATATTTTAATATTAGCCGTAGCCCAGCTACCTCCGCCAATTACCGCAATTTTGTTTATATGTTCGCCCATTAATAAAAAATGTCCTGACCAAGTTGACATGGCAGGACAAATTTATTAAAATTTAGGCTTAAAGCTATTTTGTATCACCCGAAAATGGAAAAATAAACCACCTTATTTTCTGATTAAAATGTAGGTTGGCGTTCCAAATCATAACAAAAAACCACATTATTTTGCATCACCTGTAAATAGCTTGCTCTTATCAACTTTCTCAACCATCATATTATCGGTTAATATTTTGGTAATGGTTGCGAAAGGCGCAGAAACCACCTCATCTCCATTTTTTAGTCCAGATAATATTTGAATATAGGTATCATCTTGGATGCCGGTTGTAACCAATACTTGTTTCACTTTACCTGATTTGTAAACAAATACATATTCTTTAACCGGAGCGGCAATTTGCACTTTATCGTCGTCTGTCTTTTTATCCGTAGTGTTTGCCTTTTTTTCTTCGCGAGTGGTAACTGATTGAATAGGTATAGCTAATGATTTGGTATGATTAGTATTGATATCTACTGTTGCTGTTAAACCTGGTCTAAAAGGTGAAGGGTTAGCAGCCGACTTAATTAATAAATTTTTGTAAGACTCGGCGTTAATCCTCACCTTAACAGTAAAGTTAGTTACCTGATCGGCATTGGTGCCTACAACATTTGCTGAACTGCCTATTTCAATAACGGCACCATTGAACTTTTTACCTAAAAAGGCATCTACCTCAATTTTTGACGAGTCGCCAAGCTTTATTCGGTTGATATCATTTTCATTTACGTCTACGTTTACATCCAACGTGCTAAGGTCAGAAATAGTCATAATTTCAGTACCTGCAAATTGTTGTGTTCCCAATACCCTTTCTCCTCTTTGGATAGATAGCTTTGAAACTACCCCATCAATAGGTGAATAAATGGTAGTTTTAACCAAGTTATCAGAGGCTTCTTTTACGGAGGCCTGAGATTGAGCAAGGCCGTAAGTTGCGCTAACTACGTTATGCTTTGCTGCTTCATAAGCCGCTTTCGCGCTATAATAATTTGCTTTCGCAACATCAAATTCAGCTTTGGTTATTACCTTTTTTTCAAACAAACCCTCATCACGAGTATAAATAGATTCTTGATTATCTAAGGTAGCTTTATATTGATTTAACAATTCTTTGGAATTTTCAATTTGAGCTTTTTGTGTATTTGATTGCGCTTGTGCCCTATCAAGTTCCGACCTCAAAATATCGGGTCTTATTTTACAAAGTAATTGACCTTTTTTTACCACATCACCCTCTTTTATAGGTAATTCTACCACCTCACCCGAAACTTCAGGACTAATTTTAACCTCTACATGTGGTTTTATTTTACCACTTGCCGAAACTGTTTCATTAATTTCCCTTACTGTTGCCTTTTCAGTAGCAACTTCCGTTGGTTTAGTTTTACCAATTAGCCCGGTTGATTTGGCTATTATAAGAAGCACAATAATCGCGCCTAAAATAATAAGTATATATTTAGTAGTTTTTCCCATGACTTTTTAAATTTCAGTTTTTTATGGTAGTTGATTGTTACTTATTGATAATTTTAATTAAAAATTTAGCTAATTGCTTTTATAAGGATATTGTATTGCCCAAATAATAATCAATTACCTTGCTTCTAAAAATCATTTGATATCGAGCCTCGATCATATCATTTTGTGATTTATTGTAGTTTGTAAGAGCGGTATTATAGTCGAGCGTATTAACCAAGCCTGCTTCAAACCTTTGCTTGGTTACATTTAATGCTTCTTTGTTCGATTCAAATGTTTGTAAAGCCGATTGATAGCTTTTTTCGGAAGCATGCAAATCTAATACTGCTTGTATTATTGTTTTACTTAAATTGTTTTTTGCAATTTGGGTTGCCAGTTCTGCATTCTGATAACTCAATTTAGCTTTACGAACAGAAGTTTGCGCAGTAAAACGATTAAAAATAGGTATTTGCAAACTTAAGCCAATTGATTGGTTAAAGTTATTATCCAGTTGGTTTGAAAAAGAAATTGGTGATAATGAAGAGGTATAATTTGGTGCTAAAACTAATTGGTTAGTTCCATCGACATAACCGATTGGGGTGACTCCACTTTGAATTAAAGTTTGTGTTTTTGCTTGATTTGAATAACTTGAGCCTATTCCGCCGAAAAGCGATAAGGTTGGATAATAATTACCTTTTGCCACTTTTATAGCTTGTAGATAGGTTTGTTGTTGTGTCTCGGCAAGTTTAATATCAGGATTCACAGTTAGCGCCGTCTTGATAACTTCTGATGGATCGTAAATGGTTTTTATATCTGTTAATTTACTTATATCAGGCTTTTCAATAGAAATATCAGCGGTAGCCGGCATTTCCATATATTGTTTTAATATTAGTGTGGCAAGGTCTGCTTGGTTTTGCGCGTTTGTTAAATTTAATTCCGCTGTTGAAACTTGTGCTTGTGCTTGTGCCAAATCGGCTTTGGTTAAGTTTCCTGCATCAAAGTTTTTTTGCGTTCTATCCAAAGTAATTTGCGCTAAAGCTACTTGTTGCTTGGCGGCAATCACCAAATCCTGGTCGGTTAAAATAGTAAGATAGTTAGTAACCACATTCAAAATCAAATCATTTTTAACTTTTGCAGTTGCTGTTTTATCAGCATCTAGTATTAATTTATTTTGTAAAATTTGATTCCTAAGTTGGCCACCTTGAAAAAGGGTAATAGCTAAGGAAGCATTTCCATTTAGGTTAATTGTTGATGAAGCATAAGTAAAAGCACCTGCTACTTGACTTTTACCATGGTTATAACTAGCTTGTGGGTTGGCACTTAAGGTAGGCAATACGTTAAACTTACTTTGTTTAAAGTCTTCATCAGCAAGGGCTTCTGTAAATTGAGCCTGTTTTATATTTAAATTATTTTGTAAAGTAAGGTCAACAGCTTTTTGTAAGGTAATAACCTGCTGTGCATTAACTTTGTAACTAAATATTGTTAAAAACAGCATACTGGTTATTGCTGAATGCTTTAATATGGATGGTATCATAAGGTTAATCAAATAATAATTTTAGTATTGAGATTTGAGATATTAGATTTGTCAAATATATTTAATTGTAATATTAAATCGTTCATCCTAATGTTTTCTTTATAATTATATTTATGTACACTGTTAAAACACCGTGGTTACTAAAAAAACTCTATCCAAAACTACGGTGGAATACTGAAAATTCAGAACACTGTCTTTATATCACTTTTGACGATGGTCCTATACCCATTGTTACACCTTTTGTTTTAAATATTTTAAAGCAATACAATGTGAAAGCCTCTTTTTTTTGTATTGGCGACAATGTACGTAAATACCCTGCCATTTTTAAACAAATTAAAATTGATGGGCATGCTGTTGGAAATCATACTTTCAATCATTTAAATGGCTGGAAAACAGATGATAGTACCTACCTTAATAACTTTAGGCTTGCTGATGATTTGATAAGAAGCAAACTTTTTAGACCACCTTACGGGAAAATAAAGCGCCGTCAAATCCAATTATTGAAAAATCAATTCCCTGATTTACAAATAGTTATGTGGTCTATACTCACCGGGGATTTTGATTTAGGACTAAAACCTGAAGTTTGTTTAAAAAATGTACTTAAAAAAACTTGCGGAGGTGATATTATTGTATTTCACGACAGTTTAAAGGCATTTGACAGACTGGAATATGTTTTACCATGCGCCCTTGCATATTGGAGCGCGCAGGGTTATACCTTTAAAACTTTGTAGTTTTGTTCCATTTTTTATAATTATTAGGACTAAAAAAGTGTAATGAGAGACACTTCTGTTTATATTTAAACTACTACAAACTATAGTTTGAACAGCTGAAACTATCATTTCGAACGGGAAAATTATAGTCAAAATCGTAAAAACCATAATTAAAACGTAATAAATTGTGGTAAAACTATCATTTTAAATGTAAAAATTCCTCTAAACTTCCAACAATTGGGTAGAAGTGGAAGTATTTTTGAGATAGCTAATGAAAACAATTATCCGGAAAAATTAAAATTGAACAAGATTTAATTTAAGTGTTCAACTTATATAATTCAACAAAAAAAGTCACTTAACCTTTCTACTCGTTCAAATAGAACATATTTATAACATCAATTCATATTATTTGACTATTAAATTCAAATAATAATTGATAATTGTTTCAAATTTATATGCCTGACATATTTTCTCTGTGTAAATTAATCCTTTTTGAATTTGTTGATAACTTTAATAACTATTTGGAGTAAATTAATTTTTCATTGTTATTTTTATTGTTTTAAAGTGCAAAAAATGAGCTGCTTACCAGAAAAATAAATTTATAGAAACACGTATTACTTGGACAATTGCAGATTGTTAATAAGGTTTACTTTGTAATATTTTTAAAACACAAGCAAAACCTAATAATGAAATTAATTTTATGTATTATGTTTGAACAAAATATGATATTCAACCAAACGCTATTATTTTTATACTCCAGTAACATGAGTTTTAATTTAGCCACAGTTAACTAATAGAGATGAAAAAAATCTTAGTAGTTGCATTTATTCTTTTTAAGTTAGATTTGTTCGCTCAGGATAATATTTACCTTGCTGATGGTAATATGGTGATGGGTAAAATTACACAGGTTAACAGCAAGAAAATAAAGTTCAAAAACTTGGCCAATCCTAGCAGCCATTTGTTTACACGCAACTTAAACGAATTACAGGTTGCATTTAACGCTGATGGTGATTATATAGTTTTTGGTCTTTCCAGAGCAATTACTGATGAAGAAAGGGAGGTGTTTATAAATCCACCATCTCGGTCTCGTTTAGCTGATGTAATAGTTGATGCACAAGGAAAAATTGAAGCTGTAAATATTATAGATGAAGGAGAATCGGAAATTACTGTATTAAACAAAGAAGGAAGAACAGTTAAACTACTTAAATCAAACCTTGTATTTTTAATCCGAAGGAATGGAACCCATCAAATATTTACCAAAATAGATCAGGCATACCCATTTTTGGCATATAACAAAACCAAAGTTAATGAGCTTAAATATAAGCCTGTGGCCACAACTGAGCCTTCGTTAAATAACACAAACGAAACAGTAGCGGCTGTTGTTCCACCTTTAAACAATCCGGATAATACGCAAACCGCCAATTCTGGAGGGCGACGAGATGATAACGGCTATGGCAATTCACAGCCAATTGCCAAAGGTAATATTACTCCTGCTAATGACGGCCCTACTGCACAAGCAGTTACTGAGTCATCAACACCACAAGCTGCAACCAATGTAAAAGAGGCTCCTATTTTAACCCCAGATATGGCGGTTTTTGGTAAAAAAGCATTTTTAAAAACACATGAATTTACCAATTATTTGCAAATTATTACCTCCGCTAATACTGATAGAGACGCGGCTTTTAAAAGCATTAACCAAGCTTGCGATTTATTTTTAAACCAAGGAGCCGATGTTAGAGTAGAGGTATCCAATATCAACACAGATACAAAAGTTAAGCATAAAGTGCGCGATTATTTGAGCAGACTGATGCTTAAAAGCGGTCAGTTTGATAAAGTAAATGTTGAATATGCCGATATAAATTATGCTTCGGAATTTAAAAAAGGCCTTGATGGAAACTACTACGCCACTGTAACATTTGTACAAAAATTTCAAGGCTTTACAGATGGCAACCTGATTTATGGTGATATAACCAAGCGCAGCATGACTATAGTAATAAAACATTACGAAAAACAGGTGAATGGCGAAACTGTATCGGGTTGGGATTTATACCTAGGTGATATAGGGGTAGTTGAAACCAAAAAGATATAAAAAATAGCACTATAACTTGCCTCAGCCATTACATTATACTCCCTTTATTGTTAGCATAAATCCATGTCAAATTCATCGCACAATACACACTTCCAGATCATAAATTAACAACTTGTCTGGCAAGTATTTTGCAATAAAAACTAATAACAAAATTTGTTGTTTCCTTTAATACCAATTAATTGTAATTTTTGTAATTTCGCCACTTAAATTAGCTGGTACGGCTATATTTACATAACAGTACACTTTTACACCTAAAAATCAATAACATGGCTTTTGATTTAGATATGATCAAAAAGGTTTATGACCAATATGGTACCCGTTTGGCTGCCGCCCGTAAGGCTACAGGTAAAAACCTAACATTAACCGAGAAAATTTTATATGCCCACCTATCAGAGGGCGATGCACATAAGGCTTTTGGCCGTGGTGTAGACTATGTTGACTTTGCACCCGATAGGGTTGCCATGCAGGATGCTACCGCTCAAATGGCTTTGCTACAATTTATGCAAGCTGGCAGACCTAAGGTTGCCGTGCCATCAACCGTACATTGCGACCACCTGATACAAGCTAAAATTGGCGCGACCGAAGATTTAAATGTAGCCAAGGATGTAAATAAAGAAGTATACGATTTCTTGGCTTCTGTTTCTGATAAATATGGCTTAGGTTTTTGGAAACCAGGTGCAGGTATTATTCACCAAGTTGTTTTAGAAAATTACGCCTTCCCGGGTGGTATGATGATTGGAACCGACTCACACACGCCAAATGCCGGTGGTTTAGGCATGATTGCCATAGGTGTTGGCGGTGCCGATGCTTGCGATGTAATGGCGGGCCTACCTTGGGAGCTAAAATTCCCTAAATTGATTGGTGTAAAACTTACCGGAAAACTTTCTGGTTGGACATCGGCAAAAGACGTGATTTTAAAAGTTGCCGGTATTTTAACTGTAAAAGGTGGTACCGGTGCTATAGTTGAATATTTTGGTGATGGTGCCAGCTCATTATCGGCAACCGGAAAAGGTACCATTTGTAATATGGGTGCCGAAATTGGCGCCACTACCTCTATTTTTGGGTACGATGAAAAAATTGCCGATTACCTAAAAGGCACCAAGCGTGCCGAAATTGCCGCCATGGCCGATGCTATTAAAGAACATTTAACCGGCGACCCTGAAGTATATGCCAACCCTGGTCAGTATTTCGATCAAGTGATTGAAATAAACCTTGACGAATTAGAGCCACACATCAACGGGCCATTTACACCCGATTTAGCATGGCCTATTTCAAAGTTCGCGGCGGCTGTTAAAGAAAATAATTGGCCTGCCGAGTTAGAAGTTGGTTTAATAGGCTCATGTACCAATTCATCGTACGAGGATATTACCCGTTCGGCTTCTATCGCCAAACAAGCTATCGACAAGCACCTGAAAACAAAGGCTGAGTTTACCATTACTCCTGGCTCTGAACTGGTTCGTTATACCGTGGAGCGCGATGGCTATTTAGGTACATTTGAAAGTATGGGCGGTGTGGTATTGGCAAACGCTTGCGGACCATGTATTGGTCAGTGGGCTAGGCATACAAGCGACCCTACCCGCAAAAACTCTATCATCACCTCGTTCAACCGTAACTTCGCGAAACGCAACGATGGTAACGTAAATACCCACGCTTTTGTGGCTTCGCCCGAAATTGTTACCGCTTTTGCCATTGCAGGCGATTTAACTTTTAACCCACTAACTGATACCCTTACCAACGAAAATGGCGAGCAGGTGATGTTGGATGAGCCACTAGGTATTGAAATGCCTTTAAAAGGCTTTGCTGTTGAAGATGCAGGCTATCAGGCACCTGCCGAAGATGGTAGCAAAGTAGAGGTAAAGGTTGACCCTAAATCATCCCGCTTGCAATTGCTCGATCCTTTTGCCGCTTGGGAAGGTACTGATTTATCGGGCCTAAAACTATTGATCAAAGCTAAAGGCAAATGCACAACCGACCATATTTCAATGGCTGGTCCTTGGTTAAAATTCCGTGGGCATTTGGATAATATCTCTAACAACATGCTGATCGGTGCCATCAACTACTTTAATGGCAGTGCCGATAGCGTTAAAAATGAACTTACTGGCGAATATGGTCCCGTACCGGCAACCCAACGCGACTATAAAGCCAAAGGCATAGGCACCGTAGTAGTAGGCGATGAGAATTATGGAGAAGGTTCATCGCGCGAGCATGCGGCTATGGAGCCTCGTCACCTGGGTGTGCGTGCCATATTGGTGAAATCATTCGCTCGTATACACGAAACTAATCTTAAAAAACAAGGCATGTTGGCCATTACATTCGCTAATCCTGCCGATTATGATAAAATTCAGGAAGACGATACCATTGCTATAAAAGGCTTAACCGCTTTTGCACCTGGCAAGCAACTAACGGTTGAGCTAAGCCATAAAGATGGCTCGGTAGAAAGTTTTGCCGTAAACCATACCTATAACGCGCAGCAAATTGAATGGTTTAAAGCAGGTGGTGCCTTAAACATCATTCGTAAGCAAATGGCGAGTTAAGGATTTCGGAAGTTCAATTTCGGATTTTTTTTAATATTTTAAGCCTCCCGATTGGGGGGCTTTTTTTGTGGTTTATTTTTGAATACAAATTAGGTCTTTTATTTTGAATAAGATATTTATAGCTTTATATGCAGAAATTAAATCAACCTAAAATTTCAATGAAAGCCGTCCAAAAATTTAATTTCAAAAATTTGATAGTGGTTAGCGTTTCACTAATAGCTTTCACTAGCCATGTTCGGCAAGACCTTGCCGAACAATTGGTGGGAGAATGGCGTAATGTGTACCTAAATATTGTGGTTAATAAAAAAGGCAAAACAGTTGACGTACTCACGGCTGATAGTACCAATTGGGAGGCTACCTTAAAAATACATCCGATTCGTACACATTTCGAAAAGAATGGCACTTATTATTCAGAATACTTTAATCTAAAAGATAGCTTGGTTAGAAGAACCGAAGGCATTTGGTTTATAAAAGGAAGTAAAATTACCATCAGTCAACTAAAACCCAACAAAGCGCTTTATAAGTATGAATTATCTATCAAGCATAACCACGCCACTTTTAGCGGTTATATTGATTTTAATGAAGATGGTAAAGAAGATGATTATTACTTTGGCATACAAAAGAAATACAATTGATAGCCATTTAGCATTACTTATTTGCTAAGATTATTTTTTATAAAAACAAAGAATAACATTAACCGCTAATTAGCTAGATGAAATTTATCCCAAAAATCTTCTGTTTTTGAAAGCGCATTATCCGTTTTATCAAAATCAGTGCCAGTACCTCCATTTTTACTACCTTCATGGTTGCCTCCTCCACCACCTCTTCCGTTACTTCCGCCACCCCTTCCGTTACGTTTACCACCTTCACCTTGCTGGTTTTCGGCATGCTCGGTATGGGAGGCTGGTTTGGTAATTCCGTTTATCCTAATGTTAAAGGCCCATTCGTTTTTGTAAATATCATCAGCATGGAATAGGTTAATCGGGATAGCAGCTTCGCACACCAGATAATCATTACGGTCATAATTAACAGCAGCTTTAAAACCATAAGAATTATCAGTTGTAATCATTTCATCCTCCACATCTTTAAAACCGGTTACCATAATACCCCTTAAAGAGGTTAAGCGTTGCCTCATTAATTCATCCTTATCTTGCTTGCTAACTTCGGTATAGTCCTCTTTGTGAAAATCAAATTTTTGTGTGCTCGTTTGGGTGTTTAGCGGGAAGGTGATACTAAAAGTCTCCTTCTTTTTTCCTTTTGTATCAATACTAAAGGTGAGGCCTGCTCTCAAAATTCTAATTTGTGCCAACCTATTGATTGCCCTCAATGCTAAATAAAGGGTGTCGTGTGTGTTCGAGATGGTATAGTTAATTTTACTTTCCTTGTTATAATATTGTAAACTATCGCCCCATTCGCTACAATTTCCATCAATGCTAACATGATGAGGTGGCGGTAATAAAGTAGCAATTTTGTTTTGCGACCATACAATATTGCTGACTAAGAAAGTAGTCAAAAATAGGAGCGTAATTTTTTTAAAAATATTCATATAAATAATTAATAGGGGTTTTGTTAGTTTTAATTATTTAAACATTTAAAACTGCTATAAAACAGAATTATAGAACAAATATTATAGTTTTTAAGTAAATTTGATTTTTAATATGCCAACCGAAGTACGAGAAGAAACATTTACCCTCGAGGAGATTTTAACGAGTTTAAAACAGATGCATCGTTTAATATTATGGAACGATGATGTTAATACCTTTGAGCACGTTATATTTTGTATGATGAAATACCTCGACTACTCCGAACATCAAGCCGAAAAAATTGCCTGGAAGGTGCATAACGAAGGTAAATGCGCTATTCTGGAAGGCTCCTTTACCGAAGTGGAGGTTTACCGCAAAATTTTGCAACAAGAAGGGCTTACCGTGAGCGTGGAATAATTATTGATTTATTGAATGATTGATTTAGCGATTTATTGAGTCTTGATTTATTGAATGATTGATTTGGGGAGTGGTTGGGTTTGTTAATTATTGAATTGGTGAGTTGTTGATAAATTTTTGGTTTTAAAACTATTTCAAAAAATTGGCATACCAACGGCCGGATGATTTGATGACGCGTTGCTGGGTTTTAAAATCAATATATATCAAGCCAAATCGGGCATGGTAACCTTCGGCCCATTCAAAATTATCGGTTAGCGTCCATACAAAATAGCCATTTACTTTATAGCCTTCGGTTTTTGCCTTTAATACCTGTTGTAAATTATCTTTCAAAAATTTTAGTCGTTTTTGGTCGTCAACAATACCATTGTTTAAACTATCTTCAAAGGCACTACCATTCTCGGTAATGTAAATCTCTTTGATGTTTCCGTAAGCGTTAAATTTTTTTATCACCTCATATATAGCCGGTGGATATACTTCCCAGCGCATGGTGGTAAGTTCAACATCGCGTTTTTCGGCTTTTACCAGTTTAGCAAATACATATGGTGTAAAATACGAGCATTTAACAATTTCGCGGGTATAGTTCTGCAAACCAATAAAATCAAAGTCAAAGCGCATGTTTTCATCATCGCCAGGTTGTTTAATTTTTTCAATCCCTTTTAAAACGGGCACCTCCTGTACTGGGTAGCCTAGCCCTAAAATTGGTTCAATAAACAAACGGTTAATAAAGGCATCGGCTCGTTTCGCAGCGTTAATATCTCTTGTTTTATTAGAGTAAGGCTCAATATGCGAGCAGGAAAAGGTGGTGCCAATTTTAGCATCGGGTACTATAGCCCTGAGCTTTTTTGCTCCGGCAACCATACTTAATACCGCATGGTGCACCGCTTGCAAATAACTTTTTATACCAATGCGACCAGGGGCATGTATGCCAAAAAAGTAACCGGCTCCGGTAAATACGGCAGGTTCATTTATCACCATCCAATTTTTTACCCTATCACCAAAGTTACTGGCGCAAACCTCAACAAAATAGGTAAACCAATTAACTATTTGCCGATTGGTCCAACCGCCTTTATCTTCAAAAACCTGTGGCAAATCCCAATGGTATATGGTAATCCAAGGTTCAATACCTTTTTCAAGGCAATAGTTAATTACATTATTATAAAATAAAATCCCCTGTTGGTTTACCTCGCCATCGCCATTAGGCAATACCCTGGTCCACGAAATAGAGAAACGGAAATTCGGAATATTGAGCTGGTGTATCAGGTCGATATCTTCCTTGTATCGATGATAGAAATCGCAAGCGATATCGGCATTGTCGCCATTTAAAATTTTGCCCTTCTTTTTGGTAAAGGCATCCCAAATAGATACGCCTTTGCCATCCAAATTGGCGGCACCCTCCATTTGAAAGGCAGCGGTTGATACTCCCCAAATAAAATGATCGCCAAAAAGTTGTTTATGTAAATGCGGGTCTTGGTGGGCAGCTTCCATTAAATAGCATCATGAAAATAAAAAGCCCAAATTGTTAAATACAATTAAGATAAAAAAATTTAATGCAAATTAATGCTAGTGGATAAAGGAAGATTTAAAAGTGCTTAAAATTACACGCCCTTTCAATAAGCGTATAAAATTTGCAATTTTGATGAATAATTTCATTTTCTATATTTTGATTATTCAAATTTAATTAAAAAAATTAGCATAAATAAATGATTCACATCATTTTATTATTAAGTTTTTAACAAGTAAATGTGATTTTTATTAATATTTCAATAACATAAAGTTAACATGATGGTAAAATACTTTGAGCAAATGTTTGGTTACGATTTAAGTAGCACCCTAAATTTGTTGCAAATAGTTGAAAGCAACCCGGCTCCCGAAAAGCCTTTACAACTTTTGTCGCATATGTTGGCGGCACAACAAGTTTGGTTGAATAGGGTACAAGGTTTACCGATGGGTAGTATTGTTTTATGGCCAGCATTAGGAAGCAAACACCCCGATTTAAAAAACGTGTTGAGCGCAAGCAATTTGGCATGGATAAAGCATTTGGCAACGCTTACCGAAACAGATTTGGAAAATACCATTATATATCAAAATGCCCTTGGCGAAACCTTTAATAACCGCTTGATGGACATAATTACCCAGGTATTGAACCACGGCACCCACCACCGGGCGCAAATTGGTCAGTTATTAAAAGCCCAGGGGATTGAAAAACTGCCTATAACCGATTACATATTTTATGTAAGGAATTTAAATTGATAGGGTTTGTAAACGCTATATTTACAATATTTGCAAAAAAAATTATATCCATCATGAAACTACTTATAACAGCCTTTTTACTCGTGCTACTTTTTTTCGGATGTTCAGAAAAAAAGGCTCCCGATAAGGATCAGGAAAAAGCATTGCTTGATGAAGTAATTAAGGTACATGATGAGGTGATGGGTGCCGATGAGCACTTAATGAAAAATAAAATGTTGTTGGATAGTTTGGCGAAAGCATCAGTTAATGTTGATTCCGCGAAAGCGTATTCAACCCAATTAACCTTAGCCGATAGTGCCATGAGTACTTGGATGCATAAATTTGACGTGGAAAACACTGGAAAAACGCACGAGCAAATTATGACTTATCTGGATGCGCAGAAAAAAGAAATAAGCAAGGTAAAGGTTCAAATTAATACCGCTCTGAGTGCTTCTGATACTTATTTGAAAAAGGTTAAATCAAAATGAAAAAACTTAGTTTAGGTAAATACGGTATTTTATTATTGGTTTTAATTTCCGCATGCAAGTTTAATGGTAACAGGGTGCTACCGATTTTGGGCGAAAGAAGTACGGTTACCCGGGTTGTTGATGGCAAAACCAGCATCGATACGATATATAAAACTATCCCCGCCTTTAAATACATTAACCAATATGGCGATAGCATCAGCAATAAAAATCTGGATGGCAATATTTACGTAGCCGATTTCTTTTTTACTACTTGTCCGTCTATTTGTCCGGTTATGGCTCGTAATATGTTAAATGTTTATAATACCTATAAATCGGCTGGAGATGTGAAGATACTATCGTACACCATTGACCCACAGCATGATAGTGTGCCTATTTTAAAAAAATATGCCGATAAACTAAATGTTGCCGGTAATATGTGGTGGTTTTTGCAAGGCCATAAAGACCAAACTTATCTGCTAGGCAAAAGTTATTTGGTATCGATAGCGGAAAAAAATCCGGCTGGGGAGTATATACACGATGGTTATTTTATTTTGGTGGATAAGCAGAAAAGAATTCGCGGAATGTATATGGGTACCAAAGCCGAAGAAGTAGCCAAGCTAATAGAGGATATTAAATACCTTAAGGCCGAATATGATACCCCCGCCGCCAAATGAAATTTAAAATAATATTGTTTTTAGGCTTGGTGATGTTAGCTATCATTTCGGCTTGTCAAAGTGAAAGTCAGTTAGAATTTGCGCGCTATTATTCTGCCGGAAGTTTAGTTTACCAAACCAAATGCCAAAATTGCCATGGTAAAAATGGGGAGGGATTATTATCCATGATTCCACCACTTACCGATACCGCCTATCTAAAAAATAACAGAAAGATGTTAGCCTGTTTGGTGCTAAATGGGTTAAGGGGTAAGTATGTTTTGGTGGGCAAACCATTTGAAGGTAATATGCCTCCTAGCGGATTAAATCAGGTTGATATTGCCAATGTACTTACTTTTGTAGGCAATTCGTTCGGTAATAAAATGGGCACCATAAGTATAGAAGAAGTTGGGAATAATTTAAGTAATTGCAAGTAGGTGGGAATATCTAAAAATGTCTGAATCAGGATTTACAGGATTATAGAATTTTCAGGATTATTTTTTTGTAAATTTATTTGAGGGCAAAACATAATTACTCGTACTAGCCATTTTTCTATAATTTCAATACTAGCTACTAAAGAATTCCGAAATGGAAAATCCGACTTCCGAAATAATTTTGTCTGAATCAGGATTTACAGTCCCGATAGCTATCGGGATTAGAATTTAAAGGATTAAACAAAATTACGCATACTAATTACTCGATACTAAATACTAGCTACTCACTTTAAAACTCCTCCATGAACCCTTAAATTTCCTATCTTTGGGGGCAAAACGTTCTATCGCTTCTTGCTTTTTGTGGGAAGAGGAAAGTCCGGGCAACACAGAGCATCCTGCTTCCTAACGGGAAGGCGCCATACAGCGGGCGACAGAAAGTGCCACAGAAAATAAACCGTCGGCTCGTAAGGGCAGATAAGGGTGAAAACGTGAGGTAAGAGCTCACGGCTTTTTCGGGCGACCGAAATCGCGGTAAACCTCAGGAGTTGAAAAACCAAATAGGTTCTGAAAGTGGAGCTGCTCGCTCCCGTTTAATACCTTCTCAGTGTTAACGTCAGAATGGGTAGGTTGTTTGAACCTATTAGCAATGATAGGGCTAGATTAATGATAGAAGCCATTTGTAATGATTATATCGAAACAAAAGGTACAGGACCCGGCTTACAGATTTGCCGCTGCATAAACAACCCCTTTGGTAAAACGGAGGGGTTGTTTGTTTTTTAGTACAGTTTTGAACCATATTGTTATACTTTAAAGCAATTATATGCTAAAAAAAAGACACCAAGTTCTTAATAAGAAAAAATGCGCACAAAAGGAGCTTGATATCAAATAAAAATGTATATTTTTTAGTACACAATAAGCAATATGTGTATGTTAGAAGGCAATTAAATTACAATATGTTCATTTTTTAGTACAAATAAAGCAAAATATATATATTAAAAGGAAATTATACCACCAAATGGGCAGTTTATAAATATATAATGTATATATTTATTCAAATTTTGTATATCTACTAATTCTATATTCTACCATGCCCAAAATTTTAATTATTGATAATGAACGGGCAATACGCAACACCCTACGCGAAGTGCTGGAGTATGAGGGGTATCAGATTGATGACGTTGACAATGGTACCGATGCCCTGGCTTTAATAGGCAAAAACGACTATAGCCTAGTTTTGTGCGATGTAAAAATAAACCAGATGGAAGGTATTGAAATACTAACCGAAGGTTTAAAGATTGTACCCGATTTGCCTTTTGTAATGATACCTGCCCATGGTACCGTTGAAATGGCGGTTGAAGCCAGTAAAAAAGGCGCGTTCGATTTTATTACCAAACCACTCGATTTAAATAAATTACTGATTACCGTTAGGAATGCCGTTGAAAAACGGAAACTTTTAAATGAAACAAAAGTTTTAAAGCTCAAGGTAGCGAAGGTAAGGGAAATTTTAGGCGAATCGGAAGCGATTATAAAAATTAAGGAAACAATTGATAAAGTGGCCCCTACCGATGCCCGTGTTTTAATAACCGGAGCCAATGGATGTGGTAAAGAACTGGTGGCACGGTGGTTATACGAAAAATCAGGTCGTAACAAACAACCATTGGTAGAGGTAAACTGCGCTGCCATACCATCCGAATTGATTGAGAGCGAGCTGTTTGGTCATGAAAAAGGTTCGTTTACCTCTGCCATCAGGCAGCATATCGGCAAGTTTGAAGCGGCCAATGGAGGCACCTTGTTTTTGGACGAGATTGGCGACATGAGCCAATCAACCCAGGCCAAAGTATTACGCGTTTTGCAAGAGAATAAAATTACCCGTGTAGGAAGCGAAAAGGAAATCAGTATTGATGTAAGGCTAATTGCCGCCACCAATAAAGATTTATTTAAGGAGATTGAAGAAGGTAAATTCAGGATGGATTTGTACCATCGCTTAAGCGTTATTTTAATACACGTTCCCTCATTATCCGAACGAAGGAGCGATATCCCCTTACTGGTGCATAGCTTTTTAAAGGAAATTTGCTACGACTATGGTATGCCCGAGAAGAAAATAAGCAAATCGGCTTTAGAGGCTCTTAAAAACCAACCTTGGACAGGCAATGTGCGCGAGTTAAGAAACATGGTAGAGCGACTTATTATTTTGAGCGATGGCGTAATTACCGAAGCCAATGTCGCTACTTTTGCTAACCCTACATCTACAGCTACCCAAACCGATGGAGACCACCATCAAAAAATTGATTATAACCAGTTTACTAACTTTCAGGATTACAAAGATTTTATGGAAAGGGAGTTTATTAAATTTAAGTTGGTAAAAAATAATTGGAACGTATCAAAAACTGCCGAGGAAATTGAAATTCAACGGAGCCATTTATACAGTAAAATTGAGAAGTTTGGCCTAGTTAGAAACGAGCAGTAATTTTGCAAAATTAGTCTATTTAATATTTGGCTTTTAAATTAGGTAAGATTGCCGCCACAAATACTATATTTTCATAAGTTGGGGGTAAAGCAAATTAAAATTAAACATAGCAATTCAATCCTAAATAAAATCTGATTCAAATTTAGGCGTATATTATTTTTTAGGTAATTATTTAAAAGGTACTACCAATACTGGAATTTCGGAATGCCTGATTACATGTTCAGAAACGCTGCCCATCAAAAAGCGGTCGAGCCCGGTGCGGCTATGTGTTCCAATTACAATTAAATCGGCTCCAAATTCTTTACCGCATTTAATAATACCATCCACCGTAGCACCAAATTCATTGAAATGCGTTACCTCCAAACCAACCCCCAATTTTTGTATGGTTTGATTAATTATATCCTCCGACCTATTTTTTTGAATATCCAATAACTCCACACTTTCCAATGCTGTTCCTTCAACCGGGAAGCCCATAATAGGGTCGGCAGTTGATGAAATTGGGGGAAGCATTGCTGGTTCTACAATATTTACCAAACCCACTTTGGCGTCAAATTTACGTGCTATATCAAAGCCATAAGCGGCGGCATGCTCAGCGATGTTCGAATCGTCTATAGCGATTAAAATTTTTGTGATTTTCATGATGATTATTTTTATCATATAAAGATAAGAACAACCAGAAGTGAAATTGGTTTACAAATGTTAAATTTATTTATATGTAATGAGTCTTAATCTTTGTAAAAACGCATAGAAGGTTTAAGAACTTACAAAACTCAAAAGCATATTAGCCGGAAATTAAAAAAAGTATTTAAATTAAAATATTCCATCTCTTTACCTATAGATTACCGGCAGTCGATAATATTATTTATTTTATAAGTAGTTATTTTTATTGCTTAAATTTTATCTTTGGTGATTATACATGGCAAAATATAAGTCATACAATATTTTTACCATTAATTTACGTAAACCCCGTTGATGCTATTTAAATATCGTTTTTATATAATTCCATTATTTTTAATTTCGCTTAGTTGTAACTGGAAAAACAAAATCCCTTTTGGTTTTAAGAACTACGGTGAAAATATTTTCACTGGTAAATACATAAACACGCGTGGGTTTAAAATGTATTACGAAACCTATGGAGAAGGCGAACCTGTTTTAATTATCCATGGAAATGGAGGTTCTATAAAAAGCTTCGTTTATCAGATACCTTTTTTTTCTAAGAATTATAAAGTGATAGTTGCTGATAGTAGGGCCCAAGGCAAATCGATTGATTCAAAAGATTCATTGAGCTATGAAATGATGGCAGATGATTTCAATGCCTTACTCGATACCTTAAAAATTAAACAATGCAATGTAATTGGGTGGAGCGATGGCGGAATTAATGGCTTGCTACTTGCCATTCGCCATCCCGAAAAGGTTAAAAAACTAGCCATAACAGGTACCAATATATCTCCGGATAGCAGCGCTATTGATCCTGCAATCTATAAAATGATACAAAAAAGTTATCTGGATTTAGTCTCTTCCAATTTGATTAAAAAACATATCGACCCTAATTTTAAAAACAAATTAAAGTTATCAAGATTGGTTGCCTTGGAACCAAATATTCCGATTGCGCATTTAAAATCAGTTAAATGCCCGACATTGGTTATTGGAGGCGACCATGATGTTATTCAAACCAAACATACCTTACTAATAGCCGAGGCTATTCCAAAATCATATTTATGGATACTCCCCAACTCGGGGCATTCAACCCCTTTGTTTTATAAAGATCAATTTAATAAAACTATAGGTACCTTTTTTAGTAATCCTTATAGAAAGATTGAAGGAACCGGAAGGTTTTATTAAATACTATCGTAATCTATCAGCTGATTTTACCAGTTTTTCGTCTCTTTGTATTGCCTTTATAGCTAGAAGTATGAACACCAAGCTTATTGATGAAAGAAGTAAGCCTATACCTCCATTTTGGGTATTGATAGTTGCATCACCCATAATGATTTTAACTACACGTGATAGCCAAAAAGAATAGGCTATAACAATAACCATAGTTAAGTAACCTAAATAAATTTGTTGTTTACGGTTTTTGTATAAAAAAACAAGGGCAATTGGTAATATGGCAACAATGGCTGTAATTGCAGTTTCGGTTGTGAAAAATTGTGTATGCGCTTGTTTACCGTTAACGTCTTCATAAATGCCTGTAGCCATTACAGTAACTGGTCGGCCATTAAAGTAAACATTGTGTACCAACGGGAACAAAAACAAGGCGAATAAGGCCAAACTGGCTATTAATAAATATATGGATTGGATACGTTGTAGCATAATTTAAAATTTATTAACGCAAATATAGAATACTTTTAGCTATACTTTTTTTACCAAACTTAATAATGTATTTTTAATGGTAGCTAAATAAGCATAATAAAATCACAATTGCCTAAAACTTTGTACTAAGCTTGCTACCTTTGTTATGTGTCAGCAATCAACCGTTATTTTATCGAAATATCTTTTGTAGGCACCGGCTACCATGGCTGGCAAATTCAAAACAACGCTATTAGTGTACAGGAAGTACTTAATAACAAGCTTTCAGTAATTTTCCGACAACCAATTGAAACAACAGGTTGCGGGCGAACGGATGCTGGTGTGCATGCTAAATCATTTTTTGCGCACTTTGATTTTCAATCTAATAATTCAGATGAATTTAATAGCGAACCTTTACTTAGAAGCATAAACGCGATACTACCTAAAGACATTGCTGCTAAAAGAATTTTAAAGGTGGAGGATAATGCCCATGCTCGCTTTGATGCCACCTTACGCACTTACGAATACCATATTCATTTTAATAAAGAGCCATTTAAAGACGGTTTTAGCTGGGAGCTGCGCGATAAACCAGATCTCGAATTAATGAATGAAGCAGCTGAATTATTGATGACTTATACAGATTTTAGCTGTTTCAGCAAATCGAACACGCAAGTTAAAACAAACAATTGTAAAATTGCCGCTGCCTACTGGACGGAAAACGCAGACGGAATTATATTCAGAATTTCGGCCGATAGGTTTCTTCGCAATATGGTGAGAGCCATTGTTGGTACCTTAATTATGGTAGGAAAAAAAGAAATAACACCCGAAATTGTAAAAGATATTATTGAAAGTAAAAACAGAAGCAATGCGGGCACCTCAGTACCAGCCTGTGGCCTGTACCTTACCGAAGTAAAATATCCGTATATTGAAAAAGTATAATTTTGAAAACAGAACAATAAAAAAATAATTTTGATTTATAGTGGGTAAGCAAGAACAAAACAATTCCAATAAAAAACCATCTAAAAATAGTAGTCAGGTTACAGGTAAAGCTATTGATTGGCAATTGCTTAAAAGGGTTATGCATTATGTAAAACCTTATAATACCATTTTTATACTTTCCATTTTTTTAACTGTATTTCTGGCAGCATCGGCACTTATTCAACCAATTTTGATGCAAAAAACGCTGGATGATTATATTTTAAAGGATAATTATCATGGCTTGATTTTTATGGTTGAACTCATGATTGGGCAGTTAATTATTCAAACCGCGGCTCAATATTTCCAAACTTTTTTTACCAATACACTGGGTCAGTCCGTTATCCGCGATTTAAGAATCGCTATTTTTAATCATATTACCAGTTTGCGTTTAAAATACTTCGACCGCACGCCAATTGGCATGCTCATCACCCGTACCGTATCAGACTTGGAGACCATTGCAGATATATTTTCGGAAGGGTTGATATCCATTATGGGAGATATGCTGCTACTTATCGCTGTGATAAGTTATATGCTTTTTAGAGACTGGCGATTAACATTAATTACCTTAACACCCCTACCTTTCTTATTATTGGCCACCTATATTTTTAAAGAAGCCATAAAGTCTTCCTTTCAAGAAGTACGCACCCAAGTAGCACGATTGAATACTTTTTTAGCCGAGCATATTTCGGGGATGAGCATTATCCAATACTTTTCGCGCGAGGATCAGGAAATGAGGAAGTTTAAAGAGGTAAATTCAAAATATCGGGACGCGAATATTCGGTCGAATCTTTACTATTCCATATTTTTTCCGGTAGTCGAGATTCTTTTCGCTGTGTGTATGTCATTATTGGTATGGTATGGATGTAAACGTATATTAACCGATGAACAGCTTAAAAGCATTACGGCAAATTATCATGAAATAACCCCTGGAGTGATATTGGAATTTATTCTTTGTTTAAACTTATTGTTCCGACCTATTAGACAGTTAGCTGATAAGTTTAACACCCTGCAAATGGGAATGGTTGGTGCCGATAGGATATTTAAAGTTTTAGACACCAATGAGGTTGCCGTAAATTCAGGAATAGTAAAGCCTGCACAATTATCGGGTGTAATTGAATTTAAGGATGTATGGTTTGCCTATAATGATGAAAACTGGGTATTAAAAAACATCAATTTGGAGGTTGGGGCAGGTAAAACACTCGCCTTGGTTGGGGCAACAGGCGCCGGAAAATCATCAACCATCAATATTTTAAACCGCTTTTATGAAATCTCCAAAGGTAAAGTCACCATTGATGGCATTGATATTCGGGATTATGATGTGAACTACCTACGCTCGCATATTGCTACGGTTATTCAAGATGTTTTTTTATTTACTGATACCATTGCCAACAATATCAGCTTAAATAACAAAGAGATCACACGTGAGCAAATTATTAAGGCAGCCAAAGAGGTTGGCGCGCATGAATTTATTGAACGCTTACCCGGAGGCTATGATTATAATGTAATGGAGCGTGGAGCTACCTTATCGGCCGGGCAGGCGCAATTAATTTCATTTATTAGGGCAATGGTTTATAACCCAACCATTTTGGTTCTGGATGAAGCTACCTCCTCCGTTGATACCGAAACCGAAATTTTAATACAAAATGCTATTAATAAATTGATGCAAGGACGTACCTCCATTGTAATTGCACACCGCCTCTCCACCATACAAAATGCCGATAAAATTATAGTGCTGGATCATGGTGAAATTATGGAAACCGGCACCCACCAAGAGCTATTGCGTATTGAAAATGGCTATTACCGAAAACTGTACGATTTGCAATTTAATTCGGCAGGGTTGAGTAAGGCTTGATTTTGCCATAAATAAAAAGGTGGAATCCAATCAATGAATTCCACCTAATATTATTGAAAATAATATTTTCTAATTTCCAGCCAAAGCTGCCGCACCACTCACAATTTCTGTAAGCTCTGTAGTAATGGCAGCCTGACGGGCTTGGTTGTAAGAGAGCTTTAATGATTTCAACAACTCACCGGCATTTTCAGTAGCCTTATCCATGGCGGTCATCCTGGCACCATGTTCAGATGCATTTGAATCCAAAACAGCTTTATATAGTTGAATTTTAATGTTTTTTGGTATCAGTTGTTCAACTATTTCCTCTTGCGATGGTTCTAAAATATAATCAATTTGCGATGCCTTGCTTTCTTTTTGAGGAGCTGATTTTGGTACTGGTATTAATTGCTCGGAAACCAAAATTTGCATAGCCGCGTTTTTAAATTGGTTGTATACCAATTCAACACGATCATACTCACCTTTTAAAAAGCCATCCATTATGCTTTCGGTAATTTTGGAGGTATTGGTAAAGTTTAAATCAAGATAAAGGTCATTATTATTGCCAATTACCTTGTATTTGCGCCTTTCGTAAAACTCCTGACTTTTTTTACCAATTGCTATAATTGATACATTACCAGCATTAAACTGATTGCTATATTTTGAAGAAATAAGGTTATTAGCTGTTTTTATCACATTCGAATTAAACGCGCCAGCTAAACCACGATTTGATGATACTACAATAATCAAAACTTTATTAGGCTCCCTATCCACCAAAAATGGTGAGGAGTTATCTTCTAAACTTGCAGAAAGGTTTGCCAACAAATCTTTCAATTTATTAGCATATGGCCTTAATTGCACTATGGCATTGGTTGCTCTTTTCAGCTTGGCGGCCGAAACCATTTTCATGGCTTTGGTTATTTGCTGGGTTGAGCTAACCGATTTAATCCTATTTCTTACTTCTTTTAAATTAGCCATCTTATTATTATGGTGTAATTAAAGTCGAAATTTTTAACATCTCGACTATTTTTTACCGCATTTATATGTTTTAATTAAGGTTGTTAAACCTCTATCAAACATAAAATGCAAGCGTTTTTAATACTTCGCGCTTAATTCTTTAGCAACAGTTTCAAGCACACCAGTTATTTGGTCGTCAAGTTTACCGGCTTTTAATGCCGCTAAAACTTCAGGATGACGAGCCTCTAATTGGCTGGTGTATTCTGTTTCAAACTCTCTAACCTTATTTACCGGTACGTTACGTAATAAGTTTTTAGTACCTAGATAAATAATTGCTACTTGTTTTTCAACAGTTACCGGGGCATATTGACCCTGCTTTAATATTTCAACGTTGCGAGCACCTTTATCAATCACATTTTTGGTTGACGCATCCAAATCTGAACCGAATTTTGAGAAAGCCTCTAGTTCGCGATATTGAGCCTGATCCAGTTTAAGCGTGCCAGCCACCTTTTTCATTGATTTAATTTGCGCGTTACCACCTACCCTTGATACAGAGATACCAACGTTAATAGCCGGACGGACACCCGCGTTAAATAAGTTTGATTCCAAGAATATCTGACCATCTGTAATAGAGATTACGTTGGTAGGGATATATGCCGAAACGTCGCCAGCTTGGGTCTCGATAATAGGCAATGCGGTTAATGAACCACCTCCTTTTACAATACCTCTGATAGATTCAGGCAAATCGTTCATAGCTTGCGCTATCGAATCGTTCCGGTTGATTTTAGCGGCACGTTCAAGCAAACGACTGTGTAGATAGAATACGTCGCCAGGATAAGCCTCACGACCCGGTGGACGACGCAACAATAATGAAACCTCACGGTAAGCAACCGCTTGTTTTGAAAGATCATCATAAATAATCAATGCCGGGCGACCAGTATCTCTAAAGTACTCGCCAATAGCGGCACCCGCAAATGGGGCAAAAAACTGCATGGTAGCGGAATCCGCGGCGCTTGCCGCAACAATGATAGAATAAGGCATGGCACCTTTTTCTTCTAATGTGCGCACAATGTTCGCTACTGTAGAAGCCTTTTGACCACAAGCAACATATATACAGATAACAGGCTCACCTGCATCATAAAATTCTTTTTGGTTGATGATGGTATCAATACAAACGGCGGTTTTACCAGTCTGACGGTCGCCAATAACCAATTCACGCTGACCACGACCGATTGGAATCATGGCGTCAATCGCTTTGATACCAGTTTGAAGAGGCTCGGTGACAGGTTGACGATAGATTACACCTGGTGCTTTACGCTCCAAAGGCATTTCGTAGGTAGTACCTAAAATTGGGCCTTTACCATCAATTGGTGTACCTAGGGTATCAACCACACGACCAAGCATGCCTTCACCAACGTTAATGGAAGCAATCCTGTTGGTACGTTTAACAATATCACCTTCTTTAATATCATCCGACTTTCCTAACAAAACCACACCTACATTGTCTTCTTCAAGGTTAAGTACAATGCCTTGTAAACCGGTGCCAAATTCAACCAACTCACCTGATTGTACTTTGGTTAAACCATAAACACGGGCAATACCATCACCTACTTGAAGTACGGTGCCTACTTCTTCTAATTCAGATTCTGACTTGAAGCCGGCTAATTGCTGACGCAAAATGGCTGAAACTTCATCTGGCCTTACATCTATCATTTTTTAATTTATTTAGCGTTTAATTACTTATGGCCTTTTGGGCAAATTCTTTTCTTAATTTCTTTAAATCACTGGCTATGCTGGTATCAATTTGCCTATCACCAACAGTTAAAACAAATCCACCAATTAACGAAGGATTTACTTTTTCCTCTAGCTTGATGGTACATCCTGTGGCCTTTTTTAAATCGGCAATTAATGCATCCTTGTTAGCTTTTGAAAGTGGAGAAGCTGAAACAACTGATGCCTTGATAATTTGATTCATTTCGTCGTACAGGTTTACATATTCCTGCGAGGTTGCATATAAAACCTCACCGCGGCTTTTATTAATCATCAAATTAAAAAAGGTAATACTTGTTTTGCTCACCTTACCTGCAAAAATCTCATCTAATATCTTAACCTTTTTTGTATGAGAAACTATTGGATTAGCCAATACCGCTTTTAATTCGGGGTTAGCACGCAATGTTCTGTAAAAAAGATCCATATCGGTATTGATGGCCTCAACTGAATTTTGCTCTTTAGCAAGATCAATTAATGACTTAGCATATCTGGCCGCTACTGTTAATTCTGACATGTTTTTATTTAGATTACTGAGTTTTAATCCTAAAAAATTAAAACCTACATAAAATATTAATTAAGGGTAACCTCTTTCAACAATTCGCCTACCAATTCTTCTTGCTTTTTGTGGTCTTCAAACTGTTTGCGTAAAACCTTTTCTGCAATATCTAATGATAGTGTTGAAACTTGGTTTTTTATATCGGCCATAGCAATGGCTTTTTGGTTGTTAATCTCAAGTTTAGCCTGCTCAATCATCCTTGCGCCTTCTTTGGCCGCAGTTGATTTTGCATCCGCAATCATTTGATCCTTAATTTTCTTAGCTTCTTGCAATATTAAATCACGCTCGGCACGGGCTTGTTTTAATAAATCATCATTCTTTTTTACAAGCAATGCCATTTCTTCTTTGGCAGCTTCGGCTTTATTAAGGGAATCTTCAATAAAATTTTCACGTTCTGTTAAAGCCTCAGTAATGGGCTTCCAAGCCATTTTACGCAAAACAAACAGTAAAATTAAAAAAGCAACGGCCGACCAAATAAAAAGTCCAGGATCCGGGCTAACTAAAGGATTTATTGATAATATTATTAACATCGTAATTCTTTTTCAAAATAAAAAATATAAGACTGTAGCCAATCGCTACAGCCTTATAAATGCATTTACTTACCTAGGAAAGCAACAACCACCGCGAAAAGTGCAACCGCATCAACGAATGCAGCAGCAATTAACATTGCTGTTTGAATTCTGTTTGCAGCTTCAGGTTGACGGGCCATGCCCTCCATTGCTTTACCACCAATTAGTCCGATACCAATTCCTGCACCAATAGCAGCTAAACCAGCACCAATTCCTGCGATACTTCCAGTCATTTTAGTAATTATTAATATATGTGAAACAAAAAAATTAAACGTTAATGAGCATGTTCTTCCTCAACAGCTAAGCCAATAAACAATGCTGATAAAATAGTAAATATAAATGCCTGTAAAAATCCAACTAAAAGTTCAATAAGGCTTATGAAAATTACAAATGGTATTGAAAATCCGGCTATAAATACAGATTTAAGAATAACAATTAATCCAAGCAAGCTTAATATCAGAATATGCCCGGCAGTTATATTCGCAAATAAACGAATCATCAATGCTATAGGCCTAGCTAATACACCTATAAACTCAACGGCAGGCATAATTGGTAGTGGTAATTTTAACCACCATGGTACACCGGGTGTGTTAAATACGTGCTTCCAGTAATTTTTATTCGCGTTTACGGTAGTTATTAAAAAGGTACATAGGGCTAGCATCATTGTAACCGCTATATTTCCGGTAATATTTGCGCCTCCGGGAAATATTGGAATAAGACCTAATAAGTTATTTACCCAAACGAAGAAGAATAAGGTAAGCAAATAAGGCATAAAACGCTCATATTTAATACCCAATTGAGGTTTAGCAATATCGTCTCTTACAAATAAAATAAATGGCTCTAGAACAGATTGCAGACCCTTTGGAGCCTTACCAATTCTTGTTTTGTATGATTTTGAAACACTACCAAATATTAATAATAGTACAAAAACTGATATAAATAATGAAACAACGTTTTTAGTAATAGAAATATCAAATGGTTTTTCATTTATTGGTATATTATTTTCGTCAACCTTTACAAAGGCGCCATCAGCATTCTTTTCTTTTAGCGGGTAATAATACTTACCATCATAATTAACAAGATTTGAACCTTTTTCGTTAAAAATTATTTTACCACTTTCATCCTCATGTTTATTAGATAAAAAGGTAATTAGGTTACCATTACTCCATAAAATTACTGGAAGAGGTAACACAACTTTATTTTCATCTTTACCCCAAAAATGCCACTCGTGTGAATCAGCAATGTGATGTAATATGAATGCAGAAATATCTTCGTCTTTTTCAGTTTTAATACTATCAGTTTTACCAGCCGAACTTGCAATTTCTTTTGTCTCGGCCTTAATTATAAAAATATTAAATGCCATTAACAGCGTAAAAACCACTAATGCCTTAATTTTTTTTGAAGAATATATGCCCTTTTTAACCATTATTTCAATAAAACCACTATTTATTTTGGTTGCGCAAGGTACACAACAAACAATAAATTTCAAATGATGAATTTAATAAATATAGATAAAAAAATTCAAGGAGAAATTTGACCTGATTTACCTCATATTTCCTAAGATAAAAGAAGATAAAAACCATCCAAATTAGAAATTTTAAACCAGTACCACCCAAGAAAAATCGAACCGAGGCCTTATTGCCAATAAGAATTCCCCAAAAGGAAAGAAGATGTATGGATATTGTCAGAAAAGCAAAGAGTAAAAATATGATCCAAAAGCTAGGAATCAACTCGTTTTGAAATAAGTAGGGCGGGGTAGCAATTAACAAAAAGAATAAAATAGAATTTCTAAGGTAAATTTTAAGCGTCATTTACTTATTTGTTTTATTGTTAAGTATAATGCTATAATCACACCCAAAACTCCGAAAAGAGCAGTAACCCATTGTGTTTGGTTTATAAGGTATTCATCAATTTTATAACCAATAAAAGTAAAAACACCTATTATTGCAATCATTTGAAAACCAAGGCCAGTAAATTTCAAATAGTTATTACCAGGTTTATCCTCGTTATTATTTTTTTGATCATCATTGGTCATCTGCAAATTTATTAATCCTATTGAATATTTGTTAGTAAATTAGCCCTAATTTAAAATACATATAAACTTGATTAAGGCGCCTAAATTTCAGTTACTATTAAATATTAAATTCTTATTACTGTTTGTAATAGTATTTTTTGCAGGTTGTACCTTTGAGAAAAAAAATTGGGTAAACAGACGATTTCAAAACCTTACTGCCCATTACAATGTACTCTTTAATGCTAATGAACTTATAAGGCTTAAAGAAGTTAGTTACGCTACCACATTTAAGGACAATTACAACGAAATTTTAAATGTTTATCCTGATACTATTAAACAAAATGGCATCCCTGATAAAGATTTGGAAACTGCCATTGCCAAAGCTAATAAGATAATTTATTTAAAAAGTCAAAGTAACTATATAGGCGATGCTTATATGATTATAGGCAAAGCCTACTTTTTAGAGGGAAATTATTTTAATGCTGATGAATACTTTAGTTATGTTATTAGAACTTATCCAAAGCAAAATATGCTTTGTCAGGAGGCCTTGACATGGAAAGCGCGCGCGTTGATGTATTTAAACAGTATGGCAAAAGCAAAACTTGCCATTGATTCGGCCATCAACCTTGTTAATTATAAAAAAAGGGTAAATGCAAATGTTTTTGAAACGAAATTACAATATGATATCAATATTCAGGACTATGAAGATGCCGAACAAATGGCCATATCATCCATAAAATACAACCATGATATTGCACAAAAACTAAGACTTAATTTTATTTTAGGTCAAATTCTTGAAATTAACCAAAAACCTGATTTGGCGTTCGAAAAGTACAAGTATATTGCCAGAAGCAATGCTCCATTTGAAATGGCGTTTAACGCAAGTTTAAATAGTTTAAGGACTGATGTATCCGAAAAAAGCAATATAAAATCTCGTACAGAAAAACTGCTGTCGCTACTTAAAAACCCGAATAATAAAGAATTTAAAGATCAGATTTATTTTCAGGTTGCCGAACTTAAATACACCACAAAACAAATTGATACCGCTATAAAATATTATGGATTATCAGCTCATAATAGTTTTAAAAATCAAAGCCAAAAAGGACTTTCTTATTTAAAAATAGCTGAAATTTATTTTAAAAACAAAGCAGATTATTTAAAAGCGAAGGCATATTATGATAGTACCTTAACTACACTACCTTCAAATTATCCAAATTACAATGCCATCCAAAAAATGGGTAAAAACCTGCAGTTACTTGGTAGTAAATTGCAAATTATTACCAGAGAAGATACCTTGCAGGCATTGGCCAAAATGGAGGAAAAACCCAGACATGATTTAATTGAGAAAATTGTTAAAGATAAAGCCAAAGAATTGGAAGCAGCCGCAAACGCTGAAGCTGCAAATAAGTTAAACGACCCTACCGACGATGATAATAGTTCAGCCAATTCGGCTATTGGTGGTACCAGTACCTTTTATTTCTATAATACCAACGCAGTGAGCCAGGGATATATTGACTTTAAACAAAAATGGGGAAATATTAAATTGGATGATAATTGGAGAAGAAGTAGTCGCACAATCACTGATATTTCAGAAACGTCATCTCCTACTAGTTTAAATAACAAATCCTCCAATAAAACGGTAGCTACAAAAAAGGAAAACGATAAAAGTTCAAAATATGAATTGTTGGCCGAAAGTTATGGTAAAGAATTAGAAAATAACCTACCATTAAATGCTGAAATGATTGCTAAATCAAACGAGTTAATTTATAATACCTATCTTGATTTGGGCAATATTTATCGGGATGTTATGAATAATCCTATTGACGCGATAGTAATGTTTAAGCGTGCACTGACCCGATTTCCTGAATTTTCAAGTAAGCCGCTAATTTATTATAGCCTATACCGCCTATTATATGATTCAAAAAATCCGGAGGCTGATGATTTTAAAAAAAGGTTGCTTAAAGAATTCCCAAATTCAGTTTATGCCGGTGTTTTGCTTGATCCTGATTATTTTAAAAAGTTAAACGATAAAGATCAAGCCGTAACAAACGAGTACGATGCTGTTTTTGATTTATACTCAAACAAACAATATAGCGATGTATTGGTATGTGTTCCTGAAATTTTAAAACAATATCCCTCAAATAAATACGCTGCGCAACTATCCTATTTGAATGTACTGGCCCTGGGTCATATGAAAAAAATTGGAGTTTTTACCGATAGTTTGAGGAGTGTTTTGAAAAAATACCCGAATGATAATTTAATAGCACCTATTATTAGTCAGCACCTTAAATTTATTGAGGCAAATCAAAAATTAGTTTCAAAAAGAGATACCGCGTTAGTTGGTGATGACCCAAGCATTGTTCCTTTTTCATTAATTCCTGAATATACCAAAGAAGCAAGTCTCCGTACCAATAAAAGATCGATTGAATTATACATGCAATCATTGGCCAAATTACAAGCCCGACAGCAAAGATTGGCGCTTGCGGCAAAAGAGAAAAAGAAACCAATAAAAAAAATAAAGCGAGATCCAAACACACCTATTCCACTTTATTCAATGCCTGACGATAGTATTGATTATGTTTACGTAATAAATGTACATAGCGGCAACACTAATTTGGCTTCTTCACGCTTTGGTATAGGTTTGTTTAATCGTACCAACTTTGACAGTACAGGAGTAAAGCATCAATTAATGGATGTAGGTAATGATAATCAATTAATATATGTTGGTACATTTCCTTCATTGGGAGTTGCAAAAATGTATTCGGAAGTGATTAACCCGTTACTACCGCAAATTATGAAAATGCCGAAAGACAAGTACAATTACTTCATTATTACGAAGGAAAACTTAAAAAAACTAATCGACAAAAAAACACTCGACAGTTATATTGAATTTTATAATAAAAAATTAGAAGATGATAATTAAACTCGAACCTGCTGATATCAAGAGATATAACGGGTATATATGGAAAACTACAATAGGATTCTTAGCTATTTTTATTTTATTGCTTTTGGTTACCTATTGGGGTTTATTTGGTCCGCTACCGCCTTTCAGAGACGTTGAAAATCCCAAAAGCAATCAAGCTTCGGAGGTTTTATCAACTGATAATAAAGTTTTGGGTACTTACTATATAGAAAATAGATCGAGTGTAACTTATGCTCAATTATCCCCTAATGTTGTTAACGCGCTAATAGCTACAGAAGACAGTAGATTTCTTGATCATTCAGGAATTGACTTTAAGCGATTATTAACAATACCTATTTTAAACCTTCTAGGTAAAAAACAAGGTGGCAGTACCATCACCCAGCAACTGGCAAAAAATTTATTTACTAAACTAAATGAACATAACGCGCTTGTAAGATTTACCCAAAAATTAAAAGAATGGATTATTGCCGTAGAGTTAGAAAGAAGATATACCAAACAGGAAATTATTACCATGTACTTAAACAAGGTAGATTTTGGTGCCTATAATACCTTTGGTATTAAATCGGCGGCGCAAACATATTTCAACGAAACACCCGATAAACTAACCGCGGAGCAGGCTGCTCTGCTTATTGGTATGGTAAAAGGTCCGGTGTTATACTCACCTATTCGCCACCCTGCAAGGGCCTTAAACCGTAGGAATTTAATATTAGGACTCATGAATAACCAGGGCTACTTAAAGGATGAAGAATTAGCCGCCTACAAGAGTAAGCCAATGGGTTTAAAATTTAAACCTATTGATCAAAATAATGGACTTGCACCCTATTTTAGGGCAGTTTTAAAACAAAACATTCAAAAAATATTTAAAGAGCAAAACTTAGTAAACGCCGACGGAAAACCATACGATCTTGACCGCGACGGCTTAAAGATTTATACTACCATTGATGCTACTATGCAGCAATATGCCGAGGAAGCGCAACAGGAATATTTAAAAACACTTCAAGATCAATTTAACGACCATTGGAAAGGCATCAGTAAATGGAAAACCATCAAGAATTTTAAACTTATTTTAGATTCCGGCATATTTCATTCAGACCGTTGTCGCGAATTACAATTAAAAGGAAAGTCGGAAGATGAGATAAGGAAAAATTTTGACACACCCGATAGTCTGACTTTATTTACTTGGCATGGCAATATTGATACCATAATGAAGCCAATTGATTCAGTTGTATACACCAAAATGATGCTGCATAACTCTTTAATGAGTATGGATCCTACAACTGGTTATATAAAAGCCTGGGTAGGAGGCACCAATTTTGAACACTTTAAATATGATCAGGTACAAAGAGGAACAAGGCAGGTAGGTTCAACAGCCAAACCTTTTACCTACACCGTAGCCATACAGGCAGGTTACTCACCTTGTCAGGAGGTTGATAATGTGCCGGTTACTATTACCACACCAGGTTCACCACCATGGACACCCGGGCAATCAAAATCCGATTACCTACAAGGTGCAATAACACTCCGGAAAGCATTGGGTTATTCACAAAACTATATTGCAGCTTATTTAATGAAGGAAGTTAAACCCCAACCTGTTGTTGATTTAATTAAAAAAATGGGGATTACTTCAAAAGTAGATGTTGTTCCATCAATTTGCCTGGGGGTTTTTGACGCCTCGGTTTATGATATGACAGGGGCATATTCGGTTTTTGCCAATCACGGAACATGGACAGAACCAACCTATTTATTAAGAATTGAAGATAAAAATGGTAATTTAATTTACAGCCGTACCCCTAAAATTGTACAAGTAATGGATGCGCCCACTGCTTATGTGATGACTTATATGTTAAAAGGAGTAATTGAAGATGGAACCGGTTCTAGGTTAAGATATAAATATGGTTTAAGTAACCCAATTGGTGGAAAAACCGGTACTACTCAAAGTAATTCGGACGGTTGGTTTATAGGTATTACCCCTAAACTAGTTACGGGCGTTTGGACAGGTTGCGAAGATAGAGACATACATTTCAGATCAACCAGATTAGGTGAGGGGGCGAATACAGCCTTGCCAGTTTTTGCTCTATTTATGAAAAAGGTATATGCCAATGAAAATTTAGGAATATCCAAAAAGGCCGACTTTGAACCACCTAAAACAGATGTGCCTATTGTTATTGACTGTAATGTTTATAAACAACAGAAAAAAGAAACAACAGAAGTTGATAAGAAATTAGGCTTCTAATAATCTCTATTATCCTCATAGCTAAATTGCTTCAGATACTATAAAGTGCTTAAGCAATTTAGCTTAAATAAGTATTTCGCTTTTCTAATTATTGCTTTGTAAATTCATACCTACCACAGTCTATAACTATATTTGCATTTCTATAATTTTCAGCATTAATTAATTTATGGAAAATCCTACCAAATTGAGCGAATTTTTAAAAAACCTACCACATAAACCGGGGGTTTATCAATTTTGGGATGCCGAGGAAACCTTAATTTATATAGGTAAAGCTAAAGACCTAAAAAATCGTGTTTCCTCCTATTTTAATAAAGACAATTATGTAAATGCCAAAACTACTGTGCTGGTTTCTAAAATCAGGAACATCACATTTACCATTGTTGACACCGAGGTTGATGCTTGGTTGCTGGAGAATAGCCTTATAAAAAAACATCAACCCAGGTATAACGTACTATTGAAAGATGATAAAACCTATCCTTGGATAATTATAAAGAATGAAAATTTCCCTAGAATATTTTGGACCAGAAGAATTATTAAGGATGGTTCTAAATACTTCGGACCATATGCATCAGTAAGCATGATGCATAATATTTTAGGATTAATTAAAGAAACCTATCAACTGCGTTCATGTAGTCTGAATTTAAACCATGAAAATATTGATAAAGGAAAATTTAAAGTTTGTTTAGAATATCAAATAGGTAACTGTAAAGGACCATGCCAAAATTTTCAAACAGAGGATGACTACAATAAAAGCATTGAAGAGATAAAGGATATTTTATATGGAAAAATAGGAACCGTATTAAAAAGTTTAAATGCTGAATTAGATAATGCCATTAAAAACTTAAATTTTGAGCAGGCACATCGCCTAAAGCGAAAGTTTGAGCTGTTGGAAAACTACCAAAGTAAATCAACTATAGTTAATTCTTCGATTACTGACGTAGACGTATTTAGCATAGCATCCGAAGAAAAATTCGCATTTGTTAATTATTTAAAAATAATGAATGGCACGGTTATACAAACCCAAACCATTGAATTAAAAAAGAAATTGGATGAAAGCGATCAAGAACTATTAACACTAGCCATTATTGAATTTAGAAGTAGATACAATAGCGAATCGAAAGAAGTAATCGTACCAATTGAAATTGATTTAGACGATCAATCTATAAAATTCACTATTCCAAAACTTGGCGAAAAGAAGAGACTTTTGGATCTCTCCCAAAAAAATGTAATGTATTTTAAAAAGGAGAAAATTGATCAGTATGAGAAACTAAATCCGGAGGTAAAGACCGATAGGCTATTAACCCAGATGATGGAGGATTTAAGAATGAACCAGTTACCAAGGCATATTGAGTGCTTTGATAATTCAAATTTTCAAGGCAAATACCCTGTTTCGGCCATTGTTGTTTTTAAAGATGGCAAGCCTTCAAAAAAAGATTACAGGCATTTTAACGTAAAAACAGTAGAGGGTCCGGATGATTTCGCTACTATGGAAGAAGCTGTACTCAGACGCTATACCAGAATTTTAAACGAAGGGGGTGAACTACCTCAATTAATAGTAATTGATGGAGGCAAAGGACAGCTATCATCGGCTATCAAAAGTTTAAAGCAGCTTGGTATTGAAAAAAAAGTAACAATTATCGGGATAGCAAAGAGGTTAGAGGAATTGTATTATCCGGGAGACCAGTATCCGCTGTACCTTGATAAAAAATCTGAAACATTAAAAGTGATACAACAATTAAGGGACGAGGCACATAGATTTGGAATTACCTTTCACAGGAAACAAAGAAATAAGGGAACCCTTGCAACAGAATTAGCTTTAATTGATGGAATTGGTAAAATAACAGCCGAAAAACTCTTAAGGTACTTTAAATCGGTAAAGAAGATAAAGGCCGCTAATTTAAATGAGCTAACTGAAATTATAAATATGAAACAAGCAATGGCAATTTTAGCTTTTTTTAATGAAACTATTGATAACGAAATAGTTAAATAAAAAATAAATTAAAGAAAACAGCCTGGTTAATACCATAAAATCTAAAAAAACAAAAATATTAATAGCCAATTAGTCAGTCGAGTTTTAAAACCGTTTAAATACCGTTTAAACTTTTGTTAAATAAATTATATATTAAAGTTTGGTATTTATATAAGCTTTATAATAATAAGCGCTCCCAAAGCCTTAAAATAAGTCTAGGTAAAATTGATCTTGTAAGGAAAAAAAATATTTCTGCTAAATACCCAGCATGTTCAATAAAAATCAAACAATATTAGCTTTAAAGACAAGAACTATTTAGCATTGCAAAAGCTTGGGCAATAAAAAACCCCCTGTAAAATTACAGAGGGTTTTTTTTAATATTTAAGAATTAATACTGCCATAAATTAAGTTCCCAATCCATCAAGGCTTTCTTTATCCTCTCAGATTCGTACAATTTATCAATACCAGTTTTATAATCTTTAATACGTTCATTTTTCTCGTTAGATTCCTTAACAATGTAACTTGTAAATAATCGTTTTACAAATACATCATCAAAACTTAAGCCAGCAGCATCAGTTCCTTTACTTGCAACCTCTTTGGTAACAAATATTGGCCTTGCTTCCTTAAAATAAATCCAAAATGCCGGTTGGAAATCATTTGAAACCAATCCATCAATTTTAACCTTTTTCATCGCCGCTATACCAACAATTCTAGGTTCGAAAACTGAACGCTGTTTATCAAAAATCCAATCTTCCTTTATTCTGAATTTGTAACATAAGCTATCCGGATCAGGAATATTTGCTTTTAGAATAGATCCAGTTTTGTTTCCATCTTTATCAAATACGTCTGAAAAAGAACTATCAATTAATGAAGAACGAGCTTTATCAGGAGTAGGGAAAGGGTGAGCAAAAGAATCGCCATCAACGTCTAGCTTCGGATCACTAGTAGGATCATAAGCTGTTAACTCACCGGCTTCAACAGCTTCCAGAATAACATCAATAAGCCTGGCTTTTGGTGAATTTAGATACTGATTTAATTTCTCTCTTAAGTCAATCTCCCTCCAAATCCTTTTTGAATATGCCACATCAGCCTCACGGATATATGGATACGGTTTTAATTTAGAATTGAGAATATTACTCTTTTCAATATAGCCATCAAGCGGACGTATAAATGGTTTTTTTGGAACCTCTACAACAACCTTTTTGGTAGTATCTACAGGTATTATAGGAGTTGGGGGAACAGGTGCCTGTTCCGGTGTTGTCGGAATTGCAACAGCTGCTACTTTACTCTTTTTCTTCTTTTTCTTAACACTTTGTGTTGTTGTTGTACGTTTCTTTTTACCCTTTTTCTTAGTTGTTTGGGAAAAAGCTACAGTACATAGCAGACAAAGTATTACAATTAAAAACCGTTTTTTCATAATCAATTATTTAGCATGTATTACAATGGGATCAAGTCCCCTTTGAGAACCATCAGGACCTACCGCTATAATATTAGAAAATTCTACTATAGTACCCGGAGTTATTGATCCTAATACAGTTTTCATCTGTGCAGTTAATTGCCCACTAGTTGCAAAATAAGTTACAACATCTTGACGAGGCTTTTGAACATTCAAATTAAAGTGCGTTATAGAAAATTTTGCATCAAAATCAAAATCTTTCAAATTCGCGTAAAGGTAATCTTGTGATCTAATATTTACAGCAGAAATATCACCACCACTCTTACCGGCAAACACAGCTTTTGGATCAGGTACACGTTTAACTCTGAATTTTGTACTACCTAATACCATTGTTTTACCTTTTCCCATTTGTCCGGAAACAGTAACGATAGCTTCACCGGCCGATGTTACAGTAGCAACATAATGACCATCTCCGCCTTCAATTCTACCGCCAGTCATTGAAACAGCCAAATCTTTCAAATTTGCACCTGGTGCAGAAATTGATACAGGGTTTGGCAAACCAATGTACATCACGTTCATTTTATCTGCAGAAACTACAGCTGAAGGTTTTGCAACAAAATAGGTTTGTGGTTGTGTTTGATATGTCTTAATATCACCATTATTATCTTTAAAGCTAATAGTACCAGTCCAAGTATGAAGTCCTTCAGTAGATGTACTACCGGTATACTTACCTTTACCTTGGCTAACTGGAATAGAAGATCCGTTTACAGTAATATTTGGCGATTTTTGAGAATCATATGCTGTTAAAAACACATCAGCGGTATATGGTTGACCAACAAGCACATAGCTAGTAGGAGCAACTGAAACCGCTTCAAATTTATCAAGGTTAACTGTTG
Source organism: uncultured Mucilaginibacter sp. (assembly GCA_903891475.1). Taxonomy (GTDB): domain Bacteria; phylum Bacteroidota; class Bacteroidia; order Sphingobacteriales; family Sphingobacteriaceae; genus Mucilaginibacter. The sequence goes on from CAITEP010000039.1 coordinate 54,051, forward strand.
TTTGGTCAGCTTCTATCAAAATCTTTTTAATGATTTCGTTCTCAGCATTCTTAGCATCTGATTGTATTTTTACTAAAGCTGTCATGACAGCAGTCATTGGAATACCTTCACCAAAAGTAGCAGTTTCCCAATCTTTCTTTGGTTGTCCAGAAACAACTCTTGGCTCGTCTGCTCTTATTGGTAAATTAATACCAGCTCTTTCTCTGTCATCTTTTAGAGTAGATAATAAGCCTTCACGTAAAGCATCAATTCTTTTATGCAAACGATAGGCTTCACCATCTTTCTTTTCTTTTATCATTAAGCGATAAGAGATATCCAAATCATCGCGACTATGATAATCATTGGTAGAAGGCTCAATACCTCCACCTTTAGCAATCATATCAGCTTTGATCGAGTCAACATATTTATCAAACGCGTCCGACAAGTTTCTTGCCTTCAAAGCACGTTCATAAATAGGAGTTGCTCTTTCTTTCTGATCTTTCAATTTACTGTTTTCAAACGCTTTAATAGTTGTATTAATACCAACTTGTACGTTTGCTTTGGATGCTGTTAAGCTATCCGCTATGTTTTTGAATGAATCGAGTAAGCTATCCGGTACGTTCAAGGCAATTAGGCCTAATAGTACAAGGTATAAAATACCGATCATTCGCTGTCTTGGGGTTTCTTTACCTCCGGCCATATGATTTAAAATTAAGTTTAATTATCAATTTTGTTAATTAATTAATTCCCACGTGGCTGATTCATAGCCGTGATCATATTTCCGTATATCGCATTCAATGTAGACAGGTTTTTAGACAAACGACCAACTTCATCTTTGAAAGTTTTAGAATCATTTAATGATTCATTAAAGTTGCCCATAGTTAATTCAATATTTTGGTAAAATTTATTCATTGTTTTGAAGTGATTGCTTGAATCTTGCAATTCAAGTTCATAAACTGAATTCAATGAAGAAAGATTTTTAGCTAAAGCATTGATTTGCTCGTGATAAGCTTTTGAATCAGAACCTGAATTAGCTAACTCAGTTAGGTTAGAAGTAGCTTTAGTAAAAGCAGCTTGTAAACTATCATAACTAGCAGTTGCTTGTTTTACTTTTGCAGTAAAAGCGGTAGTAGCTTCACCAGCATCAGTAACTTTAGAGATAGAGTTTACTTTGTCTCCAAAGGTTCTTAAACCATCTGCTAAACTTCCTACTAATTCAGGACCAATTTTAGCTTCTTGTAACAATTTGTCTAAAGCCTGAGTAGCAGGGAAATTCTTGTCTACTGGAGCAATTTTTTTCTCAGCCTTAGGTGCAGGCTCACTGTCATCAAGCAATTCAGGATAAGCCTTTGCCCAATCATAAGGAGCATCTTCTCTAGCAAAACCAAGAATTGCAAACAATACTGCTTCCGCTCCTAAACCCAAAGTAATAAAGAAACTAGCATATTGCCAGTGCTGAATTTTAAATAATAAACCTATGATAACAACAGTTGCACCAAATGATACAATGTTACCCACTCCGAAAGGTTGTTTTTTTCCTGCCATAATAATTTAATTTTAGGTTTGTTTGTTTGTTGTTTGTTTTATGTTGTTTTGTAATGTTTCTCTATAAAAATTATTCAGCTGCTCCTAATTCGCGACCAACAAATCGGGTTACGCAACGGAAACCTATGTATGATTTTGCGGTATCTTGAAATTCATAACTTCTGGTAGCATTTTGTAAGAAATACCCTACGTCTTTCCATGAACCGCCCCTTACAACTTTTCTCTTAAATACTTCAGGGTCTGATTGCTTGGCCGAATAGTGGTAAGTTGGTTCAAGATCACTTATGAAGGTAGTTGATGACTCATCATAGGCTGAACTTGTCCACTCGGCTACGTTACCTGCCATGTTATACAAACCATAATCGTTAGGGAAATATGATTTAACGTTAACCGTATATGCACCACCGTCTTCAATGTAATTACCACGACTAGGTTTAAAGTTGGCTAGCAAACAACCTTTAGAGTTGCGGATATATGGGCCACCCCATGGATAATCTGTACCAATTTTTCCACCACGAGCTGCATATTCAAATTCAGCTTCTGTAGGTAAATCATAAGGGAAACGACGAGCTAAATGTTTCTTTTGAGCGTAATTGTTGTTATAACGTGTACGCCATGAATTAAATGCTTTTGCTTGTCTCCAAGTTACACCAACTACCGGATAGTTACGATAAGCAGGGTGAGAGAAATAGCCTTCAACTAATGGTTCGTTTGCAGCGTATGAAAAGTCACTTAACCAAACCAAGGTATCAGGATATACAGGGACAGTATCTCTGAATATAAAATCTGAACGTTTCTTAGTTTTATTATTCTTGTAGGTTGCGGCTTCACGTAATACCATAGCAGCATAAGTATACTTTAATAACCTAACATCTAATTCATTTTGATCGAATATTTTATCATCTCCCTGATAATACATGCCTTGCAATTTTTGTGAGGCAGGATTAGCAGCAGAACCTTTTTTAGGAGCAAAAATTGGATTTTTGGCAACGTAATCCCAATTTATGAATTTTTTACCATTTGAAGTAGGTCCACCTTTAACATTTTCGTAATAATATTTTGGATCGTTCAAGTAGCCAGTTATCGCGATTGAATCCACTACCCAATTAACAAATTTTTTGTATTGGCTATTAGTAATTTCAGTTTGGTCCATAAAAAATGGAGCGATTGTAACTTGCTTTGTTTGAGCAACATGAGAGAAAGTTATATCTTGATCAGCTTGTCCTAATAAAAAGGAACCACCCGGAATGTACACCATACCCTCAACAAATGATGTGTTGAAAGCACTACGACCATTTCCATAAACACCACCACCTAATTCGCCGTGATCTCCTTTGTTACTGCAACTGTTAAGAATTATTACGCTTAAAAGCGCCATTAAAATGTATTTCTGCTTCATATTAAATTCAAAATTCAGTAAATGTTATTATCATGCAATAAAACAATCAAATATATTAAAAATACCTTAAGTACATTAAAAAAAAAAAAATAGCGTAGAAATATTAAATAATTAATGTTCCAAAGCTAATTAATCGTTTAAAAAAATCGAAACAAATATCATAAATTTTACGAAAAACCTTAGAATTTTGTTTGTTTTTTTTCAAATATAAGCATTATTTATTTACAATCTTAACATATTGCTCCAAAGCCATCGTCATTGAAGGGGCAATTGGCGAAGGAGCAGGTATATCCAAAATTAAGCCGGCTTCCAAAACTGCTTTATGGGTTGATACTCCAAAAGCTGCTATTCTGGTGTTATTTTGCTTAAAATCAGGGAAGTTTTTATATAAGGACTGTATACTTGATGGACTAAAAAAAGCGATCACATCATAAAACACGTCGGCAAGATCTGAAAGATCGCTGCAAACTGTCCTAAACAATACAGCCGGGGTAAAATTATATCCGTTTTCCAGCAAAAACTTTTGAGTTTCTTCTGCGGCTACGTCGGAACACGGATATAAAAATTTCTCTCCAGAGTGCTTTTTTAGTACTTCAGCCAAATCAGAAGCGGTTTGCTTTCCAAAAAAAATCTTCCTTTTACGGTATTGAATATATTTTTGAAGATACAATGCAATAGTTTCGGATAGACAAAAATATTTCATCTCAACAGGTACTTCAAACCGCATCTCGTCACATATCCTGAAAAAATGATCGGCTGAATTCCTACTTGTAAAAATCACTGCGGTAAAATCAGCAAGGTTGATTTTTTCTTTCCTAAAGTCCTTTGCTGGTACACCTTCAACATGAATAAATGATCTGAAATCAATCTTCAAATTAAGCTTCTTAGAAAGCTCGTTGTATGGATTTTTATCGTTTTCGGGTTTTGGCAAGGTAACCAGTATGCTTTTAACCTTTTTCTTTCTCTCTTCCAAAATTCAATTTGTATAACTGCCTAAAAATTAAATGTTAAGTGCCTTAATCAAAATTAAAACTGGGCTGATTTCAAGAGCACAAAGATAGATAAATAAATAAAACTTTTGAAATTGATAATTGGAAATAACATTAACACTGTTAATTAAGTACTGCCAAACGAAAACAGTGGCAATGATGATAATTGTAATGAATAATAAAACCGGAATAAATACAGCTGGTAGCAAGCTTAAACAAATTGATAATGCCAATAGCAAGAAAGATATATTAAAATAAGTTAAGTTAATAATGGCAAGATACTGACTTACAAGTTTATTAATTTCAAAAATATAGCCTATCAATTTCAAAATCAAGAATTTTATTAAGAAAAGTAAGCAAACAACAATGGAAGCAACCACAAATAATTGAATGCCGGATACCGAAAAATAAGCCTTGTTAAAATTGGTAATCAGGAATATTACCAACCCTGCAGAAAAACTAAATAGCAGCAACATTCCTATGAACGTTTGAGGATTAATCCAATATGATTCCTTTTCACTTTGGTTTAACATTTGTTTGTTATAGAATGAATGCAGGATACTTCTAATCTCGCTGTTAAATACCAAATTAAGGATGGCTGTATATATTAACAGTGCTATGATAGCAAAAATTATCCACGTACTGCGTGTAGTGCGTAGCTGTCCGCTTTTTAACACCTGAACTGATTTATGCTTTAGATGCTGAATATAAGACAAATCAAATACATTTTGACGAAGCTGTTCGGTCAGGAATTTATTTTCGCGATTAGGGTTGGGCATGAGGTACAGCATAGCGAGCGAATCGGCTCTTTTTTGCTGTAATAGCTTGGTTGCCAGATTAATAGAGTCGAGAATAGAAAGATGATGATAATAGTGACGGTAAATAAGTTGCTTCGCCGGCTGTTGTACCGACACTGTATCGGCCTTCGCATGTGCCATTCCTATAATAGTAAACAGCATACAAAAAGTGATACAAAGTGTTATATATAGTATACTTTTCATTTATCTGCGCAAAAATACTTCAAATTTTTTAGGATAATTTAAGTTTTAGCAATTTAAACAAACCTAAACAAAAAATTGAAGCGGTGCTTTTTAATGAGAATTGTATCCCGAAACTATAATCGAAACCTTAAAAACTATAATTGAAACCGTAGAAACTATAATTGAAACCTTAAAAACTATAATTAAAACCGTAGAAACTATAATTGAAACCTTAAAAACTATAATTTAAAAGTGTCGAATTATAACCAAATTATTATTGGGGGATACGGTTGATTGGGTTGATTGGGCGCCGTGATAGCTATCTGGAGGCTTAGAAAAAAAAAGTCAAATCATAGAAAAATGGCGCGCAAAATACTTGGTTGTGTTGGTATGGTTAGTATAGTTTTTCTGATGGATTTTTAGATACCATATAAACAGACACAATAGTGTTTATTTTTTAAGTAGTGATTCAATTTCCGAAATTTAATCATGCCACGACCTCCCTTTAATAGTGCTCAAAATAACCATTTATTGAAAGTGCTTTTCAAAAAGCGAATTTATACATCGATTAAAATAGCTAATTCAATAAATCAATAATTCAGTAAATCAATAAATCACAATAGCTGTAACAATTTGAAAATTTTTTTTCATACATTTAAGCTTTATATTTTTAAACCTAAATGCATTATAAACCGGGACTACATATTTTATCGGAATTTAATTCAGCAAACCAGTTATTGCTGGCAAAAAGCGCTGATTTTCGTAACCACGTTGATTTATTGATTGCAACCTACAATCTTCATAAAGTGGGCGAAGTGTATCATGAATTTGAGGGCGGTGGCTTTACCGCTGTTGTGTGTTTAACCGAATCTCACCTGTCAATACATACCTGGCCCGAATATAAGTTGGCAACTTTTGATGTATTTTTATCAAACTACCAAACAGAAAACGATGAGAAAGCAAGAGCCATATATAAAGGTATCCTGGCATTTTATGATGGCATAGAAATTCAGAAAAATGAAATTAAACGTTAACAATGGCCGCTACTATTAACAACAAAAGCTTTCCATATTCGGAAGAAATAAACTGCCCACATTGCAGCAAGCCAATTACTATATACGACCCAACCGGAAGCGAATATGTAGTTTGTGCAAACTGCTTGGCTTATTGCAGGTTTATTGCCACTAATCATTTACAATATCAATATTTGGTAAAACCCACAAAATTTAACCAAGTATTGCCATTGGGTTCGGTTGGAATCCTGAACGATATAACCTATAAAGTAATAGGTTACATGGAAAAAATGGAAATCATAAACAACGATGAGTTTGAATATGAATGGCGAGAATATATGTTGTATAGCTACCAATATGGCTATGCTTTTTTGGCCGAATATGATGGGCATTGGAGTTTGATTGCCGGAAAACAACATTACCCGGAAGTTGACCAGGCAGAAAAGGACGGAAATTTTGCCTACATCAATGGAGTTAGTTATGCACTGTATAATAGCTATACCCCAAAAGTAACCGCGTTAAAAGGCGAGTACGATTGGGATGCTTATGAAGAATCCGTCTCAACCGCTGAATTTATACGCCCACCCTATATTTTAATTTCTGAAAAAAATAAAAAAGGGCAACATCAGGAAGATTGGTATTTGGGTAAATATATAGAAGCTCCAATTATTGCCGAGGCTTTTAAAATTGAACTTACACAGTTTCCGGATAAAATTGACATCGGTGCTAACCAACCAAATCCGCATGAACAAAGGTGGACACACGCTATTACCATAAGTGTTGCAGCTCTTATTTTAATGATTGCCTTGCAAGTACTTTTTTCAATTATTAAGCCCACCCAATTAATAATGGATAAAACGGTGCCTTTATCACTTCCACCAATAGTAAAAACCGATTCAACAAAACATGATAGTATAAGTAACAGCACAAATTATGTAAGTAATAATATCGAGTTTCAACCATTAAAAACATCTACTTTCAATATTTATAATGGCCTGGTGCCTTTAAAGGTTGATTTAGGCGCATCAGTTGATAATAATTGGTTTGAAGCAACCCTTGAAGTGGTAAATGAAAAAGATAACCGGACATGGGTACTCAATAAAGAAATTGATTACTATCATGGTTATGAAGATGGTGAAAGCTGGAGCGAAGGCTCAACCACCGAAACGGTATACCTCGATAATATCCCCGCGGGCAAATACCATATAAACATTTATCCATATTCTGGCTCCTCGCTAACATCCTCCATGGTAACCGAGATGAGTATTAAAGTAACAGCAAACTATATAATATGGCAAAATTTAATTATCTCCTTTTTACTGCTTTGCATATATCCGCTCATTTGCTGGTACCTCAAACGAAATTACGAGGTAAAAAGATGGATGGGCAATTATTATTCACCTTACAAATCAACAACCTCTACCAATGAATAACACGATTTTATTTTATTTAAAGAATAACATTATTTACAGCGCTTTGGTAATTATACTTTTGGTATTATTTACCTTGGACAATTTAATGGGGTTTGAATACTTCCCGACTGATAATGTTCAAAAAAACGCCGGTTATAACGGCCCTGTGCCGCATTCGGGGTATGGTGTTCGTTTTTATCATAAATAAAAACATTATAAAACCTTTATGAAAAAAAACACACACCTGTTACTCCTTATTTCGGTATTTATAATTGCAACCTGTGGTCTTATATATGAATTGATTTCGGGCACGCTTGCCAGCTATTTATTAGGCGACTCAGTTACCCAGTTTTCAATCATTATTGGGGTTTACCTGTTTTCGATGGGTTTGGGTTCGTGGGTATCAAAATATTTTGATAAAAACCTGCTGGCCTGGTTTATACGGATTGAGATATTGGTAGGCTTGGTTGGCGGCACCAGCTCAAGTATCCTTTTTTTAGTTTTCGAGAGTATCAGTTCCTTCCGTATCGTATTATACGGGTTAATTGCCTTTACAGGAGTTTTAGTTGGCTTAGAAATACCTTTACTGATGCGGATTTTGAAAGATAGGTTTGAATTTAAGGACCTGGTTTCAAAAATTTTCACCTTCGATTATATTGGCGCGCTCATTGCTTCCTTGGTTTTCCCGCTATTGCTCATCCCCTATTTAGGTTTAGTAAAAACATCGTACCTATTCGGGATGATGAATGTGCTGGTAGCCTTCATTGCCTGTATTAATTTTAAACACGAAATTAAAGGCGTTGGCTACCTTAAAGGTGCCGCTATTATAAGCTTGTTGCTATTACTTGCCGGATTTATATTCGCCAATAAAATCACTAGTTTTTCTGAAAGCTTAACTTATAGCGACCCTATCATATTTTCAAAAAGCACGCCATATCAACGCATCATTATCACCAAAAAAGGACGCGATTTGCGCTTATTCCTGAACGGGAACTTACAATTTAGTTCGGTTGATGAATACCGCTATCACGAAGCGTTGATTCATCCTGTTTTGGCGGCGTTGCCAAACGCTAAAAATATTTTGGTAATGGGTGGTGGCGATGGCCTGGCTGTGCGCGAAATATTAAAATATCCGCAAATAAAAACGGTTACCCTGGTTGATTTGGATAAAGAAATGACCCGCTTGTTTCGCTCCAATTATATGCTGCTGCAGTTAAATAAACGTTCGCTTTTATCGCCTAAGGTTACCGTTATAAATGCCGACGCTTTTTCGTGGGCGCGTACACAACATAATTTGTACGATGCCATTATCATTGATTTCCCCGACCCTTCCAACTATTCGGTAGGTAAGTTGTACACCAACACCTTTTATAAAATTGTTAAACACCTTTTAAATACCAATGGCATCATTGTGGTGCAATCAACTTCTCCGTTTGTAGCGCCAAAATCATATTGGACGGTCGAGAAAACCTTAAAATCGGTAGGTTTTTATACCGTTCCGTTTCATAATTATGTGCCCTCATTTGGCGAATGGGGTTATATAATGGCCATGAACCATAGCGTTTATAAGGTACCCGACCAATATTTACCGGGATTGCGCTTCATGTCCAAATCATGTCTGGAGCAGATGTTGTATTTCCCAAAAGATATGGCCAGGGTGCCGGCACAGGTAAATAAACTAAACAACCAAATATTAGTTAAGTATTTTGAAGATGAATGGGCAACCGTACTTTAGTAATAAATCCATTCGTAATTCAGTTAACAGGCGTTCGTTCATCCTACAAGCCTCATTTTTAAGTGCCGGGTTGTTGTTGAGCAATTGTTTCAGAAAACTTAATGGCCCAAAGCCCGACTATGCGCATATAAAAGGCAAACTTCGTGGCCCCAATGCCAAAGCCGGGCATATACTGCGTGACAAAACACCCCTACCAAATCCTGAAACCCAAACCTCAGTTAAAACGCTGATTATAGGCGCGGGAATTTCGGGCTTGTCGGCAGCGAGGTGGCTGTTAAAATCTGGCGATGCCAATTTTCAATTATTGGAACTGGAGGACCATGCCGGTGGCAATTCATATTTTGGCAGTAACGCTGTTTCCTCTTATCCGCTAGGGGCGCATTATATCCCCATCATCAACAATGAAGATAAGCTATTGATTGATTTTTTGGCAGAGAACCAAGTAATTACCCATTTTGATGAGCAAAACCTACCCTTTTATAACGAATATTACCTATGCTTTGACCCCGAAGAAAGGCTACTGATAAATGGGCATTGGCAGGAAGGATTGGTACCCGATTTTGGGGTACCTACCGAAGAACGGAAGCAGATAGTTGATTTTTTTAAGTTAATGACCGGCTTTAAAACCGCCAAGGGCAATGATGGTAAATATGCCTTTGATATCCCCCTCGACAATAGCTCCACCGATGCAACCTTCCGTAAGCTGGATAGCATTCCATTTACTGAATACCTGCAACAAAACGGTTTTAATTCGGCCTATTTGCTTTGGTACCTTAATTATTGCTGTAAGGATGATTTCGGCGTACTTGCCGCCAATACCTCGGCTTGGGCGGGCATTCATTATTTTGCATCCCGCAAAGGGAAGGCAGCCAATACAGCCGAAAATTCGGTAATTACCTGGCCCGAGGGAAATGGCTGGTTAATGAAACAATTGCGCGATTTTGTAAAAAACCATATACGAACTTCGCAAATGGTTTATGGTTTAAGCTATCATGCTACTGGTGGCGTTGAGGTAAAGGTATTTGATTTAAAAACCGGGAAAAGCAGTTTAATAATTGCCGACAAGGTAATTATGGCATCGCCACAGTTTGTGAATCAAAAAATATTGAAAGATATACCCCGACCGGGCGTAAACTATGCCGATTTGCATTACGCCCCCTGGCTTATTGCCAATATTACTGTAAACAAATTACCTACCGCTGCAAAGGGAATGGTTTTATGTTGGGATAATGTGGCCTACGGAACAGCCTCGGTGGGTTATGTAAACGCCAACCAGCAAGACTTAAAAGTAATTGAGGAGAAAAAGGTTTTGACTTTTTATCTGCCCCTGTGCGATAAAGCACCACGATTGGCTCGTTTAGAAGCCTACATGCGTACCTATGAACAATGGCTTGATATTATAATACCCGAATTGGAGCAAATGCACCCCGAAATTACCCCCGATATTGAAGAAATAGAGTTTTGGCTATGGGGGCATGGCATGGTGAGTCCGGCGGTAAACTATGTTTGGGGCAATACTCGTAAAATGGCGCAAAGTCCGCTAAACGATAAAATATTTTTTGCCCATACCGATTTGAGTGGCATTTCTATTTTTGAAGAAGCTTTTCATCAAGGTATCAGAGCGGCCAAACAAGTATTAGGCACATGAACACGAATTATAAACAAAACCTAGCCTGGATAAAAAACTATTGGGTTGATGGAATTTTTATTCTTTCGCCCCCATTTTTAGCCCTATTGGTAGTATGTTTATTCCCTGCCGAGTTTAAAAACTCGCAAACCATGCCGGTTGCCTACTGGGTAATTTTAATTGTATTGGTTGATGTAGCGCATGTATATAGCACCCTATTTCGTACCTATTTTAATCCGCTTGAATTTAAAAAGCAACATCCATTGCTTATTGCCATACCACTGCTTTGCTATGCAGTTGGCGTAGTGCTTTACTTTATGGGCGCGCTGGTTTTTTGGCGGGTTTTAGCCTATTTAGCCGTATATCATTTTGTAAGGCAGCAATATGGCTTTATGCGCATCTACTCAAGAAAAGAAAAGCAAACCAAAAGCTTTCAGTATATTGATGGAATAGCCATTTATGCCGCAACCATATACCCCCTATTGTATTGGCATTTGGCGGGGGTGCACAAAAATTTCAACTGGTTTGTAAATGGCGATTTTATGCTCACCAACAGCCAATTACTATTAAAAGCAGGTGTCATTGTTTATTACCTCATTATCATTATTTACCTGCTGAAAGAAATTTACCTATCCATAAAAACCAAACAAATAAACCTGCCAAAAAACATATTAATGCTTGGTACTTATTTATCATGGTATTTTGGCATTGTTTATTTTAATGGCGATATGGCATTTACTACCCTCAATGTAATATCGCATGGAATACCATATATGGCCTTGGTATGGTTGTACGAGCGCAAAAGGCAAAGCAAGCTTGAACTGAAAAAACCCGGCATTTATAAATTAATTATTAGCCGATATACAGGGGTGTTCCTATTTATCATCATCATCGTATTTTTTGCCTACACCGAAGAAGGCTTGTGGGATGGCCTAGTTTGGAAAGAGCATCATCAGGTTTTTAAACCATTTACCATATTACCCGCAATTAATAGCAATATGATGCTGGCTTTGGTGGTGCCGCTGTTATCATTACCCCAATCAACCCATTATGTGTTGGATGGTTTTATTTGGAGAATTAAAGGGGATGGAAATTTATAAGGCTCATTCAATAAAATGAACATCATAAACATAAATACCTATAGAATTTTATGCGCCTTTTAATAATTCAATTAATTGATGTAACCGTAATGGGAATTTGTTAAAGTCAAACTATTACAACAAATATTAAATTGTTTTACGATTGAAGTATAATAATAATGAATATCTCAATAATTCATTTATTTAGCAATTGCATAACTATTTTCGAATTTTAGTTCACCTGTATAATCTGGTAATGTTGTTTTACTTTTTATGGATGATTTAATTACCATGGCATTATTCTGAATTATCCCTTTAGTAATTCTATAAACGGTTTCTTTTTTAGGATTTTCTATAATTTCAACTTTAATATTGTTAGATAAATCCACTTTTTTAATGTTTAGCATTTCATTTTCTGTCAAATAAACATATCTATTATCTTTAAAATTCAACAGGTAATCAACTTTTATTGCAGCTAGCTTATCATAATTAGGTATTTCAATAAATGGTATTTCAATAAAACTATCGTCATTCAAGAAAACTATTTTTTCATAATCCTTCAAATTGGCATTAAAATCATAAATATATTGGATTTTCATCTCCTTGTTTTTTAGTACTGATTTTTTGTTGGTTGAGAATTCAATATGAAATTTATTGGTGTTCATTTTTTTATAGGTTGCTCTAAAATCTCTTTCAACAATTTCAGCATTATCATAAAAATAAAGGGTATCCTTCATTTTTTTCGAGTTTCCTTTGTATTGGTGCCAAGTAAAACAACTCACTAGTGGTCGACTCCAAAACTCAAATGTAGAATCGGGCTTTAGTGTAATGTAATCTATCCAATGCTTATAAAAACCAGCCTCACTTAGATTTGGTATACCTTCGTAAGAATGAAGATTATTAGTGTAGGTAACAGTTCCCTTTTGTGCATGAAGACCATTTCCAAATAAAGTTACTGTTAAAAAAATAAAGGAAAAAATTACAGCCCTTTTACTCTGTAAGTTTAGACCCCAAGATTTTAGATGAGTAATTAAGTAAAGTGCTTTAGTAAATTTCTCCAAATCATTCATAGCAAAAGGTTTCATCAAAAATAAACATTTGCTTAAATATTGGCTCAGAAAAAACAATCTATCTATTTTATAATTAAGGATTAATTTTTCGAATTGTTACCCAAGCTTAGCTTAACTTTGAATTTTCATCATCCTCCCATGGCCGGCATCTATATCCACATCCCTTTTTGTAAACAAGCATGTTATTATTGCGATTTTCATTTCAGCACCTCCTCTACCTATAAAACCGAGTTGGTACTTGCTTTGCAACAAGAAATCCGCTTACAAAAAAATTACCTGGCCGATGAAACTGTGGAGACCATTTATTTTGGCGGTGGTACGCCCTCCTTATTAACAACCGAAGAAATACATCGGCTATTAGGCGTAATTACCGAAACCCATGTGGTTGCCGATGGTGCGGAAATTACTTTGGAAGCCAACCCCGATGATTTGGACAGGGACAAATTGAAATTACTACGCGACACACCTATAAATAGGCTGAGCATAGGGGTACAATCATTTTATGATGAGGATTTGCGCTGGATGAACCGTGCCCACCGTGCCACAGAGGCTGAAACTTGTATTAAAAGAGCCCAAGATTTAGGCTTTGAAAACCTGACCGCCGACCTTATTTACGGCTTCCCCCTGCTCACCGAACAAAAATGGGCAAATAATATCCAAACCATGATGGCTATGTTGGTGCCGCATATTTCGGCTTATGGTATTACCGTGGAGCCTAAAACCCCGCTGGCATCGTTCATCAAAAATAAAAAACAACCGGGCATAGACGACCGTCTAGGCGCCGAGCAGTTTGAAATGTTGATGGAAACCATGCGGCAAAACGGGTATGAGCATTACGAAATATCGAACTTTTGCAAACAGGGGCATTACTCCAAACACAATACCAATTATTGGCAGGGGGTAAAATATCTGGGTATTGGTCCCTCGGCACACTCGTACAACGGTAGCGAGCGTAGTTGGAACATTGCAAACAACCTGAAATATATAAAGGCTATTGAGGCTGGCAAAATAGCTGCAGAAACGGAGGTGCTGACCGAAAATAATCGTTTAAATGAATATATCATGACTTCGTTGCGTACCATGTGGGGACTTGATTTGAAAAAACTAGATAAAATTGCTTCGGCTGCCTCCACCGAAGTATTGCACCTTGCTGAGCCATTTTTTGAAAAGGAATGGCTCCTCAAAAAAGAAAACACGCTGTACCTATCCCCGAAAGGGAAACTCTATGCCGACCATATAGCTGCCGAGCTGTTTTTTTAGGCCGATTTAGCTACCCAAATAAAAATATTTCATTTTTTAAAAACCGCCCTTAGTTTTTCATCGTAAATCCCTACAAACACTAAAAAAGGAATTATGAAAAAACTAATTATTGCCGCTTTTGCTTTAGTAGCTTTAGCAACGGCCACCAAAGTAAACGCACAAAATAAAATTGTAGGTGGTGCCGAAATGTATCCCGACAAAGACATTATTCAAAATGCTGTAAATTCAAAAGATCATACCACTCTGGTAGCCGCAGTTAAAGCCGCCAATTTGGTAGAAACTTTAGAATCTGCCGGTCCGTTTACCGTTTTCGCGCCATCAAACGCAGCATTTGAAAAATTACCTGATGGCACCATAGCCAACTTAATAAAACCTGAAAACAAGGCCACCCTTACCAAAATTTTAACTTACCATGTTATTGCAGGCAATTTAAGCGCTGCAGATTTGGTTGCTAAAATTAAAGCAGGCAATGGTAAGGCTGAGTTAAAAACAGTATCGGGTGGAATACTAACCTTCACTACCAAAAGCAAAAAGGTGTATATAACCGACGAAAAAGGCGACAAAGCCTTGGTTACTATAGCCGATGTGGCTCAAAGCAATGGTGTAATACATGTAATAAATACCGTATTACTGCCAAACTAAGCTAAGCTAAAAGCACGGCAAACAAATAGAAAACCCTCTAATTTAAATACCAACCATATACCTATGGTGAAAGCCCGGTCGCGAAAGCGCCGGGCTTTTTGGCCTCACCCCAACCCTCTCCAAAGGAGAGGGAGCTTAATTGGGGTTCTTTGGTGAATTCTATTGGGATGTAAAATTATTTTTAATCGTAAATTTAAGCTTCCCCCTACCGGGGGGATTGAGGGGGGCTTTACCCTCACCACAACTCTCTTCTAAGAAGAGGGCGCGTGTTTTGGGTTCTTTGGTAAATTCGTTTCATTCAAATCTCACATCTCATGTCTCAATACTCACATCTCAATACTCATATCTAATAAAGGCTTCCTGCGTTATACGACATTGAGGGGGTCTTGAAGCCTTACTACCCCCTATTCACCCCTCACAACTAACTCAACCACTCACCCCTCTCCATTCACTACTCACCAATGAATTTAACAATTTATTAAAATACTTCAACCTTTTTTGCGTTATTTTGTTACCATGTTATATTGGCATGCAGGCCTTTGGGCGGCATCCGCAACTAAGGCATTCAAACTATGAGCTTTATACTTACCCCAATTGATACTGTTGAAAGTATTGACAAAGCAGATTTTACAAAAAACTACCTGAATCCGCGCCGACCGCTGGTTATAAAAGGATTGACTAAAGACTGGCCAGCCCGCGAAAAATGGACGCCTGAATACTTGAAAGAAGTAGTTGGGCATAAAGTGGTGCCTTTGTACGATAACTCAAAAGCCGACCCATCAAAACCCATCAACTCTGCAGCGGCGGAGATGCCTTTTGACGAGTATATCGACTTAATTAAGCGCGAACCTACCGAACTGAGGATTTTCTTTTTTAATATTTTTAAGCATGCTCCGCAATTGTTGGACGATATCAAGTTTCCGAAGGATTTAATGGGTGGCTTTTTAGAGAGCATGCCCTCCATGTTTTTTGGTGGCTCCAACTCGGTTACTTTTTTGCATTACGATATTGATTTGCCGCATATTTTCCATACCCATTTTGGCGGACGCAAGCATGTTATTTTGTTCGAGAATAAGTGGAAACGTCGTTTGTACTGTTTGCCTAATACCACCTATGCGCTGGAGGATTATGATGTATTGAACCCCGATTTTGAAAAGTTCCCGGCACTAAAAGGTGTAGAAGGTATTGATTGCCACCTGGAGCATGGCGATACCTTGTTTATGCCAACCGGCCTATGGCATTGGATGAAATATGTAGATGGCTCCTACTCGCTTAGTCTGCGTGCCTGGGATGCCTCTATTAGCCGTAAGGCAGCCAGCGTGTATAACTTGGCTGTAAAAGGCGGCATTGACAGTGTTTTAAAAATGGCCTTTAAAGCCAACTACGCCAAATTTAAAGAGCAGCTAGCCATTAAATGGGCCGAAAATGCTTTGGCAGCGGGGAGGCCGTGATAGCTTATAAATAGGTTTATAAAACTAACAGAATAATAAAAGGGGGCAAGGTTTGTCCCTTTTTTTGTGGTGGGATGGGGAGGGGATTAGGAAATTTAATTTCCTTTCACTTTTAAAAATAAACGATTTAATGGAGGACGTCATTTTATTTAAAGTGTCACTAGGTATCAATGGCAACCATCCTTCTAATCGGCAAACCCAGATGGCGTTCCGAAGGAACGCGAATAGCGTGTTTATTATTTTTCTACCCACGCGATATCCCGATGGGATATGAAAATGAAGGTGGTTTAATTGGTTTTTAATTGAAATATTTTTATGCAGTTTTCAAAATTTCCATAAATAAAAAATGCACTTTTAAACAGCCCTAAAGCAATTTTCATGAACCCTGCACCAAAGCTTATAATTTTAACTTTTTCGCTATTTTTTGGAATATTATGCTGCCATGCCCAAGAAATGGCCTCCACCTATAAACCCAAAAACAAAACAGAAAAACTGGTGATTGCCAAGATACGTGCCTTGCCCGAGGTAAAGAGTTTTTTTGAAGCGGCAAAAAAATCTAGTCCCGATATAATGATCAATCCGCCAGATAAAACATATAACTATTGTTATGCTATGCAGGTTGGGCTAGCTAATTTTGAAATGTTCCGTACTCACGCTTGGCTGCTTATCCACCCTAAAACATTTAAAATTTACTATTTAGACATTGGGAGTGAAGGTGATAATAACATCATAAGCCTGCAAGCCTATAGGCATTGGCGAAACAGACCAGAATTTCATAAACCGCATACTTGGGTGAATGATAAATTAGTAGTTATTAAAGAAAAACCCAAAAAGAAGCATTCAAAACCTTAGCCTAGCGCTATTTTAAAGCGCGATGGTATATTGAAAATTAACCACCAACCCTCTGGTTAAGCCATCGGGCCGAACCTGGCGCACAATGAAGGGGGTACCAAATACTACTTCGAACCGGTTACCGCTGTTAAACTTTTTGGTGGCCACAACGGTGCCATTCAGGGTGAGCCCTTGCGAGCCACTGATGGTGGTACGGTTTCCTGATTGATTTAGGTAAGTATCATCCCCTACGTGGTATATAGCCAATAAACTAGGTTTTAGGGTAATACCCGAGTGCGGTATTTGTATATAATAGCCTAAGCGTGCAAGCACATCACTTTGACGTTTAAAATTATTGGTGGGTGCAAATTTTATAATTCGCGGGTCGGTATATAGTTCCGGGAAAAAAGTGCTGTTGTTTTGCTGGATGAGGGGTATTTGAACCGCCGCGTCAAATTCCCACTTTTTATCTACTATATAGTTTAGTCCGGCAATGGCATCATAAGTACCTATGGTTGCTTGATAATCCAACGGTAAAGGCAAATTATTGTTGTTTTTAGCATTGCCATCAGTAAGGGGTATCTTTAATCCGCCAATAAAATTTAGGTCATTTTTACCACTGATAGCAGGTTTATAGGTAAGGGTAGCAAATAAATCGCCAATGGTAAAATTGCTGCCCAAAAAACCGGCAGCATAGGTAGCTGTTATTTTTGATTGAAACCCGAAACGATTACCCAACATTTGGGTGTATTCCAAATACGAATTGATGGTACTGGTACCCTCCTCGCCCAAGCCATAGTTAAGTCCAACGCTGATTGATTTACGACTGGAGTCGGGCTCGTTATGATTTTTTAAATCGCCCAAGCTGCAAAAGCCGGCATCGCTGCAACCTTGCGCTAAAATTTGGGAATAAGTAAGCAACGTGATGATAAAAATAAATAGGTGTTTCATGTATTGAGCGGGGTATGCTTTTTTTGTGTTAGTCGGCATGATAATGAAAACCTTACAACCCTATTTTAATTTAACCTCATATTGTATTATTAAATAACCATGTACCTAAATTTGATAGAAGGCAAATTGAAAGACGATTATTATTCCATATGATAATCACATACCCTATCAAACCTCATTCAATAGGTTTTAACTATATTAGCCAATGTAAAACGATTTTTATTTTTTAATGCACGCTGGCTTGCTATAATTATTTTGCATGAACGTTTATGAAATTTTAACCACCATTATTGTATTGGCAACAGTATTTGCCTATATAAACCAACGGTGGATTAAACTTCCTACCACCATTGGTATCATGGCGCTCTCTTTATTATCATCCATGGTATTGGTTATTTTGGGCGAAATAAATGCTACACTATCCGACAAAGCCATCGCATTTGTTGGGGCCATTGATTTTCAGGATGTGTTGATGAACTTTATGCTCAGTTTTTTACTTTTCGCGGGTGCCATCCATATCGACGCTAAAAAACTAAATAAAGAACGCTGGCCTGTAATAGTATTGGCAACCTTGGGCACACTGCTATCTACCTTTATAATAGGGATCATCACGTGGTATATATTTGACCTATTTCATACCTCCATTCCGTTTATATATTGCCTGTTGTTTGGCGCGCTGATATCCCCAACCGACCCAATCGCGGTATTGGGAATTTTAAAAGAGGCCAAAATACCTTCTACGCTGGAGCTGAAAATATCGGGCGAATCCTTATTTAACGATGGGGTTGGCGTGGTGATTTTTATCAGTATCGCCGAGGTAGCCCGCTCAGGCAATTTCTCGGCTATGGATGTTGGCAAGCTATTTATGCAGGAGGCAGCGGGTGGTTTGCTTTTTGGCTTTTTGCTGGGCTATATTGGTTATTTAGCGCTCAGGTCGATAGATGATTATAAGGTAGAGGTATTGATTACACTGGCTATTGTGATGGGTGGGTATTTTATTGCCGGATATTTACACGTTTCGGGACCGCTGGCTATGGTAGTTGCAGGCATTATGATTGGCAATAAGCTGAATGAAGAGGGTATGTCGGCACAAACGCGCGATTATTTGGGCAAGTTTTGGGAACTGATTGATGAGATATTGAATGCCGTTTTGTTTTTGCTGATAGGTTTTGAAATGCTGATCATCAAAATAAGTTCAACCGTGCTGCTTATTGGTTTAATAGCCATAGGCATTGTTTTATTAGCCAGATGGATTTCGGTTTTTATTCCGGTTTATCTCCTTCGCTTTAAAATCAAATTCGAAAAAAATGCCATCGCCATATTAACCTGGGGAGGTTTACGAGGAGGTATTTCGGTGGCCCTTGCCCTCTCCTTAGGCAAACATATGTACCGCGATGAATTTGTGCTGATTACCTATATCATTGTTATCTTCTCCATTTTGGTACAAGGCTTAACTATCGGGAAGGTATCTAAAAAGCTAATAAATAATAAAAGGCTTGTTTAATATTGCATACCTCTGCTTATGGTAAACAGAATGGGTTAAATCCCTTCTCTTAAAAACTCAACAATTTCGGGATAAAGCATATCCAAAAAAGCTTGTCGGTTAAAGCCCGATGGGTCTTGCGAAGGTGGTACACTGATACTTTTCAACCAATCGGGGTAAACGCTCATAAATGAAAAATGCCCGGCGTTTGGAATTATTTTATGCTTTACCTTATCTCTGTTTTTAACTCCATTTAGTACAATATCAGCTTGTTCAGTTCCGGGTGTAAGCTCATCCAATTCGGCAGAGTACATTAAAATAGGAATATCTACATCAGCCAATGCGCCTTCCATCCTAAACAAAACCGTTGCCGGAGCCAATAATACTAATCGATTCAATCTATGGTCATTTACAACTGATAATTGTTTTGGAGCTATATTTCCAAAAGGCAAAGTGCTTGGTACGCCACCAGCCAAGGCCAACGCGGTAAATCCCCCTAAAGAATGCCCGATAACGGAAACATTATCAGGAATTAAATGGCTTTTAAACGTCGAATAATCAAAAAACCAATTGATGGTGGTTTTTAAGTGTAATGGACGGTTCACAAAGTTTTCGAGGGTATCCGCCCGGCTATTATCCATCCGGTTATTGAAGGGGTGCTCCGGCATACCAACTATAAAGCCATTACGAGCCAAATACTGCCCCAAACCACGAAACAATAATGGCATTGATCCACTGCCATGCGAAAATATGACCAGCGGGTAGGCTCCACTTTTACAGATACTTTTTAGGGCTACTTCCAAATTAAATGAGCCTAATTGGGTGGGTTGCTCGGCTGTATCAGTTGGGTAAAAAATATGCAGAGGAAGCTTTACACCGGTATTATGCAGTTCAATTTCAACGTTGGTATATCCTGCAAAAAAAACGGAGCGCATGGTATTGTTTTTTATTTTAAAGATAGATAATTGTTGGTAGGATAAAAATTAGAAATAAGATTGTAAGGACTAATTTTATTTGCTAATAAGGATAGCAATCCTACTTGAAAAAAATTGGAATAGTATATTGCATCAAAAGAAATCAGCAAACATCCATATCAAGCTGAAACTTAGAACGGCAATGCAACCTATTTCCTAAATTTTTAAAATGTACAATTATTTAAAGTTTGAAGGGTTAAGCGTATAAGTTCCTCCATCTGTGGTATCGGATGTGATTACCGGATTTATAGAAATTGGGTCATTTTGATAAGTAGCACCGGTAGTTGGATTTTTTACAGAAAAAAACAAATTAAATCCGCCTGAATTTTTTTGAATTTGGATATATTTAACGGTATCATTATTAGTTCCAAATACATTACATAGATAACTACTAAAATAAGTTTGCTTATTGCCTGCAATTAAACTTAGAGGTGGGTATGGATTGTTATTAACCTGCAATCTTAATTTTAAGTAATAATTTTTAATAACATTAAAATTACAAACAAAATTTTTACCGAGTGAATCGATTTTTAAATCGCTTTGAACACCACCTCCAATTGGAGTTGCATAAACATTTTTCCCAAAAAGTTTATATTCAAAAAAATAATCGCTTGCATTGCCTTTGGTAGTGAAAGATATATTAAAATTTCCGTTATTATCGGTTGTAGTTGAATCCACATACCCAACAAAGTCATATACCTGGTCCTCAAAGGTTGATCTACCTTGGTAGGCGCCAATCCTTATTTTAACTCCGGCATAGATTTCTTTATTCGCTTGATCATAAAATTGACCAGAAATGCTGGTATGGACGTTTGGTTGTATAACTGCATCTTTAAGGCAGGAAGAAAATACAACAACACAAAGTAAAAAAATGAATTGACGCGGCTTCATAAAATCAAGTTTAGTTATCAAATATACAAATTGTTATCACAAAAGTAATTTTTAAGATATTTTCGCTTTCATTACACCAAAAAAGTACCTATAAATAAAATTCTTAAGGTGAAATATTTCCTAAGCTAATGAATTGCTAAAAAAACCGATTATGGTGTAGGTGAATTTATACGATAACAGTAATAGTCATAATTCAGACCTTGTTTTTTCGAAAACAATTCCTATTTTAATCCGAATTAAACCTTTAATTATGAATCAAAAACCATCAAACGCATTCATCGGAGCATCATGGGCCGCCTTAATTATTGGATTTACCAGTTATAATATTGGCTTATATAACGCTGAAATGGCATTGAACGAAAAAGGCTATTATTTTACCGTACTGCTTTTTGGCTTGTTTTCTGCAATTTCTGTACAAAAAGCTGTTCGGGATAGGCTAGAAAACATCCCGGTAACCAATATTTATTATGGTTTAAGCTGGGCATGTACCATTATAGCTATTCTGTTGCTTACCATAGGCTTGTGGAACGCTACGTTAACCTTAAGTTCCAAAGGTTTTTATGGTATGTCTTTCTTCTTAAGTTTGTTTGCTGCCATAGCTGTGCAAAAAAACACCAGAGACTCGCTCAATTTTGAAAAACAAGAATAATCCCGCCTGTCCAAGCGTGCCGCTTGGACATCAAATTATTTAAGCGTGTCGCTTAAGTAATTCCTATAAAATATGATAAGTACACCCGCCTTACCAAGCGTGCCGCTTGGATACCAAATTATTTAAGCGTGCCACTTAAGTAATTTCTAAAAAATGCAGCAAGTACAACCCTAACTCGAATGATCCACCACTACCACCCATTTCCCATTTATTTTTTTAAACAAAAGTGTAAAGTAGCCTGTAGGCGCGTCCTTTTCGCGGATGAGGTGGTATTGGCCATAAACAAAGGCATAGTTTGGGTCTAGAATATCGACTTTAAAAATTTTGAACGATAATTTGCCCATGCCTTTATGGCCGGGATAACTTTTTTTGTATAAATTGAGGGTATTTTGCCAGCCTTTAACGGGCACAGTCGGACTAACAAACAATACCGAGTCCGATTTCCAATAGCCTTGCATAAAGGCATCCAAATCGCCTTTGTTCCAGTTGGTGGTTAAGTTATGCAGCACCTTTAAAATTGCTTCCTTTTGTTGCGCCATCAAGCTATTGGTAAACAACATTAGTAGGACTCCCAATATTATCTTTTTCATTTTTCGCTTTTTTTGAAATTTACCTCATAAATGTAAAAGAAAAATTCGCCAAAACATAAAAGCAAATAGCCCAGCAATTATATTTACAGCTCCAAACCTATAAGCGGATTCTTTAAAGGTTTGTTAATTTTTATAAAACCAATTAAACTAAAATAACAATGAAAAATATACTATGCTTCGGTGAAATTTTATGGGATGCCTTTGGCGATACTAAAGTGGCGGGTGGCGCGCCCATGAATGTGGCTAGGCATTTGGTACAACAAGGCGCGAATGTGAGTTTTGCCAGTAGCGTAGGCTCAGATGAATCGGGCAAGGGTTTGGTAGAATTTTTGAAAGCCAACGGTTTATATAGCAACCTGATTCAAACCGATGCATTACCTACCTGCGAGGTAACCGTACAATTGGATGCGCATGGGCATGCCACCTATATTATACCACAACCCGTAAGCTGGGACAATATACAACCAACTGCGGCCCTAACCGAGGCTGCCAACGCGGCATCAGCCATTGTATTTGGTAGTTTGGCCTGTAGGGATGTGGCTTCCAAAAATACTTTATTAGGTTTATTGGCAAGCAGCAAGGCATTGAAGGTGTTTGATGTAAACCTTCGTCCGCCACATTATACCTTGAGCACCATTGAGGAGCTTTGCCAAAAGGCAGATGTCATAAAAATGAATGAGGACGAAGCCGAACTGTTGGCTAGCGAGGGTATTGAAGGTTTGGAAAACAAAATAATTTATTTTCAAAAAAAATATGGCTCGCAAATAATTTGTGTTACCCGTGGCGAGCATGGTGCCATTGTTTGGCGCAACAACCAATTTTTTGAGCATCCCGGCTTTAAGGTACAAGTGGTTGATACCGTTGGTGCCGGAGATTCGTTTTTGGCTACCTTTATTTCGGGTATTTTGAATGATACCCCTATGGATAAAACCATTGAGAAAGCCTGTAAAATTGGAGGCTTTGTGGCTAGTAAAAGGGGTGCGAATCCGGTGTATGATGAAAGTGTGAAAAGTATCTTAAATAACGAATAACTATTCTTCTGATGATATTTAGAGTCTCTTTAATTCTTGTTAGTCTCTTAACTTCATGCAAGTTTGGGCAATGTAGCTTTAGAGA
>CAITEP010000040.1 GCA_903891475.1 uncultured Mucilaginibacter sp.
TTACAGTTCAAACACGCCTTTTTTTGACGATTTCATATAACAAAAAAAGCAAATTGAAATCAATTTCAATTTGCTCCTTATATCTTGTTGTAAAACAGATTATTACAAAGGTTTTACCAACTATTTTTGTCTATTAAATCTGTAAAAATTAGTTTGATTTTCTGACTTTACCAGAGCCAATTGAATTTGAGCTTACGCTTGCATTACCGGTATAATATACGCTTCCAGAACCAATTATATTTGCATCAATCTTGTTGGAGGCTATGAGATAAACATTGCCAGATCCAGCTATTGATATATTGGAAGTTTGTGTATTTAACTCTTTACCAAGCATTTGGCCAGAACCGGCAATTGATACACTGATTTTATTTGATGAACCTTTTACATGGGCAGATCCTGAACCTGCAATTGAAACGTTTAATTGATCGGCTTTTATACTAGTTATAACATCGCCCGAACCAGCAATTGATATGGAAGTTTTATTAGCGTCTAAGCCACCTTCTTCAACATTCAAGGTTCCAGACCCCGCATTACTTAA
The DNA here is from genome assembly GCA_903891475.1 of uncultured Mucilaginibacter sp. GTDB lineage: Bacteria > Bacteroidota > Bacteroidia > Sphingobacteriales > Sphingobacteriaceae > Mucilaginibacter. Next base: position 539 of record CAITEP010000040.1, read on the forward strand.
TTCTGCTATTGATTTTGCTGTTATATATACTTCTATGCGGCCATCATAATGGTAATTGTGGCGCTTTTTAAATCTTATTTTTAAGTTGTTATCTTCCACAAAGGTTTCTATTTCGCCTAAAATAGCTTTGTCTGCGTTTATTTTTAGGCTTTCGGTTCCATTAACTTTTATATGAATATTAAATGGGCCTGCCGAGGAAATAGCTTTAAACCCCGAAACAGACCTGGTTTCTTCACTTTGTGCATAAAGATTATTTTGGATTGATAGTACAATTAAAGTACAGACTAAAATATAAATTATTTTTTTCATGATGATTGTTTTTAATAAGATGCAATTAGATACCAATATGTTGCATGAAGCATACGAAGAAGAAAACAAATACTTTTACACAGTTCAACTAAGTAATGATATCAAATTACCTGACACAAAAAAAGGCAGATTTGGGTCTGCCTTCTTTATAAGATAATATTAGTTTTTTATTCCTCCCCTTCAAATTTCTTTTTGCTGCTTTCAAGGTGCTTTAAAACCTTAGCTTCTATATAAAAAATAATTTCTTCGGCAATGTTTTTTGATTGATCACCAACCCGCTCTAACTTACGTATTACTGATAGCATATAAAGTGCTTCGGGAACACTGTCAATATCAGCCTTAATTACCGCTCCGATAGTAGCAGGAGCATTTTCGTTGATATCATCTAAAACATCATCTCTTTTAAAAATACTACGGGCCAATACAGTATCTTCCTTCTCGAACGCGGTACGTGTATCACTTAAAATATTGATGGCTTCATCATACATGCGTAGCAATGAAGTGCTTTCCATGGCGGCCTGATCAAAATTTACCGACGATTCAATGATAAACAATGCAATACCCGCGGCAATATCACCAATTCGCTCTAGGTTTGAGTTTATTTTCAATGCTGCCAAAATAAATCGTAAATCTACCGCTACAGGGCAGTGTAAAGCCAGTATATTTTCGCAATCTCTGTCGATTTTTAGCTCGAAGGAATTTACTCTCTTTTCTTTTATTAAAACTTCCCTTGCAAGGTCTTTATCAAAGCTCACCATCGCCTCTTTGGCTTTGTTTAGTTGTGATTGAACCAAAACCCACATACTTACCACTTCCTTTTTTAGGGCGGTTATTTCGCTTTCTATTGGTGTCATAATATTAAGTTTTAAAATTTATAAACTGATTTGTGAATTTATAAGCTCACAATAATCAATGATACTTATTAATGATATTAAACGGCTAATCTTAACTAAATCTTCCGGTTATATAATTTTGTGTACGTGTATCAGTAGGTGAGGTAAACATAGTTTTAGTATCGTCAAACTCAACCAATTCGCCCATGTAAAAGAACGCCGTTTTATCACTCACCCTTGCAGCCTGCTGCATATTGTGTGTTACAATAATAAGGGTATAGTTTTCTTTTAATTCATGAAATAAAGTTTCAACACTAGCAGTCGAAATAGGATCGAGCGCCGAAGTTGGTTCATCAAATAAAATTACTTCGGGTTCCATGGCAATGGCTCTAGCTATGCATAGACGCTGTTGCTGACCGCCCGACAGGAACGTTCCTTTTTTATGCAATGAATCTTTTACCTCATTCCATAATGCTGCCGAAGTTAATGATTTTTCAACTATATTATCTTGTTCGGCTTTAGCCACCTTCAAACCGTTTAATTTATAACCAGCCACTACATTATCATAAATGCTTAAGTTAGGGAATGGGTTTGGTCTTTGAAAAACCATTCCAATTTTATACCTAACGTAAATAGGGTTCATGTTGTAAATTTCATCATCATATAATTTCAATGAGCCTTTACCGGTTGCACCTGGTATTAATTCGTGCATACGGTTTATACAACGTAAAAAGGTTGTTTTACCACAACCTGATGGCCCCATAACCGCAATTACCTGGTTTTTTTCAATCCCTATCGATACATCTTTAACTACATGGTTATCGCCAAACCACGCGTTAAATTTTGTTGCACTTATAACTGTATGTTCCATTTTTTTGTAATGAACTTGGTAAATAAATTGAGTGTTAAAACAAACATTAATAATATAAATGATGCTCCCCAGGCAAGATCATGCTGATCATCATAAGGGCTTGTCGCATAAGTAAATATTAAATGCGGTAAGCTTTCCATTGGCTTAGCCATATTGGTTGATAAAAAGCTATTGCCCAAAGCGGTAAATAATAAGGGAGCTGTTTCGCCTATAATACGTGCTATTGATAATATGATACCTGATAGAATACCTGCAAAACCGCAAGGAACAATTACTTTTAAAATTACCCTATAATAAGGAACTCCTAATGATAAGGCAGCTTCTTTTAAGGAAGGTGGTAGCAATAACAAGGTTTGCTCGGTAGACCGGATAACTATAGGTAACATCATAATTGCAAGTGCCATACTTCCTGAAAAGCCCGAAAAGCCTAATGGTTTTACCAACCAAAAATAAACCACTATGCCAACTACAATAGAGGGAACACCTTGTAATATGTCAACACATAAACCGGTGTAGTAGGATAGTTTGGTGCCTGGGTTCTCGCTTAAATATATGCCTGTAAGTATACCTATTGGGATGGCAACAACAGATGCGATAATTATTATGAAAAAGCTACCTACCAGCGCATTGGCAATACCCCCGCCTTTCTCCCCTTCGGGAGCTGGTATATGAGTTAAAAAGTGCCAATTAACCTGCATTACGCCTTGCTTAATAATGTAAAGCAAAACTATAATTAAGGGAATGGTAACTACAAAAGCGAAAAAAACAATTACTGCCTTAAATAAAATATTTTTGGAATTTCTAATTCCTATACGTGCATCCATGCTTTTAGTTATTGGTGTATTTGGTAATAATACGTTTGCCTATAAGGTTAATAATCACGGTCACAAAAAATAGCACCAAACCAAGTTCAATAAGTGCCGAAAAGTACAATGTATGGTCGGCTTCGGCAAATTCATTCGCAATAACACTGGCCATGGTATTGCCGGGACCGAAAAATATGTTTTTAAATGAATCAGCAATAGCACTTGTATTACCAATAAGCATGGTAACTGCCATAGTTTCTCCCAAGGCTCGTCCAAGTGATAAAAGAATACCTGCAAATAACCCGCTGCGGGTATAAGGTAAAATAACAGATCTAATTACTTCAAACCTTGTAGCCCCAAGAGCATATGCACCTTCTTTTAGTGGTGAAGGTACCATTCTGATTAATGAAGTACCTAATGACGCTGCATAAGGAATTATCATCACGGCTAATACAATTGAAGAGGTAAAAACTCCAACCCCGTAAGGTTGTACCCCTATCTTAGTTTCAAATGTGCGTATTATAGGTACCAAAACAAATAAGGCCCAAAAACCATAAATGATAGATGGTACAGCAGCAATTAGTTCAATCGTGTTTTTTAATAAATTTGATAACCAACCTTTAGTATTGTATTCGCCAAGATAAATACCAATAGCGATTGAAAATGGGATAGAAATAATTAATGCGGTAAATGAAGTTAGCAAAGTGCCTATTAAAAATGGATAAGCACCGTAAATGTTACTAACCGGATCCCAAACCTTACCCCAAAGGTATTTAATTCCCAAGGCCTTAATAGAGGGCATTGATTGAATAATCAATGTGATTAATATACCTACAACCAAAACCAATAAAATACCGCTTATAAAAATCAAAATTCTTTTAAAAGCAGTATCCCATTTCATTTGGGTGTACGATAGGTCTAACCTTTTATTATTTTCCATCTTTATATTTCCAAAAACTATCAATTTATTATATAATCCAAATACAGAAAGCTAAAAATAAGCAGTGTAACCTAAGTTACACTGCTTATTTCACTTTTCTGCTGTGGTGTTTATTTTATTATGGTCTAAAATTATAAAATTGCTTTACCATCATAGGTAGCGGATTTTAATATTTTTTCAGCAATCTTTAAAGCTGATTTTGAAAGCGGCGCATAATTTAATGGCTCACAATCTTTCTGACCTTCGTGGATGTTGTACCACAATAATTTCAATAAAGTTTTTGCTCTGTCGGCCGAGCGATCACCATATTTTTGTTCTTTATAAATTAAAGCCCAAGTAAAGCTGGTAATAGGGTAACCTTTAGGGTTGTCAGTATTGGTTAATGATACAATCGCGTCGGCAGGTAAGGTTGATACATTACTTGATAACGTGGTTGACGCCAAGGTGGGGGTAATAAACTGTCCGGCTTTGTTTTTTACATCAGCATATGGCATTTTATTTTGAACCGCGTAAGCCAATTCTACATAACCAATGGCACCGGGAGTTTGTTTTACTAAACCTTCAACGCCTGCATTCCCTTTGCCACCTAAACCAGCTGGCCAGTTAACCGCGCTAGCTTTACCAACTTTACTTGCCCAATCGGCATTAACTTTGGTAAGGTAATCAGTAAAAATAAAGGAAGTACCGCTACCGTCTGAACGGTGAATAACAACTATGGGCATATCTGGTAATTTAACACCTTTATTTGCCGCGGCAATTTCAGGGCTATTCCAATTTGTGATTTTGCCTAAATAAATATCGGCTAGATTTTTACCATCAAGCTTCAATTTTCCGGTAAAACCAGGTAGATTGTATGAAATTACAACTGCCCCAGCTGCCATTGGGATATGCAGCACTGGTACACCGATTTTTTTGGCTTGCTCATCATTTAGTGGAGCATCAGAACCTCCAAAGTCAACTGTTTTATTGGTTAACTGTAAAATACCGCCACCTGAACCGATGGCTTGATAATTTACTTTTACATGGTACGCGGCGTCATACTCTGAAAATATCTTGGTAAACAAAGGGTTTACAAAGGTACTGCCGGCACCTAGCAAGGTATTATCTTGCGCAGAAGCTGATAAGGTTGTGCAAATGCATGCTAATGCAACAATTGCCAACTGTAAACTTTTAACTACTTTCATTGGTTTTACTTTAATTATTTGTTTATTTTATTTATATAAGTTGTTCTCCAAATTGGGGCCACATTTGGAGAACTAAATTATTACTTGCCGAAAGTATAGTAAAAAGTAAATCTATATACTAAAGTATGGTCGTCATGAACGTAACCTGCTGTGGTTGAAGTTCTTTGATCTTTATAATCTACTAACCAAAAATTCGGCATAAAGTGTACATTTTTTGTTGGGTTATAATCTAAACCTCCTGTCCAAAACTGCTCTTTTACAGTTGGATTATAAGAACCGTAATTGGTATTAACAGTATAAGAATCAGCGGTATTAAACTTTGTATCAGGATTATAATTGTCAAAACGTAAAAAATAGTTCCAATTTTTAGCAACCGGGCCTTTTACCCAAAATGAAAACCCATTAACTGTAGCATCTTCAGGTAACTTTGTAGTACTGTTTTGTACACCGCTAGCTATATTTTGAGTGTAAGCTTCAACGCCTAAGGTAATAGGTTTAGTAGTGTAAGAAGCGAATATTTTTAACATGCTATGGTCTTGACCAGCGGTGATAGCAGAAGTTGATGCTGCAGTTTTGGCATAATCTGCATAAACATCAACAAATAGCTTTTTATCAAAGAATTTACCCCAAAGAACTCCATAAAATATTTTATAAAAACCAGTATTAGCATTGGCTGCAGATAATAAACTTGCAGTACTATTGTTGCCTATCATAGCTACATAACCAAAGTTTTTAGTTGCGGGGTCAAAAGTTCCTTGTAAGGCGGCGCCAACATCGTAAGAATTATTTTTATGAAAGTCAGTTATCGTTTTTTCAATTGAACGGTAACCCCAAGTTGCTTCTGATAAAGAAACCGGAGCGTTTGTGCCTGGCTCGTTTAAAGCAAAACCAGGTGTACTCATTTCACCTATTACAAAATCTGTTCCAGTCCATACGTCTCTAACTCTTAAATTAAAGTTTTTAATCCAAAAAGCCATTTTGCCATCCACCAAATTATCACCATTTTGGATGGTAGTAGTAGCACCACTAAAGGTACCTGTGTTGGCGCTTGGTTCGCTGGCTAATAAAACCTCAGCCTTAAACTTTTTTGTAATTTCATAATCGTAACCTAAATATAAGCGACGGAATTGGAAAGCATTCCGATTTGCTGGCACGCCATTATACATGGTTTCGCTGCCTCTGTTGGTCGCGTCGGAGTGTTGGTCAAAATACATATCGCCGAAGGTATAACCCCATAATCTTCTTTGTGGCTTCCAAGTAGTATCTTCGGCTGCCTTTATTTGTTTTTTGGTATTGCCAACAGTTTCTCCCTTGTCAACTTTTACAGTTGCAGGATATTCAATTACAGTATTTGATTTGGTAACTTCGCTAACTGTATTTTCATTGCTAACCAAATTCTGTGCTTGTGCCAGGTAACTTACCAGCACAAAACAAATCACTAACGCTACGCTAATGTTTTTAGTAAAGATTTTTTTCATAATTTCAATAAGAATAAATAAATTTTTTTTCAAAGGTGGTTGTTTAACGTTACCTCAATGTTAAGGAAGTATTAAAATTTTATAACACTACTTTGTTCTCTCTTTTATTAAATGTAGCTATTAGGTTATTTAATAAATTTTTAAGAAAAAAATTAGATAATAATGAAAGTTAAAATTTCAAAAATGTATATTTATGGTGGCTTTAATTTTAGTATTCGATTTTTTGGTAAATAAATTTAACACCATATTAACAATAAAGCCATAATTGATAAAGGTCTTAGCTTTAAGGGACTAATAATCTATACTAAAAGATAAAAATCAAAATGATTTAATTATAAAAAACTATAATTCTAAAAATCACCACCTTTTTTCATAGCACAAAAACCTTAATCCAGGTCTAAATCCCAAATCAATTTTTCCCGAGAATTTATAACCTACAGTTGGGAATAATTTTTGTGTTGCCTCATTATTTGAATTGGTATCAATTCTCAGAATATTAATTCCACGCTTCATACCTATTTCCTCAGCCTTTAATAAGAGTGCCCTGGCTATTCCTTTTCCTCTATATAGGTTACTTACCGCCAACCTATGTGTTACAATGGCTGTCTCGGTTATATCCCAGCCAATTGTAGCATATTCAGGTTCTTGGTCGGTTGTTATGGCTGCTATTCCTGCAATTATCCCATCCTCATCTGCTACCCAAAGTTGCTGCTGTTGTATATCATTATCAAAAACCTCCATATTGGGATAATTTTCATCCCATTGAAAATTTCCATTCTTATTCATTAAAGGAACCACTTCATTTATTAAGTTTATGATTTGTGAGAGATCATTTTTAGTAGCGAGTCTTATTTGCATTAATAAATTTATTTTTTGATAAATGTACAATTCTGTTTAAGCTATATCAATTTGCAAATAAACTAAAGTTCAATACGAATAATCATTTTAGCTTTTATTTTAATTAAGTTTGCTTTACCAAATCACTTACATTTTGAATAAATAAAATGGATATAAAAAAAACCTTATTTATTGGTTTAACCTTATTAATCACACTAAATTTAAATGCTCAAAATTTAATGGATAGCGTTTACAATGAACCTTACCGACCGCAACTACACTTTTCGGCCAAAGAGAAATGGATGAACGACCCTAATGGTATGGTTTATTATAATGGGCTTTACCATTTGTTTTTTCAATATTACCCTAATGGTATAACCTGGGGGCCAATGCATTGGGGGCATGCTACCAGTAATGATTTGGTACATTGGCAGCAACAACAAATCGCGCTCTTTCCTGATAGCCTTGGTTACATATTTTCGGGTAGCGCGGTAGTTGATAAACATAATACTACAGGCCTTGGTAAAAACGGGCAAGTTCCATTAGTGGCTATTTTTACCCATCACGACCCGATTGGTGAAAAAGCGGGTACCAATACGTTTCAATATCAAAGTTTGGCCTATAGTTTGGATGAAGGTAAGACTTGGGAAAAGTATTCCGGCAATCCGGTTTTAAAAAATCCGGGAATTCGAGATTTTAGAGACCCTAGTGTACAATGGTACGCCCCGCAAAAAAAATGGGTGATGACTTTGGCCACTAAAGATAGGGTTACTTTTTACTCATCGCCTAATTTAAAGGAATGGCGGAAGGAAAGTGAGTTTGGTAGCAATATTGGTGCTCACTTGGGGGTTTGGGAATGCCCTAACCTTTTTAAGTTAAAACTGAAAGAAAAAACTTATTGGGTACTCATGGTTAGCGTAAATCCTGGTGGGCCAAACGGAGGCTCGGCAACACAATATTTTATTGGTGATTTTAATGGTACTGAATTTAAAACCAGTGTTCCAAACCCGGTAACAAAATGGGCCGATTACGGTCCGGATGATTATGCCGGTGTAACTTGGTCAAATACTGGAAATAGAAAAATATTTTTAGGCTGGATGACCAATTGGACCTATGCCCAACAAGTGCCAACCGAAAAATGGCGCAGCGCTATGACCGTACCTCGTGAGCTAAAACTGATGGAAGTGAACAACGATGTATTTTTAAGATCGACCCCGGTTAAGGAGTTAAAAGATTTAGAAGCATCAAATAGAAACTTAACCGGAACTATCCAAAGCACAAATGCCATTACCCTTGATATCAGCAATAAACTACTTTTTAAATTAAATATTGACTTTGATAAAATAGGCGAGTTTACTTTAGTTATGGAAAACAATAATGGCAATAAATTGGAAATTGGTTATGACAGTAATACAAAGGCCTATTATATAAACAGGTCAAAATCAGGGATTGTTGATTTTAATCCAGAATTTCCGAAATTAATTTCCGCGCCAAGGCTAACTTCAACAGTGGTAACAAGATTGGAACTGATACTGGATGCTTCATCTGTAGAGGTTTTTGCCGATAATGGCCTTACCGTTTTAACAAGCACCTATTTCACTAAAAATCCATTTAATAAGCTGACCATAAAAAAGAATAAAAATACAGCAGTCAAAACTGCCAAAATAGCTGGTTTAAAATCAATTTGGTAAAAATACCAAACTCGGCATAGCATTATTTGAAGGTTATTTATTGATAATCTTTTTCACATCTTCTAACTTACGGCAGCTATTGGTGGTAATAATGTTATGTACACTGTTTTTAAAATAGTTAACTATAATTGCTTCCTCGGTTTCGGTATCAAATATTTTATCCAGGGCTATTTCAATTTCATGGATGTTGTCGAAGTTCTTATCATCCTTGGTTTGTTTTACCAGTATGTTTTTTAATGCTACCGGTCGCCTGTTACGTACGCTAACAGTAGTACTTACACCAAATAATACTTCGGGTTTGGTTTCGAGCCCAATATTGAATACATATTGTTCCATCTCTTCAAAATCCAAATTTTGGCAATTAATATAGAGGCAACCATCGCGTATGCCTATAACCTTGCCACTATAACGATGCCCCTCTGATACCGAGCGCACTATAATTTGTCCGTTTTCGTGTTCTTTTAAAATAAATGGTGTTTTTATAATATTACTGCTTCCATCGGTTTTTGGATAGTACAAAAAATAATTACCCAAATAATAGTTTTTTATAATCACCATTGATGAGCGGCTAAAGCCATTATTTACCGACGATAACCGTATTGAATTTCCTCTACCCAATTCCTGAACTTTTTGCCAATTGTCCCATTCATCAAAAGGTACCTGTAAAAAAACCAATAGGGAATTTATCTTTATATATTTAGCCTCTCCACCGTTCCAATAGCTTTGCAGTGTTTTGCCGCTTATCCAATTGTATACTCTGTACTCGCCCATATTGCTCAGGTATTTTATAAAGTCGTATACATGGTTACACCTAAGGGTTCTTAGTTGTTTTTCCAGACTTTGCCTGCCAATTATCAAGCCCATTTCCACCAAATCCGGATTTGCAAGCACTTCCTTGGTTATTTGCTTGTTTATTGTCTTTGCAATAAGGTTAAAATGGGTACGCGTAAAGTTTTCCCAGGTCTTTTCTCGGCTTTTGTTCTTTAATATGGCTATTATTTGAGGGTTTTCGGTAATTGAGCTCTTTATTTTGTCGGATAATTGCATATTTCTTACAAAATGGTTCGTTTTTAGATGAAACTTTTAAATTTTTTTAGTGTTTTTTCAAATAAATATCAAAAAAAGCACTCAAAATTAACACCGTCATATTGCTGATTTATTGGTCAAACTTTTGACCAATAAATATACTTATTTTTGACCAAATATAATATATTGATTATCAGTAATTAAAAATATTATTCAAAATAAAATATGACTTATATTAGTACTCATTTGACTTATTCATATTTATAACATTCATAGTGTATTTTTTAATTTTATATATAAAAAGACCAATATTTTGATAAAAACAATGCGTATTTGTCAAAACATGGTTTATAAAAGTGCAGTAATTAATAGCAATTTATTTAAAGAAACTATATAGCTTATAACTAACAACTCTGTATGCAGCAACATTTACGTTTACTTAAAACAATTTTAATCATTCTGGCTTTTTGTTTAGCTCCACGGCTAACCATGGCGCAGGATCATGTAATTAAAGGAACTGTTATTGATCAGCAAGGTAACCCAATGCCCGGTGTTTCGGTTTCAATTAAAGGGACCAATCAGGGGGTAACCACTGCGGTTGATGGCACTTTTTCATTAAAGGTATCAGGTGAAAACAGTGTATTGATTTTTTCATTTTTAGGATATGAGAAAAAATCGGTCGAAATTAAATCTCAAACTACCATCCGAGTTACTTTAGAAGAATCAAAATCTGAATTAAAGGAAGTGTTGGTGGTTGGTTATGGTAGCCAAAAGAAAAGCGAAGTTACCGGGGCTATCTCCTCTATAAAAAACAAGGAATTTAAGGATCAGCCTGTTTCTAACCTTGCGGCTAGTATTGAGGGTAAACTTTCGGGTATCAACGTTACCCAGCCATCAGGTACGCCGGGTGCCGGTTTGCTGGTAAGCATACGCGGTGCACAAAATCCGTTGTATGTGGTTGATGGCGTGCCAATGATTAGCGAAAGCAACTCATCTTTAGGTACCTCCAATAACTTAGGTGGCGAATCGGTAGGTAATGGTCAAAACCTAAGTTCCATCTCTGATATCAACCCGAATGATATTGAATCTATCGAGATATTGAAGGATGCCTCAAAAGCCATTTATGGTTCGCGGGCTGCTAATGGAGTAATCTTAATTACCACCAAGCGCGGTAAAGCTGGGGCAACATCCATTGATTTTAATGTAAATTTAGGTGTACAATCTGTTGAGAAAAAAATCCCTTTTTTAAATTCCCAACAATTTTATAATTTAACCAATACGGCAATTGCTAACGATATTTGGGTGTATAATAATGATAAGGCTAATGGAAATGAAGGGTCTCATTTTGCATTGAGTGATATGCAAACAGCAGGAATAGTTGATGCCTCAGGCAAGGCTATACCTAATCCGGCAGCACAATATTATGACTTAACTAGTGGTATTAACACCAATTGGCAAGATCAAATATTCAGAAACGCGCTTGTTGGCAATTACCAATTATCCATTTCTGGAGGTACCAAAAAAATCAAATATTTTGTGGGGGGCAGTTATTTTGATCAAGATGGTATTATCATTAGCAATTATTACAAGCGTTATAACTTGCGCGCGAATATTGATTATCAAGTTACCGATCATATTTCGTTTGGTTTGAACACTAGTACTTCTTATTCTGATAATAAGCGCAGTTTTAATGACAATACCTATACAGGGGTAGTAACCAATGCCTTAGGAGCATCGCCATTAATGCCTGTAAGAAATCAAGATGGTACTTATGCCGATTTCACACAGTATCAGGCCGCTTGGCTGTCTGACAATCCGGTTAAATCTGCCAACGAAATTAACGCGCATACGTATACTGATAGGGTGATTTCATCCGCGTTTGGTGAATATAAATTCAATAAGGATCTGAAGTTCAGAACTACTTGGTCGATTGATTTTAATAAGGTAAACGACAACGCGTTTTATTCAGCCTTAACAAATGACGCGCAAGCATTAGGTGGAAAGCTTTTACTGGGCGAATCAAAATCGTATACATGGCTAAACGAAAACACGTTTACATACCAACATAAGTTCGGTAAAAATAATATCACTTTGTTAGGTGGCTTTTCGCAACAAGAAAGCAGAACCAATTTATCGCAATCAAGAGGTACGGGTTTCACCAATCCTGGTAATATGCCAAGTATAAATGATGCCGAAATCGTTAATCAAAAAATCCTTGACTATCCATTGGTTTACGATGCGCTTGAATCCTTTATCTCGAGAGCTAATTATGATTATGATGGAAAATACCTTTTATCAGCCATTATGCGTGCGGATAGGTCATCGAAATTTCCAACCGGGCATCAATGGGGATACTTTCCATCCATTTCGGCAGGTTGGAATTTAACAGGTGAGGAATTTTTGTCGGAGAATAAATCTATCAACACATTAAAATTAAGGGCTAGTTATGGATTATCAGGCGATCAAACCAATGTACCGGCATATCAAAATTATGCCTACTACGGTATTTCTAAATATGATGGCAATTTCGGATATGTTCCTTTGAACCAACTGGGTCCTGAACCAATAACCTGGCAAACCAATAAAACATTCAATATTGGTACTGATTTTGAATTATTTAATCATTTTTTAAGTGGATCGATCGAATACTTTATTTCAAGCGAAACTAAGTTATTAAACCAAACGCCATCACCTGGCACAACCGGATTTGCATCCTTTTATTCAAATTTTGGTGAAATTCAAGACAAAGGTCTAGAGATACAGTTAAATACCAGCAACATTAAGAACAAAGATTTTAGCTGGAACAGCTCGTTTAATATTTCTTTCCTAAATAACACCATAAAATCATTAAAAATTGATAACCAATATATTAGCTCTTATAATGATCAGTTTCAAACACATATTCTAAAAGTTGGGCAGCCGGTTGGTACTTTTATTGGGGTTCGCTTTGCCGGGGTTGACCCTGCCAATGGTGACGCGCTTTATTACGCCGCGGATGGTACTAAAGAACGTGCCGACCAGGTAAACTTTACCCGCGACGCTACCATTATTGGTAATGCCCGACCAAAATTCTTTGGTGGTTTCAGTAATGATTTTAAATACAAAAAGTTCGATTTACTGATAGCCACCCAATTTAGCTATGGTAGCAAAGTGTTTAACTTGATACGCCCTACCTACGAAAGTTTGGGTTGGAGCGGTGCCGCAACTCCATCGGGGGCTTCATTAGCAACTGTTTACGCAAATAATGATACCCGGGTTTTAGGCGCCTGGTCGCATCCGGGTCAAATCACCGACATACCTCGTCCGTCTTTTTTACTACAAAATTATTTCCCTAATTCCAGTGAATTTTTAGAGGATGGCTCATTTTTTAAGGTTCGTACGGTTAATATTGGTTATAATATAGGTAAAACCAAATTATTTAACAGTATGCGAATTTACGCTCACGCCGAAAACTTGCTCACTCTAAGTAAGTATATTGGTTATGACCCGGAAGTAAGCTCGACTGGTGGAGGTGCCCCCGAAACCGCAGGGGTTGATTATGCGGCATATCCACCTGCCCGTACCATTAGTTTAGGTCTTGACATTAAATTTTAAGAAGAAATTACAATGAAAAAATTAATATATATATCAATAGCTAGTTTCTCGGTAGCATTAATTTTATTTACCAGCAGTTGTGTAAAGGTTAATCAAATATATCCGAATGGTACACAGGCAACCCAGCTTTTTAAAGATTCAGCCGGGCTGTCGAAAGCTTTAGTAGGGTTATATAGTACTTTAGAAGTACAGGAATATTATGGAGCCTATTACCCATTAATGTGTGATTTGAATAGCGATAATGGTTATGCCGGTGGATACAACAATAATGCCATAAACGAATTTGGCGCTTATAGCGTTACCTCGTCAAATGCCTTCCTGCAAAATACCTATGTGGCAATTTATAAAACAATAGCTAGTGCCAATGCTATCATTGCAGGTGAGGCCACCGTAACAGGGGCATCAACCCAATACCTCAATGCTGTAAAAGGACAAGCGCTTGCATTAAGGGCCATGGCTCATTTTGATTTATTACGGGCTTTTGGTTATCATTGGGATATCACCTCACCATATGGTATACCGGTAGTAACTACTCCACAAACCAGTACTTCAATAGTGCCACGAGCCACTGTAATTGATACCTATAGTGCCATCATTGCCGACTTGCAACAATCAGCAGATTTATTGAAAAATAATATCAATCGTAATCCAAATTATGTAAATCCCGCTGTTGTAAACGCTTTGCTTGCTAGGGTTTATCTTTACAAAAAAGATTATGCCAATGCGGCTAAATTTGCCACTCTGGTTATAAATGATGGTTCCTATGCTGTGCTCGATCAGAATACTTTTACCCAAATTTATACCACAAAAAACAGCAAGGAATCTGTTTTTGAGCTGCCATTTAATTCACAAACGCAAAGCGGTTACAATGCCGCGACGTATGCACGACCAACAGCCGCTTTAACAGAAGTACTATTTGCGTTAAATAGCGATTTACAATCTTTCTTCCAAAATCGCCCAGGCGATTTACGATACAACTTGGTGGATACCACTAACCCTAATGGCTTTTTACGTACCTTAAAGTATAGTAGTGATATTAAACTAAAAGACAATTCAGCCTATGTTATTAGAATTTCTGAAATGTATTTAATACGTGCCGAAGCACTTGGCAATACCACTGATGGTATAAACGACTTAAATAAAATTCGTACCAACAGAGGCTTGCCTGCCTATAGTCCAAGCGATTCGGAAGAAGATGGTCCAGATTATTTTCAGGTGTTAGCCGATGAAAACAGGGCTGAATTTAATTTTGAAGGGCATCGGTATTTTGATTTGGCACGTACTGGAGACGTTGTTAATTATTTACAACCACTTACAAGTGCTACACTAACAGTAACCAACTCTTGTTTCCCCATCCCATTACGCGAAATTAACGCCACAGGTGGTGTAGTGGTACAAAACCCAGGTTACTAATAAAGGAATAACAAAAACTTTGTAAATCAATCATTCAGTAAATCATTAAATAATTAGTATATAAACAATCAGTAAATCAATCATTCAATAAATCAGTAAATAAAAAAGATGGCACATCATTCTCTGGCACGGCTATTAAAGTCTGCTTTCCATGCGGCTGTATTGGAAACAGAAGAGGCTGCTGTGCTTTATAGTGAGTATGCTGAAAGTCGTAGAAAATTTTTGAGGCAAAGTGCAGTTGCTGCTGGAGCCATGATAGCTACCCCGGCTCTTTTTTCGCTGGCCTCCTGCGGAAAAAACAAGGAGGAAAACATAGTTATTATCGGTGCGGGTATAGCCGGACTTAACGCGGCCTATCAGCTGCAAAAAATGAATACCACATCTACCATCTATGAAGCATCCGATCGGATTGGTGGCCGTATGTTTACTTTAATTGATGAATTTGGTAAAGGAATTTCTACCGAGGTTGGTGGCGAATTTGTTGATACCACTCATCAAGATATACTGCAGTTAGCGAATGAATTAGGATTATCGCTATATGATTTACGGGAGGACAAGCTCGACCAAAAGGTGTATTTTTTTGAAGGCAAGCATTTAAGTGACGAGGATTTAAAGAATGCTTTAAAGCCCTTTGTAGTGCAGCTGATGAAGGATGTTAAATCGCTGCCAGAAATAATCAGCCATCAATCGGCAGCCAAATTTGAGCATCTTGATAAGCAATCTATAACTGAATATTTAACTTCAATAGGTATAAAAGGTTGGTTGTATAATTTCTTAAACGTTTGCCTCACCCGCGAATATGGTATGGAAGCTTCTATACAATCGGCAGTTAATTTCCTCATCATGTTTGTTGAGCCTGTTGCTAATCAAAAACATTATGAACTGTTTGGAGCCGACCACGAGGTTTTTAAAATAAAAGGTGGTAGCAATATGCTAACCAATGCGCTTTACCAAAAGGTAAAGCCGTCAGTAAAAACGGGCTATACCTTAAAAAGTATTGGTAAAGAGGAAGATAAGGGTTATTCACTAGAATTTGACAATGGGGGAACAACTACCCATGTTTATGCAACCAGGGTAATTATTGCCATACCATTTACCATGTTGAGGATGGTGCAAATTAATGTACCAATGCCTGCCGAAAAAATGAGGTGCATTAACGAAATTGGCTATGGCAACAGCAGTAAATTTATTGTTGGGGTGGCCAATGGTAAACCTTGGCGCAAAATGGGTAAACAAGGCTATGCCTTTACCGATTTGTTGATTGGCTGCGGATGGGACAGCAGCCAGTCGCAATCAGAAACCGAAGGTAGTTTTACCATTTTTGGCGGGGGAGATTTTAGTGTAACGTTAAATAAAGGCGTACCGACTGATATGGCAAAAGAGTTTTTGTCACAACTAAATAAGGTTTTTCCGGGTATGGATAAGGCTTATACCCAAAAAAACATAAAGTTTTGTTGGAACGAAAACCCATTGTCGAAGGCTGGGTATAGTGCCTTTAAAAAAGGCCAATGGAGTACCCTGGCAGGTTGGGAAGGTGTTCCGGTAGGTGATATTTATTTTGCCGGCGAACATGTGAGTAGGGAGTTTCAAGGATATATGAATGGTGCTGCCCAAACAGGAAGGGTAGCTGCCGAAATGCTGATGAAAGCAATGAATGCGAACGGATAGGTTAATACCTATCCAAACCAAAATAGAGCTAAATTATAACTGATCAATAAAGAAGTATGCGATAAGGTATCAGGGCGTTCAACTAGCGCGCTGGTACCCGGCATACTGTAATGCTAAAAAGCTATTTAAAAAATAATGAAAGTATTTCAATCCATTTTTCCATACAACCAGCAGGTAATAGCCGAATATCCGGTAATTGACAACGCCGCTATTAATGTTGCCATAAACAAAGCCGAAAAAGGATATGCGCATTGGGCGGGCATAAGTTTTGCCCAACGTGCCGTGGTGCTTCATAACGCGGCGGCTGTGTTACGTAATGAGAAAGAACGCTTTGCTACCATTATTACCAACGAAATGGGTAAGGTATTATATGAGGCAATGGCCGAGGTGGAAAAATGCGCTACCGTTTGCGAATATTATGCCAATAACGCCGAAAGTTTTTTGAAAGATGAAATGATAGAGGCTGGTTATAAAACATCCTTCGTTAGCTTTCATCCAATTGGCGCGGTATTGGCAGTAATGCCCTGGAACTTTCCGTTTTGGCAAGTGTTTAGGTTTGCCGCGCCAACCTTAATGGCTGGTAATGTTGGTTTATTAAAACATGCCCGAAATGTAACGGGCTGCTCACTCGCCATTCAGGAAATATTTGAAAAAGCAGAGGCTCCCGAGGGGGTATTTCAATCCTTAGTAATTGATGCCGAAGGGGTTGAAAAATTGATTGCTGCCGATATTGTACAGGCGGTAACCTTAACAGGCAGTGAAGCTGCTGGCGCAACTGTGGCCGCACAGGCAGGTAAGCAAATTAAAAGGTCGTTATTAGAGC
This sequence comes from uncultured Mucilaginibacter sp., assembly GCA_903891475.1. Taxonomy (GTDB): domain Bacteria; phylum Bacteroidota; class Bacteroidia; order Sphingobacteriales; family Sphingobacteriaceae; genus Mucilaginibacter. The sequence goes on from CAITEP010000040.1 coordinate 18,012, forward strand.
TTGGTGGATCAGACGCGTTGCTTGTTTTGGCCGATGCCAATATTGAAAAAGCCGCGACTGTAGCTATACAATCAAGGATGCAAAATGCCGGGCAATCGTGCATCGCGTCCAAAAGGTTTATTGTAGTGAAGGAAGCGGTTGATGATTTTATACATCAACTGCAAATACAAATAAAAAAATTAAAGCAAGGCGACCCGTTTCAGGAAGGGATTACAACCGGCCCTATGGCCCGACCAAACTTGGCGAAAGACTTAGAAAATCAGATGCATCGTTCCATGGCGAAAGGTGCCTCACTTTATTACGGCGGCTCGGTAGATGGGGCAAATTTTCAACCATCTTTGCTCATTAATGTGCATGTAGGCATGACTACTTTTGAAGAAGAGACATTTGGTCCACTTGCCTCAGTTATCAGCGCCGAAAATGAAACAAAGGCTATTGAATTGGCAAACAACTCAACCTTTGGGTTAGGTGGCAGTATTTGGACGAGTGATATTGAAAAAGGTATTGCATTAGCAAGACGGATAAATTCGGGAGCGGTTTTCATTAACTCGCTGGTAAAATCTGACCCGCGACTACCCTTTGGCGGCATCAAAAAGTCGGGCTATGGTCGCGAACTTGGTCGACAAGGCATCCTAGAATTTGTAAACCAAAAAACAATAGCGGTTGATTTATAATCATAAGAAAATGGAGCGGCTATTGCCAATCAACATAAATACCCAAAATAAAAAATAATACAACCATGGAATCAAAAAGTAATGAACTATTAGCCAGAAGAAAGCAATTTGTACCAAACGCCATCGGGATATTTAACCCATCAACGGCGGTGAGTGCCAAAGGTGCTATTATTACCAGTGCCGATGGTGTTGAGATGATTGATTTTGCAGGTGGCATAGGCGTGGTAAACGCCGGACATTGCCCCGAACCAGTGGTGAAAGCCATAGCCGAACAGGCTGCCAAACTGATACACTGTAGCTTTAATGTGGCTACTTACGAAATTTATATGCAACTGGCCGAAAAACTGGCTACCCTTTTGCCGCATGGCGAACATACCAAGGTAATGCTGACTAACTCCGGTGCCGAATCTGTGGAGAATGCCATTAAGATTGCCAGGCAGGCAACTGGCCGCCCGGCTATTATATGTTATGGTGGGGCTTTTCACGGCCGAACCATGATGAGCATGACACTTACTTCAAAGGTTGGATATAAGTTAGATTGTGGCCCATTTGCTCCCGAGGTCTACCGCATTCCTTTTCCTGATTATTACCATACCGGAAACGGATTAAACATAAACGACTTCTCCGACCATCACCTAGCGCAACTGGAAGACTTTTTCCATAGCAATGTACCCGCTTCACAGGTGGCAGCTATCATTATGGAACCAGTGCAAGGCGAAGGTGGTTTTAACGTGGTGCCCGCTAAATATTTGAGGGGCTTACGCACCATTTGCGATAAATATGGCATTTTGCTGATTTTGGACGAAGTACAAAGTGGCTTTGGGCGTACCGGTAAATGGGCTGCTTACGAACATTACAATGTAACGCCGGATATTTCAACCTGGGCAAAAAGTATGGGCAGCGGGATGCCAATAGGCGCGGTAATAGGCAAGGCGCATATAATGGATGCCTGTAAACCTTCCACCATTGGAGGTACTTATCCAGGTAATCCGGTTTGTTGCGCGGCCTCTCTGGCAACCTTAAAATACATGGAAGAAATCAACATCAATGCCCTTGGCGAACGTGTTGGCGCCATTGTAAGGAACAGATTTAACCAGCTAAAAGCAAAATTTACTGCCATTGGCGATGTAAGGGGCTTAGGCGCCATGATGGCTTTTGAGTTGATAAAGGATAACGACTCCAACCAACCCGATGGCGATTTATGCAAAAAACTAATTGGGTATTGTGCCGACCATGGCTTGATTGTTATCAATGCCGGAATTTATGGCAATATCATCAGGGTATTAAGTCCGCTGGTTATTGAGGAAGAATTGCTAAACAAAGGTCTGGATATTATAGAAGCAGGTTTGAACCATTTTTTGGGCGAGCCAGTTACGCAACTAAAACACGAAGCAAGTGCAATCAGCTAATAAACAATATATAAACGGCGAGTGGGTAGAGGCATTAAGCAGAAACCGAATCGACCTGATAAACCCCGCTACCGAGGAAGTTTTAACCTCCATAAGTTTTGGCGACCAAAAAGATGCCTATTTGGCCATTGACGCCGCTGCTGAAGCTTTTAAAACTTGGAGCAAAACAACCCCCTATTACCGTGCCGAGATTTTAAAAAAAGCCGCTAATTATTTACGAGAAAACTTGGATAAAATAGCACACGATATGGTGCTTGAAAGCGGGAAGCCATTATTAGAGGCCCGTGGTGAGTGGACGGTGGCTGCCAATTTAATTGAATGGTATGCCGAAGAGGGTAAAAGAGCCTATGGCAAAGTAATACCAACCAACCGCATTGATAAACGCAGCTCGGTAATACTACAGCCTATGGGTGTTATTGGCATTATCACCGCCTGGAATTTTCCATCCTATAACCCGGCAAGGGCATGGGCAGCTGCCTTGGCTGCCGGGTGTACGGTAGTGGCTAAACCTTCCGAAAATACGCCGCTTTCTGCTTACCATTTAACCAATGCCTTTATAACAGCTGGCTTACCTGCCGGTGTACTAAATTTACTGATTGCCGATGCCGCCCCAGTTGGCGAAGCCATGCTGGATGATAGCAGGGTAAAAAAGATAAGCTTTACTGGCAGTACCCGTGTTGGCAAAATTTTGATGGACGGCGCTAGTCATACCCATACCAAGCTATCGCTCGAGTTGGGTGGCAACGCCCCGGTAATTATTTTTGATGATGTAGAGGTGGATGCCATAGCAAAAGCGGCCTCCATAGCCCGATTCCGTAATAACGGCCAAGTTTGTGTCGCGCCTCAGCGTTTTTATATCCATAAAAATATATACGATCAATTTACCGAGGCGGTTACCAAATATGTTGCGCAATTAAAAGTGGGCAGTGGCTTTGAAGATGGAGTGAATGTTGGGCCGCTTATAACCAGTAAACAACGCGATAGCGTTTATGAATTACTTGCCAAGACCAAGGCAGAAAACGCCACCATACTTACAGGCGGTCATCAACCAAGTCACCTTGATAAAGGTTATTTTATGCAGCCTGCCGTGGTGGCTAATTTAAATCAAAGCTCGGTTTTGGCGCAAAATGAAATATTTGGCCCTATTTTACCAGTTTTTAGTTTTGACGATTTGGAAGATGCCCTAGCCAAAGCCAATGATACCGAGTACGGTTTGGCGGCCTATGCCTTCACCAATAACCTGAATACGGCCATCAAAGTTTCGGAAGGTTTGGAGTTTGGCATCATCGGTATCAACGAATGGGCGGCGCACGGCACCGAACTTCCATTTGGCGGCTGGAAATACAGCGGTCAAGGTCACGAAAGCGGCAGCGAGGGCCTGTACGAATACATGGAGAAAAAATTAATCAGTATAGGAGGGCTTAGTTAGTATCAAGTATTTAGTATCAAGTAGCTAGTATATGTATGATTTACCATTTTTAAGACAACACGGTACATTAAAATAATAAAATGAATTCTGTTAATCCTTAAATCCTGCAAATCCTGATCCGATAGCTATCGGATCAGACAATAATTGAATTTCGGATTTCGGATGTTCGATTTTGGATTTATTGGAAAGTATCAAGTAGCTAGCATTAAGATTATCAAATAATTAGAAAATGAATTCTGTTAATCCTTAAATCCTGTAAATTCTGATCCGATAGCTATTGGATCAGACAATAATCGGATTTGGGATTTTAAATTTTTGGTAATCATAACTATTAACAATAAAACATAACAACAATTTAACCATCAAACAATAAAACAATTCAATAAATCAATAAATCAATAAATCAATAAATCAATAAATGAAATGACCTACGGTGCCATAGCGTTAATTCCACCAGCAGTAGTAATTATACTGGCCATCAAGCAAAAAACCTCTTTCGAGCCCTTGCTTATTGGCTCTTTAATTGGGTATGCTATTATTGGCTATTATACTAAAACTAATTTCTTTACCAATTTTGTCGATTCGTTTAAAACCGTGATGGGTAAAGACGATTCCGTTTGGGTGATTTTGGTTTGCGGCTTATATGGTTCGTTGATTGGTTTAATGGTAAGGAGTGGGGGTACCCTCAAGTTTGGTGAATGGGCATTAAAATACATCAAAACCCAACGTGGTGCCTTAATGGGAGCGTGGTTTTTGGGACTTTTTATTTTTTTGGACGATTATTTGAGTGCCCTTACTGTGGGAATTTCCATGCGTAAAATTACCGATGCCTTTAAAATTCCCCGCGAAAAACTAGCATATATTGTTAATACAACCGCGCCACCTTGGAGCGTAATAGCGCCTATTTCTACATGGACAATCTTTATTGGCAACATCCTCGAAACATCGCATGTAGCTAAAAAGGGAGAAGGTCTGCTTACCTATTGGAAGATGATTCCATATGCAACCTATGGCTACGTTTCAGTATTGTTGATTCCCTTATTTATATATGGCATTTTCCCATGGTTTGGTTTGATTAAAAAAGCGGATAAAAGAGTATTTGATACTGGTAAGCTTACCCCAAATGATTATAACGAAACGGCTCCTTTAGATGTAAGCGCCATGAATCCCGATAAGCAACCAAAAATGGTATATTTTCTCTTACCCATTTTGGTTCTACTGGTAGCTACCATATTTTTCGATATCGATGCTCTAAAAGGGGTGATGGTAGCCGTAGCCTTTACCTTTATTTATTACATGCTTATAAAACTCGGCACCTTCAAACAATTATCCGAAACCATGTTTGGCGGTTTTAACAGTATGCTGTATGCTTTGGCCATTTTAATGATGACCTATGTTTTAAAAGATGTTAACGACAAAATGGGACTTACCCAATACGTATTGCATTCGGCATCACCTTACCTTAACAGGGAGTTTTTGCCGGTTATTGTATTTGTATCGCTCTCATTTATTTCCATTACCACTGGTTCTTCATGGGGTTTGTATGCCATCGCTATTCCGTTGGTGGTTCCGCTGGCCCAACATTTTCATTCGAGCGTTTTGCTAAACTGTGGCGCGGTGGTTAGTGCGGGGGTATTTGGTGCCAACGCTTGCCTGTATTCTGATGCTACGGTGCTTACCGGGCAAAGTACCGAAATAACCAATTTAGAACATGGCTTGTCGCAACTACCTTATGCCGCTATCGCCTTTGCTTTTTCGGCTGTTATTTACACTATAATGGGTTTTGTTATCCATTAATTACCTTATAAAATGAATACCGTAATTAAAAATTATACCTATACCACCAATTCCGGACTTGTTGTTCAGAATACCTTGCCCGAACATGCCGAGCAGTTGGAGGCCTTGCAACGTATGGTATTTGAAACCCTTGCCGAGGATGAGCTTATTTTAAAAAATCATTATTTAAAGCACCTTGAAATTTTCCCCGAAGGGCAGTTTGTAATTACGGATAAAGGTAAGGTAATAGGCATGACCACCACCATGTGCAGTTCATTCGATTTGGATAACCATCACCATACCTTTAAAGAAACTTTTGCAGGGGGGTGGATGACTAACCACGAACCCAATGGCGAGTGGTTGTACGGACTGGATATTGGTGTACACCCTGACTACCGTGGCTTAGGTTTAGCCAGGTTATTGTACCGGGCCCGGCATACGGTTGCCCGTCAATTAGGACTTAAAGGACAGATTACAGTAGGCATGATGAGTGGCTATGGCAAGGTAATGCACCAAATAGATGCCGAAACTTATTTCGCGGAGCTTATTACCGGAAAACGAACCGACCCAACTATTACACCCCAAATGAAAATAGGTTTTGAACCATTGGCTTTAATTCCTGAATATTTGAACGACCCGGTTTGTGGCAACTATGGGGTTTTGATAAAGTTGGATATTGATAAAGAAGTATAGCTAATGGAAATAAAAATAGCGACAACTAACGAAGATATTTTAAAATGCTGGGAAGTATTATTGGCATTAAGACCGCACCTTAACACAGATACTTTTGTGCCGATACTTACCGAAATGATTGCCGAAGGATATACACTTGCTTATATTGAAGAGAATGGCAAAGCTGTTGCGGCAGTTGGTTTTAGGTATTTGCAATTTTTATACAATGGCAAACAATATTATATCGACGATCTTTCTACCCTACCCGAATATAGGGGCAAGGGCTTCGCCGGCAAATTGCTCGATTATGTTATTGATAAAGCAAAACTGAACGGATTTAAAACGGTAAACCTCGATTCGGGTTATCAACGTACGGATGCGTATAGGCTGTACCTTAACAAAGGGTTTACATTAAATAGTCACCATTTTTCAAAAATTTTATAATACAATATATGGCTTATATACAATTAAAAACCGCGTTGCCTGGTCCAAAGGGATTGGCAGCCTTGGAAAGAAGAAAAAATGCCTTACCAGCTGGTTTGGCCAAATCAACCGAGATTGTAGTTGAAAAAGCGGAAGGTGCCCTGGTTTGGGATGTGGATGGTAACCAATTAATTGATTTTGCTGGTGGCATAGGTATGATAAATGTTGGTCATAGCAATGAAAATGTTGTTAATGCCATCAAGGAGCAATTGGATAAATATATCCATACCTGTTCGTTAGTTACCACTATGGAGCCGTACCTTGACTTGGCAGAATTGTTAAACAGTCTTACACCGGGCAATTTCCCTAAAAAAACCTTATTGGGCAATTCAGGTTCCGAAGCGGTTGAAAGCGCGGTAAACGTTGCCAAATATTATACCAAGCGCAATGCGGTTTTATGTTTTGAGGGTGCTTATCATGGTCGTACACTGCTTACTTTAAGTTTAACCAGCAAATACGCGCTGTTTAAAAAAGGTTTTGGTAGTTATGTATCTGACATTTATCGCATCCCAGCCCCAAATACCTACCGTGGTATTGAGGGAATGGACGAAGAAACGTATGTTGCCTATTGCATCAAAAAATTGGAAGAGGCTTTTATTTCGCAAGTCGACCCTGAGTCGTTGGCAGCTATTATCATTGAGCCTGTACAAGGCGAAGGTGGCTTTCTGCCTATCCCGGCAGCCTATCTGCACAAATTACGCGAGGTATGCGATAAATATGGCATTGTTTTTATTGCCGATGAAATTCAATGTGGCGCCGGACGAACAGGCAAATTTTTTGCCGTTGAGCATTGCGGTGTAGTACCCGATATTATTGTAAGTGCTAAATCAATAGGGGCGGGTATGCCAATAAGCGCGGTTACAGGTAGGGCTGAGATTATGGATGCCCCGCATTTGGGCGGGGTTGGTGGCACTTATGGCGGGAGTCCGGTTGCCTGTGTTGCCGCCATCGAAGCCATAAAAATCATAAAAAGCGATGCCTTTTTGCAAAGGGTAAATCATATTGGCGAAATAATCCGAACCACCCTAGAAGGCTGGAAAGAAAAATATAACCTGATTGGCGATGTACGTGGCATTGGTGCCATGCGCTTGGTGGAGTTTGTAAAAAACCAAGACACAAAAGAGCCGGATGCCGAAGCAACTTTGGAGATTATAAGAGATGCAGGGGCACATGGCTTAATTATGATACGTGCTGGCTTGTTCAGCAATTGCATCAGACTATTGCCACCAATTGTTATTACCGATGAGCAATTGATAGAAGGGTTACAAGTATTGGAAAATGCCATAGCCAGGGCGCAACATAAACGTGCGCCGGTATTGGTTTAATACATCAAACAAAAATAAAGATGCCAACATTAATTTTCCGTAACGCCAACCTTTTATCATTCCATAATGGTTTTGTAAACAAAGGTTATGATGCGCTTGCTATTCAGGGTAACCGTATAACAGCCATTGGCAACTGGAACGAAGTTGGCGCGATGGTGCAACCGGGCACGCGGGTAATTGACGCCGGGGGTAAAACAATTATGCCAGGCTTTAATGATTCGCATATACATATTTGGAAAGTGGGCAACCTGAGCACGTTTATGCTAGATGTGCGACAAGCTGGTAGTTTAGACGAGCTATTGGATATGATAGCCACCTATCACCAAAATAACCCGCACCTTAATTGGATAACCGCTCGTGGTTTTAATGAAGCTGCCTGGAAGGATGGTCGCATGCCTGATAAAACCGACCTGGATAAGGTAGTAAAAAACAAGCCCATTTTTTTAATACGTACTTGCGCGCATATAGCGGTAGCCAATACACAAGCAATTAAATTGAGCGGTATTACCGAACATACCCAAACACCCGATGGCGGGGTAATTTATAAGGATGCGGGTGGTAAACCAACCGGGATATTCTCCGAAACAGCATTGGGTTTGGTAAGTAAACACATTCCGGCTTATACCAAGAATGAGTTGAAGATGATGGTAAAGGCTGCCCGCCAACAATTATACCAATTAGGTATTACCGCGGCAACCGACCCAGCGGTTGACCCCATGCTTCTACAAGCCTACTATGAGATGAATGCCGCTAACGAGTTAGGCTTTAGACTGAATGCTATCCCTATTTTACTGCCCGATGGTGGTGCCAAACCATTTGAGGCGCCTGCGCTTTATAAATCTGATTGGTTTAATGTAAACACCGTTAAGTTTTTTAGCGATGGTGGCTTGAGTGGCAAAACAGCGGCTTTGAAACAGCCTTACAAAAACACACAAGAACACGGGGTATTGCGTTTACAACCCGAACAATTTTTACAATTAGCACACGAGGCCATGGAAAATGGCTTGGGCATTGCCACCCATGCCATAGGTGATGCCGCTATTGAGTTTGTGGTAAACAGCTATGTTAAATTAGCTAAAATATTTCCCAATATTAGTAACCGCATTGAGCATTTGGGTTTACCCGAAGTTGGGCATTTGGAGCAAATGGCCAAGTACCAAATAGCGGCCTCTATGCAAACCATTTTTATAAGTGAACTGGGTAAAAACTTTAGGCAGTATTTGGGGCAGGAATATTTGGATAATTGTTATCCGGTTAAATCGGTTTTAAAACATGGAATATTGACCGCGCTATCATCCGATGCGCCGGTGGTAAGCAACCTGAATCCTGTAAAGGGCATGTATGCCGCGGTGAACAGGTTGGACAATGAGGGCTTTGAAATTGCCCCTAACGAAGCCATAACTATTGCCGAAGCATTGAAGGCATACACCGCAAGCGCGGCTACCATAAGTAAAACACCACAATTTGGTACTTTAGAAAAAGGACAATTGGCCGATTTTATTATTTTAAACCAAAACCCATTAAGCACTGTCTCTGCCGATATTCAATCAATAAAGGTGGAGCAAACTTATGTGGATGGGAAGCGGGTTTATGCCGCTCACGAAGCTGTGCTGGCTTAAATTGCACCAATATTGCGGTAATTGCCAATATATAGGTAACTTTGTAATATATTTTTTAGCACTTTGTTAAGGCAATTAATCCTCTTATTGTTCGGCAAATTTGCGGTTTTAATAAAAATTTATGTTAGTACAAGTATTATCATACCAGATAGCTGACAGCATTGATATCAAATTGTTCAAGTCTGACTTTAAGGCGGAGTTATATTACAGCGATGCCGACGAGCTATTTTACATAACCAGCGAAGGCGAATACATTTACGTTTTTAAATATGGCGTGGTATGCTTTTTAAATTACGACCCTATCCGCATTTCGGAGTTTTTAAGGTTGATATCGCCTTACTGCAAAAATAAGTTCGACCAAAGTTTAGAGGAGGAATTTAAAATACTCACTAACTCGGCCCGCAATAAAATAGGTTTTAATTCGATAGAAATAATTGGCTCGGAGATAGAGGTATTGCGCCTCATTATGCTCAATGTATCGCAGTCGGTGGCGCTCGATTATTATTTGGAGCAAACTACCCGCCTGATGGAGGAAACTAATTACCATACCCAAATATTGGAAGCAAAAGGCAGTTTGAATATTTCGGGTAGAAACCTAAAAAAATACATTGGCAAAACGTTGTTGTTAAAAAACCGCATTGCCGAAAACATGTATATTTTTGATGCCCCACCCGAAACCTGGGAAGACGAAAACCTGAACCGCATACATACCGACCTAAAACGTACCTTCGACCTGAACGAGCGTTTCAGGAACATACAGGAAGGCCTTAACATCATCAAAGACAATTACGAACTCTTCCGCGACTTGCTCCAGTACCGCACCAGTTTCCGCTTGGAATGGGTCATCATCATCCTGATTTTGGTTGAGGTACTGAATATTTTTATCCCGAAGATATTTAGTCACGTGTAGAGGATTGAATTTTAATAAAGTAAGATTACTTTCATCCCTAACCTCCCTATTCTGCTATAAATACTTAATAAATATTAGCGTTCATTAAACTGCATCTTGCTTTTTTGATTTTTTAAATTAAATTTAAACTTTTATTTAATTGAAAAACATCATTCACCTAAATGTTTTAAATGAACAGGCTCATTATTATTGGCAACGGCTTTGATTTAGCACATGGAAAAAAGACTGACTACAAAAGTTTTATATTTTGGTATATAAAAAAATGCTTGGTTGAAGCATTTAATAATCCTAATGGTTCATATAAGGATGATTTATTATTTGTGAATACTTTGTTGCCAAATGCTAGGTTTGAAGGATTCGGAAATGGTATTAAAGATATTGAAAGCTATATTGATATCATGTCTCCTGATAAAATATTGGTTCCTGAATTTGTGGATAATGGGTATAATAGCCTTAAAGTATTTGAGACACAAATTAAATCACACCTCTTTAATAAACTTATAATAAATTGTTTTGATAAAAACTGGGTAGATATCGAGAATGAATATTATTCAATCCTTGTTGATTTTGCAAGAATAGCAGGGAAACAAGGTTCAAGTCAATATTCCATTTTAGGTGATTTGAAAAAACTTAATTCAGATTTAGGTTTAATTATTAAAGAATTGGAAAATTATTTAATTGAAATCAATAACGATGAAATTATTGACGAATACTTTGAAATTTTTGACCCTAAAAATCAAACAGCTACCTTCACTCATGTTTTGAACTTTAATTATACTAATACACCTGAAAAATATTTTACCTCTCAAAAAAAAAATCAGAATGGAGGTTGGATTAGTTTTAATCACAACTATATTCATGGAAAAATAGAAGATAAAACCAATAGGCTAATTTTTGGATTTGGAGATGAATTTGATAAAGAATATGTGAATTTGGAAGAATTAAAAATAAATGAATTCTTTACTTTCGTAAAATCGTTTTGGTATCTAAAAACACCTAATTACCAAAATTTGGCTGAGTTTCTAAAAGGTGGTGAATATCAGATTTACATTTTAGGACATTCATGTGGACTTTCAGATAGAACTTTGCTAAATATGGTATTTGAACATCCTTTTTGTACTAAGATTAAAATATTCTATCATGGCGAGAAGGAGGGCTCTAATAATTATACAGATTTAACGCATAACATATCAAGGCATTTTAAGGATAAAGCTTCTATGAGATTAAAAATTGTTAATTTTCAAGATTCTCAACCAATGCCCCAATTCCGTAGCAAAGTGGAAAAATAAAGGTAATTGAGTTAAGTTCGATTAATCTAAAATTGCGTATTCCATAATTCGTTTGCACTTTCACCTTAAATTACCTAGTTTTAATCTAAATAATTTATACTATGAAAAACGCCATCCTCAATGCCCTGCTTGTATTTTCCTTATTATCAATAACCATCCCTCAACAACAACCCGAATGGATTTCCCTGTTTGATGGCAAGAGTCTTACCGGATGGAAAGTTGGCGATAATGCCACTACTTTTAGGGTGGATAGTGGCATGATCATCGTGCATGGCAATACCGCTCATTTATTTTATGTTGGGGATGTGATGGCGCATAATTTTAAGAATTTTGAGTTTAAGGCCGATGTAATGACGCATAAGGGTACCAACTCAGGCATTTATATTCATACCGCCTATCAGGAAAGTAGCTGGCCATCGGTAGGGTACGAGATACAGGTTAACAACTCGCATACCGATTGGATTCGCACTGGCAGCTTGTATGGTTTCCAAAATATTAAGGAAGTGTACATGAAAGACAATGAATGGTTTACCATGCACATAACCGTTATTGGCAAAAAGATAACCGTGAAACTGAACGATAAAACTGTATTGGATTATACCGAACCTGAGAACCTGCAACGCAACCCTGAGGATGAACATAGAAGATTATCATCAGGTACTTTTGCCCTGCAAGGCCACGACCCCAATAGCCTTACCTATTATAAAAACATCATGGTAAAACCGTTGCTATAGGTTAAAGGCAAAAAATATCATCCAAATTTAACCGAGGTCATGGTTAATGCACCAGCTACCGCTTTATCATTAAAAAAGCTAACAGGCTCATCATCTTTTCTCAATCCTAAAGTATAAAGTAAGGGTAAATAATGTTCAGAGGTTGGGATGGCCAGTTTTGCTTCGGGTCCTAATCTATCAAAATGAATCAAGGGGTTTGGGTCGCCTTCGGTAATCAGTCGCTTAAAGGTATCGTTCATCTTCAATGCCCAATCAAAGCCAAAGCCTGGTTCGTTAAGTTTATCCCAAGCTACCATTCGCAAATTATGCACCATGTTGCCACTACCAATAATCAACACCCCTTTTTTGCGCAGGCGAGATAATTCCTTAGCCAAATCAAAATGAAATTGCGGACTTTTATTGTAATCAATACTCAATTGCAGAACCGGAATATTAGCCTTTGGGTACATATGCCTGATGATGGTCCAGGTACCGTGATCTAGTCCCCAGTCATGGTCTAAACCCACTTGGGTGCCGTGTATATCCGCAGCTACTTCTTTGGCAACTGCCAAATTACCCGGTGCAGGATATTGCACATCAAACAAAGCCTGCGGGAAGCCGCCAAAATCATGTATGGTCCGTGGGAAATCCATCGCGGTTACCCAGGTACCGCTGCTTAGCCAATGCGCGGATACCACCAATACCGCGGCAGGCTCTGGAATCTCGGTTGCCATGCTTGCCCAGCGTTGGCTAAATTCATTGTCCTCAATGCCATTCATTGGGGAGCCATGTCCAATAAACATCACCGGCATGATATAATCCTGCTCGATAAGCTTATCAGTATATTTTTTTAAGTTCGATAAATCATTCATGGTGTAAAAATAAAGCTATCAAAGCTATAACAAATTTAGTGCCTCTTTACTATTTTGATAGCAGGCCAGCCATCATGATATTAGTTAATCTTACCTTTAGATTACTCAATTGAGATTATCTTACATTTAACGAGTTTTATCAAACCAAATTTGGCAAATAATTCACGATTTTTGCAGGTAAATATTAAATGAAAAAACGACTTTTCCTGACCGCTCTTATAACCGCGCCACTTATAGCATTATATGGGGCCAGTCCGTTTTTAATATTTGTAAAGTTAGATAGTAGTTATTGGTTTAAGATAGTTTCATTAATCACGCTCGAAGTTGGAATTATTTGGTTGGTGCATATTTATTTCGAATTAAAATACCCAAAGCAAAAAAATTATATTCGCTTTATTTATACTTATTTGGTTAGTACTATTCTAAGGCTTCCTTTCTTATTTATTTTCCCTGTTTTTAAATACGTGTTGCCGCAATTGGTTGAAAAGTACTTAGCTTACCCCATACTTACCTCATTCGCGTTAAACATCATTATCATGGTCATCATTAAGGCGGTGGTAAACGGGTATAAAATAGCCGAAAATGAAAAACAGCTACAGGCCTTAAAATTGCAAAATACGGAGGCCCAAAAGCAAGTTTTGATGCAACAGCTGCAACCTCATTTTTTGTTTAACGCGCTTAGTACACTTAAATCATTAATTACAGAAAACCCGACACAAGCCGAAGATTATTCCCTAAAGCTCTCCGATTTTTTGAGATATACCGTACAATCACAAAACCAGGAATTGGCTACCTTAGCAAATGAACTACATTTTGTTACCGATTATTTGAACTTGCAAAAAATACGTTTTGGAGCAGCTTTTTTATCGCGAATAGAGGTTTCAGAGCTATATCTCCAGAAAAAAATTCCTGTATTGGCTTTACAGGTGCTAGTCGAAAATATATTTAAGCACAATTACTTCACCGAAAAAAAGCCTTTACATTTTACCATAACAGCCAAAGATGACTTATTGGTAGTTTGGAACGAAAAAACATCCATAAAACTGTCGGAAAAAAATAATACCGGACTAAAAAACCTGAATGCCCGTTACCAGTTAATTTGCAATGAGGGTATTGAGATTTTGAATAATGAAAACGAATTTCAAGTCACCATTCCTCTCTTATAAATATGAAGATACTGATTATTGAGGATGAAATGCTAACGGCTAAGGATTTGCAAAAAACAATCCTGCAAATAATTCCAGATGCCGAAGTTATTGCCATAATTAATAGTGTGGAAGATGGCCTCGCTTTTTTCTCATCACAACACAAAATCGACCTTATTTTTTCGGATATACAATTGGGAGACGGCTTAAGTTTCGAAATTTTTGAAAAATCGCGAACACAAATACCCATCATATTTTGTACTGCATATAATGATTATGCCCTACAAGCCTTCAAAAGTTTTGGCATTGATTATATATTGAAGCCATTTTCGCGCCATGCGGTGGAAGAAGCCCTATTTAAATTCAATAAACTAACCACTTCAACAACTCAAAAAACAAATTCAAATTACAGCGAAATATTTGAGGTTATAAAACAACAGTTAATGCCTCAAAAGGCAACGTCCATACTTGTTTATAAAGGCGATAAAATTATACCGGTAAACTCGGAAACCATTGCACTCTTCTACATAGAAAACGAGATAGTTTACGCCCTCACATCCGACCAAAAAAAAATGGATACCAATTATAAATTGGATGCCTTGGAACAAAAGCTTTACCCACAGTTTTTCAGGGCAAACCGCCAATTTTTGGTAAACAGAACAGCTGTAAAAGAGGCCTCACAACACTTTCACCGCAAGCTGCAAATTCATCTCCAATTTCCTTTCCCCGAACTTATATTGGTAGGTAAAGAAAAGGTAACTCAATTTCTTAGTTGGTTAACTAACTAGGGAATTGGTTTCTTGTCCACTTTAATTTTAATTTGTCCACTTTACCTGTTTAATCATTGCTTGCTTAAACTGTTCATAGCATTTTTGCGTTGAAAACGACAAAATTGTTATGGTAAAAAGCCTTTTTATAGCAGTATTATTGATCCTAAACAGTACAGTCATATTTGCCCAAGCCAATACTACTATTTTAGGTAAGTGGACATCGGAAGAAAAGAAGTACCTTGTTTTGGAGATTTATAAATCGGCCGATGGTTTGTTTTATGGTAAAAACCAATCAGGAAAAATGGTATTGCAACAATTAAAATTCGATGCCAAAAACAAAATTTATAAAGGGAAAATGCAACCACCCGATAAAGATATTTTGGCAGATGTGACAGTTTATAATGAGAACCCTGATAGATTAAAAATGGTGGTAAAAAAGTATATGATGACCAAAATTATTTATTTAACCAAAATAAAGTAACAATGAAACGAATGATATTTATAGGTTGTTTGTTGATGACAAATGCCGTTTATTCGCAACAAACATTCCACAGCTTAAACTCGTTTTTGCACTATGCCGATACCAAAAGTATCAGTCTGCAAAGCAATAGCACCCAAGAACAAAAGGCAAAAAAGGCCCGTTTGGCTGCCTTGGTTAGCGTGGCCGACCCATTGCAAACTAACAATGCTTCCTTTACCGATAATACTAAACTGCCGGTAACCATTTTGCCTGGCAATGCTTTTGGAGGCCCGGCAGGTAGCTCAAAGCAAATACAACTTGGTTCCCAGTATAATACAGCCATTCAAAATACTTTGGATGTTAAACTGCTGAATCTGGAAGGCTGGAAAAATTTGAAGCTCTCGAAAATAAATTTGGAGCTTACAGAAACCGACTCAAAACTCAATAAGAAAAGTCTATACGAAAACATTGCCTCAGCATATTATAATATCATCCAGCTACAGGAGCAATTAAAAAGCACCCAAAAAAGTAGTGCCGTTTCTGATAGTCTGCTGCAAATTGTTCAAAACAAATACGCTGCCGGACAGGTAAAACAACAAGATGTGAATGATAGCAAGGTTAATTTGCTCAACATACAAGAGAACGAAAAGCAAATAAGCTACCTCATTAATCAAAATTACCTATCCTTAAAAATCCTTGCCGATATCCCTGAAAGCGAGTCGATCTTATTGGATGAAAAAATGGACACCGCATTGCTCATAAAACCAGAGGTAGAAAAAAACAGCCTGTCCTCATCTGTTTATAAGTTGAAGGAGCAATATGCATTGCAGGATTATATAAGAACCAAAACAACGTTTTTACCTACACTGTCATTTGTTGCCAATCAATCACTCAACCAATACAATCAGAATTTTACCATTGCCGGTGGCAACTGGATATCAAGTAATTATGTTGGATTAAAATTGAGTCTTCCGCTTCCTACCTCAAAAACAATTACCAATAAAGTAAATGCCCAATTTGATTACCAATTGGCAAAACAGAGCGCAAGTCAGGCAGCAATTAAAGAGGAGCTTGAGCACCAAAAATTAAATATTGATTGGGAAAAGGCACAATCGCAAGTAAAAACCAATGCCGAGATTTTAAACCTCCAAAAAGACACTTACGCTAAAAACAAAAACCTGTATGCCGAGGGTTTACAAAGTATAGATAGAACATTGAACAGCCTAAATACCCTTATTAATGCCGACTATAATTTAATAAGCAGCAAAGTAAGTGTATTAATGGCACAAGCAAAAATTGATATCAACAACCAAATAAAATAAGAATATGAAAAAGTATATATTTTTCAGCACTGTAATTGGCGCCTTGTTTTTACAAAGCTGTGGAAAAAAGACGGAGGAAACCACGCCAATCCGTAAAGACGTAACCGAAACCGTTTTTGCATCCGGTATTTTGGAAGCCAACAATACCTATAGCCTCACTGCGCAGGTAGATGGCTATTTAGTAGCCATTAATTTTAACGAAGGCGATTTAATTCAGCCAGGAAACTTATTGGCCATAGTTGATAATAAGGAAAGTAATATAAACACGGCGAGCGCCGCGGCCTTATTAAAAATTGCTGAGAGCAATACACAGCCCAATGCGCCCTTATTGGCTCAGGCAAAATACAATATTGAAATTGCCAAGCAAAAACTCGACCAAGACGCTGTACAAGAGCAGCGCTACCGCAAATTATTGGATGCAAACAGCATAGCCAAGGTTGATTATGAAAATATTTTATTGCAATACAATAACTCGAAAGCTAGTTACCAATCAGCTGTAGAGGCGTATAAAAATCAGCAGCAAGCCGCTAACCAGCAGGTTATTAATACCAACGCCTCAAAAAGTGTTAACCAGATAGTGCAAGGCAAAAACCAAATACGAGCCGTGGTAGGAGGGAAGGTATACAAAAAGTACAAGGAGCAAGGCGATTATGTAAAGCGTGGTGAGGTAATTGCCGAAATTGGCAGTCCGGATATAATTTACGCGAAGGTAAATATTGATGAAAGTAACATTGCGCAAATAAAACTTGGTCAAACAGCGGATGTACAACTGAATACCGAAAAAAATAAGATATATAAAGCCACCGTGCGCGAAATACTGCCCATGTTTGATAATGCCTCGCAATCGTTTTTTTGCAAACTGTATTTCAATGAGCCTTTAAACTTTAATATTGTGAACACCCAGCTGCAAAGTAATATTTTGGTTGGAAGCGTAAAAAATGCCTTGCTTATTCCACGAAATTATATTGATTTTGGCGGATTTGTACAGGTAAAAGGACAAAGTGGCAAAACCAAGGTCACCACGGGCTTTATCAGCAATAATTGGGTACAAATATTGGATGGCATAACTGAAAATACGGTGCTGATTACAGATAATCTAGCAACCAACAAAACCACTACATCCGAAACAGGTGCTACTTTATTAAAATAAAACTATTATGAGATTCCCTGTAAATTATGATATAGCGATTACCCATGTGGTAACTCGTAAAAAGCAAACCTTGGTAGCGGCACTGGGGGTTACCATTGGGGTGGCTATCTATTTGTTTATGAATTCCCTCAGCTCGGGGTTCAGTAGCTATTCTCGAAACAATATTTTTCAAACCAACGCGCATATCAAAATATATAAAAACGACGAAATTAGTAGTCCGCTAACCCAGCATAAAAATTCGGTTTCAGTCATCCTTAATCCGCAGATAACCACCCTATCAAAAACGCTCATCAACCCCAATACCTTGCTCGATAAAATAAAAAAGGAACCCTATATCACCAATGCCATCGCGCAAGTCGATTTTTCGGCATTTTATAACAGAGGGAATACCCAAATTAAGGGCAGTGGCAGTGGGGTAAATATGTTGCAATACGCCGCCATGTTCAACACCCCTAAATATATGGTTGCTGGCTCTGTTCAAGATTTGCAAGGTAACCTTAATGGGATTATTATAGGCAAGGGTATTTCCGAAAAATTGAACCTGGGCCTAGGCGATAATATTACCGTAAGCAGTAGCTACAACGTTACCAAGGTATTGCGCATAGTAGGCATCTTTAATATGGGCAACAGCATAAGCGATGACAGCAAATGCTATGTAAACATCAGCACGGCGCAGCAGTTTTTAAAACAGGGCAATAGCTATGTTACCACCATTTATGCCAACACGCCCGACCCGGATAATACCCAACCTTATGTAAAAAAGCTTCAAAATATTACCAATTATACCGTTGAGGATTGGAAAACAACCAATGCCGATGTAATAAGTGGTGATAATACCCGTAAAACCATGATGAACGCCATATCGTTCTCCATTTTGGTGGTGGCGGCTTTTGGCATCTATAATATTTTGAGTGCCACCATTAGCCAAAAAATAAATGATATTGCCATTTTAAAAGCTACCGGTTTTAAAAGCAAGGATGTGATACGGATTTTTGTGGCGGAGGCTTTGATTATGGGCTTAATAGGTACAACGGTTGGGCTATGTATAGGGGCAATTCTCATCAAGATTATGTCGGGTGTATACATTGGCGGACCAGTAGGCTATTTTCCTATCCATTTTGAGGCCCCAATTTTTGTCCGAAGCTTTGTTTTGGGTTTAATTATTACGCTTTGCGCGGGTTATTTCCCGGCAAAAAAGGCGGCTAGTGTTGACCCGGTTGAGATTTTTAGAAGATAAATTTTATTGTTATGAAATCGAATGAATTGGTTTTAAAAACCCAAAATATAGAGAAATACTTTTACGACCCTATACAATTCAAAGTATTGGATAATGTGAGCTTTGAGGTTTATAAAGGGGAGTTTTTAACGCTGGTAGGCAAAAGCGGTAGCGGTAAATCAACCCTTTTGTATTGCCTCAGCACCATGGATACCAAATTTAATGGCGATTTGGAGATTCTGGGTGAAAAGATAAATGGCAAAAAAATTGATGATTTGGCCGAAATCAGAAACCAACATATTGGCTTTGTTTTTCAGTTTCACTACCTATTGCCCGAATTTAGTTGCTTAAAGAATGTAATGTTACCCGCCCTTAAACTTGGTAAGTACACCTATGAAGAGGTGGAAGAAAAAGCCTATCAAAAGTTGGATATTTTAGGCTTACGCGATCAGGCTTTAAAACCGGCCTCCAAATTAAGCGGTGGGCAACAACAGAGGGTCTCGATAGCCCGGGCAATGATCAACAATCCGCAAATTATTATGTGCGATGAGCCTACCGGTAACCTGGATAGTAAAAATACCAATATTGTATTCGATATTTTTAAACAACTGGCTCACGATTTTAACCAAACCATCATAGCCGTAACCCATGATAATGACTTTGCCGCTAACAGCGACCGAACCATTGAACTGGCTGATGGCAGAGTGATCAATTAATACTTGCGATGGTAGAGTTTTTAAAGGTAAACCGTAATAATTTACTACCGTTTACCTTATTATCCCCTATTTTTTCAATCAATCATTCAAAAAATAAACCTTCACCCAATCAATAATTCAATAAATAGACCATCCAACAATAAAACAATTCAATAAATCAATAATTCACTAAATCAATCAATAACCGCCTCCAGCCAAGTAACCATACCTTTTTCGGTATTAATGTTAATGGCAGTATGAATCATCGGTGCCTCGGGCGATGCGCCGTGCCAGTGCTTAATGCCCGGCAGCACGTTGATTACACCACCCGCGGGTACTTTTTGCACAGGTTTCCCATCTTCCTGATAATAACAAACACCTTCCTTTACCAACAGTATTTGGTTAGAGGCGTGTATATGCCAATTGTTGCGGCAGCCAGCTTCAAAATATACCTCTATCACATTGCAATTGGTAATATCATCGGCCGCTACCAATGTTTTTACAAATACGGGCTTGTTAAAATAAGCCGCCGGTGCAGGTACAAATCCTTGCTGGGTTAATTCTTCAATAGTCATGGTTTTAATTTTTTTAAATTTATCAATTTGGTTTACTGATACCCAAATTTTCGTTTTTGTGTAATTCTGGGTTTGCTATCATGGTAGCTATAAATGCCGCGATGCTTTTTCTTGATACGGCGGAGCCTGTTTCCGGCGTTCCTTTGCGGGTAAGGGCATAATCAACCTCGTTGGCATGGGTAAACCAATCGGGGCGTAAAATGGTATAATCCAATCCCGAATTTTCTATCACATCGGCCAGCTTGCGATAGGGCGCTAAAATAGACTTAACAGGCTCCTGATAAATGCCAATGGAGCTAATGGCAATTACCCTTTGCACTTTATTTTCGCGCATGGCTTTCACAATATTGTTTGCCATCACGTCCAAATTACCGGCCAAGTTAATATACACAATATCCTGCGTTGCTACCGCTAAATTTACATCGTCATATTTCATCGCGTCGCCTTCAATAAGGGTACAACCTTCGGTCAGGTTTTTAGTAAGCTTACTTTTGTTCCGCATAAATAGCGTTAATGAAACACCTTCCATTTGCTGTAAGGCTTCAATAACATAACGTGCCAAACTACCTGTTGCCCCTATGATTAATACTTTTTTCATGAAATGATTTATTTTGTTTGAGGGGTAGCATAACGGTCGCCCGAAATAGGAATTGCTGTAATTTTATCAGTCAGCTCCTTCAAGTCAGCTTCCGATAAAACAATATCAGTCGACCCAATATTTTCCTGCAAATGCGCTAGTTTAGTAGTACCAGGTATTGGAACTATCCAAGGTTTTTGCGCCTGTAGCCAAGCCAAGGCTAGTTGAGCGGCCGTATAACCGTTCTGGTTGCCAAACGCTACCAGCACATCAATTATTGCCCAATTGGCTATAATGTTTTCTGGTTTGTAGCGAGGTAATGTAGGGCGATTATCATTGCCAGCCACATATTTTGTCCGCTCATTAATATAACCTGTTAAATATGCACGGCAAAGCGGACTGTAGGGAACAAAGCCGATACCTAACTCTTCGCAAACTGGTAATACTTCCGCGGCAGGTTCACGGGTCATTAATGAGAATTCTGTTTGTAAAGCTGTTAAAGGTTGTACGGCATGTGCCTTACGGATTGACTCGACACCAGCCTCGCTTAAACCAAAGTGTTTCACTTTTCCCTCATTTATCAAGTCTTTCACGGTGCCGGCAACGTCTTCCATTGGCACTTTTGGGTCAACACGGTGCTGATATAATAAATCTATCACATCCGTATTCAAACGTTTTAACGATTGCTCTACTACTTGCCTTATATGTTCGGGCTTACTATTTAAGCCACCTGTTAATTTACCATTTTGAATGTCGAAGCCAAATTTTGAGCATAAGGTAATTTTTTTTCTGAAAGGCGCGATTGCTTCCCCAACCAAAACCTCGTCCGAAAACGGGCCATAAGCTTCCGCGGTATCAAAAAAATTGATGCCCAAATCATAGGCTTTCCTTATTAACGATATCATGGGCTTCTTTTCGGGGATGAAACTTCTGTTAAAAGTCATCCCCATACAACCCAAGCCAACAGCCGATACCTCAATCCTGTTTTTACCTGTTCCTAAATATCGTTGTTTGATTGACCCGGTAAAGTTTGAATTATTAGTTTCGTTTTTGCTTTTAAATGGTTCAGGTACTTTACCCAAAGCCTGTGTGGCTGCCAATGCTCCTCCAGCCAATAAACCTGTTTTTAAAAAATCTCTTCTATTGCTCATGGTATTCAATTTTATTAATGCTGTAAATTAGTTTTATTATCTCGGTGCCAAGTCGCCATACCAATAGGCCGCGGTTACGCCACCATCCATCAAAAAATCGCTGCCGGTAATAAATGCGCCATCCCTGCCCATTAGCAAAGCGCCTACCGTGCCTACCTCATCGGGCGTGCCTGCACGACCAACAGCCGAGAGGTTAATCATCCGGCGGTAACCATCGCCACGTGGACCAGCCAACTCATCTTTTGCCAATGGGGTAATAATTATTCCCGGACTAATGGTGTTCACCCTTGCGCCTCGCTTGCCCCATTTTACAGCCTCAGCCATTACCCGTAAAGAATTTCCCCGTTTTGATAGTTGGTAAGCGTGTAGCGAGTCTTTCACCTCATGGGCTTGCAGAAAGGGTAGTTGGAGCAAGTCCTCAACGGGAGTAGTTGCCAAGGCATGGTTCTGTTCTACCGTTAATGGCGGCAAACGGTGACCCGATTGTGAGGCAATCACAACTCCTGCACCACCTTCGTCCATCACCTCGCCAAAAAGCTCGAGCACTAGGGCGGTGCCATATAAATCAACCTTTAAAATCACCTCAGGGCTGGCTTGCGATGGCGATACCCCGGCCGCATGGATTAAACCGTTCACCGCGCCCAAGTTGGTAGCCTCTTTTACCAATGCTTCAACGGATGCGCGGGATGAAACATCTACCACAGCGGTGCTCACTTCAAAGCCTGCCTCGCTCAATGTTTTGGCGGCCGTATCGGCGTTTTCTTGCTTAATATCGGCTAGTAAAATATGTTTGCCCGCGCTTACCCTACGGGCAATAGCTTGCCCTATAGACCCAGCGCCTATTACCACTATTACGTTTTTCATGTTAATAATTTTTAATCTTTTTTGGATGAACCTCAATTATTAGGTTAAAACCTTGATTACCTTGGCGGGAATGCCTGCCACCATGGTATTGGCCGCTACATCCTTATTTACCACCGCGCCAGCCGCTACCACCGCGTTTTCGCCAATGGTAACTCCCGGTAGTATGGTGGCTCCGGCACCTATCCAGGCATTGCGCTTTATCAGGATTCGGTTTAGCAGGAGCGATTTCCTATCGCTGGCCTCCAGCGGATGGTTTTCGGTAATCAAATTTACCCTGGGGCCTATTTGCACCTCATCTTCTATGGTGATGCCGCCTAAATCAAGAAAGGAGCAGGCATGGTTTATAAAAACATTTTTGCCGAGTTTAATATGCATGCCATAATTGGTGTAAAAAGGAATAAATACCGTAGTGCTTTTATCTACCTCACTGCCAATAATTTCGCTCAACAGGGTGCGAATCTCGTCAATACTAGTAGCCACATTTAAGGCAGCCGACCGTTTAATGGTTTGCGCCACCACCTCCCATAGTTGTGGCAATTGCGGGTCGGTTTTGGGTATCAATCCGCCAGCCAGCATTCTTGCAGAAATGTCAATCTTATCGTCGCTCATAGTATTTTCAAATTTACACCCAATATATTATTTTTCGGGCAATGCGCTGGCATGCATGGCTAAAACCGACCATGGCTTATCGGCCCCTGCACGACTAAACACTTCGATATAGGATAGGCGGATGCTTAATTTTTTACCGCCAACGGTTACACCAAATACGCCCTTGCCTACAACGGTAGCCGTATTATCGCTCACAGTTGCCGAGTTTTCCTGCACGTCAATGCTGTTATGTACAAAGTTGCCGCTTTTTAAGCGTGCAATGTATTGTGCCTTGGTTTGCTGCTCGCCTGAGGAGCTTACTACCACAAATTTATTATCGAATGCCTTATCAAGCGAATCAATTTTTCCGGCTACTTCCCATTTAAATATTTGGTCGGATAGTTTTAATATTTCGTTCTCTTTGGTTGTTTGTGCCGAGGCAAACAGCCCTATCAGCATAAAAAAGGCTATGAATGTTGTTTTCATTTTGTTTGAATTTAATTTTAATCCCTCCTTATTATTTCCCCACTCTATCCTGCATTTGCTGCGGATAACGTGCGCCTTGCACCTCAATATTACCAAATGTATTTTCAATATCGGCAAGCTCTTGGGCTGTTAGGCTAATATTGGCGGCGGCCATGTTTTCTTCCAAACGGTTTATTTTGGTGGTGCCGGGTATCGGTACTATCCAAGGTTTTTGTGCCAGTAACCAGGCTATGGCAATTTGCGCGCGGGTTACGCCCTTTTGTTCGGCTATTTGGCCCAATACTTCCACTACGGTTTGGTTGGCCTTACGGTTTTCCTCGGTAAAGCGGGGAACCACATTGCGGAAGTCGGTTTTATCAAAGGTGGTGTTTTCGTTTATGGCGCCGGTTAAAAAACCCTTACCCAGCGGACTAAACGGCACAAAGCCTATCCCCAACTTTTCCAACGTTGGGATAATCTCTGCCTCCGGCTCGCGCCACCATAATGAGTATTCGCTTTGCAAAGCCGTAACAGGCTGCACCGCATGTGCCTTGCGGATGGTTGCCGCCCCCGCTTCCGACATGCCAAAATGTTTTACTTTGCCCGCTACTATCAAATCCTTCACCGTTCCGGCTACGTCTTCAATAGGTACGTTCACATCTACCCGGTGTTGGTACAAAAGGTCTATCACATCGGTACGTAAACGCTTTAGGGCGGCATCTACATAAGCGCGGATGCTCTCGGGTTTGCTGTTCATGCCCAAACCTACCTGCCCTTGCTCAAAGCCAAACTTGGTGGCTATCACCACCTCCTTGCGGAAAGGCGCCAATGCTTCGCCTACAACTTCTTCGTTCAAAAAAGGGCCGTAAGCCTCGGCGGTATCAAAAAAGGTGACGCCCAGCTCATAAGCCCTGCGGATTAATTTTATAGCTTCCGCCTTTTCGGCGGCGGGGCCATAGCCATAACTTAAACCCATACAGCCCAGCCCCAATGCCGAAACTTCTAAACTTTTGCCTAATATTCGCTTATCCATATTTTTATGTTGTTGTGTTTATTTTGATGCTACAAAGTTGTGGTATTTTTGTGTGCCCGGCCTTATACCAATTACGGTATTACTTACCATTTTTACAGGTTGGTTTGCCGCCGTTGTTTTAGGCGGTATTTATTGCCTAAATTTGAATCATCAAGTTAGTAGCCCTTATGGAAAAAATTACAAAGATTGATACGGTTGACCAATACAATAAACTGCGTGGCATGACTACCCTGCACCCTTTAATTACGGTGATTGATTTAGCCAAGGCGCAACCCATACCGGCTCAAACTTTTAATTTTGGGGTGTATGCCATTTACCTGAAAGACCTGAAATGTGGCGAAATACGCTACGGACGCAATAATTACGATTACCAGGAAGGCACCTTGGTTTTTACCGCTCCCGGCCAAATTATTAGGGTGGAGCCCAAAGTAACCACTTTTGAGCCCAAGGGCTGGGCATTGCTGTTTCACCCCGATTTGATTAAAGGCACCGCCCTTGGACGCCATATACAGGATTATTCTTTTTTTAGTTATGATGTGAACGAGGCGCTCCACTTATCCGACAAGGAGCGCCAATTGGTGATTGATTGCTTTACCAAAATTGAATACGAGCTGGAACAAACCATTGATAAGCATAGTCGCACGCTTATTGCTACCAATTTGGAACTGTTTTTAAACTACTGTACCCGCTTTTACGACAGGCAATTTATTACCCGCGACCATGCCCACCGCGGTATTTTGGAGCGTTTTGAAGCCCTGCTGAACGATTATTTTACCAGCCCCAAGCCACAAACCAACGGACTGCCCACCGTGGCCTTTTGCGCCGCCGAGCTAAACCTAAGTGCCAACTATTTTGGCGACCTGATAAAAAAAGAAACCGGACAAACCGCCCTGGAGTACATACAACGCAAACTGATTGACATAGCCAAAGAGCGTGTTTTTGATGCCAGCCTATCCATTAGCCAAATAGCCTACCAGCTAGGCTTTAAATACCCCCAACACTTTACCCGCCTTTTTAAACAACAAGTAGGCCAAACCCCGAATGATTATAGAGGGGTGAATTGAAGAGGGGGCACAGCGTATGCAGACTATATATTTAGTTTGCTGTAGGAGGATTATAGGGATAGGAGGGGTGCTAGAGCATTATAGTGGCAAACTATAAATTTAATCGTCCGTAGAAAGATTATACTGGCAGTAGAGGGGGTAAATTAATATTCTACAATTTATATCTAATATGACTATTAAGTTAGAAAAAAATCAAACTGGTATTGCTGGTGAATTTTATGTAGCAGGAGAACTCTCACGTTTAGGTTTTAATGTTACTTTAACATTTGGTAACACAAAGGCCATAGACCTTCTTGTTCAAAAGAATAATTCTGTTTACTCTATACAAGTAAAAAGTATACAATCAAGTAGATCTATTTGTTGGAACATTGATAAAACAAAGGTTTTTTCAGACCACTATTATGTTTTGGTAAATCTCCACGTTGATAACCCTGAACGAAAGCCAGATTTTTTCGTTTTAACTGGAACTGAAGTGCTAATTCTTTTCAAAAATACGCCAAAAGAAGGCGAGAAAAGAACATATCTTGATTATTTAAAGCTTTTAGAATCACCCCAGTATAAAGATCGGTGGGATGTCTTTGAACAAAGTAAATAAGTTACTTGAAGGGAAATTTAGCATTTTGACATTATTTAAACAATTTTATTTTTCTGAAAAAATAGAATTGTTTATATAGTACATTAGTAACCTATATCATGATTCTGCAATACTAAGCTTAAATTTATATTAAATGTTTCCGATAATTTGTCAATTTAGATATTCTTATAAATTTTTACTACAAATCCCAATACTAATTTGCTTTTATAATAATGTAAAATATTACATTTGAAGAAAAAACATGACTTATAAATCTAAAAATCCAGCTGTTATTGTTGCAATAATTACTGCATTGGGAATTATTTGTGTAGCCATAATACAATATCACCCATGGACTGAAAAAACAAATAAAATAGACAAGAATTTTTTACCAATTCACATTTTAAGCGGTACTATAATTGATGAAAAAACTAACTTAAATATTTCACAAGCAGAGATTAATGTAGTTGGTCGAAATGAGCAATATTTTAGCGAAGAAAATGGCAACTTCAAAATTCAAATTAAAGATTCTATTAAATCAATTAGGTTAAGAGTATTGAAAAAAGGCTTTAGACCATTTGATAAATCTTATGATCTCTCAAATGAGGGTGTGATTATACAATTGTCCAAAATAACACATGAATAAGATACTTTTTATCATTTTATTTTTAACTATGATGAAGGGTTATGGACAGATTAGAATTACTGGCCAGGTAATTGATTCTCATAATCGTCCAATTTCACTAGCTTTAGTTGATTTAGTAGGAATGAATATAAGTTCAACTTCGGATGATTCAGGTGTCTTCTTCATAAATTTGACTGGAAAAACAAAATTAGGAGAAGTTATTACGTTGCGAGTATCGAAACCAGAGTATAAGGTTACTACATTACATACAACGGTGTCTTACTTATCTATCCCTATAAAATTAATTAAGAGTATAAAAACAAAGAGCCAAAAACAAGTCATCCCCTCTTTAACAAAGCCAGTAGATAATCAAATAAAAAGTTATATTGTTGAAAATCAACCTCTAAATGTTACAAGTAATTTTCAAAGTGGTGGAATTACTGCTGGTCAAATTATAATAACACCACCTGCAAGAAAATTAAATGAAAATAACACTGCTCAGATTCTTCTTAATCTACCTGATAAAAATGAAAAAATAGATATTACATCTTTACTAGGAGATTCGGAGGCATTTCAATTTGCGATGCAAATATCAAATCTTTTAAAAACTAATGGTTATAAAAATGTTGATGGAGTTAATCAAGCAATTTTTAATAGCCCCGTCACTGGTCAGAGTTTATTTAGAGATTCTTTAGGAGTGAAAATTATAATTGGTTCGAGGCAATAATAAGCTTCATTTACTGCCCTGCATTTCACGAAAGCAAAAACACACTTTGCTCCCACAAGGCTCTGCCTTGTGGGTTTTAGAAAATTAGCTTTTATTACAATTCTAAATTAAAAGACTACTTTACACAAGGCCACACGGGAAACCCATGCGGAAGCAGGGGTAAACGTTTTGGAAAAGGATTTGGCAGGCGCAATGTATTGGATATGCGGAGGTTTTATGTGGCTTATCCAATTTGGCAGGCAATGCCTGCCAAATTAAGTTGGACAAAAGTCTCCCAAGTATAAAGGTAGTGATAATCTTGGGTAGTGATAATCTTGTACACTAAACCCCTCGATAAGTAACCTAATCTCACTAGTTTCTCAGTTTGAAATAAAAACCAACCCCAATTTATTTTTCATTTACTTTATACTTATATTTGTATGCAGGTTTTAAATTATTAAAGCATATTTATATCATGAAAAAGGTAAAAACTGATACAGCCTCCACAAAGAAGCAGTACAATCCCATTAAAAAAATGATTGAGGATAAAATTGCTATTAATAAGGCTTTAGAAAATGGCGAAAATATTTTTACTATAAAAGGTATTAAATTTGTTAAGCCACTATAAGTATGAAATAACCGAAAATGGTTCATTTCTGTTTTATTCCAAACACAACCATAAATACGAATTATATTTTACCGAAGTTCCTGTACCTGATAAACACGGAAACATTCATGCTTTTTTTCATTTTGGATTAACCAAAAATGATGAATATAATCATATTTTATACAAAGATAAATATGATGAAAAGATTGAATCTACCATTCTGTTTATCCTAAATGATATATTCTCAAAATTCGATCATCGTATATTGGTATGTTTTTATTTTATGGACGATGGTTTTTCAAGACATCGTAAAATAACATTCAATAAATGGAAAAGGGGTCTCAATGAATCAATTGTTGATTTTCCAAATACGATTAAATATGAAGATAAAGAAATTTTCATTTGCTTGATATTGTCGAATGAAAATCCATTAAAAGATTTAATATTAGAAGCTTACAACAACTATTTAAAAGAATTAGAATAAGAGGTGATATAATCAACACCGCTTCGGCTCCAAATAAAATAGCATCATTCAACAGATAGTAGGAACTATGATGGAAAGTAAAGAAATATCAAGAAGGAATTTTCTGCGGGCAACAAGTTTGGCGGGTACTGCGCTTTGTTTGGGTTTTTATCTTCCGGCAAACGCTAAAAAAGAAACCATCATTTCGGCAAACGCTACCGATGAAGCAGGTTTTGAATTTAATGCCTGGATACGCATCGATACCAATGGCAAGGTAAGCCTCACCGACCACCGTGCCGAGATGGGTCAGGGTTCCTATCAATCGGTACCTCAAATCATAGCCGAAGAATTGGAAGTTGATTTAAAGGATATCAATGTAGTTTTCGCGCAGGGCAACCCTACCAAATTTGGAAGCCAGATAACAGGTGGAAGTTCCACCATCAGAGGGTCGTATAAAAATCTGCTGAAATTAAGCGCTACCGCCCGCGAAATGCTAATCACCGCCGCGGCTACCCAATGGAACGTACCGACAAGCGACTGTTATGCCGAATCGGGCCATGTGGTACACAAGCCAAGCGGAAAAAAATTGAATTATGGCGATTTGGTGTTAGCCGCATCCAAGCTAACCCCACCTGCGGAGGTTAAACTCAAGCCAATTTCGGCCTACAAACTTATTCGCAAGCCCTTGCAAAGGCTCGATACGCCTATGAAAACCAATGGAGAAGCCATATTTGGTTTGGATAAAAAACTGCCGGGCATGCTGTACGCCGTGGTAGAAAGAAACCCAAGATTACGCGGCAAATTGAAAAGCTTTGACGATACAGCCGCGTTGAAAGTTCCAGGTGTTAAAAAAGTTTTTAAGGTACAGATGTTGGTAGTGGGTACCACCCGAGATGGGGTAGTGGTGGTGGCCGATTCAACCTGGGCGGCCATACAAGGCAGAAAAGCCTTACGCGTTGAGTGGGACGATAGCGGATTTGACCATGTAAATACGGCAGATATTTATACGACCCATGAGAATTTACTCAAAACCCAAGAAGGCCTTTCCTTTAAAAAACAAGGTGAACCGGATGCGGTTTTAAAAGCGGCTACTAAAAAGTTAGATGTAATTTACCAAACGCCCTACCAATCGCACAGTGCCATGGAGCCGCTGAATTGTATAGCGCATTACCAACCAGATAAAATAGAAATATGGGGCCCCATACAAGCGCCCGACTGGGTGCAGGGTGATATCAGCGAAAAGTTTAAAGTCCCACTGGATAAGGTGATTGTGAACATGACTTTTTTAGGCGGGGGCTTTGGGCGCAAAGCTTATCTGGACTATACACAGGAGGCGGTAGCCATCTCCAAAGAAATAGGCGGGCCCGTACAGGTGGTATGGACACGTGAAGACGATTTGATGCAAGGCCCTTATCGTGCAGGTGTTTCGTACCATGCCGAGGGAGCGATTGATAATAACGAGCTCAGCGCTTTAAAGTTCAAAATGGCCGGACAGAATATTGACCATTGGGGCAATACCGACCGTAGTAAACCTAACGAAAGCACCGCGGAAAGTTTTTTGTCGCCCTATTTTAACAGTATCAAAAATATCAGCTTTTCGGATGTTCCTTACGAAATGCCATTGCCAAATATGTGGTGGCGCTCGGTGTACGCCTCAACAAATGGCTTTGCCTATGAAAGCTTTTTGAACGAGTTGGCCCTTTTAGCAGGGCAGGATCAGCTTGATTTTAGGAGAAAATATTTGAAGGACGAGCGTTCTCAGGCCTTGATTACCAAAATGGAAGAGGTATCAGCCTGGAAGAGCAGGAAGAAGAACCAAGGTTTTGGCGTAGCCATTACCGAATGTTTTGGCACCACGGTTGGGCAGGTGGTAAAAGTATCTAGAAATGCCGATGGTAAAGTGAAGATTGACCAAGTTTGGGCAGTAATGGACTGCGGCTGGTATGTAAACCCGGATATTATCAGGGCGCAAGTAGAGGGTTCCATTGTGATGGCGCTTGGCGCGGCAACCATTCATGAAATCACCTTTAAAAATGGCTTGGTAGAGCAGCATAACTTTTATGATTATTTAATGCCCCGCATAACCGACATGCCACCTATTGAAGTGCATATTATGGAAAATACCGAAGATGCAGGCGGTGTAGGCGAGCCGGGCTTACCTCCCTTCGCCCCGGCACTCACAGATGCCATTTTTGACCTGACAGGAAACAGGATAAGGAAACTGCCTTTTAATATGGAGATGATTTAGCCGTTAGCCCTAATTGGTGTTATCACCAACAAGCTAACTAAATTGTTTTAGGCTATAAATTTGCGATAACAGGTAGTAAATTCTAATTAATTTAAAAAATGATAACTGAAACGGAACAATTTACACTGGATATAGAATGGTTTTTTACTGATGGTAATTTTATTGCTTTTGTTACTTCTGCAGGTGGAAGATTGCCTAACGCGATTTCAAAATCAAAAGAAAATGTAGAAACCCTTGCTAATTATTTGGGGGATTTGCCTATAATTTGCGAAGCTGCTATTAATCCAAATTTAAGCAGATTTATAAAAAAAAAAGATATTGATGACCAATATCTATATGACTACATTCATTTTGGAATGAGGGGTTTCTATACTTATGATAAAACGACACCAGGTAATTTTGCCGATGACAATTTCCACTTGGTAACCATACCAAAAACACCTTTAAAATTAAACGATTTACCATCTGAAATAAAAGCTATAATCCATACCAATACCACCTTTGAAATTGGAGAACCATTTAAAGTCGCTTCTTTTGGATAACTAGCCCTTGTTGGTGATAACGCCAACTAATGCTAAAAAATGATTACTACTTTACTAGTTTCTTTTTCAAGTACGATACAGCGTTATCCATTGCAGGGTCTTTTTTATGTAGATAGTCGTTAAGGGTTGGTATTACTTCAATATCGGGTTTAACGCCAAAGCCTACAAATTCGCGTCCGTCGGGATAGGTGTCTTTTTTGGTACAAACCCTGGCCGAGCCACCGCCCGGCAAATCGAACATTAAGGGCTGACCAGTACTTCCGAACGAGTTTTGCCCTATTTTTATCATATGCTTTTGATTGTCGGCCCTAATCAAAAAATCTTCCGCTGCCGAGGCGGTATTATGTCCAATAAGTAATACGGTAGGCACCACTATTCGTTTAGCGTTCAAGTGAATGGTTTCGGTTTCGTATGGGAAGTTATAGTAATAATTACCTTTAGCCATTAAATAAAACTTGGCTACTTCTTGCTTCGTCATGCCCCAATCCGGGTTATCTTTTAAAGTATCTTTTTCGGTGAAAAAAGTGCCCCAGGCTTTATAGGTTGCATTATGTTCTCTTGTTGTATTTCGGGCACCATAAAAAACAGTGTCGTTGCTCAAATATTTTAAAATGGCTGTGCCAATACCTGTACTGCCGCCGCCATTGTATCTTAAATCAATAATCAGGCCTTTTGCTTTATATAATTCGGGCAGTAGGCCAATAAATAAAGAGTCGATTTTATTATCTTCAAATGAATTTAAGGAAACATAGGCAATGTCTTTATTTACCCATTTAAAATCTAAAAGCTGTCTGTCGGGTTCAAAAGCGGGGTAAACCTCTTTTTCTCGCGTAGTTTTATGGGTAAGTGTGAGTGTCTTGATCTTGTTATCAGGCAGTTGAATTTTTAAGGTGAATGTATCGCCTTCCAAGCCACGCAATAAGCCCGACATACTATAATCTTTTACCACATAATTTGTTGAGGATGAAATATAAGGGGCAACTTTTTCGTCAATATACTTTTGTGTTGGCATGCCATTTACTTCAATAACTTCACTACCAACAGGAATTTCGTCTTTTTTACTAAAATTAACCCGGGTGATGATGGCCTTATCACCAATGTTTTCGATGAAAAACCGATAATCACCAAACATGGTGTTCATTTGTTCTATGGTTTTCGGTAAATACACATTGGTATGCCCATCTTTAAGGAAAGCACAAAACTTTTGCAGCTCCCGGTAGTACTCATAATCGTTTTTGGTATTTTGCACTATGGTGATGAGTTCCTTGTAACGGTTATCCCATTGGGTTCTGTCAACCCTGTTTAGGTAAACAAAGTTATAATTTACCTCTTGCCAAAATTTTGATAAACCATACACCTTTTCCGCCGGACTAAGTGTATTAGGCACTTGGCTATACCCAGAAAATGACAGCAAAAGGAATGCTAAAACGATGATTGTTTTCATGATTTGAAGTTAAATTTTCTTTTCTAATTTAACAAATCCGTTTAGCAAGCATAAAGATGCAAATACATACCATCAAAATTTTTTGGTAATTTATATTAAACCTTTAACCTAAATATAAATTAATTTTTTAACTTTTATATTTCGGATAGCAGTATGCAATCTATATTTTCTATCCTATTATGGTAAAATAGGCTCTTGTCGGTTATCCCAAAAAAACAAGAGGTTAATTTGGGTTTCCGTTACTTGATAAAACAAAGAGCATTGTTTGGTTATAAAGGCAATCCTCACTTTTTCATTAAAGGTTGATGCTTTATAAATGAAGGGATTGTTTGCAATTATGGATATGATTTGATCGGCTTTAGCCAAAAATGAATCAGCGGCCTTCAAACCAAATTTATTGTTAATAAAATGATAAGTAATTGAGAGTGTTTCCTTGGCATAAGGTGTATAAAAAACCGAATAACTCATGCAAGCTTACCTAGCATATCATTTATTCCGGTATAGGGCAATAAGTCTCGGCTTTCAGCCTGCTTTAACGAGGTGCTTATACCATCCAAAACATGGCTCGGGTATTTATCAGGTCTGTTGTATTCAAAGGCAATATTCATGGCTTCCATCACCTCTTTTAAGGCTTTGAGTTGCTCTTTATTCTCAAAATAAACAGTTAATGAGTCCATATAACAAATATAGTAAATTCAAACCAACATAATAAAAATGAAAAAATCAATTTATTTCTCTTTTTTTAGCCCTTGTTGGTGTTATCACCAACAAGCTTTTGTCACCAATATTAATCTTATCATCCTTATATTAGCTATATGGACAAAATAAATTTCGACTATCACCCACAGTTTTTTACTGCGACTATTTTAGAATGGAAACATTTGTTGAAAAAAGATTCTTATAAAGATATTGTTATTAATAGTTTGAAATTTCTTGTGGCAGAAAAGAGCATTGTAATTTACGCTTTTGTGATTATGCCAAACCATATCCACTTGATATGGCAAATTCAGGATTGTTTTAAACGGGAAACTATACAAATGCGTTTTTTAAAATTTACAGCACAGCAAATGAAATTTATGCTTATACAAGAAGATAAAACTCAAATTGAAAAATTTCGTGTAAACGCGAAAGACAGGGCATACCAATTTTGGGAAAGAAACGCGTTAAGTATTGATTTATGGAGTCCTAAAGTTTTTAATCAGAAGTTGGATTATATTCATAATAATCCGCTACAGGACAAATGGCAGCTGGCTAGTACACCCGAAGATTATAAGTATTCTTCTGCCCGATTTTATGCTACCGGAATTGATGAATTTGGGCTAGTTACACATTATAATTAACAATAGATTTAGTGGTGATGTATTTAGGTGTTCTTCCTTATATAACATATCTGTTTGTTGGTGATAACACCAACAAAGGCGAAAGCTGTAGTTTATAAATAATAACTAACTCCACACAAGCAAATCTATTCCAATGCTTGTGTGGAGTTAATATACCTTTTACCTTATTCCACTTTAAAAATCACGGCCGAAACTGCCGGCAATTTTATAGTATCCAGTTCCTTACCAATTTTATAGGTGCCGTTTTTTGAGGTGCCGTATATATTGTTAACATGGTTGGCTTGTAGTGTCTTGATTTTTGCTTCAACCGCTTTATCAGTAGGGTTTATAGCGATAACATATTTTCCATTACCCTTTTGGCGCATATAAACCATTGGGTAGGCTTGTTTTTCGTCGCTCAGAAATGTCCAATCGCCATCGTTGCCAAGCGCTTCAGTAGTTGATCTTAATTTCAATAAGTTCCTCACATAGTTCAATTGCGAATTTGGGTCGCTTTCTTGTTTGGCTACATTTGGACGGTTGGCATCCGGATCTAAAGGAATATACAGATTGGCTTTTTGCGCGGTTGAGAAACCGGCGTTTTCACTGCCATCCCATTGCATAGGCGTGCGCGTTCCCGAACGGTTTTTACTTCCCTCCACATCAGGGGAGTTTTGTATATATTTCATGCCTATTTCGTCGCCATAATAAATAAATGGCACCCCGGGTTGGGTGAGCAAAAAGGTTAACAATACTTTTAGTTGCGCCGCGTCCTCTCTTCCCTCGCTGGCAATACGTGGAGAATCATGGTTACCTGTTGGGAGCGATAGATAACCTTTATTTATGGTATTGCTGTATTGATCGGTAAAGTATTGTTTCCAATCCACAATATCTCCTTCTCCGGCCTTGGTAAAATAAACCTTGGCATCGGTTTTCTTTCCCCTTTCATAGGCGGAGGTTAGCTTTCCCGGGCGTAAAAAATCAATGTCAAAACCTGCCTCGATGGATTGTTTAGGGTTAAACCATTCGGCAATCAAAACCCCTTGCGGAAATTTTTGGTCGAACCAGCCGTTCAACTCTTTCCAAAGGGCGATGGTCGCCTTTTTATCAGGGTCGTTTTTTACCAAGCTGGCGGCAAGGTCAACCCTAAAACCATCAATACCTTTTTCGAGCCAAAAAGTAATGATGTTTTGTAATTCACGCCGTACCGCACGTGGTCCGGGCGCATCCACCGATTGTTCCCATGGATGGTTTGGGTTTGGGTTGGCATACCCATAATTAAGGGCGGGTTGTATATCGTAAAAATTTTTAATAAAATATTTGGCCCTTGGCGCATTGGCTTCTACCCAACGGGATGCCTCTTGTTCCGATAAATCATTTGGTTTATTGGGCGCCCAAATATAATAGTCGCTGTATTGCAGGTTTTTGTCGGCCAGCATTGATTGTTTAAACCAAGGGCTTTCGTTGGAGGAATGCCCGGCCACTAAATCGAGCACGATATGCATTCCCCTTTTATGAACCTCTTCCGCTAGTTGTATCAACTCGGTATTGGTGCCAAAGCGTTGGTCAACCTGGTAAAAATCAATTACGTCATACCCACCATCTTTAAAAGCCGATTTAAACACGGGATTTAACCATATGGTGTTGATACCAATAGATTGAATATAATCCAAGCGCGACATAATACCCTTCAAATCACCAATACCGTCGCCATTGCTATCTTGAAAAGAAGAAGGGTAAATTTGGTAAAACACCGCCGACTTCACCCAATCCGGATGGTTTTGAGCGGAAACTGCCCCGCAGATTAGAAAACCAATCACTAAAACTAAAAACGATTTCATCTATTTTACTTTTATTCTTAATTAATCATTTATCACTATCAAAAAACTAGCCTCTATTTACAAATACTATCCGTCCAGCTAAAAAGTTCGGCTAGGTCATAGTCGCCGCTGTGTGGTCTGTCCCAAGGGAGTTCCAGGTTCGCGTTATAGCCCTTATTTTGTAATAAAGTAGCCAGCATGACAGATATGGCCAAACCGGTATCCTTATCCTTACTGCCATGCCTGATGCGCCAGTTTTGCGCTACTTTGGTATTGGGGCTGCCAATGTAATACATGGGGTTCATCATTTTTACAATGGTTTGGTCGGCTTTTAGTTTACTGGTGGTTGAGTTTTCAGCGGCAAAATCGGTAAAATGTTGTTTGTCGATGCTGGTTGTACCAAACAATTGTGTTTCGGGGGTACTCAAATCCAACGCGTCAAAAGCAGGGGGTGTTTTTTGACGTTGCATATAGTTTAGGTAGGCGTTATAATCCAAATCGCTTACCTTGCTTCCTGCCAATTTGAGCCATGTAAGAGATGACAGGTTCTTGCCAGAGTCAATGGCTTTTTGTGCCGATTGCATTACATATTGCTTTATCAAATCCTTAAAGTTGCCATCGCCGTTATCATCCAATTTTAGCAAATTGCCAGTCTTGTCCTTCAATTGTAA
The DNA here is from genome assembly GCA_903891475.1 of uncultured Mucilaginibacter sp. GTDB lineage: Bacteria > Bacteroidota > Bacteroidia > Sphingobacteriales > Sphingobacteriaceae > Mucilaginibacter. The sequence continues at coordinate 55,277 of CAITEP010000040.1, forward strand.
ACTGTTAAGATAAGCCGGAAATTGCACTTTTAGGGCTTTGGAGATCTTAATCTGTTCCTCGGTCAGGTTGTTTGGCTGACTGCTGTTATTTCCCGGCATTGGCGGACCGCCACGCACATAGGTATTGATGCCATAAAATTGCCATTCGTAAGCCATATCGGCATGGTCAAGGTTAATAATTGGGCAATAAGCCGAAACCGCGAAAATATCATCCGAAGTATTGGCGGCTCCAATAGCATTGAGGTAAGGCAAATAATCGGGATTATTACCGGTAGCCCCTAACAAGGTCGACATGGCACCACCCGCGCTTGTACCGTTGGAGATAATTTTATTGGCATCGCCCGGCATAACCGCATTGTTAAATTTAAGGTAGCGAATAGCGGCTTTCAAATCAACCAAAGCAGCCGGAGCCTTACCGGTATAAACACCATCCTTATCCTTTGTTGTACGCCCCCTTGCACCAGCCGAGGCTACCACATAACCTTTATACAAAGCCACCAATACGGCAGATTGCTTTGGCCCTTGCCCCATTGGCATGCCAGGCATTGGTCCGTTAGGCGGCGGCCCAGAAGGAAGTGCCCCTTCAGGCGGTCGGCCATTTAACGGGGGCATATCGCCCATTGGGCCATTATTGCTGGTGCTTGCCGGTTTGGCTGGCATATAACCACCTACTTTGTTTGGAAAAAAAATGGGCGCGGTAGCAGCGGTATATCCGTTAATGCTCTTGCCGTTAAAATATTCAACCGGAATGTAGATGTTCATTACCTCGTAGCTGGTATCAACCGGCTTTTGTACGTAAACAATTTTTTGGTAGGCACGTACTTTAAAGGTTTTTCCGTTAAGCGTTAAACTTTGCTCAACATATTTATCGGGGTTAAATGCCAAACTAAAATTGCCCTGCGCGTGTACCGCATTGCTTGCAAAAAAAGCAAGCAGTAAGGATAGTAATTTTAAATTATAGGTTTTCATGCGTATTTAATTTTTTGAATTATTGTCCCGATAGCTATCGGGATATTGAATATTTATAAAACAAACGTAGTTATTCATTTTTTGAATGCAAACAAAGGTCGACCGCAGTGCTGATCATATCTGCCAATGAACATTTTTAGCCGATAAGAGAAATTTAGGTTTTGTAAAAAAAGCGAAAATGTGTTCATACGCTGCCAAGTTCAGCATTCAGGCTGGTGGCTAAATAAAAGCCAAGCCCTTTATTTACCCCTTTCCAAGCCCAAAGCAGTAGGCAAGCCATCCATGCTCACCATGTTTTTTTCGTCGATGTATTCGGCTAAGCCTTCTTCGCCTTTTTGTTCAGCCCATTTAAAATGGATGTCCCGGTCGCCTAAAAAATCGAACATCGGCACACCGTAACCGCAGGAAGTTTGTACCAGGTCGATATCGGCCACTATAATTTGGCGCACACTTGGGAACAAGTTAAAATGCTCGGCATAGGTTTCCCAATCGGCACTCCCCGGAACGATGGTGATGGCATGCCCGTAAAGTCTTAAAATATTCGGCACTTTATCAAAGGAGCAAAACATGAAGGTAATGCGACCGTTTTCCAGCGTATGCGCCGAGGTTTCATTGCCTGAGCCTACGGTATCAAAATATGCTACCTGGGTATCGTTGATTACACAAAAGGCATGCAAGCCTTTCGGCGATACATTTACCCTACCTTCTTTTGCCAAAGGTGCCGAGGCCACAAAAAACAAATGTTGCTTTTCGATAAAGCTTTTATGCACCTCTGATATACAGTTTGAAAACTTACCCACATCAAAAAATTTAATAGCCTAATTTACGAGGTATTTATTTAAGCTGCAGCTTTTTATTGAAAATTATATATTCTAAAATCCTTTTAAATAAGGCTGCAATATTTGTACCCATAATGCCAACTCAGGTATCCAAAGCTCGATTTTCTTATCTTTTGTTATCGTTTTGGGCGATGTGCTTGCTGCAATTTTGTCAAAAATTAAAAGCCATGATGAGCAAATTAAAATTAACAAGCATTTTGTTTATAGCAACCATAATGATAGCAAAAGCACAAATCCAACAGATCATGAACACGAAAACAAATTTAACAGCACCTGTAAAATGTAGTAAAAGCATCCTGATTAATGCCCCTGCAAAAAAAGTATGGGCAGTACTCACAGATATTAACAATTGGGATAAATGGCAACACGAAATAAGCAAACCAAAATTAAATGGCGAACTAAAGGAACAAACATCCTTTGTTTGGAAAACTGGTGGTGCCAACATAAATTCAACCCTGCATACCGTAAAACCTTATGAAGCTTTGGGTTGGACGGGCCACACCTTTGGTTTATACGCCATACATAACTGGCAATTGGCGGAGAAAGAAGGTGTAACTCAGGTAACGGTAGACGAAAGTATGCAAGGATTATTGGCCGGCTTGTTCAAAAAGTCGTTCAATAAAAACCTGGAAACAGGGATGCAACATTGGTTGGAAGCCTTGAAAAAAGAATGCGAAAGATAGAAACTAGAACACACCAATAAAAACTGCAAAGTTAAGTAATTGGTTCATTTGGAATTAATAGAGTTTAACAGATCCTATCATCAATATCAATCCAATTGTAGCATAAACTCCAACTATGGTTAATCCGCCTATCAAAAAACAATGCGCGACACTGCCTTTCTTATATGCTAAAGCTTTTTTGTAAGCAGCCAAACGGAATGCTTTTACGTAAACAGAATCTACTAATAAGGCCGTGTTTGAAACAAGCTCATTACGAGGCTTAAACAAATCCGAATTTGGATTTTTCCCGCTGGCATTAAACTTTTCTCTATTTGTTCGGGCAAGTCTTATTTTTCTGGCATCCCATTTGGCATCAATAGTTATTTTGGTATTGTAAGTGATTGAATCTTGTTTAATGGAGTCGCTAGCAAAGTTCCCTCCGCAACGAGTCGTTAGTGATGCTTTGAGCGAACAATTTGATTGGTACAAAACAAAGCGATAATGCGAAGATCAAAAATAGCGCCTTTGATGTTTGCTCATTTATCATTATATTTAATTTTTAGTGTGCAATTTTTTCTTTAACCCCGTGCTTTATAGGTAGTTCTTCTATAGTTTATGGATATGAAAATAAATTTAGGCCTTTGTTATATCATTTTTAATATCCTTTTTCAAGGCCTCCTCGAGGCTCAAAACAACGTTTCGAGCCTTTATGGATTTACTAATTGTGACTTTGAATAGGGCAAATATTGTTTCCATTAGTTATCTATTTGTACTTAGAAGAATTGGCGTTTAAACTGATTTATTTGCTGGCAGATGGCTCCATTAAGCGATATGAAAAAAGAGGTTTTATATTTTAAAAAAATCAATCAACTATATCCTATTTTCGTTCATGAGTACTTAGTTTCCCTATAGCCAAACTGAGAGTTATACCGGCAGTTGATTTATTAGTACTTAAATCAGCATAAGCACCAATACCTAAACCAACAGCTTGACCTATTACCACATAAGCTTGAATTAAAAAGGGAATGCCAATGCCTGAACCACTGGTATTACCTAACGAAGAATTATCATTTGATTGTGATTGGTCGAAGGCCAATCCAGTAGAGACCACAATAAATGAATATTTTTGTTTAAAAATTTTCCCCAATAAAATGCTATAGCTTTCTTCACTAGTTCCACCAAACCATGAGGAAGCTAAATGAATATCGGGACTTACTATTAATTGTCTATAAAATTCAAAATTGGCATTCGCAAATAAATTTATACCACCTCCATTATCATTTGAACCAAAATTTCCTCCTAAGCCAAATGCTAGCCAGATACATTTTTCAATTTTGGAATTATCATCCAGTGCTCTTTGATAAGCAGCCTTTCTAAAGGCTTTTACATAAACTGAATCATTAAGGAGAAGGGTATCGGATACGAATTTTTTTTGTGGCTTAAAAAAATCAGATTTATTGTTTTTTTCATCCGCTTTAAAACGTATCCCTTGGGCAGGATTAAGATGCTGTTTTCTACTATCCCATCTGGCCAAATTCCGAATTTTTATTGCGTCTGCAATCGAGTCTTGTTTAATTGAATCCCGAGCAAATGCCTCTCTTCTTAGTGAATCGCGATTAACTTTTTGAGCGAATATTTTACCCGTTCCCAAAATATATAATAAAATAAGTACTAAAATTAGTCTTAATATCGTTTGCTTGTTTCTCATCGGATTTAGTTTTATAAATTTTTTTATTCAAATATTTTTTATAAAAGTCCATTGTAATTTGCTATTCAACAATCGCTAGTTTTAATGATTTTATTCCAAAGCGTTTAATTTTATTCATTAAATTTTCACCCTAACATTTGTTTTGTAAATATCCTGCTGTAAATCAGCTACATCAATACTCAAATTAAGTATTTGGAACAATTACTCAATTTGAGTAGGCTAGATTTGGTACTTTATTTTGGAAAATTAGCTAGGTTACTACCAACAAATTTTAGGTAACTAACGGGCGCAAAAAATAAAACGGATAAGATTTCAACTAATGGTAGTTGAATTAAAACATTTTTGAAACTAATCCGTTAATTTTCCATCATGTTTTAACAATCTGCCAAAAGCCAAACTGAGTGAAATACCCGCTGTTGATCTGGCAGCACTCCAAAAAGCATATACATGAATACCGAAGCCTACTGTATGAGCAACTACTGAATATCCCTGAATTAATATAGGAATTCCTAACCTCGAAACACTAAGATTACCCAAAGTAGAACCGATTGTATACTCATTATTATAGGCTAACCCAGAGGATACAGTTATAAATGATGTACGCTTTTTTAATATTTTACCTATTAAAATGCTATAATTTTCTTCATCGTGTCCTCCAAATCCTGTCGCATTTAATTGTACATCAGACGTAATCAAGAAAAAATTCGAAAGCTCTAAATTCGCGTTTGTAAACAAATTAATACCACCGCCTTCTTCATATGATCCTATATTTGCACCCAATCCAAATGCAAGCCAAAAAGATTTTTCAATTTTTGAATTATCATATACCGCCATTTGATATGCGGCCATTCTAAATGTTTTTACATAAACTGAATCAAATAGAAAAGCCTTATTGAAAACATATTTACTTTCAGGTTTAAATAAATCAGAATTACTGTTTTTTTTATCTGCCATAAATTGCAAATTTTCAGCATGACTTAACCGCTTTCCTCTTGCTTCCAATTTTGCAAAATCTTGGATTCTAGAAACACGTAAAATTGAATCTTGCTTTATAGAGTCTCTATAAGATTTTTCTCTTCTCAATGAATCACGATTAATACTCTGGGCAAAGATTTTGCTCTCAGTAACCTTGAGTAATAATATAATTACCAAGAATAGTCTTAATAGTGCTTGTTTATTTTTCATCAGATTTAGTTTTGTAAATTTTTTATTCAAAAAGTTTATAAGAGAGTCATTCGTAATTTTGTATTCAACAATCGCTAGTTTTAATTATTTTATTTCTAAGCCTTTAATTTTCTGAATTAAATTTTTTACCTAATTTTTGTTTTGTAAATATCCTGCTGTAAATCAGCCACATCAATACTCAAATTAAGTATTTGGAACAATTACTCAATTTGAGTAGGCGGAAATGGGTTTTATATCTTGAAAAATTGGCTCGCATACTGCTATCTAAGTCTTGCTAGGTTGATAGACATAAAAAAATTAAAACAAATAAGGGATTAACTGTTGGCAATTGAAATGATGAACTTTGAAAGAAGAATGAAATTGGGATTTCCTTTTAATGTGGTTTTTTGGTTGAATGGCTTTTATATTAAACCAACCAATTTAGCATAGGCAACCACACCAGTAGTATCCATACAACTGGTTTTTTTTATTAGGTTACGGCGATGGGTATCAACCGTATGCGGACTAATGAATAATTTATCGGCAATATCTTTTGTATCTAAACCTTTGCCAAGCAATTGCAAAATTTTCATTTCCTGTTCCGAAATCTTTTTGGGTGGATCAATGCATTTATGATCTAGGTTATAATCGAATATAAAGTTATCATCATTGGTAATGATAACACCTCCTATAGAATCTTCCCTTTTTATATGATCAACATGGTGAGTGATATTTAGTACTAGGGTAGGCTTAAGATTTTCGTCCATTTCTAAAATAATTGGTCGATGCAAAATTTGCAGATATTCACCAATTCCATTTTTAAAAAGGTAGTTTAATGAAATATTTACGTTTTTAAAATCAGGTTTATTATGGTCAATACAATAGTTTATAATTAATTGCTCAATTAATTCCAAGGTAGCCTGTAAATGTGTGGGATGTATATTTGAAAGCAAGCGCTCCACCCCGTTTTCGGAAGTAAACAATGATGGTTCATAGTACGACAAATCCCTTATTCGTTCGCTAACAAATAAAAAGCAATTGGTATAGGCGTTCCATAAAAAAACTGCTACATTATTTTGAATGGATATTTCATCCATTAGCTCCATCTTTCTTTTCCAACTCTCTTCAATCGAAGAACTAATATTACTTTGCGGTTTAAGGCTTTCCCAATATTTAGGTAGAATATTAACCTTATCAGGCGAAGTTATATCTATATATGGAAAATGTGCCATAGTACTTATAAATTCTTATTATGGAGGATAAAATCACATAAATGTAATTAAAATACTGAATTTAAGTATTTTAATTTGAAAAAAAAATGCTATTGTTTTTTTTATTGATGACTAAAGGGTGACAATGCATGGTTAATTTTGCAATTGATGATATCGTCTCTATCTCGTGCAAGCATAAGCGTTGCGATGCTTGTTTGCATTATGCAATGAAAGCTTTTATAGCAATAATATTCAATAAAGCAATTGCTGCTATTAACACTAATATTTATTATTATTTCGAAAATTAGCGTTGTTATTTAAAAATAATAGCACTTAGTAAATTATCTTAATTAAATAAATAGTTTGCCGGCACACAAGCACCGCAACGCTTATGCCTGCACGAAAGAGGGCGGCCAAGATCTGTCTTTCTTACAATCTTTCTTTGTCTCCGCCCTTTAATTGTTGGTTATAATACACAACAACCGCCAACGGATGGAACACCAACAAAGGCACAAAATTTAGATAAATATTAGATATTTACCGAAACCATGCCCCGGTAATTAGGCTGCATGTATTTTTGAAAGGGCATACTCCTTTACTCTTGTGCACAAAGTATTGTTTATGCTTCTAAAAGCATGTATTTTAAATCGGGTTGTTGGTAAAAATCAGGCAGGGGGTAACCGTTAAGCAATATGGTTGGCGTGGCGGCAACCTCTGCCATTTTGCACCATGCCTTTTGTTTTTTCATCCTATCAAAAACCTTGGTATTGTTAGCTAGTGGGTATGTCTTTGCCCAGTCGGTATAGTTTTTTTGCTTTTGGGCATACCAATTGTACAAGGCTTTTTTATAGGTTTCGGTAATAATTACTTTGGCTATCTTAAATAACAACATGGTCTGTAATAATTTAGTTAAATTTTATGTCTTTTTATTTTTGGTCATTGATAAGAATATTTAATACAGTTTTGAGCTTAGAGTCGCTAGGTCTGGGTGCATCTGGGTCAATAATTTTTCCATCCTTGCCAATTAAAATGTAGCGAGGTATTAATTTTAAAACAATTTTTTTTGAAATATCTGCTTGTAACCCCTTACTTAATAAAAAGCTCCTGGTAGTATCCATATTTAACTTGATGAAAGACTTTTTCCAGGCCAATGAATCTTTGTCAATGGAAAGGTAAATAGATTGAAAATTTTTTAGTTTGTACTCGTTCTGAAGTTTAAATGAATAAGGCATTTCATCGTTACATGGGCTACACCAGCTTGCCCAAAAATCTATATATAAAATTTTACCAGCATTGGCTTTAACCAATTCTGAGATGGGTGACGTAAGACCATCAATTCTTTCAATGTTAGTTAGACTATCTGTATTTAGAGGGAAATTGTAACTAGCACATTGCAGATACAAGGGATATAAAACGGTATAAAAGTTTTTGTGAACATACCACTTTGGGCTTTGGTTATAAAAGGCTAATAGCTTGTTAAAATTGCTATGATCTTTTTTATTAAAATAATATTCAAATGCTTCTGCTAAAACTACATCCCGTGTAAGACCTTTATAAGTATGCCTAATAAAGTTAAAAACATAATCTATTTGTTTATCACTAGGATCATTTTGTTTGTTTTTTACAAATAAATTTATCGTATACTTAAAAATAGCCTGAAAATAATTTGGCGATAATAGATATTTATCATTAGTTATCGAGGTCGGGGTAACTCCAAAAAAATAGCTTGGAGGAGGAGGGACGGAATTTTGTAATTTTAGATATTTTAAAATTAATAACGACAAATATTCATAATGTATTTGTGCATAGGCATAATTTTTAAATATTGGCGTACATTTATATTTTTTCACGTAATTGTTTAAATAAACCTCCATTTCAGTATAACGGGCATTTAATACTCTTTTATAATTTGGTAACTTTTCTAAACTGTTTGGAAAGTCATTAATTAAAAAAGAACTTAAATTCCTTTTTTCTTTAAATTTATCTAGTTCAATAAAAAAGTTATATTGGGGTGCATGTCCATTTTCAAAATGCAAATCTGGAAAAGGCCCATTGCCTTTTATGGTGACAAAAACAGAATCTCCGGGTTCGCAGAAAATAAATTCATTACAAATTCTACCAGCTTGTGCTTGCTGTAGTTCAAATTTTATAACAAAGGTGCTATCTGGTTTTAGGCTTAAACCGTATTTAATGTACTTACTGCCAATATCAAAATTTTGCCGGAATGACAAAGTAACTTCCTTATTTACATTTATTAGTTTGCCAGCAATAATGGTGACTTTTGCATATTCTTGATTAATATTGCCTAAAATCAAAAGTGATAAAATTATATAATTTTTCATTTGAAAAATGTTAAAGCCTTGACACAATTGCGCCAAGGCCAATTTTTAAATTATTTAAGCACCACCACAACTACACCCAGTTTGGGTAGTATCCTTCCAATGTGCTTGACATTGTTTCAAAGTTCCGGTACAATTGTCCAGCTTGTCTAATTCACCTAATTCCTTTCCATTATCATCTTTACAAGAGACACTGCAGTTTCCTGCTAACCCTCCTAAAACATTTTTCATTTCAACTCTGCTGAGTTTTTGAAATTTTTCCATTTGTTAAAATATTAAAATAATTATTCATATTTACCGAAACCAAGCCCCGGCAATTTGGTTGTATGTATTTTAAAACAATAAATAATGGAATTTTACTTAGCATCTATCAGTGCATCAATTGTTTTGCTAAAATCAATTTTATGCGATGGCCTTGGCGCATCGTCATTTACAATTTGCCCTTTTTTATCAAAAATTAAATATCGGGGGATAGAACTTATTTTAAAAAATTTAGCGAAATTCGATTTGAATTCCATATTTAATAAGTATGAATTGCTTTTTAGTTTAAGTGTATTCGCTTTTTCAATCCATTTGGATTTATCCTTGTCTAAAGAAAGATAAACGAACTTTACTTTGTTTTTATATTTTAATTCCAACTCATTAGAATATGGAAGTTCAATTAAACAAGGATTGCACCAGGATGCCCAACAATCAATTAAGGTTATTTCGTTAGGTTCAATTATTTCACTAAACATCTTTCTATTTCCACTAAGGTCCAAAATAGGTGTTGCTAAGGCACTGTCAATTGTAAGCACTTTTTCATTTTTACGAAGTGTAGCTATTGAATCTACATAATGTTGATATGCTGATTTTGGAAATATGCGTTTAAACTCACTTACTAGGCTAAAAAAAGTACTATCACTTAAGTCTCGATTTGATAAATAACCTACGTTTAGATACTCATTAATCCTTTGGTTTTGGCACTTTTTATTAGTAATCTTTGTTAGCGCATTATAGAATGGTTTATTTTCAAAACCTTTATTGGTTATATCTTTTTGAAAGGCATTAAAATACCAAAAAGCAGCTTCAGGATAATAATAGGAGTTAAAAAATAATTTGGGGTCATCAAATACTACATTTGCCAAAGTGTCAAGATACGCTAGTGGAAAATTTGAATAATTCAGGCTTTTATTTATAAGAGGGAACTGATTTATAAGATTTAATATATAAGCCGAATGAATTTCGGATATAGCTAAATTTTTAATATTATCTGGTATCTTATATTTTGAGCAATAATGGCTTGTGTATTTTACTCTGTTTTTAAAAACTAAAGTTACAGTATCGAAAAAACGTTGAAAATCATCGCCTGTATTTTTGGCATAAATTTCATTTTGATGAATTGTGAGGTTTGTGTTAAACGCTAACGAATCAAAAAGGGAATATATGAACTTATTTTTACCATTATAGGTAAATGTGTTAAAAAATATATTCATTCCTTTTCCGTCGTTTAACTTTCTTTCTTTTAACGGTTTTTTTATTTTTTGAAAATTAAGTACTAAGGTATCACCTGGGATTATAAAAGATTCTCTTCCAAAACCATCAGTAAAAATACAGGTTGATGTATCATTAACTAAATAATCACATTTTGTTGAATAAAGAGTATCAAACTTTTTTATTGGGTTTTTGGTCAAAGGATATTTATCTGTCAGTTGTAAAGGTATTTTACCTAAAGGACGAAGTATATAAAAAAAAGTATTTTGTTTCAAAGTATCATTACAAATAAAATTAATTTTAAAAGAGTTTTGGCAATAACAATGAGACTTCAAAATGAAAGTAAAAGCTATTAAAATTAAAGTTTTATTTATAATTGTCATAGTGAGTAATTTTTATATAATAAATTAAAAACTAGGGAAATTCTGTTAAATCTAGAATTTCCCTAACCCATTTTACGCGTTATAAGGTTGGCAATCAACATCTACACATGCCACTCCTTGTGCCATACATGCATCATCCGCGGCACCTTGAGCTGTTTCAGAGTCTGTCTGAAAGCTCTGTGAGGACGTATAGGTTCTTCCGTGTTCATGGTAGGTGTATGTGCAAATTGATGCTTCACCACTGCTTGCAGCTTTACCCCCTAATACGTTTTTCATCTCAGCTCTGCTGAGTTTTTGGAATTTTTCCATTTGTTAAAATATTAAAATAATTATTCATATTTACCGAAACCATGCCCCGGTAATTAGGCTGCATGTATTTTTGAAAGGGCATACTCCTTTACTCTTGCGCAAAAAGTAATGTTTATGCTTCTTCAAGCATGTATTTTAAATCGGGCAGTTGGTAAAAATCAGGCAGAGGGTAACCGTTTATCAATATAGTTGGCGTAGCGGCAACCTCTGCTATTTTACACCATGCCTTTTGTTTTTCCATCCTATCAAAAACATTAATATTATTTGCTGTTGGGTAAGCCTTGGCCCAGTCATTATAGTTTTTTTGCTCTTGGGCATACCAACTATGTAATGCTTTTTCAACTATGGTTTTGTCGGCCAAGGTATTCAATGCCATAAAATGCCTGCTTACAGGTGTTTTAACATCATTATCCGTGTTATCGGCGGTAAATACAATGCGTGCTTGTACGCCGGTTTGCATTTGCAATAATTCATCTAATAATTGGTGTGCTTTGGCGCAAGGTTGGCAATAAGGGTTAGTTACCATGGTAATTACTTGGGTAGCTTCTGGATTACCTAAAACTATGCTCCACTCGGCTGCCGGCTGTACAATTTTGGGTTTGGCGGTAAGTAGCTTATTAAACAATTCGGCATTGTATTTAAACTTGTGCAATTGCTTTTTTAGGGGCTCGGTTTGTTGTACTTTTAATAGTATCGGTTTTAGCAATGCCCATAAAAGTATTGGACTAATAAGACAGGTTAGTAAAGCGGTTACCGCACTTGCATTATTAAAATTAGCAACAGTTAAGAATGTGTTTATACCAACGTTATTGTGGTTATATAAGATTAGGCTAAAAAATTCGAGCCATAAAACAATTTGTACCGTGCTACATAACCTGCACCATTGCTTAGCTATAAAAGCCTGGAAATAAATGGAATAAAATGTATAAGGCAAACTAATAATATTCAGAAAAATTAAGGCTTGCCATTTTAGAGCACTATTGCCACCAAATAAAAGCAGTAACCAAGTACCTGCAAAATAAAAGAAACCTACTTCGCTCCAGCTTAGGACATTTTTGCCAAATTTTATAGGCACTTTTGCCGCTTTTGAGCTAAGTATGGCATTGCAATTTTGATCCTGATCGCCACCACAAAGCACCTGCACCAAAGGGTTATTTCTATCAATTGATTGTATAAGTAATAATTTGGCAGTAATTAGTCCTATGGTTTTAAAAATAAGCAGCATCACAACTTGCCAGCTTATATTAGCAGTAAAGTTTGTATTAAAAAACAGTGTAAGTCCTAGCAATAAAATAGATATTGTAAATAAAGCAGGATATTTTAACGCGGAAAAATAGTATGATAATTTATTAATTTTTAGAGTTTCAATAGCGTTGGGTTCTACGTACAACACTACTCCCGAAAACAGGTTCTTAAATTTATCTAAACTTATTTTTTGGATGGTTGGTTTTTCGTTAGCGAAATATACTTTACCATCCTTAATTTTGGTGATTACCAAAAATTCACCGCCCTTTCCAATTGAATGGGTTATGAACGGGAACTCCATCTCATTTAAATCCTCAAAAGCTATTTTAAAACCATTGTTTTCAATTTTAAATGCATTCAGCACATCGCTAATGGCAAGCAAACTGGGGAAATCGGGATGTTTATCCAATTCATCATTTATTAAATCATGGTCTATATGAATACCTGAATATTGCATGAATTTATAGATTACTGCAGCAGGATTGGAGGATTTTTTTAGTGATAACATAGGTTAAACGAATGAGCTGCTTAAATATATTTAAGTAAAATATTGTAATTTTAAATTTATTCTAGTAATTGATTCAATATGTTAACGTCATATTTTATTTTTATTATATAATACTAAATAATCGAAATTAAAATTCAAGATAATTTTTTAATTATTTCAATTTAGTTAAGTGTAAATATTACACTATTTATTTCATAATTAGTTATAAATTAGCTTGCTGATTTATAAAAATACTGTAGGAAGTTAATTTTTTTAAATTTAATTTCCTTTAATATTAGACTTTGTTGTTTATTTAAAATTTATCTAAAAATTTAAACTTCATAATATTGACCTTATATAGAAACTCAAATTATCGCAAACAAAAGAAATCCCCAGGTCTCGTAAATTTTTAAAGGAAATGTAGGGAGCAAACAAACCCCAAAAACAAGTTCAGGTACTTCAAACATCCACCACTTTGCAAACCAGCATTTTTTTATTTAATTTTAATAAAAAATACTCCCCAAAGTATGTCTAAAAAAATAGTTAACCTGATTACCACTTGTTTAGTTATATGGTGCTCAAATACCCAAGCACAAGAAAAAAACACGGCAAATGATATTGATGCTAAAACCTTTAACCCGGCTACGTTGCTTTGGTACCAACAACCTGCTAAAAAATGGGAAGAAGCCTTGCCAGTAGGCAACGGACGACTTGGCGCCATGGTATTTGGTAAAAATAAGGAGGAACGTATACAACTTAACGAGGATACCTACTGGACTGGCGGGCCATACTCCACCGTGGTGAAAGGGGGTTATAAAGTACTTCCTAAAATTCAAAAACTGGTTTTTCAGGGTAAATATTTGCAGGCGCATAATTTATTTGGGCGTAATTTGATGGGCTACCCGGTAGAGCAACAGAAATACCAGAGCTTAGGCAATTTGATATTGTACTTTCAGAACCAGGATTCGGTTAGCAACTATAAGCGTTGGCTCGATTTGGAGACGGGCATAACCGGGGTAAGCTATCAGGCAAATGGCATCACTTATAAAAGGGAGGTTTTAGCTTCGGCACCCGATGGGGTAATTGCCATTAGGATTACGGCGGATAAACTGGCCAGCATTAGTCTGACTGCCAACCTTCGCGGCGAGCGCAACCAAACGCATTCCAATTATGCAACCGATTATTTTAGGATGGATCCTGATGGTAAGGATGGATTAAAGCTGACCGGGAAATCGGCAGATTACATGGGGGTGAAGGGGCAGCTACGATACGATGCTCGCCTAAAGGCCATTGCCGAAGGCGGCACCATAAAAACCGATGATGTAAACCTGATTGTTGAACATGCCAACGCGGTAACACTTTACTTTGCGGCGGCTACCAACTTTGTGAATTATAAAGATGTATCGGCCAATGAGCATGCGAGGGTGGAAAACTACATCCGTAAAATAAAAAATAAAAGTTATACCACTGTACGCGACAACGCGGTGGCCGATTATAAAAAATATTTCGATAGGGTATCGCTTACTTTACCCAACTCCTCAAACTCATTTGAGCCTACCGACGTACGCAAGCAAAAAATTCAGGACAGCGAAGATGCTTCCTTGGCTGCCTTGAGCTATAATTTTGGCAGGTATTTAATGATAGGGTCCTCTCGCCCCGGAACACAGCCTGCCAACTTGCAAGGTATCTGGAACGAAGACATGAACCCCGCTTGGGATGCAAAATATACCACCAACATCAACACTCAAATGAATTACTGGCCGGTTGAGTCGGGTAATTTATCGGAATGTGCATTGCCGCTCATAAAGATGGTGAATGAGTTGCAGGATCAGGGCAGTCAGGTAGCAAAGGAACATTATGGCGCACGCGGATGGGTTTTCCATCAAAATACTGATATATGGCGGGTGGCGGCTCCGATGGATGGCCCCACCTGGGGTACTTTTACCGTAGGCGGTGCCTGGCTTTGTACCCATTTGTGGGAACATTACCAATATACCATGGATAAAGACTATTTGAAGGAAATATATCCCACCATAAAAGGTTCGGTGGTATTTTTTATGGACTTTTTGGTGAAACACCCAAATGGCAAATGGTTGGTGACCAATCCGTCCACCTCGCCCGAAAACTTTCCGGATGGTGGCGGCAATAAGCCTTATTTTGATGAAGTAACGGCTGGTTATCGTGAGGGCACTACTATTTGTGCAGGCTCGGCTATTGATATGGAGATTTTGTACGATTTGTTTGGCTATTTTGCAGAGGCCAGCAATGTTTTAGGCATTCAGGATCCTTTTATTGCCAAAGTTATTGCGGCCAGGGCAAAACTTGTACCACCCCAAATTGGGCGCGATGGCTCGTTACAGGAATGGGCGGATGATTGGAAATCGCTGGAAAAAAACCACCGGCATTTTTCGCATATGTATGGTTTGTACCCTGGTAAAGTTTTGTACGAAAAAAGAACCCCCGAACTGATTGAAGCTTATAAAAAAGTATTGAACGAACGTGGTGATGGGGCGATGGGCTTTTCGAGGGCATGGAAAATGGCCTTATGGGCTCGTTTAAACGATGGCGACCGCTCCTATAAAATTTATAAAGGCTATTTGAAGGAACAATGTACAGCTTCCATGTTCGCGCTCTGCGGTAGGTCGTTACAGGTAGATGGCGCCTTTGGTGTGAGTGCCGCTATTACTGAAATGCTGATACAATCGCAAGATAACTTTATCAAGCTATTGCCCGCTTTACCCGAGGCATGGACAGATGGGGAATACAAAGGAGTTTGTACCCGTGGCGCCTTTGAATTTAACTTTGCTTGGCGTGATAAACGAGTTACCACAATTCAACTGCTATCAAAAGCGGGTAAAATTTGCAGGTTAGCATATAAACCCGATGTGAACATAACAGCTAACGGAAAACCCATCGAATATAATACTTTACCCGGTGGCATTGTGGAATTTAATACAGTAAAGGGAACCACCTACACTATACAATAACTGATATTCAATTTTAGTATATTCAACATATAAAAATCATAGGCTATGAGTAATTATCCAAGTATTTTTAATGATGTAATTGGTCCCGTAATGCGTGGGCCATCCAGCTCGCATTGTGCGGCCTCCTTGCGAATTGCACGCTTATGTCGCGACTTAATGGACCATAAAATAAAAGATATTTTAATTGAATTTGCGCCGGATGGCTCGCTGGCTACCACGCATAAAAGTCAGGGCTCGGATATGGGTTTGTTTGGCGGTTTTTTGGGATGGGATGCCTCGGATGAGCGATTGCCACAATCAGAATCTTATTTGGCCAATGCAGGCATTCAGGTAGAAATCAGGATCTGCGACATCAAGGCCAATCATCCAAATACGTATAAGCTCAATTTAAGTAATGAGTTCGAAACCCGGCACCTAACGGCCATTTCAACAGGAGGTGGCATGATAGAGGTAATTAGCATTGATGGGGCGGCGGTATCCATGTGGGGCGATTATTTTGAGACCCTGATTTATTGCCAAGAGCCCGAAAGTTTACTAAAATACATAAAAGCCAATATTCAATATGACGATTTGGTGGTGCATAAAGGGCTACAAACCTTTATCGAAATTAAATCGCAAAGCTTCCCAAACAAAGTATTTTGCGATGAGCTCTCCTCTATTGATGGGGTGTATGCAGTCAAATTTCTAAATCCCGTACTACCCGTAATGGCAAGGAAAAACCTGACTGTACCTTTTATTACCTGCAATCAAATGCTGGTCTATAACGAAAGCAAAAACAAAAGGCTTTGGGAACTGGCGGTTGATTATGAAAGCGAAAGAGGCAATATCACGGCAGAGGAGGTTTTTGAAAAAATGCGCGCCATTGTGCGTATTATGGGCAATGCCATTGAATTAGGTTTAAAGGGCACCCATTATGAGGATAGGATTTTAGGAAGCCAATCATTACAGTTTAGGGAAAAGATGGCGGCGAATAAACTGGTGGATGGCGATGTCAATAACCGGGTGATTTTATACGTATCAGCCATGATGGAGGTAAAAAGCTCGATGGGGGTAATCGTGGCGGCACCTACAGCCGGTTCCTGCGGGGCGCTCCCGGGGGCATTGTTTGGTGTGGCACATACCCTGCAATTAGCCGAAGATGAAATAGTAAAAGCCATGTTGGCAGCAGGGTTAATAGGCGTTTTTGTTGCCGCGCATGCTACTTTCTCGGCAGAGGTGGGAGGTTGTATGGCCGAGACTGGTGCCGGTGGCGGAATGGCTGCAGCAGGAATTGCCGGCATGAAGGGTGGCACTTTGAAGCAGGAAATTGCCGCGGCTTCATTGGCCTTGCAAAACTCATTGGGTATTATTTGCGACCCTATAGGCAACCGGGTGGAGGCCCCTTGTTTAGGCAGAAACGTGATGGCGGCTACCAATGCCATCTCATGCGCTAATATGGCCCTGTCTGACTATGAACAACTCATCCCGCTGGATGAGGTGATTGATACCATGAAAGCCGTGGGCGACCAAATACACCATACGCTGCGCTGCACCAACCTGGGCGGACTATCAATCACCAATGCCGCTAAAAAAATAGAGGCTATGTTGGAAGAAAATACCGGAAAGCATTTTAAGGCATGTTGAGATTTTGGCTGCAGGTTGAATGTTATGGGGTTTTGAATTTAATTTGGTTGATTACTTTTGGACGCACCTTAAATATTAAATTAGCATGAATTAATTGTTTGATATGAACTGTTATTTACAACAAATAGCGAAATATTATTAAAATTTTATGTAATGAAAAAAATATTGTTTCAAGAATCACAAAAAAACATTCAAGTACTCGCCATTGTACCTGCTGTTTTGGTAACAATGCTATTTGGTATTTTAAGCTTTATGCAAATTATTCTGCATAAACAAATGGGCAATAACCCGGCACCAAATTGGTTATTGCTTTTGTTTTTTCTAGGAAGTCCCTTTATGCTTTATTTATTTAGTTCTCAAACATTAAAAACCCTTATTACTGAGGATGAAATTATTGTTAGTTTTGGATTTTTTACGAGTAAAAAAGTTGTTAATATCAATGAAATATCCAATTTGTCGGTTAGGAAATATGACGCGTTAAAAGAGTTTTTAGGTTGGGGAGTGCGAACCAATGGTGAAAACGATTGTTACACAGTTAAAGGAAATGACGGACTTGAAATTTCATTATCAAACGGTAAGCGCATTTTAATAGGCACAAAAAAGCCTATTGAGATCCAAAATATTATTAATGACAATTTTTTAACAAAGTTTAAAAAATGAATACTTTCATATGCTGAACTTTACAAATTAAGATTTAAACGTGCCGGGTTATTAATACATGGACGAAAAAGATATAGACAGAGTAATTGAAATGGCTTGGGAAGACAGGACGCCCTTTGAAGCCATCAAAGCGCAATTCGGCTTAGCCGAGGCCAATGTAATTGCCTTAATGCGAAAGGAGCTAAAGCGAAGCAGTTTTAATTTATGGCGCAAAAGGGTTAACAGTGGTGTAAGTCAAAAGCACCTGCACAAGCGCAACTCGGATATTGACAGGTTTAAATGTAGTTTGCAAAAAACCATCAGCATGAACAAAATTAGCAAACGGTAAGGGGGCTATGATTTTAGTTTGAATACTTAGGGCTCATAGCGAATTATTGATATTATCAAATAAAAGATTTGTTATAACACAATGACCAGAGCGTTTATGCTAGTGCGAAGTGTAGCAAACTATAATTATTTTAAAGTCCCTAAATTAAAATGAGTTTGTGAAAAAACGCTCCACATAGTTCACCGCATTATTGCTAATTCAAGCAGCAATATTTTTTGTTAATGGTGGTGGTTTTGTAAGGCAATGGTTTTGTTCATAGAGACTCAGTCTACATTCATATTAGTTCGAAGTCGATAGAGTTTGTGGAGCGCGGGTGTGGTAATAACTACCCTAAGCGGCACTTTAAATGAACTAAAACCGCAGCATAGCAGATAATAGACAAATCGGTTATCCAAATAACAAATTTGAAGGAAGTGGTATTATCAAAGAAGGAAAATAGTTTTTCCCCAGTTTTATCGAACGACTTTTCTCCCATACTGCTATTTTCGTCATTGGCAGTTTTTGTTTTCGGTTGGATTATCAGTCTGCACTTTATGGTAAGCCGCGCAATAGTATATTAACAGATCGCATGATTTTACGGCGAACACCTCAATAAGCAGCATGCCTAAAAACCTTTTGATAGATGAACGTATTAAATAATTTATCAGTTCCGCTTCCGCAAATATAATTAACCATGCCCCGAATTTATTATGTTGAAGGCTCTAAAAAGAAAATAAGGCAAGAATATGACGGATGAAGGGTCGTTGAGGTTTTTGAAAGTAAGGATTTTTCAAAACCCACAAGGTAGAGCCTTGCGGTAGCAAAGGGAAGTCTGAAAGTGCTGAGCTCAGACCACAGCCAGGCTCTACCTTTTTTACAATCTTTCGTTATCCCCGCACTTCAGTTGTTGGTCATAAGACACAACAACGGCCAACGCTCTGAACAACAACATGGGCGCTAAAGATTTTTCGCTGTTCGAAGCGGAGCATAACGCTGGCCTTGCACATCTTTTTGACAGCGAAAATTGTATTGATAATCAATAACTTAAATTCGCGCTGTGGGAAGTCTCCAGACTTCGAACAGCGGAGGGTCTCCCTTATGGCTACTGACAAATCAGCACCTAAACATATTTCAGGACAATACAGAATCAAAACCCAAAAGGCATAGCATTGCTGTTGCAGGTCTGTCTTGTGGGTTTTGGTTAAATTAGAAATAATTAATCAAGTTGTAAAAAACTACAAAAGTGACTTTTCGGGATTAAGGGCGCTATTGCATACGTTTTTTCGAGTAAACACCAGTGAGTTTTTTGATATCGGCGAGTTCCGCGGCACTAAATACGTCTTTGGCAATATATATCTTCTTGTGGGTAGCTGGGCTCTCGAAATAGAGTTTGAAGCGTTTGGTCACCAGTTTAGCAGCTACCGGGTCAGATACCTGATCGATCAACCATTTCAGAAAGTATTCCGGTCTGTCGTCGGTAAAAATATCCAGTTCTTCGTCTGTCGGGGCACTAATCTGCAATGTATATTCATCGCCCTCCGCGTCCTTGGCGGCGAATTTGAAGGCATTTTTACAATAAACGTTTTTATCAATTTGCAATTTATCACCCTCAGTTGTAGCTATTTTGTAATAAGTAACCTCATCGTCATACTCTAAGGCGTTGGTACCATCCGCAATTGCTCTGTTACCTACTGCCCGTATGGCACCTTCATAAGAAGTTGATAATTTAATATCCTTACATTTATCGCAAGGAACAAAGCTTACGTTCCTTTTACTAAAAATGAGCTTATCTGCTAAACCGGCTTGATTATTATCGTCAAACAGATTATCAATGGTATAAACGTCTGGGCTGAATACATTGCTCGGATCGGTTACCTTTAAAATAGCAGTCACGTAAATATTATCCGAAATATCTCCCAATGGCCTTCCGCGCTGGGCAACAGACAATGCCTTATCCGAAAAATTAAAACCTGTTTTTAGTCTTTGCAATTTGACTGCGATTGCTTCTTTAATGGTCTGCTGATTTTGGTAATCGGCTTCTGCGGTCGCGCTTAAATTCGTGTTGATGTTAGCCGTCGTGCCCTTCAAATTCTGATTTGAACTTGTGAAGGTACCGGTTTTGGTTAGTGAACCAATCACATTGCCGTTGGCATCATAAACAGACTTAGACTGTCCACTCTGATCACTGTCCGAATTGGTAGTGGTACCCGTATTACTACTTCCTAGTGTACTTCCCAGGCCACCATTTGCCGACAATTTTGCATTGAGCGAGACTGTCTGATCCCTTGAGAGCGTCCCCAGATCGATATCATCATATTCATTTTGTAAGCGGTCGATCGAATAAAATTTGATTGGTTCATCTTCGCCTATCTTCAAGGTAGTGGTCAGAAATTCCAAGCGGGTATTGGGGTGCATGAAATGTTGGTCGTTATAATATTTTTTTAAATTGGAAAATGCAAATTTTACATGATATGTGGTAAAATCAGTTGCCTTTTCATTTGTTTGATTTTTTTCCACTGTTGATAATGGTTTGGAAAGCAAACTGATTAGTTTATCTGGGTCATTGGTCTTCGTGGCCATCACCTTCAGGAAAATATGTGGCAAAGAATCTCGCAAATCGAAAAAAGTTTTGGGCTTCTCCGGTGCCACTGCGGCGGCTTTATCAGCAGGCAGCACGCTAACAGCTACGCTTAATATTTCTTTCGGAGCTGTATCATATTTATAAGGTCCTTTTTCTAAATTACTGATTAGAGGTTTTGCGCAGGAACTTAAGAGTACTATGGCAAAGATAGGATGATAAATTTTCATACAAAGTGATTATAAAAGTTCAAATTCTGAATAGCTCATGATCTCCCCACTTCCAGAGCAGGTCGCATTATAGGTTCGGTTAAACCTAGCCTGAAAATCAACGCCCAGTTCCCGTCCGTTACAATAAATAATGCCATCATTGACGGCATAATAATAATCATCGCCAGTAAGTGCAACATTTTCATTTGGCCGCAGTGGCGGTTTCCTAGTCAATATAAAATCACCTTGTCCTGGGAAGGGCAAAGCAGCCGAAATCACAGCATTGAACGCATTGCTTAGTTTTTTCTTCGCATATTGGGAATTGTAACCCGACGAACTTACAAAGCTCACTAAAGGCTGGCCATTTACATGAGAAACGCATGCACTTAATGTCTTTTGTTCGTCCTTAGATTGGTGGTTTAAGTCCACCGAGGCACTCGCATCGCCAATTAGCTGCAACTGTCTAATCGCCTCAGTTATCTGTTGTTTCATAATATTAATGTGATTGTTAAGTTTTTTATAGATAACAACTTGTTTTTGATTTAAAAATATTATTTGATAATTTTAAAATCAAAATTAATTATTTTAATAAGTTTGATGGAGGGTGTTTTTCCGGTTTTTACATAGGTAATTTACCCACGCCCTTTCACCCATTCCCTCGGCCTGAAAGCTTCCTATTTTCAGCGTCCACGCTGAACAGAATAATTCAAAGCATCGCCAGCGCAGACGCTGACAATTCATTAATTTCGAGCGAAACACGCTCGAAATGGCGTATGCTTTAAAATTATTTATGCCGCCACTCGCTATCGGCAGATTCCCCGCTCTTAGAAGTTTGAAACTTTGAACCCCTATGCTAGGAGACTGCACCTCCACAAACCCCTCAAACAAAATACCCACAACCTTCATCCCGATAGCTATCGGGACACAACCTCCAACCAAATCAACCTAATCCAACCCAATCAACTTATTCAACCCAATCAACCAACAACAAAACAATTTCCCCTCCAACTTGTTATGACTTCATAAAACAAAATATTATGAAAAAATTAACAGTATTTATAAGCTTTACGGTAATGTTGTTTATGCTAAGCCTGAATGGCAGGGCGGCAACCGCGGTAGTGAACACGGATAATACCGACAAGGTAGCATCCACCACCACATCGCTAACGCCCGAACAAAAACAGGAGCGTGTAGCTGCAATTACCATCCGTGTAAACGAAATTAGGGCCATGGATAAAAGCAACCTTACCCGTGCCGACAAAAGAGCCCTGCGTGCCGAGTTGCGCAGCTTAAAAGCCGAATCAAATAGTAATGGTGGTGGGGTTTACCTATCATTAGGTGCTATTATCATTATTATTTTACTACTGATTTTAATTCTGCATTAAAATAATCTAGGTTTATATTGTTGTTGTTTAAAAAAGTTCGGGTTTTAAATAGCCCAGACTTTTTTTTCAAATTTTTTGGTGTAAATAAAACCTAGTCAGGTAATTATATAGGTAATGCCTATGTAAATGATGTAATTTAAAATGACAATCGCATTACGCGGAATATTTTTTGTCTAAATTTATTAGTCATAAATTTGAACAAAAGTGATGGATAATCCTCCTGCTTCCATTTAAACAATTTTCTCTAACTTAAATTATTTCAAAACATGTTACACCAATTGCTCGCGATTACCTCGATCGCCAAAACCAATTACGTTGCCTTTACCTTTTTTGTAGGTTGTATGGCAATGCTGGCCGCTTCGGTATTCTTCTTTTTCGAAGTTTCAAACACCGACAAAAAGTGGCGCACTTCTATCCTAATCTCTGGCTTAATTACCTTTATAGCCGCGGTACACTATTACTACATGCGAGATTATTTTCTGGCTACTAATGAGTCGCCAACGTTTTTCAGGTATGTTGACTGGATTTTAACTGTGCCATTGATGTGTGTAGAGTTTTATTTAATCACCAAAAAATCGGGCGCTCAAATTGGTCTGTTATGGAAACTGGTTATAGCCTCTGTATTTATGTTGGTAACCGGTTATATTGGCGAAGCCATTTATGGCCAAGAAACCCAAAGCTGGGTATGGGGCTTTATTAGCAGTATTGGCTACTTCTACATTGTGTACTTAATTTGGTTTGGCGAAGTAGCGCAATTGGCTAAAGCTGCGGGTGGCGCGGTGGCTAAAGCCAACAAAACCTTGGCTTGGTTTGTATTGGTAGGTTGGGCAATTTACCCAATTGGTTATATTGCCGGTACCCAAGGCGGTTTGTTTGGCGCCAATTTATTGCATGGCCTATCATTAGACCTTGTGTATAACATTGGTGATGCTGTAAACAAAATTGGTTTCGGCTTGGTAATTTATACTTTAGTACAAAACGAAAAATCGGCTGTAGCAGCCTAATTGTTTTGTGAAAAATGGCTATCCCTAACTATCATGTTTTTGGGGATAGCCTTTTTTAAAATAACCTTACTTAATAACCCGCTATGACAAGATTATATTTATTACTGATTGGAGCCTTGCTGTTAATTTTTCAGTTAGCAATTCCCCAGCTGGTGGTAAAATACCAATTCATCCTGTTTTTGGTTGGAATTATGGTATTAGGCATCCCGCATGGCGCAGCCGATTTACTGATTTCCCTAAAAATTACCAGCGACAAAAAAGCACGGTTTTCTTACCTGCAATTTTTTTTGAATTACCTGGGTAGGCTGTTATTTTTTCTGGCTATCCTATTGCTCTCCCCAGCCATAGGGGTCATCCTTTTTATCATCTTAGCCTCCTTCCATTTTGGCGAGACTGATTTATACCAATTTGAAACTAATACCCTAACAGGTAAGCTATTTTCGGTGAGTTATGGCTTGATTGTTTTAAGCGTGATCCTGTTTTTTCATTTTGGCGAGGTAAAACCTTTGCTTATGGAATTTGACTCGGGTAAAAAAATTGGATACCTTATTAACTGGATCGATACTCATAAAATCACCTTATTGTTTTTGGCGCTCATCCAGTTTTATGTATTCACCTTTATTTATTTTATCACCAACAAAAACAACCCCAAGTTGGATGGCACGTTTTTGATAAATTTTTTACTGATTATTTTGATTTTGTTTTGCCTACCTATGCTTCTAGGCTTTACCTTTTACTTTGTTTTTTGGCATTCCATCATATCGCTACAAAATATTACACGATACCTCCGCCACGACTTACAATTCTCCTTGAAAAGGCTTGTGGGTCAAATAAGCTTATACAGTTTAATGGCCGTAATTGGGGTAGTTATTTTTGGCGTATTCGGCATCATGTTTTTAAATACCAATACCATTATTATATACGCTTTAATGGGTTTAGCAGTATTAACCGCTCCGCATATGCAAATAATGCATATTATGTATCATAATATTAGGCTAATGGAAATTCCCGAAAATAAGCTAGAAGTTTAAAAATCAGGACTTATACCTTTGATAAGTCCATAATACATAGTGTTTAATAGGCTTTCCATCTAAATCATAACAAACCATCAACCCAACATATAATCAATAATAGCCGCCGAATGTATTTGGGTAGTATCAAACAGCGGCAGGTGGTAATCAGTCTGCTTTATGAGCAAAGGTATTTCGGTACAGCCCAAAATAATACCCTCGGCACCGTTTGCTACCAGTTCATCCATAATCTTGAGGTATTCGGCTTTTGTTTCGGGTTTTAGCAATCCAGTACCTAGCTCTTCTTTTATGGTATATTGAAGATAGTCGCGTGTAGCTTTCGGTTCTGGTATTAACACCTCTAGGCCATAGCTAGCCAATTTATCGCGGTAAAAAGGCATTTCCATGGTAAATTGGGTACCTAGTAGGGCTACCTTTTTTAATCCGGCTTTGTTAATGGTTTTAGCGGTGGCTTCGCCTATGTGTATAAAAGGCAATTCAACATGGTTGGCAAGCTCATCGGCATACATATGGGCGGTATTGGCGCATAGGGCTATGGCGGTTGCACCCGCTTTTTTTAAATCGATACAAGCATTTGCCAATAAATCAAAACTATGGTTCCAGGTAACGGCCTGCACATCGGCAAAGTTTAAGGAGTAAATAAGGCACTCGGCAAAGTTTAAGCCACCCAAACGGGCGTTAATACCCTCGTTAATAAATCGATAATAATCAATAGTTGATACCCAGCTGATACCCCCAATTAAGCCTACTTTTTTCATTTGTAATAATTGTTCAGTAAAATGCTATCAAGCATTTTCCAAAGCCTCGATGTCAAACTTATTCATCTTCATAAAAGCTTGCATCACGCGTTGCCCTTTTTCGGGATCACTCATCAGCTTGCCCAAAACAGAGGGTACCACCTGCCATGATAAACCAAACTTATCCTTACACCAGCCACAACGACCTTCGCTACCACCATCGGCAATGAGCTTGTACCAATAATGGTCAATCTCTTCCTGATTTTCGCAAGGGATCACAAAGGACACCGCCTCATTAAATTTAAAGTGACTGCCACCGTTCAGGCCCATAAAGAATTTACCGTTCAACTCAAAATTCACCACCATGCCCGTGTCGACAATTATTTTCGAATTCGGGAAAATGGTACAGTATAAGTCGGCAGCTGCCCTGGCTTGCCCATCAAACCATAGGCATGGGTACAATTGGTTATTCATTATCTTTATTTTTTGGTGGATTTGGATACAATGGCTAAGCTAGCATATTTTAAAACATAAGTACCAAAACAAAAACCATAAATTTTTTGGTAGTTGAGGGGCATCTTCAATTCAGGTTTCCAAACTTGCCAAAAAAAATACCAACTTATTAAAGCCTACAAATTACCACCCCAAATTATAATTTCACTACAATTTGATAGGTTTTAATGATAGTTTGGCTGGTCGAAATTATAATTTCAACGGTTTTAATTATAATTTCACAGGTCGAAATTATAATTTGTAAAAGTTTAAAAAGTATTTAAAAGCCTAAAATTCCCAAAAAATCAGACCGATTTTTCTTCCCAAATCATGCACAAATGAAGTATTGTTGCTACCGCTTTCTGCATGTCCTGTTCTGATACCCATTCCTGTTTGCCATGAAAAGCATGCTCACCTGCAAAAATATTAGGGCAGGGCAGACCCATAAATGATAGTCGGCTACCATCTGTACCACCTCTGATACTGCAAAGCTTTGGCTCCATACCCGCCCTTTTGATGGCTTCCAAACCGTATTCCACAATTTCGGGGTGTTGCTCCAATACCTTTTTCATGTTTCTGTACTGCGGATTTACGTCAAACTCATACCCTGCACCGGGGTAGCGAGCCAACACATCGGCTGCAATTTGGCGCAAAGTTTCGGCATGTTGAGCCAACAGCGCGTCATCAAAATCCCTGATAATGAAGTCGATATGCGCCTCTTCTACTTGTCCGCCAAAGCCAATCGGATGTATAAAACCTTGCATATCATTCGTGCCTTCCGGCGAAAGTTCTAAAGGCAGCGCATTAATAATTTCAGCGGCAATTTTGAGAGCACTTTGCATTTTCCCTTTCGCAAAACCAGGGTGTGCGCTAATGCCTTTTACAGTAAGCCGCGCGCCGTCGGCCGAGAAAGTCTCATTTTCGAGGTTGCCTGCACTTTCCCCGTCGATGGTATACCCGGCATAGGCACCCACTTTTTGCATATCTACCTTATCAACACCTCGGCCAATTTCTTCATCGGGTGTAAACAAAATCCTTATTTTGCCATGCTTTATGCCAGGGTTATGAATTAACTGGTAACAGGCATCCATAATTTCGGCCAAACCTGCTTTATTATCTGCACCTAATAAGGTAGTGCCACTGGCTGTAATAATATTGTTACCTAGTTGATTTTTCAAATCGGGGTGTTCGTTCATTTTAATCACCTGTGTGGTATCATCGGGTAAAACAATATCCTCACCCTGATAATTTTCGTGCACAATAGGCTTTACATTCGCTCCGCTGCAATCGGGCGAAGTATCTATATGAGAACAAAAGCAAATCACCGGAACATTTTTTTTAGCTGTATTTGAAGGGATAGTGGCATAAACATACCCAAATTCGTCAAGATGCGCGTCTATTACGCCCATCTCCAATAATTCCGCTACTAAAACCTTCCCCAGGTTCTTTTGTTTTTGGGTAGAAGGGTAAGTTTTCGACTCCGCATCCGACTGGGTATCGATTGTCACGTAGTTCAAAAAACGTCTTTTTACGGTGGATTCTAATAAAAATTTAGAATTTTTGTGATTTGTTAATGATAATTTTACTATTTTTGACACAACAATACTTTTGTAACATTTAAGTTTGTAAATATTAACGCAACGTTATTAATAAAATTTTACCATTGAAAAAGTATCTTATAATAATTTTAGTTGTTTTTGCAGTTGGAACTGTAAAAGCTCAAAGTGGTTACGGTTTTAAACCTTGGGGTCTAGGTTTGGGTGTTGGTTATGCAACCGCTTATGCAAATGTTGGTCATCCTCAAGCTAATCCTACCTTTGACGTAAGCGCAATTTATAGCTTAATACCTTATTTCCCAATTGCCTTGGAGTTTCAAGCCGGGCAGTTTTCCGGTGGTGGGTTAACTCCGGCGCTTGATATTTATAGCCGTAAATTTACCAACAATTACAAGGCACTTTTAATCCATGAAGATTTGCATATGGGTGCTTATCTTGACTATAGTTCAGATCCTTTCCTTAGGGTAATAAAAAACTTTTATGGTGGTACCGGGGTTGGGGTAATATTTAATTCAGTTAAAAATCAACGTACTGGCTACATAAATGACCAACCTGTTACCTATCCTGGTTCAGATAAAAGCACTAACGTAATGATTCCAATACGTGTTGGGTACGAATTTAAAATATACGATTTTAATAATGCACCAAATTTATCAATAGATATTGGCTTTACAGATAATATAGTATTTAACAGTGGCATAGACGGTTATAACGATCCTAACAAGGTATTTGTAAATTCTAAAACCATACAACAATATAATCAAGTTACTGTTGGCGTTAAAATGTTTTTTGGTGAAACTAAATTATATAACAAGCTAATCAGGTCATATAGTCGTTATTGATAAATAGAAATCCCTTTCGAAAATATTTAAAAAGCCCTTAGCATTAAGGGCTTTTTTTGTGAATGAGAATGTTAGAATTTTTTAAACATGAATTTATTAAATTTGAATTCATGAATTTTTATTACCGTCCCATTGAAACCTTTTTTAAAATTGAATTTAGAAGAATTGCGCGATTATTGCCTGCAAAAACCAGGTACCTCTGAGGGGCTTCCCTTTGGTCCGGAAGTATTGGTTTTTAAAGTGGGCGATAAATTGTTTTTATTAACCCCTTTAGATACCGCCGACAGGTTTAATGCCAAATGCGATCCTGAACTGGCCGTTGAGCTTAGAGAACAATACACCGAAGTGCAACCAGGCTATCACATGAACAAAAAATTGTGGAACACTGTTTTTATAAATGGCAGCTTAACGAATAATCAACTAAAGGAAATGATTGATCATTCATATACCCTTGTTTTTGAAAGTCTCCCTAAAAAAATACAAGAACAAATTTTAAATAGCGAGCAGTAATAAATCATGCTGTTTTTGATGACCTTAATATTTAAATACATACCTTTATAAAACAGCGGTACCTTTATCAATTAATTTTCAGCTGCCTAGTTACAACATGAAATATATAGGTATATTTTTTTTATGCTGCTTTTGTTTCTTACAAGCAAATGCCCAATTAACCCCTTTTGAACTTAGTAAGGATAAAAATTATACAGCAACCTATCAGGAGGTAATAGCCTATTACCAAAAAATCGCTAAAACATCCCCACAAATAAAGCTATTTAACTATGGTACTACCGATGTTGGGTTACCGCTTACCTTAATAGTATTATCTCACGATGGCGTATTTAACCCATCAACCATAAAAAAACAAGACAAAAGGGTTTTGCTTATTAATAACGGCATTCACCCCGGCGAACCCGAAGGTATTGATGCCACCATGATGCTCACCCGTGATTTATTGAAAAAACATGCCATACCCAATAACCTAGTAATATGTATGGTAGCGGTATATAATATTGATGGTTGTTTAAATAGAGGTGTAAGTCGCATCAACCAAAACGGGCCGATTGCTTATGGCTTTAGGGGGAATTATAGAAATTTGGACCTTAACCGCGACTTTATCAAAGCCGATAGCAAGAACGCCTTGGCCTTAGAAGAAATTATCAATACATGGAAACCAGATGTTTTTTTGGATAACCATACCAGCGATGGGGCCGATTATCAATACGTAATGACCTTGATTGAAACCCAAAAAGATAAGCAAAACCCTATTTTAGCCAATTATACCTCCAAGGTGCTTACCCCGGGTTTGTATGCGGGTATTAAAAATAAAGGCTTTGAAATGATCCCCTACGGAGCCGGCGAAAATGGCTTGCCCGATTCGGGTATCGTAAGTTTTTTAGAGCTTCCCCGCTTTGCTACCGGTTTTACTGCTCAACGCAATATAATTAGCTATATAACCGAAACTCATATGCTAAAGCCCTTTGATAAACGGGTTTATGCCACCTATACCTTTATGGAAATATTGATTGATTTAATTAAAAAAGATGCTAAAAATATAGGCGATTTAAAGCTTAAAGCCGATGAGCAGGTGAGCAGTCAACAAAATTTCGCGCTAAATTGGGAGCTTGATACCACTAAGGTAGATACCATAACCTTTAAAGGATATACTGCCAGCTATAAGCCCAGCGAAGTTAGCCAACAAACACGCTTATACTACGACCGAGACAAACCCTATACCAAAACCATTAAATATTTCGACAATTATAAAGCCAGCGATTCGGTTAAAAAACCTTGGGCATATATTATTCCACAAGCCTGGGGCAAGGTAATTGATTTATTTAGGCTGAATGGGGTAAAGATGCGAAGGTTGAATAATGATACTACCCTTAACCTGGAGATGTATTATATAAACGATTATAAAACCGTAAGCAAACCTTATGAAGGGCATTATTTGCACAGCAAGGTAAACCTAATACCTGTTGAGACGAAGGTTAAGTTTTACAAAGGCGATTATGTGGTGATGGTTAACCAGCCTTTAAATAGGTATATAGTAGAAACTTTAGAACCTAAAGGGGTTGATTCCTTTTTTGCATGGAACTTTTTTGATTCGGTTTTGGGCGAGAAGGAATATTTTTCGGATTATGTTTTTGAAGATGTTGCCGCCGATTTATTGAAAAAAGACCCAGCGCTAAAAGCCAAACTTGAGGAGGAAAAACTTAAAAACCCACAATTGGCTGGCAGTGCGAAACAACAATTATATTTTGTTTACCGTTATTCACCTTATTTCGAAAAAACTTACCTTCGCTACCCAATTGGTAGAATACTTTCTGCACTTAACCTGAATACAAAATGAATGATTTTTTAGCATTAGCAACAGCTGCCCCGGTAGCTACTTTCATATTTATTATTACCATTATTACTTCACTCGTGGCGTTTTGGAGCGATGATGTTTATGCCGGGTTTATTTTACACCCCTATAGTGTTTCCAGAAATAGCAGGGTTTATACCCTCATAACCAGTGGATTGATACATAATGACTGGATGCATTTATTTTTTAACATGCTTTCCTATTATTATTTCGCGTTTGCTTTGGAGGCTGGCTTTGGTGATGTACCTGGCATAGGGCATTGGCAGTTTGCCATGCTTTATATTTTTAGTTTGATATTGAGCGACCTGCCTACCGTTTACAAGCATAAAAACGACGATTGGTACCATAGTTTAGGTGCTTCGGGAGCAGTTAGCGCGGTAATTTTTAGCGCTATTTTATACATACCACTGCAACCAATGGGATTTATTGGGCTTCCAATACGTATACCGGCTGTTATTTTTGGCGCGTTGTATCTGGTTTATTGTAATTATGCTTCAAAACGAGGCAGAGATAATATTAACCACGACGCCCACTTTTTTGGAGCGCTAAGCGGAATGTTGATTACTATTTTTCTGCATCCGCATATTGTAAGCTCGTTTTTTAGCCAAATTATACAGGGAGTTCAATCGTTGACGCGTTAATTTTGCTGCCATCGGGGTTAAACAGAAAGCTCATGGGTTTTTCGGGGTTTTTTATTATTTCGAGCAATAAAAAGCCCCAGTTTTTCCAAAAGCTTTCCAGTACTTGTCCGTAGGTTTTGTTTATCCAGTCATCAAACAAGGGTTTGCTGCTCATTCCCCGTAAGGGCATGTCCTCCATATACACCTCATCGCCAACAGGCATTACATTATACTCCGGCAAGCGGTTAAACAAATAAGCCGAATAAAATACCCTTGCGCAAAACTCCTCAAACTGTATGGGGTGCAGTTGGTCGTTAGCTATTTGATCATAAATTTCGCGGTGATATATCTTGTTGGCCCCATTGTCCTGCAAGCAAATAATTAAGCCAAAATCATTAATTCGTAAGGAGAAGGTGAGCGTATTGATTTCATCCCGGTAACCAAACTCCTCGGGGTTATTATCAACCTTAAATAAAAATAAGCTAAAAGGCTCAAAGCCTTCGAAAATAATCGGTCTGATCAAGCTTTGCAACATCAGGTGCAAATTGCCGAATTTATGGATTATGGCTTGCGATATATTAAACTCTTCGCCTTGGGCATGTTGCAGTTTAATGCCGCTTTGTATCTCGTTAAATATTATGCCATACAGCAATTTACCGGCCCACTGGAAAATTTTTAAACTATCCAATTGTTTTACGGCTTCATAACCTATAGCAAAGGCTTCGGCAATTTCGGCCTCCAAAGGTTCAAAATAGGTGGTATTGATGTTTGGCTGGCAGGGCACTTTAATATCTTGGTAGGTGGCCATGCTTTCGTCCAACAGCTTAAAGGGCTTGTTTTGCAGGTGATATCGTTCAATCAGCCATTGCGGAAACACTTGTACTTTTTGGTCGGTATTGGCAAGTAGCTCGCCACTTAAAAAGCAATTCTTATTACTGAAATTGAAATTTGCAAACGGATTATATAATTGTTGAGCCATCGCGCCAAATATAAGCATCAATTTTAAAGGGAAAATGATAGCTTTGAATTTAACATGAAACTGACGTATCAACCATTCGAACTGCTGCTGAAGCATACTTTTACCATCGCTAAATTTTCGCGCACCTCTACCTCTGTTATGCTCATAGCTATTGAACATGAGGGATTTACGGGTTATGGGGAAGCCTCGATGGTACCCTATATGGGCGAGAGTTTTGAAACGGCTACCGATTTTTTAAAAAAGGTAGATTGCCAACATTTTAGCTATCCGTTTGATTATGAATATATTATAAACTATTTGGATAGCATTGCACCCGGCAACCCCGCCATAAAAGCCGGTATTGATATCGCCCTGCACGATCTGGAAGGTAAACTTACAGGCCAGCCCTGCTGGCAAATGCTTGGTAGCGAGCCTATTAACATGCCTTTAACCAGTTTTACCATCGGGATTGATACACCCGAAGTAATGATACAAAAGGTAAAAGAAGCCCCCGCTTGCAAAATTATAAAGGTAAAACTAGGCAGGGACAGCGACAGGGAGCTGATAAAAACCATCCGCACCGTAACCGATTTACCTTTATTTGTTGATGCCAACCAGGGTTGGACGGATTTGGAACAAAGCTTGGACCTGTGCCACTGGCTACATGAACAGGGAGTTTTATTGATAGAACAACCTATGTTAAAAACCGATATGGAAAGCAATGCCTGGCTCACCGAGCGCAGCCCTATACCTATTATTGGCGACGAAGCCGTACAACGCCTGCCCGATGTAGCAAAGGCTCAGGGGGTGTACCATGGCATTAATGTAAAACTCATGAAATCGGCAGGAATGTATGAGGCAGGGCAGATGATTGTAAAAGCTAAGGAGCTGGGCTTAAAACTCATGATAGGCTGCATGAGCGAAACCAGTTGCGCCACGCTGGCGGGTATTGCCCTTGCCCCCCAGTTTGACTGGGCCGATTTAGACGGCCCTTTTTTAACCAGCAATAACCCTTACCAAATGCCCGCATTTGTTGATGGCAAATGGCAATTAAACAACAGCCCCGGCTTAGGTTTGCAAAAATTATAGAAACGCGATTTAGGCTTTTAAACCCATTTTTTTTTTAAACCTTACAACTAATAGCCACATGGGGATTAAAAGCGATTAAAAAAGAGTTTAAACGGTATTTAAACGGTGAGGGGGGGGATGGGGGTGGTTGAAAATCTTTAGCGTGTTGCCCTCAAAAGTTTTTAAAAGTGCGTGATAGGTTTATTTAACTAAATTATATTAAAATCTTTAAGTAGTAAAAATGAAAACAATTACAACGGTATTTTTAATAATCATGCTGTTTACAAACTGCACTAACGGTAATAGCCAGGGTAAACTTTTAAGTTCTGATTACAGGATATTTAAAAATACACCTGTATGGCAACTTGCTGAGGCAGTAAAAGATGAAGATACCATTTCTATAACGAGCATAATAAAAGGGAATAGGAAATTTGTTGACTACGTCGATCCTATTTATGGAAACACCTTGCTAATGCTGGCAGTTTATAATAGAAACTATAATTCCGTAAAAAAATTATTAGAGCTGGGAGCCGACCCCAATAAACAAGCTCTGAATGATCGCGAATCTGCTCTGATGATGGCAGCGGAGAGGAGTTTAGAAGAAGGAATAAATCCATCAGAAGACGTACGATACCTTAAAGTTCTGTTAAAATATGGTGGGAACCCAAACGCTATTCAAGAAGGTGACTTGGCGAAAAAAGGTAGCAGGCATTATTCTACACCCTTAATATACGCATGTTTTTCAGGAATTTTCGAGCACGTCAAAGTATTAGTTGAAGCAGGTGGAGATATAAATTTTACTTCTAAGTACGGAACAACTCCATTATTTGCGTCGCTAGTAGGTCGTAATCCTGATATTGTATTATATTTATTAAATAAAGGCGCAAATTATAACGCAGTTATGCAAACATCCATAGATGGAAAAAAAATATACATTCTTGAGTATTTAAACGAACCATGGTGGCAATTTGAACCAAATTCAGAAAAGTATAAAAAAGTGCAGGAGATAAAAGATTTTCTAAAGGCGCATGGGGTTAAATAATAAGCACCTCCACCGCCCTTTCAGGCGTCCTCCGCCTGAAAGCTTCAAATTTTCAGCGTCCACGCTGGAGTATCAATACCATAATCGTCAGCGAGGACGCTGACAATTCATTAATTTCGAGCGAAACACGCTCGAAATGGCGGAAGTGAAACTAAAAACACTATTGCATTTAGCCGCAATGGTGTTAATACAAAATAACGAAGAACTTAGAGCTTATTACCAACGAAAGGTTATCGCTGAAAATAAAAATAAAATGAGTACCTTAAATGCTGATAGGAATAAGCTAATTCTTCGCGTTTTTGCTTGTGTTAGTCAAAATAGAGCTTATTAAAAGAATTATTCAAAATTAGTTGCTTAAATCATAGAAATCGGACAGCGATTGAAAGCATCTAAAATATTCATTAACATAAAATAATTTTTAAAATGTTTTTTTTTAACTATATCTTCTATCGAATTGCTAAATTGAGATTTAAACGTGATGGTACAGATGCTGGTACTGCTGTTACCCTAGTGTCTCTCCTACAAGCTATTTTACTTGAGTTTATAATACAGCCTATTTTTAGTTTAATATTTACAAGGAACGAACTGGCATTGCATGCAAAACAAATTGGTTGGTTTGCTGGCTTCATATTTATTTTACTACTAATTTACAACTATAGAAAATACGATAATAAATATGATGAATATCATAATCGATGGCAAGGGGAAAAATCCTTCACCCGCTTTTATAAAGGTTTACTCGTCATTATAAGTTTTATTATACCAATCATATTCATTGTAGTAATAGACAGGATTATCCATAAAAAAGGACTATTGTAGTAACCCCCCCCCCCACCCGCTGCCGTTAGCGCCCTTGTTGGAGTTCAGAGCGTTGGCCGTTGTTGTGTCTAATGACCCACAACTGAAGGGTGGGGATAACGAAAGATTGTTAGAAAGGTAGAGCCTGGTTATGTGCTGGATCCCGCCCTTTAAGGCATCCGCCTAAAAGCTTCCAATTTTCACCGTCTTCGCTGAAAACAATAGTACAACCAACATCAGCGCAGACGCTGACAATGCTTTAATTTCGAGCGAAACACGCTCGAAATGGCGAGGGTGTTTTTCATTTTTTAGCGCCCTTGTTGGAGTTCAGAGCTTGGCCGTTGTTGTGTCTTATGACCAACAACTGAAGGGTGGGGATAACAAAAGATTGTGAGAAAGGTAGAACCTGGTTATGTGCTGGATCCCGCCCTTTAAGGCATCCGCCTAAAAGCTTCCAATTTTCACCGTCTTCGCTGAAAACAATAGTACAACCAACATCAGCGCAGACGCTGACAATGCATTAATTTCGAGCGAAACACGCTCGAAATGGCGAGGGTGTTTTTCATTTCATCCACGCTATCCAATTTTCTGTTTTAGTCGAATTGCCTTTGCAGCCAATAGACTTAAAACTTTAATTATTAATAATAACTAAACTAAAGTTAAGAATTTTTTAAAATCAAAATCCTTAACCTTAGTATATTTATTTGAACAATGGGAGGGGAGATTATTACTTATCGCTCAGCAAAACCTGACCGCCTTTACCACCCATAATGATAATTTTGGTATTGGGCGATAGCGCGATTTCTTTTTGCGCCTTAATGGTTTCGTATTGCAGCTGCTTGTCGGACAGGCCGGTTGATAGTATTTTTTGATAATCGGCAATACCTTGAGCCTCTACACGCTTACGGTCGGCTTCCTGACGTTCTTTTTGCAATACAAACTGCATTTTTTGGGCGTCCTGCTCGGCGTTTATCTTGGATTCAATGCTGGCCTTTACCGATGCCGGTAGGGCAATGTTGCGCACTAAAATTTGTTGCAACTCCAAACCACGCTTGGCAAAACTTTGTGTAATGGTTTGGTTTATTTTAGCTTGAAACTCTTGGCGTTTAATGGAGTATAAATCAACAGCTTGGTAATTTACAGCATTGTCCCTTATCGCGGTTCGGGTTACCGGACGCACAATTTTATCAACATAATCAATACCTATGTTTTGAAATATATAAGGTGCCTTATCAGGATTAACCTTATACAATACCGAAATATCAATGGTAACCTCCAATCCGTCGGACGATAAAACCCTGATGGCATCGTCGCCTTCTTTTTGTCCCTCGTTACTTACCGCGCTCATGGTATAGTTTTGGGTTTGTATATCGAAGGTGGTAATATCATACAAAGGGTTAATGATGTGCAAACCACTTTCTAAAACACCCTCTTGTACTTTCCCGAAAAGTACTTGTACACCCACTTTACCTGGGTCAATTATTTTAATGGCCGAACTTAAAAGACCTATAAATACTACCCCAAGCCCTACTATTTTTATGGTACCACTAAACTGACTGCCTTGTTGCGGCGAACGTTGAAGTACTACACCCGCTATGAGTATAATAATTCCTAATACTGCTATTAACATATTGTTTTTTGCCTTAAGGTTTTTTAGTAAGCTCTTTTATTTCTTTATAAAGCTTTATCTTAAGCACTATAAATGTACCTAATATAATCAAAGCCCCAACTAAAATCGGATATTGTTTTTTTTCAAAACCTTCCTGGTAACCAATTACAAAGGCAACCACCATACCTATGGTGTAAACAATATTAAGAACTGCTCGCTTTCTCATAATTTAATATACATTCATAGTAGGGTCAATTTCGGCGGCCCAAGCCAATATACCACCCTTTAGGTTAATAAGGTTAGTAAAACCATGCGCTTCTAGCTGCATAATGGCAGCCGCGCTGCGCTTGCCGCTACGGCACATAATTACCACAGGTTTACTTTGGTCAATCTTATCGGTTTCAATCAAAAGACCACCCAACGGAAGCAATAAACCACCCAAGTTCGACATCTCATACTCAAAATCCTCTCTTACATCTATCAATTGAAAATCTTCGCCGCTTTCTTTTTTTGCTTGAAGTTCTTGTACAGTTATTTCTTTCATTTTATCAATAAATTATTTTCAAAGGTAGTTTTTTCCTTATC
This sequence comes from uncultured Mucilaginibacter sp., assembly GCA_903891475.1. Lineage (GTDB taxonomy): Bacteria > Bacteroidota > Bacteroidia > Sphingobacteriales > Sphingobacteriaceae > Mucilaginibacter. The sequence goes on from CAITEP010000040.1 coordinate 92,522, forward strand.
AAATTTTCCAAAAATTATTTTGTAACATAAGTTATACAACAGCGTTCTAACCATCAATTACCCGCTTATATTTTTGTTAATGAAAGGAATTATCCGTTTTTTTTGGTTTTGCTCGGGGGCGCATGTACAAACGTTAAAAAAGTACCCTATTGAGCATAATAAGTATGTTGGTATTGGGGCAACCATATTTTTTACCGCCTTATTCGCTACTTTAAGCGGTGGCTATGCCATGTATTTTGTTTTTAGTGGAGATCCCTATGCGGTAGCTTTCGCGGTGCTGTTTGGCCTTATTTGGGGACTGGCCATTTTTAATATGGATAGGTACATTGTTGCCAGTATTGATAAGCAAGGCTCGGGTACCAGGCAATTTTTTCAGGCATTACCCCGTATTTTATTGGCTATTATGATTGGGGTGGTAATTTCAAGACCCTTAGAGCTCAAGATTTTTGATAAAGAGATAAAACAAAAGCTAAAAGTTACCTATTTAAAGGCTCAGCACCGTAGGATTGATACCGTACAAAAAACATATACCCAAAAATACGGACTGGAACTGGCAAAAAACACCGACCTGAAAAAAGAGAAGGACTCGCTCGAAAAGGACATCAACCGCTCGCGGTACCAGCTAAATCAGGAAATATTTGGCGATAAAACCAACCAAACATCGGGCAAGGTAGGTTTTGGTACTTTTGCCAAACAAAACCAGGCCGTTTTAACAGCAAAAGAGGCTCGATTAAATAGTGTTAGGGAAGAGATTTTAAAAACAGAAGTTTACTTGGGTGCCCGTAAGGATTATGAGGGCTTGAATAATATCCGCCTGTATAACGACCGCCAATTGGATAGTTTGGCTAATGTCTCAGGTTTTGCCGATAGGAACCATGCCCTTGGACAATTGGCTTACGACGATAGCGGCGTTTTTGCCGATGATACTTACTGGGCCGAAATGTTTATCAGTCTGTTATTTATTTTATTTGAATGCCTACCGGTTTTTGTAAAGCTGATGTCGCCAATGGGGCCATATGATGTTGCTATTGCCAAAAATGGAGAAGCCGATATACACTACGCTCAACGCAGTAAGGAAAGGAACATAGAGGTGACGGATAACCTTTTCAGGCATCATGTGGAGAATGATATAGAAAGGCATAAAGACATCATATCCAAACAACCCATTGATTACGAAACAGAGCGCCACCGCTTTGATTAGTTTTACAAGCTAAAAGGTGATGACAATTTTGCCAATATGATGGCTGCTTTCCATCAATCGGTGAGCCTTTGCTGCCTCATTAGCCATGAATACCGCGTTAACAACAGGTTTTATGCTGCCGTCTGCTAAAAGAGGCCAAATTTTTTTTTCTAGTTCTGCTGCAATTTGGGATTTAAAGGCGGTATCTCGTGCGCGCAGGGTGGAGCCCGTCAGGGTAAGTCTTTTTTGCATCACCATCATCAAATCAACTTCGGCGTTTCTTCCGTTCATGGCGTTTATCATCACCAATCGGCCTTCGGTAGCTAAGGTTTTTAGGTTGCCGCTGGTATAATTGCCTCCTATCATATCTAAAATTGCATTAACACCTAAGCCATTAGTGGCTAATTTTATTTCCTCCACAAAACTTTCCGTTTTATAATTAATGGCTTTTTTTGCGCCCAAGGCCTCGCAAAATGCTTTTTTCTCTTCTGTGCCCACGGTAACATAAACGTCAGATCCCAATTTATTGGCCATTTGTATAGCCGCTACCCCAATACCGCTGGAGCCACCATGCACCAATAAAGTCTCGCCGGGTTTTAATTCGCCCCTATCAAATACATTGCTCCAAACTGTAAAATAAGTTTCGGGTAGGGAAGCCGCCTCTATAAAACTCAGGTTGTTTGGGATGGGTAGGCATTGTCCGGCTGGCACCGCGCAATATTCGGCATAACCAGCTCCGTTTACCAGGGCGCATACCTTGTCGCCTACTTTCCATCGGGTAACGGCTGTTCCAATAGCCTCTACGGTTCCGGCCACTTCCAATCCGGGAATATCCTCCATCACACCCTTTGGCGAAGGGTACAGGCCTTTACGCTGCAAAACATCCGGAAAATTAACTCCCGCGGCCACTACTTTTATTAATACCTCGTTTGGGGCATAAGCAGGTACGGGTCTTTCTGCCAATTGCAAAACTTCGGGTTCGCCGGGTTGGGTAATTATAATGGCCTGCATAGGGGTTGATGTTTTGATGGATGCAAGATAGTGTGTTTTAAAAACAAACCCATCATTTGTTAATCTAATACCATTTATACGTAAGTTTTAAAAGCAAAATTCAGTTATTAATTCTAAGCCAAGTTATTTTGTTAATTTGCCCCAAAAAATTAAAAATTTATGTCATTACAAATAGGTTCTCCGGCTCCACAATTTACATTGGTATCGTCTTCATTAAAAGAGGTTTCATTGGCTGATTTTAAAGGGAAAAAGGTAGTATTACATTTTTTCCCGATGGCTTTTACTGGCGTTTGTACCACCCAACTTTGCACCATGCGCGATAGTTTTGGTTATTACGAGGGGCAAAACGCTGTTATTTTGGGTATTTCTGTCGATTCGCCTTTTACCCTTGCCAAGTTTAAGGAAGAAAATAATTATCAGTTCGACTTATTATCCGACTTTAACAAAGAGGTTTCTACCGCTTACGGAGCTATTTATGAGGAATTTGTTTTCGGCTTAAAAGGTGTGGCAAAACGCTCGGCTTTTGTGATTGATGAAAACCAGCAAATAATTTATGTCGAGGTGCTTGAATCGGCCGGCGACTTGCCAAATTTTGAAGCCATAGCCGCTATCGTAAAGTAATTTAAAAAATATTACCTGGATTTAAAAAGAAATCCTATTTTTGCAGTCCATTAAAAAATGGTTGTAAAAATGCACTTGTAGCTCAATTGGATAGAGCACCTGACTACGGATCAGGAGGTTAGGGGTTCGACTCCCTTCAAGTGCACTGCTTATGTCTTAAGCATATATTGCTGATTTAAGAAAATAATAACGCTAACTTTAGGCAATATCGAATTATTTTCATTATTTAGTTCCCGGTATAACCCAAAAAAGATTTTCTTATTCGCCGTAAGGCTTAAAAATTTTAACTAACATGCTCAATCTGGTATTATTTGGCCCTCCTGGTGCTGGCAAAGGAACTCAATCGCAGAAATTGATTGAAAAATATGGTTTGATCCATCTTTCAACCGGTGATTTGCTCCGCAGCGAAATTACGCAAGGTACCCCGCTAGGTTTGGAGGCAAAAAAACTAATGGATCAAGGCGTTTTAGTGCCAGATGAAGTAGTGATAGGGATGATTAGTACCAAGCTGGATGCCAATAAGGATGCTAAAGGTTTTATTTTTGATGGTTTCCCGCGTACAGTAGCTCAAGCGGAAGCTTTGGATAGTTTATTGGAAGCCAAGAAGGCGCCAATAGCAGGCATGATTGCCTTGGAAGTAACCGATGCGGAATTGGAACATCGCTTATTATTAAGAGGTAAAGATTCGGGCCGACCAGATGATGCTAACCCCGAAGTTATACGCAAGCGCGTTAAGGAATATAATGATAAAACCGCCCCAGTTGCGGGCTATTATAAAAGCCAACATAAGTTTAATAGCATTAATGGAATGGGCACAATTGAAGAAATTTTTCATTCAATTGAGGAGATTATTAAAGGATATCTACAATAGCCAAAAAACAAAAAGGGAGTTATTTTCTTTTTAACTTGTTTCAAAACCATTTTTTATAAAAACACCATTAAATGCTTGGTAATTTATTTCCCTTGCAATTTACTTCCATCATTTAAAAATAGCAAACATGTCGCAGGGTTCAAATTTTGTTGATTACGTAAAAATTTGTTGCCGATCCGGGCATGGTGGCGCTGGCTCCGCACATTTGCACCGGGATAAATTTACCGCCAAAGGCGGTCCTGATGGTGGCGATGGGGGTAGGGGCGGCCATGTAATTGTTAAAGGTAACGCCCAATTATGGACCTTACTACACCTCAAATTTCGTAAACACGTAATTGCTGGCGATGGTGGTTCGGGAGGAAGTTCCTTGAAGAGTGGTAAAACTGGCGAAGATGAAATTTTAGAAGTCCCGCTAGGTACCATTGCAAAAAATGCCGATACCGGCGAAACCTTGTTTGAAATAACTGCCGATGGCGAAACCAAAATTTTAACCAATGGCGGTCGTGGTGGTTTGGGAAATTGGCATTTTAAAACACCCACCTTGCAAACTCCCCGCTTTGCCCAACCTGGCGAGGAAGGCAAGGAAGAATGGAACGTATTAGAACTAAAAATATTGGCCGATGTAGGCTTGGTAGGTTTCCCGAATGCCGGGAAATCGACCCTGTTATCAGTAGTATCGGCAGCTAAGCCCGAGATTGCCGATTATGCCTTTACCACCATTGTACCTAATTTGGGTATAGTTGGCTATCGGAATGGCAAATCATTCGTAATGGCCGATATTCCGGGTATTATAGAGGGCGCGTCGCAAGGCAAGGGTTTAGGCTTTAGATTTTTAAGGCATATTGAGCGTAATTCGGTATTGTTATTCATGATACCTGCCGATACTACCCGCACCATTTCGGAAGAGTACGCCATTTTATTGCATGAATTGGAGGCTTATAATCCGGAGCTGATACACAAACCGAGGGTATTGGCCATCACCAAATCTGATTTATTGGATGATGAACTGCAAGATGAAATGAAAAGAGAAGTTCCTAAAAATATTCCTTATATATTTATTTCTTCGGTAGCCCAAAAAAACATAGACGGATTAAAGGATTTACTTTGGAAAGAAATTAATAAGTAGGTTTTGGTAAACTTAGCTCATAAACCTTTACTTTGCCATGTATAATGTGTATTTTTCGCCTAAAGGGTTAATATCAAAGCCTTTATAGCCCGGGAATGATTTCATGATCATGGTTTCTTTTGGTCCTTGATAGTTGGCCGGTAATAAAATGTAAAGGGGTCCGGCATGACCTTCATAAGTATAATCCTCCGAATCAATTCTCAAATTATCATCAATTGTAGGTAGGGTAATTACCCTGTTGTGGTTAATTTCCAAACCTATATCAGTATTAACAAAAACAAAAATGGCGTTCGTGTTTTCCGCGTCTAACTTCATCAATTTATTGAGTGTAGGTTGGTCTATATTTGGTTGAGCGATACCTGTAATACCTCGCGCACATTCCTTATTGTATTCAAATCCTTTTATTAAATAATTGCAGTTTAAAGCGAATATTACAACAAGAATGAGGCTAAATAAATAAGCGTAAATTTTTTTTAGGTTATTGAAATAGTAAACAATCCCAGGGATAATTAAAATACCTAAAATACGGAAATGCCTAGCTTCCATTGAAACATTTAGCTGGCGTAGATAGGCAATTCCAAAAAATAGGATAGCAACCACATAAAAAATTAAAAGGGTGTTACTATATGTCTTATTAAGAGATTTTGAAATGATTTGCCTAATTATTACCAACGATAAAAGTGTGAAGAAAATTAAAATAATAAGGCTGGGCATTGCTTCGAGGATGGGTTTTCCGGTATGGAAAATCAAGCCATTAAGGAGCTCATCTACCGAGAAAAAAGAAAGTAGGGGAGCGGCAATAGGGAAACTGAAGGTAGCAAGCGTTAATTTTAAACCTGTTGAGACCGTAACCGGACTTTGGCCCTTTGATAAAAAAACCATTTGAATAACTGCCAATGAAATGATGGCCGGAATACCAATCCAAACACCATTTTTAAGCCATATGCCCATCTTTTTGCTATCAATGGATAAATGGTACCATAGGGATAGTAACCCTGCCCCGTACATCCAAATAAAGGATGATTTTAGAAAAAAGCCTATCCATCCTGAAAGCAACAAAAAAAGGAAACTTGTTAAATTGAACTTTTTTATTGAAAAACAGCCAAACAAAAACCAACCTTCAAAGCTAAAGATAAGTAACTCGCCTCCGTTATAATTGATGTAAGGAATAATAAAGGCTTGTTGCGCGATGATGAGCATTAAACTTATGGCAGCTACTTTTGCCGTAAAGCCTATTTTTTTAAAGAAAAAATAAAAGCCAGTTAAACCTATAAAATTTACCAGCGTAACACAAATAGCTATGGCTTTTCCTAAGCTTAGTTGAAATAACCGTGCGATTAAATGCGGAACCAAATACTGCCCCGGCGACCACCATGTTAAAAATTCATGATAATTTTTTGAAATATCACTTTGGTCAGGACTGCTAATTACATTAAATGGTGCCCCCGCTTGCATGGAACGCAGTACATGGAAGCCCATGCTTGGGTCGGGGAAAAGTGCAGGGGGGACGATAAATACAATGAGCCCCAAAAGCACTAATAGGATGGGAATGATAATTAGTATAACCTTATGATTAACTCCTAATAACTTCAATTTACAATTTTTTAAATTATGAAATTACCCGTTCGCGTGTTTTTACAGCAGGGTTACCTTGATAAATAAAATAAGGCTCTAAATTTTTATTAGCAACCGAGCCACTTGTTAAAACAGCATGAGAACCAGCTGTTATACCTTTATTTACAATTGCTCCGGCACCTATCCAAACACCATCTTCTAATATTATTTTATCAACCAATAAATCAAAGGTTGTTTTTTTATAATTATGGCTACCCGTTAATAGTAAAGCGCCCTGTGAGAGGCAAACATTACAGCCGATGATAATTGGTACCAAGCTATCAATCCATACATTTTCCCCTACCCAGGTATTATCACCAATTACCAAATTCCAAGGGTATTTTATGTTTACGCAAGGCTTTATAGTTACATTTTTTCCAATTTTAGCCCCAAATACTTTTAAAAGAAAAACTTTGAGACCATTTATAGGTAACATACTCGATTTTAAAAACAAAGAATTGAAGTAAAACCAAATTACTCTTTTTAAAGGATTGCCTCCCGGCTTAAAAAAGGAATTATTATAAGTTGATAGGTTTGTCTGTGCCATTTTTTTTATCAGTTGAATAATCAGCTTTTACCCAAAAATAGATACTAACAACAATTAGAATGTATATACTTAGGTTAAAGATAGCATGATGATCAAATATTTGAGATTGACTTTTAGTACCAAAAGCACCTAAAAGCACAAAACGTACAATATTTAAAGCCTCAATACCCAAAATACCACCGATTAGGAACCATACTTTTGATTTAATATTTTTTGGATAGGCAATAACAAAGGCACTAAAAAAGCTTATTAAAGCCAGGCCAAGGCATGAATACACCAATTTTAATGAGCCATGTCCGGCTATGAGTAAATAATATTCATTAAAAATAGAAGGATAACCAAAAAAGCCTAAAACTTTGGTACTTAAGTAAAGTAGCCCAAAGCGTAATTGGTGGATGTAGTTTAAATAATTGGCGGCAAAAGCCCAATAATGCTTACTACCGGGAGAAGTAAGGCTAAAATTTACCTTATTAAAAAAATCAAAAGCTAAGAATAGCACTAAAAATGAAAGGATAAACTTGAATGATCCTATTTTGGATAGCATATTTGGATTATTATCAACCACTTCATCCTTTTTTAGGATTTCATCAATCTTTACATCCACAATTAATCTAAACCAAAAACCTTGGAGAAAGTGAAAAATAACACCTGTATTGCCGTCGAGTATACCTAGCTTAAAAAATATCCGGTAAAAAAAATAAATGCTTGGTCGGGCATACCTTGGCAGTTGCCACCATAATTGTTTTAACCAAGCAGTTCTACTATCTGGGGAGCCCCATAAATTAGGCTTAATGGTTTGTTGCCTAATTTTTTGCATTCTTTCCACCTCTTCAATGGCCACCAAATCGCTGTAGCGGTTATGTTTATTTATCCAAAAGCTTATTTTGTTTTCCTTTAAATTTTCTTCTAATAGGTAGCCCTCTTTCCATATAATCGTTTTCCCCGGAACTATAAACCGATGATCCATATTCTCGTTTAAGTCAGAAAAACCGGCACCAAAACGAATCATTTTAAGAAGGTAGAAAGGGAAATAGCCACCATGTTTTATCCATTTACCTTTAAAATAGTTTTTACGGTTAAAATATATGCCATCAATCCCCTCAAAGTCTTCGTTTTTAAAGCTTTCCAATCGAGCAAATAATTCGGGAGTAACAACCTGATCAGCATCTAAACAAACTATCCATGGGGTTTTTATTTGAAAATTATGGAGCGCGAAATCCCATTGCTTGGGATGATTTTCAAATGGATTGGTTAAAACGGTAGCGCCAATATTATTTGCAATTTCGAGCGTGCTATCTGTACTGCCTGAGTCTAATATAAAAATTTTGGCATTTAATGCTTTTATAGAGTTTAACAACCTTGGCAGGTGAATTTCTTCGTTAAATGTTAATATGATGAAAGAAAACTGATTATTCAATTTTATGATGTTTTGATTTATCTGCTGCTTCAAAAATAAGCAAATCTAAATCAATATAAAGGCTTAATTAATAGCCTAGGTTTTATAACTGAATAAAAGTTGTTAGAAAGATAGTTAGTTTCGTGATAAATGGGATTAAATCAGTTATGGTTGGATTGTAGTATGTTCGTATAAAAATCAATATATTTTTTTACCAAGCTATCCTCTAAAAAGTCATCATAAATTATTTTAGGGGCTTTTTCACGGATAATCTTAAGCTTATCTTTTTGGTTCGTACCAATTTCATTAATTATTTCTAATACCGATTGAACATTATTCTTGCAAATCCATCCTAAATCATTTTTTTCAACATAATCCGCCAAGCCAACTTTATCGCTAATTAAAACAGGGGTACCAACCGCCAGACTCTCAATAACCGCGTTACCGAAATTTTCATCGTAGGAGGGTAAAATAAAAAGGTCGTGGTTATGAAGCACATCAAATTTATTTTCATTCTGAAAGCCTAACCAAGTAATATTATTTGCAACATTAGTATTTATTGCGATTGATTTTAAAGTGTTTATATAGTCTGATTCGCCACTACCAGCAATATAAAGGTGATAAGGGAATTTTATACCATTAAGCGCATTGATTAAAATTTCGAGTCCCTTTTTTTGTTCAATTCTCGAAAAGAATAAAAGTCTCAATTTTTCTGAATGTTTATTATTTTCCCAAACTTTAAAGAGTGGTAATTTTACAAAATTTGGTAATAGGCATATACTTAATGGATTTAGAAAAGAGCTTATTGCTTTTTTTTCTAGCTCAGAGGTAACGTGAAAGTATGATTTATTGAGTAAGACCTTGCCCCAAAATGTATGAATTGCCCATTTTGGCCCAATGTTTTTGTTTTGGAAGGAATAGCTACTTAGAGTACCTCTTGGTGAAATTATAATCGGCACACCTTTTATAATTGCTATTGTAGCTGAAAAAAGAGAAACCAAGTTCCACCATGCGTGTATGTGTACTAAATCAAACTTTTTTATATTTCTCCATAAACTGGTTAGTAATGCTGGCGAAAAATGACTATGGTCCTTTGTTAAACGTTTAAAATAGGTAGTGGTAACACCATCGGTTTTTAAAGTTGAATTAGGTAAAATATCAAGTTCAGTTTTTCCATTAGCTGTAGTGGTATAAACCTCAACATCTATACCAGCTTTAACTAATTGTTCGCTAAGCATAGAAACCGACATGGTAGGACCACCATAAACATAGGCCGGTTTATAAGCAGCACAAATTTGTAAAATTTTCAAATCTCTTTTATTATTGACAATATCCTCATCACCCTAAATAATACAAACATGGTTATAAAACTCCAAAAAACAGAATTGGCTAAGAACTCAAAGCTTAAACCTCGCCATAAGCTTTGGAAAAGTCCACTAAAAATTAATGCACAGCCAAGTAAATAACCTCCAAAGAGATACTCTGCTGTTTGCGAAATTCTTTGAGCCACAGTGCCGTAAAGATAAAGAAAAATAAAAACACCAAATGTTCCAAAACTTAAATAGCAGTCAACCACAAATGCAGGCTTTGCAGAAACAACTGATATGTCAGTAGTTACATCTGCAGCAAAGACTCTTTTCATTACCAAGTATTCGGTAATAGGTTTTTCTGGCCAAAATTCCCTTGGAACTAATGAAATAATTGATTGTTCGATTATTTCAAAATAGTAAAAATCGACATGCTTTGGTGTAGATTGTACATATTGTGTAAACATACCAATCTCACTAAGTCTACCTGTTAAAAAATCCCAATTACTTGTTTGCCCACTTTGCTCACTTTCAACCACCGCGTCTAATGCTAATTCGTAGGCATCGTCTGTATCAATACCTTCTTTCCATACACTCTGCCGAAATACTTCGATATATTTAGGAAGGAATGTAAATAATAATAGTAATAAAGGAACAAATATGATTATTACAGTTCTTTTATAGCTAGGATATAAAAATATACCCAAAACTAAAACACTTATAATAATGGGCTCTTTAAAACCTGATGTTAATGCATTATAAAAGTTTATGATATATAAAGTACTACATATTGAAGTACTTAATAATTTTTTCTGGGGAATTGCGAGTGCAAGCGCTAAAGTTCCAGCAATAAAACTAAGGTTAGAAAATAGCCAGTAAAATTGTGTAAAACCAGGTAACCTTCCTAAGGTTGTTGAAATTATTACTGCAACGAAAGCAACTTTTAAAAGTAAACTAGCTATTGTTGATTTTTCTATAAAATATTTTTTTGGTACAGGATACTTCATATTCTTTAATATCCCGGTAACAAACGCTGCATGAGCCAAAATATAATAACGCTGACATTCGGCAGTTAAATTTAATTGAACCTTATCTACTCTAAAGAGCTTATTAGTTGCTAAGTGAAAATCAACATAACCTAAAACATTTAGAAAATAGAATATCGACCCTACGCACATGTATCCAGCAAATATTAATTGAATCATAAATAATGGACGCATAAGTTGCTGCGAAAAGGAAAGGTCTTGTGGAATAGGTTTAACCCAGCCGCTCATAGTTAGTGAAAATATCATTAACGATCCTGACCATGCAATTAAATAAGACAAAACAGGTAAACTTTGAACAAGCCAAGCCAATAACCAAGGCATATACAATATTGCATATTTACCTAAAGGGGTTTGATCTCTCATTTAGTATAATTTACTATTAATTGGAAACATCAAAAATAAATATATAATATTATTAATTAAAAAAATTACCAATTAATTGATTATAGAGCTTGTCATTTCGCAATATATTCTAATTTAAAAACTCTGATAATTATTTATTTGCAGACAAAGCATTGATTTTAAATTTTATAAATTCAATTAAAGGTATCCGTAATTTGGTTTATTTATCATTTAATCATGAATTTGTTTTATCAATTTATATGAGTTTATATTTTTATTTTGATAATCACATTATTATAATTAATTGATGTACTTTTTTAGAACGTTTAAAATCTTTAAAAATTGGAAAATAATCAACATACTTATAAAGCTCCAAAAAACTGAATTAGCAATGAACTCAAAACTGAGGCCTCGCCATAAACTTTGAAATAGTCCACTAAAAATTAGCGCGGTGCCCAATAAATAACCACCAAAAAGATATTCAGCGGTCTGTGAAATTCTTTGTGCTATCATTCCATATAAGTAAAGAAATATAAATATTCCAATTGCTCCAAAACTTAAATAGCAATCAACTATAAATGCTGGTTTTGCAGAAACAACTGATATACTTCCGGTAACACCTGCAGCATAAACCCTTTTCATAACCAAAATTTCAGTAACGGGCTTTTCAGGCCAAATTTCTCGGGGAACTAATGAAATAATAGATTGGCGAACAATTTCAAAGCTATAATAATCAATATGCTTAGGCGTCGATTCTACATATTGGGTGAACATACCAATCTCACTAAGTCTGCCAGTTAAAAAATCCCAATTACTTGTTTCGCCACTTTCTTCACTTTCAATAGTTGCATCTAATGCTAATTCATAAGCGTCATCAATATCAACACCTTCTTTCCATGCACTTTCACGAAATACTTGATTGAATTTAGGTAGGAAAATAAACAAGAGAAGCAATATTGGAATGAAAGTTATCACCACTATTCTCTTATAATTAGGGTATAAAAATATACCCAAAACTAGTACACTGACAATAATAGGTTCCTTAAATCCCGAGGTAAGTGCAGTATAGAAATTTATTACATATAATACACTACAAACTAAAGTACTTAATATCCGTTTTTGAGGAATTGCAAGCGCAAGTGCTAAGGTGCCTGAAATAAAACTGAGGTTAGCAAACTGCCAGTAAAGTTGAGTAAACCCAGGTAATCTCCCAATTGTAGTTGATACTAAAAGTGCTACGAAAGCAATTTTTAATAGTAAGCTTGTTATTGTTGATTTTTCAATAAAATATTTTTTTGGAATTGGATAATTCATGTTTCTTAGAATTCCTGTTACAAATGCGGCATGACCTAATACATAGTATCTTTGACATTCAGCTGTTAAGTTTAATTGGGCAGTATCTATCCTATAAATTTTATTTGTTACCAAATGAAAATCAACATATCCTAAAACGTTCAAGAAATAAAATATTGAACCAACACACATGTATCCAGCAAATATTAGTTGGATCATGAATAATGGACGCATGAGTTGCTCAGATAAAGTTAAATCCTTGGGTATAGGTTTAACCCATCCACTTATAGTTGCTGCAAATATCAATAACGACCCTGACCAGGCAATAAAATATGATAAAATTGGTAAGCTCTGAACTATCCAAGCTAAAAGCCACGGTATATATAAAATTAAATATCTACTAAACGGTGATTGATTTCTCATTAATAATAATTTATATTTAATTGTTCAAACAATTAAATATGATAAACACGTAAATTTTCTAGTGTTATGTATTTTAAAAATTATAAGCTCAATAATTATCAAGCCTAATTTACTCGGGTACGTTTAATCCACTTTGATTTTAAAAGTTACTAGAGGCAAATTTTATAATTCATAATTTTTGATTTTTATTAAACTAATTAAAATTTTAGTATTTCTTGCTTTTCTACAAGTAAATTCAATTTACTATTGCTTACTTGAAATTTAATGTATCTTTTTAATCACGTTAATGGTTCTTAATGTTCTAAATACAATTAACATGCTTATATAACTCCAAAATATTGCATTGAATAAGAATTCAAAACTTAAACCCCGCCAAAAATCTTGAAAAAGTCCACTAAATATAATAGCTGTACCCAGGTAATAGCCTCCAAATAAATATTCAGCTTTTAAAGATATTTTTTGAACTAAAACACCATAAATAAACAGAAAAAACAGAATGCCAAATATACCAGCACATAAATAGCTATCAACAATGAATGCGGGTTTCGCCGAAACTGCAGATGCTCTGCCAATCACATCGGCCTTATATACTCTCTCCATAACTAGGTTTTCGGTTATTGGTTTTTTATGCCAAATTTCTCTGGGTATAATTGCAATAACTGATTGTTTAATCAATCTAAATCCATAATAATTAACAAATCTAGGGGTTGAAGAAATGTATTTCGTGAACATTTCAATTTCACTTAATCGTCCAACTAAAAAGTCCCATTTATTAGAATCGTCATCCTTATTGTTTTCTATAGTGGCATCTAAGGCTATTTCATAAGCATCTTCAACATCTGCACCTTCTTTCCATGCATTTTGGCGAAAAACTTGGTTGTATTTTGGAAGATAGATAAATAATAAAATCAATAAAGGAGTGAAAATTACAAAGACTATTTTTTTATAATTAGGAAATAGGAATATTCCTAAAACCAATACACTTATTATGATGGGTTCTTTAAAACCTGATGTTAGCGCACCATAAAAATTTATCCCATACAGGATTAAACAAATTAAGATATTCAAACTCTTTTTTGCTGTTATTGAAAACGAAAGAGCCAAAGTGCCTGAAAAAAAACTTAGGTCAGCAAACTTATAAAAAAATTGAGTATACCCAGGAATTCTACCAATTGTTAAAGATACACCTAAAGTTACAATAGAGTTAAAGATTAGAAGTTTGGTAAGTTTTTCATTTTTAATGTAATATTTACTCCTGACGGGATAATCCATAAAAAATAGTATGCCTACTACAAACGCTGCATGACCCAATACATAATAACGTTGACATTGAGCCGCCAATTCAAATAGATTTTCACTTGTGTGGAAATAAACATTATTTGCATGCGAAAAATTCTGATACCCCAAAAGACTTAGAAAATAAAATATTGAAGTGAAAGACATATAGCCGGCAAAAATTATCTGCACCAAAAAAATTGGACGCAATAATTGTTGCTCAATTGGTAAATCGTTTGGTAAAGGCTTTACCCACCCGCTTAGCGTTAAAATAAAAATCAGAATAGTTCCTAACCAAGCTATAAAATAAGATTCAATCGCGTAGCTTTGAATTAATGTTGCCATTAACCACGGGATGAAAAGTACAAAGTATCTTGAATACGGCTGTTCTTTATTCATTTTAATTAATTATACAATTTGCTATAATGTTAGCCTGAATTTTAAAATGCCATTGCTCAATTATTTTTTTTGAAGATTCTCCCATAATTTTAAGACCTTCCTTTTCCTTTTCCAATAATAATTCAAGCTTTTCTTTCAAATCTTCAACTACTCCCGCTTTGAAAATTTCACCATTTACAGCAGGAATTACTAAATCAACGGCACCGCCAACTTTGTCAGATGCTAATATAGGTTTACCGCAAGCCATAGCCTCGTTTATTGCAAGCCCCCATGTTTCATTTGGTCCAATTGATGGCAAGCAAAAAATATCGCATGCTTGATAAACAACTGGCATATATGATTGATTTTGGAAATCGAGAAAATGTAAATTTTCATAACCCGATGAAACATCTTTGACTCTATTTTCTAGAATTCCATTGCCTACAAATAATAGATGTACATTTTTCTTTTTTAAGGCAATAAATGCTTCAAATAAATCAAGGGGTGCCTTTTTAGCTTCTAGCTTTCCTGCGAAAAGTATTAAAATATCGTTTTCCTGTATCCCAATTTTATTCCTTAATTGTGCTGCTTCTTGTTTTCTGTTTATACTAAATCTCTCATTGTCAATTGCATGTGGTGCAAAAATCAGTTGTTTTTCTTTTAGTCCATACTTCTTGAAGTAAGCTTTATTATTAGTTCCAACAAAAAAAGCGAAGTCAATATGATTGTAGATCCACTTTAATAGAACAGTTTTTAAAACTGATTTAAAATCTGATTGGCTGTCAATGAGGGTTGAATCTCCTCTAAAGTAAATAGGAACTTTATTGTGAAAGTGTCTAATAATTTTAAGATGACTTGAAAAACCCCATCCATATATTAGAATAGCGTCAGGCTTCCATAATTTAATATCGTTTATTAATGTTGGATTTACAATTCCACTAAAACGGTGTGTACCTGGATTTTTAGATACATTTAATACCATATTATACTGATATCCTTCCAGTAGAGGTAAATCCCACTCAATTTTTTGTTTAAATCCTGGATCGAATTTATTTAATGAACCCTCACCCCAAGTATAGTAAACCTTTATATTCAAGTTCTTATTATTACTTAACAGTTTAAAAACCGGGGCGTAATATTGAATTGGATGTGTTGTTATTATAGCCAGTCTTTTCATTTAAACGTTAAGCTAATTGATTGTTAACATCTTCTTTTTTACGTTTAAGATTCATAAAGGGTTTTTCTAGATAATTATAGCTAATGAGAGAAACTGGATATAAAATGATGAAGCCGATTATTGTAGCGCTTATAGGTGCCCAAATGCTTGCAAATAGTGGAAAATGAAGAAGGATAAAGTCGGTTACCAATAAATTGACTAAACCGTGCCAAATGTAAAAACTGTAGGCAACCTTACCCATATTACAGAAATATTTATTACCGAGAATATTATGCAGGTATTTGGTTGAAGTAATGGATAAATACACTATACCAGCAAAACCAACAGCCATAAATGTAAAGCCAGCTAGCCTGATTAAATTGAAATAATAAACCGAAAGGCTTAAACCTTGCTTTGAGACCAGGAAGCGACCGATAAACACGATAAGGAAAAAAGTAAAAAGCCAAAGAACCCTGTTTTTTAGTACATACTGCTTCTTTAAAAGTATTCGGGCTACTAAAACTCCACAACCAAATTCAACAGCGCGATACATGAATGTATAAGTAAGGAAATCATATTCATTTTTTACGATGATGATAAAAACCACGGTGGTTATGAATATGCCTCCAAAGATGAAAGAGAATACTTTGGAAAAGCCGTATTTATTCTGGAAAAGCATCAGGAAGGGAACTGTTAAATAGAATTGCCATTCAACAGTGAGTGTCCAAAAGTATAGTTCGGTATTATAATCAACACCAATATAATTCAAATAAAAAATACTATGTAAAACATTTAAGAGAATATTTACGTGTAAATGTTTTATATAAATGTTAACAAAGCAGAATATGAATGTGGCGAAATAAAATACGGGCGACAACCGTAGCCATCGTTTTTTTAAAAAGCTAAAAAAATCAGTCATTGAAAATTCGGGCTTTGAACCATAAAAATAATACATGCAAAACCCGCTTATAACAAAGAAAAGGTCGACACCATTAACACCTATTGCCAAAATATTTGCTAAATCGAATCTGCCTACCAACCATTTTGGGTTATGTAGCCTGTTCCAACTATGTGTCCACAAAATGCCTAATGAGGCTAAAAATCTAAGTCCGTCAAGTGCTTGAATCCTTTGTTTCATTAATTTTTTAAAGAATTTAAAAACAATTCTGTTTGCTTTAAAGTGAGATTGCTTGCGCTAAAATTTTCAAAATAATCTGTAGTTTCTATTGGTGCAAACTCCCGATTAGACCAATCTAGCATTAAATTAATCAGTGCCTCGCTTTTTTGAAATTCATCTTTGCCAAAGGTAAAAATATTAGCGTATAATGCACAGCGCAACAAGGTATCAACCGCGTTACTGTTTTCATTGAAAATGGCAAGCAGTGGTTTTTGGGTTAATAGATATGGATAAATTTTAGATGCGCTATATTGAGGATCATCCGACCCTGGTATAAATAAGGCATCGGCTGCCATTAAAGTATTTAGAGTATGATAATAAGGAATTCTATCCGTTATTTCTATAACCTGCTCGCCAATACCATAAAAATTAGCTAATGGTTTAATTGTTGGAATGCCCTTGCCCGAAGCAGCATAGCTAGTGCCAATAAAGTAGAATTTTAATTTTTTAAATTGTTCATGATTGGTATTGAGCCCTGCTTTTAAGGCTTTAAAAACAGGTTCTATGGCTTTATGCATATCATTGCCACCTCTGCCTATGTACACGATATTTATGAAATCAGGTAGTAAAATGGGGATAAATTCACCCGAATGATTTAGGGCAATATCTACATCTTTTTTAAATGAGCCAAAGGTTATAATTGCTTCTGGAATATTTTTAATGATAGGATATCTCTGTTTTAAATCAGAAATATAGTTTTCTGATACACTAATTAGGCCATTTACATTTTTAATGGCAATGGGCTCTAAATATTTATTTATGCGTTGCGAAAACCAGTATTTTGGTGGTCTTTGTTCTTTTGGTTTATCATCATAATATGTGGAGTACCAAGGATCCTGCATATCTATAACGTAAGGGATTTTAAACTTTTTTTTCCAATAAGCACCTAATATACAAACCGGAAATTGAGTGGTTGAAAAGTATATCAGATCATAATTATTTTTTTTCAGAAGGGAGTTAACCTTTTTTAAATAATAATAGAGTGATCTTAAACCTATACTACCCAATCCTAGCTTTGAAGTCCATTTTTTATTAAAAGCCTTTACTTTATGGATTGTAATATCAGAGGGAACGCTTTCCATGAGCAAATTATCCCGAACCATTTCAGCATATTTTTCATCTACAGTCACAACCTCAGCATCCCATCCGTATAAATTGAAGAAGGGCAAACTAATGCGTACCCTTTGCATATCGGCAGCATTAGTGGGCGGAAAATATGGGGATATTATGAGTAGCTTTTTCATTTATTGTATGGGGCTAAGCTGGGTATAAATTTTTCGAGCAAGTAAATGTGATGGTTTTTCAATCAACCTGTAATACAAATAGGATATGCCTAAGGTTATCAAAATCAAAATAGGGTAATTATAAAAATTAACGGTAAACAGCACCCCGCTGATTATAAAAATAGTTTGATGGCATAGGTATAGCGAATACGAAAACTCGCCAAATTTTTCGAGTAATTTATTTGGTTTGTTTTTCTGAAAGTGAGCTATTTCGGCGCTTAACCATTTGTAAAGTAACAGTGCAAAAATAATCATTGAAATACTATAGCTTAATTTTAAATGAAAATTGGCATAACCACAAAATACGCTTAACGTATATACAGAAATTCTATAAAAAATAATTAAGTTGGTAGATGGTTCTTTTAAATGGTGAACATTCTCCGTAATTAATACCCCAAGTAACCAACATGGTAAAAATACAAAGCATAAAACTAATTGGTTAAACAGCCGTTGAATGAAGCCACCTAAATGTAAGTTATTTAGATTATTTCCATAAAAAATAAATATTACAAGAATTAAACCAACAAATACATAAGCCGCAATTACTTTAATTTTCCATGTAGTTTTTATTGAAAGTAAAAATGGGTAAATGGCATAGTATAACAATTCGCAATATAGGCTCCATACTACTTTATTTTCGGGATGGTTATAAAAACTGCCTATTATAATTATTACTATTAGTGGAATAAGAATTCTCACATACCGTCTTAACCAAAATGCCTTGATAGCAACAATTCCATTTTTATTGGGGTAATGTATAACAAAACCAGAAATAATAAAAAAGGCGATAACGGCTGAAGTTCCATTAAACGCATTAGATAACAATACACCGAATAATTTGATGGGTAAGTAATGCGCATGTTTTAAATAAACTGCATAAACAAGGTTCGAATGACCAAGCATTACTATAAAAGCAAGAATGAAGCGGATACTATTAATACCGTAGAACCAGTTGTATGTGGTTTTATTTTCGCTTTTAGTTTCTTCCTTCAAAAACACCTTCAATAACTTTAATAAATTTTTTACTTTCCAATTCCCAATTTAATTCAGTTAACCCAAGGTTGTTAGCATTTTTTTTACCTTGGAATAAAAAGTCTCGGTTTAGGTGATAATTATCTAAAATCATTGATAAATCGTGCTGGTTGCTATAAACCTGGCCTATGCCTTGATACGTATTACTGAAATTAACTTGAGCCTTGGTATTACTAAAAGCTATTGCCAACCCAGCTTGCAAATAGGTGAAAAGTTTATTTGTAAGTGAGATATCTCTATTTAAGCATACCGGAATTTCTGATGCGAGCCCAATATCAAATTTTGAGGCAAAAAAGGGTATTTCGTTTGGGTGTATAGGGCTATAAAAAGTAATTCTTTCGGTAGGAACGCCGTTCTCGCCACAAAGCTCATATAACTGCTCTTTATAATTGTCTGATAAAAGCCCAAGCAAATGGAGTTCATTAGGATGCTGAGCCAAGCCCATTGCCTTAATAATTAATTCTAACCCGCGGTACGGCCCAATTGTTTGTGAAAACCAAAAAAGCTTTAAAGGTCCATTATTTTCGAATACAATATTGGAGGTATCAACTTTAGGAAAAACATTTAAAATAGTTGTTGTTTTTTTGGCATACAAAAGCTCATATTGATTGCTAATAAGCGGACTTGAACTGGTAAGATAACTAGCTCCGGGCAAATATTTATCTTCTATCCATTTTGTCAATTTGAAATGCTGTGAATTTACATCATCAGACACTTCCTGGCGGTGAAAATCTTCGGCATCAAAACCATACATCTTTTTATGTTTTTTTGATGCAATGGCTGCTGCTGGTAAAGCCCCTAAATTATGTGCAATGTATAAGTCAGCTTTAATTTTTTTTGCCCCTTTTATTAAAAAGTAACTACTTCGAGCGATAGCAATATTTGCAAAATATTTATAGGCTCTGTTTTTTTGTAAGGGTATATTTCCTAATTTATAGAAAATTCGGCTAATGAAGTAAATTATTCGATTGTTCTTGGGGTCGCCACCTAGCCTGATAGCTTTCCATTTTTTATCATTTAATAATATTTCATCTTGTTTAGTTCCCCAATCATTCCAATAAGCATACAAAACTGTAACATCATACCCTTCATCAATCAAAGCATCGGCTTCTTTTACAAGTCGAGGGTTTAAGGCTGGTTGCCCTGAGGTTATTAATAGCACTTTTTTTTTCAAGCTATCAGTCTCCAAATTTTTCATGTCAGAAAATTGAATATTAAATGAAGAATTTTATGGATAACAGAAATGGATTTACCGAATCAATTCCAAATTTTACTAACTTATCCTATTATAAAGTTAAATTCAATATAGGGGCAATGATTTTAAATTGACAAGTATTTTTTAGCAATTATAGGTGTATCGAATCTACTTTCTGCTAGTTCTCTACATTTTTTCCTATTTATAAATTCAATTGATGCCAAAGCGTGAATCATTTCGTCTTTATTAGTTACAATGAAGCCCGTTATACCGTTTTCAATCACTTCTGGTACCGAGCCCCTTTTAAAGGCAATTACAGGTGTTCCGCAAGCCATCGCTTCTGTCATTACCATGCCGAAAGGTTCGTCCCACTCAATTGGAAATAATAATGCTTTTGATTGGCGTAAATAATAATTTTTGTCGACATCATTTAAAGGGCCGACATATTTAACTTGTTCTCCATCAATTTGTGGTTCAATTTCATTTTTAAAGTAGGCATAATTATCAGGAGTATGCGAAATATTACCTGCTATTACCAATTTGTTATTAGTTTCCTTCGCTACTTTTATGGCGGTGTGTACACCTTTAATTTTATCTAATCGGCCTAAAAACATCAAAGGAGCATTAGGTTCAACATGGCTGTTTAATTCATATAGACTAAAATCAATCGCATTGTAAACTGTTTCCCATTTACCTGCAACATTACCTGTTGAAACGCAATAATCGCTACAGGCCGTAAAAATCAGATTTTTGTTAGGTAACGAGGTGACAATTTTAATCCCTTTTCTAGAAACTGGTCTGCCGTAAGTCATTATTTTCTTTGCCTTAAAATTCAATATCGGCAACAAATAAATCAACCTGCCAAAATTGTGGATCAGGTCGAATTTATTTCCATTTTGTAAAAGGTATTTCCAAACAAATAGTGTTTCTTTTGATTTTTGCCAATTTGAACGTTCTAAATCATTCACTCCAAAAGTAACGGTTGTTCCTTCGCATTCAGATTCGGGACCAGCGAGTAAAGTTACCTCATGCCCTGCTTCGTGGTACTCTTTAGCAAATAACGATACCAGCCTTTCGTGCCCGCCATAAAGTTTTGGAGGTACAGAAATTCCGGGATCCATAATTAGTAATATCTTCATTTATAAACACTATTTATAATATCTAACATTAATTGCGCACTTTTTTTAAGCGATATATTTTCAAGCACATATTTACGTGGATGATATCCATTATGCTCCACTTTCTCCCAAAAACTATTGAACAATTGTGCAAACTCATTATAACCCTTAAAACGTTCGCCGCAAGTTTCATCAAAAAAAGGAACAGAGGTTGCAGGTATTTCGGGGCTGTTCCATTTAAACCTATTTGGATCCAAACAATAGCCTTGATCCCATGCTATGACGGGTATATTGCATGATAAAGCTTCGCAACATGCTATGCCTTGACTCTCATGCTCGCACAGAAAAATCATCGCTTTGCATTGGGATAACTGTTTCTTATACTCATCCTCCTTATATTTACCATACACCAACTCTTGGTAGGTAAAGTTATGCTTATTTAAAAAATCAATAATTGGGGTTCTTAGTTGTGCCTCCCACTTTTCATGATCCCATCGAATTTTGTTATAAATTAAAACATCAAACTTTGGTTTTTGGTTTGATGGAGCCCATTTATTGGTATCAATTCCTGCGGGCCATAGTCCGCAATTTTCTTCTCCATAAAATGGCGTGTAAATATTATTGGCCCATGTTGAATGCTGCAGGTATTTTGCAACCGGATAATCAGTTAATAAGCTTGGCCATTCGCTTGGATGCGTCATTAAGCCTATACCGGCAATTACTGGATTTTCCGCATTATAGTTTAATATTCCATATTTTCCATCACCTAAAATAACAACTGGCTCACCTGGCTTTATTTTGTTGAATGGTAAATTTACATCGTAATTAACTTTCAACTCATTAAATCCTAAGCATAAATTATCAAATACTTTTTGAATGCCGCTAGTTTTGGTTAATTTGAAAACTCGTTTTATGATATCAATAAAAAAAACTTCTCCATAAAAAAAGCGATTTTTACGAGGCACTACTTTAAAATATAAATGGATTTTCTTCACTTAGCTTAAAATATTACTAATCAGTTCAACTTCAATACTTATTGCCATTTTATGCTATAATGCTTGAATTATTTTATTGATGGATGCACCAACATGATGACTATTTAAGGCTCTTTTTTGTCCGTTTATTTTTAATTGGATTCTTTTTTCATTATCTGAGCTTAGTTTTTGTAACTGTGCATTTAAATCGGTAGCAGATTTATAAACCATAATTTCGGTTCCAATATCATATAATTCCTCTATGCCCTCGGTATATTCGGTTAAATAGCATGCGCCCAACATAGGTGCCTCAATATCCCGCAATCTTGAATAAGTATCCGGTTGTAAAAAAGGATAACGATAGCTAGGGTATCTGTTAATTCCTAAAGTAACCATACTCTGAGAACTTAGCTTATTGTATTCAGCAAACGATGGTTTAGCCTTTATATAAGGAGCCAGTGAGTTTTTTTCATTATTATAAGCAGTCGGCTCTGTAATTTTTCTAAAAAGCGGAATAAATCCTTGCGATTTAATAAAATCAATACTGTTAATGCATTTTTTTAAGATGTTACTTTTTGGAATTACATTATTAGATTGTTCTTTTTCCTCATTATTACTCCAGCCACTTCCATAAATTGCCAAAGGTAAGGTTGGGTCTAAATTTACTAACTCACTTAATAATATAACCCTTTGGTTATCTATCGAGCCAATAAAAGTAATTTGATTATTAACTTCTTCCTTATAAACCCTCTCCGTCGGATCAACCCACATGGGCATTGGCAAATTGATGTATGGATAACCGGCCTTTTTATACATTTTGATAGCTTTGAACTCTGGTACCCAATTCAAATCGAAGATTTTATATTCAGATGGAATGGAGGTAAACTCCCTTACATGGTCACAAAAGAAATTAATGCAAGGAATTCCAATTTGCTGAATTTCTTTGATTGATTTAGCATCAATTTGTTGAGGGTATAAATAGCTTAAGAATAAGTCGACCGGGTTTTCTTTAATCCAATTAACTGTTTTTTTCCAAGTCTCATTTTTCCAATTCTCATGCTCGGTGCTTGATTTAGGTACTAAACCATAAGCCCAATCGGCCTCAGGGCATTCAAACCAATGGTGCCCACTTTCATCTATTCCATTCTTGATATAATGTTGCCAAAAAGAATAAGCAGGAATAGGATAGTTATTATCAGATTGTAGAAAGGAAACAAAAATTTTCATTTCTGTTTTTTAAATAAAACATCGGTTTGTCCAAGTTCAATGCCTATTGGGGTAGAATGCCCCAGCGCGTAAATTTTGAAATCAAAACCAGCTAAATAATTTGCGATTTCGAGAAATAGCGGCTGACCTAAATAGTATTCCTTAAACGATACTTCAATTATTAGATAACTGGTGGTGTTTAAATAACTGCCCATTCCCTTTAAAACTTCTAATTCAAAACCTTGGACATCAATTTTTACAATGTCAGGGGCAGTAGCTAAACCACTCTCAATAACTGAATCCAGACGTTTTACTTGAACTTTTTCTTCGCTAATTTTTTGAATACCAAACTCTTCAAATTCCAAAGGAGCCGAATCTAGCAAACTTGATGAGTCGGAAAAACTAGATACATTGATAATTGATTCGGTGTTTTCACTACCTAAGCAAAATGTATGAATATTTATATTTTTTAATCCCTTGGTTTTTTGATTGAACTGAGTTAAGTGATTACTTAAAGGTTCAAAGGCATGGATAGTGCTTTCCGGAAAAAAGGCTTTTGCCAATAAGGTCCATGTACCAATATTTGCACCTATATCATATATGGTTTTGCCATCATAGCCATCAGCTTTTATCAATTCAAGTAGTTCTAAGCTCGAAAGATAACCTATTCCAAGTTTTGAAGCAGGTGTATTTCGTAGCTTTCTTTTTCTATTATTTCTATTTATTGCAACGGCAAGTCTATCAATAATAACCAATGGATTGTATAAAAGAGATAATCTCATATTTATTATTTTTGTTTGGAGCTATGTTATGGACTTTGTCGATTAGATAATTGAACCTAATTTTTAAAAAATTTAAACCATAATAAGCTCGTTTTTTGTCAAAAGCCCAAAGGTAAGCAATAAAGGGTGTAAGTTGTGTAACAAGTTTATTTAGTAGCCTAAAAAACCTAATTTTTATACTGCTACACCTAGGCTTAATTGGGGAACAGTAAAACGTTTTTATTGCATAATTACTCCCTATTTAAAATATTGGTTTTAATAAATGTTCAACTTTATTTAGTTTATTTTGCAAATTATTATCGTAGACTAAAAATAAAAAAGTAAATGGGTAAATGTGTTGTTACAATTGCTGTTGGTAAAACGTACTATTTAAAATTGGCCGAAAATCTGCTTCGTTCATTTATTCGGTGGAATAATAACAATGATATTCAATTTTTATTAATTACCGATAACATTTCTTTTTACAATAAATATGCTGATAATAAGCGAATAAGCTTTAGTAAGATTGATTTAAGTGATGAGGAAAAATCGTTTACGTCAAAATTAAAATTGTTTGATTTTGTAAGTGCTGATGAAAACTTATTTATTGATTGCGATTGTTTAGTATATAAAGATATATCCTTTGTGTTCGACGCGTTTAAGGGGAAGCATTTTTCGACCATAGGTACAGCAATAACTAAGGGTGAATTTTTTTGTGACGTGCCTACAACTATTAAATATTTTGGGATAGCTAAAATGCCTAAATTAGTTGGTTCTATTTATTTTTTTAAAAAGGATGAAGTAGCTAAGCATGTGTTTGAAAAGGCCTTAGAGCTAAAAAGCAGTTATGATGAGCTTGGTTTTGTGCGATTGAGAAACAAAGAGAATGAGGAACCATTGCTTGCTGTAGCCATGGAGCTAAATAACGAAAGTATAGTAGAAAACGATGGCACTATTAAGGCAGATTTAATGTATTATCAAAAAATTAAATCAAATGTTCTAACCGGTTCTACTTTGGTTTTTGATCGTAATTTAAATATTGATACGGGGGGTGAAAATATTGAAGAAAGAAGTAGTCCGGCAATACTTCATTTTAATGGAGAATTTAGTGAAAGCTACCAATACCTTGCCGAAGAGTATAGAATAAATTACAATAGTAATAATGTTACCTTGGTTAATTTACTCGCTTTTTTTAAAATTGAGTTAGGAGCCATACTAATAAAAAATTTCAAGAACTTATTTCGGCCTATTTATCTAGCTATATTAGGCCACCGTAAAGTTGGCAAAAGTAAAAGAATTGCTTAGATAGGTGAGCAATTTTGATATTAATATCAAATTAGCTCATTGAGTGTTTTTTCAAGGATTTCAATGCTAACTTTTACATCACCCCAAGGCTTACCATCTACTTTTTCGCCAACAATGTAATAGTAATTTAGGTTTTTGATGGCCGAAAGGGTATAAAAACAATCCGTCCTGAAATATTGCGGTGAAAAAATTTCAATTACGGCGGTATTTTCATTTACAAAAAGAAGGTTGGTTAAAGCAGCCCCGTGTGCACTAATAACCACCTTAGCTTGTTTCATTAAAATGATTTGTTCGAATACCGATAATTCATCAGGATTAATTATTTTAAAACCTCTAAGTTTTAAAGCTTCAATGATTTCAGTTTCATTTAATATTTGACGAGGATTTTTATCGCCCCTCCTTAGATATATTTTTTCCGATTGACTATTTGTGCCAATTCCCACAAACTTCTCTTTTATGTATTCAATTGCCCAAACAGGCGCCCTACCTTCACTGCCGGGTAAAGAGGCAACATATAAATAATTGAAAAATAGTTTTTCCTTTTCATTTACTCTATATAATTTCTCTTTTGGAATACCAAATTGTGGGAGTACATCTAAAAATTTTTCGGGCACATTAGAAGAAACGCAAAAGAAATCAATCTCACTAAATACATCTTCGTACAATTTAATACGTGGTAATACATCACTTAACCAATGATAGTAGTTATGACTCTGCGGCGAAATCAATACAGCCCCGGTAAAGCCGGCATTTTCAAAAGTTTTTGAAAATGTGTAGAAAGGATTTTTTAAAAAAAATTTTTTAAGGCTGGATATGTTGAAGTTATGGGTAAATTCTTGAAATACCTCATTTTTCTTTGTTAAAACAAGCCCCATATAACCTAGTAAAAAACAATTTTGAAGCTGATATAAATTTGATTTGGCAGTATAAAAATTTTGATTATTTTTAAAGGGTAATGGATTTTGAACACCTAAGGTTTTTGGTGGATGGAGGTGTAAAAAGTTACTTGAGTAAACATACTTGAACCATGAACCGCGCTGCCCCATATAATTACCTTTAGATTTAAAACTATCTGTAATCCACTCCTCGCAACTATAAATTATCCTTTTTGGGGTAATGAAAGGGAATTGTAAAAAAAATGCTTTAAGTTTTATTAAATTCATTTCTGTTTCAATAATTGTGAATAGTAAAACAAAAACCTTGTTGCTTTCCAGCCAAAAATACGAGCTAAAGTATGACCGAAGGGGCCTCCTACATATTTTTCGCCATTATACCCTAATTCTTTCCCCTTATTGATACAAATATTTGATAAATCGGGATACTGTGGATATGCTAATACACCTTGCCACCAAAAATGCTTCGCAAAAATTTTATTAATTATGCTATCATTACTATGTTTAATTAAATAGGAATGTTTTAAAGTATTTGACAATATAGCACTTTCAATACTTTTTTTTGAGGTTTGGGCTGATAGTGATTTACTATCCTTAAATTTACGATAGTAGTTGAAGCCATTATCAGCGAATAAAATGCCTTGTGAAGCTAAAATAACCCTGCAAAAAAACTCTCCATCATCATCAACGCTTATTTTTTCGTTCCAGATTCCGGCTTTTTCAATTAGCAAACGCGGTACCAACCATGTGTTAGGTTGTATCATGCCTCCATAACCTGGTAAGGTTTCTTCGCCTGCATATAATTTTATTAAAAAGTCGATAGGGCTAAATGGGCCACCATAAAACCATTCATCAATTACCGGGGCATCTAAATAATTTTCTCCATCCACAAAATGAACTTGCTTGCATATGGATAAATGGTTTAATGAGCCATTCAAGGATTTAACCTGACTTTCAATTTTATTAGCACTCAATACATCATCTGCATCTAAAAATTGAATATACGCTCCTTTAGCATGTTTTATGCCTTTGTTTCGGGCAGCTGAAGCACCCCCATTCGGCTGATTAATTAATGTAATATTAGGTGAATTAAATTTTGCAATCACATTTAATGAGCCATCTGTAGAGCCATCATTTACTACAATAATTTCAATGCTTTGCCATGTTTGCTTTAGTGCCGAATTGATACACTCCTCCAAATAGTTTTCGGCATTATAAACTGGTATTATTATAGAAACCAATGCTTCCATTATTTTTTTGCTGGCTTTTTAGACCCAATAAACGGTTTTTCTACAATACAATAATTTAACCACGCAATAATTGGAACTATTAAAATGCCCAAAATAAGTACTGGTAATTGTAAGCTTTTGGGTAAATAAGCATGAATAATATAATTTTTTAAAGATATAAGCGGCTCGTGCAAAAGATAAAGCGAGTAGCTGGATAGGCCAATAAAGCCTAAGGTTTTGATAAAAAAATTATTGTGTTTTTGCAGCCAACCTTCTTTTGATATTATAAAAACCAGTGGACCAGTCCAAATAAGTATTTTGAATTGGTAAAATGGAATGGATAAGAAACTGTAATTATTAAAGAAAGATAATACAAAAAATGCTAATATAATTAAATAAGCTATTTTAAAACTGTTTTTCTTGATGGAGTTGGCATCAAAGTATATTTTATCCGCAATATAAGCACCCGCACACCACGCAAACCAAAGATTACCAACCCAGAAAAACTGCGGTAAGGTAGGGGCTTTCTGCAGGGATAAATAAATGATATTAATTGCCGAAATAAGAAATACTGAAATTATTGCGGTATTTAGGCTGTATTTATACCGTAGGTAATAGAAAAATGGATATATGATATAAAAAGCAATTTCGACCGTTATAGTCCACAGTACTAAATTTATTGTATTAAAATAGGGTATCGAAAATCCTTGTAAACAAAACAAATGCACTATCAAATCATTGGTGGTAGGTTGGCTATGTACTTTAGTATAAAAATTTATTATGATGGATACCAATAAAGCAGCCAAATAGGGCGGGAATATCCTCAATAATCTACGCTTGTAATATTGTATGAGAGGTAATGGTTGTTGAGATTTTATATATTTTAGGTTTGATAAGTGAATACAATAGCCGCTAATTAAAAAAAATAAGGGAACAGCGTAGGTGGCACCGAATGCGTCAATATTTTTTATAAATGGAATTTTTAAATATTTATAAAGCATGCTTCCAATAGCGGAGTGGTAAAAGTATACACCTAAAGCTGCGATTGCCCTAACAATATCAATTGATATTAAATTTGATTTGCCTTTAAACATTATTTATTTTATTGAGCTTTACTAAAAATTTCTATCCACCTATTTCTCAAAGATACATTTTCGGGAGGTTTATTATTAACAAACCAAGGTTGTTTTAAAACTTTCAAATATTCATTTGGGTTTTCATCAAGTTCAACAATTCTATCAACTAATGCCGAAAAGTTGAGATTTTGAAACTGCCTTTCCATTTTAATTTTTCTACCCATTGCTTTTAGTTTTCTCTTAAGTCGGTGATAGGGGGTTTTGTAAAACTGAGGTAGTATATCAATAAAATCCATTTGACTATTTTTCTCTAACCAGGAGGTAAATCCGGAATAGTTAGTTTTTACATAATCCGGAGCATTTAAAAAGCTTGCGGTGTTAAAAATTTCACCAATCATAGGGTCGCCGCAATAAATAGGGACACTACTGGTTTGCATGGCATCATACACTTTTTCGGTTTGGTAGCCTGGAAAAACGTAATTTTCAAATGCGATAGTAAATTTATAAGGACTCAAAAACTGTTTTTTTCGTTCCCAAACATCCCCTTTAAATTTATTATCAATGCTTTCCATGTTATTCATTGACTTTCCAGGAGCATCTACTTTTTTATATTTTGATAATTGCTTAAAAAACTCTTCGCGGTATGCTACTTTATGAGAATACAGAAAATTACAGAAATATTTTTTTTCATTAAGTATCTCTATAGGGTTGTACGCTTCTGTTTTAACTAATATGTCTGGATTTAGCCCATGCCATTGAATCCTTTTATATTTAGGGTTGTTGATGGTTTTTTCTTTCATCACCCCAAACGCGTAATCACACAATGAAAGATCTGGAATGATATTTTCACAGTAATAGGCAACACGGGTATAATTGCCTTTAGGTGGAATTTCAATTCCATATGGGCCAAAAATTATAAAATCAGGGTTTTCGGATTCTACAAAATCGTAAATATCAGTTAGGCCTGCTACTTCAAAAACTTCTTTTTTAAAAGTCTCAAACAAGAATCCGTTTTGGAGCTTGATTTTTATTAGTTTCTTTTCCAATAAATAATTATTAATATTTAGTGAATCTTTTTTTTAATTTTAAAAATGGGAGTTCCCAAAAATAATATGAACACAGAGCAACAGAATAAACAATTAGGTGATTATATGGAAATATTCTGTAAAAGCCTGTTTGACCATATAAAAAGAACTGTTGCCAAATGTATATACTATATGATAATACGCCAATATGGATAATTATTTTGTTGTTTAGGAATTTGAATATACTTCCTTCCGAAATAATTATATAGTTGAATATTATATATAAAATACAAAATGATATGATTGTGTTTCCAAATGGGATGGTTATGTAACCTAATTTACCCATCCCTTGGGAGTATCTTAGAAGGATTATTACCCCTATCAAAGCAATTTGAGAAAAATAGGATTTGAAAAAACGGAGGAAATAGGGTTGCTTATTTTCAAAGAATAAAATGCCTCCTAAAGCACCTATAAAAATTGAATCTGAATAATCAAAGAAGGAATTTAAATTCGATATTTCCCAATGCGGAAATTTATAAGCTGTAATTCTAAAAATACTCGATAAAAGTAGAAAAGCAATAATTACAACCTTCAAATTTTTTCTAAATAAAACAATTGAAATTGGCCAAATTAAGTAAAATTGCTCTTCGACGGACAAAGACCAAAAATGTTGAAATGTAGAAAATATATGCTTATCGAAATTTGTAGTGAAGGATACAATATGAATGAAATTATTAGTTGTAATTACTATACTTTCATAATTCTTTAAAGCGAATACAAAGATGCAATACAAAAAATATACTGGAAATATGCGTAATACCCTTCTTATATAAAAGTACTTTAAATTTATTTCCTTCCTTTCAGCTTCTTCAGTAAGTAATAGATAGGTAATTAGAAATCCACTAATTACAAAAAATACAGTTACACCTAAGGAGCCAACGTTGGACAACAACATTTCGGAGTTTTGAAATGGAAATCCATTTGAGAATCTGCTATGAGAAATGAGTACTAAGGCAATAGAAATAGCCCTAAAACCGTCTAAGGATGGTATTCTGCGCATTATTGAAAGTTGTTTTTAATTACTATTGAACTCTTTTTTGCAATTTTTTAAAATTATAAATTCCTATCATTCATGTAAAATAAAATATTTATTAGAATTGATTTAAAAATTCATTATTTGAAAAAAAGGATACAAAATTCAAACCCAATCTGCACAACTCAATTCGTGTGATTTTGTAAATACAAATAAGAATTTCCGAAAAAAATCAATAAATTAAATGCTATTTGGTAATCTTTTTGTGCTATTAATATTAGATTTAGGATTGCCAACAGTTATAGAATTCATACTTATCTATGTTGTTTAAACTATTTATATACAAGTAATAAGTTTCATAAATCTCTTCAAGATTTTCGAAATTTATTACATCAAGTTTAAATTGGTCTTTTTTCCTGAATAATATATTTCCAATAAAAATTTTCACCCTCGACCATAAACTAATTTCAGCTTTGTCACCTGCGTATTCAAAAAAAATCTCCGCTCTTTTTCCTTGTTCAAAAGCCAATTTTTCATTTTTTAATGAACTTACATTTTGGGGATGAAAAACATTTAGTGCATTAAAGCCTGAGTAATATGCAATGTTGGCTTGTAAATAAGTTATCCGAAGGGAATACTCCCAGTCCATCATAATAAAACTGGTATTATACAAGCCAATATATGCTAAGGAAGATTTTCTAACTAACATATGTACATCACCAAAAGTAAAGGATGGATTAATTTTATTTTTCCATTTTTCAAACTGTTGGAGTCTTGAATTAGGGGTTATTGTTTTATGATCAAGAAGTGAGCTACTTAAATCGTTTGATATAACAACATCAATTGCAGTGTTTTGCAGCATATAATCTTTACATTTCCTAATTGCAGCTAAACAAAAAACATCATCATCAATAATTTTTTTAATAATAGTGCCCTTTGCCAATAGCATCGCCTTATTCCAGGCATGCGCTTGGTTTTTATCAGGTTCGGATATGTATTGATGTATTTTTCCTTCTTTTAGACAATTGTTAAGATATTGTTTGGTCTCGTCGGTGCTATTTCCATCCACAACAACAATTTCTTCGTCGCTTTCTAGGTTGTTAATTAATCTATCAAGCGTAATTTTTAGAAAAGGGAAACGGTTTCGGGTGGCAATAATGTATGATAATGTGATCATGGTTTATTAAACAATTAGTTTTTGTTTAAAATTGCTTTTATGGTATCAACAAATCTTTTTTCGGCTTCAACAGGCGGTTTTGGAATAGGCGGAATAGTTAATTTAACGGTATTTAATAGGTTTAATAACTCAGAAAAATTAAAATAAACATTTACCCCCGGTGTATTATGATAAGTTCGTCCAGAAATGTAGTTCGCAAAAATTGGAATTCCAGCAATCAATAATTCAGACATTTTGGTCAAAGCTCCCGAAGTTGGTTCCTGGTGTAATAATACAGCGTCATTTTCTATGATAATATCCTTCAGCTTTTCATTACTTACGCTACCCCAAACTTTTACATTCTTTAAATTAAGATTGTTTAAAATTTCAGAGCCAAATCCAACTACATTTATTGTTATGTTTTCCAAACTTGCAATATGCTCAATGAGCTCAATATTTCCTCGGCGAGTTGGGGGGTTATAAAATGTTCCAAGTAATAATAAATTCTTAGGATTGCTTACTTTATCTTTTAATTCACGTTGTTTGCGAATTTCAAGTAGGTAATTTGTTGTATTGGAAGTGGGGTAGTAGGGTAAAAAATCAGTTTCAATTCCAAAAGTGGATAATAACCATTGCTCTTCAAGAGAAATAGTAAATACCTTATTTGCTAATTTTAAATAGCTTAATTCTTCCTGAAACCAGTTTGGTGCTTGTTTACCTGAAGTAAAGCTTATATTACCCTTTACAAGTGATTCAATGTTATGAGGTACAGCTATAAAAGGTATTTTTCGGTTATGAAGTTCTTTCGACAATAAGGAGTAATGATTGGAAACTGATTCCCAAATAAAGAAGGAAGGTTTTTGCTTATTTAATTCTTTTTTAAAAATATCAATACTGTTGCCGGTCCTAATTTCGTTCCTGAAGTTTGAACTTATCCGTTTATTACTAAGTATACCTTTGAGATAGGATGATATCTTCTTTTTATCAAATTTATAATCTTTGAAATCGAGAATGTTAAATGGGATGGAATTTTTTATTAATATTTCATGTATTTGAGCTGTTCGTTTGCAACCCCCATGGCTGAACTCTTCCGGCTGAAAAACTGAATGTGTATAAATTGTATTTAACATTAAAATAGTTTATTTATTACCTTTTTTAAAAACCTTATCAGCTTTATTTTTACTTTTTTTGTACTTAAGCCAATGAAAAAAAGAACTGTGGTAAAAAAAGGAACTGAAATTCTTCTTTGAAATAAGTTAGCAAATTTAATAATATTTTGAGCAGTTGGTTTTAAATTTAATAAAGCTATCTGATGATATATGAAATTTGTTTTTATTTTTTGAAGATTTTTAAATGGTAAATTATAAGGTTGTGGACTGGTTTTTAACCATTCATCAAACCATGTAAGGTATTGAATAGAAGCTTCAATTTTTTCTTGATACAAAACCGATGAGGATGAAATATTTGTTGAGCTATATCTCCAATAAACTTTTGCATCTGGTATTGTACAAATTCCTTTATCAGCCCCCATTTTAATCCAAGTTGCATCATCACTATTCCAGGCAAGCGGAAAATTTACAAAGTGGCCAATTTTAATGTACATCTCCTTCGAAAATACATATTCAATAGCGTATGAATTCCTTTTAAATTCCAGCCTTTCCAGAGCGAATTCAAATGAGCTTTCAGTTTTAATGTTTAAGGTATTATCGTGAACAACCTCATCTTCATTATTGATGATTTTAGTATTGAACCTATATAAATCATATTGGATGTTTGTTTGTAAAAGCTCTTTTTTAAACTTTTCAATACAATCTTCGTCCATCAAGTCGTCATCAGAAAATAACCAAATCCAGTTTTCATCTTCAACCATTGAAATACAACGATCCCATTGTGCGGTAAGGTTTGTTGCACCTAAATTGGAATCAAATTTTTTGTATTTGATATTTAAAATTGAATTAAACCTATCTACTATCTTATCAAGATGATTAGGACTATTATCATCACCAATGTAAACTCTGAAATCTTTGTCAGTTTGTTTGGAAATAGACAGTAAGGTAGCATCCAGATATTGACTTTTGTATGCAGGAATTACAATAGCTATCTTAATATTCATTACCAGTTTTTAATAATTTAAAAATTTTTATAATGCATTTATAGCTAGCTTATTACAATAAATTTTTTGTTAAGCTTTTATATTATTTATTTGGAATATTGATCAATTAGGTTTGAAATTTGTTTACCAATAATATCCACATCATAATTTAAAATCAAGTTATTGATGGTGGTACCCATTTTGTTTAATAGCGCCCTATCATTATAAAGCAAAATAATTCTTTTAGCCATCTCTTCTATATCTCCATAGGGTACACAATATCCACCGTCTGTTCCTTCTAAAAGCTCTGGTATTCCACCTGCTTTTTCAAAGCAAATAATAGGTTTAGATAGTGCCGCCGATTCCATAGCAACCAAAGGAAAAGGATCTTCGCGTGAAAGGAGACAAAAAACATCAAATATTTGAAAGTAATTTTGCGGATTTTCTTTGGCTCCAGTAAAAATCACCTTCTCTTCAATACCCATGTATTTTAGGTCATGCTTTAACTCATTCATACAATCCTGCTTAATTTCGCCAACCCAAATAAATTTTATATTACAATCATTTGCATATTTTTTTATGTAGGCAGCTAATTGAATAAACAAATCATATCCTTTTCGCCATGAAGTTACCCCGGCACTGCCCACAATAAATTCACTGCTAATATTTAGCTCATTTTTAATTTGGTTGGATGAGCAAGATATTTGATTTATTTCTTTGATATTTATTGTTTCATATATCAAAGAAATCTTATTTGGATCAAGGCCAAGATTATAAATTAAATTATATTTTGTGCTTTTAGAAACAGCAATAAAATGATCAACTAAAGAGGTGTTTTTTTGATCAAAAAGATCTAAATAAAACGAATTAATAGCATACTCATTTTCGTGGATATTACATATTACGGGGCAATTAAAGGTTGATTTAAGCAAACCAATAATTTCTAAACTTACAGAAGTATTTAGAAAAATCAAATCGTACTTATTTCTCTTAAATTTTTCAGGTAGCTCATACTTATATTTTTTATTTACAAGTTTTCTGAAAATTCTCACCAACAAACTAGTTTTAGCACAGTAACCTTTTTTATAATAAGTAGCACCTAAATCTTCAAA
>CAITEP010000041.1 GCA_903891475.1 uncultured Mucilaginibacter sp.
ATGTGGGAGAGTAGGTCGGTGCCAAATCTTATCAATTGCCCGTAATCTTTGTTGATTACGGGCTTTTTGTTTTAATAGCGTTACAGGTTGTGAGTTGAAGGTTGTGGGAGGGAGTATCAGGTGGCTAGACCAGAAATTGTTGAACTCACTCGCTTTTCACCGCTCACCACTCACAATTCACTAAGCGAATGTTGCAAGTTGCAAGGTGAGTATCAATTAGCTAGTATCAAGTAACTAGACCGCAATTGTTGAACCCACTCACCGCTCACTATTCACCAATCACAATTCACCGCTCACTAAAAGCTGTTTTAGGCATAAGGATTCCATAATCAAAAATTGCAAATTATAGCACAAGATTCAGAACCTAATCTTGAAAGTTACTATAAATTTCAAATCTTAATATATGATGAACATCATAAATTTATATGCTTATTTAGCGGATTTAGCGATACTACTTTAAATAAATTTGATAAACCTATTAGCTACTTAATTTCATATTTAATGTAATTACAACTATAATCATTCCATTAATTGTTGAAAGCATGAAATATTTAAAAAAGTATTTAAGATGAGTTTATAAAAATAAAACCAAAGCTTTGAAAACATACCATATCCATATTAACGGAATTATTCAGGGTGTTGGTTTTAGGCCTTTTGTTTATCAAATGGCAAAAAAAATGCGCCTTAACGGATACGTTAATAATGGTAGTGATGGTTTAAATATTTTTATTAATGCCGAAGCAGAAATGGCTAAATTGTTTTTTAATAGGATTAAGCAAACAGCCCCTCCAAAAGCAATTATTTTATCAGCTTCAAAAAAACAAATCGAATATCAACACTACCTTGATTTTTCTATTCAAATGGAAAATGATTTTAAAGGCGATAAAAGCGTTTTAATTTCTCCAGATATCGCTATTTGTGAAAACTGCAAGGCGGAGCTTCATGATTCCCGAAACCGAAGGTACCAATATCCTTTTATCACCTGCACCCAATGCGGGCCAAGATACTCAATTATAAATAAGCTTCCATACGATCGTCAAAATACCTCAATAGATAGTTTTACTCAGTGCTTTGAATGTAATTCGGAATATTATTCAATAACAAATAAAAGATTTTTTTCTCAAACCAATTCTTGCAAAACCTGTGGTATTAGTTTGAGCCTTTGGCAAAATAAATCGGTTTGTTTGGCTGATTCTAACCAAAATGTATTGGAAAATATAAATACCTTTTTAAAGCAAGGTAAAATATTGGCAATAAAAGGTACTGGTGGTTATTTATTGGTTTGCGATGCCAATAATAATGGTACCATTAACAAATTAAGAGAACTAAAAAAAAGACCTAACAAACCTTTTGCAATTCTTTATCCTAACGTAAAGATGGTTGTACGTGATTTTCATATAAAAAATCAGGAGAAAGAAATACTCCAAAGTTCAGCCGCACCTATTGTTTTGTTATATCCAAAATCTTCAGCTTTCAATCATATTGCCGTCAGTCAAATAGCAAATGGATTAAATAGGGTAGGGGTGATGATTCCTTCAAATCCACTTCTAGAATTAGTTTCCACTAATTTTGGTTTGCCATTGATAGCCACCAGTGCTAATGTTACAGGTTCTCCAATTATTTATGAAGATAAGATTGCTTTTGAGGAATTATTCAACTTTGCTGATTATTTGGTATGCCATAATTGCGAAATAACTATACCTTTGGATGATAGTGTAGTACAGATTTCTAAGTTTTGCAATCAACCCATTATTATAAGAAGGTCAAGAGGATATGCGCCAACATACCTAAATTACATGGCTAATTCTGAAAATACCATATTGGCTACCGGTGCACATTTAAAAAACAGTTTTGCACTAAATATAAATGAAAATATATTGGTTAGTCAGTTTTTAGGCAACGGCGAAAGTTATGGTGCCCAAACTGCTTATATCAAAACCTTGGAGCATTGTTTAAGCTTATATAACATTTCTCCAAAAACTATCATTGCTGATAACCATCCAGGTTATTTTAGCCATCAATATGCAAAGGAGTTGGCAGATATGTATGGTGCTGATCTTAAGCTAGTGCAACATCATGAGGCTCATTTTGCAGCAGTTATAGTAGAAAATAAATTAATTGGATCTCAAGAGCCTGTATTAGGAGTTATATGGGATGGTACCGGATTAGGACATGATGGACAGGTTTGGGGTGGTGAGTTTTTTAAATATGCGAACAATACGATGGAAAGAATCGCCCATTTCGGCTACTTCCCAACTATTGCTGGCGATAAAACAGCTCTTGAGCCAAGGTTATCTGCTTTATGTTCTACAAAGGATGTTGTACAACTGAGAGATCTGATTTTTGATAAGTTTACTAAAACGGAATTATTTAATTACCTCAATCTGATCAAGCAAACTAACCTGTTGACCTCATCAGTTGGGAGAATTTTTGATGCGGTTTCGGCATTATTAGGTTTTTGTGATAAGCAAACTTATGAAGGGGAAGCGGCTATGTATTTACAAGCTTCCGCCGAAAATTATGTGCTACAACATGGCTTTTTTATGGATAGCTCATATTTTGAATGTAAAATGGATATTGAAAATGTTCCAACTGAAAAATTAATGTATGGAATTCTTAAAGATATTAACCTCAAAAAATCTAAAAATTACATAGCTGCAAAATTCCATTACTCAATGGTGAAATCTATTGGAATTGTTGCTAGGACGCGAGGGTTAAACAATATTTGCTTTAGCGGCGGAGTTTTTCAAAACGCTTTGCTGGTTGATTGGATTAAACATGAATATGATAAACATTTTAAATTGTATTTCCATATCAATCTGTCGCCGAATGATGAAAATATTTCTTTCGGTCAATTTGTTTATCACGAAAATAAAATAAAATCCTTTGCTGATTTAAATAAAGAAGGTCACCGGTTAGCATTGGAAGCAAAATCAATAGTTAATTAAATTAATAATCCTATCTGCTGATAATCAACGGATATTAAATTAAAACAGTAAAAATGAAATATGTTTCTGAATACCGAACCCTCGAATTGGTAAAAGTACTGTTGGATAAAATTGAGAAGGTTGCTAAAGGTAATTGGAATATCATGGAGATTTGTGGAGGGCAAACCCATTCACTGGTTAAAAATGGTATTCTGCAAATGTTGCCACCTAATGTCCAAATGATTCATGGTCCGGGATGCCCGGTATGTGTAACCCCTGTTAATTTGATTGATAAGGCGGTGCATTTGGCTTTAGAAGAAAGTGTGATACTTTGCTCTTTCGGGGATATGATTAGGGTGCCTGGAAGTGAAATGAGTTTATTAGAAGCGAAATCAAAAGGCGCGGATGTAAGAATTTTATACTCACCTCTAGAAGCTGTTAAAATTGCCCAAGATAATCCTGAAAGGGAAGTAGTTTTTTTTGCTGTTGGATTTGAAACCACTGCTCCAGCAAACGCGCTTTCGGTTATCCATGCTAAACAGGGTAATGTTCATAATTACTCGATATTAACATCGCATGTATTGGTTCCCCCAGCAATGGAAGCTATCATGACCGACCAAGATTGCCGTGTTGACGCTTTTTTAGGTGCCGGGCATGTTTGTGCCATTATGGGGATGAATGAATATTACCCTACTGTAGAAAAATATAAGGTCCCCTTAGTAATCACAGGTTTTGAACCTGCTGATTTATTGGAAGGGATTTTAATGGCCGTTAACCAGTTAGAAAACGGAACCTTTAAATTGGAAAATCAATACAGTCGTATTGTTGAAAAAGAGGGCAACCTAAGCGCTAAGGCCGTTATTGAAAAGGTTTTTGAGGTAACAGATAGAGAATGGCGAGGAATTGGCAATATTCCGTTAAGCGGTTATAGTCTAAAACCTGAATTTACGCAATTTGATGCTCTCAAAAAGTTCAGTATTAATTTTATTGGAGGAAAAGAGGATTCAACTTGCTTATCGGGGGATGTAATGAAGGGTAAAATTAAACCTAACCACTGTCCAAACTTTGGAGTTAATTGTACGCCAGTTAAGCCACTAGGCGCTCCAATGGTAAGTAGCGAGGGTGCTTGTGCCGCCTATTACCATTTTCATAACCTTCAAACGGTTTCAGCTTAATTGCAAATTTCATTATATTACTAATTATATTATACCATGATTCTTAACTGCCCATTACCAAAGCTTGATTTTGATACCATAAATATTGGGCATGGTAGCGGAGGTACCTTGACTGATCAACTGCTAAATGCAGGCGTTTTTAAATTACTTAGTAACGAATATCTTGATAAAAAACATGATGGTGCCATTTTTACATTAAATGGTAAAATAGCCATGAGCACCGATACCTATGTGGTTTCGCCTATTTTTTTTGAGGGAGGAAGTATTGGCGATCTAGCTATCAATGGCACCATCAATGACTTAGCTATGTGCGGTGCTAATGCCAAATTTTTAACACTTGGTTTGGTATTGGAAGAAGGTTTAAAAATGACCGAACTCTGGGAGATTTTATTAAATATAAAAGCAGCTTGCGATGCTTCGGGCGTGAAAATAGTTACTGGCGATACTAAGGTAGTTGAGCGAGGCAAAGGCGATAAAATATTTATCAATACTTCTGGGATAGGTGAGGTGCATCCCCGAGCCAATATTGATATGTTGAATATAAAGGATGGTGACAAAATTATTTTAAGTGGACCATTAGCCAGACATGGTATCACTATTATGAGTAGCCGTCAGGGTTTGCAATTTGAAACCACCATTGCGAGCGATACTCGACCTTTAAATAATATTGTATGGCAATTGCTCGATAAATATGGTGAATACATCCATTTGCTACGTGACCCAACAAGAGGAGGTTTAGCCACAACGCTTAATGAAATTACAACCGATACAAAATTGGGGATTGATATTATTCAAAACGATATCCCTGTGGAAGAGGAAGTTTATGGAGCTTGCGAAATGTTAGGGCTCGATCCGCTTTATGTTGCTAATGAAGGCTTATTTATAGCTGTAATAGATAAATCTATAGCAGATGATTTTTTAGCAGATTTAAAAGCTTGGGAATATGGTAATCTGGCTAGTATAATTGGAGTGGTAACCGCTGCTCACCCAAAACAAGTGGTATTAAGAAGCACTATAGGTGGACAAAGAGTAATAAACAGGCTTGCAGGCGAGCAGTTACCGCGAATTTGTTAAAGTACATTAATGATATTTAAGATTAAGGATTAAAATAATTTCCCAAATCAAGGCTTTACTTTTTTTATTAATGAATGGAATACTTTATTGGTTTAATGGGTTTTTTAATGAATTGATATTGCAAATAATTGTAACCACATTTAACTTCTTATAAAATTTAGAAATATATGTTTACATTCCCATTATTGCTCACTATTTATGCAGGTTTTACTCACGCTTTTGAGGCCGATCATTTATTGGCAGTAAGTAATATTGTTTCGCGACGTGATAGGCTTTGGCATTCAGTTAAGGATGGTATTTATTGGGGGCTTGGTCATTCATCAACCATTATTGTTATTGGTATTTTAATGATACTTTTTAAGGTAGCCATCACCGAACATAGCTTTCATTATTTTGAAGCCTTAGTAGGGCTTATGTTGATTATTTTGGCTATCTATCGCCTATATCAATTCACCCGAGATAAAAAAATAGTAATACATAGCCACGACCATAGCCATTTGGAAGGTGCACATAAGCACCTGCATGTACATATTGCGGACGAACACAACCATCAGCATAAACATACCCTTGCTTATGGGGTTGGTTTGGTACATGGTTTGGCAGGGAGT
Source organism: uncultured Mucilaginibacter sp. (assembly GCA_903891475.1). Classification (GTDB taxonomy): domain Bacteria; phylum Bacteroidota; class Bacteroidia; order Sphingobacteriales; family Sphingobacteriaceae; genus Mucilaginibacter. The sequence goes on from CAITEP010000041.1 coordinate 5,785, forward strand.
GGTGTATTAATTATTGCTGCCATGTCGCAAATTAAAAGCCCGATTCAAGGTATTTGGTACTTGGTCATTTTTTGCATTGGATGTATTTTAGGCATGCTAGTTGCCGCGGGATTATTTAGTGTTCCATTTTCAAAAAAGCTAATTTCTGCTCCATTATTGCAAGCTGTGCTAATAATAATCACTTCAGCATTATGCTTCTTATATGGAGGGAAAGTGATTTATGAAAACTTATTTATTTAAAAAATTATAGTTTCACTGTTGGAAATATTGTTAGAGGCCTTAAAATGATTTGAAATATTCATCATCTAAACAGCTAATAAAATTGTTAAGATAAAAAGCGGCTTTAAATTTGGAGATGAACAGAACGGGTTTCAATGTTAATAAATAATCCCTACTTAAAGCTACACTTAATAACCTGAAAGATTTATAGTATTAAAACAATATAAATTTTGTAAATACTTATTGAAAGCATTAATTAGTCAGATTCGTCACTAAAAGCTCTTTAACTACTAAGTTTAATAGTTTTTTAAAAGCTATCTAATTAAATAATTAAACTAAGTTTTTATTCAATTTTATATTAACAAAGATTTATTTTACAACTAGAAAGTTTGTAATGCAATATCTAGTTGTTTAATTTTACGATTTAAATCCCAATTATTAGCCGTAGTATTATTTTGTTCTTTTTTGTTTTTGTCACTTGAGGATGACAAATTAGTCTCTCTTGAGAAATCATCATTATTTGAATTAGTATTATTAGCAAATAAACTATTATCGTTTAACAATACTGCCATGTTATGGTCTTTGCTATCTATAGGTAAATTAGGGTTATAGAATGAAATTGCCTCAATAAATGCATTCCATTTTTTTCTTCCTGAAGGTTCCACTCTTACAACTGCCTCACGCTGACGGGTTTGGTAGCTAGTGTTATCATTTTTATATTTACTTCCATATTTGGTTTCGAATTTTACCCTAACGTATATATGATCTGTTTTTTTAACTTCTGATACCATTATATTAACGAATTTAATACTAAAATCGGCAGTCTTTTCATAACTAATGTCAAAATCCCTTAAATATTTTTCGGCAGTTACATCCTTGGAATTATTGAGTGTATAATTGGGGTTAACATCGTCTTCAATAATAATATTTTGATTATAAAATACCCTACTTCTATGATTAGGTGCAAAGCTATTGGCTATAAATGCTTCCAATTCACTAGTAGTATTTTCATTAAATGTAATGCTATTCAATATCAACTCAAGTGTTTGAACCACAGTAGCTGCTTGGTATTTTATTTCTGCTACAGCCTGTAACGAAATTTTATCCTTTTGCATGGAATCAATCATAACAGTTTTGCTATATTTAATTACGTTTCTGATGTTTTGTTTGCCTGCCAAGGCATAAACAGATGTAATTGCTATTAAAAAGCTCGAAATAAGGCATAAAACTTTATTCATAATATTACATTTTTAGGTTGTTTACTTTTATTCTTTAAAACTCTTTATATCTATTTTAAATGTCGAATTGGATATTTATTTAGTGCTTAAACGTTGTTCACTTTCTACCGGTTTTAACGGAAGGGCTAATCTTTTGAAAACCTCATTCAAAACCTTTATGTTTCTAGCTATAATATTACCATCAGTTGATGCATATTCTACATCTTGAATATTGTTATCCTTCAGCTTTTCTGGAGAATCATAGGTAACTGCTTCAATAAAGCCATTCCAAATTTTTCTCCCATTTTGTTGCATACAAACCAAAACCTCTCCTTGTTTTATTTGTTGGCTAATACTACCATCTTCCGAAAATTTATCACCTAATTCTGTGTCAAACTTCATTTTTAAATAAAAAACAGGATTCATCTTCTTAATTTCCGCATATTTTAAATTCTTAAATTTTATTTGAAAATCAGGTATTCTGTAGTGACTGCGAGAACCTTCGTTTAAATTAGCTACATTTTCGTAGTTGGTATTTGTTGTATTTTTAACAGTGCTATTACCATCAAAATCGGATTGAACGGGTAAATCATTGTCTATACTCTCAATAGGTCTATTTGGGTTATAATATGAAATTCCCTCTATAAAAGCATTCCATTTTTTGGCGCCCTGAGGTTCCATTCTAACTAAAGCTTCTCTTTGGCGAGCAGGATATGTGCTTCCATCAACTTTGTATTTACTGTTAAAGTATGAATCAAATTTAACCCTCACATATACATAACTAGTTTTCTTTACATTTGATGATTTAATGTTAGAAAACTTTATACTGAAATCTGTGGTTTTTTCATAAGTCAAATCAAGTAAGTTTAAATAATTATCTACTCTCAAATCTCTATTTTTACCTAAACTAAATTTTGGATTAATATCGTCTTCTATAATAATTTTATTGCTGTAAAAAACACGGTTGCGTTGGTTAGAAGTATAACTATTCTTAATATAGGTATTTAATTCGCTTTGGGTATTGTCAGTGAAAGCAATGTTATTCAGAACAGATTCCAAAGTTTGTACCACTAATTCTGCTTGGTATTTTATTTCCATTGAGGTCTTGTTTGTTATGCTTGTAATTTTAGCAGAATCTGTTGTGTTGCTCTTAAAAAGGCCATTTAACCCTAATCTAGATAATGAATATCCATTATTGAATAAAAATAAGAGGCAAATAGCAAGGGTTATTACCTTATTATTTTTGTTTTCTATGCCAATTACTTTAGTGATCATAAATATTCTTGAGTAATTTTTTGTAATCTATATTTTAATTTATATGAGTTATTGTTGTTTTATATTTAAGACGTTTTACGGCTATAGTGTTAAAATTGTTACTTAAATATATAATTAGTTTAAGAAAATATAAAATATATAATAAGTGAAATTGGTTATCTATATATTAGATAATTATGTTTATTGGTTAAACAAATATATGGTGAAAGGAATTTTAGAATAAGATATTAATACTTTCCTAATTCGGTTCAGTACAAATACATTTATGTTGTTTAGGCTTATTGTAATAATAAATGCTCTATTGCATATAATTTAAAAAATTATTCTTTTGGAATATCTAAACTATTCCAATTATTTTATTCTTTAAACTGTTATAAATTATTTTCTTGTATGCAGATTTAAAGTATCTATAATTTGTCTACAAGTGGCAACAATTCAATATTTAAACTTTTACCGTTCTAAAAGATCAACCTCAGTTTTATAGTTTATGTTTTTATATTTGTGGACTTTTAACGCATAAGTCTTCAAAAAGGTTTAACCATGAGTGTATTATACCCGTTACAGTTCAAAACAATTTATAAGGATAAAATTTGGGGTGGAAAAAAAATAAGTACAATTCTCCACAAGGATTTTGGAAATCTGCCTAATTGTGGTGAAACTTGGGAAATATCTGGGGTAAAATCTGATATATCAATTGTTTCTAATGGCGAATTAAAAGGAGAAAGTTTAACTGATTTATTAGAAAAATATAAAGGCGATTTAGTTGGTAATAAAGTTTATAACCATTTTGGTGATATCTTTCCGTTGTTAATTAAATTTATTGATGCCAATGAAGATTTATCAATTCAAGTGCACCCTAATGATACGTTGGCAAAGGAACGTCACAATTCCTTTGGTAAAACCGAAATGTGGTATGTGGTACAAGCGGATGAAGGTTCGACATTAATTTCAGGATTTAACCGCGAACTTACTGAAGCTGAATATTTGGATAAGTTTAATAGAGGTGAAATTAATGATATTTTAAATAGAGAAGATGTAAAGGAAGGCGATGTTTTCTTTTTACCCGCTGGCCGAGTTCATACTATAGGTAAAGGCCTGCTTATTGCAGAAATTCAACAAACATCTGATATTACCTATAGAATTTATGATTTTGACAGGCTTGACGATAAAGGTAATAAGCGCGAATTACATACACAAGAGGCACTTGCTGCAATTGACTATAAACATTACCCAGAATATAAAACTAAATATCAGCCACTCGATAACCAAGCTGTTGAGTTAGTAACTTGTCCATATTTTACAACTAGCATATTGCATTTTACCCATAATACCGCAAAAGATTATTCAAATCTTGATTCGTTTGTGATTTACATTTGTTTAGAGGGTGATTGCATCATTAAATACAACAATGTTAACTATCCAATAAAATTGGGCGACTGTTTATTATTGCCAAAAATTATCAATCAAGTGGAATTATTAACTGTAAATGGATTTAAAATATTGGAGAGCTATATACCTTGAAGCGTTAATTGATCGGTAGTGAAGTTTACTTCATGTAAGGCTTAGGCTCCACCTTTTAACAACTTCTTTGTGAGTTATTCTTTAACCTTTATTGAGCTATCTGATATATTTATATTCTACTTTTTACTGATTGGCTGATAAATGATTAAACCATTAGTGTTAATATTTTTTTATTAATGTTATAATGTCTAGTATCGATCAAATGACCTCAAAGTATAATACAATAAATACAATGTTTAATTTTTTCGTTTAAATATCAAAGATAATTTATTGTACTAGTATTATGTAAATTGGTGAGTTATTCGTAAGCGAAAATTTTTGTATAATTTGCAAATTCGGTTTCTTTGAGATACTTTACTATTACCTTTTTAGCTATTTCAAAATCGATAACAATACAACTTACTTCCATGGTTCCGCTTCCAATACTTCCCCCGTCACAATGACCTAATCCAGTCCATCCAAGAAGCTCATCCATTTTGTTTTCTAATCTGTGCCTTTTTTCCATATCCTCAGAAGTACCCATGCCATCAATGTTATACTCGATTAGAAGGGTAACATGCTCATCATCATCAATTTGATTATAGCCTTCTAAAAGTTTGACATCAATTTCTTTTCGAATTATTCTTTTGAAATCATTGAAAATTTTTGACTTAATCTCTTTTTTTTTACCTGTTTCTCCAACAGTTCCCCAATGAACGATACCCGTTATTTTATCTTTTTCCCATGTTTCCCAATAATATATATTCTCTTCTGATTTCTTATAAAGCTTTACCATTCCAACTTGATTTTGGTTATATAAATGAGAGCAACATTTTATTCATTCCCAAGCAAATATTCCTTAAACCCACCAAAACTTAAACCCAAAGTAACATAATTTTTATCTTTTTTTACCAACTCCTGAATTTGGTTAGGTAATTCAATTTTGTTGAATAGGTTTTCTGAATAGACATCAGGGAATTTGCAAGGGTGCGCGGTTGACAGAAATATACCTGCGACTTGCTCTACTTTATTTTCATTTTGCCAATCTTTCAGGGCTTTCCAACCTATAGCTGTATGCGGGCAAGCTATGTAATTGTTTCTTTCGTGGATTGTTTTAATGGCATTCAATGTTTCACCATCATCATAACTATAACCTGAAATAAGCTGATTCAATTGTTTTGAATCCTCCTTAAACAAATCCGAAATACGCACCCAATTGCTAGGGTTGCCAACATCCATAGCATTTGATAAAGTGGCTACTGATGGCTTGGCATGATATTTTCCTGTTTTTAAAAATTCGGGTACTGTATCATTTACATTGGTAGCAGCTATGAAATGATGAACTGGTAAACCCATTTTCCATGCAAGTAGACCAGCACCTATATTGCCAAAATTACCACTTGGTACCGAAAATACCACTTTGTTTATGTCCATTTTTAATAATTGAGCATAAGCGTTAAAATAATAAAACGCTTGTGGTATCAGTCTTGCTATATTGATAGAGTTAGCAGAGGTGAGTCTGAATTTTTTATTCAATTCAACATCTGTAAATGCCTTTTTTACCAAAGCCTGGCAATCATCAAAAGTGCCTTCTATCTCAATTGCTCTAATATTTTGCCCATTAGTGGTTAATTGTAACTCTTGTATCTCACTTACTTTACCTTTTGGGTATAAAATAGTAACCCGGGTATTTGGCACGCCTAAAAATCCCAAAGCGACTGCACCCCCAGTATCACCCGAGGTCGCCACTAAAACATCCAACTGCTTTTCTCCTTTTTCTAAAAAATAAGCCATTACTCGGCTCATAAACCTCGCTCCAAAATCTTTGAAAGCCAACGATGGTCCGTGGAAAAGCTCTAATACGAAAACATTATCTTCCAGTTTAACAACCGGAGCTAAAAAGTTAATGGCATCATTTATAATAGCGGATAAATCATGGTCTGGGATATCATCTCCAATCAGATTTTTTGCTACTTTAAATGCAATTTCTGGTAAGGTATATCGGTCAAGGTTATTTAAAAATTGTTCATCTAGCCTGGGTATAGTAACAGGCATGTACAAACCGTTGTCCAGCGGCATGCTATTAAAAACGGCTTCTTTAAATGATACTCTGGTGTTTGGGTTATTGGTGCTGTATAAGTGCATGTTGATTTCGGATTTCGGATGTTCGATTTCGAATTTTATTTGTTTCGAAAGTTGAATGTTTAATTTCTTATGTTTTTAATGTGAAAGTTGGATAATCAGCTTTAGTTTTTTATAAACTTTATTACCCAATTACTTTTGGTCCTTTATCATTAATGGTTGAAACATAAATATTTGAGCCAATCTTTATATCGGTTAAGTGTTGCTGAAGTTTTTGAGTTATTTGTATGGCTGTCTGTTCATTTTTTGCAAAAGCGAATACTGAAGGACCTGAACCTGAAATGCCAAAACTAATAGCTCCTAAATCCATCGCCATTTGGCGCATCACATAAAAATCGGGTATAAGCATAGAGCGAACTGGCTCTACCAGTACATCCTGCATACTGCGGCCTATCAAGTCTAAATCTTCCATAAACAAACCGCTTACCAGTCCTGCAATATTACCCCATTGGGTAACAGCATCCTTCATTTGTATGCTTTTACGGATAATTTGCCTTGCCTCGCGGGTGGGTACATCCACATCAGGAAAAATAATGGCACTATATAACCCAGCTGGGTGAGGTAAGCGTATTACATCTAATGGTTCATAACTCCTTATCAAAACAAAGCCACCCATTAAAGCAGGAGCTACATTATCGGCATGCCCATGCCCGCAAGCCATTTCTTCACCTTTAATGGCAAAGGGCAATAATTTATCAACCGGGGTTTCATCACCCAATAAAGTTTTAATTGCATATAAACCAGCTACTGTACTTGCAGAGCTGGAACCTAAACCGCTACCTATGGGCATTTTTTTATGCAACTCAATATCCAAACCGATATCGGTTCGTCCAACGCTTTGCAAATAATGCTGTACGCTTACAGTAACCGTATTTTTAGCAGGATCCAAAGGTAATCTACCATTATCTCCAGTTATTTTACTAATGCTTAGTCCGGGTTTATTGGTTATGCGCATAATTACCTCGTCGCCTGGCTCATTTACCGCGAATCCTAAAACATCAAAACCACATACCACATTGGCTACTGTTGCAGGTGCAAATACTTTTATACTATCCATTATTGGTTTAATGTCGAATTTATGGGTGCTTTGTTGTTTTGTTTCTATTGTTTCCATCCCTATGCTCCAATATTTATTAAATCTGCAAATACACCAGCAGCGGTAACTTCGGCTCCTGCACCGGGCCCTTTTACCACCAATGGGCGATCACGGTACCTATCGGTTGTAAATGAAATGATGTTATCGCTTCCCGAAAGGGTAAAAAATGGATGGTTTTCATCAACCATTTGCAAAGTGATGGCTGCCTTTCCATCTTCTAATTTACCAATGTACCTCAATACTTTATTTTCGGCGGCTGCTTTGGCTTTTAGTTGGGTAAAAAAGGCATTTTCTACTTTTAACGCTGCATAAAAATCTTGAACCGATTGTGCTTCTAAACAGGCTTTTGGTAAAATAGGTTCAATATTAATATCCGATTCTTCCATAGGGTAGCCTGCATCACGTGCCAGAATTAAAATTTTACGCATAAAGTCTCTTCCGCTTAAATCATCACGCGGGTCGGGTTCTGTATATCCTTTTTCCTGAGCCTCTTTCACCACATCATGAAAATTAGCCTCCCCCTTAAAATTGTTAAAAATAAAAGAGATGGTTCCCGATAGGATGGCTTCTATTCGCTGTATCCTATCACCACTATTCATTAAATCCTTAAGCGTGCGAATAATAGGTAATCCTGCACCTACATTGGTTTCATAAAAGAAATCAACCCCATGCCTTTTGGCAGCATCATGAAAGGTTTTATATTGTTTGTACGAGGCTGAATTCCCAATTTTATTACAGGTGATGACCGATATATTTGATTTAAACACCTCTTCATAAACCTCAACTGGCTGCGGACTAGCCGTATTATCAATAAATACACAGTTCGGTAGGTTCATGCTTTTCATTTTTGCTACAAAAGCTTTTAAATCGGCAGGATGAATAGATTTTCCCAATTCCTCTTTCCAGGTATCTAATGAAATACCATCCGAATTGAATATCATTTTACGTGTATTGCTTATGCCAGCGATTTTTACTTGGATGCCATTTTTTTCTTGCAGATAATCGCTATGCGCATTTAGTTGTTTAAACAGTGTCTGACCAATATTTCCGGTTCCTAAACAAAATGCATGCAGCGTTTTGGTTAGTTCAATAAAGAATGCATCATGTACGGCATTTAATGCTTTAGCCAAATCATGCCCCGAAATAATGACCGAGATATTGTACTCGGACGAACCTTGCGCAATAGCCCTCACATTTACGCCATTACGTCCTAATGCATGAAATAACTTACCCGATACACCTGGAGTTTGCTTCATATTTTCGCCTACTACTGCAATAATTGCCAGGTTTTGTTCAATAACCACATGCTCCAGTTTTTTGGCAATCAGCTCAAGTTCAAATTCTTGCTCAATTAATTGTTTTGCTTTCTCAGTATCACCCGGTTGAACGGCGAAGGTGATGCTATGCTCGGAAGATGATTGGGTAATTAAAATGATATTGATTTGTTCCCGAGCCAAAAGCGAAAACAAGCGTCCGCTAAAGCCCGATTTACCAACCATGCCACTACCTTCCAGGTTAAGGATACTGATATTGTTTATAGATGAAATTCCTTTAATTGGCAGGTTAGATGGTTTACAATCATGCCTTATCACTGTACCTTCAAATGTTGGTTCAAACGTGTTTTTGATAACAATAGGTATTTTCTTCAAAAAAGCCGGTATCATTGTAGGCGGATAAATTACCTTGGCTCCAAAGTACGATAGTTCCATTGCTTCGGTATAGGTAAGCTCGGGCAATGAAAACGCCTTTTTAACCATCCTTGGGTCGGCAGTCATCATCCCATTTACATCTGTCCATATCTGTATTTCCTCTGCATTTAATGCAGCACCTAATATTGCCGCGGTATAGTCGCTTCCGCCACGCCCAAGCGTGGTGGTTTGTCCAGCTTCATTCGCGGCAATAAAGCCAGTAACAAATACCAGTTTATCTTCGTGGTTTTTATGAAAATCACGAATCAGCAAATCAGTCAATTCTGCATTTACCTTTGCTTGTCCAAAAGTACTATCTGTCTTTATCAATTCGGTTGCTTCAACTCCAATTGCATTCGGAAAATGCTGTGCTGCTATTTTAGCAATCATTAAAGTTGAACAACGCTCACCAAAACTTAAAATCAAGTCGCGGGTTTTTAAAGTCAGTTCTCTGAGGGTTAAAACACCTTGTAAAAGGTCTTCAAGCTGATTGAAATATATTTTCAGTCTGGTAAAGGCTGGGTTTTGATTTTGTATATCTAAAAGGCTTTTTACCACATCAAAGTGCCGTTTTTCTAGCTCAGCAAGTCCGGCAGTAAAGTCTTGCCCATTCGCGGCTCCCTCGGCCATGGCTATCAACAAGTTGGTTATCCCACTCATGGCAGATAGCACTACTATGGGGTTGTCATTTTCATTTACTTCGTTTTTTAGGATATCCAACAAAGTTTGTATACTTTGAACAGAGCCTACAGATGTACCGCCAAATTTTAAAATTTTCATCAGGTTTTATTGCTATTAAAACAAAACGCCTTCCTCTTTTTCGGAGGAAGGCGCTCATTTGGTTATTTATTTCTTACACCATACGATTATCTTCCTCCGTTTTTTATACCGGTGGTAGTTAATGTGGTTGTTGTGGTGCTTGTAATTATCATTTTTTTGTGCTGCAAATAAAAGGGATTATTTTTTAATAACCAAATTGATTTTATTTTATTTCTATTAAAAAGGTAGGATAACACTAATAATCCTTTATGTTTTTTTATCCCTATTAACTTTCATAAATTGCACGCTGAATGCAAGGACTCATAACAAAATCAACAGGCAGTTGGTATCAGGTGCAACCCGATGGGGGAGGGGCTCGGGTTGATTGCCGAATCAAGGGCATATTCCGCATCAAAGGGATTACCACTACTAACCCATTGGCTGTAGGTGATATTGTTGATTTTGATATGGAGCCAGAGTTGGAAACCGGGGTAATTACCAAATTGCAACAACGAAAAAATTACATTATCCGTAAATCCATCAACCTATCAAAACAAGGGCAAATTATAGCGGCTAACCTTGATCAGGCATTATTAGTTGTTACGCTTGCCTCGCCTCGAACATCACTAGGTTTTATCGACCGTTTTTTGGTTACTGCAGAGGCTTATGACATACCAGCCATGTTAATATTTAATAAGTTAGACTTATTTAGTGATGAAGGATTGGAAATATTGGCTGAATACAAGGCAGTATATGAAAATATTGGTTACCCATGTTTCGAGGTATCAGCCTTGGAAGGAACAAATATCGACCAATTAAAAGAAATTTTGAAGGACAAGGTAACGTTATTCTCTGGTCATTCTGGTGTTGGAAAATCGAGCTTAATAAATACTTTATTGCCCGAACTTGATTTAAGAACCCATCAGGTAAGTGATTGGAGCGATAAAGGCATGCATACCACTACCTTTGCCGAAATGTTTCAATTACCCGAAGGTGGGTATATTATTGATACACCTGGCATACGCGAGTTAGGGGTAATTGATATTGATAAGCAAGAACTTAATCATTTTTTCCCGGAAATGCGTGAGCGTATGAACGATTGCCGCTTTCACAATTGCCGACATATTAACGAACCAGGTTGCGCAGTGTTAGAAGCATTGGAAAACGGTGAAATTGAGCTATCTCGCTATGAAAGTTATTTAAGTATTTATCATGGCAATGACACTAGGGCATAAGTATTATAAATAGTTTGTCACTTTAACTTAAATTTCATATAGTTTTAATAGTATTAAAACCAATATTGCAATCAATATCACTTTATTTGCAAGCAGATAATAATAAAAAAATGGAAATTGGGATAGATAGTTTTGCCGCCGCGCCTTTTGATTTAGAAACCGGTAAGATGATGAACAGTGCCGAGGCAATTTCCCAATTGTTGGATAGGATTGAACATGCCGACAAGATGGGACTTGATGTTTTTGGTATTGGCGAACACCATCGCCGAGAGTTTTTAGACTCCGCGCCATCTGTGATTTTAGCTGCAGCTGCTGCTCGTACCAAAAATATCAGGTTAACTAGTGCCGTAACTGTGTTAAGTGCGGCCGACCCTGTTAGGGTGTTCCAAAATTTTGCAACTTTGGATTTAGTTTCAAATGGTCGGGCAGAATCTGTGGTTGGGCGCGGCTCATTTAGTGAATCCTTTCCTCTATTCGGTTTTCATTTTCAGGATTACGACCAAATTTTTGAAGAAAAATTGGGACTACTTTTAAATATAATGAATAATGAATTTGTGCGATGGTCAGGCAAGTTTCGTCCTGCCCTAACGGGACAAGGCATTTATCCACGACCAATTCAAAGTCCATTCCCACTGTGGATAGGAGTAGGCGGTACACCCGAATCATTTGTTCGGGCTGGTAAACTTGGACTTCCGTTGATGGTGGCTATTATTGGTGGCGAAACGCACAGGTTTCGTCCTTTAATAGACCTTTATCGGGAGGCAGGCATTAAAGCTGGTCATCCTGAAGAAAAGTTAAAGGTTGGTTTACATTCATTAGGTTATGTAGGTAATACCAACGAAGAAGCAATAAATGATTTTTATCCAGGCTATGCCCAAACTTTTACCAATATAGGTAAGGAGCGAGGCTGGCCACCCGTTACTAGGGCGCATTTTAACGCTGTTGCGGGTCCAATGGGTGCTTTAATTGTTGGCGGACCAGAAGAAGTAGTGGAAAAAATTGAACGACATAGCAAGGCTCTTGGAGGAATTTCAAGGTTAAGTTTACAAATGGACAGTGCAAATCTGAGTCATGAAAAATTGATGAATGCCATAGAACTACTTGGGACTAAAGTAAAACCACTCCTAAAATAATCAATATTTTCATTAAATAAGCAAAGATGACATCTAACACGTTAGCCACCGAAGGAGATATCAATTTTTCGGAAAGCAGGAAACAATGGTACAAATTAATTAATGCGGAAAGTATTGATTTGCTGGAAGAGGATGCCGAATATTTTTTACATCAGGCACTATCTACCCCTTGTTTAGATGTTGTTGTAGCGTGTGAAGGTATTTATATTATCGCCCAAAGCGGTAAACGCTACGTGGATTTTCATGGTAATAGCGTCCATCAAATTGGTTACCGCAATCAATATGTTATTGATAAGGTAAAGGCACAGATGGATATCCTGCCATTTTCGCCACGCAGATACACTAATACTGCGGCAATTGATTTTGCTAAAAAATTAACCTCTTATTTCCCTGAAAACTTTAATCGGGTATTATTCGCACCAGGTGGTACCAGCGCGGTGGGGATGGCTTTAAAATTAGCGAGAATCATCACTAAAAAACACAAGGTCGTTTCATGGGCTGATTCTTTTCATGGAGCCTCGCTAGATGCCATCGCAGTGGGGGGAGAGGAGCAGTTTAAAAGACATATGGGTAAGTTAACTCCCGAAACGATCAATGCGCCACAACCAACATCTTATCGTAATGTCTACTCCGATGGTAGCGATTTACATTATGCCGAAGATTTGGAGGAGTTATTTAAAAGCGACGACCAAATTGGGGCTTTTATTGCAGAAACGATTAGGAACACTGATGTGCAAATACCTTCCAGAGCTTATTGGAAAAAGGTAAGGGAACTTTGTACTAAATACAATGTATTACTAATATTAGACGAAATACCTATCGCTTTTGGTCGCACAGGTAAAATGTTTGCTTTTGAGCATTATGGTATTGAACCTGATATTATTTGTTTAGGCAAGGGATTAGGAGCAGGAATTATCCCAATTGCTGCTATTGTGACCAAGGATGAGTACAACATTGCTGAAGAAGTTTCCTTAGGGCATTATACGCATGAGAAAAGCCCTTTGGGTTGCGCTGCAGGTTTGGCAATGCTTGAATTTATCGAGCAAAATAACCTTTTAGACAAAGTGGTTGAAGATGAAGCTTATTTATGTAAATCATTTTCTGCCATGGCTAAGCGTTTTCCAAACATTGGCGATATAAGGGGGCTTGGCCTTTTATGGGGTATTGAGTTGGTTACTGATAAAAATACCAAACAAAAAGCAGTTGAAGAGGCCGAACAAGTAATGTACGAATGCTTAAAAAACGGTTTAAGTTTCAAAGTATCAAAAGGAAATGTTCTACAGCTTTGTCCCCCTTTAATTATAACAAGAGACGAATTGCATACGGCTTTAGGTATTTTAGAAAATGCTTTAGGTAAGGTTTTTGGTAATTAATTGTCGTTAAGTGCTTTCAATTAAAATATGAGTGGCTTTATTACCTTACTAAAACAATAAACTCCAGTCACAATTATTAAAGCAAAGCTTGAAAGTGTAACAGTTGGATTTAACCAAACTTGCTTGGTAGCAAGCATGTCGGGTGCGAAAATTGTTGTTAAACAGCCTAGTATCAAACAAACAAATGCAAATGAAATTTTTATAGTCTGTATCATACCTTTTTTACGGAAGTATGTATTCTAAAAGTTACATTATTATCAATTTTTTTATTTTTTTTTGATTGATAGGAATTCTGAATCTTCAATATCATAAACTAACTATATTTTGAATCGGATTTTGGCTATTTTTCCTCCTTTTTGAAATTTAGAAACTCTTTCTTTCGACTTTGAGCCGAAAAAAATTAAATAGATGTGGTAAAAATGAACTTCTTAACATTATTCCTCAAAATGTTGAGAAAAATAGACCATTGAAACTAAGATTTTACAATTATCTTCACCTTCGAATTGAGACACTATCATCAATGAATTTAATAACTGACTAAAAACCTTAAATTACAATATTTTATGTGTGTATTATTTGTTGTTGATGATGATTTTACTTACCAGCGTATTATTAAGTTAATGCTAGCAAAATCACCCGTTTTCAAGAATGTGGTTAATTTTGCCGAAGGTAATTCATTATTAAATTACCTCAACAATAATAAAACAGATGCTACAAACCTTCCTGATATACTTTTCCTCGACCTCAATATGCCTGATACAGATGGTTGGGCGGTTCTAAACTTTATAAATAAGAACTATTATTCATTTATTAAACCGATAAAAGTTTACGTGGTAACAGTTTCCATCAGAAAAGTTGACAGAGAAAAGGCACTCAACTATACTTTTGTGTACGATTTTATTTCAAAACCTCTTTATCGTGATAAAATTATATCTATTGCCAATTCGTTTTACCAAAAATCCCAATTGGAAGATTAGGCCAATTTTTTAAAATAAAACTCTTATAAGTGCTATAAAATTGTATTTGTAATGAAATATGGTAATGTGGTCAAAAATGGTTGGTGATTCTATTGAAAAAAATGATTAAATACGTCCCATAAATCAGAAGAGGAAACGAGCTCTGCCGGAGGGCAACTTGTTAGCAATATGATTTATAGAACTAAAGCTGAGCCGCTCCA
>CAITEP010000042.1 GCA_903891475.1 uncultured Mucilaginibacter sp.
ATAACAAAAAAAGCAAATTGAAATCAATTTCAATTTGCTCCTTATATCTTGTTGTAAAACAGATTATTACAAAGGTTTTACCAACTATTTTTGTCTATTAAATCAATTTTCAAATTAAACAATGGATAATTATTGGTTTTTCTGCTATTAATGGTTGTATAATTGGATTAATTTTAGCTAACAAACAAAAGGTAGGTGGCAATACTGAATCAATACAAAATCATCTCAACAAAGAGGATGATGAATACTTAAAATAATCCAGAACATTAAACATAAAAAATCCGGTTATCATTTTCCAAATGGCTTAAATCAGGCATTTTTTCAAATATTCCAAAAACGGATGCTCCACTCCCGCTCATACTGGCATATATTGCCCCCGCCTCGTATAAAGATGCCTTTACTCCTCTAATTACAGGATGATGTTTAAAAATAGTTTCTTCAAAATCATTTTTAATATGTTTTTTCCAATCTGCAATTGGGTTTTGAATTAACTCCATTAAAGAAATTTTTACTGGGCTTGGCTTTACTCCGCTATAAGCCTCTGCTGTTGAAACATGTACAGGTGGCATTATCAAAACTATAGTATATGCAGAAAGATCTAATTTTATAGGTTCAAATTCATCGCCTTTGTCAAAGGCATATACAGGGCTGTTTTTGATGAAAAAAGCGCAGTCGGCACCTAATTTACGGGCATAATCCATCATCAGTTCATCTGTTAAACCTAAACTAAAAAATTGATTCAATAATCTAATAAAAAATGCCGCATCTGCAGAGCCACCGCCAAGCCCAGCACCAATGGGTATGTGTTTGTGCAAATGTATCTTGATGGGCGAAAGGTCAAAATCTTTTTTTAATAATTGATATCCTTTAACACAAAGGTTATCTTCTGTTCTGCCTGGTATGTCAATGCCTGAAGACTCAAAGCTAAATTCTTCAGCTGCAATTATTTCGAGCGCATCCTTTAATTTTATTGGGTAAAAAATAGTTTCGAGGTTATGGTATCCATCTGGCCTGCGTTCAACAACATGCAGACCTATATTAATTTTGGCATTTGGAAATATAATCATGTGTAATTAACTAACAATAGGTCTATTTTTCAACATCCTAAAGGTTTCCAAAAATAGTTTTTTTATTTGCTACTAAATAAGAATATAACTACCTATTTGGTGTAAGTTTGTTTTATTATAATGGTTGCTAATAATTAGTCGATTTAATTTAACATGAAACAATACCTTGATTTAATGAGACACGTAATTGAAAACGGTGTACAAAAACACGACCGTACAGGAACAGGTACCTTGAGTGTTTTTGGTTATCAAATGCGTTTCAATTTGCAACATGGATTTCCATTGGTTACCACAAAAAAGCTGCATCTAAAATCAATTATCCATGAGTTGATATGGTTTTTAAGTGGCGAAACGAACATTAAATATTTAAAAGATAATGGGGTTCGCATCTGGGATGAATGGGCGGATTCAGAGGGGAACCTTGGTCCTGTTTATGGTTATCAGTGGCGCTCATGGCCTTTGCCTGGTGGTGGACATATTGACCAAATTTCGCAACTTATGCAACAAATAAAAAACAATCCCGATTCGCGTAGAATGATTGTTTCGGCCTGGAATGTTGCAGATGTAAACCAAATGGCATTACCTCCTTGCCATAGCTTATTCCAATTTTATGTTGAACCTCCAAATGTAACCAAAGGAGAAACAAGAGGTAAACTATCATGCCAATTATATCAACGTAGCGCCGATATATTTTTGGGTGTACCATTTAATATAGCCTCATACGCTCTACTTACCATGATGATTGCACAGGTTTGCGAACTGGATTGTGGTTACTTTATACATACTTTAGGAGATGCACACATCTATAATAATCACTTGGAGCAGGCTAAGCTTCAATTAAGCAGAGAACCAAAACCTTTGCCAACCATGAAAATAAATCCAAACGTAACGGATATATTTGGTTTCTGTTTTGATGATTTTACGCTAGAAAACTACGAGCCTTGGCCTCATATTAAAGGTGTAGTAGCGGTATAATTTCTGTTCAATTTAATTTAAACTTTTCTTTTGCATTTTACTTGTAAATATAAAGCATGATAATTTCGATAGTAGTTGCCATTTCCGAGAATAATGCGATAGGAAAAGACAATAAATTGCTTTGGCATTTACCAAACGATTTAAAGCATTTTAAAGAAATTACTACAGGTCATACTGTTATCATGGGTCGTAAAACGTTCGATTCAGTTGGCAAACCACTACCAAATAGAAGAAATATTGTTATCACAAGAAATAAAATAAATATCCCAGGTTGCGAAGTTGTTAACTCAATAAAGCAAGCAATTGAATTATGTTTAGGTGAAATTGAAATTTTTATAGTTGGTGGAGCAGAAATATATAAACAAAGTATTGACATCACAAACAATATTTATTTAACCATGGTACACCAAACCTTTGAAGCAGATACTTTTTTTCCTGAAATAAATAAAAAGCAATGGATAGAAATTAAGCGTGAGGATTTTGAGGCAGACGATAAAAACAAAATACCTTATTCATTTATCACACTTAAAAATATCGCGCCTACTAATGCCTTACTACAAAATTCATTAATATAACTTTAAAAACTTTAAAAATCCGATTAAATAATCTATCACTGCAAAAAAAACAAATAGGTTTTTCTCTAATTTTAACATAAAACACCTACTCCTTCCTTTTTTAATAATATATAATTTTATGCTTAGGAAATTTTATTAGATTTGCCAACTTATTAAAAAAAAGCTTATAAACTAATTATACAATATATTTTTCACAATGCAAAGTAAAGGGGTTGTTATATTTTTCGCGGTAGTTCTTACACTTGTTTGTTTATATGAATTATCATTCACTTGGGTTGGACGTAAAGTTGAAAATGATGCAAAGGCATATGCTAAAGGCGATACTTTAAAACAAAGATCATATTTGGACTCAATGGCTAGCCAGCCTGTGTACCCATTATTAAAGGATGATTACCAGCATGTAAAACAAAAAGAAATTGCTTTAGGCCTTGACCTTGAAGGTGGTATGAGTGTTACCATGCAAATATCATTAAGCGAGTTGGTAAAAAAACTATCCAATAATAATCCAGATGTAGTTTTTATACAGGCTTTAAATGCTGCAACAGCAGATCAGGTAACAAGTCAGTCTGATTATATTACATTATTTGTGGATGAATATGAAAAGCTAAACCCTAATGGTAAACTTGCCGCTATCTTTTCGACTAAAGATAATCAAGATCATTTGAAGTTTAACGCTACTAACGATGAGGTTAAGGCTTATTTGAAAGAAGAAGCTAGCGTAGCTGTGAAACAATCTTATACCATTTTAAATACCCGTATTGATCAATTTGGTGTTACAAATCCGAATATCTCATTACAAAAAGGTACTGATAGGATATTAATTGAATTACCTGGTGTAAAAGACCCTGATCGTGTTCGAAAACTATTAAGCGGTACGGCTAAGCTTGAATTTTTTCAAACTTATGATAACCAGCAAGTTTATCAATTATTATCAAATATTAATGGCTTGATAGCAGCTAAACTTAAAGCCACTAAAAAAGACACATCCAAAATTGCTGAAAATATTGGAACTAAGGCTACAACCGATTCAGCTAAAGCTCAAGGTGCTTTGGCCTTATTAAATAAGATGCAAAAAAGTGGATTAAAAGACACCTCAGTTGTTGGTAAGAATTCAAAAATTTCTGACCAATATCCATTATTTAATATTTTACGACCAATGATGTACCAAGCCCAAAATGGGCAAGGTGAATTGGCTCGTGGTCCTATAGTTGGTCGTGCCGAGATGAAAGATACTGCTAAGGTTAACAAGTATTTACGTAGTGATGACATTAAGGCAGTTATACCAAGGAGCATGAAATTCCTTTGGTCTGTAAAACCCCAAGATAAAACTAAAATATTTGACCTTTACGCCATCAAACTAACAGGTGCAGAAAATGGTCCTGAACTTACTGGTGATGTAATTAATGATGCTACTAACGACGTTGACCCTAAAGGCAATCCCGAGGTTAGAATGGTAATGAACTCTCAAGGTGCCGAGAAATGGGCAACCGTTACCTCAGCAGCATCTGCTGATCCTAATAATAAACAGTCAATCGCTATTGTTTTAGATGACAACGTTTATTCTGCACCTGTGGTTGAAAATGCAATTACAGGCGGTGTTTCTTCTATTTCCGGACACTTTACTGTTGAAGAAGCAAAAGACTTAGCAACCGTACTAAAGGCCGGGCGTTTACCAGCTCCAGCTCATATTGTTGCTGAGGCAGTTGTTGGTCCATCATTAGGTCAGGAAGCTATTAATTCTAGCTTGCTATCAAGCCTTATTGGTTTGCTGGTAGTGTTGGTATTTATGATAGCTTATTATAATCGTGCAGGTACAGTGGCTGTAGTAGCTGTTATTATAAATATTTTCTTCTTGATGGGTGTATTAACCAGTTTAGGAGCAGTGCTTACGGTACCAGGCGTTGCAGGTATTGTGCTAACGCTCGGTATTTCTGTTGATGCAAACGTGCTAATCTATGAAAGAGTAAGAGAAGAACTGGCCTTGGGTAAATCTTTAAGAATTGCCATAGCTGACGGTTTTAAACATGCTTTATCATCTATCCTCGATTCAAATATAAGTACCTTCCTTACAGGTTTAATATTATTTACTTTTGGTACAGGCCCAATTCAAGGTTTTGCAATCACCTTAATGATTGGTATTACAACTTCATTGTTCTGTTCACTATTAATTTCAAGACTGTTATTTGAATTTATGCTCGAAAAAGGATGGGATATTAAATTTTCAAATCCGTGGAGCTCACACACTTTTAAAAATGCAAACTTTGCTTTTGTAAAAAACCGTTTTAAATTCTATATTTTTTCAGGTTCGTTTATACTATTAGGACTAGGATCGTGGGTTTATCAAGGCTTCAATTATGGCGTTGATTTTGTTGGAGGAAGAACGTATATAGTAAAGTTTGCTAATGGTAACGTAGGTGTTGAAGATGTTCGTCAATCCGTAGAAACAGGGTTAGGCAAAGGAAATAGTGAAATTAAAACCTATGGTAGTGATAAATTAAGTATCACTACCAATTATTTAATAAACGATACCTCAAAAAACGCCGATATTAAAGTTACTGATGCTTTAATTAAATCATTAGGAAATAACCCACAAACAAAAATTACCAAAGCAAATATAATAAGTGAACAAAAAGTGGCAGCAACTATTGCAAATGGATTAAAGCAGTCGGCAGCTTTAACAGTTTTATTTGCCATTATTATAATTTCTGCATATATTTTTATAAGGTTTAGAAAATGGCAATTTAGCTTAGGTGCTATGGTTGCAACTGCACATGATGCTTTGATGGTATTATCATTCTTTACTTTGTTTAAGGATGTGCTTCCCTTTTCATTGGATATTGACCAATCGTTCATAGCAGCTATTCTAACTGTAATTGGTTATTCAATTAATGATACTGTGGTGGTATTCGACCGTATTCGTGAGTTCTTGAACTTACACCATGCTAAAACCGATGACCCTAAAACTGTTATCAACAATGCTATCAATAATACCTTAAGCCGTACTATTATAACCGCTTTAACAGTATTATTAATCTTATTGGTATTGTTCATTTTTGGTGGAGATGTGATACGAGGTTTCTCTTTCGCCTTATTAATTGGGGTATGTTTTGGCACTTACTCTTCAATCTGTATAGCTACACCTGTTATTGTAGATTTTGGTAAGAAAGATTTAAAATAATAACCAGCGTAAACATATTATGCTTTTAAAAGCCGTTCAAACATTGGACGGCTTTTTTTACTTATTTGCGCGATTGAAATACTAAAGGTATAATAGCTACGTATATTACTAGGATAATCTGAAATGAATGAAAAAGTTAATAGCACTTATAATAATCTTAGGCGCCTATTTAAACATAAATGCAAAAAGTAATATAAATTATCCATGTTTACAATTACATTTAATTTATCCTGGAAATACAGATTCCGTTAAGCTTATAGTGGAGGGCAACCATGCCTTTTATCAAAAAACAGTAATATTAGATAGTAACATTACTGTACCAGCCATATATATAAGAGCTATTCAATTTATGGCTTCTAAAAATATTACTCAGACTTATGGCTATCAGGAAGAAGGTAGACTGATATTTTCAACCTTTCAAGATCTTAATATAAATAAAGTTTATGTCGGTGATGATAATGAAATTCTACAAACTTATTCAGTTCAATTTGCTATAACGCTTGATATTAAAAATAAACGATACCGCTATACCATTCATAACATGTTGTTTTTTATACCTACCGAATATGGAAATAAGAGGGTTAACATGTTTGAGTTATACCAAAAAGCTACAAATACAGATTCGAGAAGAATAGCCAAAGAGGCAAAAAAAATGATTGAGTCATTTGAAAGGTATATCGCTTTACTAACTGATGAACTCAAGGAAGAAATAGAACATAAATCACCAGTGAATAAGGCAGGTTTTTAGAGGTAAAAATATTAGATGCTGTTTTTTATCATCTTGTAATGTTTAATACCTGCTTCTTCAAATTCCGAATCAATTTTTATGAAACCAAATTTTTCATAAAAAGGAATAGCTTGAACTTGGGCATGTAAATAAACATAAAATGCTTCGGGCGGCAAATCGAATAAAACAGCCTTTACTAGCTCATTTCCTACACCCAACCCTCTGAATTTACTCAAAACTGCAAATCTTTCTAATTTATACCCCAAGTCTGTTTTACGCCACCGGCAAGCACCTGCAGGTTCATCATCCACAGTTGCTAAAAAATGATTTGACTCCTCTTCAAATTCCCATTCTATTTCGGGTGGGCAATTTTGTTCTACAACAAATACCTCCCGTCGTATTGCAAAAACTATTTCCAATAATTTAGGATCGGTAACCTTTTCAGCTGTTATTAGATGAGCCATAGCATTAAAAAAAAAAGTTGATTAAGTGTAGCGTAAACTACGTCAACACTTAATCAACCATATGAAATCAAAAATATTGGTTATAGTTTGTTATTAACGTCGATACAATTTAAATCGGCAAAGGCTATTTTTAACCTGCTAACAAAAGTCTCCTCGGCTTTACGCAACCAAACCCTTGGGTCATAATATTTTTTATTTGGAGAATCCTCTCCTTCTGGGTTACCAATCTGACCTTGTAAATAACCTTCTTTGGCTTTATAATAGTCTTTTATACCTTCCCAGAAAGCCCATTGCATATCGGTATCTATATTCATTTTGATGGCACCATAAGAGATAGCCTCTCTTATTTCTTCCTGTGTTGAACCAGAGCCGCCATGGAAAACAAAATTTATAGGTTTTTCGGCAGTGATACCAAATTTACTTTTCACAAACTCTTGAGAGTTATGCAAAATTACTGGTTGTAACTTTACATTACCTGGTTTGTAAACACCATGCACGTTACCAAAAGCCGCCGCTACGGTAAAGCGATGACTAATTTTCGATAACTCTTCATATGAGTAAGCAACATCTTCAGGCTGGGTATATAATTTTGAGCTATGTACATCAGAATTATCAACACCATCCTCTTCCCCTCCGGTAACACCTAATTCAATTTCGAGTGTCATACCCATCTTGGCCATTCTTACCAAATATTTAGATGAAATCTCAATATTTTCGTGTAGTTCCTCTTCCGAAAGATCAAGCATGTGCGAAGAAAATAATGGTACACCAGTTTCGGCAAAGTGTTTTTCGCCGTGTTCTAACAAACCATCAATCCAAGGTAATAATTTTAATGCCGCGTGGTCGGTATGTAAAATAACCGCGACACCATAATGTTCGGCCAATAAATGAACGTGCTTAGCGGCAGAAACCGCGCCTAATATACATGCTTGTAATTTTGAGTTATCTAATGATTTACCTGCATAAAACTGAGCCCCACCATTTGATAATTGAATAATTACTGGTGAATTTACCGCTTTTGCAGTTTCCATAACTGCGTTAACTGTATTAGTACCAGTTACATTTACTGCAGGTAATGCAAACTGATGTTTTTTAGCTGCTTCAAATAGTTCTTGCACTTGATCGCCGTGCAAAACACCTCTATAATTTTTTAAATCCATTAATTTTAAAATGAGCCCCGAAGATATAATTTAGATTTGAGATGTTAGATATTTGTTTCGAGATTTTTTTACAATAAAATGTTAATAATTGGAGGTTTAAGTACTTTTACCATTAAAAAACATACTTGTCTAAAAAAAATCGTTTATTTGCAATTAATTGAAAGAGCTAGATATAGATATGGCATGGTTTAAACGGGAATCCAAAGGGATTATTACCACTACTGAGGAAAAAAAAGAAACCCCCGATGGCATTTGGAATAAATGCCCTGAATGTAAAAAACCACTACATTATTCAGAGCAAGTTGAGAATCAATACGTATGTCATTATTGTGGGCATCACATGCGTATTGGCTCGAAGGAATATTTTTCGATTTTATTTGATAATAACGAATTTGAAGAACTATTTGGAGATTTAACCTCTGGCGACCCACTAAAGTTTGAGGATACTAAAAAATACGTTGACAGGTTAAAAGATACCATGAAAAAAACCGGGTTAAAGGATGCCATTAGGGCAGCGCACGGTAAAATGGGTGAGCAAGAAATTGTGGTTGCCTGTATGGATTTTAACTTTATTGGTGGCTCCATGGGTTCGGTAGTGGGCGAAAAAATTGCAAGGTCGATTGATTATTGTATTGAGCATAAAGTGCCATTTTTAATGATTTCAAAATCAGGTGGCGCACGTATGATGGAGGCCGCGTTTTCTTTAATGCAGATGGCTAAAACATCGGCCAAACTTGCTTTACTTTCACAAGCTAAAGTACCTTATATTTCGTTACTTACCGACCCTACAACAGGTGGAGTCTCTGCATCTTATGCAATGCTAGGCGATATCAATATTGCTGAACCCGGGGCTTTAATTGGCTTTGCAGGACCGAGGGTAATTAAAGAAACTATAAAAAAGGATCTACCTAAAGGTTTCCAAACTGCCGAGTTTGTAAAAGAGCATGGCTTCCTTGATTTTATAGTTGACAGAAGAGAAATGAAGAGTAAACTAGCCACCTTCCTAAAAATAATGGCTAATTAAGGTAATGATGACAAAAATAGTTGGTGGAAATGATTAGAAAAATTGCTAACTAGCCCAAGCAGATATAAGGAGAAACAAGCTCTGCAGGAGTGCAACTTGCCAGCAATAATATTTGCGACGATAAACATG
>CAITEP010000043.1 GCA_903891475.1 uncultured Mucilaginibacter sp.
CCAGCTCATGTTTATCGTCGCAAATATTATTGCTGGCAAGTTGCACTCCTGCAGAGCTTGTTTCTCCTTATATCTGCTTGGGCTAGTTAGCAATTTTTCTAATCATTTCCACCAACTATTTTTGTCATCATTACCTTTTTTGTCTCTATTCTTAAAGACCGTATTTTAAAACAATCCCATATCAGGAATTGCCTTTTTATTCAATCACACTCTCTTCAAAAGCATATTCTTCAAGCGGAGGGCAACTGCAAATAAGTGTCCTATCGCCATAAGTATCATTCACCCTACCTACCGATGGCCAAAATTTGTTGGCTGCTACATAAGGCAATGGGAATGCCGCTTTTTGGCGTGTATATGGATGCTCCCATTCGTTTGCTGTAATGACCGACGCGGTATGCGGCGCGTTTTTCAATGGGTTATCTGTTTTGTCGGATAAGCCTTTTTCTACATTGTCAATTTCATGCCTGATTGAAATCATGGCATCGCAAAAGCGGTCGAGTTCGTGCTTAGGTTCTGATTCTGTTGGCTCCACCATAACCGTACCCGCAACCGGGAACGAAACTGTAGGCGCATGGAAACCATAATCCATCAATCGCTTGGCTATATCCGTTACCTCAATGCCGAATACTTTAAAGGCTCGGCAATCTAAAATCATTTCGTGCGCGCACCTGCCATTGGCTCCGGTGTACAATACCGGATAATGATGTTCTAACCGGGTTTTTATATAGTTGGCGTTTAATATGGCATAACGGGTAGCCTCCGTCAATCCGGCTCCGCCCATCATGGCGATGTAGGCATGCGAGATAACTAAAATTGAGGCCGAACCCCAAGGTGCCGCAGATACAGCGTGGATTGATTTTCCACGCTCAATATTTACTACCGAATGCCCCGGTAAAAACGGCACAAGGTGTTTGGCCACGCCTATTGGGCCCATACCCGGGCCGCCGCCACCATGTGGTATGCAGAAGGTTTTATGCAGGTTTAAGTGACAAACATCGGCACCGATGCTGGCAGGACTTGTAAGACCAACCTGCGCGTTCATGTTAGCACCATCCATGTAAACTTGTCCGCCATTTTGGTGAACAATTTCGCAAATCTCAATAATCGATTCTTCAAAAACGCCATGGGTTGATGGATAAGTAACCATCAATGCGGATAATTCGTTTTTGTATTGCTCCGCTTTCGCCTTTAAATCGGCAACATCAATATTTCCGTTGTCATCGCATTTCACTACCACTATCTTCATGCCTGCCATAGCCGCCGAAGCCGGGTTAGTTCCATGAGCCGAAGAAGGTACCAAGGCAATATTACGGTGACTATCGCCCCTATCGGCATGGTAGGCACGTATGACCATCAGCCCAGCGTATTCACCTTGAGCGCCAGCGTTTGGCTGTAAGCTCATGGCCGCGAAACCTGTAATTTCACTCAACCAAGCGTTCAATTCATCAAATAACTGCATATAGCCACCAACTTGGTCGGTTGGGGCAAATGGGTGTATTTTACCAAATTCGGACCAGGTAACCGGTATCATTTCGGTGGTAGCATTCAGCTTCATGGTACATGAGCCAAGCGCAATCATTGAATGGCATAAGGATAAATCCTTTGCCTCTAATGATTTGATATAGCGCAACATCTCGTGCTCCGAGTGGTGCGAATTAAATACCGGATGCGTTAATATAGCCGATTCACGTTGTAAATCGGCAGGTATCAATGTATCAATATTCGCGGCAAGGCCATCAACCTCTGCCAATGTTTTGCCTTTTACCTTCGCAAAAAAACGGGTAATGGTTTTAATATCCTCTAACGAGGTTGTTTCATCAACGGTAATAGAAGTAACTGAACCGGCATAATGAAAATTCATTTCATTGTTTACCGCTTCGGCATGTATAGGGCCTGTTAAATCGCCCAACTCAAACTTCAGGGTATCAAAAAAAGCATTATTGAGCTGTTTGTAGCCTAATTGCTGTAGCGTTTTTGAAAGCAGCACTGCCAAACCATGCACTCTTTGGGCAATTAATTGAATGCCTTTAGGTCCATGATATATGGCATACATGCTAGCCATAATAGCCAGCAAAGCTTGCGCGGTACAAATATTTGAGGTGGCCTTATCTCTGCGGATATGTTGTTCGCGGGTTTGCAAAGCCATACGTAAGGCATAGTTTCCGGCACTATCAATGGTTACCCCAATAATTCTGCCCGGTAACGAGCGTTTGTATTCTTCCTTAGTAGCAAAGAAAGCGGCATGCGGGCCACCAAAACCCATAGGTACGCCAAAACGCTGTGTTGAACCAACCACAATATCGGCACCCCACTCGCCCGGAGGCGTAAGCAATACCAAACTCAATAAATCGGCAACTACGGTAAGTTTAATGCCTAAATGGTGCGCTTTTTCGGCAAAATCCTTGTAATTATAAACCTCGCCATTACCAGCCGGGTATTGTACAATAGCACCAAACATTTGCTCGCTTAGGTTAGCAGTTAGGTGGTTACCAATTACAAGCTCAATGCCATAAGGCTGTGCCCTGGTTTTTAAAACATCAATGGTTTGCGGGAACAACTCTTCGGATACAAAAAACAGGTTGGCGTTATTGTTTTTACGCAAACTATATTGCATGAACATTGCTTCGGCGGCAGCGGTACCTTCATCTAACAAGGAAGCATTGGCAATTTCCATCCCGGTAAGGTCAATCACCATGGTTTGAAAATTAAGCAAAGCTTGTAAACGTCCTTGCGCAATTTCGGCCTGATAAGGGGTGTATTGGGTGTACCATCCGGGGTTTTCTAAAATATTGCGTTGTATTACACCGGGTACTATTACGTCATAATAACCCTGACCAATAAACGATTTGAAAACTTTATTTTTTGAAGCGGTTTGTTTTAGTGAATTCAGATAATCAAACTCGCTTTTTGCAGCGGGCAAATTAAGTGGTGCTTTTAAGCGGATATTTTGAGGGACAGTTTGTTCTATTAATTCATCCAAGGTACTTACGCCTATGGATTTTAACATTTTTTCGGTATCGGCTTGGTTAGGCGCTATGTGGCGCGATTGGAATTGCTCCTGGTAATTAATATCTAATTTCATCAATACTTGCCCCTTTTAAATTTTTTACAAAGGTACAAAATTGCCATTTCACTAACAATGGCTTAACATATATTGACAGAACTGTTACAGGGAATTATTAACTAAAGCTCGCTCAACTTATCGACCATTACCTCACTAATTTTTTTGTACGATTCGTAGGTCCAACCAGCCACATGCGGAGTTAATATTACCTTACCCGATTTACGCAACTCGTTATACCAAGGCTCCTCGGCAAGCGCCGGGAATTTTTCGGTTTCTAAAACATCCAAACCCGCACCTAAAACTTTTCCTTGCTTAATGGCATTTAAAACCGCCAAGGTATCTACAATTTTCCCTCTCGATGTATTGAGCAAAAATATAGGCTTTTTAAAATGGAACAGATATTCCTCGTTTACCAGGTTCAAGGTTTCTTTTGTTAATGGGATATGTAAGCTTAGTATATCACTTTTTTTAACAATTTGTTCCATGCTTACTTCGGTTACATACATGTCGCTAAAGCCTGTTTTGTATTTATCGTAAGCAATCACATCAACATCAAAACCTAAAAGCTTCGTAGCAAAACTTTTACCCATATGCCCATAGCCAATAATGCCAACTGTTTTTCCCTTAAGTTCGTAACCCCGGTTGGCTTCTCGCTTCCATACGCCATTTCTTATTTCGCCATCAGCTACCAAAAAGTTGTTCATCAGCGCAAGCAATAAACCTATGGCATGTTCGCCAACTGCATCCATATTTCCTTCGGGTGCATTAATTAAAGTAATATGCTTTTGTTCGGTATACGGTACATCAATATTATCCATACCCGCACCTGCCCGGCAAATAAAACGCAGCTTGGTGGCAACATCCAAAAATTCCTTATTTACCTTAAATTTAGAACGTATTACCAAACCTATATAGTCGCCTATTATGGGTAATACTTCATCCAGCTTTATTAACGGTTGGTAATTACAGTTATAACCTAGTTCGGTGGCCCTTTCAATAAAAATAGGGTCAATATCATCAACAATAAGGATATTTCTTTTCAACGTTTATAGTATTTGAAGGTGCAAATCTATCAGAAATCAACATTATTGAAAATGAAATTAACAATTTGATAAATAAATAACATTCGTATTAAATTACTATCAAATTTGTTAATAATGTTACCAAAAAATTGACAATTTGAAATCGCGTTTTTTAATTTAAGCCGCTGTAGATATATATTTTACCAAACTCCGCTTTGCAACAGGTAGTAAAGTTTCTTCCAGCGGAAAGCTGATATCGCTTTGAACATAATACACCGCAGGGTTTGGCATAAATTTATTCCTTCTAATCAGGCTTAACTTCAAGGTTTCGGGGGTATTGGTGATGCTTTGCTCATAGGTGTCAACAAAACTTATGTTGATGCCCCTGTATTTATCGTCCTTGTTTTCAAATATGGTTATTTGGTACTCGTACACCCAATTGGTTTTTTCAATACCGTTGCGTAACGAAAAATAGCCATGATAAGGCATTAATGGTACGATGCCAATAGGGTCGATATTCAGCCTACTTTCCACAAAATCATAAATCTCCTTCCCAATCTTTATGGCAGGATCCATGTTTTCTATAGCGAATAAAATAATTTCTTCGATATCCTTCATCGAGCTATCGTCTTCAATTATTTTTTGATAGGTAAGTTTTACTGCGGCGATATCGGCCTTGGTTAATCGTTGTGGGAAGGCTTGTTGCAATACCGATTTATTTTTTTTGAAAAATAGCAAGTTATTAAAATGAAAAATCAAATCGGCCAGGTTTGGGTAAAGCTCACTTTTATTAAAACTCCGGTTAATTTCCTGCAAGTAATCAAGTAAAATATATTTTTTATATTCAAAATCGATGGTGCCTTCAATAAACCAATTTTTGCTTAACTCCTTCATTTTTAATACTCCTTTCAGTGTTTTAACTATTCATTTTAAGTTTTTTGATGTTGATGTTTAACTAGCGTCTGTAATTTTAAAACAGATTTTATTTGTTAAGCCCTTAAATTAAACAAAAAAGAGCAATTTTGCAATATGCCTTTTGGAACCCTTTATTTAATACCTGTACCCCTTGCCGAAAACGCGGCCGATAGTTCGTTTACACCCTACCTTGTAAACCGCATCAACAGCGTAAATGAATATATTGTAGAAAACGAAAAAACCGCGCGAAAATTTTTAAAGGAAGCCGGATTAAAAACGCCTCAAAGCGAATTGATTATTCACGATTATAGCAAACATAACCGTGAAAATAATACCGCCGATTTTTTTAAGGGCCTGCAAGCGGGTAATGATGTGGGTTTGATGAGTGAGGCTGGTTGCCCCGGCATTGCCGACCCTGGTGCAGGTATTGTAGAAAAAGCGCACCGCATGGGTATCAAGGTGGTACCTTTGGTTGGGCCAAGCTCCATTTTATTGGCCTTAATGGCTTCGGGCTTTAACGGACAGAGCTTTGTTTTTCATGGTTATTTACCGATTGATAAGGTGGAGAGAACCAAAAAGGTAAAAGAATTGGAACACCTGGCCGAAAAGCATAAGCAAACCCAAATATTTATTGAAACGCCTTTCCGTAATAATTCATTGCTTGACGATATACTGAAAACGGCTCAAGCCAAAACTAGACTTTGCATAGCCTGCGATTTAACCTCCCCTACTGAATTTGTTCAAACAAAAACCATCGCCGAATGGCAAAAAAAAGTACCGGAATTACATAAACGACCAACCATTTTCCTGTTGTTCCATAAATAAATATGATTACTGAGGGTACACATACACAAGTTTTGATTGTTGGCGCAGGGCCTTCGGGATTAATGATGGCCGCGCAGTTGCTACGTTATGGTATACAACCCATTATTATTGATAGCAAAAAAGGTATAACTGCTTTCTCCAAAGCCTTAGCGGTACATGCCCAAACCCTCGAAATTTACCGGCAAATGGGTATTGCAGACACGGCTATTCAATACGGCAAGCCTATTAGGGCAGTAACGATTAATCAGAAAAATAAGCAACTAGCGTTAATTTCATTAAAAAATGTTGGGGAAGGATTAACGCCATACCCCTACTTGCTATCGTACAAACAAAATGAAAACGAACAATTATTGCTTAACTACTTGAGCCAAAATTGTTGTCCGGTTTATTGGGATACTGAGCTTATAAACATCAACCAGGATGAAAATCGGGTTAAAGTAACTTTGAATCATCATAATTCTGAAGTAAATTTAACTTGCGACTGGCTAATCGGTGCCGATGGGATGCATAGTAGGGTAAGGCAATTATTGAAAATACCTTTTACGGGCAAAACCTACCCGGGTTGGTTTTGTGTAGCGGATATAGTATCGGATAATAGCGAGTTGGTGGAAGATGAGATGACCGATTTTATTGATAAAGATGGATTCGCCGCTTTTTTGCCCCTTGCCGAAAAAAACAGTTTCAGGGTGGCTGCTAATGTACCCCAGTTTAATACAGACCCAAACGAGTTAAATTTTGAACACCTGCGCCCCTTTTTAAAATCAATAACAGGTATTGATGTGCAGGCTCAAAAAGTATTGTGGTTTTCGGTTTATCAAATTCATAAGCGTATGGCCGATAATTTTAGAAACCAACACTGCTTTTTAATAGGCGATGCGGCACACGTACATTCCCCGGCTGGTGGGCAAGGCATGAACACCGGCATACAGGATGGGTATAATCTGGCTTGGAAACTGGCAGGTGTAATAAATGGCAATTATGCGGAAACTATTTTGGATAGCTATGCCGCGGAGCGGATGCCAGTAGCAAAAAGAATACTGAAATCAACAGATCGAGTTTTTAGCTTAATTATCTCTAAAAATTGGTTTGTCAATATTTTTAAGCGGCATTTTTTACCTAAACTGCTCAATTTTGTGTGGAGCAAGGAACATTTTAGAAAGGCTATTTTTAAACAGATTTCGCAAATTGGCATCAACTACCGTACAAGCAAGCTTAACCTGCACCTTAGTTCAGGGATAAAAATAAAAGCAGGCGACCGATTGCCCTACATCATCATATATGATGAAAAGCGACAGTTGGATACCGATTTGCACGAATGGTGCAGCAAACCCGGCTTTACCTTATTAATACTAGGCAAGTTTGAGGAAATGTTTTTATTTAATACCGCCCGTTGGATTACCTTAAAATACCCTAACCTGCTTAACTTTTATTACCTACCACCAAGCGGAAAAAATCTGGCTGTTTTTGAAGCTTTTGAGGTAAACCCACATTTACAAAAGGCCATTATTATACGCCCGGATATGCATATTGGCTATATGAATGATATGGTTGATTTAAAAACAATGGACAACTACCTGCAAAATGTTGTTGGGATAATTGGGTAGATAAAACACTAAATTTTTAACAACCCAAACTCATATGTTTGATAAAATTTAATACTTTTATTAATTATTGAAGATTATAATTGTATATTGTTTTAAAAATCGCTTTGAATTTAATTTGACAAATTTTTGAACAATTAAATGCTTCAATTGCAAATAGAGGAATTTTTATGAAATCAGATAAAATTGGTATTTTTTCTTTCTTTGCTGGAGCAGGTTTCCTTGACCTTGGCTTTGAAAGAACAGGTTTTTATGAAACCTTATTTGTGAATGAATATCATAAAGCATTTATGGACATTTACATTGCCTCAAGAAAGTCATTAAAAATTGCCCCACCTCAATATGGTCACCATGTTTGTGATATTACTGATTTTCTAACCAATTTAAATTCTCTTTGGCTAAAAAACGATTTAGAAGAAGCAAAAAAAAACTATAAGCATATTGGTTTTATAGGAGGCCCTCCTTGCCCTGACTTTTCTGTTGCAGGTAAAAATCGTGGCAAAGAAGGTGAAAATGGCAAACTTTCAGGTACTTATATTGAATTGATTTGTTCAAATAAGCCTGATTTCTTCTTATTCGAAAATGTTAAAGGACTATATAGAACAAAAAAACATAGGGAGTTTTTTGATTCCCTAAAACTAAAATTAATTAAATCCGGCTATTATTTAACGGAAAAGTTGATTAATTCAATTGAATTTGGTGCTCCGCAAAACAGAGAAAGGATTATTTTAATTGGCTTTCAAAAAAACATGCTTAATAACTGTGGATTTAAACTTAATGGTTCTTCTATAATTAAAAACTTCAATTGGGATCAAAAATATAATTCAAAAGATATTTTTAAAATTGAATGGCCAAGCCAAAATTTATTTAGTGAAAATTCCACTTTGCCAAAACCAGATAACGTACCTATGGAGTTGACAGTAGAATATTGGTTTAAGAAAAACGAAGTTTTAGAGCACCCAAATAGTAGTCATTATTTTACTCCTAGAGCCGGTTTATCAAAATTCTTGACAATAAATGAGGGAGATGACTTAAAAAAATCATATAAACGGCTTCATCGATGGCGTTACTCACCAACCGCGGCATATGGCAATAATGAAGTTCATCTCCATCCATATAAAGCAAGGCGGATATCTGTTGCCGAAGCACTTGCAATACAGTCTTTGCCAAAGGAATTTTTTATTCCATCTAGCATAACATTATCTAACATGTTTAAGACAATTGGCAATGGCGTTCCTTATTTGGTTGGCTATGGTTTAGCTCAAAGTATCTTAAACTTTATATTTAACAATCCCATTAAAGATTTAGAAGTTGCATATGAACAAATTAACGGCAGCGAACTTAGTAGCATTCATTAATCAACTTGACAAGAACCTTTCATACAACTATCTAAATCCTAGGAACAAAGGTTTAATTCAAGTTGTAGGTGTCGATTTGCCAGAGGGACCAATCCGAATAAAAAGATGGAATCCATCAAAAAAGCAAGTTTCATCGAAAAGTAAAATTGAATCAATATCATCTGAATTAATTTGGCGAATTGCAAATGCGCTTCATCCTAATCAGCCGATAAATTTTGATAGAGTATTAGGTGCGAGCTATAATACTAGAAGTGTTTTAGAAACTCTTCTTGCTTATACTCCTCAATTTCATTTTTGTTTCCCAGGCCGAATCGAAAGTATTAGGAGTAAATCGAGTGTTAAAAAAGGGCACAAACACTTAATGTGGACTCCTCAAAACCTACATGATTTAGGTATTCCGAAGGAAATTAAAACTGATATTGTTATCTCGGAAGTTCAAACATTGGAAGCTTCCTACGATGCCTTAATTGTAAATCAGGATGGTGGTACACCGTTAGATATAAAGCTTGACAGAAGGCATGCTCAAATTCAAATAGCTTTATATTTTATTGGGCATCAACTAAAATTTAGAACATGGATTGCACAAAATGACAAAGGTATTCAATACCAAAATAAAAGGTTAGGCGAGTTTGATGGTGTTATTACATCTTTAAGGGATGAGAAATTAATGTCTGCTTACGAGGACGCTACGAAAGCTGCATTGTTGATAGATTGTATCTGGTTCAAAAATGGAAAGTTAATGCCTGCTGTTATGGAAATTGAACATTCAACAGGGGTTACTAGTGGATTATCCTGAATGAAAAATTTCAAAGATAAGTTTCCGCCATTTCCAACACGCTATGTTATTGTTGCACCAGACGAAGCTAGAAATAAGGTAATAAAAGAGGCTAACAAACCCCAATTTCATGATTTAAATATCCGTTTCTTTTCATATTCCGCAGTTGAAGAATTATATGCATTATGCCAAAAAAGAAAATTACAAGGGGTTACTGAAGAATTTTTAGATTGTTATATGGAGCCTATCTTGGATATTGAAGGGTTAAATGTTTATTAAAAAGTTAAAAAAATTATTTAGGCAATTCGGCTAAAACGGTGATGCCGCCTTTTACTACGGCACCTAATTCCACTTTAATCTTAGAACCTAAGGGTAAAAAAACATCAACCCGTGAGCCAAATTTTATAAAGCCAAATTGTTTGCCTTGTTCTACCCTATCGTTTTCGTTTACATACCAAACAATGCGCCTAGCCAATGCCCCGGCTATTTGCCTAAATAACACTACATATCCTTTAGGATTTTCAACCGCTATGGTGGTGCGCTCGTTTTCGGTGGAGGATTTTGGATGCCAGGCTACCAAATATTTACCCGGATGGTATTTAAAATATTTTACGACGCCCGAAATGGGGTTACGATTAACATGAACATTTAAAGGCGACATGAATACTGATACCTGAATACGGGTATCTTTTAAATATTCCGTTTCCGTCACCTCTTCAATTACCACCACTTTACCATCGGCAGGACATAATACCATGTTCTCGTTTTGTTTGATGGTGATTTTTGGACTACGGAAAAATTGAACGATAATAACGAACAGGGCGAAAGAGAAGATATAAGCAATCCACCTAATTAAAAGAGCCTCAGGGATAAAAAAATGCAAAAGGGCGTTTAAAACAAAAATAAACAATATGCAAAGTGCTAGCGAAGTATATCCTTCTTTATGAAAAGTCATAGCCAATATTTTTTACAAAACTAATGAATTGAAATTAAGTGTAAATAAGTGTATACCACTGGTGCGGCCAACAATAAGCCGTCGAACCTATCAAGCAAGCCACCATGCCCGGGTAAAATCTCGCCCGAATCTTTAACATGTATGCTCCTTTTAAACATTGATTCAATTAAATCACCAATGGTGCCAAATACGCAGGTTAAAACCGCTATGATAACCCAATCAAACCATGCCAGTTCGGTATAATAAAAACTAATAATAATGGCAACGGTACAACTGGTAAACAAGCCCCCGGCAAAGCCTTCCCAGGTTTTTTTAGGCGAGTGGCGTTCAAATAATTTATGCTTCCCAAACTTAATACCAATCATATAAGCCCCGGTATCGCTCCCCCATAGCAACAGCATAAAAGCCAAGGGATAATGAAAGTTATAAGCCCCGTTTACAAAGGCCATCCCATGAAAAAAGGTAAAAGGCAAACAGGCATAAACCAAGCCGCCTAAGGTATTGGAGATATTACTGAAAGGCGTTTCCGATTTTTTAAATAGCTCGTGTATAAATAGCGCGAATATGGTAAAGGTTAGTAAAAATATAAGCTTGTGAAAAAATACCGAATTTTGGTAAGCTATTAACGCGATGATGGAATAAATGATTACCGAATTAATAATACCACCTAGCATATTCGGTTTAATATCGGTATGCCTAAACAAGCGGTAAAATTCGCGCAAGCAAAAAGTACTGAGCAATAAATAAAAAGCGGTAAAAACATACTGACCCAAAAAAACCGAGCCTAGCATGATAATTACAAAGAAAAAACTGGTTACCGCCCTCGTTTTCATGAATTTATTTGATTGAGGATAATTACTTCAATGGCGTTGCTGAAGTCTTTTTGATGGATATAAACCTCTATTTCGCCAAATGAGCGGTGCGATGAAGGTTGTTTGTTAAATATAACGGAATCAATATCATGACCTATGAGTGCTTGTTTAACCATTTCTGATTGATAATAGTCGGAAGATGAATAAATTTTGACCCAATTTTTTTCCATTAATACGCTGTAGCCTGCTTTTTAGGTAATGCAACCTTCCTAAAAATGATTAGCAAAAATAAAACAATTATAAAGCTAATTAAGTAACTAATATAATTAAATAAATGCTGATTATCAGGATTTAAATTTATTACTTTTTGCTGATAAAGATACATGACTATAACAATGGTACCATTATTCAAAAAGTGTGCCCAAATGCTTGTCCAAATACTACCACTCCAAGCTACAAAATAACCAAACAGCGCTCCTAAAAATAGCCGGGGTAAAAAACCAAAAAACTCCATATGGAATGCACTGAACAATGCGGCTGTAATCCAAATGGCAAGGTGTATATTTTTTGTCCACTTAAATAATATAGTTTGTAAACATCCCCTAAACATCAGCTCTTCTACAATGGCAGTCAATAAGCCTATCAATAATAAATTAGCAAGCATGACCCAAAAGGTCTTCATAATTAAAACCGCGTTCATAAGCTTAGTTGCACTATCCTCCATTTCGCGCATCCATTTTAAATACGATGGCAAGGGTATTTTTTCGTTTATGTTGGAGAGCAATTCAGTAATTGGCGTAGAACTAAACATGATAACCAATACCAGCAAAAGCAATATTGGCGAAAATTTGAACTCCGGCTTTAAATACCCCTTTACATCCCTCACAATAAAATAGGAGAAAATAGGACTGATAGCAAATACCGGAATAGTTATCCCAATAAGCTGACCAATCCAAAAGGCTTGAATAAAATGAGGAGAATTGGTATTTGTTAATGCATCCATACCAATTGTCATTAAAATTATACCTGCTCCAATTAGGTTACCTATAATGTAGATTGATATAAACAATGTTATAAAAACCACAAATTGACGCCAAGCACTCATTTCAGGCTTTTTGTAAACTGGTTCGTTATTGAGGTTATTTATCATCCAACTTAAAATTTGTATTTTTGCCACGAAGATACAGTATGCCGGTACAAATAGGAAATATTGATTTAGGGGAGTTCCCGCTGTTACTTG
The DNA here is from genome assembly GCA_903891475.1 of uncultured Mucilaginibacter sp. Taxonomy (GTDB): domain Bacteria; phylum Bacteroidota; class Bacteroidia; order Sphingobacteriales; family Sphingobacteriaceae; genus Mucilaginibacter. The sequence goes on from CAITEP010000043.1 coordinate 12,568, forward strand.
CCCCTATGGAGGATGTAAGCGACCCGCCCTTCCGTTTTGTTTGCAAGCAAAACGGAGCCGATATGATGTACACTGAATTTATCTCATCGGAAGGACTGATTAGGGATGCTGCCAAGAGCCGACAAAAACTAGATATTTTTGAATACGAGCGCCCAATAGGGATTCAAATTTTTGGTAGCGATATTGACCATATGCGCGAAGCCACCGAAATAGCCTCGTTGGCTAAGCCCGATTTAATTGACATTAACTATGGTTGCCCGGTAAAAAATGTAGCTTGCAGGGGTGCTGGTGCCAGTTTATTGCAAGACATTGTGAAAATGACCGCCATGACAAAAGCGGTAGTAGAAGCTACCCATTTGCCAGTTACCGTAAAAACCAGGTTAGGCTGGGACGATAACACCAAAAATGTGTATGAAGTAGCCGAACGCCTGCAGGATGTGGGTATAAAGGCATTAACGGTTCACGGTCGCACCCGCTCGCAGATGTATAAGGGTGTTGCCGATTGGGCATTGATACGCGACATTAAGAAGAACCCGAGAATAAAAATCCCGATTTTTGGCAATGGGGATATCGACTCGCCACAAAAAGCTGCTAATTGGCGTATGGAATATGGGGTAGATGGCATGATGATTGGTAGAGCCGCAATTGGATACCCTTGGATTTTTAGGGAGATTAAACATTTTTTTGCTACAGGGCAAGAAATGGATAAACCAACCATTGAGGAGCGTGTGGATGCCTGCAAATCGCATCTACAAAAATCAATTGAGTGGAAAGGGCCCAAAACGGGTATTTTTGAAATGCGCAGGCATTATGCCAACTATTTTAAAGGAATTGAAAACTTTAAAGAGTACCGCATGAGAATGGTTACCGCCAGCACTTTTGCCGAAGTAATGGAAATTTTGGAAGAGATAAGCAATAACCCCAGATACGCGAACCTAGCGATTGAAGCAGGTTACTGACAGATTTACTGCTATTTAGGTAAAAAGATGTCATAAAATTATTACCAATCAATGGCTTGATTATTGTAGATAAAATATATATTTGAAAAAATAGATTTGAACATGGTTACTACAATTACCGATGGAGTAAAAGTTTCGGTCGAAACAGTTTACCAACCCGAATATTCAAACCCTACTAACGACCATTTTATGTTTGCCTACAAAGTGAATATTGAAAATATGGGCAATTATGCGGTTCGGCTAATTTCAAGGCACTGGTATATTTTTGATTCGAATGGTGCCAAGCGCGAAGTAGAAGGTGAAGGCGTGGTTGGTCAGCAACCTATTATTGAACCTGGCCATTCTCATGAATATGTTTCAGGCTGTAATTTAAAAACCGATATGGGTAGCATGAAAGGCGAATACCAAATGTCGCGCCTTATTGATAATTATTTATTTGATGTTCAAATTCCGCAGTTTTATTTAATCGCGCCTTATAGGATGAACTAAAAAACAACTATCATATATACAACAAAGCCTCGCTATTAAATAAAGCGGGGCTTTGTTTTTATATACCCTTTTACAAAGGCGGATGTTGTCTGTTTTGTTGCTGAGGCCTATTTTGCTGTTGAGGCGAAGCTTGTTGCTGTGGTCTTGGCTGTTGCTGCTGAGGCCTTGCTTGTTGCTGTGGTCTCGGTTGTTGTTGAGGCCTAGCTTGCTGTTGCGGAAGAGCCTGTTGTTGCGGACGAGCCTGCTGTTGCGGTCTAACTTGCTGTTGAGGCAAAGCTTGTTGCTGTGGGCGAGCCTGTTGAGGAATATTTTGCTGTTGTGGCTGAGACGGTTGTCGCAACCGTTCTTGTTGTGGCGTATTTTGCTGTTGAGGTTTGTCCTGCTGTTGAGGGCGTACCCTTTCCGGAGCATTTTGTGGTTGCGGTCTTGCCTGTTCGAGAGGATGATTTTGTTCCTTGTTTTGTTGCTGTGGCATATTCGGTACTGCCTGATTCCTTTGGGGGTTATTATTTTGGTTCCCCTTATTTAATTGGTTTCCATTGCGCTTTTCGTTGCCATATCCACCACTGTTTAAACGGTTATTCCCATTTTTAAAACCAGGACTAGGCGCATTTTTCCCTCGTTCGTTAAAAGACTGACCGCCAACCTTATTCATAGCAGGTGCAGCAGGATGTCCGTTATTTTCCTTAGCAAATTGGCTCTTATCCTTACTAGCCACTTGCTGATGCGAACGTTGTTCATTAGTGGGTTCAAAACGTCGTTCGCTCATATGCGACCTATCCTCAGGCCTAGGGTGTGCAATCACCCCACCTCTGCCATTAAAACTAGAGCGATTATTATTGATTACGGTATTGTTTATGACAGTACGGTCAACATAGGTATTCCGTACGAAAGTTCTATTTACATTTACCACGGCGGTATTGTAGCGGAACGACCTTCCCGACCATGCGCCACCTATAAAACCTACACCCCCGTAACCATAACCATAGTTAATGCCACCGTAATAACCTACGTGCATTCCCCAATAACCACGATGAAATCCGTAAAGACCACCTTCAAAACCCCAATAAGATGGGGTCCATAAATATCCGGGCTGTGGTGGAGCTACCCAAACACCTGGCACCCAATAATAGCCATCATCTTCATTATAGGCCCAATAGCCAGGCACCCATAAGTAACCATCAACCGGGCAATCAGGTTGTACATAAACTGGTAATGGTGGCGGGGCTAGTCTAACTGATACCCCTATGTTAATTTGTGCCTCTGCCCTGTAAGCGAAAAGCCCTAAACACAATAGCAGTGGAACAATATATTTTCTGATTTTCATTTTACTAACAATTTAGTGTGCTATTACTACAATTGTTAGGTCAAAATGTTTATGCTTTTTGGAATTAATTACTTTATCAATTTTTAAAGCAATCCAATAAATAAAAGGGCTGACTGAATTATTACTTCCAGACAGCCCCTATTTTTTATCTATGTCTACCAAAAGCTGGGTGAGGATTGTTATGCGGCTGTTGCGGACGAGGCTGTTGCACCCGCATAGGCTGCATACGTTGTGGCAAAGCCCTCGGTTGTGGCTGAGGCCTGTTTTGCTGCATTCTGTTTGGTTGCGGCTGATTTGTTACTGCCTGATTTGCTTGCGGATGGTTTATATTACTTGCCTGATTTGGTACCGCTTGATTCGACGCGGGTTGATTCGATGCGGCTTGATTTGGAGCTGCTTGATTCGATACAGGTTGATTTGGCTGCGGATGATTTCCATTATTTGCTTGCGCAGCATTATTTGGCTGAACGGCATTGCTTCTAGCGTTGCCAAAACCACCGCTGTTTACCCGGTTATTAGGATTATTGAAACTGGTATTGGTTGCATTTCGGCCACGCTCATTAAATGGTTGTCCGCCAACTTTGTTCATTGCGGCTGCCGCCGGATGACCATTATTAACCGATGCGAATTGGCTCCTATCCTTACTAGCAACCTGCTCATGCGAAAGTTGTTCACTTGTGGGTTCAAAATGTTTTTCGTTCATATATGCCCTTTCTTCCGGACGAGGTTGTGCGGTTACACCACCCGGCCCATTGAAGCTTGAACGGTTATTATTGATAGTGGTATTGTTAATGGTGGTATTATTAACCACTGTACGGTCTACATAAACATTGCGCACAACCGTTGTATTTACATTCACCACCGCGGTATTATAACGGAATGAGCCACCCGACCAAGCACCACCCACAAAGCCCGAACCACCATAACCATAACCATAGTTAATGCCGCCATAGTAGCCTACATGTAAGCCCCAATAACCTCGGTGAAAGCCGTAATAGCCATTCTCGTAACCCCAATAAGCAGGAGTCCATAAATATCCCGGACGAGGTGGAGCCACCCAAACACCAGGAACCCAGTAGTACCCGCTATCATCATTATAAGCCCAATAACCCGGCACCCATAAATAGCCATCTGTTGGGCAGGCAGGCTGCACATACACTGGCATGGCAGGAGGAGCCACCCTAACAGAAATACCAATACTAATTTGTGCCTTGGCATTAAAAGCAAAAAGCCCTACAAACAGTATAAAGGGCAATCTATATTTCTTTATGCTCATTTTAATAGTAGTTTAGTTTACAACAATTTCTTTGACTATGATAATTTAAAATGGTTTAAATTCGTAAAAAATAATTACATTTTTGTTCAGCTACAAAGCATTATCTTTCCTTACAAATCTTATGGCTATTCAAACATTTTCATACTGGGAGCAAACCACGTTTATTCAAAACACCGATGTAATAATTATTGGTAGTGGCTTGGTTGGCCTAAGCGCGGCTTTAACCTTGAAAAAAAAGCAACCAAAATTGAATGTTTTAGTGCTAGAGCGTGGTTTTTTACCAACGGGCGCCAGTACAAAAAATGCGGGTTTCGCTTGTTTTGGTACCGCTTCCGAGCAGTTGGCCTATCTCAAAAAAACATCGGAAAAGGAAGTAATTGAATTAGTTGATTATAAATGGCGCGGGCTGCAAAAATTAAGGGAAAATCTTGGCGACGATAACATTGATTACCAACAACATGGGGGCTATGAATTATTTATGGATACCGAACATGAAAATGCAACTGAAAACATTAATGAAATTGATAGGCTAAACAATTTACTACAGGCTGCCATAGGCTCGAAAGAGGTTTACAGGCTTGCAAATGATAAAATCGCAACTTTTGGCTTTCAAAAAATTAGCCATATAATATATAACCCATTTGAAGGACAGGTATATACCGGAAAGATGATGCGGACCTTAATTGATAAAACCTATCAATTAGGGGTAATGGTGCTGAATAATTGCGAAATAACCAAAATAGCTCATGACGCTAATGCGGTTAATTTATATACTTCCGTTGGTACATTTAAAGCCCGAAAAGTGATTTTGGCCACCAACGCTTTTGCAAACCAACTATTTCCCGAATTAAAAGTGGTACCGGGCCGGGGGCAGGTTTTAATAACCAAGCCTATTGAGGGCTTAAAGTTAAAAGGCACCTATCATTTTGATGGTGGTTATTATTATTTCAGAAACATTGATAGTAGGGTGCTTTTTGGTGGTGGAAGAAACCTTGATTTTAAAACCGAAGAAACCTTTGAATTTGGGCAAACAGCTATGGTGCAAAACAAACTCATTAGTTATTTAAAGGAAGTAATATTACCCAATCAACATTTTGAAATTGATTATTGGTGGAGCGGTATTATGGGTTTCGGTGATGAAATTAAGCCAATTGTGAAACTCGTTGAACCCAATGTTTTTTGCGCCGTGCGCTGCAACGGCATGGGGGTAGCCATGGGCAGTCTAGTTGGCGAGGAAGTAGCGAACCTACTTTTAGAGAATTATTAAATCCACTCCAAATAAAAAGCCGATAGCAAACTAAATTACTATCGGCCTTTAGTATAAAAGCTTAAATTATATAACGGTACCGTCCATTATAATGGCTCGCTTTTTGATAATCACTATGCCATCCTGTACGGTATAACTTCCATAGTCGCCATCTTCTAGTTTTTCACCACAATTAATGGTTACATCGTCGCCAATGTAGGTGTTCTTATCAATAATGGCATTTCTAATATGGCACCTATCGCCAATGCCCATAACTGGTGTATGGCTCTCGTGCGATTCTTTTATTTGTTCCAAAGTTTGATAATTATCGCTACCCATTACATAGCAGTTTTCAATAACGGTATCAAACCCTACACGGGTACGAATACCGATAATTGAGCGGGTTATACGTTTTGCGTTTACAATACAACCATCCGAAATAATTGTTTTTTCGAGTAATGTACCCGATACTTTTGATGGTGGCAACATGCGTGCCCTGGTATAAATATGATTCTTGTCAAACAGGTTAAACTGAGGGATATCATCAGTTAAACCAAGATTGGCATCGAAGAATGATGGGATAGTACCAATATCAGTCCAGTAACCTTCGTACTGATAGCTTACCACCTTATGCTTTTCAATTGATTGTGGAATAATTTCTTTACCAAAATCAGTACGGTCGTTACCTATCAATAAATCATAAAGAAGTTTACGGTTAAACAGGTAAATACCCATCGAAGCAAGGTATATCCTACCCTCGGCCTCCATTTGCGGACTAACATCCGAAACCAGTTTTTCGAAACCGGTTTTTGGTTTTTCAACAAATGAGGTAATCATGTTATTTTCGTCGGTTTTCAAAATACCAAAACCAGGCACATCATTTACATGCACCGGAATAGTCGCGATTGAAATCTCGGCTTGTGTTTTTATGTGTTGGTCAACCATTTCCACAAAATCCATCTGGTATAATTGGTCGCCTGATAGGATTAATACATAATCAAATTCATGAACCGCCAAATGGTGCAAACTTTGCCTAACCGCATCGGCAGTACCTTGAAACCAGGCTACGCTGGATGGTGTTTGTTCGGCGGCCAAAATATCAACAAAGGCATTGCTAAAGCTACTAAAGTGGTAAGTGTTTTTAATATGCTTGTTTAATGATGCCGAGTTAAATTGGGTTAAAACATAAATACGGTCAATTCCCGAGTGAAGGCAATTTGAAATTGGGATATCAACCAATCGATATTTACCAGCAATTGGCACCGCTGGTTTTGAACGTGTTGCCGTTAAAGGTGATAACCGGCTGCCCTGGCCACCGCCAAGTACAATACAAATTACTTTTGAGGTCATATTATTGGTTTTAAACTTTTATATAAATTAATGTATTCGTTTGCTGATCTATCCCACGAAAAATCAAGGGCTACCATTATCTTTCTTAAAGCATCCAGCTCCTTGGTGTTTTTAAATAACTCCAAAGCACGACTAACGGCATGGCAGATATCCGTAACGCTGGCGTTATTGTAACGAATGCCATAGCCTCCAGTATCACCAAAATCAATTACCGAATCTTTTAAACCGCCTGTGCTCCTTACCATTGGCATGGTACCGTAACGCAAGGCATATAATTGGTTAAGTCCGCAAGGTTCCACCCGCGAAGGCATGAGTAAATAATCTGCTCCGGCGTATATCAAGTGGGCAAGAGGTTCATCATACCCTATAAAAACATTGCATGTTTTAGGGAAAGCTGCTTTAAGGGCTATTAATTCCTTTTCGGTATCCTTATCTCCGGTACCCAATATTAATAAGTTAAATCCATCTGGATGGTCGGCAAAGCTTTTTTCCATAGCTGCCGCAATCATATCGGCTCCTTTTTCAACTACCAATCGGCCTATAAAGGCAATCAGCGGCTTGTCGGTTGATAATTCGAAATGACTGCATAAAGCGGCCTTATTTTTTGCTTTGCCTTTTGCAATTTGTTTATTGGTAAAATTACCCGCAATCATAGGGTCGGTTGATGGATCCCAAACATCGGTATCAATGCCATTAATAATTCCAAGCCCCTTACTGTGCTCTAAGTAAAATAGGTATTCCAAGCCATTCGAACTTTTTGTAAGCTCGTCCAAATAACTAGGCGAAACAGTGGTGTATTTCCAGCAACATTTTACTGCCGATGCCAATGGGTTAATGCCACCTGCCCAATCTAATAAACCAATTTTAGTATTATCAATTTCGGGCAGGTAATTTAACTTATTATATCCAAATGCCCCATGATATTGCCCGTTATGTATGGTAAATACGGCAGGGGTATTGGCAAGACGGGTATATACCTTTGAATGTTTTATTAAAAATGGAACCAGCCCTGAATGATGGTCGTGGCAATGTATTACATCGGGGTGCTGATTGCTAAAGGTAATCCAATCAAGAAAAGCGATTTGGAAAGCGATGAACTGCTCGGTTTCGTCGGGGTAACTATAAACCTCTACCCGGTCAATTAACCCGGGTATTTTTATTAGGTATAATTCAAAACCTAACTTATCGGTACGCTCCTTTAAAATCTGATAGTATAACCTTCGTTCGCCTAAAAGTGTAAGCCCCTCATAAACGGTTTCAAATTCATTTTCCTGTGTAAATTTACGGTCGTAAAAAGGCATTACCACCGCGGCATGTAGGCCTGCCTTATTTTGGTATTTAGGCAAAGCGCCCACCACATCGGCAAGCCCACCAACCTTGGCAACCGGGTAACATTCGGCACTTAAATGGAATATTCTCATTTATAATTATTAATGGTTTAAGTTACTAAACATTTTCTCACATCAACAAATTCTTTATTTAAAAAATAAGTTTCAATTAATAACATTATTTAATAAAAATGGAGCTTTTTTTAACATATCGGCATTAATTCGCGTTTTTTACTTTTTGTGATGTTTTTTAATTCATTAATATTTTCAAAAAATAAGTGCGATTTTTTATCAAATTTAACAAACAACAGGTATTTACTATTGGGTTTATTGAAGTAATTGCAAAAATTAAAGTCCAACCTAATTTGATAGACTCCTAAGCCCTGATGTAATCCCTATTTTAGCTTTCCATTTTATAATTAGCCATTATACACCGATAAGTATTATTTTTACGCCAAATGAAAAAGAATCCAACAATACTAGTTGTAAATGATGATGGCATAACCGCGCATGGTATAAAGGCACTTATTGAAGTAATGCAACAAATTGGCAGGGTGGTGGTGGTAGCGCCTGATAGTCCGCAATCGGGCATGGGGCATGCCATTACCATAGGTAAGCCTATACGTTTGGATAAGGTTGATATTTATAAAGATGTTGAAATGTACCGTTGCTCTGGCACCCCGGTTGATTGTGTAAAAATCGCCGTTAATAGAATTTTTAAAGGGCAAAAGCCAGACTTATGTGTTTCGGGCATTAATCATGGTTTAAATAATTCCATCAACGTGCTTTATTCAGGCACCATGTCGGCCGCGGTTGAGGGAGCTATCGAAAGTATCCCATCAATCGGTTTTTCGTTGGATGATTATACCTTACAAGCCGATTTTAGCCATTGCATAAAATTTGTAAAAGAGATTGCCCTACAAGTATTGGCTCATGGTTTACCCCCAGCTACCCTGCTAAACGTTAACTTTCCAAACACGGATAATATTAAGGGCATAAAAATTTGCAGACAGGCAAATGCCAAATGGGCCGAAGAATTTGATGAACGCTTTGACCCCTATAAACGCCCTTATTATTGGCTAACCGGGGTTTTTCAGCTGAATGATGGTGGCGAGGACACCGATGTTTGGGCGCTCGAAAATAATTATGCTTCGGTGGTACCGGTGCAATTTGACATGACGGCGCACCATGCCATTCAAACACTGAATAGCTGGAAATTCAACTTATAAAACAGCATCAAAATGTTTAAACAAAACAATATCCTATTTGGTGTAATACTTGGGTTTATAGCTCCAGTAATTGCCTTGCTGGTAAAATACCAGTTAAAGGGTAATTTATACCTCATTAACAAGCCATTAATGCCCTATTTTATAGCCATTGCCATCAACCTGGTTTTAGTGCGCGTTTTACATAAAAAAGAGCTTGATAAAACCAGCAGGGGTATTATGCTAGGTACTTTTACTGCCATGTTGTTGGTATTGGTTCTAAAATCTCAACTTAAATAATGAAATATTACCTGATAGCCGGCGAGGCCTCTGGCGACTTGCACGGAGCCAATTTAATGAAAGCCTTAAAAGCGAAGAATCCGCAGGCGGAGTTTCGTTTTTTTGGTGGCGATAAAATGCTTGCAGAAGGAGGTACACTTGTTAAGCACATAAAAGAGATGGCTTTTATGGGTTTTATTGAAGTGGTGACAAATTTGAACAGTATTTTTAAAAACCTCGCCCTATGCAAAACCGATATTTTGTTTTGGAAACCCGATGTGGTTGTTTTGATTGATTTCCCAGGTTTTAATTTAAAGATTGCTGAATTTGCTAAACAAAACAATTTTCTAAACTGTTTTTACATATCGCCAAAGGTATGGGCCTGGAACCAAAAACGAGTAATTAAAATTAAACGCATTGTTGACCACCTTTTTTGTATTTTACCTTTTGAGGTCGATTTTTATGCAAGCTGGGGTATGCAGGTTGATTATGTAGGCAACCCATTGCTTGATGCCATAGCTGATTTTAAACCCAATGAGAATTTTATTTTAGAAAACCCTGCCATCACCCATAAAAAAATCATTGCCTTGTTACCGGGCAGTCGCAAACAAGAAATTAGCAGGTTGTTACCTATAATGATGGAGGCATCACTCCAATTTCCAGATTTTCAATTTGTGGTTGCTGGCGCGCCAAACTTTAACTTGGCCTATTATCAGCAATTTTTTAACGGCGTGGAGGTGCCAGTGGTTTTTAACGCTACTTACGATTTATTGCATGTGGCGGATGCCGCTATTGTAGCATCGGGTACCGCCACACTTGAAGCGGCTTTGCTCAATGTGCCACAGGCGGTGGTTTATATGGGTCACCCAATTTCTATTACCATAGCACGTATGGTGGTAAAAATAAAATTCATATCGCTGGTAAACCTCATCATGAACCAATTGGTAGTTAAAGAATTGATACAGGCTGATTGCTCTGTAAAAAACATAACCGATGAAATAAACCTATTGGTAAACAACAAAGACTACCGAGCCACCATGCTAACTAATTACGACCAACTAGATATTAAAATGGGTACGCCCGGGGCATCCGCAAAAACAGCGGGGTTAATTTTAAAATATATAAAGGAAAAAAAACTGAAACAATCGATTGAGACTATAACCTGATAATTTAGTTCATAAATAATAATTATAAATGTTTAATTAATCTCAGATATAGTAAGCTTTATCCTTCTTTATAACGATATTTTATTCTCTACTCTTAGTTTCTAAACTCTTGATAAAGCCTACAAATAAATATTATGACCTCTGCGCCTTTAAATGATAGTAATCATTTTTAGGACGCTTAACCAATTATAATTTGGCGAAATTTATGCGTGTTTCAACAATTGCATGCAAGGTTAAATACCAATTAAATTATTATGTATGGTTTTTTTAAGTGAGTTTAAGCCCGGTAAGGTGTCTTTGCCATTGTTATTTAATTGGCGAGTTTTACAAATGATAATGTGGTTAATTGGCTTTTTTATTTTGTGGTGTTTATTTTTTTATCCTTCCTTGGGCGAACTTTTATTTTGGAATATATTAATTCCTATTGCTCCAATACTATTGGTGCTATTACCAGGAGTATGGAGAAATGTTTGTCCACTAGCCACTACCAATTTACTGCCTCGTCATTTTAATTTATCAAAAAGAAAAAAGCTCACATTTAAACAAATAGGTATACTCAATTTAATTGGAGTTGTTTTTTTATACTTAATCATACCCTTAAGGCATGCAATATTTAATAATTGTGGGGTAGCCACAGGGATTTTGATTTTACTAATGGTTGCTATTGGAACCTTTGCTGGATTTTTTTACGAATGGAAAAGTGTGTGGTGTTCTGGCTTATGCCCTGTGCACCCTGTTGAAAAACTTTATGGAGAAAATGTATTATTTACTGTAATAAACGCGCATTGTGATAGCTGTATAAATTGTGTTACCCCTTGTCCAGACTCTACTCCAAATATAAAGTCAACATCAACAACCAAAACAAAAAGTCATAAACTAGCAGCAATTCTTATTACCGGAGGCTTACCAGGCTTTATATGGGGTTGGTTCCATGTTCCTGATTCACCTAAAATTGAATACTTATCTAAAATTTTAAGTGTATTTACATTACCCTTTTCAGGACTTGCCTTTACATTAATCATTTATTATATTTTAGAAACGGTTATAAATAAGATAAATGATAGAACTGGTAAACACAATTTACAAAAAAAACTTACATCCATTTTTGCTGCTACCGCTGTTTCGTGTTATTATTGGTATCGCATTCCTTCGTTATTTGGATATGGTATTTTTAAAAACGACGGCCTGCTCATTAACTTGCAAACAAGGCATTTAGGAATGTTATTGACAACAGCTAACCTATTAACAACTTTTTTCTTTTTCTATTGGTTTTTATTTAGAAAAGCCAATAAAAAAAGCTGGACCAAGCGCCCAGCCGTTTCTTCAAAACAAATAAACGCATATTATAAGTAGGTTGCTTAAATTACTATTTAGCAGGAGTAATTTTCAACCATTTATTCCTAACCATAATTTGATGTGGGGTTGGATCAGAAATTGATTCAATTTTTAATTTCAACCTACTATTTCTCAATAAGTTTACCTTCAGTTTTAAAGGCAAACCATCACGTTTTATACCTATTTCAACTGTATCGCCGACTTTTTTACCTTTTAAATATCCAGCAATATCAATCGCTGTATTACCATCAATATCAGTAATTTCATCCCCCACATTAACTCCATCTATCCAACCAGGACCATCCCTAAAAACAGCAGTTACAAAATTTTTACCATTGCCTGTAGATATATTTACACCTAAAGTTGGATCATTACTATTTTCAAGCTCATCAGTTACTTTATAACCAGCATAACCTAAATATTTATTAAAATCAATTGCACTTAATCCATTAATATAATTCTTATAAAACTCATCTAAAGACTCATTTGAAAATTTTTCAAGTCCATTTTTAAATTCGGCATCAGTATATCCCCGCTTTTTATCTTTATAGAAAGTTTGGTACATGTACTTCATTACATCGTTTAAAGAATACTTGCCATTAGAGTTATTAATAATTTTTAAGTCGAGCAGCAATCCTATTATTGCGCCTTTGTCATAATAGGAGATAGTAGTATTTGCCGAATTTTCATTTGGTCTGTATGCTTTTATCCATGCATCAAAACTTGATTCGGCAACTGTTTGAACTCTAGCGCCAGGAGTGCCAATTACATTATTAATCTGCCCAGCTAATGAGGTTAGAAATGAATCCGGAGGATATAAATTTGCATGTCGTAAAATCAAATTTTGATAGTAGGCGGTAAACCCTTCTGCAATCCACAAATTCGTGGTATAGTTTTCCTTTTCATAATCAAAGGGGCCAAGCGCAATAGGTCGTAACCGCTTCACATTCCACAAATGAAAGTGTTCATGGGCTACCAAACCTAAAAAATTTTGATAGCCACTTTCACTAGAATAAACATCTCTAAAAGCACTTAAAGTAGTTGAACTTAAATGCTCGAGCCCCCCACCAGCTCTGGATGAATTATGTACAATAAACAAATAGTATTTATTAGGATTTTCGCCAAAAATCGATGTTTCTTCTTCAATAATTTTTGCCATATCCTTTTTCAAACGCTCCTTATCATAATTCCCCCCACCGCACATAGCCACTTCATACTTTACACCTGCGGCATCAAAACCAAAAACATCCTGATTTCCAATTTCAATAGGCGAATCAAATAATATATCATAATTAGGTGCTTTTCTAACAAATGGGTTTCCATTTACCCTTTCGAGACTCGTTGAAACGATAGTCCAGCCGTTATATGGCACAATTTTAATAGTTGAGGGTTGTTTCAACATGTTGGCAGGATATAAAAACACCCCTGTATTACATAAAAAAGCGTGCGAAGCATCAACAAAACTAGTCCTAACTGACATCTCAAAACAATAAACCTTATAACTAACTGTAACTGTTTTTATGCCCGAAGTCCATATCTTCCAACAGTTTTTACTAGTTTTTTGAAAAGGGATAACTTTTCCCTCTGAATAAACGTTAAACGTCTCGATATTTTTAGCAAACTCTCTAATTAGATAGGAGCCAGGGGTCCAAACTGGCATTTTTAATTCTATAAATTTTTGGTTAACCCCTTTTATGTCCATTTCAATATTTAGGTAATGGGCAGCGGCTTCAGGAAAGGTTACCGAATAAGAAATTGAAGTTTTATTAGCAGACTTGACCGGAGATATGAGCATGGTAAGTAGTGTTAAAAAGAAGGTTGTGAAGAGTTTTATTTTCATTTATTAAAGTAGTTATTTAATAATTTATATGGTTATCATGGATATTGAACTTAGAAGTATTGTACAAAATAAGGAAAATTTTGTAATGATTTCAGTCAGCATAAATAAAAAATGAAATTATCAAAAATGATTTTTTTAAAAATTTATTGAATTACTCCAATTAATTTAAAAATCGATATAAAAAACATGAAAAAAAACATTTTCAAATGAAATATCAGAATATTAGCATATTTGGCATATGTTTGAGTTAAAAATTTAATATAATTAACAAAATATTATTCTTTAATTTGGAACTATAAAATTATTATTGAGATTATGGCAGTATGTAAAACATGTTTATTAATAGATGATAATTATATTGATAATTTTGTCACTAAAAAAATTATAGAAAATAGCAATTTTGTTGAAAACATTGTCTTGGCTCGTTCTGCAAGTGAAGCGATTGAGATGATGAAAAATGGCACTTTATATCCGGATGTAATATTTTTGGACGTAAGAATGCCTATAATGGGAGGTTTTGAATTTTTAGAGGAATTCAACAAAATTGATGTTGATAAAGAAAACATCCGAATATTCATGCTTTCTTCTTCACTTGATCCTATTGATTTGAAGAAATCAACCGGTAATAAATATATCACCCAGTTTATTCTGAAACCGCTTACTCAAAAAACACTCGAAGATATTTTTAAATGATATTAGTTGCTGATAGTGGGTCGTCAAAAACTGATTGGTTACTTTACTTGGAAAATCAAGAATTAAAACAATTTCGAACATCTGGTTTAAATCCTTATTTTCTGAATGAAAAGGAGATTGTAAAAATACTATATGATCAAGCTCAGGAATTGATAAGTTACGCAGCTGAAATAAAAGAAATATATTTTTTTGGAGCTGGTTGTTCAAGTCCTGACAGACACGAAGTAGTATCAAATGCCCTAAGTGTTTTTTTTACTAAGTCATATATAAGTGTTGATATTGATTTATTAGGTTATGCCTATGCAACCTGTGGCCATCAAAAGGGCTTATGTTGTGTTTTAGCTACAGGATCAAATATTTCATTTTTTGATGGTGATAACATTCATGATGGTCAACACGGACTCGGTTTTGTATTAGGCGATGAGGGTGCAAGTACTTGGTTTGGTAAAGAACTGATTACTGACTTTTTATATGGAAATATGCCAACCGATATTTACAAAATTTTTGATGCCACTTTTAAATTAACCAAGGACCAAGTTATTAAAAATGTGTACCAAAAACCCGACCCTAATACTTATCTGGCTTCGTTTAGTAAATTCATAGAAACTATTCGAGATTCTGAATATGGAATTGAATTGTTAAACAGGGGTTTTCTTCAATTTATAGAAAGCAATATAAAGTCGTTCCCACAATACCATAACTTTAAATGTCATTTTGTTGGTTCAATAGCTTTCAATTTTGCAGAAGAATTAACGACTCTATGTAAAAAAAATGAAATTAGCATAGGCAAAATTATACTTGAACCAATACATGATTTAATGACCTTTATCTTAAAAGGGGGATTAGAAAAGGCTTATTAAAGCTATTAAATAACAATTTTTCGATTCCTAATGTTCAATGTAATAATAGTACCTATTAGCAAAACCGAAATAAGACTTCCTGCTTTTGCAATATAGTCGCCATGCAAGGTATAAAAAGTAAGGTCTGAATTTAAGTTAATATCCTGCTTTATAGCTGTTTTAACCCACCAATTGGTTTTCTTAACTACATCGCCTCGCTGATTTATAAAGGCAGAAATGCCTGTATTGGCCGATTGGCATACCCAGCGTCTTGTTTCTATTGCACGTAATTTAGCATAATCAAGGTGCTGGTCTTTACCCGAGGTATTTTCCCACCATCCATCATTAGTAATAATTGCAATAAACTGTGCTCCTTTATGTACCCCTTCGGCAATCCAGTCCCCATATACGGTTTCATAACAAATAACTGGAACTACTCCGATACCATTTTGCGAATAAAAAACGCCCGGACTATCTTGAATCCCATATGCTCCAGTTGCCCCTCCTAAATGCTCAAATGCTGGCTTTAAAAATGATAAGGTAGAGCCAAATGGTAATGCCTCTGCGCCGGGAACCAGTTTTGATTTATGATAAAATTGAACTTGGGCTGAATTTTCGATATTCATTGCCGAATTAAATGAATCATAAAAAATAGTACCTTCCGGATTGTATTTATTGGCTGTTTCAGTCGCTCTTGTATTGTAAAGCTTATAGGTCGAAACTCCAGTAACAATATTTCCATTTTTATACTTGCGCAAAAAACGCTGCGCTTGTAGAAAAGATAAATCTGTTCTAATTGTTTCTTCGCTAATAAAGTTTGGCATGGCACTTTCTGGCCAAATAAAAAATTCAGTATTATGTTGTCCTAATGAATCGGAAAGCTTTGTCAGTATTTCAATTTGCTTTGCAACAGGGATAGAGGTAACCTTTGCATAAGGGTCAATATTTGGCTGTGCTATTACCACATTGGTCGGATTCACAAATTCTTTATACGAGGCATATTGGTAAATAGACAAGGCCATAGGTAAAACCAATACCAATATACTAGCTATCGCTAATTTTGCTTTGGTTGCCTTTTGCTGCTTTTCTTTTATACTTAAATAGGTTAAAAATAGCAATATATTTAAAGCCAGTATCCAAACACTACCACCGTAAATGCCGGTAAATTCATACCATTGTATCCAGCTTTGTGTCATGGCAAACCCGTTGCCAAGCGTCATCCAGGGGAATTTCAGGTCCCAACATTGGTTAAGGTATTCATAGGCTATCCAAATACAAGCAAATGTAAACAATCCTAGCCCTCGGTTAGTAATCAGCCTTGCACGATAGTATAACCAGCAAACCAAGGCCATTAAAATGGGCCCTAAGGAATATGGAATAAGTGTAATTGGAATGGCAACCAATTCGCCATCTGCTTTTAAAGAATTATACACCCAATAAACCGATAAGGTGTTCCAAATAAAAAAACCTAAAAACGCTGTCCAAAAAATTTTGCGACCTTTTTTCTGTACATCAGATTGTATGACATTTTCAAAAGCAATTAATAATGGTACCATCCCAAAAAACAACAGAAATGTTGTATAATTTGATGGTGGCCAAGCAATCCATAAAAGAAGGCCTGATATTATGGAGAGGATGATATTTTTTTTCATTTACAGATATGCTACAAGCCTGCTGGTTTTTTAAATTTTTAGGAATAAAACTACTATTTTTATTGATTTAAACTGTCAAAATAAAGCATTTTAAACCGGACCAATGCAAATTACAAATTCCCCTTTTACAGGATGAGTCTCAAAATAGGTTTTCACCTCCTCGGTAGTGCCTCTTACTGTTTCTTCAAAAAACTTGGTAAGCTCGCGCGAAACTGATATTTGCCTTTCGGTTCCAAAATAGGTTATAAACTCCTCCAATGTTTTTAGTAAACGATGTGGCGACTCATAAATTATAATGGTACGTTCTTCGGTTGCTAGTAATTTGTATCGTGTTTGTCGCCCTTTTTTTATAGGTAAAAAGCCTTCAAAGCAAAAACGGTCTGTCGGGAAGCCCGAATTAACCAACGCGGGTACAAAAGCGGTAGCGCCAGGCAAGCATTCAACCTGTATTTCATGCTTCAAAGCTTCTCGCACCAAATAAAAACCAGGGTCGGATATGGCAGGTGTGCCAGCGTCCGAAATTAGGGCGATATTTTTACCCTCTTTTAAAAATTTAATAATCTCGGTAGAGGATTGGTGTTCATTATGTTGGTGATGCGAAAATACTTTTTGATGGATGTCGAAATGCTTTAGCAAAGGTGCCGATGTGCGTGTATCTTCGGCCAAAATTAAATCAACCTCCTTTAATATCCGGATGGCCCTAAAAGTCATATCCTCCAAATTACCTATCGGTGTGGGGACTAAATAAAGTTTACCGCTTGGATGCATAATGCAATGATAATATTATTTTGAATTAAACAGCGGATTTATAAGCAACAAATACTAACTTAGATTATTCAATACGCTGAAAATCAAGCTAACTAATAATATTAAACAAATGAATAAACTTAATATTGATAGGCAGGAAAGCGAGGTTTTAAACCGAGCTATTACCCATTGGGAAAATGATGGTTTATTGAACTACGAACAGGCAAATTCATTACGCCAATCAATCATGGTTAAAGGCTTTGATTGGATGAGGTTGGCCAAGTACTCTTTTTGGATTGCCTTATTTTGTGGTTTGGTTGCAGTTGGATCATTATTAATCAACGAATCCATTCTTACATTTATAAGATCCCTTTACAACATTCCCGATTTTGTATTATGTATCATAGCTTCAATTGCAGCTTTTCTATCCTTTTATTTTGGCCATTATTGGAGCATAAAACATCCAGAAAAAGTTTTTAGTAACCAAACCTTCATCTTCTTTGGCATATCGTTTACAGCAGTCGCCATCATTTTTTTAGGCAAAACTTTTGATAATCATTCGGGCCATTTTTCACTATTGATTTTATTAGGAAGCATAATTTATGGTGTTTTAGCGTTTAGACTGCAATCGCGTTTTATTTGGATTTTTACATTAATAGCCCTCGGTTGTTGGTATGGTGCCGAAACTGGCTATCAAACAAATTGGGCTTATTATTTTTTAGGAATGAATTACCCCTTGCGCTTTTTTGTTTTTGGATTTTTAATTGTCTGTTTTTGCTTTTTATTAAATAACAAAAAATGGTTTAACCCTTTTAGTGAACTAACTTATATAGCTGGTTTAGTTTACTTTTTTCTCGCTTTATGGATTTTAAGCCTTATTGGTAATTTAGATAATCTGGATACTTGGTGGCACATTAAGCAAATAAATTTAATATATTGGAGCATATTTGCTTTAACAATTGGAATAGGGACTTTAATATATGGATTAAAAAGCGGTGACGCGATTGCTAGAGAGTTTGGGATCACTTTTGTGTTGATACTTATTTATACCAAATACTTTGAGTTTCTGTGGATACCTACCAACAAAGCCCTGTTCTTCTCCATTTTAGCCTTATCTTTTTGGCTTATTGGACGAAAGGCTGAGAAAATATGGAATATTAAAAAATAGCGGGGTTGAATGTTTTAATGCTTATAATAAACAAGGTAAATTTCTTTCGCCACATGGTAGGCCGAAAAAGTAAAAAACAGAACAGCAATACTCATATTAATTACCCGGTTGCTTAATTCAAATTTTTGTTGCACATACCTTGCAAATTTGGCAAATAAAAACAATGCTAAAAAAGCCCCGCAAGCCGACCCCAAACTAAAAACAATTAAAGCCAACCTTCCTATTAATATCCAATTATGGGTAATCAGGTAAGTTCCGGTAATCATCCAAAATGGAATTTGAACAGGATTTAAAAACCCTAAAAGAATACCATATTTGATACTACTCCTATTTGAATAGTTTTTTTTGGGTGGCTTGTTTCTGTTTAACCATGTTACGATGCCAAGTACAAAAAATAAAACTACCATTACCCAATCAATAATGGTATCTAATTTTACTTGCTGGGACAGCCATTCGGCGGCATGCATAATAAAAAATGTAAAAAAGAACTCAACACACGAAAATGCGATAATGAAGTGCAAGGCTTGTTTAAGCCCCCTGTTAATGGTAATTTGTACTAATGTTAGGTTTATGTTTCCTGGGGGCAAATAACCTATAAAATTGGCTAAAGCACCAAGAAAGAATGTTAGAAAAATCATTTTCAAAAGTAAGCTGTTTATTTTAAAATTTAACAAACTGTTTTGCTTTACAAATTAAAATAGATTTATAATTCATTAATCTATTAGGTTTTAATATTTTTTGCAGATAGATAATTTATAAAAACCCTTTTGGGTCAATTAATCATTCCTAGAGTTGTGAAATACTCTTTTGTTACTAAATATTATTTGTAATGAAGGGGGAGGATTGGTCAATTCGTAAAATTTATACCTTAAATAATATCAAATTAATCTTATTAAAATAACCTAAAAACATCTTTAATGAGCCTTTTTTATGAATTATATAAAATCTATGTAACAAATAAGATTTTAATTGTTACAAATACATTAATTCTTAAATATTTTTTTAATTTTGAAATTTCATAGGCAAGTATTCTACTTGCCCAATTGTGATAAGGTTTAGGTTGAAGCCTCCAAACAGCGAGTGTAAGGAGGCTTTATTTTTTCTTACCTTTTGTAAATATCATTGATTTCATTTTTTATTATTTCGATTGTTTTCCCAATTAAAGTTTGACTAGCATTCAAATTAGATATTTAAAAATATTTATTGTAATTTTCAAAAGTAATTTGCGTCTGATAAATAAAATAACCACTTATTATTAACTTTTCTAGCTTATTAAATTTAAACCAATCAAAATTGAAGTATGAGCGTTTTTAATGATGAAGAAAAGCTTAAAATTCAAAAAGCCATTCAAAAAGCCGAAAAACATACCAGCGGACAAATAAGGGTTTGTATTGAAAAAACCTGTAATGACAATGTTTTGGATAGGGCCACTAAATATTTTTACCAATTAAACATGGATAAAACCAAACTACGCCACGGAGTGCTAATTTATGTAGCTACCGTGGATAGAAAATTCGCTATAATTGGTGATGCCGGAATTAACAAAGTAGTAACTGAAACTTTTTGGGACGATACCAAAACAGCCATGCTACAGCATTTTAAATATGGAGAAATTGTGAATGGCATATTAAGTGGAATTGAAATTGCAGGTCAGCAGCTTCATCTATTTTTTCCAATTAAACACCATGTAAATGAACTTCCAAACGTGATAACTTTTATGGATGATAAATAACCTTATAATTATGTCTACTAAAAAAATTTCATGTTTAGCATGCCTTTTACTATTTAAAATATGCTTATTCGCTCAGGATATTCCGGCAAAATCGAATACACTTGTTACAGATTATACCAATACCTTATCCCAAACTGAAATACAACAACTAGAAAGTAAGCTTGTTAAATTTGATGATTCAACCTCAACACAAATTGCCGTAGTAATTTTAAAGACTGTTAATGGCTATGATATCAAGAAGTACGGTGATACATTGGGTAGAGCTTGGGGAATTGGTCAGCAAGGCAAAAACAATGGCATTTTAGTTTTAGTTGCCATGGATGACCACAAGGTAGCCATTCGAACAGGATATGGCGCCGAAGCAGCGGTACCGGATGTAACAGCTAGAGAAATAATAGAAAATGATATAACCCCCAGCTTTAAACGTGGCGATTATTTTGGGGGCTTAGATGCCGCTACCAATAAGTTAATAAGCCTTATGAAGGGTGAATATCATCAAAATGACACTGCAACTGATAAAACAACTTCCTGGGCCAATGGAGTTGATTGGTCGAGTATAGCACTAACTTTATTTGTTTTAGCTTTTATAGCTATATTAGTTTTGAGGAGGAGAAGCAGTGGCGGTCAAATTATTGACAGCCGGGGCAGTGCCGATACATTTTGGTGGTTTTCAAGTAATCAAACATGGGGCGGGGGAGATAGTAGCTCGGATGATAACAACAGCAGTGGCGACTTTGGTGGCTTTGGAGGGGGTGATTTTGGCGGTGGCGGCTCTGATGGTAGCTGGTAAAAAAAGATAATTAAATTGTTGGAATGAATTTCATCTACAAATAATGGAATATAATAATCTTATCTGGGACACCTTGTCCTCCACTTATATACATAAAGGACCATGGGCCACCCTTCGAACTGATAAATGCATCATGCCTAGCGGGCACATTGTTGAGGACTATTATGTTTTAGAATATCCAAACTGGGTAAATGCTGTTGCGCTTACTGAAGATAATAAAATTTTAATGGTGAATCAATATCGCCATGCCGCTGGAATAGTATCGCTTGAAATTCCAGGCGGTGTTATAGATGAGGGAGAAGAGCCCATAGAGGCAATTAAAAGAGAGCTTTTGGAGGAAACTGGATATGAATTTAATGATTTTGAATTGCTTTGTACCATTTACGCAAACCCCTCAACCGCAAATAATCAAACTTATTGCTATTTGGCAAAAGGGGGAAAAAAAACACAAGGCCAACATTTAGATGAGCAAGAAGAAATTATAGTTGAAACTTATTCTATTAAGGAAGTTGAGCAATTACTAGTTGAAAACAAAATAAAGCAAGCATTACACTGCACTGGCTTATTTTATGCTCTACTAAAAATCAAATAAGATAAACCAAATTTTAAGATTTATTTTATTTCTAATGAACTTGATTTGAAATAATTAACTTCCGTATGCAATTATTACCCTTATCTGCTACGTAAATGCTTCCATTCGCATCAACTGCAATGCTAGCTGGCTGATTAAAAGTAGCTGTTGTGCCTGCCCCATCAACATAACCTGCAATATTAGAACTACCGGCTAAAACATATAGTACGTTGCTTGTAGTATATTCTAACACTCTGCCACTTTCATCAGCAATAAATAGGTTACCGGTTTTATCTATTGCTAAACCAGTTGGGATATTTAATATAGATGATTGTGTTGGACCGCCAGCAATCGTAGTTACCACGCCTGCCGGTGTAACTTTCCTTATAGCACTATTTCCTTGGTCAGCTACGTAAATATTACCACTTGCGTCTATTACTAGTGCATAAGGTTGCCTAAAGGCAGCGGATGTTCCAGTTGCATCAGCATATCCGGGAGAACCATTAGCGGAACCTGCAATTGTACTGTCGAGACCTGCTACTGTTACTTTGCGGATTGCATTATTTGCTTTGTCGGCAATATACATATTGCCTTTAGCATCAAAGGCAATGGCAGATGGATTTTTAAAATAAGAAAAAAGCGGACCTGATCCATCATGATACCCGCCTATTCCTATTCCGGCAAAAGTACTTACATTACCGTCCTGGGTAATTTTGCGTATTACATTGTTTCCAGCATCGGCAACATATAAATTGTTATTGGCGTCAAAAGCCATTCCTTGAGGACCATAAAATTGCGCATTTATGGCAGCACCATTAATAAGGCCAATATTACCATTCCCAGCAATTAAACTAGTTGTTCCTTGAGGTGTTATTTTTCGAATGTAATTATTATAAGTATCAGAAACAAAGATATTGCCATTAGCATCTACAACTATTCCCTGAGGGTTATTAAATATAGCTCCATTTCCAGTGCCTTCAGCATATCCGGGTGTACCGTTACCCGCAAGGGTTGATACAATTGTATTGACAGCCAATAAATTGGATGAAGTTGTGAATTTTATAACTGACCCATAACCAGTACCAATAGAATTAGTAGCATAAGCGCGTAAATAATAGGTAGTATTGGGTGTTAAAGATGTTAAGTTACTAGTATAAGGTGTAACAGTTAAACCAGAATTTGAAACAGCATCTGTAGTTTTTGTATCGGCAATTGTTGGAGTTTGATTAGTTGCACTAAAGCAAATCCCATTAGCAGAAACAACAACACCGCCATCACTCGTTACCGTGCCACCACTTTGGGCAGTAGTTGAGGTAACATTTAAAATGACATTATTTGTAACAACACTTGGTACCGTGTTACTAGATGGTGTAGTTGTTTTGGAACAACTACTCATTAACATTATTACAGAAATAGAAAAAGCAATTATTTTTATGTAGGTGTCCTTCATTTTTACAATATAAATGGGGGTATTTTTTAGCTAAAATATTTAATGATATAATAAAAAATCCATGTCAATATTACCTCTAATAAAGTATTTACTAAAGAAATTTAACAAATATTAACAAGTATACCTTTTAAATATCCTCAACTATAGCAAGTGCAAAAGTATAATTTTAAATGATGTAAAAATAAATACTTAATATCACTTAATTTTTATTGCCGATGTTAATTGAATATTAACCTATTAAACCTTATCTACTTAAATACATCGACTTTTCTTTATACAAGTGCCTAAAGTATGGATCCTGAAGATTAGGTATAAAGCGTATCGCCTCCCCTGTCGATTTCATTTCTGGCCCCAATTCCTTACTTACTTCCGGAAACTTATCAAACGAAAAAATAGGCTCTTTAATTGCGTAACCCCATAATTTTGGTTCAATATTAAAATCCTTCAGTTTATTTACCCCAAGCATCACTTTTGCAGCTATATTTATATAAGGCACATCATATGCCTTGGCAATAAACGGTACGGTACGCGAAGCGCGCGGATTTGCCTCAATTACATAAACCTTATCGTTCTTAATCGCGAATTGTATATTAAGTAGCCCCATCACATTTAAGGCTTTGGCAATTTTTTCGGTATATTCCTTAACTTTACTAATAGCATCGTCCGAAAGGTCGAAAGGTGGCAGTACGGCAAACGAATCGCCGGAATGGACTCCTGCTGGCTCAATATGCTCCATCATGCCAATAATGTGTACATCCTCCCCATCACAAATGGAGTCTGATTCGGCCTCAGCTGCCCTGTCTAAAAAATGATCTATCAATACGCGGTTTCCAGGCAAGTTACGTAATAAGCTTACCACTGCTTTTTCCAGGTCCTCATCATTTATCACAATACTCATCCCTTGTCCGCCTAAAACGTAGCTAGGCCTTACCAGCACGGGGTAGCCAACTTTATGGGCAACCTCAATGGCTTCTTCGGCACTTTCGGCTACGCCATATAATGGATATGGTATGTCAAGTTCTTTTAGCAGATCCGAGAAACGCCCCCTATCCTCGGCTATGTCCATATCATTAAACGAAGTTCCTATGATGCGGATGCCATGCTCATGCATTTTTTCGGCCATTTTTAGTGCTGTTTGTCCGCCTAGTTGCACGATAACGCCATATGGTTTTTCAAGCTCTATAATTTCGCGCACATGCTCCCAATATACAGGTTCAAAGTATAGCTTATCGGCCATATTAAAATCTGTCGAAACTGTTTCCGGATTACAATTCACCATTATGGCTTCAAAACCAGCTTCCTTGGCTGCCAATAAACCATGTACACAACTATAATCAAACTCAATACCCTGACCAATACGGTTAGGGCCAGAGCCTAATACGATAATTTTTTTCTTGTCTGACACGATGGATTCGTTTTCGCCCTCGTAGGTTGAGTAATAATAAGGTGTTTTGGCCTGAAACTCGGCAGCGCAAGTATCCACCATTTTATAAACCCTTCGTATGCCTAAAGCTTTGCGACGTTGGTAAACATCTTCCTCGGTAACTACTCCTAGTATATGGGCAATTTGATTATCCGAAAATCCTTTTTGTTTTAGGTTGAAGAAGAATTCCTCCGGGATATTATTTAAGGAATACCTGCGCAATTCGTTTTCAAGGTTAACCACCTCCATTATCTGGTTTAAAAACCAACGGTCAATTTTAGTGGCCTTGCGTACCGATTCAATAGGAACACCTAAACTTAAGGCATCGTATATATGGAAAAGCCTGTCCCAACTTGGGTTTTCAAGGCTATGCATAATTTCTTCCAGGTTGCGGTTTTGTCGGCCATCGGCTCCTAAACCCGCCCTACCAATTTCTAAACTTTGACAAGCTTTCTGTAATGCTTCAATAAAGCTGCGACCTATGCCCATTACCTCTCCAACCGATTTCATTTGCAGGCCTAGCAATTTGTTAGCGCCTTTAAATTTATCGAAGTTCCAGCGCGGAATTTTTACAATTACATAATCCAGCGTAGGTTCAAAATAGGCGGAAGTAGTTTTGGTGATTTGATTTTCAATTTCGTCCAAATTATAGCCAATAGCCAATTTGGCGGCAATTTTAGCAATTGGATATCCGGTTGCTTTTGATGCCAATGCCGAGGAGCGTGAAACCCTTGGGTTTATTTCGATGGCAATAATGGCTTCATCAGCAGGGTTTACCGAAAACTGCACATTACAGCCGCCTGCAAAATTACCTATGGCACGCATCATTTTAATGGCTTGGTTGCGCATTTCCTGATAGCAGCGGTCACTCAGGGTCATAGGAGGTGCTACGGTAATAGAATCCCCGGTATGGATACCCATCGGGTCGAAGTTTTCAATCGCGCAAATAATAATCACATTGTCGTTATTATCGCGCAAAAGCTCTAACTCAAACTCTTTCCAGCCAATAACAGCTTGTTCTACCAATACCTCATGCGTTGGCGATGCTTGCAAGCCTTTACTTAGCGCGGCGTCAAAATCTTCTTTTTTATGTACAAAGCCTGCGCCCTTACCCCCTAAGGTATAGCTAGGCCTGATAACTAAAGGAAAACCAATAGTTTGCGCGGCTTCTTTTCCTTCTAAAAACGAGTTGGCGATTTTTGAAGTGGCAACACCCACACCAATATCAACCATCAGTTGGCGAAACTCTTCCCGGTTTTCGGTTTTCTCGATGGCTGCCAAATCAACCCCAACAATTTTTACCCCATATTTTTCCCAAATGCCACGTTCGGCTACGCTTATACAGAGGTTAAGCGCCGTTTGTCCACCCATGGTAGGCAATACCGCGTCAATTTGTTGTTCTTTTAATATCTTCTCAATACTTTCGGGTTCAAGCGGCAATAGGTACACATGGTCGGCAATTACCTTATCCGTCATAATGGTGGCCGGATTGCTATTGATGATGGATACCGATATGCCTTCCTCCTTTAAAGAGAGTGCGGCTTGCGAGCCAGCATAATCAAATTCGCAGGCCTGACCAATAATAATGGGACCTGAACCGATAATTAAAACTGATTTTATGGAAGTATCTAATGGCATGGGCTTTATGTTTGATTAAGCTGCCTGATGCGGAAATACCGGCTTAAATTTTCCGTAATTGTTTCCGCAATCCGGTATCTTCTTGTCGGGGTGCAAAGATAGGAAAATATGCCTATGCGGCATCTAATTTTTTAAATTAATTGTGCTTTAAATGATTGTACGCTATTGATTAGTTATTCTACATAAATCAATCTACAATTTGCTCAATTTAAAATGGGTTCAATCCCAATAATTCCTTAATAATCCTTATTTAATTTTTCGGCGGTAAATAGGCTATCGGCTTGCTTTCTTGAAAGTTCCTTAGGTTCTTTACCACAATAAAAATCATATGATATAGTATCCTTACCTTCGCCTTGCGGGTAATAGTTTCTTATTATTAACTTCCTTTTAACACCTTTAACTGGTTTAAAGTTATAGTAATCAACATCACGGTCAATTGAACAATCAGCTTCTGTAGTAATGACTTTAGATATATGTCCAATAGTATCAATTGTTTGTTTCCATTCAACGTGGTACTCGTTTTGCTCGTTTATTTTCCAGTCTTCGGGTATTATTGGTACGCCCAAACTAAGTCTCCTTTTGTTAAACTCCATACCAAACTTATCTTGACAAATTTTTGTTTTATATTTACCAACGTCTGTAATTAAATGACTTATTAATAATAAAGCATTTAATAAAATAACAATACTAAAAGTTACTTTATTTTCATTATTGGATTTCTGTCTTATAAAGATAAGACAAGGGAAAAATGTACAGATAAAAATTGCCTTAGTGGCAAGCCAATAAATTGATTGTAGTTTTAAAAAAAAATCAAAATAAATCCAAGCAATTAAATATAAAACGGAAAACCCGGCAAATATCCATTTCACTATTTTCTTCCTATCCGTCATTTATTAAAATGTTAGGTTTATTGTTTTTATGAATAAGATAATTAAACCTTAAATGTAATGAATTTTATTTTAGCTACAAAACCAAAAAAGGCTGTTCTGTTTTAGCTGTTTCAAAAACTATCATAATCTTAAAATTTCATTTTAAGGCTCTCGCCAATTTATCCAACTCATTTTCACACTTAAATGATAAAATTTACTACAAATTCCGTATTTTTGCCACCTCTAAAAACAGGGGTTAAAAACGCACATGTATAAGGAATATAAGCAGTTAAACTTATCGCAAACAGGCAAAGATGTACTCGATTTCTGGAAACAGAACCACATTTTTGAAAAAAGCATTAGCACCCGTGCGGCCAATAATCCTTATACATTTTATGAGGGGCCGCCATCGGCAAATGGCATGCCTGGCATACACCACGTAATGGCCAGGGCCATTAAGGATATTTTTTGTCGTTACAAAACGCTAAAAGGCTTTCAGGTAAAGCGCAAAGGTGGCTGGGATACCCATGGCCTGCCTATAGAGCTTGCGGTTGAAAAAGCTTTAGGTATTACTAAGGACGATATCGGCAAAAAAATATCGGTAAAAGATTATAACGATGCCTGCCGCAAGGAGGTAATGAAATATACCGACGTTTGGAACAGCCTAACCGAAAAAATGGGTTATTGGGTTGATCTGGACGACCCTTACATTACCTATAAAAACGAATATATTGAAACCCTTTGGTGGATATTGAAGGAGTTTTACAATAAAGATTTGCTGTATAAAGGCTATACCGTGCAACCCTATTCGCCTAAGGCGGGTACTGGCTTAAGCTCGCACGAGTTGAACCAGCCGGGTACTTACCGTAACCTGCGCGATACTTCTATTGTAGGGCAGTTCCACCTTAAAAGCGAGCAACAGCATCCTTTAATTAAAAGGTTATTTAACCATGCCAACGAAGATACCGTGATTTTAGCATGGACCACCACCCCTTGGACCTTACCTGCAAACTGCGCGCTTGCCGTTGGCGAGAAGATAAACTATGTAAAAATCAGCACCTTTAACCCTTATACCTATTTACCGGTTAGTGTGGTGTTGGCTAAAGATTTGGTAAGCAAATACTTTAAACCTGAAGGTGAAAATGCCGATTTTAACAGCTACAAAGGTGGCGATAAGATTATCCCTTGGGCGGTAAAGGATAATTTTAATGGCAGCGAATTACTTGGCTTGCGTTACCACCAGCTAATGCCCTATGTTACCAATGCCGATTTGGAACAAAACGCATTTAGGGTAATACCGGCCGATTTTGTGACTACCGAAGATGGAACAGGAATTGTACATACCGCCTCTGTTTTTGGTGCCGACGACTTTAGGGCATGTAAGGAAAATGGTGTTCCATCTGTAATGGTGAAGGATGAGAGCGGTAAGGAAGTACCATTGGTAAACAAACAGGGTAGATTTGTAGACGAGGTGACTGATTTTGCAGGTCGCTATGTAAAAGAAGAATATTATAGCGATGAAGAACGTGCCACACCCGACTTTAAGCCTACCGACGTACTGATTGCCATTAAACTAAAAGAAGACAATAAAGCTTTTGACGTACGTAAATATGAACACAGCTACCCGCATTGCTGGCGTACCGATAAGCCTATTTTATATTACCCACTAGATAGTTGGTTTGTGCGTACTACTGCCGTTAAAGACAAAATGGTGGAACTTAACAAATCCATCAACTGGAAGCCTGAATCAACCGGGACGGGGCGTTTTGGTAACTGGTTGGAGAATTTGGTGGATTGGAACCTATCGCGCTCCCGCTTTTGGGGTACGCCTTTGCCAATTTGGCGCGAGGAAAATGGTTCGGAGGAAAAATGCATAGGCTCCATACAAGAATTGAAGACTGAAATTGAGCGCTCAATCGCGGCTGGTTTAATGCCTAAAGGCTTCAAGATTGAAGACTTGCACCGTCCTTATGTGGACGATGTGGTGCTTACCTCAACAGGGGGCAAGCCCATGTACCGCGAACCCGATTTAATTGATGTTTGGTTTGATAGCGGCGCCATGCCTTACGCGCAATGGCATTTTCCGTTCGAAAATAAAGAAGCTTTTGAAAACGCCTATCCTGCCGATTTCATAGCCGAAGGGGTTGACCAAACTCGTGGCTGGTTTTTTACGCTCCATGCCATAGCGGTGATGCTGAGTGTAACCAGCGATGAAGTTAAGGCGGTTAATAAAAAAGTAGGCAATCCGGGTATCGCGTTTAAAAACGTGGTATCGAACGGCTTGGTATTGGATAAAAACGGCAATAAAATGTCGAAACGATTGGGCAATGCGGTCGACCCATTCGAAACCATCGAAAAATACAGTGCCGATGTTGCCCGTTGGTACATGATTAGCAATGCCGCCCCTTGGGATAACCTGAAGTTTAACGAAGAGGGAATGGACGAGGTGCGCCGCAAGTTTTTTGGTACGCTGTACAATACCTATACATTTTTTGTGTTGTACGCCAATATCGACGGTTTTAAATACCAAGAGCAAGAAATTGCGATAGCAAACAGACCTGAAATTGACCAGTGGATATTATCCCTGCTTAATACTTTAAGTAAGGATGTAGATGCTTTTTATGCTGATTTTGAGCCTACCAAAGCCGCCCGCGCCATACAAGATTTTGTGGACGCGCATTTAAGCAATTGGTATGTGCGTTTAAGTCGCCGCCGTTTTTGGCGCTCTGATAATTCGGACGATAAGCTATCGGCTTACCAAACCTTGTACAACTGTTTGGTAACCATCGCCAAATTGATTTCGCCAATAGCACCATTTTTTGCCGACCAATTGTTTACCGATTTAAACGGCGTTACCAACAAAGAAGACTTTGAATCGGTACATTTGGCCTATTATCCAAGCTACCACCCCGAACTGGTAAATGCTGGCTTAGAGGAAAGGATGCAAATGGCGCAGGATATATCCTCCTTAGTACTTTCCTTACGCAAAAAAGTAGGCATCAACGTAAGGCAGCCATTGGGTAAAATATTGCTGCCGATTTTGGATATCGACTTTAAAAACAAAGTTGAGCAGGTAAAAGACTTGATATTATCGGAAACAAATATCAAAACGATTGAGTACATCACCGGAACCGATGGCTTTATCAAAAAGAAAATAAAACCAAACTTTAAGGCCCTAGGCGCTAAAGTAGGTAAAGACATGAAACTAGTTGCCGAAGCGATCAATAACTTTACCCAAAATGATATTGCCCAACTAGAAGCCGAAGGTCAAATCTTGATACCAGATACTAGATACTCGATACTAACATCCGACGTAGAAATCATTGCCGAAGACGTTCCCGGCTGGCAAGTGGCCAACTTGGGTAAATTGACGGTAGCACTCGACTTGACCATTACCGATGAGCTGAAAGATGAAGGCATATCGCGCGAGTTGATTAATCGAATCCAAACCTTGAGGAAAGCAAACGGCTTTGAGGTGACCGATAAAATACATGTTAAACTAAACGACCATGCCTTAATCAGCAAGGCCGTGACCAATAATTTATCCTATATTTGCGCCGAAATTCTGGCAGTTGGTGTAGTGATAGACAATGGATTAACTGAAGGCGAATTGATTTTAATTGATGATATTGAAATTTTGATAGTTATTACTAAAGTATAATGAAAAACGAATCGACAGAAAAAACCAGGTACTCTGAAGCAGATTTGCAAGAGTTTAAAGGCATCATACTTGATAAACTGCGCAGTGCACGCGAAGAGTTGAATTCGCTTGCCACTTCATTAAGTTCGCCAAATGCCAATGGTACCGATGATACCGCCGGAACTTATAAAACCTTGGAAGATGGTTCGGCAACATTGGAGAAAGAGCAAATTAACCAATTAGCTGCCCGTCAAAAAAAGTTTATTGAACAACTGGAAGCCGCTTTGGTACGTATTGAAAACAAAACTTATGGCGTTTGCCGCGAAACCGGTAAATTGATACCAAAAGAGCGTTTACGTGCCGTACCGCATACTACCTTAAGTATGGAAGCAAAACTAAAGCAATAAATGAAGCTACAGTACATAAAGCCTTTTGCCATTGCGGCACTCATTGTTATTGTTGACCAAATTATTAAAACATGGGTACGTACCCATATGAATTTTGACTCGGAAATTCATTTTTTGGGAAACCATGGCATGTTGCGCTATACCGAAAACAATGGCATGGCCTTTGGTTGGGAATTGGGCGGTCGTATCGGTAAATTAGTGCTTACTATTTTCCGCTTGTTTGCTGTTTTTGGAATAGGCTATGGTTTAATTTATTTAGTACAGCAAAAGTACAGTCGTGGCTTAATTTTATGTGTTGCCCTAATTTTTGCCGGTGCACTTGGTAATATCATTGATAGTACATTTTACGGGCTTATTTACCAGCATGGTAATATTTTTGAAGGCCGTGTGGTTGATATGTTTTACTTCCCCTTGTTTGAAGGGCATTACCCAGCATGGGTGCCAATTTTGCACGATCGGCATTACGAATTTTTTGAACCGATATTTAATCTAGCCGATGCTGCTATTTCTATAGGGGTTATTACCATTTTACTTTTCCAAAAGCGCTATTTTAAACACGAAACAGAGGAGCCAATCAACCTAAACAACGAAATTGCTGAAGAGTAGTTATATACTATTAACATATTCTATATCAGGTTATTTTGAGTTTTCAAATTAACCTTTTTTATTTTGTTATCTCCACCATCTATTATCGCAAATAATCTGTTTTCTTAAATGCTGTAGCAATAAAAACTTTTATTATTTTTGGGAAAAAATTAAGAAAAAATGAATTTTCCAGCTGAATTAAAATATACCAAAGACCACGAGTGGATTAAAGTTGATGGTGATGTTGCCTACATTGGCATTACCGATTTTGCACAAGGCGAATTGGGCGATATCGTGTATATCGACATTAACTCATTAGGCAAAGAGGTTGAAAAAGATGAGGTTTTTGGTACCGTTGAGGCGGTTAAAACAGTTTCGGATTTATTTATGCCAGTAAGTGGCACCGTTATTGAACTTAACCCCGCGCTTGACAAACAACCGGAGTTGGTTAATACCGACCCTTATGGCGAAGGCTGGATGGTAAAAATAACCTTAAAAGCAGGTGCCGACGTTGATTCATTACTATCGGCTGCCAGCTATACCGAACTGATTGGGGCATAATGCAACCCTTTTTTAAAGGTTTTGGCGCGGCAATTGCATGGGCAATCATAATTTTTGCATTATGCACCATCCATTTAGGTAGTGTAACAAGCAATCCGCTTTTTTTTGCCGGGTTTGATAAATTGGTGCATTGCGGAATGTTCTTTGTGTTGGTAGTGCTGCTGGGCTTTGGCCTTTTGGTGCAAAGCAGGTTGAATGGAAATATGATTATGCCACTCGTTTTGTCAACCTTTTTGACTATTGGCTACGGTGGTATAATTGAACTGTTGCAGCATTACCTGTTTACTTGGCGCAGCGGTGAGTGGGCCGATTTATTTGCGGATGCCGTAGGCGCATTTATGGGTTTATTTAGTTTTTTGGTGATTTTTAAAGCTTTAAATTATGTTAAAAGGTAAGTGGCTATTTTTAGGGCTCATTATATTAGTTAGTTTTTCTTCTTGTGGTATTTTTTATCCTTGCCATT
Source organism: uncultured Mucilaginibacter sp. (assembly GCA_903891475.1). Taxonomy (GTDB): domain Bacteria; phylum Bacteroidota; class Bacteroidia; order Sphingobacteriales; family Sphingobacteriaceae; genus Mucilaginibacter. Next base: position 45,596 of record CAITEP010000043.1, read on the forward strand.
GTCCAAAATTTAGCAAAACAAAAGTTCCTGTTAGCACTCAACAGGTAAAAATATCCTGATTAGCGTATATGGGCAAAAAAATGACATAAATCATATTTGATTATGACGCATGTCACTTAATCTTATTTGGATTAAATATAAATAAGCCCTATATTTGACAAAGTTTAATATAAACCATGAGGCTAACAGATTTATTACCCGGTGCAATTGGAATAGTAAAGGAGTTTACCGATTTAGAAATGTCGGTTAAGTTGATGGAAATGGGCTGTCTGCCAGGGTCGGAGGTTACTATATCAAACATAGCGCCGCTGGGCGATCCGATTGCCATTAATGTTGCCGGCTACCAATTAAGTTTGCGTAAGCAAGAAGCTTCTACCATTATTCTGCAATAGCCCTAATTAACGTGAAGGCCGATATCAGAGTAGCGCTTGTAGGCAATCCAAACACGGGTAAATCAACCTTGTTTAATATCCTGACAGGACTCAACCAAAAAATAGGAAATTTTCCGGGGGTTACTGTCGACAAAAGAGTGGGCTACTGTACCCTGCCCGACGGGCGCACAGCCGAAATTATTGATTTACCGGGTACCTATAGCCTATACCCAAAAAGTCAGGACGAATCCATTGTTTTTTCTGTACTGGCTGATAAGGCCAACCCGCACTGCCCCGATTTGGTCATCGTGATTATTGACGCTACCAATTTAAAACGGAACATGCTGCTATATACACAGGTGGCCGATTTAAAAATCCCGGTGATGATTGCCCTTAACATGACTGATTTGACCGAAAAGGCGGGTATTGACATCAACATTAACCTCTTCTCAAAAAAATTAGGTGTACCTGTAATACCTATCTCCGCCCGCAAAAAAGAAGGCATTGATAAAATTCGCGAAAGCATCTCCTTCGCCAATAAAATAGCTTTGCAGCAACCATCTATTGATGTAAATTTTATAGCACCCGAGTTGATAGCGGCTATCAGCGATTATCTGCATTTGGATAACCCTTATTATGCCCTTCAACTGGCTCATCAGCACGAAAATATCAAATTTATAAGTCAGGCCGAGAGCGACAGGATTGAGGAATTGGAGCAAGCATACGCTTTTCATTCCCAAAAGGCTCAGGCATCCGAAACCATAGCCAGATACAACTTCATCAACGATTTACTTTTTGATACGGTAAAAACACCGCTCATCCCGCAAGGCGAAACCATCAGTAACAAAATTGATAAGGTACTAACGCACAAGGTTTTTGGCTTTGTTATTTTCTTTGCCATCCTGCTGTTTATGTTCCAGTCTATTTTTTCATGGTCAACCTACCCGCACGATTTGATAGCCGACCTTTTTGTATGGGTACAAAACAGCCTGCATAAAATATTGCCTGCCGGTCCATTAACAGGTTTATTGGTTGATGGGGTGTTAGGCGGCTTAAGTGGTGTAATGGTATTTATACCCCAAATAGCCATTTTGTTTGCCTTTATTTCGGTATTGGAAGATACGGGCTACATGTCGCGTGTTACGTTTATGATGGATAAGCTGATGCGCAAGGTAGGCTTAAACGGAAAATCGGTGGTGCCACTTATTGGTGGTTTTGCCTGCGCCGTACCCTCCATTATGGGTGCCCGTACCATTGAAAACTGGAAAGACCGCATGATTACCATTATGGTAACCCCCTTGGTTACCTGTTCGGCTAGGTTGCCCGTTTATACTTTGTTGATAGCCCTGGTAGTACCCAACCGCAATGTATGGTGGATATTAAACTTGCAGGGTTTGGCCCTTACGGGGATGTATGTATTTAGCTTGGTATCGGCCATTATAGTGGCTTTTGTATTTAAGCTTATTTTAAAGGCACGCGAGCGCGGGTATTTTATTATGGAGATACCAATTTACCGCTTGCCCCGCTGGAAAAACGTAGGTTTTTCGATGTACGAGCGCTCCAAAACCTTTGTGGTACAGGCTGGTAAAGTAATCATAGCTGTTTCAGTCATTTTATGGGTATTGGCCAGCTATGGGCCGGGCGACCATTTTAAACAAATTGATTTAAAATATGCCAAACCCGAAATGAGCAAGCAATACCCGCCCGATGAGCTTAAAAGAATAAAAAACTCCGAAAAGCTGGAAAACTCCTATGCCGGAGTATTGGGGCACGTTATTGAACCTGTGATAAAACCTTTGGGCTTTGATTGGAAAATTGGTATAGCCCTCATTACCTCATTTGCCGCGCGCGAGGTTTTTGTAGGTACCATGGCTACCATTTATAGTGTGGATGGCGATGCCGAACGCATTGAACCCGTACAACAAAAAATGAAAGCCGCCGTCGACCCAAGTACGGGTCAGCCCGAATTCTCTTTAGCGGTGGCCTTTTCGCTCATGATGTTTTATGCCTTTGCCATGCAATGCGCCAGCACGGTGGCCGTTGTTTACCGCGAAACAAAAAGCTGGCGCTGGCCAGCCATACAATTTGCCTACATGACGGTTTTAGCCTATGCCGCCAGTTTTATCGCGTTCCATCTGTTAAAATAATATATTCGTTAGCTTAAATTTATATATTGGTATAGTTGGCGGATAACCTTTTAATCGGTGAACCCGCGATGCGTTCCTTCGGAACGCATCGCGCTTAAATAAATTTTTCTACCCATGCAATCTCCCTACGGGAGATAGCAAATTTGGAGCATTAGTTGTATACCTTTTAATTGGCGAGCCCACACGGTGTTCCTATGGAACGCATAGCGGGTCTGTAATTATTTCTACCCACACAATCTCCCTACGGGAGATCATAAAATAGTCATTTTCAATTGTTATTGGATTGAAATATTTTAAATGCGATTGGATTATTCAGCCTAAGTTCTCCGCTTAAAAGTATATCTTTGATTAGAGGTTTACATTGGACAAAGTTAAAGTATTAGCACAATATTTGCCACCCGAGGCGGCACCCCTCATAGGTAGGTGGATTGATTATTTTAAGTGCGAGTTTAAAATTTCACGCAACCGTAACAGCAAATTTGGCGATTACCGTCCGCCACATGATGGCAAGGGGCACCGTATTTCGGTAAATTTTGATTTGAACCCTTATGCTTTTTTGGTGACTACCGTTCATGAATTCGCGCACCTGCATACCTGGAACCAGCATAAGCATAAGGCAAAACCGCATGGCACCGAATGGAAAAACAATTTTAAACTGATGATGAAACCATTTTTTGAAATTGAAATTTTCCCGCCCGATGTAAAGCATGCCATCATCAGTTACCTCGATAACCCGGCAGCATCCAGCTGTTCCGACCTTACCCTGTACCGCTCCCTCCGCCGGTACGACCAGCCCAAGGAAGCTATCACCACCGTGGAAAAACTTCCTCTCAAGACCCTGTTTAAATTGAAAGACGGTCGTGTTTTCCGCAAGGAAGAAAAACTGCGCAAGCGTTTCAGATGTGTAGAAGTAAGCTCAAAAAGGGTGTATCTGTTTAGTCCGGTTGCGGAGGTGGAGGTTGTTGGGGAGTAGTGAAAAGTTTTATAGGTGATTGAAAATCCAAGATTTTTTAAATTTCATTGTTCAATTTTTTTAAAACTTTACTGCCGCTTATACGCTTTCTCAAGCCATTATTTAGCTTGTCAATAGCTAAATCTTGGCGTATAACAATAACTAATTTATCAAAACGTCCATCAATTTCCATTTGGTGTTCGAATGATTTTTTAGACGTTGAATATGTTTGAAGGTATTCTTGATTATCAAAAAGTTTTAAAAATTCATCTAACTTATCTACAACTTCATCTGGCAATAATATCAGTGAATTGTTTCTTAAATCTTCTATAGCGAAAATTGCATTATCAATTTCTTCATGCAATTCATCGATAATTTCTTTTTTCTTGCTACTTGTAACATAAACATCAATACAATCTGATATTATATTTGCAGCCTCATTTACACCCTTTATCAAATCCAAATAAGCCTTTATTTTCTCTTCAAAAATCTTGTTTTCGTTAGGCAGTTTGCGGCTTTGCAAAAAGGCTAATGCTGAGATAAATAAGGCGGCAAATGAAATAATTGCACCTATAACTGTCAGGGTATTCATGGCAATAAAAAAGAATGTTAAAGGTTTAAAGGTAAGATTTATTAATAGGCAACCAATTTTAAATAATTTTAATAAAACCAATATTAATTTTAATAATGAAATAAAATTATATGGCGTCTCTTTTGTTTCTGTAATCAATAAGGTGTAATTACATATCTTTGAGATTATATTGATGATTGGTTTTAAAATAGATCGCAATTAAATCACATTTCAAAATGAATTACGAAGAATTATTGAAAGACATGCTAAATGACATTACTTTTATCAATGATGATTTCAATTATTTTAACAATAGGAAGGAAGTTAATTCGACTATTGGTAAGGTAAATACAACAATTAACAATATTACATACCCTCTGAAAGTTAATGTTTTGATGATTCATGGCGCAACCATCGCATTTGATTTTATGTCTTACTATTGGCAAGTTATTCAATTCGATATGCAAAATTTTGGGTCAAAAAACCAAATAACAAAATCTCATGTAATTACTTTTGGACAAGCAATAACCTCATGTATGAGAACTTATCTCGGATTTCTAGAATATAGCTATGCATTCAATCCAATAGTATATAGAGAAATTCAGATTAAACGTAATTTTTTCAATAAAAGTAATGATTTACTGCTTAATCAATTAACCTTTGAAAAAAGAGAAGAACTAGTACAAAACTTTTATAAATGCGATTATATAGGATTTACTCTAGAATACCTTTATCATGAGTATCTTGATTTTACAGATTGGTATAGCTTTTTTTATAGAACAAGAAAATCGTTTAATAACAAATTTCACCTAAATCTGATTTCAGAAACAAAGTCAAAAGAAAACTATTATGCCCAGCTAAATGGTTCCAGCCCTAATAGTTTAAGTTTTCTAAAAAATAGAATTTCTAAATTCAGTTACTCTCACTTTTAATTTTAAAACATTTTATCAAATGGAATTTTTTGCAGTTTATTCCGACACTACCTATAAAATTTATGAAACGAGAGAACAAGCTATGGCTAGTAATCCTCTTTTTGTCGCAGAGAGTTTTGTCATATCTAATTTTCCAACTTGGAATGACCCTGACCGTAAGAAATATGGTTTTAAAATCATTGATAGTAAAGGCCTGTCATATCAATTAAATTGTGATGGCTGGAAAATTATTTCAATTATTAAATACTTCTATCATAAATCATGTACAGAAGTTAAAATTGCGGCGCCTGATGGGCAAATTAGAATAATTGATACTGGACATTCTTTCGAATTGAAAACAGTTGCTTTATTATTGCCTTATATAAATGAATTTAGAGGTTACCATTCCTGGATTGATTATGACCTTAAGCAGGAAAATTTGAAATTGAAAAAAGAAATTGAAGAACTTAAAGCTGAATTAGATACTTTAAAAAATAATTATTGAAAACGCTTCCAAACTTGTCTAATATCAGTTAAAGCATCTAAACTTGAACTGACGTAAACATCCATTCCCAACCACCCCTCCTCCACAATTTACCTAAAATCAACATCTCCTTAAAATTAAAAAAGTACTTTTGCCCAAATTTTGGGCATGAAGAAACTTTTTACCATCTGTATTCTTATACTTTTTATTGCAAAAACTTCTTTCGGGCAGGATAGTGTGAAGCGGCAAGCCTATAATTTTCATTTTCAGCAAACCATTATTACGCAAACAAACTTGCCTTTTGATGCGGCATATACGGGTAAAAACAGCTTGTTGCCAACCCAACAAACCGAGACTTCGCTTACTACTACTTTTTATTTTGCCAGCCGACTTTGGAAAGGGGCGGAGTTTTATTTTAACCCCGAACTATCGGGCGGGGCGGGTATCAGCTCTACCCTGGGTGTGGCGGGTTTCCCCAATGGCGAAACTTTTAGGGTGGGTGGTGTGCAAAACAAATTATACATAGGCCGACTTTATTTTAAGCAAAATTTTGAATGGGGCAACGAGAAAGATACCGTTGATGACGATGTTAACCAATTGGCGGGCATAAAAAGCAAACGCTATTTCTCGGTAGCTATAGGCAAGTTTGGCATGGCCGATTTTTTTGATGCAAACACATTTAGTCACGACCCACGCATGCAGTTTTTAAACTGGGCCTTGATGGGCAATGGCGCCTGGGACTACCCCGCCAATACCCGCGGCTATACCATGGGCCTCACTACCGAACTTGGGCAGCCAAATTGGACTTTACGCTTCGCGCTCACCATGGTGGTAACGCAAGAGAATGCCTCGATATGGGACGCCCAAATAGCCAAGGCCAATACCGAAACCATTGAATATGAACGCCGTTACAAAATAGGTGGTAAAAAAGGTACTTTAAGGCTGTTAGGCTACTTAAATAATGGCAAATTTGGCGATTATAACCTGGCAATCGCTCAACAACCTAAGGGCCCGGTGATTGATACCACCCAGCATTATGGCAGGCATAAATATGGTTTTGGCATCAATGCCGAACAATACCTCAGCCATGATTTAGGTATTTTTGCCAGAACCAGCTGGAACGACGGGCATACCGAAACCTGGTTTTTTACCGAAATTGACCGCTCATTGAGCATAGGTGCATCCCTGCATGGTACAAAATGGCACCGTGCCGATGATGAAATGGGTTTGGCTTTTGTAGCCAACGGACTTTCGGACCCGCATAAAAACTATTTGGCGGCCGGCGGTTATGGTTTTATTATTGGCGATGGTAGGTTGAATTACGCCCCTGAGATGATTGCCGAGTTTTATTACCGATTTAACGCCTATGAAAAAAAATTCTATATTTCGCCCGATTATCAGTTTATAGTGCACCCTGCTTACAATGCGGATCGTGGTCCGGTGAATGTATTTGGCATACGGGCGCACATTGAGTTTTAAGAATAAATATTAGGGTGTAACAATTTACCCATTACCGACGTTATCATTACTATATGAAAAAAGTAATATTTTTTATGGCTATTATTTTAATGGCCAATATTGGCTTTTCGCAGTCAAAAAGCAATATCAATAAATCAAAAATAAGCTTTAAAATAAAAAACCTGGGCATTAATACAAGCGGTACCATAGGCGGCTTACAAGCCAATATACAATTTAACCCAGCCGACTTAGCCACAAGCACAGTAGAAGCCTCGGTGGAAACCAAAACCATCAATACCGATAACGAAGGTCGTGATGAGCATTTGCGTAGCGATGATTTTTTTGGAGTGTCACGCTATCCAAAAATCACCTTAAAATCGGTATCGTTTAAACACATTGGTGGTAAAAATTATTCGGGCACCTTTAACCTTACCATAAAAGATAAAACCAAACAAATTGACATCCCTTTTACTTATTTAGATGAAGGCAATGGCGTGGCAATAAGGGCCAACTTTAAAATTGATAGGCTTGATTTTGGTGTTGGCGGCAACAGCATGGTACTTAGCAATGAGGTTACCGTAAATGTAGAAGCCGAAATGAGTAAATAGGTTTGTAAAACCATTTCCCCATTAATAAGCTTAGTTAAAAATTTAAATAAAAAAACCTAAACATTTTGTCGAAAATTTATTGCTACGGCATAAAAACAATTATTATAAACAGGACGAGCGCGTTAATTATTATCGCTCTTGTATTATCCTGTCATAAGCAGCCTATTGTAAATCAATCGCTTCCAAGCCTTCCTGAAACAAATGGTTATATCGTATCAGTCGCTTTAAACCAAAACCAGCTTGGATATACTATACCTGAAAATTTTTTAGGCTTTAGTTATGAAACAGGCATACTCGCAAATACCAATCCTTTTTTGAATACCAACAATACCATATTAATTCAATTATTTAAAAACCTAGGGAATGGGGTTTTACGTGTTGGGGGCAATAGTAGTGATTTAATAGATTGGACAGGTAAAACACGAACTTTAAAAACAGGCCCAGATTCTTTGACTACCACCGATATTGATAATTTTTCGGCATTTGCAAAAGCCGTAGGTTGGCCTGTAATATTTGGACTTAATCTTGGAAAGTATAGCCCTTCAATAGTTGCAAACGAAGCTTCTTACGTAAGCAATAGCCTCCAAAATAATTTGTACAGTTTGCAATTTGGTAACGAACCCGATATTTTTTTATCAAGTAAATATCGCGCGTCTAATTATACCAATATCGAATATCAGGATGAATGGACCAGCTATTATACAGCAGTAAAAAATGCAGTTCCCAATGTACATTTTTCCGGACCAGATATTGCCTATAACCAAGAATGGATTACCCCGTTTGAGGCTACTAAATATCAAAACTTGAGCCTTTTGGATGGGCATTATTACAGAACTGGGCCTGCAACTGATGCAACCATTAACCATCAAACAATTTTAAAAACCGACATAAAATTACTAACCTACCTAGAAACTTTAAACAAAGCCTCAAGCTTACATAACCTTCCATACCGTATTTCAGAATGTAATAGTGTTTACGGTGGCGGTAAAACTGGTGTTAGCGATGTATTTGCTTCTGCTTTATGGTCTCTTGAGTTTATGTGGACAGTTGCCGAAAACAATGGAAAAGGGGTAAATTTTCACGGAGGTGCAGGCGGGCCCTATTCACCTATTGCTGTTGTAAATGGCATGCCAACTGCCAGACCAGAATATTATGCTATGTTGGCATTTAAATATGGTGGTATTGGTGGAAAAATTGTTCCAACCACAGTTGGTTATAGTACTTTTAATTGCAGCGCGCATGCTTGCATAAATGGTGGGATTACTTTTTTAACACTTATTAATAAAGATGCCAATAACCTATCGTTTAATATTCAAGTGAATAATCCGGTGACTAAAGTTAACATTTCCAGATTATTTGCACCATCAATTACCTCAACAACTGGAATAACCTATGCCGAACATAGCGTAAATGCAGATGGTACATTTCTAAATGCTTCAACAGAAAACTACGCTGGCGAAAACAAAACAAACCTCATTATCAATGTGGCTGCAGGCAGTGCGGCCGTTGTTATGCTTAAATAATATTTTGAAATATGAATTGATACTTCTTGAATCTTTATATTTTAATATTACCGCTAACTTAGGGTTTAATTTGGTTGGTTAACATAAAAGTAACCAAAAGGTAATAATGACAACACTTTACTGCTTTTACAACCTATTGCAAAAACCTGTAACTTTACATCATGAAATTACGGTTATTGGTATTCATTAACGCGTTATCGGTAGCTTTAACCATATCGGCGGTAAATTATTATTTTCAACATAGTTGGTACTATGTGGCACTCACCTTTGTGGTAACATTATTAGCCAGCTATGCCATTTTTTATTACCTGATAGAGCGATATGTGTATTCAAAAATCAAAATAATTTACAAACTTATCCATAACCTAAAACTAGGGCGCGATTTGCGCGAAGCCATGATAGAGCAAATTGGTGCCGACCCTATTAACGCCGTAGAAAAGGAAGTTAAGGAATGGGCTCGGGAAAAGAAAAGTGAGATTGATGAACTGAGGAAGCAGGAGCAGTTTAGAAGAGACTTTTTATCAAATATATCGCATGAATTTAAGACCCCTTTGTTTGCCATACAGGGGTATATAGAGGCTATACAGGATGATGAATTTGAAGACCGTGAACTTGCGCGCGATTTTTTAGCCAAGGCATCGAAAAATGTAGATAGGCTGAGCTATTTGATTAATGATTTAGACGAGATTTCGAAATTGGAATCGGGAGAGATACCTATCAATTTAACCAGATTTAAAATAAACGACCTAATAAAGGAGGTTTTTGAATCGATGGAGGTAAAATCGCGCAAGCAAAACATAAAATTGGTTTTTAAACAAAAGTATGATGAACCCATTTTAGTTAATGCCGACAGGGAAAAAATACGCCAAGTTTTAGTGAATTTGATTGATAACTCACTTAAATACGGTCATGAAGGTGGCACCACTGCGGTAAGTATTTTTGAACTGCATGATCAGGTTTTGGTAGAAGTTACTGATGATGGAATTGGCATTGAAGAGAAATACCTACCCCGCCTTTTTGAAAGATTTTTCAGGACCGATTCTAGTCGTTCAAGGCAAATTGGGGGCTCGGGTTTGGGCTTAGCAATTGTAAAGCATATAGTAGAAGCGCACGAGCAAACCATTAATGTACGCAGTACCGAAGGTTTTGGCTCCACCTTTGGCTTTACCCTACAAAAATCAAAACAAGGATTGCCTTTCGCAGGTATCCCGGTATTGGGCAATTAAACTAAATCATAACACCAGATTCATGAGGGAGCCAATAGCAATTAAACACGTATAAAAAACCGTTTAATTGCATAATTATTATTGATTAAAGTCATTTGGTTTATACAGTATACATCCGTAGCTTTAATTAAACTTTAGGGGTTTAGGTTGATAGTTCCTATTTAAACTTCTCCCCTTTTTAATTAACCAATTACCCTAAATTAATAAATTATGCAATACAAATTACAGCACACCTTTGGCAAAATTGATATTTATCTATTCGACCAACTTTTAAAAGGCACCTTCGAGGCAAGCGAGAAAGTGCTGGATGCTGGCTGTGGCGATGGTAGAAATCTGGTTTATTTTTTAAACAACGGTTGCGATGTTTATGGTATTGATACCAATCCGGATGCCATTGAAGCAATAAAAGTATTATCAAAAATATTGGCGCCCGAAAATCCAACCGAAAATTTTAGTGTGGCCAAGACCGAAGACTTGCCTTTTAGCGATGGTTATTTTGATTTGGTAATTAGCAGCGCTGTTTTACACTTTGCCGAAAGCAAAGCGCATTTTGAAAAAATGCTGTTCGAAATGTGGAGGGTATTGAAACCGGGAGGCTACTTTTTTGCCCGATTAGCCTCTGATATTGGCATCGAAAACAAGGTGGTTCAGCTTGGAAATGGACGGTATTTATTGCCCGATGAATCGGAACGCTTTTTAGTAAACGAAGATATGTTGCTAGGTTATAACCATGCCTTAAATGCCCAAATGTACGAACCCATAAAAACCACCAATGTACAAAACAGGCGCTGCATGACTACTTGGTGTTTACATAAGGCTTGATGCTAGGTTATGTGATGGATAAGCTAAGTTTTAGCGATGGAATAATATTGACATTTAAAAAATTTACAATATATTTAAGCCAAGTAAAATTGTCGTTTATTTTATTTTTATCGGTATGGACTTTTTAGCTTCGCTACAGGTTTTCATGATTTACTTCTACCTCCTGGTGATATTTTTGTTCGCTATTTGGGGATTTATTGCTGGTTCAAAACGAAGTGTAGGAAAGGTAGGTGGATTGGTTTTAGGCTTGTTTTTGAATATTGTAGGTATCATTATCATATACCTAACCAAAAAAATTGATAAAAACGCGCATATCAATTTAAAAAGCTTGTCGGCTATTGATGAGCTAAAAAAGTACAAGGAGCTGCTGGATACAGGTGCTATTACCGAGCAGGAATATAATATTCAAAAAGGCAGGATATTAAACCATTAAAAACGCATTGTATTTTTTGATAAAAGAATATTCATACTGCAATAAGTCAATTTATTTTTATTTAACCTTACCATAGCGGTTTTAATACCGTTTAAATACCGTTTAAACTACTCTATAATCAATTTGATTTGTTAAAATAGATGTAAGTACCATTCTTTATAATTTCAATGCCCAGGCTTCATTTTCTGATTTTTATTTTTTGACAATTTTTATCACGCTTTATATTAAAAATATTGCCTTAAATTTGACTCTTTATTTATTAGAAATTTATGGCAACTATCAAAACAACTTATATAGGCGGTTTACGTACCGAGGCAACACATCTGCAATCAGGAACAACAATTATTACCGATGCGCCTGTTGATAACCAAGGTAAGGGTGAAGCCTTTTCACCAACGGATTTATTGGCTGCTTCATTAGGTAGTTGTATGCTTACAATAATGGGTATTGCTGCACGCACCCACGAAATTGATATGGATAATACCCAATGCGAGATTACCAAAATTATGGCCGCCAACCCACGTCGAGTTGCCGAAGTGGTGGTTAATTTTAAATTCCCGAAAACCTACACCGAAAAAGAGCAAAAAATATTAGAAAATGCCGCGTTAACCTGTCCGGTATTTTATAGCTTACATCCCGATTTAAAAAAGACGGTTGATTTTGGCTGGTAGAATAATCTGAAAATGAGCACAGATTAATTGGCCAACACGCTCAATACTTCTTCAACGGTAACGTCGCCATGCGAAAGGTCGAGTATACACTCACCGTTTTCAATTAGCAATAGCTGAGGAGATTCGTGGTGAACAAAAAAGATATTAGCTACCTCACTTGAAATTTCGCGGAAAGCAATTAAATCAAGGTAATATAGAGGAAGGTCGGCCGGCAGTTGTTCCCAATCCTTTTCGAACCTACGTTTTACCATGGCGCTAATAGAGCAACGTGTACTATGCTTAAAAAGCAGACTAAGTCCTTGTTGTTCCCTAATATCTCTAACCTGATTGACAGATTCAATTGCAATCCATTCCATAAACGAAAATTTAATTTTTAAGCGACTGCAAAAAAACTAAAACTGAATGATAACCCGAAGGATTGAGCGAAAAATGACAAAAAAACTGTTAATTATGCCTGTAAGTATGTACACTACTGTATGCGGGGCATATTTTTTGGTTGCATGATGCTAAAGAAGTAGCTATTAAAACTATGATTGAGAAGTATATTAATTTTTTCATTTTCTTATTGTAGTTGCTCTTTATACGTAAATTATGGGTTTAAAGTTGCATTCAGGGCAGCCATTTTTATGGCAGTTATTGCAGCTTCAACCCCTTTGTTGCCATGTTTACCGCCGGCACGGTCAATAGCTTGTTGCTGATTATCGGTGGTTAAAACACCAAAAATTACTGGCTTGCTATACTTAATAGCCACATTACTTAACCCGTTTGCAACCGCCGAGCAAATAAAATCAAAATGTTTGGTTTCGCCTTGTATTACGCAACCTAAACATATTACTGCATCAACATTTTTACTTTTCAATAACATGTCGGCACCAACAGTAAGCTCAAAACTACCGGGCACGGCATGTGTAAAAATATTCTTTACTTCGGCTCCATTTTCAACAAGGCTATTATATGCCCCTTGGTATAGCGCATTGGTAATTTCGGCATTCCACTCGGCCACAACAATGGCAAAGCTATAGGGTTTTGCCGATGGTATTTCGGTATTTGAGAAATCAGATAAATTTTTTAAATGCGTTGCCATTATAATAATTAGTTAATACAAGCTACTGGCCAGCACAATAACTAACACAAAGGGGTGCTATGATTTTATTGAAAGTTAAAAACAACCAATTATAATTTGGCTTCGGCGCGGGCTATATATTCGTCGATATTTTGAGCTTGTTGTGCCTCAGGATAATCCTTTTTAATTTTATTATACTGCTCACTTGCTGACTTAAAATCATTTTTAGCTTCAAACAATAAGCCAAGCTTTTTTAAATATATAGGTGTAACAAATTTATTGTTTGATTTTTCAATAGCCTTTTCATAATAAGTTTGCGCTTCATCAAAATCCTTTAACTCAACGTAAGCATCAGCAGTACCACCTAAAGCTTCGGCAGCTACTATATTATCATCACCTCTGTAATTGGTTAAATTTTCGATGGCTTTTTTATAATCGCCTTTGTTTAAATAGGCGGTGCCTAAATAAAAATAAGCAAGGTTAGCAGCTTTGGTATTGCTATAATCATTAATAATTTTTTGGAAACCAGGGTAGCCGGCATCGCCATTAATAGCTTTATCCCACTGTTTTTTATCCCATAAATCCTGAGCAAAATATATTTGATTAGCTGCGGCTTCTTCACGTGGCCCGATATAAAACTTCTGGTAGGCAAAGTAAACAAATATCATGGCCACTATGGCACCGCCAATAAATAATAGGCTTTTTTGATTTTCACCAACAAACTTACTTGCTTTGGCAAAATCTATATTCTTTTCAGTAACAACCTGTGGTGTCTCCTCGGTTTTTGACATTTTTTTTAAAAAATTAGGAATGCAAAGGTACTGTTTTATAATTTTTTATCAATACTATCAACTAAAAAATTTACGTCATAAAATATATGGTATCAATAGGTTATAAATGCCTAATGCTTCCGGAACTGCTTATTGCTATAAAAATTAGTTAAATAGTTGAATATAAACATTTTAATAGCAAATTAAAACTATTGTCAACAAATAGAACTAAATGAATAATGGTTTTACGTATTCTTAAAATGCCAAATACAAACACTTATCATTAAATTTGAAAAATCAATATGTATTTACAGCAACTATCTGTTATCAACTTTAAAAACTATACCGAAGCAGCAATTACACTTGCCGATGGGGTAAACGTATTTACCGGCGATAACGGCGCTGGTAAAACCAATTTATTGGATGCAGTGCATTACCTATCGCTTTGTAAAAGTTATTTTAACCCTATTGATAGTCAGCAAATAAAAACAGGTACCGATTTTTTTATTATTACCGGCAGCTTTAATAAAAACGGACAACAGGAAGCGGTTGCCTGTTCGGTAAAGCGGAATCAAAAAAAACAGTTTAAACGCAACAAAAAGGATTATACCCGCTTGGCCGACCATATTGGTTTGTTCCCGCTGGTAATGGTTTCGCCTTATGATATTAGTATAATTATTGAGGGAAGCGAGGAACGCAGGAAATTTATCGACAATGTAATATCTCAAACAGATAATTCATATTTGGATGAGCTGATTAATTACAACAAGGTTTTGACCAATCGTAACGCTTTATTAAAGTTGATTAGCGAAACCGGACGATATGACCCGCAATTGATGGAAGTGCTGGATGAGCAGTTGACACAATCGGGGGTGTATATTTTTGAGAAGCGTAAGGCTTTTATGAAGGCCTTTACCGAAATATTTGATACCCATTATGCCTTCATCAGCGAAAACGCCGAAAAGGTAAGTTTGGAATATGATTCGCCCTTATTGCAGGAGGAATTTGCAGCCATATTAAAAAAGAACCTGGAAAAAGACCGTTATTTAGAACGCACCAGTTTTGGGGTACATAAGGATGATTTGCTGTTTACTATACATGGCATGCCCATGAAAAAGTTTGGCTCGCAAGGGCAGCAAAAGTCGTTTTTAATCGCGCTTAAATTGGCACAATACAGCTTTTTATACCAACAAAATGGATTTAAACCCATTTTGTTGTTGGATGATATTTTTGATAAGTTGGATAATAAACGCGTAACCAAGCTAATGGAAATGATATCCGACCATCATTTCGGGCAGGTTTTTATAACCGATACCCACGAGGAGCGCGTGAAAGAAGTTTTTAAAAATCTGGGTGTAGAAATACAATTATTTAAGGTAAAAGGAGGAGAGATAGATGCGTAAAGCCAACGATAAATCAATAAAAGAAGCCATTGCTCAAATGCTGCAGGTTTATAAAATAAAACAACGGTTTGACGAAACCGCGGTTATTGCTGCTTGGCCCAATTTAGTAGGCAAGCCGGTAGCTAACCGCACCAAGGAGTTGTTTGTGCATAATAAAAAGCTCTACCTCAACATCGAATCATCTGTAATACGGAACGAGCTAATGCTGATAAAAAGCCAAATTATTGATAAAATTAACGAAGAGGCCAAGTGGATAATGGTGGAAGAGATTGTTTTTATTTGAGAAATTGTTTGTTAAATAATTATCTACTCATATTATCCAAAATAAAACCCATCGGTACGGTATAGGTAGCATTTGTAACATGCCCAAATTTAGTACCAGGTATCCAATCAGGAGAATTTTTAATTAGCCTGATTGCTTCCTCATCTAAACTTTTACCTGCAGATTGAATTATAGTAATATTGGTGATTTTCCCGAGTTTGGTTACAATAAATTTAAGAATTACCTTTCCTTGTATATTTTTCTCTCTTGCCTCGGCTGGATAAACTATTTTTCTACTTAAATACCTAAAGAACTCTCCCATGCCACCGTTAAATAAAGGAATGGTTTCTCTTGATTTTTGGTAGGCTATAGATATTCCATTATCATCCACCCCAGTACCCGACAATAGTTCGCCATCTTTATATATTTCAGTAAAATGAATACCTAATTTTTTATCGGTTCCTTTCCATACACTATCCTTTAAAACATTTTTTATCCTTCCTTCTTCATAAACATATCTAAAATCCTCGTCATATATTTTTATGTAACCACTACCATTAATGGTTAATACATTGCCTAGGGTATCATAGCATTCATTTATTTGATTGGGTAATAATTTTGCACGTAAACTGATTGACGTGTCAGGAAATTCATTTACCATGTAGAGCTTTCCGTTTGGATAATATTTATATTCTAAACCGATAAGCCGTCCCCCCAAATAACTGCTAATACTCTTTTTATGCCCATTTTCAAAATAAGTTAAAACTTTACCTTCATAACTAGGAAAGTCAATTTGAGATGATTTACCCACCAATTTAGGTTTTTTATTTTTATAAAACTCTAAAACATTGTAAAGTTTTGAGCCAGAATCAGGCTCGCTTACTATTCGGATAAAATCGGCACTATCAATGTTATCAACATGTTCCCCGTTATTTTTTAAAAAGTAATCGTTATGTTTTTGAGCGAAACAAAATGAGCTAATTACTAAAAAGCTGATTGATAAAAAAAATTTAGGCATAAGAATAAGACTTTGTATTATTTTTTTAAAGCTAATAAATCCCTGCTTTATTTCAAAATAACCTTATTTAATCAACCTGTTATCAGCATCAGGGAATACCAATACAGGTTCATGTTGACGGGCTTCTTGGGCATCCATCCACGCGTACGACATGATGATTACAATATCGCCTACTTGGGCAAGCCGGGCGGCGGCTCCGTTTAAACAAATTACACCGCTACCACGTGCTCCTTTTATTACATAGGTTTCAAACCGGGCACCGTTATTATTATTTACAATCTGTACCTTCTCGTTCGGGATTAAGTTGGCAGCTTCTATCAAATCTTCGTCAATGGTAATGCTGCCTACATAGTTTAACTGGGCCTCGGTAACCTTGGCTCTATGTATTTTTGATTTTAATACCTCAATCATCATGGGGCAAAGTTAGAAATTATTTATGCTTTAGTATTAAGTTCCAAATATCACAATGGCAGTTTTGATATAGATAGGAGCATATTTGTTGCTTGTATTTGACATTTTGAACATCTTTTTGATTGGAATTATTAAGGATTTAGGTTGATGACCTTTCATTAAACCAATGCGAATGGAGCATGCGAGCAGGCCCAACAATGGATGCCCCTAAAAAATTTGGATTTTAAAACATAAAACGCTTACCTTTGTTTTTTAAGAACAAGACTATGTAGGCGTACCCCATATAGTCTTGTTTGTTTTATATATTGTAGCGTCCTTCTTAAAAAAGGGAGGGCGGTTTTTTTTGGCAGCAATTGTACATTTTTTTAACATAATAAAATTGTGTTTTATGGCAGAGGTAACTTATTATACCAAAGAAGGATTAGAAAAATTAAAACAAGATTTGCACAGGTTAAAAACTGTTGAACGTGCAAATATTAGCAAAGCAATTGCCGAGGCCCGCGATAAAGGCGACCTATCGGAGAATGCGGAATATGACGCGGCTAAAGAAGCGCAAGGTTTACATGAAGCTAAAATTGCCCAATTACAAGAAGTAGTGGCCAACGCCCGCTTGTTGGATGAATCAAAACTGGACTTGACCAAGGTTTTGGCTTTATCAAGGGTTAAAATAAAGAATGTTAAAAGTGGTATGGTAATGAGTTACCAACTGGTATCAGAAAGCGAGGCCGATTTAAAGGCTGGGAAAATTTCGCTTGCATCGCCCATTGCAAAAGGCTTGCTAGGTAAAAAAGTAGGCGAAAAAACTGAAATTACGGTACCTGCCGGCAAAATGGAGTTTGAGATTTTGGAAATTACCAGGTAATTAATCAGCTCATCCTTTTAAAGATAGGTATTATTTCTAAAATAATTTTACTGGGGGGATTGATTTCCCCCTTTTTTATTGGCTATTCGTTATCCTTGCCTTAGATAAATTGCCAAATCTATTTTATAATTAAAAGGTTTGTCTTTTAATTACTATATAAACACTTTCACAATTATTGCAACTAAAATGCGGAGATTGCATTATGGTTGTTAATATGACAATTGAAGAGGAAATTACCATTGTTGAACAGTGCCGAACCAACCCACAAGCATTTGGGCAATTTTTTGATTTTTGGTATTCCCCTATTTTCGGTTATATCTTTAGGCGAACTGCCGATTACGACCTATCCAAAGACATAGCCGCAGAGACTTTTTTAAAAGCATATTTAACCATTAACCGTTTTCAGCATCGAGGCCATAGCATATCGGCTTGGTTTTACCGCATTGCTACTAATGAGTTGGGGCAATATTATAGGAAGCAAAAATATAAGCCTCAATCCTTACAACAATTACTAGAAAACCCACACATAGAAAACCTGCTACACCAACAAAATGATGATGAACGCGAATTACTTGAAAAAGAACTCAATGATTATGAGGCTTATAATCAAATAAGGGCTAGTTTATTAAAACTCGACCTAAAATACCAGGAGGTAATTGCGCTTAAATATTTCGAGCAAAAAACAAGTAAAGAAATAGCTTTGATTTTAAACAAAAACGAGGGAACCATAAAGTCGCTTATTTCGCGAGGCTTGGAAAAACTGAGGAATTTATTATAAAAACGCAACCAATTTAATCTTTTACATTATAAGGGTAATGAATATGAACCATGAAAACGAAATCATTAACAAAATGGAAACTTTAAGAGTCCCTGTAATAAAGCCAGAACATGGCTTACCCGTAAAAATGGCCATTATGAATGCAACACGTTCGGCAGTGTTAGGCGTATGGTTGGTGGCTGTGCCCTGCTATTTTTTACTATGCGTGTTTATGTATTACTACTTCCACGGCTCGGTAGGTTGGTTTGGCTCCATGTTTAAGCTGATGGAAGGTTTAGAAAAAACTCCTTATATTGATATTATCGGCCCTATTCTGCTTTTTGTATTGCCTCTTATATCCATCCTTATTAACAGTTTGGCAATTTTACACGTAGCAGTAATTAAGATAAGTAGCAATATATTCAGCATAAAAGAAATTAACATTACCATAAAAGTTAAGTTTTGGAATATATTCCTCATTCTGCTAAGTCTACTAATTGTATTTGTGTTCATTAATTATGTATTCACACAAAACATTACAATAAAAAATTAAGCTTATGAAATTAAACTGGTTTATCCGAAAAGGTATTTTTTACATCCCAACATCCATTATCGGTTGGGTAATATTTGGAATATGCATTTTATCCCTTATTTATATTTTTATGCGGATTGATAGTCAATCGCATTCTGTAAGCGATACCCTCATTAACTTTATATTTAATGCCTTGATAATTGGGCTATGCTATACCATGGTTGCTTGGTTTTCGGCAAAAAAGGAATTGATGGAGGAAGAATAGTCCTAAAAGTGCGTATAAGGCAGTAAAAAAAGGATATAGATTTTTTTAAATCATACTTTTATAATTAAAAAATAATCCCTATTATTGCAATCCGATTTTTAGGGGCTAAAAATCGCTTAAAGAGCCAGAAATCATGGATTTAATAAAATTTGTTGAAGAACAATCTGTAGAAAAAAGAGAATTTCCGTCTTTTAAATCAGGTGATACAGTGAGTGTTCATTATAAAATACGCGAAGGTAACAAAGAGCGTATTCAAGTATACCAAGGTGTTGTTATACAACGTAACAGTGTTGGTGTATCTGAAACTTTTACCGTACGTAAAGTATCAAACGGCATAGGTGTTGAGCGTATATTCCCTATCAACTCACCAAATATTGATAAAATTGAGGTGAATAGCCATGGTAAAGTTCGTCGTGCTAAATTGTTTTACTTACGCGAACTTACCGGTAAAGCCGCGCGTATCAAATCAAAAAGAATTAAGCAATAGTTTTAGCTTATATATGATAATGCAAAAAGCCTTCCCAATACGGGTAAGGCTTTTTGTTTGTGGCTGCAATTTGCCTAGCCGTGTATCATTTCGCTTTTGCCATAGTTTTGAATAACTTGAGCCTCATAAGCTAAATACTGTTTCCAACGTTTATCAACATCCAAGCCACCCGCATATTTTTTAGCAAGACGTAAAAACATGGTATAATGGGTAGCCTCGCTAATCATTAGCTCATGGTAAAAAGCGGCTAATTGCTCGTCATTTATGTTTTCGCATAATACTTTAAAACGCTCGCAGCTACGTGCCTCTATCATTGCCGAAAATAAAAGTCTATCCACCAATTGCTCTGTTCTGCCGCCACCTATTACAATAAACTTACGTAGTTCATTCACATAATTGTCTTTGCGTTCTCTACCTAAAACAAAACCTCTTTCTAAAATAATATCGTGCACGCGTTTAAAATGGTCCATTTCCTCTTGCACCAGTTTGGCCATTTCCTGCACCAAGTCGGACAGATTGGGGTTTTGTACTATCAAGGTAATGGCATTGCTGGCTGCCTTTTGTTCGCAAAAGGCATGGTCGGTCAAAATTTCCTCAATATTACTCTCCACCACATTTTTAACCCAAAGTGGGTCGGTAGGTAGTTGCAATTTTAGTATGGTAGTCTCATTCATGGCAGCAAAGATAGCTGATAAATGAATTTGTTTAAACTGTTAACCTCTTAGCCTTATAAGTACTTTTCGGACAATTAACAACCATCCAATTACCTGTATAAATTCTTATTCTCTATAAAGGTTAAAACAGCATCGGGCACAAAGTATTGTACGTTTTTTTTCTGTGCGAGGGCAGTACGTATAAAGGTAGCCGAAAGCTCCATGAGTGGCGTCATGGTAATGGTAACCGAAGGATGGGTAGCCAATTCGGTATTTTCATAACCCGGCCTGGGGTATACGAATATTTGGTAATCGCGGAGAATGAGCTTATAATTTTTCCATTTGGGTAATGATACTAAATTGTCGGAACCCATTATGATGGCAAACTCATGTTGCGGATATTTTTCTTTTAAATGGGTAAGCGTGTCAATGGTATAAGATGGCTGAGGGAGTTTTAGTTCCACATCGCAAACAGATATTTTGGTTGAATTATCGGTAGCTAATTTTGCCATCTCCAGCCTATCGTACATATTAATCATGTCGCCATATTTCTTTAGCGGATTTTGGGGCGATACTACCAACCAAACGGCATCGAGCGTGGTAAAGTTTGCCATATAGTTGGCAATTATTAAATGACCAATGTGAACAGGATTGAACGAACCGAATAGTAAACCTATCTTCATTATAGTTATCAGTTTTTAGCAGGTGGCCCATGGCTTAAGTTTTATTACAAACGATTTATAAATCAAAACCGAAATAACTACAGTTAATTCATCAAACCTTACCCGGGAAATTAAAAAAACAATGAACAAATTTTACGCCTTGTAAACCAGTAAACAAGACTATGATAAACCTTTTTAGAAATATAAGAACTTTTTGTGGATTTATTAGCATAAAACCACTTTTACTGTTTTTAACTATAATATGTTTTATTTCAGCAAAAATTTAGCTATTATGACTTTAAAAAATTACTCACCAAAACTTCAGCTTCTTTACAAGCTGTTTCAAGGTCGTAATTTTTTAGGATAATATCAAATTGGGGGGCATAATTTAATTCTTTTTCGGCTTTAATAAAGCGCTCCTTTAATTTTTCCTCACTATCCGTTCCGCGGCCTTTCAGGCGTTCAATCAAAACCTTTAATGATGGTGGTTGAACAAAAATGGCCAGTGCTTGTCCGTCGTATTTGCGTTTCAGGTGCAAGCCGCCTTCTACATCAATATCAAAAATTACCGTTTTACCATCTTGCCATATGCGTTCAATTTCGGTGCGCAGGGTGCCATAGAAGGTACCTGAATACACTTCCTCAAATTCAACAAACTGCTTTTTGGCTATCAGGTGCAAAAATTCTTCCTTGCTGATAAAGTAATAGTCTTTTCCATTCACCTCTTCACCACGCGATTGCCTTGTAGTGGCCGAGATTGAAAATTCCAGCTCAGGAAATTTCTCCAATAAATGACGCACAATGGTAGTTTTACCGGCTCCAGACGGTGCAGAAAATATAATAAGTTTACCTGATGTAGTCATTCGGTTAGTGGTCATTTTGGTCAGTGGTGAGTGGTCAATCGTCAGTGGTTTGTTATCAATGGTTATTGGTCATTTTGTCAGTTTTCATTAGTAAGTGGTTACAATTCTAATAAATTCAAAAACTTAACAATTAACAATAAAACAATTTAACCATAAAACCAATCAATAAATGCCCTACAAAACATTCAACAATTGTTCTTTAATTTTTTCGAGTTCTTCTTTCATACCCACTACTAGTTTTTGTATGCTGGCATCATTGGCTTTTGAGCCGAGTGTGTTTACTTCGCGGCCTATCTCTTGCGATATGAATCCCAGTTTTTTGCCGTTGGCATCGTCATTTTTAAGGGTTTCAATAAAATATTCGCAATGGGTTTTAAGTCGGATTTTTTCTTCCGTGATGTCAAGCTTATCAATGTAATATATAAGCTCCTGCTCAAAGCGGTTTTGATCAATCGCTTCCCTTGCTACGGCATCATTTAAAAACTGATTGAGCCTTTCCCTGATAATTGGAATACGCTTAGGATCTTCTAATTCAACCAGTTCCAGGTTTTTTAGAATGATGGCTATGCGGTATTTTATATCCTGTTCTAACACTTTTCCTTCATCGCCCCTAAACTGCTGGAAGGCGGCCAGTGCTTGTTGGAAAGCCTTTTCAACTCCTTTCCATTCATCTTCTGATATGGTTTCTTCTTCAAACTTCACCACTTCGGGCAAACCTAAGGCAAGTTGTAGCAGATTATCGGCAGGTTGGTTTAAATCGGTGCTAATTGCCTTTAGCTGAGTATAATAGTGCTTCAGCAATTCCGTATCAATTCCTGCGGCATTTACGGTGGTTTGCGCTTTTTCTACATTAATGGAGAGGTTTACCTTGCCCCTTTCTACCAGCTTATTGATATCGGTACGGAGCTGAAATTCTTTCTCGGCGAACATTTTTGGCAAGCGTAAATTAAGCTCCAAAAATTTGCTATTGAGTGACTTTATTTCGACGGTGTACTTGGCATTGCCTGCATCATAGCTACCAATTCCATAACCTGTCATTGATTTTATCATGCGCAAAGATAGTTTATTGATACGTAATTTGGTATGGCTTAAGGGGTTGATTTCGGCCTATTTTGGTATGATTTGCTCAAAAACACTGCTTAATAAGTCAAATTTCAATTTCGAAACTATAATTTCGACCTCAAAAAATATAATTGAAACTACTGAAATTATAATTTAAATCGCAGAAATTATAATCGAAGCCCGTCAAATTATAATAAAACTATCATTTTGGCTAAGAAATACCCTCCAAATTCCCATAAATCCACCAAAAATTGGCGAAACAATGCTATTTTTATTCCGTTTGCTAAACAATAATAAATAGATTTGCGTTTCGGAATTTTAAGGAGCAGGAGACATATGATTTTGCAATGACACCATTCCTTAAGATTAAATATATTGACAAAATAAATAAATGAAGCGTAAACCACTGATTTTTTTAATACTGGCAGCAGTTGTTGCTATTGCGGCCACTACCCACGATTATTTTTTATTGCCCGAATCATTTTTTCTGCATAAAGGTGATAAATTAAATCTGCACCTTATTGAGGGCGACCAGTTTAGTGGGCAAAATGAGTTGAGCTACCTTCACAGAAAAATAAACAAGTTTATGCTGTATCAAGGTAATAAAAAAGTTGACTTATCTGTTTTAGCGAAAGATAGCAGCAAGAACCTAGTTGACTATACCATGGGAATAACCGGACAAGCTTTGCTGGATATGAACCGAAGTACAGAATACGGTGATGCCTCTCGCGATAATTTTTCGGAGTTTTTAATTAGCCAAGGCTATGATAAACTGGCCGAAAAGGTTAAAACTGGCAACCAGTTTAGGCTGAAAGAAAAGCATACCCGCTATTTAAAAACCTTGATATCAGTTGATAACCACGATGGGGGCGTTTACGATAAAGACTTGAACGATGATTTTGAAATTATTTTGAAGGACAACCCCTATAACAAAAAGTATGGCGATGATATGTCGGCCAAGGTGAAGTTTAAAGGCAAACCTGCCGCCAACCTAACCGTTAACTTATATATTAAAAGCTTAACAGGCAATGTGTACCCGCAAACATTAACTACCGACAAAAAGGGAGAGCTAACCTTTACCATGAGCCGTGAAGGTATTTATATGCTGCGTGCTGCCATTATTGTACCCACTACTGATAAAGATGCTGATTTCGTAAGCTGGTGGGCCTCCTACACCTTTCCATTTAGTAGCACTGATGATGTGTTGAGCACTTATAAAGAATTTGGTTTCGGCAATAAACATTAGCCTAAAATATAAAAGGCATAGTTGATGGTCAATATGCTTTTTATTAAACTCTATCTATAAGCCTTTATTCTGCTTTTTCCTTTTCACCCCACTGTGTCGAAAATGATTTTTCTGCAACAACTGGCATGATTCGAGTGTTTCCCCACGATTTTTTGAAGAATGTTTTTAGCAGCCAGTTTTTAGTTTTACCATTAAAATAGTCAGTCAATTTTCTGCTAAGCATACCCCTTTTCCATGCTTTCCAACCAAATTTTTCTTTGGAGGTGATCAAGCCTTGGTTTACCGCATCCCTACGGTTAAGCAACAGCATTTTATGGATATCAATTTTTACCGGACAAACCTCTGTGCATTTTCCGCACAGACTAGAGGCATAGCTTAGGTGCTTAAATGCTTCCATTCCATTTAAATGTGGCTCAATAATAGAGCCAATAGGGCCGCTATAAGTAGTTTCGTAAGTATGCCCGCCAATGTTTCTATAAACCGGACAGCCATTTAAACAGGCTCCGCAGCGTATGCAATATAGGCCTTGCCTCTGTTCGCGTTGAGCGAGCAGGTTAGTGCGCCCGTTATCCAACAAAATCACGTACATTTCTTCGGGACCATCGGTTTCATCCGGTTTGCGCGGGCCACTTAAAATGGTATTGTAAACAGTAATATTTTGTCCGGTACCATGTGTAGCAAGCATGGGCCAAAACATATCCAAATCGGCCATTGATGGAATTATCTTTTCAATCCCGGTTATGGCAATATGCACCTTTGGGAAGGTGGTGGTTAAACGCGCGTTGCCTTCATTTTCGCTAATGGCGATGCTTCCGCTATCGGCTATTAAAAAGTTAGCACCTGTTATGCCCGCATCGGCTTGTACATATTTTTCACGCAATAGCTCGCGGGCTTTTTGCGTTAGCTCTTCGGGGGTCGAATCAATGGGAGTGCCAAAATGCTCATTAAATAACTTGGCTATATCGCCCTTGCTCAAATGCATGGCAGGGGTAACTATATGGTAAGGGCGTTGCCCTAATAATTGCACAATGTATTCGCCCAAATCGGTCTCGAGCGATTCGATATGGTTATGCTCTAAAAATTCATTTAGTTGAATTTCTTCAGTTACCATTGATTTTGATTTTACAATCGTTTTTACGTTGTGCCTATTCAAAATCTTTAATATTTCGGCATTGGCTTCTTCGGCATTGTTTGCCCAAATTACCTTGCCGCCCCGGCGTTGAAAATTGGTTTCAAACTCCAACAAATACTTGTCGAGGTTTTCCATCACCCGCCATTTAATAACATGGCCTTTTTTCTTGATGTTTTCGAGGTTGATGATTTTCGACAGTCCCCGCTCTACCGCGGCATCATATCTGCCCATATTAAAATTAATAATACGGCGATGACCCATATCAAAGGCCTTCTGCTCAGAAGTAACCAGAAATTCATCAGCATCTGTAGACATTTAACAAAGTTAAGTATTCCTGTAAAAAAATACCATCAACTTTAAAAATAACTATTCCAGGCAGTTAGCCATAAAACAAAAAACAAGATGAATAACCAAATAAGTTATTAATTGATATAGGCTGATACTTATTTCAAAAACTTAATTTTGAAAGTTACTTTTTCGGGTGCACCTGCTGTATTGCCTATCCATGCAGGGCCATTTGCAATTAGCTCAAGTGCTTTTTTATTGGCCAAATCGGTAAGGCCTTCTACAATATTAATATTACTAATAGCACCCTCGTGGTTTACCTCAAAACTTATTTTTACTAAACCTGCGGCACCAACCGTAAATTCTTCGCTGGTTTTTAGGTATCTACGATAATTACCCCATCCGTTTTTAGGGTGGGCTCGTTTTAGGATGGTATCGCCCTCGTTTACCTTTTTGTTATAATCGGCAACAATCATTTCATCAAGAGCATTGTTAACTGGGTTCAGCACAATTTTCTTTAACGAATCTTGATTGGCAACATTTAACTGTTTGGTTTCATACCCGGCATAACCAACCACAATTTTATCTTTAGCTAGGTTGGCTCTTAGCGTAAATGAGCCCTTATCATCGGTAACCGTTTCATTGCTGGTACCCGCAATTTTTACAATGGCACCAACCACAGGGAAGCCACCATCTTTTCCAACAACCTTACCTTTTATTAAGGCATTATTTGCTTGTAAATCGGGAGCTATATATCCGTATTCATTTGATGGTGTTTTGGTTACCCCATCAACCTTGCTTGTTAGCAATTGGTTCATAACTGGAGCAGGTTGCTTTTTAGGCAGGGCCACTTTGGCTACTGCTTCCTGCTTATTATCTTTATGGGCAGCCATTTCCATCACAATCATTTCGTTTAGCGGAGTCGTATCTTTTTTAGCATCCTCCTTAGTTACTGGCACAACGGGAGGGTTAAAAGCTACGATATTATCGGGTGCTGCAACCGGAGCGTTTGCTAAAGAAGCAATGTTAGCATCTTTAAATTTCCCTTTTTTCTTTTTGGAACTTGGAACAACATTGTCAGCTTCTGAAGCATTATTTCCTGTTTCTTTATCTGGGAAAAACCCGCTGGTATCTAATTTAGCGGGAGCTGGTTCTGCATTATTTTTTTCTATAGCAACTTTCTCAACTGCTTCGGGCTTTGAAGCTGCTGCCTTCGGTTTTTCCGGAGTGGTAATATTGGAGGCAAGCCTTTTTTCCTGGTTATTATTGCTCTTAAACCAAAGTACCCCTATCACGCTTACCAGTAATACAAAGGAAGCAGCAATACTCAACATCCTCCAAGGAATTACACGCCCTTCTTTTTTATTTATCCTGTTGTTTAAACGTTGCTTGATATCAGCCAAATGACTATCATGACTTGCAGCCATGCTTTCATAGCCTTCCATCGCCTCCATTAAAAATGGGTCGTGCTGGGCACGCAGCTCCAACTGGTGCATAGCTTTGGCATCCAGCTCGCCTGCATGGTACTTAATAATTTGCAATATGTCAAATTCCTGGTCAGACACTTTCTTTCTCCAAACAAATTTTAAGGTTGCGTTTCCCGTTTTGTATATAGCTTTTCACCTCGTTCAAATTAAACCCGGTTAGTTCGGCAATTTCCTTATAACATTTTTCCTTCAAATAAAACAAATCAATGCTTTGCTTTTGCGCTTCGGTAAGCCTGTCAATACAACCTTCTAATGCTTTATAAGCCGCTTCGCGGTTATTATCTTCATGATGCGTAAACGGAACAAATTCCATAAAATCATCTAAATTAACCACCTCCACCTTTTTATCTTGCCGTAACTGCATCAAACAATAATTCCTGCTCAACACATATAGCCAGCTTTGAAAGTTTTCTATCTGATGCTGTTTTACCTTGGTTATCAAACTTTCAAAAATACCCATTACGGCATCCTTAGCCAGCTCCTCATCCTTTAAATACTTTACACAAACCCCAAAAACGAGTGGCATTTTTTTTTCATACAAATTTGCCAAAAAAACCAAATCGCCACTGTTGCGGTAGCTATTCAGCATTTGCTGGTCGGTTAATTCGTTTTGCTGCTTTTGCTTTCTAAAAAAGTTCATTTTGGGGTGGCAAAAATATATTATTTATATCATTTATTGAAATACCACTGCCGTAAAACTTCTTAAAAATGAATGATTTGGGGGTTGAGTAGTGAATGGCGAGAAGTGAGGGGTGAATGGTGAGTTGTGAGAAGTGAATAGAGAGTGGTTGGGTAGAGAGTGGTAAGAAATGAATGGAATGGCGGAAATTGAAAGTAATAAAACACTCAAATCAAACTCCCTCTCCTTTGGAGAGGGCTGGGGTGAGGCCAAAGCAAGAATTCTAAAGAACCAAAATTTACCCCCCTCTCCTTTGGAGAGGGTCAGGGTGAGGCTAAACCTTTCTCTAATAATTACACTTTATTATTTTTATTTTTACACCCGCTATGCAAAATAGGAACAAAATTTACTTCGCCTCTGATTTTCATTTGGGTAGTGGTCCTTATTTAAAAAGTAGGGAGCGGGAAGATGCCATTATCAGGTGGTTGGATGAGGTGAAGATGGATGCCTCCGAGTTGTTTTTAATTGGTGATATTTTCGACTTTTGGTTCGAGTATAAAACCGTTGTGCCAAAAGGTTATATCCGTTTTTTAGGCAAATTGGCACAATTGACCGATGCTGGTGTAAAACTGTACTTGTTTAAAGGCAACCACGATATGTGGATGTTTGATTATTTTGTGAATGAGTTGGGTGCCACCATAGTAAGTAATGAACTGGAAATTACCCGCAATGGCAAAACTTTTTACCTGCACCATGGCGACGGACTTGGTCCGGGAGATACTTTTTACAAGATTTTAAAAAAATTCTTTCGTAGTAGTTTTTGCCAATGGTTGTTTGCCCGCATACACCCTAATTTTGGTGTAGGCTTGGCCAATTATTGGTCGGCCAGGAGCCGCAAAAGCCAGAAAAAAACGCCCGAATATGCCAAGCAAGAGCAAGAATGGCTGGTTATTTTTAGTAAGGATTTATTAAAAACACAAACATTTAATTATTTAATTTTTGGCCATAGGCATGTACCTATGGATGTAGATTTAGGCCACAATAGCCGTTACATTAATTTGGGCGAATGGCTGTTTTATAAAAGCTATGCTGTTTTTGATGGCGAAAAGGTAACGCTCAAATATTTTGAACAAGCTTAACGCATTTGGTTTAAGTAAATTTATCAGCCAAGTTTTTGCATTTAATTTATCATCATGCAAAATAAAATTGAGCCATGCCCTATCTTTTTATTTACTTTGCTTATAATTTTTATAAATGATTATAACTATACCCACAAAATATTTTTTACGAACAGTTTTATTGATCCTTTTGGTGATAGGTAACTGTTATTTTGCCCGGGCGCAGGCAGCTTTAAAAACTAATAGCGCTTTTGTGGTTGCCGAAGTTAAACCTAACACCAAAGGTTTAAGCACCCAAGGAATTATACAGCAATTTTTTAAGACTTATAAAACGGAAGGCAGCGCCAATGCCATTGGCTATTTATTTAGTACCAACAAATATTTTACTGATACTGCCCAAATTGCTGAGCTTAAAAGAAAGATGCAGGTGCTGAGCCAATCGGTTGGGGAATACTTGGGCAACGAGTTGATCTCGCAAAAAAACGCCGGCAAATCATTATATTACTTCAGCTACCTTGTAAAGTTTGATGAACAGCCAGTGCGCTTTACTTTTATGTTTTATAAGCCCAAAAACGATTGGGTGATTTATCATTTTAAGTTTGATGCTGATTTGGATGCCGAACTTGAACAAGCCGGAAAAATTAAATAACCCCCTCATAAAATATAATAAATGGAAACATCAAACGTAAAAGACTGCAACGGAAACCCGCTTTTTGAAGGTGATTCGGTATCGCTGATAAAAAGTTTAAAGGTAAAAGGTGCGTCGACTACCCTTAAACAAGGCACTACCGTTAAAAAAATCAGACTTACGGATAACGATGAAGAGGTAGATTGTAAAATTGACGGCATGAGCATAGTGCTGAAAACCTGCTTTTTAAAAAAGAAATAATATTTTTATAGCATGGAAAAAAAAGAAAGAACCAAAATCATTTTGCAAACTTTAATGTTTGTAATAATACTATTGTTTAGCCTTTACCGCACTTACAAAAGTGTAGAGATACACAGTACCAAGCATATCATTATTTCGGGAATAGGTGTGGTGTTGAGCCTGGTGGGTATTTATATTATGTTGAGCCCATTGTTCAAAAAAAATAAAAACAACGATTTTTTTAATTAAGCCACGCTAATTGTATATTATTGAAGATGAAACTTTTATTTAGTAGTTTAAAAGACAAAGAAAATAGGAAGCTGTTTGGCGCGAGTGTGCTTTTTTTACTTTTTTTGGGCTTGGCCTTACTTAGCGTTATACATGGTTTTCAAAATAACGAAAGTTGGCGCATAGCACTAGGATCAATAGGAATGGTGGTTTGCGCCTTCCTTTTTTATGTATCAATAACAGCCCTTTTAAAAAAAATAAACACGCCACCACTTGAGCCATTGCCTAAGGCTAAAAAGAAAAAATAGATTATTAATATCAGGTTTACGTCGCCAAGAAACGTTTTTGATTATTGAAAGTTCTAATAATTAAAAATATAACTTTATAAAATTTCAATCATAGTTTTTTTCGATATAATAATCAGTCGATTTATCTTTAATTTGATTTTCATCCAAACTATTAGAGCCTGATAGCTTAATATTCATTTTATTTTCACTAAAACCAATCGTTTTAAAATTATTAAAAGGCACCCAAGTACCGGGAGCATCCATTAAGTTAAAGGTTTTTAAAGGGTTTTTTAAAGGTATTTCTATAGCTTCAAAAACAAATTCTACTTCATTGTCAGTATCCTTAGCTTCGAAAATTAAACCGGGTAAACCTTGTAGTTTCCAAGGCCCGCTGCTAATAGGAATTTCAGGACAATACCAAGCCACGTAATTACGCCCTCTAAAAGTTGTTGTCGCTTTGAAACATTTATAATTACTAAAGTATTTAACTTCATTAAATAATTTCCAATTAATTGATGGAATTGGTTCCGAACTCATAAATCCCTTTTTGTTGACTAATTGGCGCATTTCTAATTTTCTTTTTTCAAAATCCATCGCGAAAACTTCACCAACATCATCAGAATAAGACGGTTTTAAAGTAATTGATATTGAAAAATCATTGATATCATCTGCTTCCTTATTAAGGTGATTTTTTAAAATACTATCAAGGTTTTGCTTGGGGGGGATGCCATTAATTATGCTACTCAAGTATACATAATACGAATTTGTTTTGTTGAAAAATAAAATACTAACTAAACCAGAAGTATCTTTATTTATACTGTTCGGGAATAAATTTAAAATTCTTTTATAGGTTAATTTCCCTTGCCAGTTTTGGGCAATTGCTGGGTGAACAAGTATTAAAAACAAATAAAATATTTTTTTCATAAAAAAACTTTTAGAATAACAATCTCCCATTTAAAATAATAAGTCCTTATTGTTTTTTGAGTACAATAGGCTCATTTAAGGTTTCGTCCATTTTTTTAAAGTAATTATAAATGCCCTGGTATTCAGCCTGCGCAAAAAAAGATCTTTTAAAGCTGATATTATAAGATACCTGTATTAAACTATCCTCAATTACCACCAATCGCTTAAATATGATGCTTTTATCCTCCATAGTTAAATTTATACTTTTGGGAAGCGATTCTACTTTATACCCCTTCGGTATGGTATACCTGCCACTAATTTTGTAACTTTTATTGCATCCAAAATCAATGTCTGATACTCTTGATTTTATTATAAACGGGTTACTGTACAAGTCGGTAAATAGGTTAGGATTAAAATAAATATACTTATCATCTGTTCCGGGCAGTTCGAGGTTAAACTCAATATTTTGAATAAGTGGCAAAGAGTCCACTTCTGCGTTTTCTAACTTTAGTGATTTGATTTTTAAATTATTATCATTATTTGTCAGGTATTCAAAATATTTTTTCTCGTCCAGATTTTTATACATTACAAGATCGTTAAACTTATTGTAACTAAAGCTGGCAATACTCGCTGTTCCTGTCATGGTTCCATCAGGTTTAATTTCAGCATTAATAAATACAGATTGTTTTGAAGGTTCATCTTTTTTTATAAATCTGAGTTCGTATTTTTGATTGTCTTTATCTAATACTAAACCGTAACTATTTAATAAATCATAAGGTATTTCATTGTAAACGTTAAACTTATTTGATGCGTCTAGTATTTGAAATTTTATACTATCAATAGGAACGTAAACTACCAATTTGTTAATCTGATATATATCAGCATAATTTAAGAGTATTTGACCATTTTCACGAGTGCTTACCAACATAGGATGAGCGTTAATACCACTTAGTTTCAATAAATGATGAAGTATCATATTAATTTCGCCCGAGCTGCCGCTTTTCCTCTTCCATATTGCTTTAATTCCATCTTCCGATATCCAGTCTTCATCCTCATTCCAACGCAGATTTCCTTTTACATAATTAAAAAGGTATGCTATTTTTTCCTCATTTGTTTTTAAGGCGTTTGCTTGTTTAATTATTATATCCTCGTCAGGTAATCTTTGATCAAATAGTTTGTTGAATTTTTTATACTCAGCAATTTCTTTCCCTAAACTTGCCCAGGTTCTTAAAAGGGTATCTTTTTTTGAATTATAGTTTATTTGTGAAATGAGTATTTTGATGCTTTGTAAAGCATCATGTAGTGATCTCATATATGGCTCATCTTTGGCTGATGGAACATTTTTCATAGCCCAAACATGTCCTATACCACTTATATGTATTGTGTCTTTATCAAAAGGAAGACTAGTTCTTTTTAACACGGAAAACTTAAAAATGGGATTTGGGTAGGCTATTATTTCACTATACAAGGTTGGTAAATTATGTTGAAAAAACCATTCAGGTATATTTCTCAATGATGGTCTTACCCATGTATAGCTATAATCAATAACTGAACCAGATTTAATATTCGGCATAGTGAATTTTATAACTGATCTATTTTTATCGTCTTGGGTATAATAAATAAGCTTTGGGTCAAGCTTGGTAACTTCAATTTTTCCATTTATCAAATTAACCGTCTCAGCTTCTATTCCATAAATTCGTTCTTCACCAAACTGATTATTATATGGAATAATAATATTTGCTTCATCTTTCCCATTATCGTTAAATATTTTAATCCTTTTATGCCTATCTAATTCTAAATTTAATAGTCCAAAACTCATCGTAGCTTCATCCAATAAAATCATCGCGTTAGCGTCTTTTTCAAAATCGCATTTTGTTATTCTTAAATCCACAGAATCAATCTGGCGTATAATTTTCAAAATACTATCCTTCCTATTTTGTCGAGCAGTTGCTGCATCTATTTTACCGAGCCACTTATTTTTAATTTTTATAATTAGCGTTGTATCTAATTTTAAACCAGGAGTTGTTATCTTTCTTAAAGTATCAAGCTTATCAATGTTTTTTTGTTGCCCTTTTATTGGTAAAACAAAAAAAGAAAGTAACACGATTAATGCAATTAGGTTTTTCAAGCGATAAAATTTGTTTACCTAAATTAATAATAAAACATGTTTGTGTAAAACTAATTCGAAATATTTTTTTAGTGACCCACCCTTGGTAGAATCGAGTATAAGCTGGAAAAAGAAAATTTAGGATGCCGTATTAATTATCCAGAATCTAATTCCAGTACTTGATTTTAACACTGTTTAATTATGCGTATTGTTTAGCTATTCTGGTTTTTTGCACGTCTTGGCGGCCTCTATTTGAATTATCTGCCTTCAACTATTTAATTTATTCTTTTGGGTGAAATACATAAAAAAATTAAGCAAAAAAGAAGTCTTAATTCGTTGAGAAAATATTTTGGTTAAACCTTTTTCAAAAAGGATTGTCTTACCCATATAAACCAAAGGAATGAACAATTATAGGCAGATTAAACATTTGTTTGCAAGGGCAGGCTTCGGCATTAGGTATGAAGACTTGCTCGATCATGAAAACTGGTCGGTTAAAAAGGCGGTACGCCGGCTGTTCAGGGCTTCTGAAAAAGTGGAGCAAATAACTATTTTGACTGAAAGTTTGGATATGCGCCAATTGCCTAAAAACGCGACTGACGAGGATAAGAAGAAACTCGCTCAGGATCGTAACCAGCAAATGAAGGACTTGAACAATGCATGGACAAAGCAATTAACCGAGACGGAAGCGCAGTTGCGCGAAAAGATGACCTTGTTTTGGCATAATCATTTTGCTTGCAACATTGGCAATGAGTTTTATCAGCAAGCGCTAAATAATATTGAGCGGGTAAATGCATTAGGCAATTTTAAAACCATGCTGTTGCAAGTATCGCAAACGCCAGCCATGTTGCAGTTTTTAAATAACCAACAAAACCGAAAAGGCCACCCTAACGAAAACTTCGCCCGCGAATTGATGGAGCTTTTTACGTTGGGTCGTGGTAATTATACCGAGCAGGATGTAAAAGAATCGGCAAGGGCATTTACAGGCTGGGCATTTGATGGTAAAACCGGGGCTTATGCCTTTAATGCCAAAGCACACGATGATGGCATAAAAACCTTTTTAGGTAAAACTGGTGCATTTACCGGCGAGGATATTATTGATATTATTTTAGCAAATAAGCAAACAGCCATCTTTATTAGCACCAAGCTTTACCGTTATCTGGTAAACGAAACACCTGATTTAGAACATATTAACCAAATGGCCGATGTGTTTTATAACGCCAATTACGAAATAAAGCCATTATTGGAACATGTTTTTTTGGCCGATTGGTTTTATGAGGATAAGAATATTGGCAACCTCATAAAATCGCCCATTGAGTTTTTAACCGGATTAAACAGGCAGTTTTACATTGCTTACCAAAACCCCGATGTATTGATACAGTTTCAACGCACGTTAGGGCAAGTATTGTTTAGGCCACCAAATGTTGCAGGTTGGCCTGGGGGTAAAAGGTGGATTGATAGTTCGTCCTTAATGTACCGCATGAAAATGCCATCAACCATTTTGAATGCCGGGTATATCGATTTTACCGGTAAAGCCGGGCCCGAAGATGAAGCTTATTTGGCAGCATTAAAAAAACAGGAATTAAACGTAATTAAAAAAGTACAGGCACAACCCGATTGGGACAAGTTTTTGAAACAAATTCCCGATGGCACACCAAAAACTGAAATAGCACAATTTATGCTGGAACCAACACTAGATAAGGTAGTGACCGATGAGGTAGCACTTTCGCCTGATATGAAAACAAGTATCATCCAAATTGTATCAACACCCGAATATCAGCTTTGTTAATGGCTAATAAACAGGTACTTCTTAAATAATGAGGTATCCTAAAATAGATAATTCAACTTTTATAATAATAAAAGCGATAGCACAATGGAAAGAAGAGATTTTCTGAAAAAAACAGCCCTCATGTCGGGAGCGTTCATGATTCCCACATTTTTAAAACCGCTGGAGGCATTGGCTCAAAATAACCTTACGGGTTATAAAAATTTGGTGATTATACAGTTATCAGGTGGCAATGATGGTTTAAATACCATTATACCTTTCGGTAATGATATTTATTACCAAAAACGTAAAACTATTGCCATTAACCAACCTGATATCATTAAACTGAATGATATGCAAGGCTTGAACCCCAACCTATCGGCACTAAAAGAAATTTACGACCAAGGATGGATGAGCATCATCAATTCGGTAGGTTACCCAAATCCTGATCGATCACATTTTAGGTCGATGGATATTTGGCAAACCGCCAGCGATTCGAACCAGTTTTTAACCACTGGCTGGATAGGCAGGTATTTGGATGCTAATTGCCAAAACTGCAAAACTCCTTATATGGCTTTAGAGGTGGATGATACCTTATCATTAGCGGTAAAAGGCGAAAAATTAAAAGGAATAGCAGTACAAGACCCTAATAAACTATACCAAATAACTCGCGAGCCATTTTTTAAAGATTTGGTACACGAACATGGCGACACCAATTTGAATGAAGATAATTTAGGCTATTTGTATAAAACCATGATTGAAACCTATTCATCGGCCGAGTATATTCAAAAAACATCGCAAACTTATAATGTTACTGGTATGTATCCGTCTACTCCGTTTGGTAATCAGTTGAAAACAGTTTCTAAATTCATCAATTCGGGTTTGCAAACAAGGGTATATTATGTGTCATTAAGTGGATTTGACACCCATGTAGGTCAACAAAACCAACAAGGACGACAATTAAAGATTTACGGTGATGCAGTTGCTGCTTTCGTAAAAGATTTAAAACAGACCGACAAGTTGGATGATACTTTGATTATGACTTTTTCGGAATTTGGCCGTAGGGTAGAGCAAAATGCGAGCAACGGTACCGACCATGGAACAGCCAATAATGTATTGCTTTTTGGCGGGAAGTTAAAAAACGCAGGCATTTATAACAATGCGCCCGATTTAACACAATTAGACCATGGCGACTTAAAATACGAGATTGATTTTAGAGAAATTTACGCCACATTATTAGATAAATGGCTAAATGTTGATAACAGCCTGGTATTGAATAAGAACTTTAGCGGCTTAAATTTCGTATAAAATAAGCTTAAAATATTTAATAAATATTTTTTGTTGATATAATATTTAATGATATTTGCGTTATTAAACCATCACGAACCGATATGACAACTGTAATAAAAGGACAACTAACACCCGAGAAAATAGCTCAAGCAATTGAGGACTTCAATAAAAAAGTAGCAGCAGAACAAGCAAAAAAATCTGTTTGGCAGTTTTGGAAAAACAAAAAACAACAGCCGATTGATACAGCTAACTTAATAGCAACGAGATAAAAAACGATTTAATAGACAAAAATAGTTGGTAAAACCTTTGTAATAATCTGTTTTACAACAAGATATAAGGAGCAAATTGAAATTGATTTCAATTTGCTTTTTTTGTTATATGAAATCGTCAAAAAAAGGCGTGTTTGAACTGTAA
>CAITEP010000044.1 GCA_903891475.1 uncultured Mucilaginibacter sp.
TACAGGCCCAACATGCCTTTTTTTAACACTTTTCATAAACAAAAAAAGTCAATTGAAATCACTTTCAATTGACCTATCACATCTCGCTTTTAATCAATAACTTATAAAGGTTTCACCAACCATTTTTGACCACTATATCTGAAATATTTAGTAAGGTGTTTTCTTGTAGTTTACACGTGCGCTATTGAATGAGTTTTGCTATTTGTTGTAATGGAATTGTATCTGCAAAATTAAGTATTTGCGTATCTGTACAATCATCAACCTTAAATGTAATTAAAGCACTGCCTAAGGGTATCTGCAATTCATAGCTATTTTTGTCGTTTGCGCTGCCCAATTGTTTTTCAAGCCTTCCTTTATAACCCTGAATCTTTACAGTTTTGGTATTATCATCATTCATAAATCCTCCTAAAAGAGGGGTATTTAATGTTGTATTCATCATTGCCACCAAAGGAGAATTGCTAATGATGGTAATATCTGACTTCCGACCGACTTTTTCATAAGCACGATGTATTGTGGCACCAACATAACCAACATTTGAACTAATATTATCTTGTTTTGGACTTATTTCCATTACATCAATCTTTTGAGGTAGCAATTTTAGCACCTCTTTACCAATTGTTAAATCAACTTCCTGCATTGCTTGTTGCAGTGCAAAATGCGTTTCCTCCAGCTTGCCAGCGCTGTAGGATGCTTTAGCATTCGCCATTGCTTTAACAAAATCTTGGGCTATTACTGTAGGTGCAAATCCAATTATTGCTATAAGTGTTATAAAAATTCTCATAAATATTTTTTTGTAGGTAATCGAAATTATTGTTCTCCAAGCATCTTTTTTATTCCGTCAATATCAAATGAATTAGCAGTGGTCATCACCTCTTGTTCATTTGCAAAGTTGATACACTCATACACTACCATTGAAGTTTGGCCAATTGAAATTATCAGCGTATAACCAGTATTATCTGCATATTGAATGATTGCTTTGTTCCCTTTTACTCTTACTTGTTTAAAATTTTGTTTAGTGCCGCTTGCCTCCATCATACCGGCATTTGAAAAATACATGGTTGCTAAACCAGCGTACATTCCGGCATTCCCTATAGTAATTGTAAGCTGTTTATCAGCATTGTTTTTCCAAACCCGATGAATGCTCAGATTGCTCCATCCCCATTGTGTACTTGTTACAACATCCTGTGTGGTATCTGCGGCTAAGGCGTCTACAGATGCAGGTAAGGATTTAAGAATTTGACGACCCAATTGTATCTCAACTCCCATAAGTGCTTGTTGTAATGAATAACGTGCATCACTATAGTTCTTTGCATTATGAGCATTTTCAGCCTCAGTCATTTGAGCTTTTACATCTGGTGGTGCAGTATTGCTTAATCCACCACCTCCTTTGTTAGTGGGCTTACCAGATGAATTAGAATTGTTATTTCCTGAATCATTTCCAGGTGGAACACTAGCCTTTTGATCAACTTGGTTTCCTACAACATTACTAACTTTATCTTTAAGCTTTTTTAAAAATCCTTGGGAGGAAGCTTTATTTGTTACTGTGAATAAAATAAGAAAACAAAGCCAATACAAAACATTTTTCATAGATAAACAGTCTTATTGTCGATAGAAAGTATTTAAATAGGTAAATAAGTATAAATGTATGCAATTAAAATCATTCTTCCAAAAGTAAAAACGAACTAATTTTGGACAATTTTGCCATAATGTTAATTGCATTCTTAACATGA
Source organism: uncultured Mucilaginibacter sp. (assembly GCA_903891475.1). Classification (GTDB taxonomy): domain Bacteria; phylum Bacteroidota; class Bacteroidia; order Sphingobacteriales; family Sphingobacteriaceae; genus Mucilaginibacter. Next base: position 1,731 of record CAITEP010000044.1, read on the forward strand.
GATGTTTATTTTTTCAATATTCACCCTAATTAAACACGGATAATAGATTTTAAAAATAATTATTTGACCTCTATTATTATTTACTTTTAGTAAAATTTAAGTATGAAAAAATGCCCTAAACAAGGCATAAGGGCTGTTTTTGTGATATGGTTTAGGTAAAACATATTAAATAATGAAATGTAGTATAGCTTGTTTTTTTACTTTTTAACTGAATCAACTTTTATCATCATTGAAGGGCGAAAGAATGGTTTACTCTCCGCAACCGCAAGCTCGCCTACATAACCAGTTTTTTTAATTTTATCGCTTACTGTTGGTCTGTATTTTTTATTGGCTACACAAAAAACAATTGCGATACTGTGCCTACCAGCTTTATCTTTTATAGGTTTTTTATATGATTGGATTGCTTTTATTGCCGCATTGTCATATTCAATTCCTGCGCTCTTGTCAACGTTTACATCATTTATAATTCCATTAGTATCCAAATTAAAGTTAACTATAACTACGGCACCTTTTATTCCTATTTGAGGTGTTTTTGGGTACTCCATAGTGTCTATTATATGATTATAAAAATCATCGGAATAAGGCTTATCTAAATAAGAGTTCATATCAAAAAAATAGGCTAAACGCTTATAGTGCTTGTCTTTTTTATTCATGAATGTAAGGATATTTGAAGATGCGGATGGAAAAACATAGCCATATTTATCATTCAGCATCTTTAAATCTGCATTAGTTAACTTTGCTTTAAAAAAAGAAACTGCTGCTCCATTTTTTTCAAATATTATTACTTCTTCCCTACTATCATCACCAGGAAAACCAACCCCACGCTCTACATATTCAAATCCCTTTTTAGTAACCTCATAAGGATATTTAAAATTTGGAATAATTACCTCACCTGCAAAACCGGGTATTTTGTCCATTGAATCTGTTTTAAATATGGAATAATCATTTGTAAAGAAGTAAACACCCAAATTGTAATTCTTGCCTGAATCATCATTAACAATACCTTTATAATTATTAAAGCCATTTAAAGCCAGCTCATCTAATTTAGTACCTCCACTTTTTGTTATTTTTACATTTATCAAATGCCGATTTTGATCGAGTGAATAACCAACTATTACCAGTCCCCCTTTTTCACCTTTATTAGATGAGTAATGAACGTTATGGTGTAAATAATAATCTAAAAGATAATATCCATCGGAATTAACGATGGGCAAAATTAACTTTCCATCTTTGGTACTATATTTGGTACTATCATCCATAAAATCAACCGTAATTTTATTGTTTTTTAATAATGCGATTTTATCACCGGGAGTAATTGAAGATGCCGTATATGTTACTTTTTTATTTTGTTCACTTATAGTAAGCCGATCTGTAATTGTTGATTTTCCATTTTGTGTTATTTTTAATCGTTTGCTTTTTACAGCGCTAATTGGATTTTTAAATCCATTATTATCAACTGAATTTAAATGAATTGGAAAAATATCAATCCATCCATAATTTTTACTGATTGATAGGGTAGAAACGCTTATTAATATGAGAAATATAGGAGCAATTATCAGATATTTAAACTTTACGAGTTTGCTGGAACGTTGCTTATTTAGCATCATAATTCTATTCTTTAGTTGACTGTAATTAAAAAAAGAATTTGTTATTGATGAGTTATTTGAACCAAAGGCAGTTTGCAATAAAAATGTAGAGTAGGCAATGGCTTCTGACTCATTCGACACGATTTGTTCGTCGGCTATGTATTCATGCACAATTTTCAAACTATTTTGCACTAAGTAAACTGTAGGGTTAAACCAGTTAAAAATTTTAACCAGTTCCAAGAAAATAATATCGGCAGAATGCTTTTGATGTATGTGTATAAGTTCATGCTTAATAATGGTATTTGTTTCTTTTATTTTAGTCCCTATGAACAAATTATTGAAAAATGAGAAAGCAGCATCCGAATCCTTCATCTCAATAACCCGATGCTTGTCCATCACACTAATCTGTCCATTTCTAACAAACTTGTATATGGTAATTAGTTTAATAATTAGGATGCTTAATGTAATAAACGCACCAACTAAGTATACATACCATAACAAATCAGGTAAATTAATAGCAGATTTATGCATTTCGGGAGCGGTGGATGATAATGTTTTTAAAGACTGAATTGGTGGATTAGGTAACCGAACGTTAATAGGTTCGGTAGCATAAGCATTAACTGTCATTATCAATGCCTCCTGTTTTGTCGGGCTTAAAATAGGAGCAGGTTTAATAGGTTTAAGGGCACTAATTTGTAAAATAGGCAATATAAACGAAGCAATACAGCAAAATAGTAGATAAGCCCGGTTTAATTGATAATGTGTGGTGTTTTTAAAAAACAGGAAATAAGTTAAATAAAATACCAGTAGGTATAAGTTTGATTCTGCAAGGTAATAAAGCCAGTTCATTTGTTTTTTTGTTTTAGGTTTTCAATAAGTTTGGTTAATTCGTCTAATTGATGCAGGTTGAGTTTCTTTTCGTTGGCGATGAAGGAAACTAAGCTTTCGTAGGAATTACTGAAGTAATTGGCCATCATTTTATCAAACGTGAATTTTTTATACTGCGCCTCGGTTATCAGAGGAAAATAAACATGCGAATTGCCATAAGCCTTATGATTAATAAAGCCTTTACCTTTTAAAACCCTTACAACAGTTGATACCGTGTTATAGGCTGGTTTAGGCTCTGGCATTAGCGCTATGATATCTTTTACTATGGCTTCATTTAACTGCCATAAAAGTTGCATTACTTGTTCCTCGGCCTTCGTTAGTTCTTTAATAACCATATCAAACTATTTTTATAGTTTGATAAAGGTATAAACTATATTTATAGTTTGCAAACTATATTCATAGTTTTTTGAAAAATATTTGTTACAAATTAAAGTTGAAAAAACATTGTAATTTGAAGGCTTCGCTAAAATTCAAATTACAGGACTAGGATACTAGAAAAATACGATTAACTGTAAAGAATTGAACTTTTAAAGGCAGAGAGGGTAAAGGAAATAAATTTTGGATTATAAAAACAAAAACCCTTCAGCTTTACGCTAAAGGGCTTTTTGGTGGTATCAGCTGGAATCGAACCAGCGACACAAGGATTTTCAGTCCTTTGCTCTACCGACTGAGCTATGATACCGTCCGTTTCGGGATTGCAAATGTAGCGTTTTTTTTGTTTTAGCTTATTTTTTTTTGAAAAAACTTTTCATAACTAAAAATATCTTCAATAAATATCTTATTATGAAATAGATAAGGTATGAAATTTTTTTTAGGCCTCTACTATCAATTGCCTTAATTTTATAATGAGTGCTTAAATATCTACATTTGAGCAATTATAAATCACCCCAAATGATTGCTCAAATTTTGTTTGTTATCATTCTAATGGCAGCCTTGTATTTGTTCACTAAAAATACAGGACGCATCCGCCGTAATATTATGCTTGGTCTGCCAGTTAACCGGAATGATCAACCAACTCTTCGTTGGCAAATCATGGCTAAAATAGCATTAGGGCAATCAAAAATGACAAAACGACCCGTTGCTGCCCTATTACATTTTATTGTATATGCGGGGTTTATCATTATTAATATGGAGGTACTGGAAATTATTATTGATGGCGTTGTTGGTACCCACCGTGTTTTTGCCAAACTATCACCGGGATTCTATAATTTTTTGATAGGTAGTTTTGAAGTGCTGGCAATGCTTGTTTTAGTGGCTTGTGTTATATTTCTCATCAGGCGTAATGTTTTACAACTGAAACGTTTCTCGGGTATCGAAATGAAACAATGGCCAAAATCGGATGCTAACTATATTCTAGCCATTGAAATACTCCTAATGGCAGCCTTTTTAACCATGAACGCTGCCGATGCTAAGCTGCAATTATTAAATTATAGCCATTATATACAAGCGGGAGCTTTCCCCATTAGTCAGTTTTTTAGTTCTTGGTTGCCGTCTAGTCCGCATATCTTAGAGCTTATTGAGCGGGGGTGTTGGTGGTTTCATATTATAGGAATACTGGCATTTTTAAATTATTTACCTTTTTCTAAGCACTTTCATATTTTGATGGCCTTCCCAAATACCTATTATTCAAATTTGCTCGCAAAAGGACGATTTACCAATATGGCTTCGGTTACTAACGAGGTGAAGGCGATGGTGGATCCTACTTTTGTTCCAGAAGCTAACACCCTAACTCGTTTTGGAGCAAAAGACGCGACCGACCTAACTTGGAAAAACCTGATGGAGGCCTATACTTGTACCGAATGTGGCAGGTGTACTTCGGTTTGTCCGGCTAATATCACAGGGAAGCTTTTATCTCCCCGTAAAATTATGATGGATACACGCGACAGAATTACTGAAATAGGGAATAATCTTGAAAGGAATGGAGCGGATTTTAATGATGGTAAATCTTTATTGGATTATTATATAAGCCGTGAGGAGATATGGGCTTGCACCAGCTGTAATGCCTGTACCGAAGCTTGTCCGGTTAACATCAACCCTTTAGAAATTATTATTGAGTTGCGGAGGTATGCGGTAATGGAGGAAGCGCAGGCTCCAGCCAGTTTAAACAATATGCTTGCGAATATTGAAAATAATGGTGCGCCTTGGAAGTACAGCAATGCTGATAGGTTAAACTGGGCGAAATAGTATTTTATAATTCTGATGGTGTTAATAGAGAAGAATAGCTGAAATGGAAAATATAAAAACAAATATAGTAGTACCAACAATGGCCGAAATGGTAGCCGAAGGTAAAATGCCGGAAATTTTATTTTGGGTAGGCTGTGCCGGTAGCTTTGATGAAAGGGCGCAAAGAATAACACGCGACATTTGTAAAATATTAAATTATGTTGGTATTAGCTTCGCTGTATTAGGGACAGAAGAAAATTGTACCGGCGACCCTGCCAAACGGGCCGGCAATGAATTTTTATTCCAAATGCAAGCTATGACTAATATTCAGGTATTGGATGCCTACAACATTAAAAAGATAGTTACCGGGTGCCCACATTGTTTTAATACTATAAAAAATGAATATCCAGATTTGGGTGGTAATTATGAAGTAATTCACCATACCCAATTAATACAGCAATTAATTGATGAAGGCAAATTAAAAGCCGAAGGTGGGGAAAGTTTTGTAGGTAAAAAAATCACTTACCACGACCCCTGCTACTTAGGTAGAGGAAATGGCATTTATGAAGCACCACGTAAAGCACTGGAGATATTAGATGCCGAATTGGTTGAAATGAAACGATGCAAAATTAATGGGCTATGCTGTGGTGCAGGTGGCGCGCAAATGTTTAAAGAACCCGAAAAAGGCAATAAGGATATCAATATTGAACGTATGGTTGATATAAAGGAAACCAAAGCACATGTTGTAGCCGCAGCCTGCCCATTTTGCATGACAATGCTTAGCGATGGAATAAAACTTGAAAACAAACAGCAAGAAATAGAAGTATTGGATATTGCCGAAATTATGGTGAAAGCAAAAGGTTTATAAACTAATTATTTGTCTTTAAAATAATTTAGCCCTTGCATTAAGCTATCCAGCTTTTCAGGTTCCATGTTTTTTAAAGGGATGCTTAATAGGTTTGCCATTTCATCTACATCGCCTTTACGGCTGTTATGGGTTTGCACAATTATATCGTCTTCGAGTGCTATTAGTTGCAAAGTGCCCTTTTTACTGGTTCCTTCATACTTTAAATCTTTTAGCTTTTTTAAATTGAAGGAGTAATAAATTTGCTTGTTTTTTTGATAAAACTTGCGAAGGCGGATAAAGCCTAATTCATTAATGCTTAACTCCCATTTTTTTAGTTTTGGCTCTGCCGATGAGTTGTATGATTTTTTTAGGCAATTATTTGTCCAATTTAACCAATCGGTAGGAGGGGTATTAGATTTAAAGCTTCCCGACAAAATAAAAACTAGTAATAAGGTAAATATTACACTTGTTTTTATTATCACTTTATCCATCAATTTAAACATCCTCAAAATTAATAAAATGCCTAGCTTTGTACATGCATTTTTCAGAAAATTCAAGAGTTTGGATATATCAGGCAAATAAAAAATTATCCGACAATCAAGTAAGTCAAATTCAACAGGATTTGGATCAGTTTACTATTAACTGGACAGCTCATAATCACCTATTAAAAGCCAAAGGGTTGGTTAAGTTCAATCTTTTTATTATTCTGATTGTGGATGAAAGCAATGCGGGGGCAAGTGGTTGTTCAATTGATAAATCGGTAAATTTTATAAAACAAATGGAAAACACTTATCAAATTAACCTGCTCGATCGCTTTAACTTCGCTTATCGCGATGGGGAAGAGGTATTAACAGCACCCAAAGACCAATTTGAGGAGCTTTTAAAAGTAGGTAAGGTAAATAGCAACACTCCAGTATTTAATAACCTAGTACAAACCCTAAAAGAGCTTGAAACCAACTGGGAGGTACCCTTTGCTGAAAGTTGGCACACCCGCTTTTTTCAGAATTAAAAAAAGCTAATATATTACTTGAGACTAAATTCAAATATTTTAAGCTAATAATTCACAATTTACTAACTCACCATTCAACAACTCACTAACGCACCATTAACCAACGCACTAATCATTTAAACTTAAACACATTTTCCATATTTGCATTATCGTAGGCACTTACTTTCATATCGGTTATAATACCCGTTTTTAGACTGTAAACCCAACCATGAACACCCAATTGCTGCCCTGTTTGCCAAGCGTTTTGTACAATGGATGTTTTACATAAATTATATACATTCTCAACCACATTCAGCTCAACCAAACGGTCGCAACGGGTTTCTTCATCTTCAATGGCGTCGAGGGTTTTAGCATGCAAGCGGTATACATCTTTAATGTGCCTTAACCAATTATCAATCAGTCCAAATTGTTTATTGCTAATAGCTGCAATTACCCCACCACAGCCATAATGCCCTGTTACAATAACATGTTTAACCTTCAATACATTAACCGCGTAATCCAGTACCGAAAGCATATTCATATCAGAATGAATCACCATATTGGCAATATTGCGGTGCACAAATATTTGACCTGGAGCCGTATTGGTAATTTGATTGGCAGGCACTCGGCTATCTGCACAACCAATCCATAACACCGGGGGTGATTGCCCTTTTGCTAGCGATTCAAAATATTCGGGGTCGCTTTTTAAACTATCCTCAATAAATTGTTTATTGCCTTCCAGCAAGCTATCATATAAATCTGAATGGTCGTTATTAAAGGTCATAAAGTACAATCATATTAAAAATATGCTGAAAAGTAATCAAATTTGTTGAAATAGGGATATGGTTATTTAGTTATAACATCAAAACAAAAAATTATATAAAACCTTATTAATCACGGAATGTTTGAACATAAATATTTCAACATTATTTTTTAATCTGTAAAATTTACATAATCACGAATAAATTTAATGGAAGATTTATGTATATTAAACAAATAAAACCTACGTTTGTAAAAATTTAATAATGTTTGTTGAAATAATTACTTAATTAAAACGGTAGAATTAAATAAAGGGTAGGTGAGTTATTTGGATTAATTATTTAGAGTATTTAGTTTGTTTACAATTTTTATTCCATGTTAATATTATTCATTTTTCTCTTAATCATAAGTATATCAAGCAATTGTACTTACCCTAATAATTGATCATTTTATTAAATCCACATCATTGATATTTTTATAATACCTTTTTAGTATTAAATGGATTCTTTAAGCAGTATTACCCCGCCCGAAAAGAAACTGGGCAACCCTTTAAAAAAACGTTTCGAAACTTTCTTTTCCGATCTGTATCGTATTCATTTATTTATAATTCGATTTTTTAAAGAAGCATTTGTACCCCCGTATGAGTTTAAAGAAATTGTTAGGCAATGCTTCGAGGTAGGTGTAAAATCATTCACGCTTATTTCTGTAACTGGGTTTATTATCGGGCTTATTTTTACCAAACAATCACGACCATCATTAGCAGCCTTTGGTGCAAACTCTTGGTTACCTTCTTTAGTATCCATAGCTATTATGCGCGCACTTGCACCCTTGGTAACTGCACTAATAGCTTCGGGAAAGGTTGGATCCAGTATTGGTGCCGAGCTTGGCTCTATGCGGGTAACTGAGCAAATTGATGCTATGGAAGTATCAGGCACCAAGCCATTTAAATTTTTAGTATGTACACGTGTTTTAGCCACAACTTTAACTATTCCAATTTTAGCAACTTATACAGCCTTTATTAGTTTATTGGGTGGTTTTGTAAATATTTATCAAAACGAGGGTACCAGTTATACATCATTTATGCAACAGGTATTTCAACCATTAAACTTTGTTGATATTATACAGTCGTTAGTAAAAGCCATCGTTTTTGGCTTTACTATTGGAATTGTGGGTTGCTATCAAGGTTATTATTCAACTAAGGGTACTGAAGGTGTAGGTAAGGCAGCTAATGGTGCGGTTGTTACCGCTATGTTTTTAGTTTTTATAGAGGAGGTTATTATTGTTCAAATAACGGGCTTTATCAGGCAGTTTTAAGTTAGAATGGAGAAAGTTAAAGCAAATATCGACCTAAAGAACGAAGTAATTAAAATCAGGGGATTAGAAAAGTCTTTTGAAGATTATGCCGTTTTACGTGGAATTGATTTAGACCTTTATCAGGGTGAAAATTTGGTTGTTTTGGGTAGGTCGGGTTCTGGTAAGTCGGTATTGATAAAGCTTATTTCAGGCATGCTTCAACCTGATAAAGGAAGCATTGAAGTATTGGGTTACCAATTGGCTAATATTAAAGAAAAAGAATTACAGGAACTACGTACACGCATAGGCTTCTCTTTTCAAAATAGTGCTTTGTATGATAGCATGACTGTCCGTCAAAACCTTGAATTTCCATTGGTACGAAATCGGAAAGGGATTACCCGGAAAGAAATTGATTTGGCTGTAGCAACTGTATTGGAGGCCGTCGGGCTTTTACAAACCATCAATCAAATGCCAGCAGAACTATCCGGTGGGCAAAGAAAAAGGATAGGCATAGCACGTACATTGATACTTAACCCGGAAGTAATGCTTTATGATGAACCAACTGCAGGGCTCGACCCAATTACCTGTATTGAAATAAACGACCTTATAAATGAGGTTCAACAACGATATCATACCTCTTCCATTATTATTACACACGATTTAACTTGTGCAAAATCAACCGGCGACCGTATTGCCATGCTATTGGATGGTCAATTTCAACGGGAAGGTACTTTTGAGGAAGTTTTTGATACAAATGATGATAGGGTAAAACCTTTTTTTGATTATAATTTTATAAAATAGATAATATACCATTTAGTATGGCTGCAACAGGAAATAGAAAATCAATTATAGTAGGTGTATTTTTGGCATTAGGGCTGGTATTATTTATACTAGGGGTTTTTACTTTAGGAAGCCAACAAAAAAGTTTTGAAAGAGTTATACAGGTTAGTGCAGTTTTTCAGGATGTGGCTGGCTTAAAAAAAGGCAATGATATTTGGTTTTCGGGGGTTAAGGTAGGTACCATTAGCGGTGTAAACTTTGTAGGTACCTCCGAGGTAAAAGTTATCATGCGGATTGACCAAAATACGCAGCGGTATATTCATCGCAATGCTTCTGTTCATATTGGGTCGGATGGCTTAATTGGCAATAAAATTATTGTGATTGATGGAGGGAGCCCTCAAGCTCCTATGGTACAAGACGGTGATATTTTGCAAGCTGCTAAATTATTATCAACCGATGATATCATGAAAACCTTGCAACAAAATAACCAAAACTTGTTAGGGATAACCGCCGATTTTAAAGTATTGAGCCATAAAATTTTAGAAGGTAAAGGGACGGTAGGAGCTTTATTAGCCGATAGTGCAATGGGTATGCAACTACGCAACTCCATGCGTAATTTGCAATTAGCTACAAATAGTGCCGCACAATTGGCTTTACAGCTTGATCAGTTTGGGCACAAGGTAAATACAAAGGGCGGACTTGCCGATCAATTATTTACCGATACCACTACCTTTAATAGATTTAAGGAGGTTACCGCTCAATTACAAAAGGCTGCCAATAATGCTAATACTATTACCGGTAACCTTAATAAAGCAACCAATAAGCTAAACAGTACTGATAATACTATAGGTGTTTTATTAAACGACCCAAAAAGCGCCGAGCGAATGAAAAGTATTATTGATAATATGCAGCAAAGCTCGGTAAAGTTGAATGAGGACTTGTTGGCCTTGCAAAATAATTTTTTACTAAAAGGTTACTTCAAAAAGAAAGAAAAGGCAAAGGCGGATAGTTTGAAGGCTAAGCAGTAGTATTTGTTTTTAGTTAAATATTATTTTTCGATTTAATAGACAAAAATAGTTGGTAAAACCTTTGTAATAATCTGTTTTACAACAAGATATAAGGAGCAAATTGAAATTGATTTCAATTTGCTTTTTTTGTTATATGAAATCGTCAAAAAAAGGCGTGTTTGAACTGTAA
>CAITEP010000045.1 GCA_903891475.1 uncultured Mucilaginibacter sp.
ATCAATAAATCAATTATTGCGGGTAAAAACTATATACCGGTAACCGGTAAGGTGATTGATCAGGATGATATTTTGCTTGGTGTTGATGCCGCGCTTGATGGCTGGTTGACTGCCGGACGCTTTGCGAATGGCTTTGAAGCTGATTTTGCTAAATATTTCAAAGCGCCTAAAGCATTATTGGTTAATTCAGGCTCATCCGCGAATTTAATAGCATTCTACACCTTAACTTCACCAAAGTTAGGAGATAGCGCAGTTAAACCAGGCGACGAGGTAATTACTGTTGCAGCTGGCTTTCCAACTACCATTAACCCAATTATTCAATTTGGGGCCATACCAGTTTTTGTAGATATTGATATTGCTACGCATAATGTACTTGCAAACGATATAGAAGCTGCTGTATCTGAAAAAACAAAAGCGATTATGATAGCCCACTCATTAGGTAATCCTTTTAACTTGGATGAAGTAATGAGGGTGGCAAAAAAATATAACCTTTGGGTAGTGGAGGACGACTGCGATTCGTTGGGAGCTACTTACAGGGAAAAGAAAAGTGGAACCTTTGGCGATATTTCAACATTTTCCTTTTATCCAGCACACCATATTACCATGGGCGAAGGTGGTGCGGTACTCATAAATAATCCGCAATTGGCAAAAATTGCGGAAAGCTTTAGAGACTGGGGCCGCGATTGCTATTGCGAACCGGGGAAAGACAATACCTGCGGCTGTAGGTTTTCGCAACAATTAGGTACCCTACCTTATGGGTATGATCATAAATACACCTATTCGCATATTGGGTTTAATTTGAAAGTTACGGATATGCAAGCTGCCTTTGGAGTATCTCAATTAAAAAAAGTAGATTATTTTGTACAAAGACGTCGCGAAAATTTCAATGCTTTATATGAACGAATGAAAAACCTGGAAGAATTATTTATTCTGCCAGAGGCTACCGAACATAGCAACCCATCATGGTTTGGGTTTTTATTGACACTTAGGGAAGGTGACGCGGCTGATCGGCACATGTTGGTTCAACACCTGGAAGAAAATAAAATTGGTACTCGCTTGCTATTCGGAGGGAATTTATTGCGCCAGCCTGCTTACGCGAATATTAATTATCGTAAAATAGGCGAATTACCAAATACGGATATCATCATGAACCAATCATTTTGGTTAGGTGTTTGGCCAGGTTTAAATGAAACGCATTACGATTATATTTTTGATGTGATAAAGAAATACGTTTCATAGTTATAAAAAACATCATTATTAATATTATGTCAATCACCATTGTAATTCCTTGTCATAAACGACATGAATATTTGAAAACCGTTTTAAGTAGTATAAAAAACCAAACGGCTCTTTCACATGTTGATAGAATTCTTGTTTCAGAAAATAGCGACGATAATAGATCAAAATATGTTTGTGAGGAATTTCCGGAGTTAAACATTGAATATATCCAACAACCGGTACAAATGGTAGGGATCGATCATTTGGTTTGGATCATCAATCAATCAAAATCAAAATACACCGCCATGATTCACGATGATGATTGGTGGTATCCAACTCATTTGGAATATGCTTTAAAGTATTTAGCCAACGATGATGCAGCCGCATATTTTTCAAATTTTGTTATCTCAGATAATGAAATAATGAAAAATGCAAACTTTCATCATCCAACTATTTGGGGTATTTTCGCAAAAAATATAATTGATAACTATGTTATACCTCTTAACTTTGAGGCAGTAGCCAGTATTTGTTATTTGATTACCCCAGTTCATATGTCGGGCATGGTTGCAAATACCGAATATTTAAAATACGCGAATGAAAATGGCCTAAAAAACGCCCAGCCTTGGTACGGCGACAGGATACTTTATCCATATTTAGCATTAAAAGGCACCATATATTTAAACTCGCAAACATTATGTGCGGTTAGGCGACATGAAGGGAATGATCAACATAATTACGACCAATTAAATAGGTACAATTCGCATTTGGAGGGATCAAGTAAAATTGAATTATACGCCAAAGAAAATAATGTGAATATTTTGGATGTTTGGAATAAACTATTTTTATCCTTACCTCAAAAAGATTGGCAAGAAGTACTGAATGTTTATATTGGCAACTTTGGTTACAATAATCCAAAATTACCAGGGATAACAAAACCCAAACAATTAGGTTTTATAAAGAAGGTAATTAAACGGGGTATTATAAAATTGAATGCTTGGATTGGGTAAATGATGACTTTATATTCAGTTATGTTATAAAAAATAAAGGATTATTTTTTATAACATAACCCAATGACTGCTTTAGATAAAATTTTTAAATAAAAATGATTAAAAGACTTAAGCAATTAATTAAAAAATCCTTAAAAATAACAACCTCCAAAAAAGAGAATGTAAAAAGTCTTCTTGATATATTAATAGAAAAAGGCAATGTTATTGTTGGTGAAAATTGTGATATTTCGAACTTAATTATTGCTGGGTATTCCTTCAAAGATAGATTCCCAAATGTGATAATTGGTAAAGATTGTCATTTATTAGGTCAAATCGAGCTTCAATCAAACGAAGCTCAAGTAATAATAGGGGATAGGGTATTCATAGGACCCAATACTAAGTTATTTTGCAGAGATAAAATTGAAATTAAAAATGATGTTTTGGTTTCTTGGGGCTGTACGTTAATTGATACAAATGCACATTCACTTGAATCTAGTGAGAGAGTGAATGATGTAGTTGATTGGAAAAGAGGGTGGGAATATAAAAATTGGGCAGTTGTAGAATCCAAAAGTATATTAATAGATACAAAATGTTGGATTGGATTTAATAGCATTATAACCAAAGGGGTTACCTTAAATCAAGGTTGTATAGTGGCTTCTGGAAGCGTAGTTACAAAATCATCTCTTGAATTTTCAGTTATTGGTGGTAATCCCGCTAGATTTATTAAGCATACCACATAATGAATATTTTAATTATTGGCTCAGAAGGCTTTATTGGACGGAATTGTGTCAAATTTTCTATCCGTAAGGGTTGGGAGGTTTACGGGTGTGATTTAGTTGATTATACCACTGAAAATTATAATTATTCTAAGCTATCCAGATTACAACCATCTTATGACGAAATTTTTAATTTAATAAATTTTGATGTCTGCATAAATGCAGCTGGAAATGGAAGTGTGCCAAAATCTATTGACTATCCCTTAAACGATTTTGATGCAAATTGCTATGATGTAATAAGAGTTTTAGAATTACTAAAAACTAAAAATAAAAACTGTAGATACATTCATATATCTAGCGCTGCAATATATGGAAATCCAAAAAATTTACCTATTAAGGAGGATGATCTACCTTCACCTTTATCTCCTTATGGCTGGCATAAGTATATTTCCGAAATCATTTGCAAGGAATATCATAATCTTTACGATCTACCCATTGCAATAATTAGGCCTTTCTCTATTTATGGACCAGGGCTATCCAAACAATTATTTTGGGACCTATTCCAAAAATGCAAGCCAAGCCCTGATGAGATATTATTGTGGGGTACAGGTGATGAAAGCCGAGATTTTATTTATATAGACGATTTAATAAATGCAATTGAGCTTATTATAAATTATTCCCCTATGAAAGCTAATGTTTATAACCTAGCAAATGGAAATGAAATTACTATTAAAGAAGCAGCAAATTGTTTTCTGAAGCACTATAACAGCTCTATAAAATTAAAATTCAATAATCAAGTAAGGCACGGAGATCCGCTAAATTGGAAAGCCGATGTTAGCAATATAGAATCACTGGGTTATCGTTCGAATTATGACTTTAATTCTGGAATAATAGAAACAACAAAATGGTTAAAAGGTTTAGGATAGGCATCAACTTCTTCTTTGACAATCAATCGAATTCAGGAGTTGTTAATTACATATTTAATATTATCTCTGCATTAAAGACAGTAGATGAATTGAAAAAACCGCAAATAGTTGTGTTCTATTCATTAAATGCTCCAGTTGAATTTCTAAAGCAAATTGAGTATCCATATATTAGATATATTTTATTTAAGCCTCATCCTAATAGTTACCTAATAAGACGAGCTAATAGTTTAATACGGATTGTTTTTAAAAAAGATATTTATAAGTATTATAAATATTTTAATAAAATCGATTGTCTATATCCATATTTCGAATTCATGGATTTAGATTTTGTTTCTGCAAATAATAAAATTCATTGGCTGGTTGATTTTAATAATAAGGTATTTCCTGAACATTATGAAGACGGAAGCAAGAACATGGATAGTTTTCAATTAAAGCTTACCTCATCAAAGGAACGAATTGTTTTAAGCTCTAACACTCTTTTAAATGAATTAGAAACATATTATCCGAATTATAAATGTAAGGTACATATCCTAAGATTTGCTAGTTCACTTCCCCAACTTAAAGAGGAAGACGTAAATGAAGTTAAAAAAAAATACCAGCTTGATAATCCTTATTTTATGAGTCCAAATCAATTTTGGGAACATAAAAATCAGATGGTGGTTTTAGATGCATTATGTGTTATAAAGAATAAATATCCATATTTAAATTTTAAAATAATTTTTACTGGTAGTTTACAGGTAAATAGAGGTAAAGGATTTTATGTCGATAAATTGAGACAAAAAGTAATTGATAATGGTTTGGATGATAATATAATTTTCTTGGGTGTAATAGATAGAAAAGAACAGCTTTTATTAATGCAAGGAGCTATTGCTTTAATACAACCTTCATTGTATGAAGGTTGGAGTACTTTAGTTGAAGAATCAAAGGCACTTAATAAATTTATTTTATTATCCAATATTCCAGTTCATCAAGAGCAAATATCTCTAAATGTTGATTTTTTCGACCCATATAATCCAAATGAACTCGCTGATAAAATCCATCAAAGATTAACCTCACCATCAAAAAATTCACTAGTTGACTACAATGAAAATATTAAAAAATTTGGTGAAGATATTTTAAACACATTAACGCTTTAAACTACATAATATTTAAAAAATGAATTTTAATATTACGTTAGGTAAATTTTAATGATTTCTAAATAATTATGAGCACTTCAATGAGTAAAATCCTGTTTGTTTCACATGATGCGCACCGAACGGGGGCACCCATGGTGTTATTAAATTTTATTAGGTGGTACAAAGTAAACAGTGATCATTCTTTCGATATTTTTTTAAAGGAGGGGGGTGCCCTCGAAAAAAAATTTGAAGATTTAGGTGCTACTTATTATAAAAAAGGTTACTGTGCTAAAACTAGTTTGTTGGTGAGAATTTTCAGAAAACTTGTAAATAAAAAATATAAGTATGAGCTACCTGAAAAATTTAAGAGAAATAAGTACGATTTG
>CAITEP010000046.1 GCA_903891475.1 uncultured Mucilaginibacter sp.
ATTGATGAAACATTTGATGAACAAAAGATGACAGGCTAAGTAAATGAATAACAACTTATTAACCCCATTTATCATCAAATCATCAAAAATTAACCCCTACCCCCTATGCCCCGAATAACCTGTAAACAAGCAAGAGAAATTCCTATTATTGACTACCTGAAACGAAGTGGATTTATTCCTGTAAAAATTAACTTAGAAAGTTATTGGTACCTATCTCCTTTTAGAAATGAAAACACGGCCTCCTTTAAGGTCAATGTCAAAAAAAATGCCTGGTATGACTTTGGTATTGGTGAAGGTGGTAACCTCGTCGATTTAGGGATCAGGTTAAAGAATTGTACTATTGAACAATTTTTAGCTGAACTTAATTTTGGAAATTACGCTGTTCAGGATTTTTACCAAAACAATGATATTTCCAGGCCAGTATTGCCAAGCAATAGGATAATCATTCTTGGAGTAACTGAGCTTAAATCGGAGAACCTGTTGATTTATTTGCGTTCTCGTGGGATTGACCCGGAGAAAGCAAAACTTTATTGCAAAGAGGTTTCATTTTCTTTTGGGAAGCAATCTTTCTACGCTATTGGATTTCAAAATAGGTCTGGTGGTATTGAACTGCGAAACAATTGGTTCAAAGGTTCATCTTCACCAAAGGATATTACTTTTATTGACAATGGATTGGACACCGTTTGTGTTTTGGAAGGATTTATAGATTTCTTGTCTTTGCTTGCCTTAAAACCCAAAACCATAACAAATTCTAATCTGCTTATACTAAATTCCCTTTCCTTGATCGGCAAAAGTATTACTTTATTAAAAAAACATAAGGAGGTTTATCTTTTTTTAAACAATGACCAAGCTGCTTTAATTGCACATGAAAAACTTAAAGCTGCTGGTATAGAAAGTCATGATGAATCAGAATTTTATAAAGGTCACAATGATTTGAACGATTTTTTGGTTCATCAGGATAAATTAACCGATAGCAATATAGAGTCTGTTGAAAACATTGTAAAAATTAGCCTTAAGATGAGGAGGTGATTTTTTTAATTGATATAAATGCAAAGTGGCTTATTGTCCTATGGATTTAGGCGTCTTGGTATCCGTGACTTTCGGGGTTGGTAGCATTATGCTTCTGGGCCTCGAATTGCTTAGCGGCTTACTGTTCGTGAGGCTTGTGCTTCTTTGCATCTTGTGGCATATGGTTTTATGTGCCTAGGCGTATATATGCACACTGGCTTACTGTTCAAGTGGCTTATGCTTCTTTGCCTTTTGTAGCACATGGGTTTATTTGCTTAGGCGTCTAAATGCAAGGTGGCTTACTGTTCTGGGTGTTTGTGCTTCTTTGCATTTTATGGTATATGGGTTTATGTGCATAGGCCTTTAAATATCCGGTATTTTCAATATACCTTTTATAAATTATTGGACTTCTAATAAAAGACACTAATTTCAAACTTGTAAACATTCAATTGTATTAAATATTAAGATTTAAGGTTAACTTTGTGGTAATGACCATAGAAGAACTAATAAAATATAAGGAAACTGAAAACAAGGTTGAATTTAAAGAAGCCAAGTCGGGGAATTTCTCCTTTAATGGTGGTAATAAAACTGACCCAAAAGACAGGAGAAAATGCATAATAGGTTATGTTACAGCATTTGCAAATGAAGGAGGAGGAAGTTTGGTTTTTGGTGTTCATGACCAATATCCTCATAAAATTGTTGGAACAAATCAATGCATAAATGCAACTGGAAAACTAGAAGAAGACATTTACCGAGAAACAAAAATCAGAGTTAATGTAGAAGAACTTTTTGATGAAGATAAAAATAGAGTTCTAATTATAAAAATACCAGGAAGGCCTCCTGGAAAAGTTTATAAATTTGAAGATGTACCATTAATGCGCGTTGGAGAAGAATTAACAGCAATGTCTGATGAACGACATCTGCAAATAATACAAGAACAGGAACCAGACTTTTCTGAGAAAATCTGTCCAAATGTAACACTGGATGATTTAGATACAAATGCCATAAATAAAATGAAGGAGGCCTATAGTAAAAAACAAGATAATCTTTTGTTTTTAACGCAGGATGACCACCAATCTCTTACCGACCTTAGTTTGATTACAAACAAAAATAAAATTACATATGCTGCACTTATTCTATTGGGTAAAGAAGAGGTTATAAAAAAACATCTACCCCAATCTTCAATTTTTCTTGAATATAGAAATGACCCAAGTAAAATTACATTTGATGATAGATATACGTTTTCTAAACCCTATTATTTGGCTATTGATGAATTATGGAATACTATTAATCTTAGAAATAGTAAAGTACCTGTGCAAGAGGGTCCATATATTTTCGACATTCCTTATTTCAATAAAGAGGTAATAAGGGAAGCTATTAATAATGCAGTAGCCCATCGGGATTATAGGAGAACAAGTGAAGTTGTTATCAAACAATATCCACAAGCAATGTATATTATTAGTCCAGGTGGATTTCCTATTGGTGTAAATTTAAAAAATCTATTAATAGTTAGTAGCACTCCGCGCAATAGGTTATTAGCAGACGTTTTAGCGAAAACAGGTATAGTAGAAAGGTCTGGTCAGGGAGTAGATAAGATTTATTACCAATCTATTTCTGAAGGAAAGGGGTCTCCTGATTACACTAATACTGATGATTTTCAAGTTCAACTAATTCTTTCTGCTATTGTTAAAGATAGAGCATTTGCCTTATTTATAACTAAGCTTCAACAAGAGAGGTCTGAAAAACTAAGTGTTCAAGAAATCTTATTCTTGGAGGCAATCAGAGAAGGAAAATCAAAAGAAGAGCTTGATAAAACAATCGCAGAAAAACTTTATAGCGATGGTTTAATCGAGAAAGTCGGTAAAACAAATAGGCAACAATGGCGACTTTCTAAAGCTTACTACTCATTTACAAATAAAGAAGCTGATTATACAAAAAATACTCCAATAGATGAATCTTTTGCTTTAATGAGAATTAGCCAATATCTTCAATCATTTGGTAAAGCCAAGATGGGTAAATTTGTTGAGCTATTTGAACATCAATTAACAAGAGATCAAGTCAAAACAATTATTTATAAGTTGAGTGATCCTAGCGTAAAGTTTTTAGAACATAGAGGTACACATACAGGAAGAGAATATTTTTTAGCTAAATCCGCATTAAACCATGGTAAAATAATTCAAAGAGCAATTGAAATCGGTATTGAAGAAATGAAAAAAAGAGGAGAAATCATTACAGATGAAAAGATTATAAACACACAAAAATAACACAAAAGCTAAATAAGTTAATGATTTTATTCACATTAAAATACTGATTATAAGATATTTAATTAAAAAACAAATCCACAAGAATTCCACAAAAAGACAGATTCAAGAAATGATTGTTGAAAACTTATATTGTTGTCTTATTAATAAAACTAAATTTTTAGCATTTACATATTGAAATTAAGTCGCCTCATATTGTTGACATTCATTCACTCAAAACTATTTTATAATTCATTTAACAATTTCGCTTACTAGAGTTGCTTATTTTAGACTAATCTTAATGAATAATGCGATATTGATAAGCACACAGAACCTCAGAGGCGTTTTAATTTTTTATGTTGCAAGATGTGTTAATGTACCACAAAAATTCCGATTGTCATTTTTGCCATACATTAACATCTTGCCTTAAACCATGCCGACATTCGTTCCTCATGGCGGATGGATTAAGGGGTTAGGGGCGCGCAACTTGCCCCGAATGAAAATTTTCTAAGCCCCTAATTAACTGCATATCATTGCTAAAGTCTACAAATCGAAGTTAAGGTTTATTTTAAGAGTAGTGATTTTTAGTGATGATTGGATTAAACGAATTAAAATAATACAGTTTTTGTAAATGTATTTTATGTTCGTATATGTTACTCTATCATAGATTTGAAATAACCAAATTCAAGGCTTATTAAAAGTTTTCTGTCTAAATATAAATTCGAAAGTTCACAAGTAATCTCTGGAACCAAAGTACACGAATGACAAGCCGCCAAGTTCAATTGACCAACACCTTGACCTTCTGATTCAATACAAATTGGGTCTGAAGAACAATCTGTTGCTCTGAAAATTGCGCTATTCAAAATTTTGTTTAGATTTTCCAAATCGTTACACAAATTGGAAAGGCCTCCTAAGTACCCATTTGTACCGTCAAAGGCGGAAATTAAAAAACCGCACATTGTTTCATTTACGTAAAGTCTTTCTGACAATGATGATGTTGGATAACCACAAATATATTCCAATTCACGTATTATCAAATGTGACAAGGTATGAATTAAAATTTTACGAGATGTCAGTGTATTAGCTATAATCTTATGGGATTTCCAATCAGCTTTAATTGCATTTGATTTAATTTTTTCAGTTCGTTCAATGACTTCCGGATGTAGTTCCCATTGTTCTAATTTTGATTTATCTAAGACAAACAAAACACCTTCGCCATAACTTTCTAAAGCTGGTAAAGTTTTAGTATCAAAATTATTCTTTGAAACGGACTGCCTTTGAACTTTATATTCATATTCATCAGGGTCTTGCAAGATTGAATCTATATCAATTGGTTCATTTCGAGTAAATGATGTTTGCACCGTTGTACGTTTCAATTTATCAACTTTTACTAATTTTGAGAAACCATAGATTTGGTCACTACAATTTATCAGTCTGAATTTGATTTGCTTGTTTTCAGGTTGTTCCTTCTCTAAGAAATAATTATATTCGGTTAGTCTGTAAACATTATCTGGAATGTAATTAACTTCACCAATTTGTAAATACTGTTGGATTAATTCTTTGGCAATTTTTTTTTGAATAAATATTAGTTGGACAATTTGTTCAATTGTGAATTGGCCGCTTTCTACTAAATTATCAATGTCAATTCTAATTTCTGAAGAAAGTGGATTTTGCATTTCAGGAATGTACAAACTACTTAACAAATTGGCATAGTAAACGCTGTTACTTGTTTTTAATTTTACATTGGTAAAAAAATTACATTCTTCCTCATGAGGTTTGCCATTTACTTGTCCAAGCCAAAATTTCTTCCCATTACATTTTTGTTCAAAATTGAAAATGCCTTTCAAATTTGCTCTTTTGTTACAATTTTTACACGATACCCAGATACCTGAAAGTTCTGTATTATCACGGCTTATTTTGTATTCTAAATCTTGATGTTCACAACATTTCTTCGAATAATCCAATTGGGGTCCATTTGTCTTTTCATTTTTGTTATCGTCATTGTTTTCTTCTTCATTTGTTTTGTCTGAAGGCAATCGGTTGTTCCAAAATTCCCATGGTAAATCGTTAATGTGTCCATTGCTACAAGTAAGTACAAAACGAATTTGTTCTAAATTATTTTCTTTACATTCCTTATTGGTGCATTTTGGTGGATAGAAAAAATCAAGATTTTTGCCGATAATTTTCCATCGATTTTTCCATTCGCTATAAGGAGCAAAACGATTACAATAAGTGCAATAAAACCATTTTGGAAAATAACTTGCTTTAGGTCTTATTTGATGTAAAAAGGAATCCCTATCGGTGGGAATTGAAACTAAATGTTTAAGGTTGGAGAAGCGATTTTTTAATCTCTGTAGTAAGCGGTCATCTTTGATTATATAATGAGCCAATTTTTCGTTAAGGTCACTATAACCCCAATTGTCAAAAGTTTCAATTATAATTGAGTTGTCTGTTGTTTCAATTAAAGATCCGACACCTCCATAATTTGATATATGCTTACTTCTTCCGTGTTTTATTTTATCGTAGGCCATTCTTTTCTAATATTGTCTGATTAATATCTCGGCACTTGGTTCTACACTTCGCATTGACTGCATAGCAGACAATGTTTCTTCATCATTCTTTTTTTCCTGCATTGGAACAATCAATGATTCTTTCGGATGGTTTTGCCAGTAGTACTTCAAATCTTTCTGGGAGTCGATTTTATACTTCCAATCTCTCAAAATATCATCTAATTTTTCCTGAATGAGTTGCAAGTCATTTTTAGCGAATTGGTGACTTTCAAAAAGTTTTACTAGATTATCTCTCAGTTCAATTTTTACATGATCATTTATTAAAGCTGTTGCAGCGTTATTGTTTGTATAGGCTGTTGAATGCCTGAAATATGCAAGAACTACTGTAAATAGCATTTTATCCAAAGCGTTTTCTGCAAATGGTGTAACGCTTAAAGGTTCAACCTGTTTATAAAATGTTTTATGAAATTGTACAAAATCTTCATAATATGATAAATCACGGCTATTAAAAGGGTCATAAAGTGATATGACCAAACCCTCATTTTTTCTAGCCACACGGCTGGTCGCTTGAATGTA
The DNA here is from genome assembly GCA_903891475.1 of uncultured Mucilaginibacter sp. GTDB lineage: Bacteria > Bacteroidota > Bacteroidia > Sphingobacteriales > Sphingobacteriaceae > Mucilaginibacter. The sequence continues at coordinate 6,335 of CAITEP010000046.1, forward strand.
TTCTGCGGTGTTAGGAGGCATTCCATTTACCACCATTACACCTAATCTACCAACGTCAAGCCCAACACTTATCATATTGGTTGCTAAGACAAGATCATAAGCCTTATGCGTTTTTATATCCCCTTCAAATTGATTATCCAATTTATCCAAATTTTTTTTAATCTTTTCATTTGGAATACGACTGGTCAATTCTAAACTTTTATTTGATAGATTGTAATGATTTAAGTTGTTGGGATATTCGTCACATAAATAACGGACTTGCAGTTGTTTGATAATAGGTTTTAATTCTGAATTTATTTTATTCGAAAATCGACCTATTTCTTTTAAGCTCTTGAAATAGGAAAGTATCGTCCAAAAATTATCTGCTTCCGTGTTGTTAGTTGCTTTTTTCCAAATCTCTAATCTCGCATATAGTAGTGATGCCAACAATTGTAAATTGGTTACAATAGTCGTTTTACCAGTTGGTAAAATTCCAATATATTTTCTTTTACTTTCATTGATAACCTTTGAGAAAAATGTATCATCACCATTAGTGGCATATTGAGGGAAAACTCTTGCCTCACGTCCATACAAACCTAGAATTTGTTTATCTACATTTTTTATGGTTGCTGTAGAAGCAATTATTTTAGGGTTGTTACAAAGTTTCAATAGTGCATTTTCAAATAAACCAACTAAACTTCCTAATGTACCATTTAATAAGTGCAATTCGTCTTGAATAATCAATTCGGGTTTTCTGTTTGAACCATAATTGAAAAAAGTTGTAGCTTCCCCTTTCCAAGCTAGCATTGCGAATTTGTCTACAGTTGCAAATAATATGGTTGGCGGACTCAAATATATGTCTTCATCAATTAAAACGATTGGTAAGCCGCCATTCTTTTCCGAGAAATGGCATCTATCATTTAAACAATAACTGTGTAATTGCTTACTTATTCTATGTCCTATTTGAAATATTTTTTCTTTTTCAGCTAGTCTAGAAATGATTTTAGAATTACACCATTGACAGTTTGAAAGTTGAAAGGGATTTATTGCATAGCTTTCGCCTTTGTTTAGTTTTTTTTGTGTCGCTTCTAATTCTCTTTTGGCTTTTTCTAAATTGTTTGGAATAGTCTTGTTACCAACCCAAAAGCCAATAGAAATCTGCTTATTACCTAAATCTTCATAATTAGTTCGGATAAATTCACATGCTAAAATCATTTTAGTTGCACGCTCGAATTGCTGAGTTGAAAGCAAACGTAATGTATAACGTATAATAATGTTAACACCGTCATATGATTCTTTATATTCCAGCCTCCTCCAAAAAATCAGGAAAGCAGAAACCGCTAAATAGGCTTCCGTTTTTCCACCGCCTGTAGGGAAATATAATAAATCTACCAATTCCCTTTCAGAGTTGTTTTCTTCAATAAATGAAGCTAAGCATTGCAAGATAAACGCTAATTGAAACGGTCTCCATTTGGGTTCGTTTTCTGAGGGGAAAGGTAATGTCGAATAGTCATCAAATTGATATTGTAAGGTTTCGTCTCTTTCCCAAATTTCATAGCCCTCTTTTTTCTTATTAAAATGTTGTTGACTTTGAAACATTTGCAAGTAAATTGCGGTGTTTGCTAACTTAAATGCTCTCAACGCATTTTCATTTTTTGACAGTAATTTTATTCCATTAATAATTCTGTTATAAATTATTTTGCATTTAGCAATATTTTTTAATCCAAGTTCATTTCCATTAGCTGATTTACGTTCATCCTCAATCCAATTATAGTATGCGTCAGCAACCTTAGTAAGGTTTGAGATAAAATTCATTTTATCATTTGTATAAACAGAAAGTTTTTTGATATTTAAAAAATCACTATTTATTTTATCAGTTTCTGAACTTTGACTCTTCACATCATAGCTAGGTAGGAAAGTCGATTTTATCCACTTTGGTGTGTCTGATATTTGTGAAAATTCCCAATTGCACGCGGTATTATGCCCAATTCCAAAGGACAATTTATCACGATATAGATAATTCAACATGATATCTTCATCTGAGTTATATAAATGTGGTTTATAATCTCTAAAAGGTAATAGTTTATCGCTTTCAATCTTAATTTGGGTTTGAAAGCAACTTAAATGATTAACCTTTTCTTTTGAAAGCGCAAATTTATCTTTTGTAATTAATGCCTTGTTTTCAATTACAGCCTTGATGTAATACTTGTTGGCATAGTTAGGATAAAGTTTCAAGTGGAAAATAAGATTATCTTTCAATTCTCTATCCCAATTTTCAGAATTGCAGTTAAGTTGATCTGACAGTTTTAGTTCAAAATGGTGATTGGGAGATTTAAGAATGTCCGAAATATTTATATTAAATTCAATATTGTTGTCGTTCCGTTTATATTTGTCTTTAAAGAATAGTTTTGTTATAATTTTATAGAGTGTAAAATCATTGGAAGTATTTTGCCTTAAAGATTTTAAACTATTCTGAAATTGTTGGTATTCATGAGTCAAACTTCCATTCTTAGTTCTTTGTATTTTCTGAGTTTGAACAAGATATTTATTATTTTCTTCAAAACTTACAAAGTTGTTAAGTCCATATTCCTCTAATAGTTGTATACCCTCGCCATTATATGGGATTTTAATTTGAGTGTGTGTAGCTTTTTTATAGTTTCCAAAACTTACAATTGTTTTGAACTTGTCGCAAGATTTATCAACTGCAAACGTTACCCCAAAGTGAGATGGGAAAAATGTGTTTGAAATATATTTCGGTTGTGTGTCTGTTTTTTCTATTTCGTCTTCATCATCTTCGAAGAGTTCATTTGATTTGCTTTCAGGATTGATAAAAGTTGAATTTAATTCTGTCGGCTCGTCTCCTTCCTCCTCTTTCATTTCCTGTTCGCCATTATCACTTGCATTCAGTTCTAATTGTTTGGGAAACAAAATACCTGTAAAATATCTTTGCAGAGGTTTTCCCTCAATAATTTCATCGCTATAATCTTCTTTGCATTGAAAAATATCTGAACCTGGACCTAAAATTTCTTTTGTTATTCGTTCAATAACTTTATTTCTATTGTTAAAATGGCTCATCTTTTTATTTAAATTGAATTATATAATTCTAGTTGTTCTATTGTATCGAAATAAATTTCGGAATTTAAAACAGTAATAATTGGCATTTCCTTATCTATAAACTTTTGTAATGATTCAGAGTTAAACCCTCGTTTAGCTAAAATCTCTCCTATACGTTTTTCCCTTAAGAATAGTCCCAATTCTTGTTTTATACCTCTTCCCAATGCAATCATAGTACTATTATATGTCATTTTAGACTTTAAGATTGCTATTAAAACATCATTGATTTTCATTTCATCCTCACCTATTGTTTTATAATATAGACTGAATATTGCTCTTAGGTCATTATTGAACATTGGGAATTTTCTTTGCCCTTTTAAATAACACTCAACCGTTTTAGGCAATACCCTCAAACCATTTGCTTTTAATTTGATATACAATCTTTCGATACTAATTTCATCTGATAGAATTTTAATAACATCCTGCCAGTATATAGAATGTTCCTCTATTTTTCCAAAAATTTCAGGTTCAGTTTCTACTGCAACTTGATAAAGGTTTTCTGCAAGTTCTTCTTTAGGATAAATTCTAATTTTGTCTCCAATTCTTACATTTGGTACTTTTTTTAAATCCCCTAAGATATTATAAATTGCATCATTACTGTCTAAGTAGTAGCATTTGTTATCAGAAATAATTTTATAAATGATTTTCTCTGGAATTTCGTCTAGTAATAAATCACTTTCGTATTTGTATCCTTCGTATGCCTTTGTTCCTAAATTATCTAATCTATTAACTATATCTTCAATTGTTCTACTTAAATAAATTGGGATTTCTGGAACTTCTTCATAATGAATCCCACATATTTTAAACCGGCCTTCACTTTTTATTTCAGATTCGATTAGCTTTATCCTATTATTTATTTGCTTTTGGTAAAATTGAAACTCTTCTTCGTAAACAATTAGAGTTATATCCGTATTTAAACTCTGAATAAATTCGAAATCTTTAATCCCATTGAAAGAATATAATACTAGAGGTTTATTGTGACTAATTCTTTTGGCGATTGCAAATGAGATGAGCTCGACTTTATTATTTCTTATACGATTTTTAATGTATTCAGTGTCGCTCAAATCACACAATAAATTGATTCTTTGTTTTAAATTCTGTAAAAAAGAAATTAAATCAATTTGTTTATGTGGGTTAAAGCTTAAATAATTTAAAATTTCAATAAGAATAACTTTGGGGTTATTTTCACCAATATATTCAATGGTATATCCTCCTGCATTGTCTAATGCTCTTTCCAATTCCTTATTAATTTTTACTCTTTCAATTAAGGTTTTAATGACATCTAATTGTATTGTGCTTAGTGCAACTCTAATAATGTTTCCGTAAGTTTTAAGTTCGATATTGAATTGTTTATTAATAAAATCTATTTTCTTATCAAAAAGATAAATAAGTCGACTTAATTCGCCACTCTTAATTATTTTAAAATCTATCATATCGCATTAATAATTTCCACTTCTTCTTTAAACCAATTCCAATACGGAATTTGACTATCAGCAATTAGATTATTGTTATTTGAAAGGATAATCAAATTGAAACCAAATTTATTTTTATCTTGAAAGATTTGCGGAATTTTATCTATCTCTGTGTCAAAGACGATTATTGTGTGAATGTTTTTTCCTTGCAATAATAGTTTTTGGTGGCATACTTCGTATTTTGGAGTAAAATATATTAAACAATCTGGTAATGCTGGGATTGATTTTAGTTCCCTTAAATCCCGTTCTTCTCTTGGATTTGGTAAATATGTCGAGGGTATTTTATTCTTTACAGTCAAATCATCCCAAAATGATTTTTTCGCAATAAAAACCGATTGTTTCTCAAAATAAATTTTAGGAAAATCGAGTTTTTTATTGTTTAAGTTTTTAAAAAAATTAAAATAATTATTTATTGTAGTTTCGCTAATTCCTGCATTTATCTTGAAGAACCATGTACTTAGTCTATCATATGAAATATTTGGAATTATGATAGGTTGTTGGTTTTCATTTTTAGTCTTTCTTAAAACTTGGGATAATGTAAATGAGTTATTTTCAAATCCAATTACTTCATAATATTGATTGTCCTTTATTCTTTTAAGTTTATCGCCTATCCGAAAATCTTTAGGTAAATCATAGAAGTTTATATAGATATCATTTGCTAACTCAATAAATAATTGGCTTGTCAAATTAAAAATTAAACCTTTTGAATTCTGAAAATTAAAATGCAATTGCTTCCCAGACCTATAATGTTCCAAGATTATCTTTAGTGTTAAACAAGTTATATTATCACTCTCAAAAGGTAAAATTTGAATATCCTGAAATTTTTCATTAAGTTTCAGATAGTAAAGATTATTTAAATGCATCTAAAAAGAATTATGATATAGTTATTACAATAATTATTTAAAGATATGGTATAAATTACATTAATTAAAAGTAATGAGGTTAATGTTTTTTTATAATATTTTTAATTAACAAGGGTTTGTATTTCGATTTTTATTATTTTAAAAATCAATTCGGAATTGAATATAATTAGAAGTTATAAATATAAAAAGTATATTCTTTAAATAAATTAATTAAGTTGAGGAGTGTTAATAACAAGAGTTTGTGTAACTAATACCATGATCATCATTTAATCCTAAATGGACAATCCATAAATAAGATCGAAATATTTTTTAATACCTGTGAAATATGTCTGCTAAAATCCTATATTTTTTTAAATATTATGAAAATGATTAAAAGTTAGAAGGTTTAAAAAAATTCACGCTAGCCCTTCAATTTGCACCGACGTGAAATTAAAAATGCTAGTAAATACATTAAGTGTAAAAATTAATTAGGATTTTTCTTAGCTGGAATATCACTAACTAATTTAATTGAAAATTTATTTAGAGAATTTTAAAAAACATTTTATCGTTTTTTAAATGTTTTGTAAAATTTAAAAATACAATAAAAGTATTGTACCTGTTTTGTTTCAATATGTAATTAAGAATTTTTTTTGCAAATTTATGTTAATTAAAAGATTACCCCCACCCCTATAATTAATCATTAATTAACATAAATTCCCAAAAAACAATAGGTATGTTTTCTATGATAATATATAACTAATGAAAATTTGCAATCAATTTTGATGGATTCGAAAAAAAATAATTTACAGTGTAGAATAGGATAAACTTTTTTCTAAAGAATCTCAAGAATTTGTTTTTTTAATATGCTTTAAGCCTATAGAACCTTAATAAAACTCAACCAAAATGATGGACAAATGTTGGACTAAATAAAAATAGGTGGCCATATGTTATTCTAAAACTCTGATAATCAAGTGTATAATATCGGAGTCGAACCGAAAATCTCTTTGATGCCATCACTATAAATAGGAAAAAGGTACCATTGATTATTGAAGGTGAAATTATTTATTTAGTTTATAAAGAGAATACTCCTTTTATGTAGAATACGGATCTAATTAATAAAACACTTATTACTTGTAGTTACCCTTTTGGAAAGAAGGTTAAATATTCTTATTTAATCAATATAGATTTTATAAAATATCATTAAATATTTTATCTGCTGCTTTATCTAAAACATCGGTTTTTCTTAAATTTTTAATATATCCTTCGGTCGTTGCTCTATTTGAATGACCTAGTAATTGCTGGATAATATAAATATTACCACCAGTACTTTCATCTGCAAGTACAGCAAAAGAATGCCTTGCAATATGAGTTGTTAGATTTTTATCTATCTCGGCCATTGCAGCTAATAACTTAAGGTATTTATTAATCAAAGCTGTGCATGATTCTTTATGGGCGATCTTTGCTTTCATATTGTTATCGTCTGATTCTTTAGAATTGACTTTCCATTTCCAAAATGGGAATAGTGCTAGATTATTTTGACTTATGTATTTATCAACTATTGCTTTGGCTGGTAAAATTAAAGTCATATCATACCCAGTTTCTGTCTTATTGGATGTATAGACAAAACGATCGGACTTAAAATTATTTGTTGTAGCCTGTAATAAATCTCCAACCCTAACACCTCTAAGATAAACTTGTAGAATGAAAAAATCCCTAACAGATTCTAAAATATCATTAGTAGGAAGTTTTAAATTTATTAATTTATCTAACTCCTCTTTTGTTAACTTTAGTTTTACCTTATCATGAACAGGCACTTTAAATTGCCTAACCTCATTATTTGTTGTATTTGAATAGATATTTACTATTCCCTTAATCCTACTTACTTTTTTATTTATTGTTGAGGATGTGTTTTTAAAATTTGTTTGTAAATAGAAACAGAAACCTTCCAACCAAAATTTATTGATTTTTTCAATAGGAATATCTTTATAGCCAATTACTTGGTCAAGCAATGCAAGATAACCGCCAAGTGTAACAAATCGCTTTAGTTCTTCTAAACGTTTACAATAGGCTTTAATACAGCTTGCTAAAGTAATTGTCCTTTCCTGATCAAAAATTTCGCTGGATATAACTTTTCCACCTTCTTCTGAGTTAACCAATGCTTTTTGATAGAAACTCAACTTAGCACTAATTAATTGATTAACATCCGTACTATTTGGCGCGTTTGATTTTAGTTTTGATTGTTTTGAATCCCAATGTTTTTCAAGGCATCTGTGAATTACTTTTTTGACAGTTTTCCTATTCTCAATAATTTGAATAATGACTGGATTTGTCCCGTCCGAATAGGTTTTGCCTTTATATAATAGAACTTTTATAGATGCCATGATTTGAGAGATTGGTGTAAACAACGGTGGAAACAGGGTGTAAACAATTGTGGTAAAATTCGGTTTTTAACGGTTACTCACGTTCTCAAATATAACAAAAAAGTGCTTAAAAATAAAAAGGAAGCAGTTTAAAAACCGCTTCCTTTTGTTTGCTTTTGTTTTCGTAGCCCGTAGGGGAATCGAACCCCTGTTTCAAGAATGAAAATCTTACGTCCTAACCCCTAGACGAACGGGCCATTTCAAAAGGTTATTTAGTTGATTCTTGAAGTAAAAAACAACTTAGCTTCCCTTATTTTGGGATTGCAAAGATATGCGTTTAAAAGTAAAATAAAAATAATTTTTAATTTTTTTTAGATGAGCCGATTTTTGGTTTTAATAAAGATTAACATCTGTAATAATTAGTTGCTTTTATGCCTTACTATGCTTTGTTCCTTCCTAAAAACGTATAGCAAGGAAAAGCGTCATGCTTCATAAATTTTACCTTTCACCAACAAAAAGGCTCATTTTGTTTGCATAACTAAATATTAACAATTTATATTTACAGTAAATAACCGTACACCATGAAAGCCATTTGGAACAACCAAATTATAGCCGAAAGCAACGACACTATTGTGGTTGAAAATAACCACTACTTCCCAAAAAACAGTATCAAAGAGGAGTTTTTTAAGCCTTCTGCTACACATACTATCTGCCCTTGGAAGGGTTTGGCATCTTACTATACCATAGAGGTTGATGGCAAACAAAACCCGGATGCCGCATGGTACTACCCAGAACCTAAGGTTGCCGCGCAAAATATTGCAGGTTACACCGCGTTTTGGAAGGGAGTTAAAATAACCGAATAATATGGAACAGTTTGATGCCATTGTGATAGGCTCTGGTCAGGCTGGAGGTCCGCTAGCCAAAAAATTGGCGCTGGCTGGTAAAAAAACAGCCTTGGTTGAAAAAAGATGGATAGGCGGCACCTGCGTTAATGACGGATGTACGCCCACCAAAACCTGGGTAGCCTCGGCTAAGGCGGCATACATGGCATCACATAGTAAACATTTGGGTATTGATATTGAGGGATACTCGGTAAATATGCCGGTAATAAAAAGCCGTAAGGCGGAGATTGTCCATCAATTTAGGGATGGCAGCCTAAAAGGCCTGGAAGCTACTGATAACCTAACCGTTTATTTCGGAACAGCCTCATTTACTGGTCATAAAACCATCGCTATCGCCCTAAATGAGGGCGGTGCTATCGAGCTAAAAGCCGATTTGTTTTTTATAAACACAGGTGCCAAACCCTTTATCCCCGAGGTGGAAGGTATCCACGATATTGATTACCTCGACTCCACAAAAATCTTGGAGCTTGATACAGTTCCCGAACACCTCTTGGTACTAGGTGGCAACTATATAGGCTTGGAGTTTGGGCAAATGTTCAGCAGGTTTGGTAGCAAGGTTACGGTGTTAGAAAGGTCGGGCAGGATTGTATCGAGAGAAGATGAGGATGTTTCTGAAACCTTACACCAAATTCTGACAGCGGAGGATATTGTTATCTACACCAATACTTCTTTGAGTAAACTGGAAAAGGTTGGTAACCAAATAGCTGTCACCATTTTAAACAATGGGGTGGAAGAAAAAATTATAGTTTCGCATGTTTTGGTTGCCACCGGAAGAACTCCAAATACAGCAGAACTACAGCTTGATAAAACTGGAGTTGAAGTAAACCCACAAGGTTTTATTAAAGTAAATAACCAGCTTGAAACATCAACATCAGGCATTTATGCCTTGGGAGACGTGAAAGGTGGTCCTTCATTTACGCATATCTCCTACAATGATTTTACCATAGTTTACAGGAATTTGATAGAAGGTGCCAATTTAAACATCAGCGACCGACCAGTACCCTATTGCATGTTTACCGACCCGCAACTTGGGCATATTGGCCTGAGTGAGCAGGATGCCAAAAAGCTTAACCTAAATTATAAGGTTGCCAAAATGCCCATGGCTTATGTAGCGCGTGCCATTGAAAACGGCGATACGCGCGGCTTTATGAAAGCCATTGTGGACGCCGACACCAAACAAATTTTAGGCGCAACGGTTTTAGGCCCCGAAGGTGGTGAGATTATGACTATTTTTCAAATGGCGATGATGGGCAATATTACCTATGAACAATTGCGCTATTGCGTTTTCGCTCACCCGCTCTATGCCGAATCCATCAATAATTTATTCTTTTCGTTCGACAATTAATTCGATATATGATTAAGGTTGAGGGCTTAAGCAAAAATTACGGTTTGGTAAAAGCTGTCGACCATATTTCTTTCGAGGTTGCCGAACATCAAAACCTAATTTTATTAGGCACCAGTGGTTGTGGTAAAACTACTACCCTTAAAATGATTAATCACTTAATCAACCCCTCTGAAGGGAGGATATGGATTAATGGGGTCGACATCACCAAAGAACAACCGGAAACCCTACGCCGTAAAATTGGCTATGTTTTGCAAAATTATGGGCTGTTTCCGCATTATACCGTTGCCCAAAATATTGCCATCGTTCCCCAATTATTAAAATGGGATAAGCTAAAAACCCAAAAAAGAACCCTTGAACTATTAGAAAAATTACACCTACCCACCGATATATTAAGCACTTACCCCAGCGAATTAAGCGGCGGACAGCAACAGCGCATAGGCTTAGCCAGGGCATTAGCAGCCAACCCGCCTGTGCTGTTAATGGATGAACCTTTTGGCGCGCTCGATAATGTAACCAAAGCAAACATACATGCAGAGTTTTTGGCGCTGGATGAACTCAAACAAAAAACCATTATCATGGTTACCCACGATGTGCAGGAGGCTTTTGAACTAGGCGACCGTATTTGTTTGATGGATAAAGGAAAAATTGTGCAGGATGGCAGTCCAACGGAATTGCTTTTAAAACCGACTAATGATTTTGTAGCTGGCTTTTTAAAGGAACAACAACTATTGCTGGAATTTAAAACCACCAAAGTATTGGATTTATGGGCATTACTAAACGTAAGCCATCTAAGCAATATTGAGCCGACTGTAAATGCAGACCTTGATTTGTGGACATTGATTGAACTTATTAAAAAACAAAAAATCGACACTATAACCATACAAAACAGCGCGAATGGTGAAGTAAAAACCCTAAGGTTTGAAGCAATAATGCAGGCGTTTTATCAATATATAAAGGCAAAATGAACGAGCATACATTAAATTTATGGGAGTTTATGGTACAGCAAGCTGATAAATTGGCTGTGCAAACTTTACAACATATTGGGCTTACCTTCATTGCCTTAATTCTGGCGGTGCTAATTGGCTTACCCTTAGGCATTTTCATCACGCGCAAAAAACAATTCTCCGGGGCTATACTGGGTGTGGCTAGTGTGTTACAAACCATTCCTAGCATTGCTTTATTAGGCTTTTTAATACCCGTTTTAGGCATTGGACCAAAACCAGCCATTTTCGCTTTATTTTTATATGCCTTGTTACCCATTATCCGCAATACTTTTACCGGGATAACAGGTGTCGACCCATCAGTAAAAGAAGCCGCAGTAGCCACTGGAATGAATAAATGGCAAATATTGTTTAAGGTTGAATTACCCCTTGCCATGCCTGTAATTTTTGCAGGGATACGTACCGCAACGGTAATAACCGTTGGCGTAGCTACCCTAGCGTCGTATATTGCGGCAGGTGGTTTGGGCGAGTTTATTTTTGGAGGCATCTCGCTTAACAATACCAATATGATTTTGGCAGGTGCCATCCCCGCGGCTCTATTGGCTGTTATTTTTAATTTTTTACTTTCGAGGTTACAAAAGATTAACGTCGCAAAAATAAACTCAGTTACTAAGGTTTTACCATTTTTATTGTTGCTGTTGGCTTCGCTTTATTTTGCACCATCGGCCTATGGAAGCAAGTTAAAGGCTGGTTTTACGCCTGAATTTATGGGCAGAAGCGACGGTAATCTTGGTTTGATTGAAAAGTATGGGCTAAAAATAAACACAGTGGTAATAAACGATGCCGTTATGTATAAAGCTGCTTATGAGAAACAATTGGATGTAATTAGCGGCTATTCAACCGATGGCAGATTGGCCGCTTTTAATTTGGTGATTTTACAGGATGACAGGCATATTTTTCCTCCTTATTATGCGGCTCCCATCATAAAGCAAGCTACCCTCAAAAAATATCCCGACCTTGAAAATACGCTTAATTTATTGTCGGGAAAAATAAATGATTCGGTAATGACCCGGTTAAACTACCTAACCGATTATCTACACCAAAGCCCCGAACAAGTTGCTAAAGATTTTTTGGTAGCAAATCATCTCTATAAGCCATCAAGAAGAGGTCACGAAGGTACTATCATTATTGGCTCTAAAATTTTTGGCGAACAATATATACTGGCCAATATGTATGCCCTATTAATAAAGGGTAACACCAATTACGATGTAGCCACAAAAACCGGATTAGGCGGCACCAAAATATGTTTTGAGGCATTGAACAATAATCAAATTGATTTTTATCCAGAATATACGGGTACCGGTCTATTGGCTATTTTAAAACCTTCGGTAAAAACGGTTGTTGCTGTAAGTGTGGGTAAAGATATTACCTATAATTATGTGAACACCGAGTTCGAAAAAAAATATGATATAAAATGGCTGAAGCCCATAGGCTTCAACAACGCCTACGCTTTAATGATGCGAAAAAATCAGGCAAATTCGCTACACATTAAAACTATTAGCGAACTTAGTACGTATTTAAACCAAAAATAGGGAATGGATATTACCGACTGTTATATAAAAACACGCAAGCATACCGAATCAATTTGTAGCCCATTGCAAACTGAAGATTATGTGGTACAACCTATTGACTTTGTTAGTCCGCCTAAATGGCATTTAGGGCATACCACCTGGTTTTTCGAAACATTTATCCTTAAGCCTTATTTTATGGGCTATCAGGAATTCAATCCCGATTATGACTATGTTTTTAATAGCTACTATGAAACCGTAGGCAACCGAGTGATAAGAACCGACCGTGGTAATTTAAGTCGACCAACCGTCATAGAAATTAACCTTTACCGGGAATATGTCGATAAGGCGATGGTAACTTTCCTAAATGAAGGCATTAGCGAGGAAGTAAAAGAATTAGTTATCCTCGGCTTCAACCATGAAGAACAGCATCAGGAATTATTATTTACCGATATTAAATACATTTTAGGGCATAACCCCTTATTCCCGGCTTATAGCAAAACCTATGTTTCCCCTAAAATAGAGATAAATAACGCTTCAGATTTTCTCAATGTTGAGGAGGGGGTTTATGAGGTTGGCTTTAAAGGCAATGGTTTTTGTTTTGATAACGAGTTAAACCCACATAAAGTTTATTTAAACAACTATCAAATTGCCAGCAACTTGGTTAGCAATGCCCAATATTTGGAATTTATAAACAGCAATGGGTACCATGATTTTAGGCACTGGCATGCCGAAGGTTGGGATTGGGTAAAGACTAATAAAATAGAGGCTCCACTTTACTGGCACCTTATAAACGGGGAATGGCACCATTATACTTTAAACGGACTAACCCCATTAAACCTGCATGAGCCAGTTTGCCATATAAGTTACTTCGAAGCTTATGCCTACGCGTCTTGGAAAGGTTTAAGGTTACCTACCGAATTTGAGTGGGAAGTAGCGGCTACCCAATTTAAATGGGGTAAATGTTGGGAATGGACCGAAAGCAGCTATTTACCCTACCCTGGTTTTACCAAGGCTCCCGGTGCCATTGGCGAATACAATGGTAAATTTATGGTGAACCAAAAAGTATTGCGCGGCGCTTCGGAGGTAACTCCTGCCGGGCATAGTCGCATAACTTATCGTAATTTTTTTCAAACTAATTTAAGATGGCAGTTTACCGGAATTAGGCTGGCCAAATAAAAACATACATGAAAACTAGCCAAACACCGCTAAACGAAATACAACCAACCGCTCAATCAAAAACCAATCAGTTTTTGAATGATGTACTTCTTGGTTTACAATCAAACCCCAAACAACTTTACTCCAAATATTTTTATGATGCCATTGGCGACAAGCTTTTTCAGGATTTGATGAATTGCGAGGAATACTACCCTACCAATTGCGAACTGGAAATATTTTCGGAAAAAACCGCCGAAATATGCCAAGCTATGATTGCCGATGGTAGCGCTTTTGATTTATTGGAACTAGGTGCAGGAGATGCCACCAAATCAACCTATTTGCTACAGTATTTGTTGGATAACGGTGCTGATTTTACTTACCTGCCGATTGATATTTCAGAGCATGTAATATCGTACCTGCAACTTACCCTGCCCACTACCCTACCCGGTTTAAAAGTTGATGGTCTTAACGGCGAGTATTTTGAAATGCTAAAAGAAAGCTCAGCCAATTCATCCAACCGTAAAGTGGTGTTGTTTTTAGGTTCGAACATCGGCAATATGGATGTGCAGGAAGCGGAAGCATTTTGCAAGGCCTTGCGCAATCAATTATCCCCAGGCGATTTGGTTTTGATTGGATTCGACCTAAAGAAAAACCCGTCGACTGTTTTGGCAGCTTATAATGATAGGGAAGGCATCACCAAAAGGTTCAATTTAAACTTATTAGAGCGGATAAATAGGGAACTGGGTGGTAATTTTAACATGGATAATTTTGAACATTACCCTACTTACGACCCTGCGACGGGTGCCTGTAAAAGTTATCTAGTTAGCCTATGCAATCAGGTGGTTACTATCAACAACCAACACATTCATTTTTTAAAGGATGAGTGCATCTACATGGAAATTTCGCAAAAGTTTTCGGTGGATGATATCAATCAAATGGCACAAAGCTGCAACTTCATGCCTGCCAATCAGTTCTTCGATAGTAAAAAATGGTTTATTGATGTTATTTGGGTAGCAGCCTAATTGGTTCGTACCAAAACAAAAATTCCGATAATTAGTTAAGGTTTTCCTAAAACTAATTATCGGAATTTAATTAATATACTCTTTTTTATTTTTGGGTGTTATCTCTACTTATCTGATTCAATGCCATCATTTCTTTCATGGTGCGTTGCATAGCTTCACTTGAGCCATCCAAAAAGATAACGTTGCCTTTCGAGTTTTCAGCAAAATGCTTGATAGATTCTGTCCACATGGTAAACAAGATAACCGAAGTATCCATATTAGCTTCCTGCATTTCTTTCGCGGCAACCGACATACCCTTGGCCACTTCCTCCCTAAACAAAGCCACACCTTGTCCGCGTAATTGCGAGGCCTGGCGCTCGGCCTCTGCCGAAATCTTGATGGCATTACCTTCCGCCTCAGCCGCTTTGGTTTTGGTGATCAATAAAGCTTGTCCTTCGTTCTCGGCAGCAGCTTTCAAGTTGTTGGAGGCCACTACCTGACTCATTGATTTCATGATAACGTCATCAAACGTAATATCGTTCAATTGCAAATCTTGTAAATGGTAACCCCAACCTTCCAGCACCACGTCCAATTGTTCTTTAACGTGCTCCACAATGTCGCGCCTTAAAATCAATACTTCCGATTGCCTTTTAGTAGCCACAAATGCCCTGATAGAGCCCTCTACTGTACGTATCAAAGCCTGCATCAGGTTACGCTCATCAACAAATTTAAAGGCCACATTTTTAATAGTCTCCTCCTGCTGATCGAGTACCGAGTAAAGCAGCATGGCCTTAAAGTACACATTGGCTTGGTCAAAAGTTACCGCTTGAAATTCTAGCTCAACCGAACGGTTTTGGATAGAAATTTTTGAGTAAATACTCTCAATAAACGGAATTTTAAAGTTTAATCCCGGGGTAAGTATCCTTCTGTACTTACCAAAAACGGTTATTACTACAATGCTTCCTTGCTTAACAGAAACAAATGATGATAAAATAACAACCAACAAAATAAAAATGAAAACTAGAAAGCCTATTCCTGGTGTCATGGTTTATGTTTATTTATTAGATTAAAGGTAGGGTAAATTATTACAACATTTGAAACTATTTTTTGAGTTTAGTTTTTTGCCTCTATATACAGGTAGTGGCTGAGTACCATTGGTACCTTTAATAATTAAATAGGTTTTAAACGCTCTTTAATTATTGTGTTTTTCTAAAAGTTCCGTTTTCGGCAATTAAAATGCCTGCATTAGGGAAATCGGTTTCGGTAAGTTGTTTTATTTTTATGGCGGCTTTATTTAAACTATCTGCTAATAAACCCTTATCGTGTGTTTGCCGGTAGGATACTATCCTGCCATTTAAAAATTCTCCCTTTTTGTTAATCGCTACTTTAAGCAAGGGTGCCAAGCCGCAAACACCCGCTACACTTACACACCTGTAGGTACAAAAATTACCCAAGCTATAGGCAATTAAATGGTTGTTATAAAGCTCCATGGCCCTGCAAACATGGGGACCATTACCAAATACCAAATCGGCTCCGGCATCAATGGCGGTATGCGCAAAAGCATGAACATCACCACGCTTTTGGTTCAAAAACGATTCCATTTTAAAAGGCACATGCTCAAATTTGGAACCCTCTCCTCCCCCATGAAACGATACGATTAAAACATCGCAATGCTGTTTCAGTTCACTAACAATTTTGGTCACATTTTTTAACTCGAGCAATGGCAAGGTATTGGCATTGGGGGCAAAGGCGCAAAAACCAATGGTAACGCCCTTTATTTTAAATATAGCACTCGGGTGACTCACCTGCCCCCCATAATTGATGCCTATACTATCCAAAACACGCATGGTTTTTACCCTGCCGGTATCGCCAAAATCGCCAATATGGTTATTAGCCAAGCTTAAAATTTTAAAACCTGCATCCTTAAATACATTGCCATAATAAGTTGGCATTTTAAAAAGCCAAGCTTTACTTACTTGCTTTAATTTATAAGATGCAGGCTTTGCCGCGTTTATTAGGGTGCCCTCCAGGTTACCAAAAGTAATGTCCGCGTTCTTGAGCTCATCTAAGGCAACACTAAAACTTCCCTTTGCACTATCAGGTGGTAGGGTTTTATTATCAGGGTAGGAGGTGCCAAGCATCAAATCGCCAACAGCAGCAATGGTGATAGTATCGACCACTTTATCAACAATCGGAGTAACGGGCTTTTTTTTAACTTTATAAGCAATAGCTGGTTTCTTTTTTTCTACCGGAGCATTGTCGCAGCCAAAAAAAAACAACATCAAGGCACAAATTAGGATAGGTAATAAAGGTTTCATTCAAAAAAAATCCTTTCGGTTTGCGAAAGGATTTTCTATTTAGGCTTATAAATGGTTATTTTTTGTCTTTATCTTTTTCTCCATCTTTCACCAATTCGGCTTTAAATGCTTCCAGCATTCGGCCACCACGGTAAAAATATTTTTTATAATAATCATCGTCCAAGCTATTAATAGCCACACCACGATTTGAGGCATGCGCGAATTTGTTATCACCCAAATAAATTCCAACGTGCGATATTCTTCTGCTATGTATTTTAAAAAATACCAAATCGCCTTCTTGCAAGTTTTCCCTTTTAACAGGATTTACCATGCTAAAAATATCTCTTGAATTGCGCTCTATATCAATTTTAAAAACTTCGCTGTACAATGTCTTGGTAAAGGCCGAGCAATCAATCCCCTTTTTGGTGCTACCACCAAATCGGTATGGTGTACCAATCCAATCATAAACAAAGTGAAATAATTTTAAGTTTGATGTTGCCGACAATGCCACCCCCATAATTTGTGAGAAATAATCTTTCGCCAAATTATCATCATCGTCCTGCACTACGGCAGTTTTTTGTTCGGGTGCGGTTTTAGTTTGAGCTATAGCTGTGATAACGCTAAAAAATAGGACTAAAAGAATTAAAGCTTTCTTCATATTATTAGTATTACTGTCCTTTAACAACCACAATAGTAGCGATAACAGGACACGCTGTTTATAGTAGGTACAAAAATATTTAAATTTTATTAAGTTACAAGTATATGACAGATTTTTTCCACAATTGTAAACTAATATTTACTTAACCTGCCCTAAACAGGCATTAAAGGGGTTTTTTGCATTTTTTTATTAACAATTTATTCGATGTATGAGCTTTGTTTCTGTTCACTAAATACTTACTTGGATTGTTTTAGGTAAAAAAATTAAAATAAAATCATAAATATGTTCAACTATTTGCTTGTAGTTTCGATATTTTCAAGGATATAATTAGATTTGCGCATTACTATTAAAAAATCATCGTTTTTAAAATAAATGGGGTCAATTGAAATTAATAAAGGCACTTACCTGATGTGGTACGAGGCCATGCTTTTAATGCGAAAATTTGAAGAAAAAGCAGGACAATTATATGGTCAGCAAAAAATAAGGGGCTTTTGCCACTTATACATTGGGCAAGAGGCTGTTTTAGCCGGCGCGATGTCGGTTTTAAAGCCGGAAGACAGTATGATTACCGCTTATCGCGACCACGCGCACGCCATTGCTAAAGGTGTAACAAGCAACGCCATCATGGCCGAGTTATATGGCAAGGCAACCGGATGCTCAAAAGGTAAAGGTGGCTCCATGCACATGTTCGATAAAGAAAAACATTTTTATGGTGGTCATGGTATAGTGGGCGGTCAGGTGCCTCTTGGTGCAGGTATCGCTTTCGCGGAAAAGTACAAAGGCACTCAATTTGTAAACGTTGCTTATATGGGTGATGGCGCGGTACGTCAAGGTGCACTAACCGAAACCTTTAATATGGCTGCCCTATGGAAATTGCCGGTAATTTTTGTTTGCGAGAACAACGGTTATGCCATGGGTACCTCTTTAAGTCGTACCACCGCGCAAACCGATATTTATAAATTAGGTTTGCCTTACGGCATTCCTTCTAGTCCGGTTGATGGCATGGATCCTGCCGCTGTACATGTAGCGATGGATGAAGCCGTACAACGCGCACGCAATGGTGAAGGACCAACCTTTTTAGAAATGCGTACCTACAGGTATAAAGGTCACTCCATGTCCGATCCTCAAAAATATCGTACCAAGGAAGAATTGGAAAGTTATAAGGCAAAAGACCCGATTGATCATGTTAGGCAAATAATTGAAAAAGAAAAATACGCTACTGCCAAATGGTTTGATGAAATTGATGCCAAAGTGAAGGCAGAGGTTGAAGAATCGGTACGTTTCGCGGAAGAATCACCCTACCCGGATGCAGCTGAACTATATACCGATGTATATGTACAGAAAGACTATCCGTACATTATGAGCTAAGCATTTATAAACCAAAAGAAATTAAAAAAACCATTCATCATTAATATATGGCCGAAGTTATTAAAATGCCAAAAATGAGCGATACCATGACCGAAGGGGTTTTGGCTAAATGGCATAAAAAAGTTGGTGACAAAGTAAAATCGGGCGATGTACTTGCCGAGATTGAAACTGATAAAGCTACCATGGATTTTGAATCGTACCAGGACGGCACTTTACTGTACATCGGCGTTGAAGAAGGTAAAGCAGTTCCGGTTGATGCCTTGATAGCCGTTATTGGCAAAGAGGGCGAAGACTATAAATCGGCCCTGGGTGCGGCAAGCCCAGCCGATAAAAAAGAAGCTGCCCCGGTTGTGGAGGATAAAAAACCACAAGCCGCCGCACCCGCTAAAGCAAAGGTTGATAAATCGAGCATCCCGGCTACGGTAATACGTATGCCTGCCTTGAGCGATACCATGACTGAGGGTGTAATCAATAAATGGAATTTTAAAGTAGGTGATACCGTAAAAGCCGATGATTCATTAGCCGATGTTGAAACAGACAAAGCTACCATGGAGGTTGTTGGTTATGAAGCCGGCACCTTATTATATATAGGCCCAAAAGAAGGCGAAGCCGCTAAAGTGCATGGCATTATAGCCATTGTAGGTAAAGCCGGAACTGATATCAGTGCCTTATTAGATGATAGTGGCGATGATGCCGCTGCCGAAAGTGCACCTACCGCGCATGCGGAAGCTGCTCAATCGGCAACGCCTGCCGCACATGCAGAGACTGCTACTGATGATAGCCGTGTAAAAGCCTCTCCATTGGCTCGTAAAATAGCTAAAGAAAAAGGCATCAACCTAAATAACGTAACCGGAACTGCCGAAGGTGGCCGTATTACCAAAAAAGACGTAGAATCGTACACGCCAGCCGCGGCTCCGGCCAAAACTGAAAGCGCGCCAGCTACCAGTGCCGCCCCTGCTGCTCCAAAATTGCCAACTTATACAGGTGTTGAAAGCTTCAGCGAGAAGCCGGTAACCCAAATGCGTAAAGCTATAAGCCGCCGCTTATCCGAAAGCTTGTTTACCGCTCCGCATTTTTATGTTACCATGACGATTGATATGGACGAAGCCATCAAGGCCCGTACCCGCATCAATGAGGTTTCGCCAGTTAAAATATCATTTAACGATTTTGTTTTAAAAGCTTGCGCGGTTGCCCTTAAGCAACACCCTGCCATTAATTCATCTTTCTTGGGCGATAAGATTCGCACCAATGAACATGTACATATTGGTGTAGCCGTAGCGGTTGATGAGGGTTTATTGGTGCCAGTAATTAAATTTGCCGATGGTAAATCATTGAGCCATATCTCGGTGGAGGTGAAAGATTTCGCTCAAAAAGCCAAATCTAAAAAGCTGCAACCTGCCGAAATGGAAGGTTCTACTTTTACCATCTCTAACTTAGGTATGTTTGGGGTTGATGAGTTTACCGCCATTATTAATACACCTAACGCTTGTATTTTAGCAGTTAGTGGTATTCAACAAGTACCTGTTGTTAAAAATGGGGCTGTTGTACCAGGCAATATCATGAAAGTTACCCTTAGCAGCGACCATCGTGTAGTTGATGGTGCTTCGGGTGCAGCCTTCTTGCAAACATTAAAATCATTATTAGAAGAACCTGTTAGGTTATTAATCTAACAGGAGGTATTATAATAATAAGCATATTGAAAGCGATGGGTTGAAAAACCTGTCGCTTTTTTGTTTTTTTAGCTACGCCTTGTTTGTATTAAAATTCAACCTAACTTTATTAAAAACCCGAATTATCAAAAACGCTAAATAGGGCTTTATTCGGCTTAAATATAAAAATACCTATACTTTATCGCGGCAGCAGATATAAAGCCATTAGGCGGGAATTTAAACGGTATTTAAACGGTTTTAAAATTGCCTCTTTATTAAGCTTATCAAAAACCTTTTACCCGGCATTCAATTGGACTCAAAATAATCTTGATTAAATCACTAAAACCACGAAAAAGGAATTGGAATAAATATTCTGAAGCCTTAACTACCAAAATTGTAGAAAGTAGTTAGTCTTGTTCATAGAGAACGCTGAAGAAATATATTTTTAATAATGGATATCAGGTATTCTATTTTGTGAGTAATAATAAGTATCCATCTTAATTAAACATGCCTGGGTGTGGAAATGTAAAGAGTAACAACAATACAAATTCCTTTTTTATCAGTCTATTAAAATCACAAATCCTATTTGTGGAAAATTTGCCAAACACTATTTTAATATTTTTTGAATCCAGTCTACACAATTTGAGGGGGAAACTATCGACCATGAATGTGGATGTCTTGTTCCATCTAATCTATAGCCTTTACCAAGCGCTGGTACTAATTCAGCATCGTCGTTACCATTCAAATTTAAAAAATTAATCATGGCGGATAAATCCGCTGCATTCATGTCATAATAATCTCGATTTCGTTCTTTTAATTGCCACAGTATATCAGGGTCACAATAAAGCCTAATAGGCACTTTTATCAAATATTTAGCATTTCCACCATCTTTTTGGGATCTTGAATACATCGAGTATTTAATATATTGTTCAGGAAATTGGTCGGGCGAACCACCATAAGCTTTATTACAACTATTTACAATCGATTTAGATTCGATGAGTCCATTCAATCTTCCAGCACTTAGATTGGTTTTTCCATCGTTTAATGAAATAAATCGTTTGGCAGTATTGTAAAGACCTGCAATATCAACAGGAGGATCAATACCAATTACAGCAGCAGGGATCAAAAAAGTTTTAGTGCTATCTTCTCTTGATATTTCGGTATATCTGAGCGCAAGCATTCCACCACCTGATAGTCCGCTTAAAATAAACTTTTCTTTTGATAAATGATAACTAGCTGTAACTTCTTTAAATGCTTTGTTTAAGAAGTTTAACGTTGTTTTATCACCATCAATGTCGCCATTATTAATCGATAATATTAATGTTAAAATTTGATTATCAGCTGCCAATTGTATTAACTCCTTATTACTACAAATTACATTTTCTGCCGACTCACCGCTGCCAGGTAGCAAAACCAGCGTACCTTTTATAAGTGCCTTAGGTGGTAACGTATAGTAGTATAATGAATCTGAAGTTATATTATTTGAATAGATATTTTCATTGTCGAAAGGAGCAGGGCTGTTTCTCTTGAGCGAATCCAAATAAGTTTGATCTAAATTTATAAATTGACCATCTAAAAAATGACCCTCAAGTTTCAGTCCTGATTCAAAAGTAATTTCACCCTTACCCTGTAAAACATTATTTACAAAAGATCCACTCATAACGTCTCCATCATCATTTATTTTGCCATTGCCTTGAAGAAATCCGTTAAAAAATACACCTTCAAGATCGTAATTATTAGGTAACAAGTATTTACCCTGACCATTCAATTTGCCTTTTTTTAAATAGCCAATATATTTACCAACCTCTTTACTGTTTCTACTCCAAGTAGCTGTCCCAAATCCATTACCATAGCCCTTGATGCAATCTCCTTTCCAAACAATAGAATCTTTGGGCGAATAATTATAGTCCCATATCCTGCATCCTGAACTTGCAGCTTTTACATATTTCCCTCTTATTTTTTGAGCAAAAGTTGTAAATGGCATTAAACAGATTAGGGGAATAAGAATAAACCTCATGAAGTATTTATTACAATGTTTGTGGTAACTAGTAAGTAAATATCTAAAATTCATACCCTCTTAAAGAATAGTTTAACGTAATTTAACAAAAGCAGATTTTGTTGTTAAAATAAGGGGGGCCAACTCTTTGAGATTTAAAAACTTACCATCCTATCAATACCTATTACCATATTTTTAATATCTTTAACAAACCAATAGTTTAAGCATATATGAAATCAATTGCGTGTACTATTCTTTCCTTATTATTTTCATGCCTTACTTTCGCGCAAACCATGACTAACAAAATCATATACCCTGCTACCAGAAAAGTTGATACCATAGATACCTATTTTGGCACCAAAGTACCCGACCCTTATAGGTGGTTGGAAGACGACCGTGCCGATGATACCAAAGCATGGGTTACCGCCCAAAATAAGGTAACACAAGGCTATTTATCCCAAATTCCTTATCGGGAGGCCTTGCACGATCGTTTAAAACAACTTTGGAATTACGAAAAATTCAGCGCGCCATTTAAGGAAGGCAAATACACTTACTTTTATAAAAATGATGGCTTACAGAGCCAGTCTATTTTATGGCGACAAATTGGAGATGGCGCACCCGAAATATTTCTGGATCCCAATAAATTCTCGACCGATGGCACCACTTCCTTACAGGGAATTTCGTTTACCAAGGATGGCAGTATGGCGGCCTATCAATTATCAGAAGGCGGGAGCGATTGGCGCAAGGTAATTGTAATAAAAACGGAAGATAAATCAATTGTAGGCGATACCCTAACCGATATTAAATTTAGCGGTATAGCCTGGAAGGGTAACACCGGATTTTACTATAGCAGCTATGACAAGCCGAAAGCAGGTTCGCAGTTATCAGGCATGACGCAGTTTCATAAACTGTATTACCATGAGCTAGGCACCAAACAAAGTACCGATCAGCTTATATTTGGCGGCGATAAAACACCCAGGCGATACATTGGTGCCTATTTAACTGAGGATGAACGCTTTTTGGTAATAACAGCCGCTAACACCACAACAGGGAATGAGCTTTATTTGCAGGACCTTAGCACTCCTGGAAGCACCATCAATACCTTGGTCGATAATTTTGATAATGTACACCATGTGCTTAATAATGATGGTAATAAACTAATAATACTTACCAATTTATATGCGCCAAACTATAAGGTGGTAACTGCCGATGCCGCAAACGCGAAACCTATTTTTTGGAAAGATTTGATACCTACCACCCAAAATGTATTGACAGCCAATACAGGAGGTGGTAAAATTTTTGCCGAGTATTTAAAAGATGCCACCTCCTATGTGGAGCAATACAGTATGGATGGCAAACTGGAACATGCCATCACCCTGCCGGGATTGGGTACAGCCAGCGGTTTTAGTGCAAGAATGGAGGAGACCGAATTGTACTATAGTTTTACCAGCTATGTTTACCCGCCAACTATTTTTAAGTACAATATTGCAAGCGGCATCTCCACTGTTTTTAAAAAATCGGGCGTTCAATTTAATCCCGATTTGTACGAGAGCAAGCAGGTTTTCTATGCATCCAAGGATGGTACAAAAATCCCTATGATTATTACCTATAAAAAAGGGATGAAAATAAATGGTAAAAACCCAACCCTCTTATATGGTTATGGGGGTTTTAATATAAGCTTAACACCTGCATTTAGTGTTTCGAATATTGTTTTGCTTGATCAAGGCGGAATTTACGCGGTGCCAAACCTCCGTGGTGGAGGCGAATATGGTGGTAAATGGCATAAAGCAGGCATTAAAATGAAAAAGCAAAACGTATTCAATGACTTTATCGCGGCTGCAGAATACCTGATAAAACATAAATATACTTCAAAGGATTACCTTGCTATCTCCGGAGGCTCAAATGGCGGGCTATTAGTTGGCGCGGTAATGACGCAAAGACCAGATTTGTGCAAGGTGGCGTTTCCGGCAGTTGGCGTAATGGATATGCTGCGGTATAATAAATTCACCGCGGGTGCTGGCTGGAGTTATGATTA
Source organism: uncultured Mucilaginibacter sp. (assembly GCA_903891475.1). Classification (GTDB taxonomy): domain Bacteria; phylum Bacteroidota; class Bacteroidia; order Sphingobacteriales; family Sphingobacteriaceae; genus Mucilaginibacter. Next base: position 31,020 of record CAITEP010000046.1, read on the forward strand.
TGGTACTGCCGAAGATTCAAAGGAGATGTTTCAATATCTTTATAATTACTCCCCATATCATGCCCTAAAACCAGCCAATTACCCTGCCACCATGGTTACCACTGCCGACCATGACGACCGTGTGGTACCTGCACATTCGTTTAAATTTGGAGCAAGACTGCAAGAAATGCAAAAAGGCGCAATGCCAACTTTAATTAGAATTGAAACAAATGCAGGGCATGGTGCAGGGCAAAGCACCAATCAAGTAATAAACGGACAAGTTGATAAATGGGCATTTATGTTTTGGAATATGGGTATCAGAAAGCTAAACCCATAAGGCAATCAAATATTTGAAGGAAAAAATGAGTTACTATTAATTTTCCATTGATACCGAATCCTTATCGGCCTTTTTATTTTTTAAGCTAAGAACTGGCTTACCAATTATTTTATATTGCCCATTGCCTTTTAATATTGATGCTACAAGATCTTTGTTTTGCATTGTCTTAACGGCTTCAGCAATATCCTTATCGTATTTAAAATTCACTTCGTATTTACCCTTATCAAAATAATACCTCGATATTATTTCAATCTCTAAGGCACGCTTTATCTCATCTTTATGCAGTTGTAAATCATTGTTTTTGGCCGAGGCTATCTTTGCTTTTAAGGCTTCATACTCTGGCTTTAAATCGGCAAATTGTTTTTCTTTAGTTACTTCGGTTTTAAAGCTTTCCAATAGCTTTTCATATCCAGTGGTATAGGTGAAGTTTTTGCCATTTACATATTTTACAAAATCTGCATATTCATTATCTGTTACGCTAAATTTACGAGCATCCTTGTCGATGGCAGGATGCGTTTTCCAATAATAATTGGCATAATCAAAAACAAATAACTTATTAACAATTGCTTGTGTAACCTTAGAGAAACGTTCCTTTTTAACGAGGATATCCGGATAAATACCACTTCCATCATAAACAGAGCGACCGCTTTTGGTTTTGAATTCATGCAGTAATGAATCGGCAACCTTAACTACACTTCCATCATCTTTACGGTGGGTATAATCCATGGCCTGTATACACCTGCCTGATGGAACATAATACTTAGCAATGGTTATTTTTACCAAACTGTTATAAGGCATACTAAAGGTTTGCTGTACCAGCCCTTTGCCATAACTACGCTGACCAATAATTACGGCCCTGTCCAAATCTTGCAAGGAGCCAGCCACAATCTCAGATGCTGATGCCGAACCACCGTTCATTAATACAACCAGCGGCAAGTTGGGTTCAATTGGTGTAGCAACAGTTTTATAGGTAACATTTTTTTCTCGTATCTTTCCCTTTTGAGATACTACTTCAACATCCTTATTAACAAAAAGATTAACAATTTTTACGGCTTCCTGTAATATTCCACCACCATTGGCGCGAAGGTCTAAAATAATACCATTGGGGTTCTTTTTCTTTATATCAACCAAAGCGCTTTTTACCTCATCAGCTGAATTTTGTAAAAACTGATCGAGCTTTATATACCCCATGTTTCCGTCAACCATTCCGTAATATGGAACATTGGGTTCTATAATTTCATCCCTAACTAAATCCAATTGGGTGGTTTGCTCCTTACCCTCTGGCTTTATCATAAGCTTTACAGACGTCCCTTTGGCTCCCTTTAATAAAACGCCTACCTCATCGTTACTTTTACCTTCTAAAACAACATCGTTAATCTTGACCAATTGGTCGCCTGGTCTGATATTTGCCTTAAAGGCGGGGAAGCCTTCTAAAATCCCGGCAAAAAATATTTTTTTATCCCGAATAAATACAGATGCGCCTATACCTCCAAATTGGGTACTTACGTAGTGGAGCTTATACTCTTCCATCTCCGATTCAGGTACGTAAACGGTATAGGGGTCTAAGCCTTCGAGCATTGCGTCAATGCCCGATTTTAACATCTTAGAAGAGTTAATATCATCCACATAATTAATGTTTACCTCTTTATATACGGAGGTAAAAATGTCGAGATTTTTGGCTATTTGAAAAAGATCGTCGCTAAAGGCTAGGGAAACAATACTTAATAAAAAAACACTGGCCACTATGAACCATTTACGGTACTTTTTTAAAATAAGCCTTCCCCTATACATATCAAACCCTATTTAATTGATGGAAGAAAATTATAAATTTATATGACTTAAGCAAGCTGATTTTTTAATGATAAAATAGCCTGCAAAAATTTTACTTCTATTATTTTCAGTTCATATTATAACCTATTGGTATCCATATTTACCAATGCTTTTTTTAAGGTAAACAAAACGTAATCACGTTTGCGATGTACCAGGTTCATTAAATTTGCTATCAACGCGTCTTCATTTCCTTCGGTATATTGCAAATCCGCATCCGTTAAATGATTATATTTTCGCTGGATTTTAATTTTAATCCTTTCCCAGTCTTTGTTAGAAATTTTAATTTCGGCCATGATAAAAATATTTTCAACAAAAATATAAAAATACCTTCGGCTTATAATGGTAATGCATGAAAACTTATAGTATTGGTAAAAAGATTTTTACGAAGTATGGTAAACCATCTTAAACAAAATAACAGAGGCAGTTAGCTTACCTCTGTTATATTTTTTTTGTGATTTAATAGACAAAAATAGTTGGTAAAACCTTTGTAATAATCTGTTTTACAACAAGATATAAGGAGCAAATTGAAATTGATTTCAATTTGCTTTTTTTGTTATATGAAATCGTCAAAAAAAGGCGTGTTTGAACTGTAA
>CAITEP010000047.1 GCA_903891475.1 uncultured Mucilaginibacter sp.
AATCCAGCTCATGTTTATCGTCGCAAATATTATTGCTGGCAAGTTGCACTCCTGCAGAGCTTGTTTCTCCTTATATCTGCTTGGGCTAGTTAGCAATTTTTCTAATCATTTCCACCAACTATTTTTGTCATCATTACCTAAAAAACAAGGCATAGGTTTTATGCTGTGCCTTGTTTTTATGTAATTTAGCTACTTTTTATTTTGGCATTCTGCGCATCATATTAGCCATAGCGGCCGGGTTGCTCATTTGTTTCATCACCTTTCGCATATCCTCAAACTGTTTAATAAGGCGGTTTACCTCTACCAAATTAGTTCCTGAGCCTTTGGCTATACGATTTCTGCGGCTTTGGTTAATGCTATCAGGGTTGCCTTTTTCATATGGTGTCATTGATTGAATAATGGCTTCAATTGATTTGAAGGCATCATCACCAACCTCTACGTCTTTCATCATTTTACCAACACCAGGTATCATACCCATCAAATCCTTCATATTACCCATTTTTTTGATTTGCTGTATCTGGCTATAAAAATCGTTAAAATCGAACTTGTTTTTCCTTATTTTCTTCTGTAATTCGGCCGCTTCCTTTTCATCAAACTGCTGTTGAGCCCGTTCAACCAACGAAACAACGTCGCCCATACCTAAAATACGGGAAGCCATACGGTCTGGGTGAAACACGTCAAGCGCGTCCATTTTTTCGCCGGTACCAATAAATTTAATTGGCTTGTTTACAACAGATTTTATGGATAAAGCAGCACCACCTCGCGTATCGCCATCTAATTTAGTTAAAACAACCCCCGTAAAATCTAACCTATCATTAAATATTTTGGCGGTATTTACAGCATCCTGCCCGGTCATGGCATCAACAACAAATAAAATCTCTTGTGGTTTAACCGCCTTTTTTACTTGCTCAATCTCCACCATCATAGCCTCATCAATTGACAAACGACCAGCAGTATCAATAATTACCACATTATTTCCATTCTGCTTAGCTAAGGCAATACCTTCAAGTGCTATAGCAATTGGGTCTTTCGATTCCAAATTGGCATAAACGGGTACATCAATTTGTTTACCTAAAACCTGCAATTGCTCAATAGCTGCAGGGCGATAAATATCATCGGCAATTAGTAATGGCCTCTTATTTTTTTGAGTTTTTAAATAATTGGCTAGCTTACCTGTAAAAGTAGTTTTACCAGCACCGTTCAGCCCCGCAATCAGAATAACAGTGGGGTTACCTGTAAAGCTAATTTCGGCAAGGCTGCCGCCCATTAAAGCAGTAAGCTCATCATTCATCACCTTAGTAAGCAATTGCCCCGGCGATATAGCGGTTAGTACATTTTGCCCAATTGCTTTTTGCCTTACATCGTCGGTGAAAGCTTTTGCAGTTTTATAGTTTACGTCGGCATCCAAAAGGGCTTTGCGAATTTCCTTCATGGTTTCGGCTACGTTTATTTCAGTAATGGTACCCTGTCCTTTTAAAACCTTAAAGGCACGGTCTAATTTGTCCGATAAATTTTCAAACATTATTTCAATTCAAATTTTGAGAAACAAAGTTATGAAATTGAAGGGAAATAAAGCCAAGGTATTATACAGCCATTATGCATGTTTTTAAGTAACTAAAAACTTGAATCCAGAAATATTATAACTATAAAAAAATAAATGTTTTTGATTTAATTGGCTATTTTAAATATTTCAATATATTTAACTGCACAAACCAATAACAATGAATAAACCTTTTTTATCAGCATTTTTTGCTCTTTTTAGCACATTTGCAATAGCCCAAACTAACCAAACTCAAATTCCAACTACACAAGCATACGGCAAGGTTGACAAAAGCGACCTGGAATTAACCAGTTGCGATTTTGAAAAAGATGCCAATGCGGAAATTTTATTTTGTAAAGGCTCTGTTTATGTGGACAATGATTATAACCTTGACTATGATTACCATATCCGAATAAAAATATTTAACAATAAGGCAAACGATGAGGCCAATGTCAAAATAAGATATCGGTCAATTAATCAATCTGAAATTATATCAGGCTTGCAGGCTCAAACCATCAATTTAAATAATGGTGTAACTGAAATTACAAAAGTTGATAGAAAGCAAATTTTTACACAAAAGGTGAATAAAGCCTATAGCGATATGGTTTTTTCATTCCCCAACGTTAAGCCTGGCTCTATAATTGAATTTAAATATACAAAAACTACCCCCTACTTAAGCAATTTTCCTGATTGGTATTTCCAAAGGCACTTACCTGTACGTTATAGTGAGTTAAACACAAGCATACCCTACTACTTATATTATAAAAATTTAGTGATGGTACACCAGCCTTGGGTAAAAAATACAAGTGAAATCAAATCAATGGCAAACATACCCTCACTGAATGAAGAACCATACATGAGTTCAATCAAAGATAATGCAGAACGAATATTGTACCAGCTTCAAGCAATAAACTCACCTGATGTACACCGCTCGATTTCAGATACCTGGGGTAAAGTTGGTAAGGAATTTTCTGATTATGATGATTTTGGGGGACAAATTAAAAGAAGTTTAACAGGTGAAGATGAGCTCATTAATAAAGCGAAGACCTTTAAATCTGACCAAGAAAAAATTGCATTTCTTTTTAATGAGGTTAAAACAAAAATGAAATGGAATGATGAAAATGTTGAATTTACAGAAGATGGTACTGCAGAAGCGTGGAAAAAAAATACCGGAAACTCTACCGAAATTAACCTCATATTAAACCATTTATTACAAAAATCGGGAGTAAACTCTCTTCCAATGTTAGTTAGTACCAGAGATAATGGAAAAATAAATCCTGCTTTCCCCAATAACTATCAATTCAATAGTACGGTTGCCTATGTTCCGATTGATAGTGCTAACTATTATATTTTGGATGCTACTAACAAATACAACGTTTACAATGAGTTACCAAAAAATCTGTTAAATGGCTTTGGTTTATTTATCGATAAAAAAAATGATAAAGCCGACTTACTATTTATACAAAAAACAACCCCTGTTAGAGATATATGCTTAATTACAGCTGAAATTAAGGCTGATGGAAAAATGACTGGTTCGGTACAACTTAATAGTTTTAGTTATAACAGAATGTTTGCGGTTAAAAAATACAAAACAGATGGTGTAGAAAAATATATAAAATATTTGAAAGGAAGCGACAATAGCCTAAAAGTTAGCGATTTGAAATTTGAAAACATGGAAGTTGATACATTGCCACTAACACAAAGTTTCAATTTTAACTTAGACTTACAAAGTGCCGATGATGGATATATATATTTTAAACCTAATCAGTTTGCCTTAGATTTTGATAACGAATTTTTAAATGAACACCGATATACTGATATTGATTTTGGTTATTTAAGCAATTATGGCCTTAGCGGAACCTACCAAATACCTACAGGTTATAAAATTGACGCAATGCCTAAAAGTGTAAGCATGACCCTATCGGATAATGGCATAATATTTAAACGATTGTTAGCAGAGGATAACGGAAAAATTCAAGTTAGGTATTCTCTGGTTTATAAGAAAGGTTTGTTTTTTAAAGAAAATTATGCGGAATTTCATGAATTTTTTAAAAAAATGAGCGAATTATTAAACGAACAAGTAGTACTTAAAAAGATATAAGTGTATATGTGGCACAAAAAAAATTATAAAAGATTTGCTTTTTTTACCATTAGTTTGCTTATTTCATTTTGTAAAGCATATTGTCAGGATGGCGATATTCCCAAAGACTTATATTTAGCTGCTACTATTCCTGATTCTTTAAAAAAAGGTGCAAATTCTGTGCTGAGGTATAGCTCGGAAATAAATACCGTAAATAGTCCTGGAAAAGAAAATATTAAATTCCATCATATTGTTACTATTTTAAATGAAAAGGCTGAAGATGAATCAGTCTTAAAGTTAAATTATAATAGGAAATTTTATACTGTTAGCAGTATTATAATGAGGGTATATGATGATAAGGGTATTTTGATAAAAAAATACCATAAAAGCGATATGTTTGATGGTGCAACACAAGAAAATGAAACACTAGTTTCTGACGATCGTTTTTTATTTGTTAAGCATACCATAGTATCATACCCAATTACAATTGAAGTTGAGTTTGAATATGATATTACTAGTATAATTGACCTTGGACAATGGGCGATCCAAGAGAATGAACAGTCTATACAAAACTCAAACTATCAATTAATCATTGATAAAAATGCAGGCTTTAGGTATTTAAACAAAAATACAACCATTAAGCCAGAGATTAATACGAGGGAAAACAGAAACTATTATACTTGGCATGTATCGAACTTAAAAGCTATTAAATTGGAAGATGGAGCTGAACCATGGCGGGTTTTCCCTCGAATTTACTTTGCTGCAAATAAATTTGAATATTATGGTTATCCTGGAGATATAAGTAGTTGGCAAAATTATGGTAACTGGCAGAAGGCTTTAAATGCTGACGTTTGCTCACTTACTCCCGAACGTGAGGCAGAAGTTAGAAAAATGACCGATACAATAAAAACTGATAAAGCAAAAGCTAAGTTTTTATATAAATACCTACAACAAAATATGCGCTATGTTGGTATACAATTAGGTATTGGAGGATTAAAACCATTCCCTGCAATGTTTGTTGACCAGAAAAAATATGGTGATTGTAAAGCCTTATCAAATTATATGGTTGCATTACTTAAAGCCGTTAATATTCAAGCTTATTACGCTAAAGTAAGATCCGGAGAAAACGAAGAATCATGTGATCCATCATTTCCTTTTGATTTATCGAATCACATCATAGTTTGCATACCATTTAAAAATGATACAACATGGCTTGAATGTACAAGTAATACCCAGCAATTTGGCAAGTTAGGGTCGTTTACAGAAAATCGAAATGCATTAATTATTACTGAAGATGGCGGGAAATTAGTAAACACACCAAAAAGCAAAGTTGAAGACAATAAATTTTTAAGCTCAGCAAATTTAATTTTGAACGCAGATGGAAGTGCAAAGGCTAGTTTTAAAATTTCTGCAACTGGAGAGAATAGAGATTTGCTTATTAGAATTTCATATGCAAAAGTAGATGAACAAAAAGAATTTTTTTTAACCCGTTTTAATATTAAACAACCTTCTGAGTTTGTATTAAATCCATTTATTGACAATAATGAATCAAGAGAGGTTGTTGTAAACTTAGATTATGATAAGTTTTGCGATATAATTGCTGGTGATAAGCAATTTATACGACCGAAAGTTTTTGACCTTTGTGATTTTACAGTACCAATTGAGGAAAAAAGGGAATCTGATTATTATTTTGATTTTCCTATGCAAAAAACATGTACTACTAACATTACTCTACCTCAAGGTTTTGAAGTTGAAACTTTGCCTATAAACCAAAGTTTAAAATTCTCTTATGGTAACTATGATATTAAATATGTGTATGACGCAGTTAAAAATATTGTAACTAGTACGGCGCAATTTAATATTACTAACCAAGTTATTCCAGCCGCAAAATATACTGAATTGCAGCAATTTTTAGATAGTGTTATTAAAGCTCAAAATAAAAAGCTGGTTATTCGCCGAAAGGCTTAAGCTTATGTTATGATATTCAGGTTAAATGATGATTTGATTTTTCCTGACCCAATCTATGCCGAACCCGATGGCTTATTGGCCATTGGAGGTAATCTTTCAACCGAAAGACTCCTTTTAGCTTATGCAAATGGAATATTTCCTTGGTATAATGAAGGCGAACCCATTTATTGGTATTCTCCCCATGAACGCTTTGTTCTTTTTCCTAAAGATCTCAAAGTATCCCAATCAATGCGACGGGTAATTAAAAAACAGCAATTTAACATTACTTTTAATCAAAACTTTGAGCAAGTAATTGAAAAATGTTCAAATATCACAAGAGAAGGTCAAAACGGCACCTGGATAACAAATGATATGAAGGCAGCCTTTATAAAACTTTATAAGGAAGGATACGCCCATTCGGTTGAGGTTTGGGAAAGCGATAAATTGGTTGGCGGTTTATATGGAGTTGCTATAAACAAAGTATTTTGTGGCGAAAGTATGTTTACGTTAGTTCCAAATGCTTCCAAATTCGCACTCATTCAATTAGTAAACCGTAATTTATTTAAGTTGATAGACTGCCAGGTACATACCAACCATCTGGAATCAATGGGTGCTAAAATAATTTCACTAAGTGAATATTTAAGTATTTTGAAGAGTTAATCAAATTTGAATTATTAGCCTATTGGTAGCTATATTTTCTAGTTCGTGGGGGTTATGGCTCACAATTAAAACAGTGGTGCCAAGAATTTTAAAAATAGCATTAAGCTCAAACATTAAATATTGTTTTATTTCAAAGTCGAGCGCCGAGAATGGTTCATCCATTAATAATATTGACGGTTTTGTTGCCAAGGCTCTTATAATAGCTAAACGCTGTTGTTGCCCACCAGATAGGTGGCGAGGTTGATGCTCCTTAAACGTTTCGAGCTTGGTAATTGTAAGTAATTTATAAATCCACTTTTCATCCTTGGTAGCATATTGCAGGTGTTGCATAACTGTCATGTTCGGGAATAGGGCATAATCCTGAAAAACAAAACCAGCCAATCTTTTTTGTGGTGGTAAGTTGATTTTTGTTTGTGTATTCACCCATTCCTTTCCTTCAACTCTTATATAACCATTGTCAAGTTCATTAAAACCAGCTAAAATTTTTAAAAAAGTTGTTTTCCCTACACCCGATTCTCCACTAATAATTGTAACGCTCCCTTTTGAAAACACATGCGTTACTTTTAATTTGCGATTGCCTTTATAAACTTTTAATTTTTTTTCAATATCAACCTGTATCATGCAATCGGGCTTTTTAATTGATACTTATTGAAAATAAAAACAGCAACCACTACCAAAAATGTAATTGCAAATAGTATAAGCGAGTAATTATTGGCAGTTGCGTAATCCATTTGCTCAACCGAGTCGTAAATAGCGATAGAGGCTACTCTGGTTACACCCGGTATATTGCCACCTATCATTAATACAACCCCAAATTCGCCCAGGGTATGGGCAAAGGTGAGTACCAAGGCAGTAAATAATGGAGCCTTTATATTTGGAAGTAAAACATTAATAAAAGTTTGCCATTTTGATTTTCCTAAGCTGTAGGAGGCTTCGGAAAGAGATTTTGGCAATTGTTGCAAAGCCGATTTAATGGGGCCAACCATAAACGGCAAGCTGTAAATAATGGAGGCTAAAACCAATCCTTTAAACGAAAAAACAAATTGCAGGTTAAAATTTTGGAGCAGCCACTTTCCTAAACCGTTACGCGGACTGAAAGCAATCAATAAATAAAAACCCAATACAGAAGGAGGAAGCACTAAGGGAATAGTCACAATTGCTTCCAAAAATATTTTATAAAATGCCCGCCCTTTTGATAGCCACCAGGCCAAAGGTAACCCTATAATTAATAATAGAATGGTTGTTATTAAAGCTAACTTTAACGTTAGCCAAATAGGGTTCAAATCCATTATTTATTTAAAAAAGAATTATTCACGGTATCCATATTGTTCAAATATAGCTTTTGCCGATGTACTTAACAGATATTGATAAAATTTTTGAACCGAATTATTATTATCAGCAGATTTTAATACCACCATACCTTGCTCAATTGGTTGATATAAATTAGCATCTACAACTTTCCAATAAAGCTTATTTTTATTTGTTTGGTCCGTCACCATTGCCTGTGTTGTAAAGCCAATATCAACCACTCCGGTTGTAATATAGGTATTTACTTGCGAGATGCTTTCACCATAAACTAGCTTTTGCTGTATACTTTTCAAAATATCTAATTTTGTTAAAGCCTCTTCAGCTGCTTTTCCATAAGGCGCGATTTTAGGATTGGCAATGGCTATTTTGACCACCTTTCCTGATTTTAACCAATCTCTCCAATTATCGAAACCTATATCCTGATTACTACAGATAATTAAACTCCCTTTTGCATATACTATTGGCTTTTGGCTGCTAAAGCCTTCTTTATAAAGCTGAGAGGGAAAATTCATATCAGCCGATAAAAATAAATCGTACGGAGCCCCATTTTTTATTTGCGCGGCTAAATTCCCCGATGCACCTATAATTGGTTCAATAGTTAAACCTGTTTTTTGGTTAAAATCCTGCGCCAAAACTTTAATTATTGATTGTAAATTAGCGGCCACCGCTACCTTTATGCTTTGCCCTTTTAAGGATCCAACAAATAGCATTGAGAAAATAAATACGAGCCTTTTCATGATAGCATATGTAATTGGTTCAAATTTATTTATAATATTTCAATAAATCTCCTACATTAGCTGAACCCAGTTTAATCTTAAAATTTTATGAGCAGCAATTATAAGTTTCTAGTATACTTAATTATTTTATTATCTCCAGTTTTTTCAATCGCGCAAAGCAACAACTTCATTTCGGTTAAAGGGAAAGCAATTATTGGCACGGATAATAAACCATTCCTGATAAGAGGAACTAATTTGGGTAATTGGTTGGTGCCAGAAGGTTACATGTTTAAATTTAAAACCACCAGTTCTCCAAGATTGATAGATCAGGCTTTTACCGAACTCTTAGGTCCGGAAGAGGCGAAGGCTTTTTGGCTAAAGTATCAGGATACTTATATTACAGCTGCCGATATACACTACTTGAAAACAACAGGTATCAATTCCATTAGGGTACCATTTAACTATCGGTTGTTTACTTACGAGAATTATTTGGGACAGAATAACCCAAATAGAGGGTTTGAACTATTGGATAGGGTAATAGGTTGGTGTAAAGCCGAAGGGTTATATGTGATTTTAGATATGCACTGCGCTCCCGGAGGCCAAACCGGTGCTAATATTGATGATGGACTTGGGTATCCGTTTTTGTATAAAAGCAAGGCCATGCGGGAGCAAACCATTGCTATTTGGAAAAGCATTGCCGCGCATTACAAAAACGAAACCACTGTAATGGGTTATGATTTATTAAATGAGCCGATAGCCACCTATTTTAAGGCTGAAGAGTTTAACCCATACCTTGAACCATTGTATAAAGATATTACCAAAGCCATCCGAAGCGTTGATGCTAATCATATTTTGTTTTTAGGGGGTGCCCAGTGGGATAGCAATTTTAAGGTTTTTGGTGCTCCTTTTGATACCAAACTTGTTTATACCTTCCATAAATATTGGACACCAACCACTCAGGAAGTAATACAAGAGTATGTTGACTTTAGAGATAAGTACAATGTACCTATTTACTGCGGCGAAACTGGCGAAAACAAAGATGAATGGGTTAATGATTTTAGATTATTGTTAGAGAAAAATAATATTGGCTGGCATTATTGGCCCTATAAAAAGATGGATAATGAGGCAGGTGTTCTTACCTTTAGTATGCCCGATGGCTATGATAAAATTATTGATTATGCCGAAAAAAACAGGCAAGATTTTGATGCCATTTTAAAATTAGCACCAGCTGATAGAGAAGAAATAAAAAAGGCACTTTACGGCTTTTTAAACAATTGCAAATTTGAAAACTGCAGGGCAAATAAGGGGTATGTAAAGGCTTTGGCGATGGATAAGTAAGGATTTTAAGTATTAACAAACATTGCTTGAACTGGGCTCAATTAGCTATCTTGTAGAGAGTCAATATCTCTTAAATCTTTGAATTTGTTAGTTGTAGGCATGTAAATTTCTGGCAACCTACACTAATCTCCTTTTGAAAACTACTTTCTCTATTTTTTCAGGAAATGTCCCGTTTGAATTGGTAAAATATTTTCTTCTTAGCCTGGCGACTTCTTGCAGACGTTCGGAAACAGGTTTTGACCTCCAAAAAAGCACATCCAGTCGGTCTTCATCAGCCATTTTAACCTGATTTGCAACTAAAACTATTTTACGGGTCAGGTAGAAATTCAATATTTATCATAAATGTATGAAATAAACACCAATTATTTTAGTTTATTTCACTTTAAACCTTCATTCCTATACCAAAACAATTTTACCAAACTGGGTACTATTATCCATTTTTTTTATGGCTTCATTCGCATTGGCTAAAGGTAAAATACAATCAATAACCGGAATTATTTTGTGTTGGTTTACAAAAGCAAGCATTTTTCCAAATTCTTCGGTGGTACCCATGGTGGTGCCTAATATTTGAAGTTGTTTCCAAAATATTTTCCTGCCGTTTAGTTCGGGTATATTGCCCGCGGTACCGCCAAAAAATACAATCCTAGCACTTGGATTAGCCAAGTCAATAAAGTTTACAAAGCCATCGCCTAGGGCACTGTCAATAATAACAGCAAAGCCACCACTTAGGTTGAGTAATATTTCAGACCATTGTGAATCCTTATAATTTACCCCGCCCTTTGCCCCTAATGCTAGCGCTTTGGCAAGTTTTATTTCATTTCCGGTAGTAACATAAACCTCGCAACCAGCAGCAACAGCAAACTGCAAGGCTAATGTACCGGTACCGCTTCCAACTCCGGATATTAAGACCTTATCCCCATTTTTGGCATTTCCTTTTGTAAAAAGCGCACGGTAGGCTGTTAATCCTGCCAAAGGCAAAGCAGCTGCTTGTTCAAACGTCAGGTGTGATGGCTTTGGGAATACACATTCGGCATTAACCTTTACATATTCTGCAAAGGTTCCATCATCTGGTAGGCCTAAAATTTTAAAATCTTTGCCTTGAAAGGAGGGGTTGCTTCCCCAATCATAGCCGGGGTTAATAATAACCTCTTTGCCTAGCCAATCCTTATTTACTTCAACACCAACTTCGGTAACAATTCCTGCACCATCCGAGCCTAAAATAGTTGGGTATTTTATACCTGCATATTTGCCGATAGTAATCCAATAGTCTCGCCTGTTTAATGCCGCGGCTTTTATTTTTATTAAAACTTCATTGGCATTTAATTCGGGGGTATTTACTTCCTCTAACACTAAAGGTTGTTCTGCTGCTGCTAATACTACGGCTTTCATAGATTGATTATATTGATAAAAAGGCGATAAAACTTTGGGTTCTATCGCCTTTTATGTATTATGTTAAATTTTAAAGATTATATCGCTTTTGCATAAAGCTCGGCAACATGATTCCAATTAATTACGCTCCAAATACCAGCTAAATAATCGGGACGACGGTTTTGATATTTTAAATAATAGGCATGTTCCCAAACGTCGATACCTAAAATTGGGATCCCTTTTACTTCGGCAATATCCATTAATGGATTATCTTGATTAGGAGTTGAGCATACTGCCAATTTTTTATCGGCTGTTACAATTAACCAAGCCCAGCCTGAGCCAAAACGAGTTGCTCCTGCTTCATTTACCTTTGTTTTTAAATCTGCAAAAGATCCGAACGTGCTGTGTATAGCATCAGCTAGCGCACCTGTAGGTTCGCCACCACCATTTGGAGAAAGCAAAGTCCAAAATAAGGTATGATTATAATGACCGCCACCGTTGTTACGTACAGGCATTGGGAATTTTGAGATATTTTTAATGATATCCTCTATATTGCTATCCGCTTCTGGCTTTCCTTCCAAGGCTTTGTTAAGGTTTGTAACATAAGCTTGATGGTGCTTGCCATGGTGAATTTCCATTGTCAATTTATCAATGTGGGGTTCTAATGCATCTGTAGCATATGCTAACGCCGGTAATGTAAATGCCATAATTTTGATTTTTTAAGTTAATTGATAGTACGATTCAAATATAAAGCGTTGAGTGGATAAAATGTTCTAATAATTGTCAAGTTTTTATATTTTAATAAATTACAGTCTTTTTATTTCCTCTTACTTTTAAAAAATGAGCGAACCAATTCGGCGCATTCATTTTCTTTTATTCCTCCGGTAATGATGGTTTTGGGATGGGTTATTTTTTGATTGAGCCTACCAAAACCTCGTTTAGCATCATAAGCCCCAAAAACAATTTTACTTACCTGAAACCAATAGCTTGCACCGGCGCACATTACACAAGGCTCTAGGGTAACGTACAATGTACATTCGGGCAGGTATTTACCCCCCATAAAATTAGCCGCAGCGGTTAGTGCCTGCATTTCGGCATGTGCTGATACATCGTTTAGGCGCTCAGTAAGATTATGTCCACGACCAATAATTTGGCCTTTACATACTACAATAGCCCCAATTGGTATTTCATCCTCTGCCAAAGCTTGTTTTGCTTCTTTAATGGCTTCGTCCATAAAAAAATCATCGGGCGAAATGCCTGGCTCATCTTCAAAATTTATATACCTCATTATGCTAATTTGCTTCCGTTTGGTACTGGTTTGTCAATGGTAGTAATTACAATATCTCCGTTTTCATCCGGAAAACCAGTTAACAAAAACTCCGAGAAAAAATTGGCTATTTGTTTTTTAGGAAAATTCACAACCCCAACAATTTGTTTGCCTATCAGAATAGGCTTGGTATAATGCTTAGTTATTTGGGCACTCGTCCATTTTATACCTAGCTGACCAAAATCAACCTGTACCTTGTAGGCGGGCTTTCTGGCTTCAGGGAAATCCAAAACCTCCAAAATTGTACCTGCATGTAATGCTACTTTTTCAAAATCGCCCCAATTTATTTGTTCCATGTTACAAAGGTATAATCCTGAAAGTTTTATTTGCCTTTAGATAATATATTTTATAATTTGTACTCGAGTTTAATTTACAATTTGCTAAAATAATATTAGCTTGGAGCGTTAAATTTTAAAAAGATCATCTAAATGAAAAAAATCTTTGTGCTTGCAATTGTATTATTTACTTTGTTTATCTCTTGTAAAAAAGACACTCCATTTGACCCAGCCAAGCAAGCGGTTATTGATGATGGTTTGATTCAAACTTATATTAAAGCTAATAACATTCCTGCCATAAAAGATGCATCCGGCTTGTATTACCAGGTTATTACGCCCGGAACAGGCCCCTATCCAAACATTCTTTCCACTGTGAATGTAAATTATTCCGGTAAATTATTAGATGGTACCGTATTTCAAACAGGAAATATAACTGCACAATTAGGCACCTTAATTCAAGGCTGGCAAATAGGTATTCCTTATATCAATAAAGGGGGTAGAATACTTTTAATTATTCCTTCGGCTTTAGGTTATGGTAATAACTCACCTGGTGGAGGCATACCGGCAAATGCAGTACTGGTTTTTACAGTTGATTTACTTGGTTTTTAGGGTTTATCGAAAATACTAATTACTGCGATGAACTCTACCTAAACCGCTCTTTCAAAAATTTGCCCGTATACGAATCATTTTTGGTTATCAATGCTTCAGGCAGCCCTTCAAAAACCACTTTTCCGCCTTTGTCTCCGCCTTCAGGGCCTATTTCAATAATCCAGTCGGCGCACTTTATAACATCCATATTGTGTTCAATCACTATAATAGTATTGCCATGATCCAGCAAGGCATCGAATGATTTTAGTAGCTTTTTTATATCGGCAAAATGTAGCCCTGTGGTTGGTTCGTCAAAAATAAATAAGGTTTTATGGGTATTGTTGCCCTTCACCAAAAACGAAGCTAGTTTAATACGCTGTGCCTCGCCACCTGATAAGGTATTGGATGATTGGCCCAGTTGTACATAGCCCAAACCAACATCCATCAATGGTTTTAATTTGGCTATAATTTTAGGTTCTTTTGCGAAGAAGATTAGCGATTCCTCAATGGTCATCTCCAGTACTTCCGATACATTTTTTTCATTATAGGTGACATCCAGAATATGCTGTTTAAAGCGTTTGCCTCCGCAGGCCTCGCATGCCAGAAAAATATCGGCCATAAACTGCATCTCTATCTTTACTTCGCCTTCGCCCTGACAAACATCGCATCGTCCTCCCTCTACATTAAAAGAAAATGCCGAAGGCTTTAATCCGGCTGCTTTTGATACCGCTAAAGCGGCATATAAGTTACGTATCTCGTCCCAAGCCTTTACATAGGTTACCGGGTTGGAGCGGGATGACCTACCGATAGGGTTTTGATCAACTAATTCAATTTGTTCAATTTTGGCATAATCGCCATCAATACTATCGTAATAGCCAGTTTGTTCACCATTGTAATTTCCTAAAACTTTTTGCAACGCCGGGGCAAATATGCGTTTTACCAAACTTGTTTTACCTGAACCCGAAACACCTGTTACAACGGTTAAAACTCCTAACGGAAACTTCGCATTTACGTTTTGCAGGTTATTTTCGCGAGCGCCTTTTATTTCAATAAAATCGCTCCATTTACGGCGACTGGATGGGATAGCTATTTCCTCCCTCCCACTCAAATACCTGCCAGTAAGGCTATTCTCGTCTTTAATAATTTCTTTATAAGTACCCGAAAATATGAGGTTACCTCCATGAGTACCAGCTGCCGGACCAATATCTAAAATATGGTCGGCGGCCTTCATAATTTCTTCTTCGTGCTCAACTACCAAAACCGTGTTCCCAACATCGCGTAATGATTTCAAAACGGTAATCAGTCGCTGGGTATCGCGTGGATGCAGGCCAATGCTGGGTTCGTCCAAAACATAAATTGAGCCTACCAAGCTACTGCCCAATGAAGTTGCCAAATTGATGCGCTGTGATTCGCCTCCTGATAGTGTGTTTGAAAGCCTGTTGAGTGTTAAATAACCAAGCCCCACATTATTTAAAAACACTAATCTATTTTTTATTTCTAGCAATAGGCGTTTACCTATTTTGGCATCTGCTTCGCTTAGTACGAGTGTATCAAAAAATTCGGAAGCTTTCTCCAGGGGCATCAATACCACATCGGTAATTGATTTATCAGCAATTTTAACATAGGTTGCATCCTGCCTTAATCTGCTTCCTTGGCATTCAGGACAAGTAGTTTTACCCCTATACCTAGAAAGCAGCACCCTAAATTGTATTTTATAGGTTTGTTCTTCCAATTCCTTAAAAAAGTCATTCAACCCTCTAAAATATTGGTTGCCCGTCCATAAAAGCTGCTGTTCCTTTTCGGTCAAAAAATTGTATTGCCTATGTATAGGGAAGTCGAACTTCAGCGCGTTTTTTATTAAGGCATCGTTCCACTCGCGTAGTTTTTCGCCACGCCAAGGGGCAATAGCACCTTCGTAAATACTTTTTGTTTTGTCGGGTATCACCAAATCGGCATCAATACCTATTACCTTACCATACCCTTCGCAACGTTTACAAGCACCATAAGGGTTGTTAAAGCTGAAAAAATTAGGGGTAGGCTCCTCAAAGCGCATCCCATCCAATTCAAACCGATCGCAAAAAAAGTTTTCCTGCTCTGTATTGTTAAGATGATCCTGAACCCTTACAAAACAGTCGCCTTTGCCTTCAAAAAAGGCGGTTTGTATCGAGTCGCCTAGTCTGCTCACAGTTTCGTCTTCGTTGTTTTTTACAACACGGTCAACTACTATTTTTATGGCGTTCCGAGTGGTGGCTAATGTATTGCCTGCAGTAGCGGTCTCCTTTTCGGCTTTTTTCTTTTTGCTTGCGGCTTTCGGTTTTTTACCTTCCGTTTCGGTTATCACTTGTGTATCCACCACTTCCTCTTGCAACCATGAACCATCATCAACAATTGTGCTATCTTCCAACAAATCTTCAATTTTTGCAATACGCCCCTCATATTCAACCCGTACAAATCCCTTTTGCATTAATACAGCCATCTCTTCCTTTAAGCTACGGTTATTATGTGGGTAAAGCGGACAAAGTATAGTAACCTGTGTTTCATCAGGCAGTGCCATTATAAAGTTGATAACATCCGTCACAGAATCTTTTTTAACCTTATTCCCTGATATTGGAGAAATGGTTTTACCTATACGTGAAAAAAGAAGTTTTAAATAATCATAAATTTCGGTGCTGGTACCCACAGTGGAGCGTGGATTAGAAGTGATTACCTTTTGTTCAATGGCTATGGCCGGGGCTATGCCCTTAATATAATCAACGTCGGGCTTGTTCATTCTGCCTAAAAACTGCCTGGCATAGGAGGAGAGACTTTCAACATAACGTCTTTGTCCTTCGGCGTATAAAGTATCAAAAGCCAGAGAGGATTTACCCGAACCCGACATGCCAGTAATTACCACCAACTTATTTTTAGGGATTGCTACATCCATATTTTTTAAGTTGTGTACCCTGGCACCTTTTATAATAATAAAGTTTTGTGGATTTTTCTCTGCTTCCATTTATATAATTACTTATAAGGCAGTTAATCGGATTTTTTTTTGCTGAATAGCCCAAACTCAAATAGCTAATTTTGGTAGACATAAAAGCTTGAATAATCAAATTGCGCCAAAGTGCAAAAATCTTAAAATATTTAGCTGTATCCAAATGGGTTTGTAAATTGAGACGGGTTATTTTACTAATAATTGTAGAGGTGGCAATAAACTGACAATTTAAAACGTGTAAAAAATTAAAAAACAATAAAGTTTAGTTGATTTTTTGTATTTTTAAGTGAGAAAACATTGTTTTTATAAATAAAAACCAGCCATAAAGCAAGTAAACAACCGATAAACCCGTAGCTTATTGTATGCAAACTTGTTAAATATTGTTAAAATGACTCTTTTTTGATTAAAAAATAAAGTATAATTTGTTTTTGTAATGGTAATTTACTTTATTTGATTAACAATTCCTTAACCCTTAAACTGAACGCTATAGGAAAAAACTCTACTTAAAAACGTATTTAAAAAATTTAATTACATTAAGCTGTTTTTCTATGGATTTACAATTGCAGAGTGACCATGAACTAATCCATGTTTATATTTCAGGTAATGAAGCTGGCTTGGTTGAATTGATACTCCGGTATCAATCAAAAATATATACCTCTATTTATTTATTGGTAAAGGATGAAGCCATTGCCGAAGATATTTTTCAGGATACTTTTATCAAAGTTATCAATACCTTAAAGGCAGGTAAATATAATGAGGAGGGTAAGTTTTTACCATGGGTTACACGCATTGCCCATAACTTGGTAATTGACCATTTTAGGCGCGAAAAGCGTGCGCCAATGATTAATAATGGCGACGACTTTGATATTTTTGAAGTACTTGGCAATTACGATGAAAGCTCGGAAGATAAAATGGTGCGCGAACAAACCTACAAAGATTTAAAAATGCTCATCCATTTACTCCCTTCAGAGCAGAAAGAGGTATTGATTATGCGCCATTTTGGTGATATGAGCTTTAAAGATATTGCCGATATCACCAATGTGAGTATCAATACAGCACTAGGCCGGATGCGTTA
Organism: uncultured Mucilaginibacter sp.; assembly: GCA_903891475.1. Lineage (GTDB taxonomy): Bacteria > Bacteroidota > Bacteroidia > Sphingobacteriales > Sphingobacteriaceae > Mucilaginibacter. The sequence continues at coordinate 17,197 of CAITEP010000047.1, forward strand.
TGCGCTCAATAATCTACGAAAAATGATGCAAGCTAAGGAGATGAGTTTGAAAAATTAAGTTATAATTGCGCTGTAAATCAATAAATTACTTATTAAATAACATAAAAAAACGATTGCCCCTTTATGTAATCGTTTTTTTTATGACTGTTTTTTGTCTTTCCAAAATACTTGTAACACAAAAATTTCATTTAATTTTCATTTTCATAAAATATTATGAATAAGCATGCGTTTATGAAATGTATTTTAAACATTAAATATGTAATAGGCTTATGGATGAAACTTTTACAACTACATTAAATTTACTAACCAACAAAGCAAAAGTGAACGAGGAACTGCAGGAGAATTTGCAAGGAGATGAATTGATGTTTTACCATTCAATTAGGAAAGACCTTGATTTGTTGAAAAAGAACCCGAAGGTGCAAACGGTACACAAAATCCTTGATTATTCAAAAGGATTGAGGTAGAGGTTGTTGGCCATTTTTTCATTGGTTATTGGGTCAATAGTCATTGATTCATCGGTTTATCGGTATGCCCTTTTAAAAGGTTTTATAAACCTTTTGCTCCTATTTTATTTTAATAGATGGCATACTTTTTAAACATTGCTACTTAGTTAATAAGTGGTGTAAAAAGTTATTACCCAGAATTTGGTTAGCGTGCATCGTTTTTTTGTTTTGCATGTTTTTGTAGCTTGCAGGCTTTATAATACATTACGTTAGTTAAATAACGAATGATACAACAGCCATAAAAAATGAACAAAAAAGACAGATACATTCATTTTATTGAATATTTCTCCAAAAATCAACCAAACGCGGTTACCGAATTGCATTATGGCAATCCTTTTGAATTATTGGTGGCTGTAATACTTTCGGCACAATGTACTGATAAACGCATCAATCAGGTTACACCAGCTTTGTTTAAGCAGTTCCCAAATCCGCAAGCACTCTCTACTTCTAACCCCGAAGAAGTTTTTAATTATATACGAAGTGTAAGCTATCCAAACAATAAAGCCAAACACTTGGTTGGCATGGCCAAAATGCTTGTTGCCAATTTTAATGGCAAAGTACCATCTGATATCAACGATTTACAAAAATTGCCGGGTGTTGGACGTAAAACCGCCAATGTAATTGCTTCGGTTGTATTTGACGCGCCGGCAATAGCGGTTGATACCCATGTATTTAGGGTTGCTAACCGCTTAGGCTTAACCACCAATGCCAAAACACCCCTTGCAGTTGAAAAACAATTAATGGTTTATTTGCCCGAAGATGTAATGGGTGTGGCACACCACTGGCTCATACTTCATGGCAGGTATGTTTGTTTAGCTCGAAGCCCGAAATGCGAAGCTTGCCCAATTAGTTGGTTTTGTAAATATTACGAAAAGACTCATACCGAAGCCGCCTTATTAAAAGCCGAAACCCTGAAAGCTAAAAAGTTAAAGGATGCGAGCAAGAAAAGGGCTTTGAACAAAATAAGTTCAGCATTAAAAAAACAAGCTGCTAAGAGTAAAAACTAATAACTTGTTTTATTTTATTATTTGAAATTTAATTTCCTTTAAAAGGCCAATTCCAGTAAAACAGGACAATGATCGGAGTGCTTGGCTTCGGGTAAAATTGCTACTCTTTTAATATTTTGCTCCAAAGGTTTTGAAGCCATGTTGTAATCAATACGCCAGCCCAAGTTTTTTGCACGTGCGCCGCTCCTAAAACTCCACCAGGTATAGTTATGGGGCTCTTTATTCAGGTGCCTGAAGGTATCTATATAACCCGATTCAATAAAATTCTCCATCCATTCGCGCTCTTCGGGCAAAAAGCCCGATGAATTAGCATTTGATTTTGGGTTATGTATATCAATTGGGCGGTGACAAATATTATAATCGCCAGAAACTACTAGGTTTGGCACTTCTGAACGTAGTAACTCTAGATAACGGCCAAACTCATCTAAAAAACGATACTTAAAAGCCTGCCTTTCATCGCCACTGGAGCCTGAAGGAAAATAAACGCTCATAACCGATACCTCATCAAAATCGACCCTGAGGTTACGGCCTTCCTTATCATAATCACCTATCCCGCAACCATATTCAACATGCTTTGGTGTGCGCTTGGTAAAAATAGCGGTGCCGCTGTACCCTTTTTTTTCGGCCGGAAACCAGTAATGCTCATAGCCCATTGCCTCGACTAGATGCAGTTCGGTTAAAACATCCGGGGTTGCTTTAATCTCCTGTAAACAAACCACATCAACATCAGTAGCTTGCAGCCAAGCTAGTAAGTTTTTGCTAATTGCAGAGCGAATGCCATTTACATTATAGGTGATAATTTTCATTTAAAATCGGTTTTGCTATTTACAATCAATTATTTATTTGCAGAATACCATCAAGCTGCCTACATTCTTTTTTGCTTAACAGATTGATAGTCATAGGTACATCCTCTAACGGACGGTCGTTTTTATCTTTTTTTACCGCGGCAATGCGGTCAACCATGTCCAGTCCAAAAACTACTTCCCCAAAAACAGTATAGTTTTGGTCGAGGTGGGGTACACCGCCAACAGTTTTATAATAGGCTCGTTGCCATTCGGGTATTTTACGCCCCTTTAGTCGGTCACGTTCCAAAGTATCCAGCTTACCATCAGTAAAGCGTTTGCCTTCCACTATATAAAATTGGCATCCACTAGAGGCTTTTTCAGGATTATCATCTCGGGCTGCGGCCAGTACGCCTCTTTTATGAAATATGCTATCCCTAAACTCGGCCGGAATGGTATAGCCAACATCGCCATTACCAAGTTCGCTACCCGGCTTTCCTTTCTCCTTATCTTTCGAATCTGGGTCGCCACCCTGTATCATAAAATTCTGAATTACCCGATGAAATAGGGTCCCATCATAAAACCCTTGCTTCACCAATTTTATAAAATTATCACGATGCTTAGGCGTTTGGTTATACAACCTGATAATGCAAAATCCATAACTTGTTTTAATGCGGATATACTGGTTTTTGGGTGCACCAGCCATTGTAGATAAGCTGGTAAACAAAAATAGGATACAGATTAGAAACGTTTTCATGTTATGATTAATTAAAATTAATAAATAAACATTTAAAGAGCCTCAAAATAATCAATTATTAATGATTTTAGTAACATCTCTTGTTCAAGCAAAGTATAGTTAGGTACTGTTTTTACTAATTTCCAATGGGGCCAGCCATCCTGGTCCAAGCCTTCCAGTTCATAAAAGCCCATCAAACTAAATAACTTGCAATTGGCTATATGCATCAACTCCTCCTTTTGCCTTTTGCTGAATTTTTGTGGTCCTTTGCCCAATTCCTGTACACCAATTAAAAACAGCATCACCTTTAAATCGGGCTTTTCATTGTCAAAATCTTCGGCAATGCGTTGTTGCAGGGCCTCCCATTTTAAATTAACTTCTGCTGGTTTCATATTGTAAATATAATAGATTGCAAAGCTATGTCGAAGCTTATTAGAGCAACAAATTTGGTTTAATCGTCGCTGGTATCGCCATTACCTCTGTATGCACTTTTGCGAACAACGGGCATACCCGTAATTTTAAATAAATCATCCAGCTTAAGCAAACTCCCGTTCGAAAGATTGGTTAGCAAAACAATGGTTATATCATCTTTAATATCCCTTAGAAATATATGCCTGAAACCATGCCACCAACCTGTATGGTAAATTACTTTCTTGTTTCCATCCTGAAAAATGCGCCAGCCATAACCATAGCTAAAATGCCCATGCTCCATCGGGTTGCGTGGCGTATAGGCCGAATCCATATAGGCTTGAGAAAGTAGGGTACCTGAGCGCATAGCCCTATCATATAAATATAAATCTTCTACGGTGCTGTAAATACCTTTATCACCTACGGGGCCATCTAAAAAGTTTTGCACTACCGAATAGCGCCAACTTCCACGATCGTGCCCAACCACATCAACCGGAATTTTATCATAAGCAGCTTTTGAATAAACATGGGTATTTTGCATGCCTGCCGGTTTAAAAATATTATTCTCCATGTATTCGGCATATGGCATTCCTGTGGCTTTTTCGATAATTGAACCCAGCACCATAAAATTGGAGTTATTATACCTAAATCCTTTATTAGGTAACCTGTATTCGGCAGGTTTATATTTGGCGATGAGTGCCATCTCGTCTAAATTGCTTAATCCTTTTGATTCATTGCGATGTTCTTTTTTATACAAGATATCGGTAAAGTAAACATAGTTCATCATGCCCGAACGATGGGTAAGCAATAAGCGAATAGTTACCCCTGCATACGGAAAATCAGGAAAAAACTCACGAACATCTTGGTCGAGTTTAAGCTTACCTTTTTGCACCAGTTGTAAAACAGCTGTAGAGGTCATTGTTTTAGTAACCGACGCTAGCTCGAACTGCGAGTTGATATTTAATTTTTTCCGATGCAAATAATCTGACCAACCCAAGGCTTTTTCATAAATTATTTTGCCATGCTTTGCTACTAACACATTGCCGTTGAAACGCCTGGTTTTTTGTAAATCCAGCATAAAGGCATCAATTCTTTTATCTTCGTTTTTGGGGTTATAGTTTAAAAAGCCTTTTGGGCTGTAAAAGCCTTCTGTGATTTTGCTGGTAGTATCAGGTTTGTTGGTATTTGTTTGATTTTTTGAATTACAGGCAGCTAAAATAAATAAGAAAACAATATATATAACGGTAGCTTTAAAAAATAAATTCATAAATAAATATCACATGGTAGAAGGTGTGAAAATAGGAAAAATTAGATGAGGAGCTGGGCATTGTTTAAAAATAGGTGGGGATGTTTAAAATGTGATGCCTATTTAAAACCTGCTAAAACAAAAAAGCTTCGGTAAAACCGAAGCCTTAAATGCTTTGAATTTTATTTAAGAACTATTCTTCTACCAAATGTTCGCCTGTAACTTCTTCTTTAATTTTTGCTTCCAACTCGTCCATTAGTTCGGGGTTATCCAATATCAATTGCTTAACGGCATCTCGACCTTGACCAAGCCTTGTTGAGCCGTAGCTAAACCATGAACCCGATTTTTTAATGATGTTATGTTCAACACCAAGGTCAATAATTTCGCCGGCTTTTGAAATGCCTTCGCCAAACATGATGTCAAATTCAGCAACACGGAACGGTGGAGCTACTTTATTTTTTACAATCTTAACCTTTACGCGGTTACCCGAAACTTCGTCGGTATCTTTAATTTGAGATATACGGCGAACATCTAAACGTACAGAAGCATAAAACTTCAAGGCATTACCACCAGTTGTTGTTTCGGGGTTACCAAACATAACGCCAATTTTTTCGCGCAGTTGGTTAATAAATATACAGCAACATCCAGTTTTGCTGATGGTACCTGTAAGCTTGCGCAGAGCTTGAGACATTAAGCGTGCTTGCAAACCCATTTTTGAATCGCCCATCTCGCCTTCAATTTCGGCTTTTGGCACCAAGGCGGCAACAGAGTCAATCACCAAAATATCAATGGCACCTGAGCGGATTAAATTATCGGCAATCTCCAAGGCTTGCTCGCCATTGTCGGGTTGGGAAATAAGCAAGTTCTCTACATCAACACCCAATTTTTTGGCATAAAAACGGTCGAACGCGTGTTCCGCATCAATAAAGGCGGCAATACCACCCATTTTTTGCGATTGCGCAATGGCGTGAATGGCTAAAGTGGTTTTACCGGATGATTCCGGGCCATAAATTTCAATTACCCTGCCTTTTGGCAAACCACCTACACCCAAAGCAATATCCAACCCAATTGAACCGGTTGAAATTACCTCGGTAGCTTCAATAGCTTGGTCGCCTAATTTCATGATGGTACCCTTACCGTATGATTTTTCCAGCTTATCCAAGGTAAGCTGTAATGCCTTTAATTTATCAGTGTTGCTCATATTATAAATTGATTATACAAATATAAAATTAATAAATTAAAAATGCTAATATTTTTAGTAATTTATTTTAACAAACTACTGCAATAAATAAAAGGCCTTTTTAATGGTATAGGTTTATCCTTTCACGCGCTCCACATAAGCCCCGGTAGCAGTATCAACCTTTACCTTATCGCCTATGTTTATAAATAGGGGCACTTTAATTTCGGCACCTGTCTCTACTGTGGCGTTTTTCATGGCACCGGTAGAGGTATCGCCTTTAACGGCCGGCTCGGTATAAGTAATTTCCAACTCGGCCGAACCAGGTACCGAACCCATGATAGGTTCATCGCTTTCGAAGGCTACAATTACATTCATACCCTCTTTTAAAAACTTTACTGTCGGACCAAATAATGATTTTGGAATGTTGTGCTGGTCGTAGGTACTGTTGTCCATAATAACCAATGAGTCACCGTCTTCATACAAAAATTGATAGTCATTGGTTTCAACCCTGGCAATGGTAACATCCTCATCGGTGCGGAAACGATATTCAACAAGTTTACCACTTTTTACATTGCGCATACGTGCCTGATAAAAGGCGCGTAGGTTACCAGGGGTACGGTGCAAAAATTCTTCTACTTGTAATAACTCGCCATTAAAGCGAAGAATATTGCCATTTTTTATTTCAGAAGCTTTAGCCATAAATTTTAAATGAGTGGCAAAATTAGTTACTTGGGTGCAAACAAACAAGGGGTTATGACTAGTTTACACGCAAGCAAAACATTATTTTTTAGCCGTAACGATGTTTATGCCTTTGCCATTTCGGCTTGAATTGCCCTCAAGAATTCATTTACATGTTTGGTGCCTATAATATATATCAAGCCCGTACGGTCGGTTAAGTGGATGGCATCATTACCCGCAGTAAAAAACCGAATTGCTCCTTTGGTATGTAAATTATACACAGGGTTATTAAACAAATAGCGGCTATAGGCATTTTTCTCCACCTTTACAATGCTGTTAAGGTCTATTTTTACCAAGCGGGTGGTCCATAAGCCATCCAGCAAAATGCTTTTATTTTGAACCCTTGTTCTGAAATGAAGCAGAAAGCCTAATATGATAGAAATAATAATGATGCCAAAACCAACCACAATTAGCAAATCGCCATTTTTTTCGCGCTCATCAGTAAAAAAATAGGCCGCGAAACAAAACATGGCTAAAACCAAGCGTATGGTAAGCGGAATAAATTCTCGACCCAGGTATTGCTTTTCGGTAAAAACTGGTTTTTGATCCATGGTTTATTTAATTTTTAGTGCGGTTGTTTGGCCTATAGGAGTTAAAAACAAATAAAAGGTTTAATGCTGAATTATTTACTAAAACTACTCAAAATTTTATAAATTCAAATATGGTTACTTTTTTGGTTTTGTCGGTCACTTTAAACCTATCATCAGGTCGGTAACCAACTATCCAAATTATTTGGTTGTTTCCATTTACAAGCAACGGAATTTGGCTTTTTTTATTTTGCGCTATTTTTTGGTTGATAAAAAAATCGCTCAACTTTTTCCGCTCGCTCATCCCTAATGGGTAAAAAAAATCGCCTTGTTGCCAATCGCGTAAAGTTAAAGGATAAATCAGTTCATCCGCATCAACCGAAACCGAAAGTGGGTTGTTTTTGACAATAAGCGGACTAACCTCGTATATAATGCCAACTTTATAACTGCCATAGTTAAGAGTATGGTCGCCTTGGTTTATTGTTAAGCTAAGATTGTTGACTATTTTTTTTTTGCTGATGATGAAATATTCCCGATCGGTTATTAATTGATAACCCGGAGCTTCGAATATTTTGCCCGATTGCTTACCTAATGCCAATATTAAATCGTTTACAGTGGTTTCGTTAAAACCAAAATCCTTTAATAAATTAAAAAGCAACAAGGGCAAAGGCTCCAGCCTTTTAACCTTGGCAATTGATATTTTAATATCTTCATCAACACATATAAACAATTCGTTTTTTAATGCTTTAACAGTATTGTTTAATAAAAGTTCAAGGTTTTTAAAATGCCTTAAATTACTTTCAAATGTTTGTTCAATTTGAGGATTTAGCTCCTTAAGTTTTGGAACTATCTCCAGCCTGATTTTGTTGCGAGCATACTTGGTTGATAAATTTGAGCTATCTTCTACAAAGGCAATATCATGCGCATCAATAGCTTGTTTTATTTCATCTCTGGTTAAAAATAATAGCGGGCGAACCAAATGACCGTTTTTTGGTAGTATTCCATGCATTCCGGCGATGCCTGTGCCCCTAATTAGGTTTAACAATATAGTTTCAATCGCGTCGTTTTGATGGTGCGCCAGCGCGATGGCAGTATAGTTGTGTTGTACCCTTGTTTCCTCGAACCATTGGTACCGCAAGTTACGGGCTGCCATTTGTGTTGATATTTTTTGTTCGGAAGCGTGTAAAAGCGTATCGAACTTTTTTATGTAGATAGGTACCTCCAATTGTTGAGCTAATGCCTCGCAAAAAAGCTGGTCGTTTATTGATTCTTGTCCGCGCAGTTGAAAATTACAATGAGCAATACCAAAATTAAAACCAGCCGCTTTGAATAAATGCGCCATCAATACCGAATCCATACCCCCGCTAACCGCCAGCAGAATAGCATCCTGTTGGTCAAAAAGGCTGTTTTCGGTGATAAAACGGGTGAATTGTTTGATTGGCAGCATCGTTCAAAATTATTAATTTAAAACTCCAACAAAAAACTAATTTTGCAAGCGTGAATAAATATGTGCTTATCATCCTTTTAATGCTGACCGCTTTTGGCGCTTTTAGTCAGAAAAAGTCGTACGTTAATTTAATAAGGTCGAAAAACAGTACTGGTATTAAACTAAACGGCAAGGATGTGATCAAGGTTTATGAAGGAACCTTTCAGCAAGACTTCTCAACCCTAAGTGCCGATAGTGCCTATTTTTACCCGGCTGATAATGCCTTCGATGCATTTGGGCACGTGCTGATAACCCAGGGAGATACTTTGCATATATATTCGGATAAGTTACGTTACGAAGGCAATACCAAAACAGCCACCCTGACTGATAATGTTAAATTGGTTGATAAGGATGCCACTTTAACCACCAATCACCTTACCTATAATACGGCCACACGCATAGGCACCTATACCGATGGCGGCAAGTTGGTGAATAAAGATAATACCCTTGTAAGTAAAAATGGCTATTACTTTGCTTATTCGCGCGATTCGTATTTTAGGTACAATGTTTCGCTTACCTCGCCTGATGCATTGGTGAAAACAGATACCATGCGTTATAATACCGGTACACGTATTTGCTACTTTTATGGACCTACCAATATTTATGGTACCAAAGGCGAAAAAGACAAAGATACGCTTTATACCGAAAACGGCTTCTATAATACCGTACTTGAACAGGCTGCCTTTGGTAAAAACAACCTGTATAAAACTGGCACAAAATCGTTAAAAGGCGATAGTTTGTTTTATGATAAGATAAAAGGTTATGGGCGTGCTGTTAAACATGTAACCTTTAATGACAAAGAGCAAAAGGTAACTATTAAAGGCGAATTAGGCACTTATTTTAAAGAAGAAGAGCATACCATAGTAACCCAAGACCCATACATTATTATGGTGACTGAGCAAAAGGATAGTACCAAAACTGATTCGGCATTGAAGCGGGATACTCTTAAAAAATTAACCAAAGACGCTTTAAAAAAGGATACTACACTAACCGATAAAAATGGGAAAATAAAGATTGGTGTAGATAAAAACCAATCCACTATTCCGTTACATGCTATACCTATTAAGTCGGATTTAATGGGTGATACGGCAAAAGTTAAGCAAGACTCGACCGTAAAAAATAAAATAGTTCCGAAGGTTGAATTAAACACACTAGTCAATAAAAAGCCAAGCGGTAAGCCAGTTTTAAAACCAAAAAAAGGAACAGGAGTAAAAAAGAAGAAGGATGATAAGGATGCTTTGAACGTAATTAAAAAGTCAGGTTTGAAGGATACCTCTAAAGTTAAAACCGATTCAATCTATATCTCCGCAGATACCATTGAAACCCGTATTTTGGCGTATAAGGACTATAAGATTTATTTAGAAAAGCAACGACTTGCCCATTTAATTGACACTTCATCAAAGCTCAAAAAAATAAAGAAAAAAGAGGTAAAAGATTCGGGTTTGTTGTCCGCCACATATGTTGTAAACATACCTACTGATACTTCTTTATTACTACCAGATTATTTTGGGAAGCCGAAACCCAAGCCTGTAAAGAAAAAGCCAGTTCAACTACCCAGCAAAAAGCAATTGGCGCTTGATAGTATAAAGCACAAACTGGAAGCAGATTCAATAGCGTTTATAAAATTGAACGAGCCTAAAGATACGGCACGCATCAGGATGGTTATTATGCACCACCATGCGAAATTGTTTAAATCGGACTTGCAAGCTAAAGCCGATTCCATGTTTTACAATACCCGCGACTCAACCATTCGCTGTTTTGTAAACCCTATTATGTGGGCCGAAGGTTCGCAATTAACAGGAGATACCATCCACTTGCTCATGAAGAAGAAAAAGCTGGATAGGCTGCTCATGTTCCCCAATGGCTTTATTGTAAATATTGAAAAAGCCGATTCACTCAATTTTAATCAGGTTTCGGGAAAAAAAATATCAGGCGATTTTAAAGACGATAAATTGAGCCGGGTATTTATTGATGGCAATGCCGAGAGTATATACTTTAACCGGGATAGCGGTAAAACCACGGTGAATGGTATGCAACGTTCATTAAGTAGCCGAATCAGTGTAAGTTTTAAAGATAATAAGGCTTCCCGATTAATTTTTTTAACAAAACCCGAAAACAAGTATACTCCGGTTGCCAAGCTAAAAGAGGATGATAAAATTTTGAAGGGCTTTATTTGGAAGCCAAAAGAAAGACCAATATCAAAAGAATCAGTCTTACCATCCTATGGTACCAAAAAAGTAAAGGCAGCCGAAAAGCCACCGTTACCATTAAAAAAAGGAGCTAAAGCTCCTTTAAAAAAACCTGAAGTAATCGTTGCTAAAATAGATAGCGTTTTAAAGATTGATACCGTAAAAAAAGAAGTTATTAAAAAAGTTAAGCCTCTAAAGGTAATAGTTGTTTATTAAACCCTTTTTAATTCCCCCTTTTACGTGCATCAGCTCGGTGTTGTAATTCCGATATTGGCATTGTAAGCATTCGGCCAATTGGTTGCTTACCTTTATAGGTAATAATCCTCAGTTGGCTGGCATCCTTCGGCACAACTAAAGGTTCTGTATATTTTGGATAAAACCTATCAGGGAATGAATTATCGAAGCTATAGTAGATATCCAAACCTGTAACTTCCGTGCTAAGTTCAACTTCCAGTTTATTATCGGCGTTTATTTTGGCTTCAAAACTAGGGTCGTAAACAGCTGGGGAGTATTTAATTTCGGCTTCATTTAGCCTTTCAAAATGATTCTCGACTTTTGGGAAAAATGATTTCCAGCTTTTCTTTTCCTTTGGGCTCCAAACATCCTCGGCAATTGCCATAGCTCTGGGCCAGGTCATATATTCAACCTGACGGAAATTATAAACTTGCTCCGTCCATAAATTCGCTTGTCCGCCTAAAATCAATTTGGCATCCACACTATCAGGTATAGGGTCGAATTGGTAAGTTTTATTCAACCTAAGCGAAGCATAAACATGCGGCTCGGTTATGCGGTCGCTTTGCATATAATCCAGATAAGCATACGTGGTGGGGCTCATTACCACTTGGTGACCAAGCTTTGCGGCAATAATGCCACCTTTTATACCCCTCCAGCTCATCACTGCTGCATTTGGACCTAATCCGCCTTCAATAATCTCATCCCAACCCATAAACTTTTTTCCTTTTGACTCAACGATTGTTTCCAACCGTTTTTCAAAATAACTTTGAACTTCCTCGTAATTTTTCAGGTTTTCCTTTTTCATCAATGCAGTTACCGAATCGCTCTTTGCCCAATACTCCTTGGTACATTCGTCACCACCCATATGCACATAGCCAAATGGGAATAATTGAGCTACTTCGGTAAGCACCTTATCTAAAAAGGCATAGGTCTTTTCGCTCGATGGATTCAGCGTATTATCAACTGATAATCGCTCGCCTGAGTGCACCTGATAGGTATTAGCGGCAGCCGTAACCGATAGCTCCGGGTAGGAAACGATAGCGGCTAAGCTATGCCCGGGCACATCAATTTCGGGCATAATGTTTATAAATCTTTCGGAAGCGTATTTAACCAATTCCTTAATGTCTTCCTGGGTATAAAATCCACCATAATTGCGGGGTTCATCGGGCGTTGGTGCCGAGAAATTACCAAACTGACCAATCTTTTTTACATTATAAGCTCCAACTGTGGTTAAACGGGGTAAGCTTTTTATTTCTATACGCCAGCCTTCATCATCGGTAAGGTGCATATGCAAGATATTGAATTTATAAGCCGCCATTTGGTCTATATATTCCATTACCTCGTTTTTAGTAAAGAAGTGCCTGCTTACATCCAGCATAAGTCCGCGCCAGCCAAAACGCGGATAATCAATCACGTCTACAAAAGGTGCCACCCAGTTTACATGTTTCACCAATTCCTTGCTTTCAATTTGCTTAGGCAATAATTGTAAAAAAGTTTGCGCGCCATAAAACAGCCCAGCTGCCGAATTTGCCTTAATGCTTACCCCTTGTTTGGTTACATATAAATGGTAACCCTCATAACCCAGGGTAGCATCCGCTTTTTTTAGAAAGGCCAATTTTATAGTTGCTACCTGACTATTGCTTATTTTAACTTTTGCGCCTGTCGCAGTCTCCAGTTTATTTTTTAGAAAACGGGTTACTTCAGCCATACTTTTGATACTTCCGGCAGCAATTGAAATTTGTTTTGGCAATACAAACTGTCCCTTTTTTACAACCGTTTTTACAGGCTCTGGGATAATAGCTACAGTTTTCGCGGATTGCGCAAAAGTTGCTAAACAAGTACAGCAACCAATAATCAACAAGAAATACTTTTTCATCATGTGGCTTAAAATATGGTTAAATATAAGAGATTGTAAATGAGCTATACAAATAACTACTTATTATTTCGGAAAGCAAAATTTTCCCATAAGGGTATAAGGGTTATTCCCGATTTTTATAGGTTCGCCGCAAAGGGCTTCGTTCCCCAACAGGGCGAACAAAATGGCTTCCTTGGCATCGGGGTTAATGCCAAGGCTTCGGGTGTTTTCAACATGCACTTTAGGCATTGCTTTTTTTAAATAGTTTATAATAAATGGATTACGCGCACCACCCCCACTCACAAACAGTTTAATATCAAGATGACCGTAATTATTCATGATAAATTCGCCAATGGTTTTAGCGGTAAAGACAGTTAACGTGCTCAATAAATCAATGTTACTGATATCACTTGTGTTCGACTGCCTTTGCATCTCCTTAACAAAATCTACATTAAACAACTCCGGCCCTGTAGTTTTTGGGGTATTTTCCTTAAAGAATGGGTGACCACTAAGTGCCTCTAATAAATCTTCGTTTACTATACCGCTATTAGCTATTTTGGCATCCTCATCAAAAGGTAAATTAAAAAACTGGCGACAAGCCGCATCTATTAAGGTATTTCCCGGCCCAATATCGGTACATAAAACTGCTTCAGTATCGGTGTCGCTAGGTAAATAAGTAAGATTGGCTATGCCCCCAATATTTAGCAATATTCTGTTTTCGCCAGGTTTTGAACCGAGTATTACATCGCCATACAAAGCAAGCGGAGCCCCTTCACCACCATGGGCAATGTGTTTTTGTCGGAAGTCGGCTATGGTAAAAATCCCGGTCTTTGCTGCCAAATGGTCGCCATCTCCAATTTGTAGTGTGCCATTTGGGTAATCAGGAAGATGGTGTAGCCGCTTAGGCGCATGATAAATGGTTTGCCCATGACTGGCAATAAAATCAACGTCTGAAGGGTTAACCCCCCAGTTTTTTAAGGCTTGCAAAACCATTTCGCCATGTAGCGTACCTATATATTCATTTAGCAAAGTCAGTTTTGTAAGCGAAACCGCTTTTTGGGCGAAAACCTCTAAAACGTCGACTTTGAAATTGGTAGTGTATGGGATGGTATAAAAATTTAATAATTGAAAGCTGGTGCTTAGGCCATTACCCTTAAAGCTACAAAGCGCGATATCCAGCCCATCCAACGAAGTACCAGACATGAGACCAATGCCCAGCTTTTCCTCTTTTTGAGCTATCCGCAACAGCGTTTGTAAATTATGATTCAATGCTAACACGGGTTTAAATTACGGAATTGTTTAAACAATACATTTTTAATTTGATGCTTTATTCCTTTTCAATTTTAGCAATTAAAACGTAACAACTCGGGTTTATGCTAAATATTTCTTAAATTGACCCTCAAATTTTAACGTTCCATACCCATTTATGAAAATATTTAATTTAGTCGCTATTATTTTGTTCCTAACTTATTCGGTTGCCGAGGCGCAATTGGGTGTTAATAAAGAAACATTTACCCGTGCCGATTCACTACGTGGCAATTTAACACCCCTTCGCACTTGTTATGATATTGATTATTACCATTTGGACGTTAAGTTCGACATTGCCAATAAATACATCAGCGGCAGCAATTTGTTTAAATTTACTGCGGTAGAAGATTTCACCAAGCTACAGTTTGATTTATTTTCGAATCTGAAAGTCGAAAAAGTGGTATTTCATAATCAGGAGCTACCCTTTACCCGCGAATTCAACGCGGTATTTGTCACCTTCCCTCAAACCATCACCAAAGGCAGCAAGGAATCATTTACTGTATTTTATTCGGGCAACCCAACAATTGCCAAGCGTGCGCCTTGGGATGGAGGAATCATGTTCTCTAAAGATTCTTTGGGCAATCCATGGATAGCAACAGCATGCCAAGGTATGGGAGCCAGCGTTTGGTGGCCTACAAAAGACCATCAATATGATGAGGTAGATAGTGCCCTCATCAGCATTAGCGTGCCTGATACTTTACAGGATGTATCGAACGGGAGGTTACGTAAAGTAACTAAGCTAAAAAATGGCTATACCCGATACGATTGGTTTGTGGCCAACCCTATTAACAATTATGATATTGAAGCCAATATTGGTAAATATACCCACTTTAATGATGTTTATGATGGCGAAAAAGGGAAATTAACGCTCGATTATTGGGTATTGAAATATAACCTGGCCAAAGCCAAAGCGCAATTTGGCGCCAACGTAAAAGATATGATTAAAGCTTTTGAATATTGGTTTGGCCCATATCCATTTTATGAGGATGGTTACAAATTAATAGAAACTCCGCACCTGGGTATGGAACACCAAAGTGGAACCGCCTATGGTAATCATTTTCAAAATGGTTATTTAGGGCGTGATTTATCGGCGACGGGGTGGGGTCTAAAATGGGATTTCATCATTGTACATGAGAGTGGGCATGAGTGGTTTGGTAACAACATTACCTCGAAAGATTTGGGCGATATGTGGATACATGAAGGTTTTACTAATTATTCCGAATCGTTATTTATTGAGAATAGGTATGGCAAACAAGCCGGCCAAGAATATGTTCATGGCACCAGGCTATTGATTAGAAATGACGCGCCGATAGTTGGGCCCTATAATGTAAATAAGGAAGGCTCGGGCGATATGTATTATAAAGGCGGCAATCTGTTAAATATGGTACGTACTATAATTGATGATGATGCCAAATGGCGTGCAATTTTAAGAGGATTGAATAAAACATTTTACCATCAAACGGTAACTTATAACCAGGTGGTGGATTATATATGCGAACAATCAGGAAAAGACCTGCATCCGGTATTCGATCAATTTTTACATTATAAAAACCTGCCTATCTTAAATTTCATGTTTTCGGATGGTAAACTGTACGCCCGTTGGCTTGCTGATGCGAAGGATTTTAAAATGCCGGTTAAAGTGCGTTTAAAAGGTGGCGAATATCAGTTTATAAACCCGGGTACTCGATTTGCACCTATTGATTTACCTGCTGCTACCAAGGATAACTTGGAGGTTGATACTTTTAACTATTACATTGCCGTTAAGGTTGATTGATAATACCCGCTTAATTTTACCGCAAGTAAACAAATAATTTTATACACTTGTAGCCAGAAAAACTATTTGTTTAATGGGTTTTATAGGTTAATATGATAGCTGGATTTTACGGGCATATTTTTGAAAAACAACAACAGGTTGAAGCCGTTCCGCCTAATATGGAAATAACGGCTTGGGCTTTGCAGGTAATCCGTTTGATGTTTCCTGAGCAGTCTAAAAAGCTGTATGCCGATGTGGAAGAGCTTAAAAGTGATTTTGAACGACTTGAAAATGAACTATGCACTATCATGAAAGCCACCAAAGCTTGCATGAATTGCGATATTGCCCAGTTGGCACATGCCTTTTTTGAGGAAATTCCTGAGATTTACAATAAGCTTAATACCGACATACAAGCCATTTACAATGGCGACCCTGCCGCAAGGAGCGAATTTGAGGTGGTACGCACCTATCCGGGTTTTTTTGCTATTTCGTTCTATAGATTGGCAAATTGTTTGTTTGAGATGGAAATACCTTTGATCCCTCGAATTCTTACCGAATATGCCCATTCCAAAACTGGAATTGACATACACCCGGGCGCTAAAATTGGGGAATATTTCCATATCGACCACGGTACAGGTACTGTTATTGGCGAAAGTAGTATTATTGGTAATCATGTGAAGCTATACCAAGGAGTTACTTTAGGGGCTTTAAGTGTGGATAAAAACATGGCTTTTACCAAAAGGCACCCTACAGTACAAGATCATGTGGTAATCTATTCCAACGCGACCATTTTAGGAGGTGAAACTATCATAGGGCATGATAGTGTGATAGGGGGCAATGTTTGGCTTACCAAAAGTGTGGCACCTTATTCATTAGTTTACCATACACCCGAAATAACCGTTATTAATAAGGAAAAAGTTTAAATATGGCCGGGATTATTGATTTAATTGGCAATACGCCATTGGTTGAGATAAAAAAATTAAACCCCAATTCTAAAGTACGCATATTTGGAAAGTTGGAGGGAAATAACCCTGGCGGAAGTGTAAAAGATAGAGCCGCGCTAAACATGATTAAAAGCGCTTTAGATAGGGGCGAAATAAATAAAACCACCAAATTAGTGGAAGCCACAAGTGGTAACACTGGTATTGCCCTAGCCATGATTGCTTGTTTATTTGATCTGGAAATTGAGTTGGTGATGCCAGCTAATTCTACCCGTGAGCGCACTTTAACCATGGAAGCCTATGGCGCAAAAGTTACCCTATTGGAAAGTATTGAAGTATGCCGAGACTATGCCGAAGAAAAGGGGATAACCCCAGGCTACTTTTTATTGAACCAATTTGCCAACCCAGATAATTATTTGGCGCATTATAAAACTACAGGGCCCGAAATTTGGCGCGATACCGAGGGAACCATCACCCATTTTGTAAGCGCGATGGGTACCACCGGAACCATAATGGGTAACTCCACCTATTTAAAAGAGAAAAACAAGAATATACAAATAATAGGTTGTCAACCAACCGAGGGCTCCTCCATACCCGGTATACGCAGGTGGCCAACAGCTTATTTGCCAAAAATATTTGACGCAACTAAAGTTGATAGGGTAATGGATATTGCTGAAACTGATGCTATAGAAATGGCTCGCAAATTTGCTAAGGTAGAAGGTGTTTTTGCCGGAATGAGCAGTGGGGGTGCCTTATTTGCTTCATTAAAATTGGCACAAGAATTAGAAGAAGGAACGATTGTTTTTATTTGTTGCGACCGTGGCGACCGATACCTGAGCAGTAATTTATTCGCTTGATGTTGGGGTTAGTTTGATTCTATACCAACCAGCCTCGAAATCGGACTGGCAATTGCGGAGGCTATTTGTATTATTAGGTTTTTGTTTTTGCCTTTTTTGTCTAAATCATGGTTGTAAATGATATCGTCTACTCCAATTGCTTTTAAAAAGCTATCAATTTTTTCGTTCTGTTTGCTTTTATAGCAAATTACCTTAACATCTTCGTAAAACTTATTACACTTAATACGGCGAATGTTTTTTTCCAGAACACCTGCAACAAAGTCATAATCAAAAATAATAGCAGCAGGCTTATCTTCAAAAATGGCAGGAAACAGCATATTGATGTCAGCAACATGTTTTACATATTTTAACTCCGTAGTTAATTGCTTAGGAAAAATATCGGGTGCTACCAATATAACTTTCTTATAACGGAACCGGTGCATTATCTCAATCAGTTTTACGGGATAAACATAAAAAATATATTTTACAATGCCAAACACTTATTAATCAGGCTAAAAGAATTTAATCTTCCAAAGCGGTTGTTTTATAAAATAATTAAATACATTTAAACATTAATAATATTTTATTTATAAGAATATTAATGTTTTTATAAATAAA
>CAITEP010000048.1 GCA_903891475.1 uncultured Mucilaginibacter sp.
ACAGTTCAAACACGCCTTTTTTTGACGATTTCATATAACAAAAAAAGCAAATTGAAATCAATTTCAATTTGCTCCTTATATCTTGTTGTAAAACAGATTATTACAAAGGTTTTACCAACTATTTTTGTCTATTAAATCAAAGTATAAAAATCAAACATTAGTGTTTGAATGTAATTAGCCTAATGAGTTACCTTCTCTACCCTTAAGCCTACATCGCTTACCTCGTGCAACGGGTTATCGCGCATGTTTTGCTCAATATAAAAGTGATATATTCCTTTTTTTGAAAATTGATAATTAGTTAAAAATCGCAATTGATAACTATATAAATTACCTGAACCATTTCCCAACCATTCACCCTCTTTGGTAGCAAGGGTTAACTCATAACGTTTAATGATTTGCTTTTTATCCGCTCCTGTTTGGGTTATCAGTACAAATAAATTGGAGTATTTATAGTTACCGGTTACCCTTAAATTCATGTAGAGGTTATAGGCCGCTTTTTCATCATCAATAGTAAAATCGAACTTAAATCGGTTTAGGTAGGTCCAGTTTTGGTTTGGCACTTCCGCATTGGTATCAATAACCCGGTTTTTATCAACGCAACCTGCTAAAAGCATTAATAAAGCTAGGAAGGTAAAATGCCTGTATAAGCTAAATGTTTTCATTACGCGTTATCTGGTTTATTGCCACCGTTGTTATTTGGTCGCCTATTTTTGTTTCTGTTTGGCCTAAAACGACGATTTCTATTGTTTTGTTCGGTATTGCTTGGCTGTCCTTCGCCCGGAGCCTTTACTACAATTGGTCTTGGTACATTTGGATTTTGTGGTACAATTGCTTGCCCTGCTGGTAACTCATTACCACCATTAGGTTTATTACCTTTTTTACGGTTTTTATTTTTCCGTTTTTGGTTATTACGTCTTTCGTCTAAACGAGTAAGGCTATCCTGGCCAACAACGTTTTCGTAATCAAAAGCTTTAACAGGTATGTTTTCAACCTCAACAACCACACCCAAATCTTCAGGTACTACGCCTTCCTTGTTCATTTGTTGAATTTCCTTTACCCGGGTTATAGGTACCGGTATCCATGATTCTTCCCGAGGATAGCTAAACCACATTAACCGTTTGAAAATATCTGTTTTTTGTAGACGAGCTTCACCTTTTTCGGTTTTGAGCACATTCACATTATCGGGAATAAACTTAAGGGCATCCATATATGTATCCAGCTCGTAGTTAAGGCAGCATTTTAGTTTACCACATTGCCCGGCTAGTTTTAAGGTATTTAAAGATAGGTTTTGATAACGTGCCGCAGAGGTTGAAACAGTTTTAAAATCGGTGAGCCAAGTAGAGCAGCAAAGCTCACGCCCGCATGAGCCAATACCACCTAAGCGACTAGCTTCCTGCCTCATGCCTATTTGCCGCATCTCAATCCTGATTCTGAAACTTTCGGCCATTTTTTTAATCAGTTCCCTAAAATCAACCCTACCTTCGGCAGTATAATAAAAAGTGGCTTTGGTTTTATCGCCCTGATAATCAACATCACTAAGCTTCATGGAAAGGTTAAGCTCCAAAGCAAGGGTACGGGCCTTGTGCATGGTTTCCCATTCCAAATCTTTAGCGGCTTTCCACTTCTCTACATCGGTTACTGTAGCCTTGCGATATATCTTTTTGCTTACTTCCTCTTCCTTTACCCTGCGCTTCACCATTTGCAGCCTTACAAGCTCGCCGGTAATTGATACGTGCCCAATATCGTAGCCTCCGGCTCCGGTTTCAACCGCTACCAATTCGCCTGCCTCCAGATAGATATTATCGGGGTTATGATAAAACTCCTTGCGCGAGCCTTTAAACTTTACCTCAACAATGCCAAATGGTTTATAATTAGTTGGCATATCCATATGCGATAGCCAATCGTAAACATCCAGTTTGCTGCAACCGTTAGTAAGGCAAGAGCCATTACTTTTACAGCCAGCCGGCGAGCATCCGCCCCCCGTTGAGCAACTTCCACATCCCATAATTTATTCCTATATATAATTGATGTTGCCCATTACTGGGCAATCGTTTTAAAATTGAGCACTTTAATAATCTGTAAAGATACATCTAAAAATAAAATTTTAGGGTTTGCATTTCTTTCAATATGATAATGTGCCTTCTCTAATTCTGTAATAATTGCGCTTGCTGCTTCCAACCCCATAACATTCGTCATTTTTTGGGCTGTTTCCAGTTCCTGTGCAGGTAAATGTACCAAGCTTCCCGCTCCCGATAGTAGCAAACAACATTCGCGGATAAAGTTTATCCCGTAGCGTAAAAAGTTCTTTTGGTTCTCACGTCCCATTTTGGCAAGCTGCTCGGTAAATGGAATTAGCTCGGCACCCTTATTGCCAAAACACAACCTGAGCCATTGCACAAATAGCGTATGGTAGCCTTTGTTTTCGTGTTGTAATAGTACCAATGCTTCGCTCAGGCTGCCATTGCTTAAATAGGCTATCTCGGCAGCCGCGCTTTCGGTTTGCTGATGGGCTGTCATCAGATGATTTTTTATATCATCATAACCCAAGGCTGGTATTTTTATGAGCTGCGTGCGCGATAGTATGGTATTCAGTATTTGATCTTGATTTTCGGCCACCAAAATAAACAGTGTGTTTGGCTGGGGCTCTTCAATAATTTTTAGGAGCGCGTTGCCTTGCTTATCCAAAAATTCGGGCAACCAAAGGATCAAAATTTTATAGGCCGACTCAAATGGCTTAAAGCTTAATTTTTTGATTATTTGATGACATTCGGCAATATTGATGTTGGCTTGCTTATTCTCGGCCTCCAAATAATTGCGCCAATTATCCAAACTTAAATAGGGATTCTCCAAAAATGCCCCTCGCCATTGCTCAATAAATGTGATGGCCGTATCTTCCTTATGTTTGGCGAAAAACGGGTAGGAGAAATGCAAGTCGGGGTGTACCAGTTTTTGGTATTTACGGCAAGCGGGGCAAATGCCGCAGCTATCATCAGGGCTTTTATCCTCACATGCTAAATATTGCGCATAAGCAACTGCCAAAGCCAAACTCCCTGAACCACCAGGCCCTAAAAACAATTGTGCATGGCTCACTCGGTTTTCGTTTACCGAATTGATGAGCCGTTGCTTAATTGCCTCCTGACCAACTATTTCTTTGAACTGCATTTGGTGCAAAATAACAAATATTTTTGTAGGTTTTATATGTCGCCAGTTTGGAAACCTATTATTATGGTTGTTTTTTGTTGGGTGAATAGCATCGTGCGGAAACAAATACAATTATAAGCTGTTATTGTTTTTGGTTGGGATATTGAGTATTGCAAACGTTTGTGTCTTTTATCATTTAGATGACACAAATTTCTGTTGGTTTCGTAAATTTGCTTAATTTAAACACCTATGAATTTTACCAAAGAACAAGTTTTACAAGCCCTAAGCAATGTTGAAGAACCCGATTTGAAAAAGGATTTGGTTACCCTTAACATGATAGAGGATATTCATATTGAGGGTAATAAAATTAGTTTTTCGGTAATACTTACCACACCGGCATGCCCGCTAAAGGCCATGATTGAAAATGCTTGTCGCAATGCCATTCTTTATTTTGTAAGTAAAGATGCGGAGGTAAACATCAACATGACCTCAAAGGTAACTTCGCAAAAAAATACCGGAGTACCCGGCGTAAAAAATATCATCGCGGTGGCATCAGGTAAGGGAGGCGTAGGAAAATCAACTGTCGCGGTAAACCTTGCTTTAGGCTTGGCACATTCGGGGGCTAAGGTTGGTTTAATTGACGCCGATATTTACGGGCCCTCTATCCCAATTATGTTTGATTTGGAGGGCGCGCGACCGATGGCCAGGGATGTGGACGGCAAAAGCCGGATTCAACCCATAGAAAAATATGGCATCAAATTATTATCAATCGGGTTTTTTACCGACCCTAACCAACCCGTACCATGGCGAGGGCCAATGGTAAGTACCGCGGTAAAGCAATTGTTTAATGATGCCGATTGGGGCGAACTGGATTATTTAGTGGTTGATTTACCGCCGGGTACAGGCGATATTCATATCACAGTAACACAAACCTTCCCGGTTACAGGCGCGGTAATTGTTACCACACCACAAAATGTGGCTTTGGCCGATACTAAAAAGGGAATTGGCATGTTTATGATGAATGCCATTAATGTACCTATATTGGGGATAGTGGAGAACATGTCGTACTTTACACCTATGGAACTGCCTAACAATAAATATTATATATTTGGTGAAGGTGGTGGAAAAAAATTGGCCGAAACCATGCAAGTGCCATTTTTGGCTGAATTGCCGCTGGTAAAAAGTATCAGCGAATCGGGAGATGGGGGTAGGCCTGTAATTTTAAATGAAGGAAACCCGGTGGCTGAAGTGTTTATTGAGATGGCGAAAAAGGTGGCGCAGCAGGTTGCCATTAGCAATGCGAACGCGTTTGCAAAATTGTAATAAAAAATTAATAACTTTACTTGATTATAAATTGGTTAGGATGAGTTTATTGGAAAAAGTTGAAGCGGCTCTTGATACCATACGCCCGTATTTGCTGACAGATGGTGGCAATGTATCGATAGAGGAAATTACCGACAATAAGGTGGTAAAGCTACGTCTGCTTGGCTCATGCGAATCGTGCCCAATGAGCATGATGACACTTAAAGCAGGCATTGAAGGTGCCATTATGAAAGAAGTACCCGAAATTACAGGTGTGGAGGCTATTAACTTAACGGATGCCGAAGACACTAACGCGGTACTACCTGATAATTTGAGATAGTGTTAAGAATTGTTAAAATGCAAGTAGGCTTAGGTGTTTAAGCCAATTTGAATAAATATTTGCCGTTATTTGTTAACTAATAATTTGTTTTGGTGATGAAAAAGGGATTTGGCTTAATTTGTTTTTTGTTTGCAACACTCACTGCTTTTGCCCAAAAGCAGGAGGCTCCGCTAGTGCAATTTACAGGTATTATTAATAATGCTGATAGCACCAATGTACCGGTGCCTTATGTTAGCATTGTAAATAGTAAAAACAAAACTTTCGCCATTTATTCAAATTATAAGGGTTATTTTTCTTTTGTAGTTCATGAAAATGATACCATTCGCTTTTCATGCGTTGGTTATGCCCCAATCATTATCCAGATTCCCGAAAAGGTAGCAAACAAAAGCTATACCCGTCAAATTTTACTAAAACCCCAAATGAGCGATCTTCCTGCCAGCAGAAATTTCCCTTGGGCAAATGAGGAGGAATTTACAAAAGAGTTTTTATCTACAAAATTGGCCGATGATGATTTAGAAAATGCACGAAAAAATTTAAGTAATGCCAACATAAGCTCGGCTCTTAGAACGTTGCCAAGAGATGGCTTAGAATCGGGCATGACTTTTCAGGATTTTCACTACGGAGCCGTAAATGGGCACTCCACTGTAAATTCATTGCTAAATCCGTTTAATTGGGGAATGCTGATAAAAGAAATTGCCGAAGGGGATAAAAGCAGGAACGCTGATAAGCAAACAACTACGCCTGCTCCTACAGCATCAACAAGCAACTAATAAATTGTTTAGTTAATTTTAGCGTCCTTTTTTTACAGCAGGGAACTTCATTTTATATTCCACATCCACAAAACCCTTTGAAATATCGTTCAGTTTTTTTTCGATCAGGCGTTTGCGTAGCGGACTAAGTTTATCGGTAAATAGCTTACCCTCAATATGGTCATACTCGTGCTGAATAATGCGAGCCGCCATGCCATTAAAACTTTCTTCATGGTGCACCCATGCCTCATCATAATAGGATAGCTTTAAATGCGGTTTCCTATATACATCTTCCCTAATATCCGGAATACTTAAACAACCTTCATTAAATGGCCATTCTTCGCCGGCTTCTTCTAAAATTTGGGCGTTTATAAAAACTTTTTTGAAGGCTTTCAGGTTTTCGTCCTCATCCGAAAATGGGGTAGCATCAATCACAAACAACCTAATGCTCATGCCAATTTGAGGCGCGGCTAAACCTACTCCTTTGGCTGCATACATGGTTTCGTACATGTTTGCAACGAGCTCTTTAATATGCGGGTATTCTTCGGGCTCAATGGCCGGGGCTTTCTTCTTTAAAACAGGGTCGCCGTATGCTATAATAGGAAACTTCATTATGCAAAAATACGTGATTATTTTAAAGGCTCAAATAGTAAGGTTACCATAGTGTTAACATCAAATATTTCGTTGCTTATTTCGATTAGCTCATCGGCGGTAATAGCGTTTATTTTTTCGAATACCTCGGGTAAACTATCTGCCCGGTTAAAATCGAGGATGTTTTTGGCTAATGATATCAGCAAACTCATCCGGTTTTCTTCGGCAAGCGCAATTTGACCAATAAATTTTTGTTTAGCTTGCTGCAATTGCAAAGTTCCCAATTTGTTCTCGCGTAGTTTTTTTAATTCCTTATGTACCAGTTTTAAGGCCTTATCTGACTTTTCTTTATCCGTACCAAAATATATGGAGAAAATCCCGGTATCAGAAAACGTGCCGTAGTTTGATTCGATGGTATAAGCGATGCCGTATTTTTCACGTATCTCCAGGTTTAAACGACTGCTCATGCCTATCCCGCCTAATAAATTATTGAGCAAAAACAAGCCATTTTTATACTTATGATTGGTAGCATAAGCCTGATTGCCCAATATGCAATGGGTTTGCGATATGGGTTTTTGAGAGACTTGCTTGCTGATGCTATTTTTTAAAGGCGCCACCCTTCTCTTAACCGGATTATTTTGTGGAATAGCCGCTAAATATTTTTCTGCCAGTTTTATAACCTTAGCAAAATCGTAATCGCCCATGATAGCGAAAACCATTTCGCTGGTATTGTAATTGCTGGCTATAAATGTTTTGATATCCTCAATATTCAACTTACCAACACTTACAGGCGTGCCTAGTATATTTTGCCCGATGGGTTGGTCTTTAAACAGCAAGGCTTCAAAATCATCTTGTATGGCCTCTTCGGGTTGATCCAGGTAGCTGGCAATCTCATCTAAAATTACACCACGCTCTTTTTCAATCTCTTCCTTGGGGAAGGTTGAATGGAATAAAATATCCTCGAATAAATCAATGGCACGCTCCAGGTATTGCTTTAAGAGCGAGGCATGTACACAAGTATATTCCTTGGTAGTATAGGCGTTTAAATCGGCACCAACTAACTCTAGTCGGTTTAAAATTTGATTGGTATTGCGCCTGCTGGTTTCCTTAAATAGTAAATGTTCAATAAAATGCGCCAAGCCTTCTTTGCCAACTGGTTCATCGCGCGAGCCAGCATTCACCAAAAAGCAACAATGCGCAATGGAAGAGGTGGTATGCTTAAATAAAACCCTGATGCCGTTTGGCAAGGTATGCAACTGATAATCAATCATTGAATGGTAAAGGTAAATTATTATGCCGTATTTAGCATGCCTTGGCAATAATCTCAGCCAAATTAAGCACTTTGTGTACATAAAATGAAGTTTTCATTAACAATACGTTTACCAATTTCATGTTTTTTGCAGTTTTTTATTAAATTAGGGGCATGAAAACAAAAATTGCTGATTTAGAGTTTGAGCCATTGATTAAAGCGGATGCCTTAGACAAGCGCATTAAGGAATTGGGTCAGCAAATAAATGCCGATTATCAGCATTGCATACCTGTTTTTATTGGGGTTTTAAATGGTAGTTTTTTATTTATTGCCGATTTGATAAAGCAGATTGATATCCCCTGCGAAATTACCTTTACCAAACTAGCTTCCTACTACGGCGGCACCACCAGCAGCCTCAAAATACGCGACGATATTGATTTTAGTGTTGATATTACCGGGCGTGAAGTGCTTATAATTGAAGACATTGTAGA
This sequence comes from uncultured Mucilaginibacter sp., assembly GCA_903891475.1. Taxonomy (GTDB): domain Bacteria; phylum Bacteroidota; class Bacteroidia; order Sphingobacteriales; family Sphingobacteriaceae; genus Mucilaginibacter. The sequence goes on from CAITEP010000048.1 coordinate 7,864, forward strand.
TACCGGAAACACCGCACACTACCTGCTCGAGAAACTGAAGCTAAAACAACCGCTATCCATTAGGGTTTGTTCACTCCTATTAAAACCTGCCGCCCTTTTAACAAAAATTGAAGAGCTTAAATACGTGGGCTTTGAAATAGAAAAGGATTTTGTGGTTGGCTATGGCCTCGACTATAAAGAAATGGGCCGGAATTTGAAAGATATTTATAGAAAGGTTTGATTATTAGTATCAAGTAGCTAGTATTTAGTATCAAGACATTTTGATTTCGGATTTTTTTAGTATTAAGTAGCTAGTATTTAGTATCAAGACTTTTTGAAGTCGGATTTCGGATGTTCGCCCCGATAGCTATCGGGGTCGGATTTGTTTTTTAGTATGAAGTGGCTAGTATTTAGTATCAAGACATTTTAATCAATTCCCAATCCTGAAAATTCTAATCCCGATAGCTATCGGGACTGTAAATACTGATTCAGACAATTTGATTTAGACCTTTCGGACTTCGTGACTTGCAGACTCCCTAATCGCAACTAAAAACACATCAACATAATTTTTTTTTTTTATTGTCTTTCTAACTTATATTTGTTGAAACTTAAACCAGTACAATGAAAAAATTGATTATTCTCCTATTTTTATTAGTTATATCATACAAGAATTTTGCCCAGAAAGTAAGCTTTGGGTTAAAGGGAGGTAAAAATTTTTCAACACAAAACTTCGATCCCAATTACACGGTTTCATCAAGCATTAAAAATAATTATTTGGCTGGTTTTCATATTGGGGCTATAGGTAATATTGGATATAAAAACTTCACCATTCAACCGGGTCTATTTTACACAACCAAAGGGTTAGGATACCCCGAACAAGATATTTACCTTTCTCCTTTTTTCAGCAGTCATATTACTAAAAACACTCAAAGATTTAACTATGTAGAGCTACAGACAAACCTACTCTACAATTTATTTGATATTGGAGCATTTGCATTAAAATTAGGGGGCGGACCATATATTGCAAAAGGGACTGCTATCACTATCTCAACAATATACAATACTTGGCACGTTGATTTTGACCAAACTAAGTCGCCAATGGATAGCTATAATAGCCTAGATTATGGGGTAACTTTTTTAGGAGAAATAGAAATTAGCAAGATAATTTTAATGAGTGCACAATATGGTTTGGGATTAAATAATATTTCGAAAAACACCGTAATTCCATCTGATCATATAAGTAATCGCGTTTTCAGTATTTCACTTGGATTTTTAATCAGGTAAGTAAATATCCTAAAAGAAAGTATCGCTCAATAATTACCTAAAGCAAACTCGCATATGCCCTTACCGGGAATGTTCCCGCACCTTTTACTTTTGGAGGTACCGCGTTAAACTGGTAGTCACGTTCGGGTAATTTGTCAAGATTGCATAGATGTTCTACAATTAAAATCCCGGCACCTAAAAGGGTGGTATGTACCGGTCGGCTTTTGCCGGCAGTGTTGTCAATGTTATGGCTATCAATGCCAACTAGCTTTGCATCTTGGTCACGCAGGTATTCGGCGGCTTCTTGGGTAAGGTAAGGGTGGCCTTCAAAATAGGCGGCGATATTCCAATGCCGCGCCCAGTTGGTATAAACAAGTACAGCTTTACCTTTTAATGCCTTCCCCTCAAAAAATGATTTGCCAATTTCAGTCGCGCCAAAAGCATTTATAGTGATGGCATCCAAAGCTGCGCATTGTGCCAGTTCAATTTCGGATAAATCCTTACCATTGGCAAATCTATGGAAAGGGCAATCAATATAGGTACCCGTATTGGTTACCATTTCAATTTTACCAATTTGAAATTCGGTGCCTTCCTCATATAAGGCCTTTGAGTTTTCTCTGCTCAAATAATCGCAAATAATTGGGGCGGGCAAACCCTTATAGGTAACTAATCCGTCAAAAATGGTATGGCTAAGGTCGATGAATGAGGGCATATATTTATTTTAATTGTGTTAATTAGTAAGCGTATTCCAATCCTTTAAATTCAATTGGTTTCCCCAACTCCATATCGTATAGCATCCAAAAGAATGGCTGTGTTTATATCCTTCACGCTTTTAAATTTAATGCAATAACCCGTAACGCTGGCCTTGCCTAAATCTTTACCATAGGTTTGTGCCAGATAGGTTTTATCCTTAAGCCCCATGATGTAAATAGAGATTCCCGTTGTGTTGGCGCTCATGCCAATTTGGAAAAATTCCTTGGTGCTGCCATTTGCATATTTTATGGTATAGGTACCATAGCCTATGGTTGGGTTTGTTACCACCTTGCCATCAGCATCTTTGCCATCCTCAAACCATAATTTGCTACCCGGCAATGCTTCCAGTATAAGGGTGTGCAAAGTTTGCATCTCCCCACATTTTTGCTCGGGTTGGGTATTTATATAGGCTGATATTTGTTCTTGAATGGTCATATCAAAAATTGGTGAATACTTATTTTGTGTTGATATGAAGGTATAAAAATTTGGTTGTAAATTTAATTGGATTATAAACTAAATTGTAGTGATTTGATTTTAGGAAGAATATGAATTTATGTACAAGTGGACTTTTAAAATTTATCAAGATTTAAGATATATTTCGTCACGCACATATGAGCTATTAAGCCAAAAACAATGTTTAGTATACTCGGTGGTACCAGTTAATTCATCTTTTACTGGCAAGGTATATGTGTCAAGAGCGTTTTTGGCATGTGGCCTTACATGAGCAACTGCATTAAATGACTTATTTGGAAAGTTAGTAAACCGTCTATTGGAAATAACTTTATTTACTATGTTTCCACTTTGTACAATTCTTTTTGTTTCGTTCCAAACATTTTCCGCTTCCTGAATATCTTCAAATGGCATATTCCAAAACTTAGCTTTTTTCAATATTAATTGCTTAGCCTCATATTGATAAAATATAAAAAGGAATTTATGGTCTAAAACATCTTTAAAGTCGGAGTCAATCCATTCTTCTTTAATTATTTTTTCAAACTTGAATGTAGGAAATGAAATGTCCTCACAGGGCAAATTGTTTTCCTTAAGCCGAACAGTTCGTACTATAATTTCGGCTTTATCAAACTCTTCAATCTTTTTATCCAATTCAATCCCTAATATGGCATTTGTTAAATTAGCATAAAAACTTTTAGCTGTAGGGTTTAATGAAATATTGGTTTTATCAATAATTTGATTTATTGTGTTGCCTAAATATGGAGCAAATTTTTCAATTACAATCTCCTCAATAGTTTGCGCTTGAGCCCTTTCGGCAGAAAGTATAAGCTTCCCATAAATCCCGATTGATTCATTTGCAATTGAAGCGATTATATGATTTACATAACTCTGCTTAAAAGAAAAAGCTCTTTGCATTGCCAGTATTTGGCTGTTTGGTTGTTGTCTCGTAGAATTAGAGTTTTGACCTTTCGTACATGCTCCAAGGTAAAAAGTGTCTCCCTCCGAAAGTTCATGAGCTTTACCTGCTCTTACTTTATCCCTTATAAACTCCCAGTCTTTTTTTATAACTGCAAGATCAGTCTCTGTAAAACTCCACTCATCAACAATCTTTATTATATAATCTATTATATCTAAATTGGAATCATGAAGGTAAAAAACAAGAAGTAAGCAAGCATTTTTACGATAAAAGCCACTAGTTTCGAAATCTTGATTAATTAAATCAATGTAGTTGATTATATTTAAAACAAGTCTTTCTTTTGCCCTGTATTCAAGATTTTGAAGTTGTTTAAGTGGACTACTTTTAAGTTCAATGCCTGCAAATGCGAAATCAGGTTCGCTTTCATTATTGGGTTCATATTCAAAATAGAACTTTTCCAATACTTGCCCAAAATTTCCCTTTCCCTTATAATTGTGTTCAAGAATTTCTTTATTACAAGCATCCCGTAAAGTTTGTCCTGTTAACAATCTCGCATATTGTATTATAGAATCCTTATCGTTAGGGTTATAGTTCATTTATTTTTTCATAGAGGGCTTTACCAATTTTTTCAATAACACCTACAACCAGTGCATTTCCCATAAAAAAAGCTCTTTTAGCATCCGAAATATTTCCTAATTGAGTGTGATTATCTGGAAACATATTTAGTCTTTCAAGCTCTACAGGTGTTAACCTCCTGAATCCTTTGGATGTATTAATTACATGTTTAAAACGTGATGGAGATTTACCCCCTTCACCTGTAATAATTGTTCTCGAAGGTTTATCTAACGGGTCTGGAAAAATCATTCCACCTTCTGAATAATTATACTCGAATCCTGATTCATTTTTACGCAGTTCTTTTTTAGGGCCTTTTAAGTAAATCCATTTCTCCAATTCCAAATGGTTAATATAATATTCGTCAGTTACTTCTCCGTTTTGAATTAAATCCTTAAGTGTAATGGAAGGGCCATCATAATCAGATGTGGTTTTTTGTGTTGATACAAAACCATTAATCATAATGCCAGAATTTTCAAACATATTAAAAACGCCTTGGCAATTAAATTCTTTCGATATTTTTACAATATCACCAACAAGTTCGAATTGTTTTTTATTTAGCTCACCACTTTCAATAATGGGAAAAGCGGTCGCTAAAGTGCCGTTTTTTAAAAGCCATTCTTGTGAATTAGTTTCAATTTTTTGATAGGTTGATGTCCCCTTTAAATAACCAAGAATAAATACCCTTTTTCTTCTTTGCGGCATTCCATACTCAGCCGCATTAATAACTCGCCATTCAACAGCATAGCCTAATTCATTAAGACTTTGTAGTATAATAGCAAAATCTCTCCCACGCTGCCCGGAAGGTGAAATTAGAAGTCGATCAACATTTTCTAAAAACAAATATTTAGGCTTATTTATTTTTTCTGATATTATCCGATGAACAGACCACCATAAAACACCCTTTTTTCCAATTAATCCTTTAGAGTTTTTCAATGTGGTTGCAACCGAATAATCTTGACAAGGGAAACCGCCGACTAATAAATCATGGTCAGGAATTTCAGAAACAGCTACAGTTGCAATATCATTATTATTATGACCATTTACACCAAAACGATACTCATATAAGCGAGAGGCATGTTGTATTTTTGTTGAGGGTTCCCATTGGTTACTCCATATAACTGAATAAGGAGCTTCCATGTCCTCCTTATAGCCTGATATTGGAGATTTTTTATTCCACCCCTCAAGACCAATTCTAAAGCCCCCAACGCCAGCAAACAATTCTACTACACTAATTTTTTTGCTCATTTAAAAAAAATAAAATCTAATTTTGGCATGACTATTCAATTTTATGTATATCGATATGGACAAGAAATAACAAAAAATATTGATTACGCATTATCAAGGTGAAGTTCAAAAATATAAAAAACTAAATAAATTAGCAAAACATATTATTTCCCATCCTCACACCCCCACCAACTCCCCAATCTCACCCAACAAGGCTACTGCTTGGTCAATGCTAAACACGCCTTCAATGCTTAATCGTAATGAATTTTTTATTTCTTTCAGGTTGCATTTGCGGGGGTGGGCCTGTACAAAGCCCAGTATCTGCCTAAAGGCATCCGATTCAAAATATTGCGATTTTTGGTCGGTTAGGAAATAGCCGCGCAGCACATTTTTTTTGAGCGATATTTTTTCGAAACCCAAACTTTTGCCCAGCCATTGCAGGCGCATGGTATTCAGCAAATCGGCTACTTGGGGCGGCACCGGACCAAAGCGGTCGTGCAGTTGTTGCTCAAAGGCTAATAGCTCGGTTTCGTTTTCAAGTTTGCTGAGGTCGGTATACAGGTTATAGCGTTCGGCTATGCTAGTAACATATTCATCGGGTATCAATATCTCCAAATCGGTATCAATTTGGGTGAAGGAGATATAAGGTCGGGGCTTATCATCCGGGAACACCCCTTTAAATTCTTCCTCTTTTAGTTCCTGTATGGCCTCGTCTAATATTTTATGGTACATCTCAAAGCCAATTTCGGCAATAAAACCGCTTTGCTCGGCACCTAACAGGTTACCGCTGCCACGTATGTCCAAATCGCGCATGGCTACGTTAAAGCCGCTGCCCAAATCCGAGAACTCTTCAATGGCACTCAACCTTTTCCGGGCCTCGCTGGTAAGGGTAGACAGTGGCGGACTCAGCAAATAGCAAAACGCCTTTTTATTGCTGCGCCCTACACGGCCACGCATTTGGTGCAGATCGCTCAGACCAAACATATGGGCGTAGTTGATGATGATGGTATTGGCATTGGGGATATCCAAGCCGGCTTCAATAATGGTGGTGGCTACCAATACATCATATTCGCCGTTTACAAATTTGAGCATTACATCCTCCAAATCGTCGCCATCCAGCTGACCGTGCGCTATGCCTATCCTAGCCTTAGGCACCAAGCCTTGTATCATACCACCCAGTTGGGGTAAATCGGCCACTCGGTTATGGATAAAAAACACTTGTCCGCCACGGTCAATTTCTTGTTCAACGGCTTCTTTTATCAGCTTGTCGTTAAAAACATGCAGCTCAGTAACTACCGGCTGGCGGTTTGGTGGTGGTGTAGAGATAATGGAAAGGTCGCGCGCGCCCATCAGCGAGAAGTGCAGGGTACGCGGGATAGGCGTAGCCGTAAGCGTGAGCGTATCAACATTGGCACGCATTTGTTTTAATTTCTCTTTGGTGCTTACGCCGAATTTTTGTTCCTCGTCAATAATCATCAGACCCAAATCCTTAAACTTAACGTCTTTACTTACGAGGCGGTGGGTGCCTATAATAATATCCACCTTGCCATCCTTTAGCTTTTCGAGCGTATCTTTTATTTGCTTGGGCGATTTAAACCTGTTTACATAATCAATATTACATGGGAAACCCTTCAACCTATCCGAAAACGTTTTGTAATGCTGCGCCGCTAAAATGGTAGTGGGCACCAAAATAGCCACCTGTTTGCTATCGGCTACGGCCTTAAATGCCGCCCTGATGGCCACCTCGGTTTTGCCAAAGCCTACATCGCCACAAATCAGCCTATCCATAGGGTGGGGCGATTCCATGTCCTTTTTAAAATCGGCAGTGGCTTTTTCCTGGTCGGGCGTATCCTCATAAATAAAGGAAGCCTCCAATTCGGTTTGCAAATAACTATCGGGCGAGAAAGCGTTACCCTGTTGCGCTTTGCGTAAAGCGTAAAGTTTTATCAGGTCGCGGGCAATGTCTTTAACTTTTTTTTTTGTGGTTTTTTTCAGCTTTTCCCAAGCATCCGTACCCAGTTTGTTCATTTTGGGTACGGTGCCTTCCTTGCCACTGTATTTTGAAATGCGGTTAAGCGAGTTGATATTTACATACAGCAAATCATTATCGGCATAAACTAGGCGAATCATCTCCTGCATTTTGCCGCTTACCTCCACTTTTTCCAGTCCGGCATATTTGCCTATGCCATGGTCAATATGGGTAACAAAATCGCCGGGCTTTAGTTCACGCAACTCTTTTAGGGTGATGGCCTGCGTGCGTTGGTAGCCTTTTTTTAGCTTGTATTTATAATAACGGTCGAATATTTGATGGTCGGTATAGCAGGCTAGTTTTTGCTCCCTATCAATAAACCCTTCGCGTATGGATACGCTGATGGGGGTAAATTTTACGGTTTTGTCGAGGTCGTCCATAATGGCATACAAACGTTCCACCTGTTTAGCTGAGTCGGTCAGGATATAATTTTCAATCCCCTCGGCGGCATTGTTTTTAAAGTTATGTATGAGCAGCGTAAAATCTTTATTAAAGGATGGCTGCGGACGCATCTCAAAATTAATAACCTTGCTATCCTGATAAAAAAATTGCTTTCCAAATTCAATAATCGGGAAATCGTGCAGTTGGTCGGCAATCAACTTTTCGTCGTTAAAGCTAAATTTAGGGTCAATCCAGTCCGGGTTTTGGGCTTTTTCCTCTACGCTCAGCGCCTTCCATAGTGCTGTGGCACGGGTATTTCCGGCTTTTATAATATCGAGGGTAAACTGCACATCCTTTATCCAAACCTGGGTGCCTTTTTCTACATATTCAAGCAGTGAGATATTGTTTTCCGTAAGGAATTTGCTTTGCACATTAGGCACAATGGTGATACTTTTAACCTGTTGTACCGAAAGCTGACTCTCAATCTCGAACGTGCGGATAGATTCAATTTCATCGCCAAAAAACTCCACCCTATAAGGCAACTCGTGCGAGAAAGAGAAAATATCAACAATACCCCCACGGATAGAAAACTGACCCGGCAGGTACACAAAATCAACACGCTCAAAGGCATAGTCGGCCAAAAACTCGTTGATGAACTCTATGCTTAATTTATTGCCAACGCTAATCTCTAGCGTGTTTTTTTCGAGCGAGGCACGGTCAATCACCTTTTCGGCCAATGCTTCGGGGTAGGTGATGATAATTTGGCCGTACTCGGTAGCGTGGTTCAGCTCGTTCAATACTTCGGCACGTGCTAACACATTGCTGCTATCGGGCTGGGTAAATTCAAAGGGCTTGCGGTAGGAGGAGGGGAATAACAAACACTCCTTACCTGTAAGGTTTTCAATGTCTGCCTGAAAATAGGCGGCGTCCTCTCGGTCGGGCAAAACAAATACCTGATGTTTATGCGCTAAAAAATAAAGCACAGTAGCCACTGCCGCATCGCTCGATCCGGTTAAACCACGCAGCTGCACCCTTGGGTTTTTGGAGGCATTCAAAGCAAGGGCCAATTCCTCAATCCGGCTGTCGGTCTTGTATCTGGCTAATATATCACGAATGTTCAACAGCGCAAATATAGGCAAAAAGGATTTTTAATTTTTACGAAAGGCGGGTATTAAATATTTATTTAACAATACGATGAAGGAGGATTTATACTAAATTTATACTTTGAAAAATCAGAGATAAAAACAAAGCATGATAAAAAAGCTGTTCCGCAAATACTTTGAACTGGTCTTTTGGCTAGGCGGACTGCTTGCTTTGGCCTTAAGCAACCCAACAGCCGCTGCTCATTTTTCATTATGCCCATTAAAGGCTATGGGCCTTACCTGGTGCCCGGGTTGTGGCTTGGGGCATAGCCTCTCTTTTTTGTTTCATGGCGATATCAAATCATCCTTTCATGCCCACTGGTTTGGCATCCCCGCACTTGGCATTATTTTATATAGAATTGCCCTGCTTTTATGGCAAAAAGTAGCAAAAACGAGCAACAAAATTATAATTTGAAGGGCTTTTTAAGAATTTGACCCCCTAAAATTATAATTTCGCTACAATTTGCTGCGCTTCAATGATAGTTTCTGCGGTCTCGATTATAGTTTTAGAAATTTCAACAATTGGAATAAAGGATGGGAAGATAAAAGTTGCGCCAAAATTGGAAATTGTTTTTTCATCATTTTGGTAAAAAATCAAATTGCAAAAAGTATCGATTTCACAAAATCATTAATTCTTTTTAAATTATAAAGCAGCGTTTTTTAGTTAATTACAGCCTTATTGCCGCAAGTTGAATTCATATGACCTTATTATAGGAAGAATTGTAATAAATGGCTAACCAAATTGTTTGATGTGAAAATTGGGCTACAAAAGGATTTTAAGAAACGGCAGATTAAAGCGCCAGGTTAAAATTTTTTATAAAAACCACACATTAATAGCTAATGGGTATTACAATTGATTTTAGAGCAGTTTAAACGGCATTTAAACGGATTAATTTTATGGATGCAATTGTTCTTGAACATGGCTTTATCAAAAAGTCAAAATCCGGATCAGTTCGAACAATAAAATTAGGCGTTATAAAACAAATATGTTTATTTTGAAAAATTAGTTTCCTGATATGCCCTATAGGCATTATTATTAGTTTAAATTGAAAGCCCATGACCAACGTTTTTGAACCATTTATACAGGATAAGGGATTTGTGATACTGGATGGCGCGCTGGCTACCGAATTGGAAGCGCGTGGAGCCAACTTGAACCATTCGCTATGGTCGGCTAAATTATTGACGGAAAATCCGGGTTTGATAAAGCAAGTGCATCTTGATTATTTGTTGGCTGGTGCCGATGTAATAACAACAGCCAGCTATCAGGCAAGTTTTGATGGTTTTGAGAAAAACGGATATACCAAACAACAAGCCATTGAATTGATGCGGTTGAGTGTACAATTGGCTTTTGAGGCGAGAGAAGAAGCTATTAAACAATTATCGCCCAAAAACAAAGCCATAGTAGCAGCCTCGGTTGGGCCTTATGGGGCTGCCTTGACGGATGGTTCGGAATATGTGGGTCATTACGGAGTAAGCATTGAACATTTAAAAAACTTTCACCGTGAAAGGATGAAGGTGCTGATAGCAACCGGTGCCGATGTATTGGCTTTTGAAACTATCCCCTGCATTGATGAGGCCATTGCCTTGAAAGAAGTATTAGCCGAATTTAACAGCATTTCGGCCTGGATAAGCTTTAGCTGCAAAAACGGAACCCAAATTAGCAGCGGCGAATTGTTTAGCGATGCTATAAAGGCCATTAGTGACGCAGGCAATATCATAGCCGTTGGGGTAAATTGCACCTCGCCCGAATATATTGCCTCATTGGTAAGCATAGGAGCCAAAAGCACCGATAAGCTCATTATCGTTTACCCCAACAAGGGAGAAGTGTACGACCCTGAAAACAAAGTTTGGATACCCAAAAGCAACACCCACACGCATTATGCAGACGATGCCAAAGCTTGGTACCAACGCGGGGCAAAACTAATTGGAGGTTGTTGCCGCACCACGCCCGAGGATATAAGGCAGCTCAACCAAATGCACTTATAATGCGATTAATTGTTCGGCAAGCTGCTCATAATTGGCAAATTTGGTTTTAATGCCCGCCATACTGGCAATGCTTTGGTAAATATCCTTCGACTTAAAACCCTGTTGCCTTAAATGTTGTACAGAGGTAGCTCCTGCCGATTTGCTCAATTTTTCGCCCTCGGCCGATTTTACTAAGGGATGATGATAAAACGCGATTTCCGAAAATGCCGATTTCTGTAATGCTTTTGCCAATACCTGTTGCGCTAGGGTAGATGGTAATAAATCCTCACCCCGAATAATCAAATCAACCCCATAAAATAAATCATCCACCACGGAAGTTAACTGATAAGCCGGGAAGCCATCCTTTTTCCTGATGATGAAATTATTCATATCAGCCGGTAAAACACAGTTTTGGTAGTTGCCTGAAATATCCTTCAATTTAATAGGAGAGTCCTCTTGCGTAAATAATCGCCATGCTACCTCGTTGCTTTGCAAAGGGATATTTTTGTTTATGCAAAGGCATTCAAAGCCCGGCTTATTTAATTCACTTCGTGAGCAGGCGCATGCATAAATCAAACCAGCCTCGCTCAATTGCGTTAAAGCCTGGTTGTACAGACCTAGCCTATGTGTTTGTGAATACCGCTCCTTAAACTCATTCAAATTCGTTGGACCTTCCTGCCAGGGGATGTTTAAAAAATGGAGTGTTTCAAAAATATCAACTAAATAGGCATCATTTACCCTGGCTTGGTCAAGGTCATCTATCCGCAACAAAATTTTTGCCCCTGTTTTTTTAGCCAAATAGGCGGTAATGGCAAACGAAAATACATTCCCCAAATGCAAAAAGCCACTTGGCGTAGGCGCAATGCGTGTTTTTGTATAACTGTTTAACACTAAATCCACTCAACAAAAATAAACAAATGCTTTTGGCAATAGCAATAAGGCCATTTAAACGCCTTTTAATCAACTATAAAATACATTTTAAAATGCCGTTAAATTTTAGGGTTGAATGGCAAGAAAATATATATTTGATGCTATGAAGAAGATAGCGCTTTTTTTATGCCTCATTGTCAATGTGTTTACGTTGGCAAAGGCACAGTCGGTTATTGACCCATTAACCATTAAGGATAAAATGCAATGGTTTGCCGATGCCAAGCTGGGTATTTTTATACATGCGGGTATCTACTCGGTAAACGGTATTGACGAATCATGGAGTTTCCACAACAAAAAAATAAGCTATCCCGATTATATGAAGCAACTAAAAGGCTTCACCCTAAAAAAATATGACCCCGAACAATGGGCCGACCTCATCAAGCAATCGGGCGCGCGCTATGCCGTCATCACCACCAAACACCACGATGGCGTTACCATGTACGATTCAAAAGTCGACCAACTAAACATCTTGAAGACAACCCCTGCAAAGCAGGATATGATAGCTCCATTTTTTAAAGCCTTGAAAAAAAGGGACATAAAATGCGGAGCCTATTTTTCATTGTTAGATTGGTCGCACCCCAACTACACAGGCTTTTTAAAGGATAGCTCTCGCTATAAACTGGAGAACGATTATGAGCGTTGGAACAAATTCCGTAGTTTTTTTCAAAGTCAGATAAAAGAGATAAACCAACTGTTTAGTCCCGATTTATGGTGGTTTGATGGCGATTGGGAGCATACTGCCGAACAATGGGAATCGGCCAAAGTGCGCGACTTGATTTTAAGCGGCAATAAAAACGCCATCATCAACGGTCGTTTACAAGGCTATGGCGATTATGAAACACCAGAGCAAAACTTCCCGGTTTCGCGCCCTAACTACAAATGGTGGGAGTTGTGCATGACTATTAACGATAACTGGGGCTACCAACAAACCGACACCAATTGGAAGACCCCTTACGAAATCATCACCATATTTACCGATGCCATTGCCAACGGCGGTAACCTATTGCTGGATATTGGCCCCAGAGAGGATGGCACCATCCCCGATGAGGAAATAAACGTATTAAAAGAACTTGGCGATTGGAACGAGCGCAATGGCGAGGCCGTTTTTGGCACCCTAGCCGGAATACCCGCAGGGCATTTTTACGGCCCTACCACGCTGTCGAAAGATTCCACTACCTTATTCTTGTTTATTCAAGGTGATTTGAATGGTAACATCACATTAAAAGGCTTGAAAAACAATATAAAGGATATCACCGTTTTGGGCAATAATACCAAATTGAGCCATAAGGTAGTTGGCAAAATTTCATGGAGTGTGGTGCCGGGTTTGGTATATATTAACCTGCCAAATGGCGTGCAAGACAAATACGTTACCGTTTTAAAATTAAACTTGGATGATCCAATAAAGCTCTATAACGGACATGGAGGCTTTAATTAGCCTAGAAAAATTCTTTATCAACTTGTGGTTATTGTCTAATTTTTGGAAAATTATTTTGTTAATTTAGTTTCCTATTTAAAGATATATACAAAAAGCTCCAAATGTTAAAGAATAAAACCCTCCCGAAATTTATTTTTAGTGCACTTTTTTTTATAATAATCTTAACTACAACAAGTTTCGGTCAGGGAACTAGGGTAGTGAAGGATTTTGACAGCGATTGGCGCTTTCATTTAGGCGATGTAGCGGATGCGCAAAACGCCAATTTTTTAGATACAGGCTGGCGCAACCTCAATTTACCGCACGATTGGAGCATTGAGGGGGAATTTAGCAAAGACAACCCTGCCACGCCCGAAGGTGGCGCCTTGCCCGGCGGAATAGGTTGGTATCGTAAAACCTTCCAGGTGCCCGCAGGGGATAATGATAAGTTTTATTATATCGACTTTGATGGTGTTTACCAAAAAAGCGACGTTTGGATCAATGGGCATCATTTGGGCTTTCGTCCTAATGGTTATATATCCTTTAGGTATGCGCTTACGCCTTATTTAAAGTTTGGTGCAGCCAATACCATCGCTGTTAAGGTTGATAATTCTGTTCAACCAAATTCGCGCTGGTATTCAGGTTCGGGCATTTACCGCAATGTTTGGTTGGTTATTACCAATACCCAACATTCCATTAGCTATCGTGGCACCTATGTTACTACGCCAAAAATAACCAAAGATTTTGCAATAGTACATGTGGCCACCTCGCTCGATCTTGCCAAGATGGTGAGGACGTTACAACTAAAAACCAGTATTTATGACAGAACCGGGAAGCTTATAAAAACTAATTTTAGTATTGTACCAAAGCCCGATTATTTTCCCGGTTGTACTATTCAGGAGGATATTAAAATTGCCAAACCCGAATTATGGTCCACCAGCAGACCCTATTTATATAAAATTGTAAGTGAGGTGGTTGAAGATGGCATTGTAATTGACAACTATACCACCCCATTAGGCATACGCTATTTTAATTTTGATGCCGATAAGGGTTTCTCACTAAATGGTAAGCCAATGAAAATTCTAGGCGTTTGCGATCACCATGATTTGGGATGCCTGGGCGCAGCAATGAATACCCGAGCTTTGGAAAGGCAATTGCAAATGTTAAAGGATATGGGCTGTAATGCCATCCGTACCTCGCATAACCCACCTGCGCCCGAACTCCTCGATCTATGCGATAAAATGGGCTTTATTGTGATGGATGAGGCCTTTGATTGCTGGGAACTAGCAAAGGCTAAGTACGATTATCACCTGTTTTTTAAGGAATGGCATAGACTGGATCTGGAAGATCAAATACTGCGCGACCGTAACCACCCCTCTGTTTTTATATGGAGCATTGGGAACGAAATTGGCGAACAAGGTTCAAACAGCGCCTTAAGCATTGCGCCCGAATTGGCAAACATAGTACGAAGTCTGGACAATACCCGACCTATTACAACCGCTAACGACCGACCTGATACCAGCAATAAAATTATCAAGTCGGGTGCATTAGATTTGATTGGCTATAATTACCATGAATTTGATTATGCCAAATTCCACGACCGCTACCCCGGTAAAAAGTTCATCGCTACCGAGACTACTTCGGGTTTGGAGACGCGCGGACATTATGATATGCCCTCCGATAGTGTGCGGGTTTGGCCAGCCCGTTGGGATAAACCATTTACTGATGGTAACCCCGATAACAGTGTATCAGCTTATGATAACGTGCGCCCGGCTTGGGGCTCAACCCATGAAGCCACTTGGAAGGTGATGAAAAAGTACGATTTCCTTTCGGGATTTTTTATTTGGACGGGCTTTGATTACTTGGGCGAGCCTACACCTTATTCATGGCCCAGCCGAAGCTCCTACTTTGGGATAATTGATTTGGCTGGCTTCCCTAAGGATGTATTTTACATGTACCAAAGCGAATGGACCAACAAAACCGTATTGCATATTTTCCCGCATTGGAACTGGGAAGCAGGCAAAACGGTGGATGTTTGGGCCTATTATAATAAGGCAGATGAGGTGGAGCTGTTTTTAAACGGTGTATCATTAGGTAAAAAAAGCAAAGTTGGGGATGATTTGCACGTAATGTGGCGCGTTAAGTATGAGCCCGGTACTTTAAAAGCCATTAGCCGTAAAAAAGGGAAAGTAGTAATGACGGATGAAATACATACCGCGGGCGCCCCGGCCAAAATTGAGTTAACCGCCGATAGGAATGAAATTTACGCGGATGGTAAGGACCTATCCTTCATTACCATAAAAATATTGGATAAGGATGGGAACCTGGTACCCAATGCCGATAATTTAGTAAACTTTAAGCTAACCGATGGCGCGTTTATAGCCGGTGTTGACAATGGCGACGAAGTAAGCCACGAGCCCTTTAAGGCAAATTACCGCAAAACATTTAACGGAAAAGCGCTGGCGGTGGTACAAGCCACCACCAAGCCAGGGGAAGTAACATTTACCGCCACCGCTGAGGGGTTAGCACCTGCGACTATAACTTTAAAGGTGAAATTATAGGGTACAAAGGTGTGACGGTTTATCCGCACAGTGGAGATGTTCAAAAACCACAAGAGGAACCCTTGCGGTTGCATCGGGGCAATTAGAACAAATACTCAAGAATGTTTATACTCAATTCCCTTTACTTTGAAAAGCGATATTAGATGAAAGAAGTAATTGAATTTAGAATTAATAATAGATATGCTAATTTATTATTACAACCAAACGAGATAAAAAGCAATAGCACAAATACTGTTATTTATGTTGCCAAGGATGATGAAAAATTTGAAAAAATTAGAATCTTGACCAAGCAGATAAGGGAAAAATACAATGATTTCTTTTTTCTTTATTCAAACATAAAACGTGAATACGGTAAAAAAGAGTTAGAATCATCTTCATTATTAAATATTAAAATCAAAACAACTTTTGAGCCTGCTGGAGAAGAATGCGGAACAGTTTATGATGAAACAACTGCCTGCAAAATTTGCGGTGCGAATAGGAAGCAAGTTGGCTTCCTAAAATTAAAAAGAGACTCAATACCTAAAAAAGACATTGCCCGAACAATAGCAGGAGAAGTGTTGGTTTCAGAAAAATTTGTTATCGCAATTGAGCAAAGAGGTTTAAGAGGGATGTCTTTAGAGAAAGTTAGCTATGCTGAAGGATTTTCTAATTATTATCAGTTAACTGCATCTTCGCCACAGTTAGAACTATCGAAAGATACTATTGCTGGTGTAAATATTTTTGACATGTCCGAAAGTAGTGATGTTTTAGAATTAATACTTTCAAAAAAATATCCTGTAAAGTTAGATAGAGAAGTTTATAAATGTCCAAAGGGTCATACCATCGGCTTGAATCTCTTGTCAGAACCGTATGTTTTAAAAATAACAGTGATTGATGAATATGATTATTTTGTAAGCAGACAGAAAATAGGTGTTAAAAGAGGATTATTACGCCCTGAACCTATATATCTGTGTTCCCAATCTTTTAGAACGATGGTATTGGAAGAAAAACTAACGGGCTTTGATTTTGAAATAGCTCATATATAAACCCTGTTGCGCATAGTTTCCTACCCTTGTTGGTGTTCCGGGCGTTGGCCGTTGTTGTGTCTTATGACCAACAACTGAAGGGCAGGGAAAAGATTGCATGAAATGTAAACGTATACAATGACAAGACAATTTACATTGTCAAAATTAATTTATAATGACAAAAGCAGAATTTTTAGACCTCATAGGAAAAAACATTGATAAAAATGGCTATCACATCACCTACGTCAATGGTGGGCAAAATCCAAATTTTTCCTATTCAATTGGATTATCCGAGAGGTTTGGGTTTGAGTTGATCATAGCAGGAGGATTCAATTCTATAAAAGAAAATGAACTAATATTTGAACATTTATATCAAAACCTACAATCTGGGTCGACAGTTAATTCTCGCTTTTCATTATCTGATAATGATATTTTCTATTTAGGTACTGTAGATTCTTCGTGGGGTGAAAAATTAATGTTAGGGGTTTATGATTATTATCGTGTAGTTGAAATCACAGCATATCAAATTATTCCTATAAAAAGAACTTTAGACACACCAATAATGTCAAATCCAATAATGTCAGATGACCCTATTTGGAAATGGCTTTATATGGATTGGAATATTGATGCACCAGAAAATTCTTATGTAATAACTGATTTAAATGCTTTAAAAGGTAAAACGATAACCGAAGTCGCTAAATGGGAAGAGGATGTATGGGAAATGTTTTCAGAACCGGGGCCTGACGTAGAAAAAGAAGATATCAGGATAGTACCATTAGGAACAATCTTAGGAATTGACGCTACATTAAAACCAATTTTAAATTTGCATATCGGTCAAGGACTTTGGCGAGATAATAAAGATTCAAGCTGGCAAGATTGGTAATAGCCTTGAGGGTCTTTTTCCTTTCCTTGTTGGCGTTCCGTGCGTTGGCCGTTGTTGTGTCTCATGACCAACAACTGAAGGGCGGGTACAACGAAATATGTTAAGAAATGTAAACGTATGCTAGGATTAATCAATTAACATGTAAACTTAATTTAGGCTGATACACTTCAAACCTGCACACCTTAAGCCCAATCCGAAGGATTGACATGTTTATAGAATAGATGCATTAGAGAAGATACGACCCCGAATGGGGTCGAATAAATTTGTATTATAAAGGCTATAAATATTTAATCCCTTCGGGATTTTGAACGACGCCTTGGCTGTGTTTCCACAGAAAAAAATGAACATTCTATATAGAAGATCGGTTTTTTTGTAAAAATGTCTGTGATGACACAGACTTGGGGGGGATTGGATTTTTCGTAAAAAAGTCTGTGAGGACACAGACATGGGGAGGGGGTTGGTAAAAAGTTCACTTTCAACAAAAAATCCCAAGTACAATGCTCGGGATTTTTGTTTTTGGAGGAGGTTAGTGCTATTTATGAGCAGTAACACCTTCGGCCAAAATAATAACTTTGTTATTGGAAGCTTCCACAACGCCACCATGTATATAAAAATGCTCCTCTTTGGCAGCTCCACCCCTAATGGTAACTTTACCATCCTCCAACGTCGAGATGATTGGCGCATGGTTATTCAGAATCTCGAAAAAGCCCATCGTACCAGGTAAGGTAACAGAGGTTGCTTCGCCTTCAAAAACTGATTTATCGGGTGTAAGAATTTCTAATATCATTTTTTTGGTTGTAAGTTATAGGTTGTATGTTGTGGGTTATTTATACATGCAACCTACAACACACAACCTACAACAGATTAATTATTCGCTTCCTGTAATAATTTTTTACCTTTTTCTATCGCTTCTTCAATGCTACCAACAAGGTTAAAGGCAGCTTCCGGATATTCATCCACTTCGCCATCCATAATCATGTTAAAGCCTTTAATGGTATCTTTAATATCCACCAAAACGCCTTTTAAGCCGGTAAATTGCTCGGCCACGTGGAAAGGTTGTGATAAGAAACGCTGTACCCTACGAGCACGGGAAACCACCAATTTATCTTCTTCCGATAGCTCATCCATACCTAAAATGGCAATGATATCTTGTAATTCTTTATAACGTTGTAAAATCTCTTTCACACGTTGCGCGGTATTATAATGCTCATCGCCCAAAATAATCGGACTTAAAATCCGGGAAGTTGAATCCAACGGATCCACCGCGGGGTAAATACCTAACTCCGCTATTTTACGCGAAAGTACGGTGGTAGCATCAAGGTGAGCGAAAGTTGTAGCAGGGGCAGGGTCGGTCAAGTCATCCGCAGGTACGTAAACGGCTTGTACAGATGTGATAGAACCACGTTTGGTGGAAGTAATACGCTCTTGCATGGTACCCATTTCGGTAGCCAATGTAGGTTGGTAACCTACCGCTGATGGCATACGACCAAGCAAGGCCGATACTTCGGAACCAGCTTGGGTAAACCTAAAGATATTATCAATAAAGAACAGAATATCACGACCTTTACCATCAGCATCACCATCGCGGAAGTATTCGGCAATAGTTAAGCCTGATAAAGCCACACGTGCACGCGCGCCAGGAGGCTCGTTCATTTGTCCGAATACGAAGGTTGCTTTTGAATCTTTCAAAGCTTCGGCATCCACCTTTGATAAATCCCAACCACCTTCTTCCATCGAATGCATAAAGGCATCGCCATATTTAATAATGCCCGATTCAAGCATCTCACGCAATAAGTCGTTACCTTCACGTGTACGCTCGCCTACCCCGGCAAATACCGATAAGCCTGAATAAGCCTTGGCAATATTGTTAATTAATTCCTGAATTAATACGGTTTTACCTACACCGGCACCACCAAACAAACCAATTTTACCACCTTTAGCATAAGGCTCTAAAAGGTCAATTACTTTAATACCTGTAAAAAGCACCTCCGTTTCGGTTGATAAATCTTCAAAACGTGGAGGCGAATTGTGGATAGGGCGTCCGTTTGTTTTATCTAAATTCTCGATACCATCAATCGCATCGCCAACTACGTTAAAAACACGACCTTTAATATCGTCGCCAATTGGCATTTTTATAGCCGATTCAAGGTCAACAACCTTCATTCCGCGTAAAAGTCCGTCGGTCGAGTCCATGGCAATTGCACGCACGCGGTCTTCACCTAAATGCTGCTGCACTTCTAAAATAATTTTTTGGCCATTTTCCTTTGTGATTTCTAATGCATCATAAATTTTAGGAAGATGGGCGTTGTCTGTGAAGCTCACGTCAACTACCGGACCTATTATCCGTGAAATTTTTCCAATGTTTGGCATATATAACCTGGTAATTTAAATTTATTGTTATGAACCCGACCATGCCCTAATAGCACTTACAGTTTCAGAGGCGCAAAGTTAAGATTTATAAGCAAATAATAAATAGCAAGAATTATATTTTATAGAGGCATTTTTTAAAAGCTATGTAAAGTTTTTTAAAATAAATATTTTACCTATGTTTGATGTTCCAATTTTATAAACTGATCAACCATCAAAAAAATTATGATGAAAAAACTACTACTAATTTTCATTAGTCTTTTGCCTTTTTTAGCAAAATCGCAAGGCTTTCAAGTCAATTTATTTGGCGAAAAGCAAATAGGCATGGGTCATACCGGAACAGGCCTTGCCATGGACGGCGCGGCTGTTGTTTTTAACCCCGGCGCCGTAGCCATGCTACCCGAAAACTACATTCAAGGAGGTATAAGCCCGCTCGTATTCCAGTCAGACTTTAACCCATCTGGTACAAATACCCAATACCATACCTTGGATAAGAAAGCCTACCCATTTAGTTTTTACGGCGCATTCGGCCCTAAAAAAGGGATATGGAAACTAGGCTTTGGGGTTTACACACCATTTGGAGGCTTAGCTGACTGGGGACAAACTTGGCAAGGCCGCTACGTATTGGAAAGCCTTAATCTAAAAGCCATCTATTTTCAGCCAACATTAAGTGTAAAATTATCCGAAAACCTAAGCATTGGCGCGGGTTTTGTTTACAACCATGGCAGTGTTGATTTAACAAAAGCCATCCCACTATCATACGCAAACGGACAAGACGGGCAAGCAGAGCTAACTGGAAGCGGCAAAGGTTATGGCTGGAATGCGGGTATTTATTATAAGAGTGCTGATTTTACGGCAGGATTTTCGCACAGGAGCCAAGTTACCACTACCATAAGCGGAGGGAACGCTATTTTTACGGTTCCTGCATCGTTACAGCCAAATTTTCCACAACCCAATACTTTTAGTGCCACTATACCTTTGCCAGCTGTTAATTCAATTGGTATAGGATTGTATCCAACTAAAAAATGGATACTGGCTTTTGATATCAATTATACAAGTTGGAGCGTGTACAAAAATTTAGAATTTGATTATTCAAAAACCACATCGATCCTTACAAATACTGTATCGCCAAGAAATTATAAAGATGCTTATACGTTTAGAGCTGGTGCGCAATACAAAGCAAATAACCAAGTTGATTTACGTTTTGGTACCGGTTATGGAACAACGGCGGTTGCTGATGGCTATGTAACACCCGAAGCACCTGATGCTAACAGAGTATATTTAACAGGAGGTTTAGGTATTAAATTTACCAAACAACTTGATTTAGACCTTGTTTTCGAATACGAACATTTAATGTCTCGTACTCAAACCAATATCGAATCGCAACTTTCCGGAACGTTTGAAACCAACGTGTTCATTCCCGGTGTTTCATTAGCTTATCATTGGTAATATTAAATTTTAGATAACATGACATTCATAAAAAAACATATTTACATACCTGCAGCCCTTATTCTATTTTCGGCTTGCAAGCCCGATATAAAAACCCCTGCCCTAACCAAGGGTAGCGCTGATTTTTCGAGGTATATTTCTATTGGTAATTCACTAACTGCCGGTTATGCCGATGGTGGTTTATACCTAGCTGGTCAACAAGTATCCTACCCAAGCATCATAGCCAACCAAATGAAAAGCGTTGGTGGAGGAACATTTACACAGCCTTTGTTTGACGCGGCTCAAGCAAATGGCTCTGGCTACTTAACATTAGCTGGTTTAACAAAAACAGGCCTTCCAATTACGGCTAATGTAACGTCTAATCTGGCTATTAGAGACTCAATAGTTTTTTTTGGACATAAGACAATCTTATATACAAAATATACTGGTGGAGATATAAACAATTTCGGAGTGCCAGGAATAAAGCTTAATGATTTAAATAATCCCTATTATGGAAACTTAAATGGTTTTTTTGAAAGATTATTACCTGGAAATGCACCAGCTAATACTGCCACCTCTTATCTACAATTTATTACGGCAAAACCATTTACATTCTTCTCTAATTGGTTAGGCAATAATGATGCCCTAGGTTATGCCACATCAGGTGGCGCCGGTGATTTATTAACTGACACATTAGTATTTAAAAGTTATTACCAACAATTAATAACTGCCCTAACGTCAAATAAGGCAAAAGGAGTAGTTGCTACCGTGCCAGATGTTACTAGTATACCTTATTTTAATACGGTAACAACTGGAGCTGTTTTAGTCGGAGTTCAACAAGCTCTTCCTCAAGCAAATATTAAGGCATTATATATAAACGCGTTAAGTTCACCCAGTGCCTCGGGATATTATTCTGCAAGACCAGCCACTTCAAAAGACCTGCTTATTCTTACCTTTAATACCGGTTTACTTGGGCAACCTGTAGCAGCCGCAGGAGGTCTGCCTTACGGACTTACCCCTTACACGCCTAT
This sequence comes from uncultured Mucilaginibacter sp., assembly GCA_903891475.1. Taxonomy (GTDB): domain Bacteria; phylum Bacteroidota; class Bacteroidia; order Sphingobacteriales; family Sphingobacteriaceae; genus Mucilaginibacter. Next base: position 30,196 of record CAITEP010000048.1, read on the forward strand.
TGACAATCAATATGTATTGGATCAAAATGAAGTAATATTAACTCAAACTTATGTAAATTCATTTAACAATACTATAAAATCTGTAGCGGCTTCAAACGGTCTGGCTGTTTTTGATGCTTATACTTTTTTAAATAATATTAAGGCCAATGGTTTGTTGGAAGATGGTGTTTCACTAAATTCAAATTATATCAGTGGTGGTATTTTCTCGTTAGATGGTGTGCACCTTACCCCTCGTGGTTATGCTATTGTAGCCAATGAGTTTATCAAAGCTATTAATAGTAAATATGGTTCAAATATACCGCTAACAAATATTACCAATTATACGGGTGTAAAATTCCCATAAGGGTACTTTGGCAATAGTACCATTTAGCAGGTATTATTATTGCGTTTTATACCAAAAAATAACTAATTTAAGCCCATAAAACAGGCTTAATAAAGCCTTCAAGGTTCAATTTATTAAATTGAAATTTGAAGGTTTATTTTTTTTGAAAACCGGCATGAAAAAATTACGATTCACCTCCATCCTCCTATTTTTTATAGGCACTGCTTTAGCGCAAGAAACCCCTAAGGCTATTTTTTATAAAATTTCTTTCCCCAACGCGACGCACCATGAGGCGGAAATAGAAATGACCATCCCTTCCGCACCTGATAAGGATTTTGTTGTAAGGATGAGTCGCTCATCGGCAGGAAGGTACGCCACGCACGAATTTGGTAAAAATGTTTATAACGTAGCCGCCAAAGAAGTGAATGGAGTCGCCATTGAATTAAAACAAATTGAAGGCGATGCTTATTTGGTTGGTAGCCATACTGGTAGTACTGTAAAAATTACATATACCCTTTATGGAAACTGGACCGATGGCACTTATGCTAGTATAGATGTGAGTCATGCGCACCTGAACATGCCAGCAACTATCATGTGGGCTCCCGGTCAAGAAAAACGACCTATAAAAGTTGAATTTGATGATTTGGATAAATTTGGTTGGAAGGTAGCAACACAACTTAAAAATGAAGGCGCAAATGTTTTTAGCGCGCCTGATTTACAATACCTAATGGATAGCCCTACCGAGCTATCGGATTTTAAACAAACTAGTTTTGAAGTAATAAATACAGACGGCAAAAAAGAAAAAATAAACCTGACCATACATGCCGATGATGCGCAACCAGTTATTGACAATTTTGGTAAGATGGTGCAAAAAATGGTTCTGGAAGAAAAGGCGGTATTCGGGGAATTACCAAGCTATGATTATGGCGAATATACTTTTTTAGATGATGTTTACCCAACTACCTCGGGCGATGGAATGGAACACCGTAACTCAACTTGCATAGTACAACCAATTGACAAGGTTGCTGGTTATGAAGAAAGGCTGTTAGGCACTTTCTCGCACGAGTATTTTCATAGTTGGAACGTAAAGCGTATCCGTCCGAAGTCATTGGAGCCTTTTAATTTCGAACATGCCAATATGAGTAGTGAGCTTTGGTTTGCCGAAGGCTTTACCCAATACTATGGCGAATTGATATTGGAGCGTGCAGGTTTTAGCTCAATGGACGATTATTTGCAAACCATTAGTGGCTTAATAAATTCGGTATTAAATTCTCCAGGAGCGTTAAAATACCCACAAACACAAATGAGTCGTTATTCGGTTTTTGCCGATGCCGGGGTTTCTATCGACCCAAACAACGATAACAATATTTTTACCAGCTATTACTATTACGGAGGTGCGACCGCTCTTGCGCTTGATCTTCGCCTGCGCGCTGAATTTAATTTAACATTAGACGATTATATGCGCCAAGTTTGGCTAAGCCGTGGTAAGGTGATGAAACCTTATACAATTCCTGATTTACAAAACGATTTGGCCAAACTCACTAAAAACAACAAATTCGCCGCTGATTTTTTTACTAAATTCATATACGGGATCGAGAAAAATAATTACGAAACTTTATTGGCAAAGGCAGGCTTATTGCTTCGCAAAGCGCAAGCTGGTAAGGCTTGGGCAGGGCCATTAAGCAGCGGTGGAAGGCGAGGCAGAGCAGGTCAGGCCAAAACAGGTGGAGCAGAAGGTATAGCCATATTAACCAGTACCATAATGGGTACACCTATTTATAATGCCGGATTGGATGCTGGCGATATTATTTTAAGTGTCGACGGTAAAGCGGTGAATGATGAGCAAACTTTTAATGGCGTCATCGCTACTAAAAACGTAGGCGATAAGGTTACCCTTAGCTATAAAAACCGCACTGGCAACCATGAGGCTTCCATTACCCTTACCGAAAACCTATATTTTGAAGTGGTTACCTATGAAAGTGTTGGAAAAGAAGTTACAAAAGATCAGCAAGCATTTCGCTCTGCATGGTTATCATCAAAAATAAAACAATAGGGCTATGAAAAAGACAATGTTTTTATTGGTATTGGCAATTATTGGTAAACAAGCTAGTTGCCAAGATGTAAACAAACAAATAAAAGAAAAAGATGTAACCAGGGTGATTGGCACCCTTGCCGCTGATAACATGCAGGGGCGGGCTACTTTTACTCCAGGTATTGAAAAAGCGGCCCGATTTATTGAATCGGAATTTAAACATATTGGCTTAAAGCCTATGGTTGGCAACAATGGTTATAGGCAAAATTTTACTTTAACACGTACACGCCCTGTAACTACCCAGATAAGCATCAATGCGAAAGTCATAGCCGCCGATAGTGCTTTTGTGGCTACAAGTGCTACTTCAATCAATATTAACCAACTAGCAGATGTTGAAATTATAAACGTTACTCCGGATAAGGATTTTAGGTCGGTTTATAGGAGCCTCATAAATACCAGCAAAAAATTACTGATTATGGTCGACCCTAAATTCGCATCTTTCTTTAAAAGGTTAAAAGATCGTGCCGAAGCAGGCTCAGTAGCCATGAAAACTAACGACAGTCAGGTTTTGGTTTATGTTTTGGGTGTATATGCCGATATAAAGGCCTTGCAAGTTACCTATACCGGAAAGGCCGAAGTATTGCCATTGTTCAATATTGCTGGGATTATTCCTGGTACAACTAAACCCAATGAGTACGTAATATTCTCGGGTCATTATGACCATTTGGGAATCATTAAACCCATGCAAGGCGATAGTATTGCCAATGGTGCTGATGACGACGCGTCGGGCACTACCGCCGTTATTGAGTTGGCCAAGTATTACAAAAAGGCAAAAAATAATACTAGAACTCTGATTTTTGTTGCTTTTACAGCCGAAGAAATTGGGGAATACGGCTCACAATATTTTGCCACAACCGTACATCCTGACGATGTAGTGGCTATGTTTAATATTGAGATGATAGGTAAAAAATCAAAATTCGGCGAAAACTCGGCCTTTATAACTGGCTTTGAAAGGTCGGATTTTGGTACCATCCTACAAAAAAACCTTACTGGTACTCCCTTTAAATTTTACCCTGATCCATATCCCGATCAAAACCTGTTTTATAGGAGCGACAACGCCTCATTAGCAGCCGTTGGGGTGCCAGCTCATACGATATCAACCGACCAGATTGATGTAGACAGTTTGTACCATACTGTTAAAGATGAAGTAAGTTCGTTAGATATGGCTAACATTACCGCTACCATTAGGGCTATTGCCTTAAGTGCGCAAACCATCGTTTCGGGTATCGATACACCTAAAAGGGTGGCAAAGCTAGAAAATTAGGAGAGTTAAAATCAGCCAAAAAATTAAAAACCCGCCTTTTTAGGAGCGGGTTTTTTATTTAGTTTATGATTGATTTCAAAATTATTTGGTAACGTACATAACCTCTTTAACTGCTTTTATAACACGCTCAGGGTTTGGCAAATATTCCTGAATTAAGGTTGGCGCGTATGGTAAAGGGACGTCGCCACCCATGATGCGTAAAATTGGCGCATCCAAATAGTCAAACGCGTCTTTTTGCACCTTGAAAGCTACCTCAGTAGCTATGGAGCCTAGGGGCCAGCTTTCTTCCACAATAACCAAACGGTTTGTTTTTTTAACCGAAGCAATTACCGTATCGTAATCAATAGGTCGCACAGTGCGCAAATCAATTACCTCGGCGCTAATGCCTTCTTTTTCAAGCTCAGCAGCGGCGGCATTTACCACTTTCATAATTTTACCAAAACCTAATAAGGTTACATCGGTACCCGGTTTGGTAACTTTTGCCTTGCCAATTTCAATATAATAGGTTTCTTCAGGTACTTCGCCTTTATCGCCATACATCAATTCCGATTCCATAAAAATAACCGGGTCGGGATCGAGAATAGCTGATTTTAAAAGTCCCTTGGCATCATATGGGTTTGATGGAACAACTACCTTTAAGCCTGGGCAATTGGCATACCAGTTTTCAAAGCATTGGCTATGTTGAGAGCTTAACATACCCGCGTTACCTGTTGGGCCACGGAAAACAATTGGAACCGAAAACTGACCACCACTCATCGACATGATTTTAGCCGCGCCATTAATAATTTGGTCGATAGCTACTAATGAGAAGTTAAAAGTCATGAATTCGATAATGGGTTTTAAACCATTCATTGCCGACCCAATACCTATGCCAGCGAAACCGCACTCAGAGATAGGGGTATCAATTACTCTTTTGGCACCAAATTCGTCAAGCATACCCTGACTAACTTTGTAAGCACCATTGTATTCGGCAACTTCTTCGCCCATTAAGTATATGCTTTCATCCTTACGCATCTCTTCGGACATCGCTTCACGAAGTGCTTCTCTGAATTGTATTTCTCTCATTGTAGTAATTATCTGCTTTTTTGCGAACGCAAATATAATCAATGTACTGTTATTTGCAATTGGTGCTATTATTTCAACAAATTATTTACACCCTAACCACAAAATAAGGTTATTTTATTGCTTAAATGCGCTTAAATTGGCCGTAAATGAGGGTGCGTATTAAGCTGCTTTATAAAAAATGAATATAAAACACAAGTGCAGGCTTCAATTTGCCCGATTGTTTTTATATTAGATACGGTTTTATTACAATTAAAAATGAACGATTCACCCATTATCAAAATTCGAAAACTTTCAAAATTTTACGGCGATAAACAGGTCTTAAATGAGCTGGAATTGGATATTTACCCCGGACAGGTACTTGGATACATTGGCCCAAATGGTGCTGGCAAATCAACCACAGTAAAAATATTGACAGGATTGATTCCCGATTTTGAGGGGGAGGTTTTGGTGGATGGTTTTAACATGGCCGAAAACCCTTTGGCTATTAAAAAACTAATTGGCTACGTGCCCGAAAATGCGGAGATATATGATGTGCTTAGCCCAATGGAATACCTCGACTTTATTGGTAAGTTGTACAGCATGGAAGACAGCGTATTGCATGAACGAGCCGAGAAACTTTTAACCGCCTTTGGTTTGCAGGCCAACCTGAACGACCGCATGGATACTTTTTCGAAAGGGATGAAACAAAAAGTATTGCTGTCGGCAGGGATTATACATAACCCTAAGATTATTATTTTGGACGAACCTTTATCGGGTTTGGATGCTAACGCGGTAATTTTAGTAAAGGAACTGATTACCCGCTTAGCCAACGAAGGAAAAACAATATTTTATTGCTCGCATATGATGGATATTGTAGAAAAGGTGGCCGATAGGATTATTTTGATAAACAAAGGTAGCATTGTTGCAAATGGTACCTTCGAATCATTAAAGCAAAACCACAGCGATACCCTTGAGCGCATATTTTCAAAACTGACTGGGCATGAAGAATCGGGTAACGAGGCCGAAGCCATTATTAACGCATTTTGATAAGGCTTAACATGAATAAGATATTTTTACGCTTTGTTACTTTTTTAAACCCATTGCTCAAAAATACAGGTGTAGATACCGAGCAGCTGTATCAGATATTAAAAGTGAAACTTTTGATGGATGAACGCCGACCCAATACAGCATTTGCAGCTCGCCGAAATGCTAAAAATAATAAGCCGCGAAATCCTGTGGTTGTAGCGCTTTTTTCGGTGTTAATGGGTTGCTTTATCGGCATGGTTTTGTTTATTGATGCTGGGCCATTAATTGCCCAAACGCTCTATTTCACCATTTATATGGCTTTTATTGGAATGACCCTCATCTCTGACTTTACCAATGTGTTGATTGATTCAAAGGACCAATTTATCCTACTACCTCGCCCGGTGAACGATCGGACCATAGCCATGTCGCGCATCTTCCATATATCTATCTACCTATTGCGCTTAACATTGCCCTTGGCGCTGCCAGGTATAGTTATGATAGGCTTTATTGATGGCATTTTGGCGGTTCCATTATTTATTGGTCAGTTACTTTTAATTACCTTTTTAGCTGTTTTTTCGGTAAATATGGTATACCTATTACTAATGAGAGCGGTAAGTCCGCAAAAGTTTAAAGATATTATCAGCTATTTTCAAATAGGGTTTTCCATTTTAATTTTTGGTACCTATTATTTAGTGCCTAGGCTCATCAATGTAAAAGCATTGGCTCATAATGATATTTTATCACATGTTTGGGCATATTTTTTACCACCTGTTTGGGTGGCCGCCCTTAACGACTTGTTTTTCCACGCGGGTCGTTTATCCGCTATTACCTGGCTGTTCGGAATATTAGGTATTACTATTCCGATAGTGGGTTTGTGGTTTGTGGCAAAAGTTTTAGCACCAGGCTTTAATAAACGGCTGGCAGTTATTTCAACTTCTGATGTTAGTAGTAAGCCTGTTACAAATTCCAAAAGCACTTCAAAGTTTAATTTAATTGACGCTATCGGCAGAATTGTATCGCCCGAGCCTATTGAAAACGCGGGTTTTAAAATTACTGCTAAACTAACAGCACGCACGCGCGAATTTAAAATGAAGGTTTATCCTTCTTTCGCCTACATACCTATATACTTCATTTACTTCGCCATGAATACCAAGGGGGATGATTTAAGCAGTAAGTTTGAGGATTTGCAAAATAGCCACAGCTATATTTTTTTAATATACATGTGCTCTTTAATTTTAACTACGGTAGCAAGTAATATTACCATGTCGTCCAAGTATAAATCGGCCTGGGTTTATTATGCCCTTCCAATTGATGAACCTGGTAAAATATTACTTGGAATGTTTAAGGCAATGCTGGTATTTTATTATTTACCCTATTGTTTTGTAATAGGGCTGCTCATTATTTCTATTTGGGGTTATCATGCAATAAATGATATGATTTTAGCTATTTTGGTAAGTACAATTTATGGGATGCTATCCGCTTTATTTATTATTAAAGGTTTGCCATTTTCAAGGCCCGTTTCAGAAAAGCAAGGTGGAGGCCGAGTAATAATTTCGTTTTTGGTATTATTTTTTATTGGTGGAATTGGCTATTTGCACTATTTGATAATGAAATGGGAAACAGCCATTTGGGTAGCCATTATTCCTTTTTTTATAATAAACTGGGTAATGTTCCATTATTACAAAAAACAAACCTGGGAAAATATCGAGTTGATTGAAGAATAAGCCGCACTCAAAACAAAACCTATTGTTTTATAGCCAATGGGTTTTGTTTTAAATGCGATTTATAAATTACACTATTTCCTTTCACCTTTCATTTTGCTGGCATTCACTAGCGCCACATAGGCATTTACTATACCACCTGTTTTTGATAGTGAAGTAAAATCAACTTTTTCATCCTTGGTGCCCGGTTTAATTACCATGCTGCCTGTTAATGGCGTCACCGAATCGAGGATGGCTTTTTTTACCTGTCTCGCACTTAATTTTGGATAATATTCTAAGATAAGTGCTGCAACACCCGCTACAATTGGTGAGGCGAAGCTCGTGCCATCGGCCGTGTTAAATTCGGCGTCCATATCAATAGAGGTCACTTTTACGCCTGGTGCAAAAACATCTACATTGTTTTTACCATAGTTTGAAAAACTTGCCGCTAAATTTTCGTCCATTTTCGGGCCCGAAGCGCCAACATTTATCACATTATCGGTAGTAGTACCATCCAAATACATATCATTCGGAAATTCAGGATCTTTGTCGACATCTTGGTTTTCATTGCCTGCAGCCATTACCAACAAAACATCTTTTTCCGCGGCATATTTAAAAGCGGCGTCAACCCATTCCTTATGTGGCGATATTTTTTTTCCAAAGCTCATATTAATCACCTTGGCACCATTATCAACCGCATAGCGTATGGCGTTCGCCACATCCTTGTCATATTCATCGCCATTGGGTACGGCTTTAATGGCCATTATCCTCACATTATCGGCCACTCCATCAATGCCATAGCCATTGTCGCGTTCGGCAGCAATTAAGCCTGCAACTCCTGTGCCGTGTGAAGCATCTGGTGTTTTTAGAATATTATTCCCATAAGGTTTGCCATCATTTATATCAGGATCATCACCAACAATACGTATCCTAGCATCTAAATCCGGATTTATATCATTATTTAGCTTGGCATAATATTCAGATATATCTTTTAAAATCTTCGCATTGTTTGTGTTCTCGCCGGCAGCGCCAAAAACGGATCCCCAAACTGCTTTACTTTGTACCAGGGTATCGCTGGTAGTGGTTATTCGCTCAAGATCGGCCTTGCTAAATGTTTCTTCCGATTTTAGCTTTAGCTCACGTTTAATAAAATAATTAGTTCCCGAAAGCACATTCACCTCTAAGCTAACGTCTTTCATTTCGTTTGTGTCTTTGGTAATGGTGGTATCGTATACACTTTTTACCTTCTGCCAAAAAGCGAACTCTTTTTCTTTACCAGGTAGTGCAGATGTTAAGTTGCTAAAATCCCTCTTAAGCTTATTGTATTGACGGACCTCCTCTGTGGTTTCAGTGTAGTCAACCTTACCATCTTTTCCACCCAAAAAATCCCAGCCATATTTATCGTTTACAAAACCATTTGCCGATTTACCATTTGGGTTTACCCATAAAATATTAACTAAATCTTTTTGCAAGGTATCAATGCCGCTATCAATGGTGGTAACAACTACTGTTTTACTTTTTTTTCCTTTTAAAAAATTATAGGCTTGGTTAAGGTTAATGCCTAAGTACCCTTCGGTTTTATAATCCATTAGGTGCCAATTTTTAGGCAGTTCGGCAGCTACTTTCAGAGCCTCTTGTCCAAATGCCGCCGAGCTAAAAAGTAGGGTTCCAAATAATAAGGAAGGTATAAAATGATGTGGTAGCTTATTCATGCAAATTGAATTAATAAGGTATTAAATATGAATTTTGGGTATAAATTAAAGATCGAATTTTATTCCCTGTGCCAAAGGCAAGGTTTTTGAATAATTAATGGTATTTGTTTGCCTGCGCATATATACTTTCCAAGCATCGGAGCCCGATTCTCGACCGCCACCTGTTTCCTTTTCGCCGCCAAAGGCTCCTCCAATCTCGGCACCCGATGTGCCAATGTTTACGTTCGCAATGCCACAGTCTGACCCATTGGCCGATAAAAATAGCTCCGCCTCACGCAAGTTAGTAGTCATGATAGCTGATGAAAGCCCTTGAGGAACACTATTTTGCAGCGAGATAGCCTCTTCCAATGTTTTATATTTTATGAGGTAAAGGATAGGCGCGAAGGTTTCATGCTGTACAATAGCATAATGGTTTTCAACCTCGGCAATGCATGGCTTTACATAACAACCCGATTGGTAATGATCGCCCACTAATTTGCCACCCTCTACCACAAATTTACCCCCTTCTGCATTGCATCTTTCAATCGATTGTAGGTACAATGCCACAGCATTTTGGTCAATTAGTGGCCCCATATGGTTGTTCTCATCAAGCGGGTTGCCAATTTTTATTTGCTGATAGGCATTTACCAGTTTTTGTTTGAATGTTTCGTACACACTTTCGTGGATGATGAGCCTTCGGGTACTGGTGCAACGCTGACCAGCGGTACCCACCGCGCCAAATACAGCGCCAATTAATGACATATCCAAATCGGCGTTTTCGGTAATGATAATGGCATTGTTTCCACCAAGTTCTAACAAGCTCTTTCCAAGTCTGGCACCTACCGCGGCACTCACTGCTTTGCCCATCCGGGTAGAGCCAGTTGCCGAAATAAGGGGTAAACGAGTGTCGTTTGCCATTTGCTCGCCAATTTCACGATCGCCCATAATCAAACAAGAAACTCCTTCCTCAATACCATGCTTTTCAAATACTTTTTGAGCTATGTGTTGACAAGCTATGGCGGTAAGTGGTGTTTTTTCGGATGGTTTCCAAATGCAAACATCGCCACAAGCCCAAGCCAGCATGGCATTCCAACTCCATACCGCTACCGGAAAGTTAAAGGCGGATATGATGCCGACTATTCCCAGCGGGTGATACTGCTCGTACATGCGGTGTTGCGGTCGTTCCGAATGCATGGTTAACCCATATAGTTGCCTGCTTAAGCCAACCGCGAAATCGGCAATGTCAATCATTTCCTGTACTTCGCCGTATCCTTCCTGCAAACTTTTACCCATCTCGTACGATACCAATTTACCCAGCGGCTCTTTATTTAGGCGCAAGGCCTCACCAATTTCCCGTATAATTTCGCCACGTTTTGGGGCGGGTATATTTCGCCAAGTTTTAAAAGCTTTTTCGGCGGTTTTTACCACCTCGTTATAATTTTCGGTAGTAGCTAATTTTACCGATGCGATTGGCTTACCATCAACAGGCGAAATGATTTCCTTAGTGGATGCTTCGTGGCTACTTCCCCAATTTTTACCAGTACTGTAGGCCTCATTTAATTCGTTGATATTTAAAAGGGCAAGAATCTCGGCGACGTTAAACTTCATAATTGATTATTTGTCAAAGGTAAAAATCTTGGAATAATTTTTGATCATTTTATGATTTGAAATTAAAATGCTTTGCGTTAATAATCAATGCTTTGCGGTTTTTGGTGTTAACAATGTTTGTATGTTGATAATTTTTTTACACTTTGGAGGTATATTACTTGTAATTTAAACTCCGTAAACACTGCCATAGTAGGGTTTACTGTCCTAAACAAGAGTATGTTCTGAAACAAAATTGAATGGAAGAAGAATTTGAATACGGTTTTACCGAAGATCCAAAATTTTCGGTAGAACGTTACGAAGAGATGATCCGTAACCACGACCAGTACTTTTTTGATGCCCAGGCGTTTGAGAACATTATCGACTACTACATCGAAAAAAACGACCCCTCCAAGGCGCTACAAGTGGCAGAGTATGCGCGTAACCAACACCCCTTCGCGGCAGTATTTTTGATTAAAGAGGCGCAGCTATTAGTGGTAACCAACAAGGTATCGGAAGCGTTTATCGCGCTCGAAAAAGCCGCCATGCTGGAAGCTTCAGATCCGGATATTTACCTTATTCGCGGAAACATGTACGAAAGTATGGAACGCTTTGGCGAAGCCCTCGAAAATTATGAAAAAGCTTTAAGTCTTGCCGAGGAAACCGATGAAATACTTTTGCATATAGCCTATGTTTACCAAAATATGGGCGATTATGAAACAGCCATTACCTACCTGAAGCTCTGCCTAAAGCAGAACATGGAAAACCAGGACGCGCTTTATGAACTGGCGTTTTGTTACGACGTTTTGGATAATCAGGAAGAAAGCATTGTTTTTTACGAACAATACATTGATAACGAACCATACAGTTACGCCGCTTGGTATAACCTAGGTAACGCGTTTACCAAAATGAGTTTGTTTGAAAAGGCGATAGACGCGTACGACTATGCCATATTGATAAAAGATAGCTTTGCATCGGCCTACTTTAACAAAGGCAATGCCTTGGTTAACTTAGAGAAATATGCCGAAGCGATAGAAGTATACCGCCAAACCTTTGAATATGAGCAACCCAATGCAGATACTTATTGCGCAATAGGCGAATGCTACGAAAAGCTGGAGCAAATGGACGAGGCTAGGGCATTTTACAAAAAATCGGTTAAGATGGATCCAAAACTGGCCGATGCTTGGTTTGGAATTGGGGTAACACTTGATTTTGAAGAGCGCTATTTTGAGGCTTTGCACTTTTACAAAAAAGCCCTTGACTTGGATATTGCTAGTCCTGATTATTGGTTTGCCATAGCAGATGCTGAATATAAACTAGGGCATTTGGAAGAAGCTGAACAGGCTTATGAAAAAGTGGTAGAGCTGAACCCGATTGATGTGGATGCTTGGTTAGATTTTTCGTCGATATTGTACGAACAACAACGCTTGGTGGATGCCATCGAAGTAATTTCACAAGCCATTAAAAATAATCCAGATGCGGCTGAATTATACTACCGAATGGTGGCTTATTTGTTTGCTAAAGGCGAATATAATGAGGCTCTTAGTCAGCTAGAAATAGCGCTGACCAGCGACCCAGAAAAGCACTATATTTTGTTTGATTATTTGCCTCAGCTACAAAAAAACAAGGTTATTGTTGACATAATAAATAAATATACCAAATAGCAAACACGCTAAATAACCTAGCAGAGCATTAATATCTCATTAAAAAAACCTGAAATTCTGAATGAATTTCAGGTTTTTTTACGACTTTTGTTCCCGTTAGAACTTTTAGTTATAGTCTATAACCAAACTGAATATTTATGAATTATCAAATCAACAACCTACCAGAGCGTGTACAGAAGCCACGTAACAGCGGCATTACCATGGTAATGGATAAAGGATTAAGCTTAAGGCAGGTGGAAGATTTTATTGAGGTGAGTGGTACTTACACCGATTTGGTTAAATTAGGCTGGGCAACCTCCTATGTAACCCCTAATCTGGATAAAAAATTGGCACTTTACCGCGAAGCAGGCATACCCGTATATTTAGGAGGTACCTTGTTTGAGGCTATGATAGTGAGAGGTCAATTTGATGATTATTGCCGAATTTTAGATAAGTATAAATTGGAATATGCCGAAGTATCAGACGGATCAATCGAAATAGAACACGATTTGAAATGCGATTACATCAGCAGGCTAAGCAAGTTGGTTACCGTAATATCAGAAGTAGGTTCAAAGGATGTGCAAAAAATATTTGCACCCTATAAATGGATTAAATTAATGAATGCCGAAATTGAAGCCGGAGCATGGAAGGTAATTGCCGAAGCGCGCGAAAGTGGGAATGTAGGCATTTATCGCGATTCGGGAGAGGTAAGGCAAGGTTTGGTTGATGAAATACTCACCCAAATACCGGAAGAAAAAATTATTTGGGAGGCCCCACAAAAGGCGCAACAAGTTTGGTTTATAAAACTAATTGGCACCAATGTAAACATAGGTAATATTGCCCCAGCCGATGTAATTCCTTTAGAAACCTTAAGATTAGGCATTAGAAGCGATACTTTTGACCTTTTTTTATAGAAAGAACATAAAGGCGAAAATTTTTTTAACAAGTTTTTAAGTTAAAATATCTTAATTTTAAAATGGTTGTTATTAGCCTGTAAAAGAATTAGTTTTAAATTTTTATTGTGATAAGAAAGCCGTGTTTTTCTGATATTATAACCCTGCATTTGAAACAGAAGTTAAATAACAAATTCCATAGCGTTGAACCTTATGTTTGAGTGTGAAATTTCACATCTTTTACCTATTTTGTTTAATAGAAATTTAAACAAGTAACATTTTAGTCAGCATGATTATTTATGTATAAAAAGCTTTTATTTTTTAATTTAACTAACGAGGGTAAGTTTTTTGATTTTTATAGAGGAATATAGACGAGTTAATTATCTATGTTTTTTAAAATAGACTAAGGTAAATATAATGATTATTTCAGAACAATCTCTACGCACCTTTACCCAAAAAATTTTCTTAGCGATGGGTAGTACTATGGAGCATGCTATGCTTTCAACTGATGTGTTGGTATTAGCCGATTTGCGCGGGATTGATTCGCATGGGGTGGCTCGTTTAATAGGTTATGTGCGCCTATGGGAAAAAGGGCGTATTAACACGAATCCTAATATTTCAATAGTACACCAAACGCCAACCACCGCAACAGTTGATGGTGATGCAGGATTAGGTTTGGTGGTGACACCTTTTGCCATGAAATTAGCCATTGAAAAAGCCGAAACATATGGCTCTGGCTGGGTGGCAGTACGTAACTCAAACCATTTTGGTATTGCAGGTTATCATGCCTTAATGGCGGTTGAAAAAGATATGATAGGTTTTGCCATGACAAATGCCAGTCCTTTGGTGGCACCAACCTATAGCAATGAGCGTATGTTGGGTACCAATCCTATGTGCTATGCTTTTCCGGCTGGTAAGTTCCCTCCATTAATTGTTGATATGGCAACGTCAGCGGCAGCCAATGGAAAGTTAGAGATTGCCCAGCGCTTGGATAAACAAGTACCCGATGGCTGGATACAAGATGCCAACGGAGCCAATACAACCGACCCACATGCTTTAAAAACTGGCGGCTCGCTTTTACCATTGGGAAGCGACCGTGAGCATGGCAGCCATAAAGGTTTTGGTTTAAGTGCCACCGTAGATATTTTATCCGCTGTATTATCAGGAGCAAATTATGGGCCATGGGTACCACCTTTTGTTTCTTTTCTTGAACCTTCACCTAATCCCGTTGGTTTGGGGATTGGACACTTTGTAGGTGCCATGCGTGTAGATGGTTTCCGCCCGGCTGATGAATTTAAAAGCCATATGGATAATTGGATAACCAGGTTTAAAGAAGCAACCTTGATAGACCCATCTCAAAAAGTGGTGATCCCTGGTGAACCGGAATTGGCCGCGCAAACAAAACGAAAAAGGGATGGCATCCCATTAGTAGATGCAGTGGTAAATGATTTAAATAATTTGGCCGATAAATTTGGAATTGAAAGATTGTAGGTTATTATAAAGCCCCTTCTTTACGCATCCATGCTATCACAGCCTTAATTTCGGCATAGGTAAAATCTTCGCCTAATACTTCCTTTAATGGGGATAATTTTTCGGCACCATAACTCTCAATGGCTTCTTTAATGGTCTGTTTTTTATCCTCCGATACAAAAAGTGATACATCCAACACCCCTGTTATTATAAATTGGGTTAAATGTCCTTCAATGGTGCCTTGCGATAAACCTCTATTTGTAGCAATTTCTGCTATGCTTTTGCCCGATTTATAAAGGTTTAGGCTTTCGGTTGCTGTATCGTTAATTTTGTTTGGGTTATTCGCTTTTCTTTCTCGTTTAGGGGCTTTTTGGGCTATTTTTGATGTTAGGTTATTTATTTGGCAATAATTTACAACATGCAATAAAAACTCCCTACCATAACGTGCCAGTTTTACATCACCGAAGCCGGAAATCAATCTCAATTCATCCAAATTTTGAGGTAGGTAAGTCGCTATTTCTAAAAGTGTGGCGTCCGAAAGAATAACGTATGGCGGTAAATTCTCATTGGTTGCTATATCTCTTCTTATACCCTTCAATTCAGATAATAAACTTATTTCATAGGCTAAAGCTTCGGATGGTTTAACCTCCTCTACTATTTCACGCTCAATAAATTCTACCTTTTTTTCACCTTTAAGAACGCCTGCACTTAAATCTGTCAACTTTAGAACAGGGTATGCACCTTCTGAAGGTTGCAAATAACCTTGGCTTATCAATTCATTAAAATAGCTAACCCAATCAATTTTTGAAATATCGGCACCAATACCATATGTTTTAAGTTCCTTGTGTGATGCCCATGTTTTTTCACTCTTGGAGCCCCTCAAAAAATCAATGATATAGTTGGTTCCGAAGCTTTCTTTTAATCTGACAACCGCCGATAACGCTTTTTGAGCGATTGATGTGCCGTCAAAACGCTTAAATTCTGTTAGGCAAAAATCGCAAGAGTTGCAATTTGATGGAAAGTCTTCACCAAAGTAGTTCATCAAATATTGACGGCGACAAGCCTGCAATTCGCAAAACCTTACCATATCATTCAGCTTATTTAGCATTATTTGGCTCTGTTCCGGATTGTTTTCAATCATGGCAAACTGCTTCAACTTCATAGCATCAGCAGGCGAATACAATAACAAGGCCTCTGATGGTAATCCATCTCGTCCGGCCCTGCCTGTCTCCTGATAATAGCCTTCAATGTTTTTAGGCAAATCGACATGAACCACATACCGCACGTTCGATTTATTGATACCCATACCAAAGGCAATGGTAGCCACAATGATTTTTATCTCATCCTTTAAAAATGCTTCCTGATTTTTTGCTTTTACTTCATTATCCAGTCCTGCATGATAGGCTGCGGCAGGGTAACCATACTCTTTTAAATTAGCCGCCAAAAACTCGGTTGATTTCCTCGACAAACAATAAATAATTCCAGCTTCATCTTTGCGCTGTTCTAAAAATGATAGCAGTTGTTTAAAGCTGTCTTTTTTTCTGCTTACGCGATAGGTGATATTTTCCCTGTTGAAGGATGAAATGTATATCTCGGGTTGATGGAGATTTAGTTTTTCGAGGATGTCTTTTTTAGTAAGATTATCAGCAGTGGCTGTTAAGGCAATAACAGGGACGCCGGGGAAATCGGTTTTTAAACTGGCCAATGCCATATATTCCGGTCTGAAATCATGCCCCCAATGCGAAATGCAATGTGCCTCATCAATGGCTATAAGGCAAACATTCAAGGTTTTTAAAAAGCTGATTAGTTTGCCATCACTATGATACAAACGTTCGGGAGCAAGGTAAAGTAACTTAATCTCATTATCGCGTAGTTTTTTGCTTAATTGTAGTTGTTCATCCGGGTTTTGGCTCGAGTTAAAGAAAGCAGCCGGTATACCGTTGACATTTAAACTATCCACTTGGTCTTTCATCAGCGCGATTAAGGGCGAAATAACAAGGGCTAA
Organism: uncultured Mucilaginibacter sp.; assembly: GCA_903891475.1. Lineage (GTDB taxonomy): Bacteria > Bacteroidota > Bacteroidia > Sphingobacteriales > Sphingobacteriaceae > Mucilaginibacter. Next base: position 46,930 of record CAITEP010000048.1, read on the forward strand.
TCCATCAAATATAACGGCAGGTAGCTGATAACAAATCGATTTACCCCCACCTGTAGGCATAAGAGTTAGAACATCCTTTTTATTCAGAACCTGTTGTACAATAGTCTCCTGCTGATGCCTGAAGCTACTATAGCCAAAATACTTTTGCAAAGCCTGTAAGGCTGCTTTATCATGATTCATAAGATAGGAACAATCTAATCCAATTTGTTATTTTAAGACCTTTTGATTTTGTTAAAAGAATTTTTCAATTATGTTATTTAGTAGAATTAAACACTTATTAATTAAGAGGACGGAAAAGCCAAAATTCAGGCTGTTATTTTATTTTTAATGATAAAAGAATTCAACTTTTCCTTTATTTTTTCGGCAAGGGCTATAAATTCCTCTTTACTAAGATTAAGTTTAGGTTTTGTAAAGTTCATATCGTTAGCAATATTCATTGGTATTAAGTGGATGTGCACATGGGGAACATCTAATCCCATTACTACTACGCCGATCCTATTACAAGGTATTGCCTCTTTTAAACCTATTGCAATTGTCTTTGCAAATTGTTGCAAGCCCAAGTAAGTTTCATCATCCAAATCAAAAATATAATCAACTTCCTTTTTAGGGATAACCAATAAATGGCCTTCAGTAAGGGGGTTAATATCTAAAAAAGCCAGATAATTAGCGTTTTCGGCTACTTTATACGCAGGGATTTCTCCAGCAACTATTTTCGAGAATATGGTCATATTTATGATTGTTTATTTGATGGTATAGTGCAGAAAAGTGTTTTATAGCAAAAGATATTTTGCAATAAAATATCAATAGTGCTCTTTAAACCAAACATAGTTAAGCAATTATGGTTTCAAAAATAAGATAATGGTGGCTATCTGCTTACACAATTTTAAAATCAATATAAATTTATGATAGCTTTGTTTAAAAATAAAATTAATAAATGATAAAGCCAGTTATTTTAGCTGTAATTTCTTTTCTCAGCTTTTTTGCACTTTCACTAAAGGCTCAAACAACGGCTACACCAATAGGCCTACCCGAAAAAACATATCCATGGGCTAAAAAACAATTAATGGAACCTGCAGACTTGAATGCTATGTTAACTGCCACAAATGATTCTTCACTAGTAATTTTTAATATTGGCGCGGTTGAAGACATTAAGGGAGCCAGCCATATTGGTGCTGTAAATAATGCAACTAATTTAGAAGCATTTAATAAGCAAGTAACCAATATATCTAAAAGCACCCAAATTGTAATTTATTGCGGTTGCTGCCCATTTACAAAATGCCCAAATATACAACCCGCATTTTTAACCTTAAAAAACATGGGCTTTACCAATATCAAGGTTTTAAACCTTCCCATTAACCTAAAAACCAATTGGATAGCAAAAGGTTATCCTTTGGAAAAGTAAGCCGTAATTAATTTTAATTATTCCAACAAATCAGGCCGCCTTATTTTTGTTCGTTCAATTGATTGTTCAAAACGCCATTTTTCAATTTCGGGTGTATTGCCACTCAATAAAATATCGGGAACTCTATGCCCATTCCAATCAGCCGGTCGGGTATAAACCGGAGCATCCAGCAAGCCATCCTGAAAGGAATCAGAAAGTGCGGAAGTTTCATCCGACAATACTCCCGGAATTAACCTTACTACTGCATCTACCAAAACCGCTGCAGGCAATTCACCCCCCGAAAGAACGTAGTCGCCAATAGAAATTTCTCGTGTAACAAATAAATCCCTGATTCTTTGGTCAATCCCTTTGTAATGCCCGCATAAAACCATCATATTACCCTTTACCGATAGTTGGTTGGCAATTTGCTGGTTAAATGTTACCCCGTCAGGCGACATAAAGATGATTTCATCATAATTGCGCGCTACTTTAAGTTTTTCAATGCAATTGGCAAATGGCTCAATGCCCATTACCATACCGCTGCCGCCACCATAGGGGTAATCGTCTACACTTTTTTGTTTATTGCTAGCGTAATCGCGTAGGTTATGCACAACTATTTCGGCAATGCCCTTTTTTTGAGCTCGCTGTAAAATAGAATGTGCGAAAGGGCTTTCCAGTAAGCTCGGCAACACAGTGATGATATCAAAACGCATGTTGTAAAGATAGGCTTGTTTAGGCTGATTACAAAAAACGCAAAAGCCGAAAAGCATTTACTTTTCGGCTTTTGTGTTAGAAATATATTTGATTATTTATTAGTAACGATAGTATTCTGGTTTAAATGGACCAGCAACTGGCACACCAATATAATCTGCTTGGTATTGGTCAAGTTCTTCTAATTCAACACCAATTTTAGCCAAGTGTAAACGGGCAACTTTTTCGTCCAAGTGTTTTGGTAGGGTGTATACCTTGTTTTCGTATTTATCTGCATTGTTCCAAAGCTCAATTTGTGCAAGTGTTTGGTTGGTAAATGATGCCGACATTACAAAACTTGGATGACCAGTAGCGCAACCTAAATTTACTAACCTACCTTCTGCCAAAACAATAATGTCTTTGCCATTAATGGTATATTTATCAACTTGTGGTTTTATTTCAACTTTGGTATTGCCATAGTTTTCGTTCAACCAAGCCATGTCGATTTCGTTATCAAAGTGACCTATGTTACAAACAATAGCTTTGTCTTTTAATGCACGGAAATGCTTTTCACGTAAAATATCACAGTTACCCGTAGCGGTTACTACTATATCAGCTTCGGCAATGGCGGTTGTTAATTTCTTAACTTCATAGCCTTCCATTGCAGCTTGTAACGCGCAAATTGGGTCAATTTCGGTTACTATGACACGTACACCAGCATTACGTAATGAATCGGCAGAACCTTTTCCAACGTCACCATATCCACAAACAACAGCTACTTTACCTGCCATCATTACATCAGTAGCACGTCGTATAGCGTCCACTAACGATTCGCGACAGCCATATTTGTTATCAAATTTCGACTTTGTGACAGAATCGTTCACGTTAATTGCAGGCATAGGTAAGGTGCCAGCTTTAACACGTTCGTATAAACGGTGAACACCGGTAGTAGTTTCTTCAGATAAACCTTTAATATTTGGAATTAACTCAGGATATTTATCCAATACCATATTTGTTAAATCGCCACCATCATCCAAAATCATATTTAAAGGTTTACGATCTTCTCCAAAAAATAAGGTTTGTTCAATGCACCAATCAAACTCTTCAGCATTCATGCCTTTCCAAGCGTAAACAGCACCACCCGCAGCAGCAATTGCAGCAGCAGCATGATCCTGCGTTGAAAATATATTACATGACGACCAGGTAACTTCGGCACCAAGCTCAATTAATGTTTCAATTAATACAGCGGTTTGTATGGTCATGTGAAGACAACCTGCAATACGGGCGCCCTTTAAAGCTTTTGAAGGCCCGTACTCTTTCCGTAAAGCCATTAATCCTGGCATTTCTGCTTCGGCCAATTCAATTTCTTTACGACCCCAAGGGGCAAGTGATAAGTCTTTTACTTTAAATTTAAGATAAGATGTTTCTACTGATGACATTGCGTTAAATTTTATGTTGCAAAATTAGCTAATAAAGATATAAATAAGAAATCATTGAGATTAGAATCGACTAATTAGAACGAAAATGAACCAAAAGCATCGTAAAAATGTTTTTATGATTACAATTTAAGCCTCAAAACGCTATGCTTCAATAGCTTTTTGATGGCTTATTTTAGTATCAATCTTATTATTTTGAGACATTGATAGGCTTCCATTATATATTGCACCGTTTTCTACGCTAAGGGTCTGCGTCATAATTTCACCATTAACTCTTCCGGTTTTCTTAATCTCGAGCGAGCTTACTTGCAAATTACCGTTAATGGTTCCATAAACAACTAGTTCTTTGGTTATAACATTCCCTAAAATCGAACCTTTTTCACCTAAAATAAGCCCCTCTTCTACAATAACGTCACCCTTGAGTTGCCCGTCAATCCTTGCATAAGCAGGTGCTTTCATATTTCCATCAATTAAACAACCTTCGCTAATAAGTGTCGAGATAGTCTGCAAGTCAATTGCAACATTTTTTTTTGAAAAAAAAGCCATGATAATTTATTAGGTATTTATTTGTTTAAAGAAAGAAAATTTATTGGGTTAACAGCTTTTCCACTTTTGCGAACTTCATAGTGTAAATGGGCTCCTGTTGAATGACCAGTTGAGCCAACTTCACCTATTTTTTCTCCAACGGTTACCTCTTGACCAACACGTACGTTGATATGAGATAAATGACCGTATAGTGTTTCGTAGTTGTTAGCATGAGCAATTCGTACACAATTACCGTAGCCGCCATTCCAGCCGGCAAATATAACTTTACCTTTAGCTGTGCTTCTTGCCTCATCGCCTTTACTTCCCCTAAAATCTAAACCGGGGTGATATTCCGCGTGCTCCGAATTAAATGGATCGTTTCGGTAACCGAAGAAAGAAGTTAGCGAACTATTGCGTGGGTAACCCATGGGTGTAAATGCTACCGCATTTACCAAGCGACCAAGATATTCGTTATACAATGAGTAATTTTCCTCATCAGTTAATTTGGATGCATCTGCATTTGCATTACCACCTACTGCCTTAGTTGAAAAGCCCGTAAGCCCTCGTTTTTTCAAATATTCGTTTATTTTTTGAAGTTTTGATTCTATTCCTTGAATATAAATCTGGGAGTTATTTCCTTTTTTAGCCCCGGTTACAGTTGGTGGTAATAGTGCTTGTAATTTAGTTACTTGTGTAAGTAGCTGTTGTTTTTCGGCTTCTTTTTTATCATTACTATACTGTAGATAAAAAATACTTCCGGTTAATGAAATAATTAAAACAATTAATCCAATTATATAGTTACTTAAGTTATTGAGATGTTTTGTTTTAACTTGCAAAGTCTTGGTTCCAAGTTGACTTTTATTTATGATAATTACAGTACTAACATCAGTTTGTTTATCAGTCATAATCTAAGATATAAATTAGGAGGTGCAATATAAAAAATTGCAACCTAATTTTAATGTTATTTGTTTGTATTCTTTTTGTTATTGATCATTGTAAAATTAAGACAAAAGCACAATGTAAATACCACAAAATAAATAAATCTAAATAAGATTGCATGTTCTTTTAATGCTCCTACTTATAAAAACGTTCTATAGCAGTCAGCTAATTGTTAATATTTTTAACTTTGTACGTTGTTTAACATCCAATGGTTACCTTTACTTGAAATTTAAAATATAAAAAGATGTATCCTGAATATTTAGTAGCCCCTATGAGGGAAGATTTAACAAAAGTTGGTTTTGAAGAATTAAAAAATGCTGATGATGTTACCAAAGCCATTGAAAGCGAAGGTACAGTATTTGTTATTGTAAATTCAGTATGTGGTTGCGCTGCTGCCATGGCTAGGCCAGCTGCACGTTTAGCCATTCAAAACGAGAAACGTCCTGATAGGCTTGTTACCGTCTTTGCTGGAATGGAAGCCGACGCGGTTAACAAGGCCAGAGCATATATGTTGCCTTACCCTCCGTCGTCGCCGGCAATGGCACTATTTAAAAATGGAAAATTGGTGCATATGATTGAGCGTCATCAAATTGAAGGCCGCCCTGCACAAATGATTGCGGATAATTTGACAGGAGCATTTGACCAATATTGCTAGTAACCTTAAAGAAGGCTGAACCGTTAATAAACGTGTTCAGCTTTATTCGTTATGAAATCTCGGCAAGATTCAGCCTTATAAACAGTTATTAGTGACAATTTTTTGTAACTTTTTATATCTTAAAGCATCTAAGGTTTTTAAAGTAAATTATCAAAGAATATTGAAAACCAATTAATTCAACTTAATATTGTGGTGTATTAACCTTGATTTTCTAATTTATAAAACTTTTGCGTTCAATAGTTCACTTCATAAATAAAATGCTAAATAGAAAAACTTTAAAAACTAATTTGTTGGTTGCAGTAATTAGCACATTATTGTTACCCTCCTTATTTGCCCAAGCTCCTGCAAATAAGTCAGATGACCCTCAAATGAAAATATACAGGGAAACACCCCCTAAAATCAATGACTTGGTGCATACCAAATTAGCTGTTAAATTTGATTATAAAAAACGTTATCTATATGGTAAAGAGTGGGTAACACTAAAGCCACATTTTTATCCTACTGATACTTTGCGTTTAGACGCCAAGGGAATGGATTTAAAAACCATTGCGATTTTAAAAGAAGGGAAAAACATTCCCCTAAAATTTACTTATGATAGCCTAACCGTAGCAATCAAGCTTGATAAGCAATATAAAAACAATGAAGCTTACACAATTTATATTGATTATACCGCTAAGCCCAACGAACTCAAAGTTAAGGGTAGTGCTGCTATTAGCGATGCCAAAGGTCTATATTTTATAAATCCTGATAGCACTGAAAAGGACAAGCCGGTTCAAATTTGGACGCAAGGTGAAACCGAAGGCTCCTCAGCTTGGTTTCCGACAATTGATAAACCAGAACAAAAGACTACGGATGAAATTAGTATGACGGTTCCGGCTAAATATGTTACACTATCAAATGGCCGACTTGCTTCGCAAAAATTAAATGGAGATGGAACCCGTACCGATACCTGGAAAATGGAATTACCCCATTCGCCCTACCTATTTATGATGGCTGTTGGTAATTTTAAAATTTACCATGATAAATGGCGCGACAAAGAAGTTAACTATTATCTGGAACCGAAATATGCCCCTTATGCCAAACAAATATTCGGCATGACGCCCGAATTAATTGAGTTTTACTCAAAAACGCTCGGTGTTGATTTTCCATGGAACAAATATTCGCAAATTGTGGTTCGTGATTATGTAAGCGGAGCCATGGAAAATACATCGGCTACCTTGCATGGCGATTACGTTCAAGCTACTCCTCGTGAGTTATTAGATGCCAATTATAACGATGGCCGAAGTACCATTGCTCATGAACTGTTTCATCAATGGTTCGGCGATTTGGTAACCTGTGAGAGCTGGAGCAACCTTACCGTTAATGAATCATTTGCTGATTTTAGCGAGATGCTTTGGGCTGAACATAAGTATGGTAAAGATGAAGCGGACGCGCATAGCTATGCGGCTATGCAAAACTATTTGTTAAGTGAAGGAGCCGAAAAGAAGAATTTGGTGCGTTTTAATTATGTTGATAAAGAGGATGTATTTGATGTAGTAACTTATCAAAAAGGTGGCCGAATATTAAACATGTTGCGCAACTATTTAGGCTATGATGCATTTTATAAAGGTTTAAACATCTACCTTAAAACAAATGCATTTAAAAATGGTGAAGCGCAACAATTGCGTTTAGCTTTAGAAGAAGCAAGCGGGCTCGATCTTACTTGGTTTTTTAATCAGTGGTATTACGGAGCTGGTCATCCTGTATTGAATATAAACTATAATTGGGATGAGAATAAAAAAGTTGAATCTATTTATATTCAACAAACTCAAGAAGGGCAAATATTTAAACTACCAATGGCAATTGATATTTATTTGGGCGGTAAAAAAGAACGTCATAATGTTTGGATAAATGATAAAGCAGATACCCTTACCTTTAATCTTTCGTCTAAACCAGATTTGGTAAATGTTGATGCCGATAAGGTTTTGTTAACCTTAAAAACTGATACCAAAACTCACGAAGAATTTGCTTTCCAATACTTTAATGCGCCATTATATATGGATCGTTTTGAGGCAATTAATGATGCTGCTGGTCACCAGTCGGCTGTTGTATCGCAAAAGGTGTTGGTTGCAGCTTTGAATGATAAATATTACGGCTTACGTATAAAAGCCATTAATGCATTGCATTTAAGCGATACCTCATTGATGAAAACAGCATTGCCTGTTTTAGTTAATTTGGCACAAAACGACCAAAATACGCTGGCTAAGGCAGCCGCAATAACAGCATTAGGGAAACTTAAAAAGCAGGAATATGTTGATTTATTTAAAAAATCTTTAAGTAGTCAATCATATGCGGTACAAGGAGCCGCTTTAAATGCATTAGGTTTAATTGACCCAGCACAAGCCCTACAGGTGGCAAAAACATTTGAAGCTGATAACAAAGGAGCATTAACCAGAGCCATTATAAAACTTTATTCAACTAATGGCAATTCAGAACAATGGCCATTTGTTTTGAAAGAATTTAACAACTTGCCGCCTCAAAATAAATTCGAAAATATTCAAAGTTTTTCATTGATGGTAGGAAAGCTGGACAAGCCCGAATTTGCATTAGAAGGAATTAATATTATTAGGGACTTAGGGGTAAAATACAAAAAATATGGAGTTGGGACTTTTGTTAACAATTTATTAGGAGGGATCAAAGCTCAACGTACCCAACTAAAAGACGACCCCGGCGCCAAAACAGCTGATGATGCCATAAAAGCTGTTAACGATACTAAGGAATAGCTAAGAACTTAGGGTGGTGATATATTTATTGCCGCCCATCTTTTTTCTCATTTAGCTACAATAAATGTTACTAATTATTGTTAATTAAGTAAAAAATAAGGTATGAAAGCACTTTTATTAACACTTTTGGCCCTAATAGCAACCATTAATGTTAATGCTCAAACATTTAAACAGATTTGGCCAGCCGACAGTACATTTAAGAAGTTTAATCCACCTTCAACTGCATTTTCGTTGCCACCTTTTTTGGTTTCGCCTACTCCAAATGTTATTACACCCAATATAAAGCAAACAGACTTTAATAACCATTTAAAAATCACGCATAATATGCCGATTGCTAAATTAGATGGCTTTGACAATATGCCGATTGCTAAACTGGATGGTTATTATACGATGCCAATTAAACGGATTACTTTAGATGGGTTTACCCTGTTAATGCCACCAAAGAAACCTATTATTCCGACTCTAAAAAAGCCAGAAAATTAATTTACGATAACTGTCTCTTTGCTTTTTATTTTATCATTTATCCTGTTTTCTACTACCAAATCAAAACTGCTTTCATAGTCTTGGTGATTGGTATGCATTATCCTATCCCAAAAGTTGAAATAAAAACCGTAATTACATTTAAGCAACCGGTGGTGCATGTTATGATGGGTTGAAGTATTATGCCATTTAAAAATTTTATTAGTTGCGAAACCCTTTGGGAAAAGTTCAAATCCTAAATGACCGATAACATTTACTAATAATGAATACAATGTAAAAATTAGTAAAGCAGTAACATGGTATGGAATAGTGAATGCAATTAGCGGGATGATACCAACTTCAATAATTGCTTCAATAGGATGAAACGCATAGGCTGCAAATGGTGTTGGATTGGTTGATAAATGGTGTGTTTTATGTGCGATTTTAAAAAGCGGTTTCCAATGCATTAAACGATGTGTCCAATAAAAATAGGTGTCGTGTAATATAACCATTAAAACTATGCTAATAGCATAGTAAGCATATCCATACCTATTTATTTGTTTATAGGCTAAAGTTAAATCGTTATTTCCTGCCCACAAAACCAATAATATAACTGCTCCAAAAATTAGAATTGAAATAAAGGAGTTTTTCATTTCATTAAAAATGAACTTATTTTCAGGATAGCGTTGTTGAATTTTGGCAGCCCAATATTTTTTATTTTTCCAAACGTAAAAAAACAGATAAAACGTTCCTGTAAAAATCAGGTATCTAAAAGCAATATTTAAAAGCACCAAAAGCGAGGTAAAGGAAAATATTGGAGCATTTAACATGGTTGATAAATTTTATTTACAAAGCTACCGAAGTGCTAGTTAAATCAGAAATCCTTGTTTAATAATTTCTCTAGTTCGGCAAAACTTATATGCATTTTTACCCTGCCTGCTCTGGCATAAGAGATTTCGCCAGTCTCTTCGGATACTATGATAGCCGTTGCATCGTTTGACTCGGTAATTCCAATACCGGCACGATGGCGTAGGCCGAATTGTGCCGGCAACTCGCTTTTATCAGTCAAGGGTAAAATGGCACTAGCACATTTAATTTTATTATCGGCAATAATTACCGCGCCATCATGCAAAGGACTGTTTTTTTGAAAAATGCACTCTAACAATCTCTTTGATATTTTGCCATCAATTACTTCACAGCCATTTTGATAAAATTGCTCGTCGTAATACTTAGCCAAAACAATTAATGCCCCTGTTCTTGATTGCTTCATGCTTTTACAAGCATCAATTATGGGTTTAATTCGGGTATAGTTGTTTTTTTCCGCATCGCGTTTACCAAAAAAGTATTGCCACCATGCTTTATTGCGCTGTAATGAAGCATTTTTACCTACCAATAATAAAAACCGCCTCACTTCTTGCTGAAATACAATAATGGCGGCCAGCACACCAACATTAGCAAATTGAGCTAGTATGCCTGTCAAAAGCTTCATGTCGAGAGCTTTAACCACATAAAAAAGGCCCCATAAAATAGCCAAACCAAAAAAAATGTTTGCTGCTAGTGTACCTCTAATTAAATTATATAATTGATAGATCAGGAAGGCTACCAAAATTATATCCAAAACATCAAAAGGAGTTACCTTAAATAACTTCAGGTCGTAAAAATGCATGTACTAAGGTAAGTAATTTTAATAAAGTTAGTACATCTCAAAATGAGAGGAATAGATGGAAATAAAAGTAAAAGGTAATTAGTTAAACTATTACTCAGTAATTTTTTTCGGAAAAATCAGGGAGGTAATTATGCTAATAGTTAAAATTCCAACAATAAAATACAGTGAACCAGTTGTATCCAGCCCAAGCATATCCATATATTGTGCAGCAAGCATTTTTAAACCAATAAAAACAAGGAGTCCGGCCAAACCAATTTTAAGGTAATGAAATTTATGGATGATATTTACAAGAAGAAAAAACATTGACCGCAAACCCAATATGGCAAATATATTTGAGAAAAAAACAATATAAGGGTCTTTGGTAACGGAGAATATAGCAGGAATTGAATCGACAGCAAAAACCAAATCAGTAAATTCAATGATTAGTAATACTAAGAATAAAGGAGTAATAAGTTTTCTTTTATCAACTTTGATGAAGAATTTATTACCCGAAAAATTTGGTGAAACCGAAAAATAGCGGGAAGCGTATTTTACTACTACATGTTTTTCGGTATCTATTTTTTCTTCATCATTCCGTTTAATAAACATTGTTACACCAGTGTACACTAAAAAGGCACCAAATAAATACAATACCCAATGGAAGTGGCTTATTAATGTAGTACCAATAAAAATAAAGCCAAATCGCATGGCAATTGCGCCAATAATACCCCAAAATAACACTTTATGATAGTGTTTGGGTTCTACCCCAAAAGCGCCAAAGACTAATACAATTACAAATATATTATCGACAGACAAAGCGTATTCAACCGTATAACCGGTAATAAATTCGAGTGCCAAGTTTTTACGATAAACTTGTAGTGAACCTAAAAAATCATTGGGGTTTAAATTAATTTGATGAAAATAGGTTGAGTTAATTGCTTGAAGGCTTGAGAATGAAGTGATGTGGTGTAAGTATTGACCGTAATTATATATAATCAAGTAAAAACAAAGCGCAAGGGTTATCCAAATAACGCTCATAATGGCAGCTCTTTTTATACTTACAGGTTTATCTGTTTTGGCAAACAAGCCTAAATCAATAGCAAGTATTAAAAAAACAAATGCGATAAAGCCTAATACGAATATTGATTCGGAAGTCATTTATTCCTCTCTGTTGTAAATGCCACCAATTGTTCCAAACCTCTTCGAGATTCACTATCTGGGAATGTATTTAAAATTGAGAATGCTTCATCTTTAAATTTCTTCATTTGTTGTTCGGCATATTGTAGCCCTCCGGAGTCTTTTACGAAAGCAATAATACGAGCAATTTTTTTTGGTTCATCATTATGGTTTTTAACCAAATTGATCATTTCCTTTTTTAGAGTGTTATCGCTTTTGTTAAGCGAATAAATGAGTGGTAAGGTTATTTTTTTTTCTTTAATATCAATACCTAAAGGTTTGCCAACATCATCTGTTCCAAAATCAAACATGTCGTCCTTAATTTGAAATGCTATGCCAACTTTTTCACCAAATAGTCTCATTTTCTCGATGGTTTCATCATCAGCACAAGCGGATGCTGCACCACATTCACAGCATGAAGCTATTAATGAAGCTGTTTTTTGGCGAATTACTTCGTAATAAACCGGCTCATCAATGTCCAGTTTTCTTGCTTTTTCTACCTGTAGTAATTCTCCCTCAATCATTTGTTCCATCGCTTCAGAAACAATTTTCAAAAATTTAAAGTCATTATTTTTTACAGAAAGCAGTAAACCTTTCGACAATAAAAAATCACCTACTAAGACTGCGATTTTATTTTTCCAAAGCGCATTGATTGAAAAAAAACTCCTACGTTGATAGGAGTTGTCTACCACATCGTCATGAATTAAGGTGGCAGTATGTAAAAGCTCAACTAATGCAGCTCCTCGATGGGTTGACTCATTAATACCACCACATATACTGGCAGAGAAAAATACAAACATTGGTCGTATTTGTTTTCCTTTGCGTTTAACTATATAATGGGTAATACGATCGAGCAAAGGCACTGAGCTTTGCATGGAGGATTTGAATTTTCCCTCAAAAACATCAATATCAGATGCAATTGGTTTCTTAATCTCGTTGATGTCCAGCATTTAAACAAAACAAGCTTTTTTGCAAACTATCATAGTTAATCAGATAATTTTTTCGACAAACATAAGCTAAATTATCTTATCTGTGAATATTTTTATAGTGGTTTGATTGTAAGAATTACACATTGAATTATATAAATGATAATTATTTAAACACTTAAAAAACAATATTTTACCATGAATTTATGACATATTTGAGCCATAAATTTATTAATTCTTTATTTTTAAAACTCTTTGATGATTCCATATCTGTTTAAATTTCATACTATTTTCATTGAACGAATTTAAATTTGATTTATTAATCAACATAATTAGACTCTCGAACTATTGGTTTTGATATTAAATTGTTTAGGTTGTGTAATAATTGTAAGTTTGCAATCCTGATAAATGAATAGATATCAGAGAAAAAGACCAGTAAATAGGAGAGGTGTCTGAGTGGTCGAAAGAGCACGCCTGGAAAGTGTGTATACGCCAAAAGTGTATCGAGGGTTCGAATCCCTCCCTCTCCGCGAATGCTCCTTGTATTTAACGATTATAACATCAAGTTGCCTATTTGTGTTTTGGTTTTTTTGATAGCAACATAGTGAAAATGTAATTTAGAGAGGTTACGGACGTTAATTGGAGTTGTTTTTAGTAAATAATAAACAAATAAATAATATTATTTATTTGCATTGCAATATTGATTTTTAAGAATAATGGATTTTAAATTTTCTGCTTAAACTAATATAATCGTCCGTGTAGTATTTATTAATACAAAGAATTAATAATAGTTTTGTAATATCTGTTTTACAATTAAACATGGTCAAAAAATCAACGTTTAATAATGTAGTTAATAGCTTTATGATAAATAATTACTAATGTTATTGAAAAACATAAAATATTTATATAGACTTTAGAACAATAACGGAATAAAATTTAGTTAAATTTAGACAGAACTACATCATTAAATTTTTTAACAACTTTAATAAATATTGTTGTATTTTGCCGAAAATAATCTGTTGTGCTAAATTTTGATTTAATTTTGTAAAGGCAGTATAAGAAAGTGGTTGTCGAAAATAGTTTTACAATCAACTTCAAATTTTATTTTAAATAAGAATGAAACGATTTATAATTTTTGCTTTTTTATTATGTGTTAAAAGTGCATTTTCTCAGGATATGATTTATCTAACTGATGGGACTAAAATTCCTGGTAAAATTGTAGAAATTGACGCAAATAAGGTTAAGTTTAAAAACCTAGCAAATCCGAACGCGCAACCATTTGTTCGCAATCTAAATTATGTTCGGGTGGCATTTAATTCAAGCGGTAATTATATTGTATTTGATCCGGCTAATCCTTTAAAGGATGCCGATAAAAAGGAGTTTATGTTAGGTTCAATGTATCAACGTCCGTTTGATATTTTGGTTGACAATAAGGGAACAGTTTACCCTGTATCTTTAATAGAAGAAAATGATAGTGAAGTAGCAGCTATATATAAAGGTAAGGAAACTCATTATAAGAAAGCTGATTTTTTGGTTGTAATTAGAAAAAATGGCACCCATGAATTTTACACCAGTGTTGATAAGGCTATCCAAATTCTTGGTCCAGGGAAGCAGGTTATACGGGATATCTTATCTCAACCTTTAGGAAAAGATGATGCAGCCTTAAACGCAGCAAAAATCAAAATAGCCAAAAAGGATGATGGGGATTTTATTGCTCCCGATATGGCGTTATTTGGAACAAAATCTTTACAAAAAACGGAAGAGTTTACAAATTATCTTCAGGCAATTTCATCGGTAAGTACCGACAGGGCAGCAGCTGTAAAAAGCATTGATCAGGCATGTGGTTTATTTTTAAATGAACAGGCAAGAGTTGAAGTTTCGAGCACTGCGGCAAATGCTGTGCCAAAAAAATACTTGATAAGAGATTATTTGAACAGGCTAATGATTAAAAGCGGTCAATATGATAAAGTTAATATTGAATATGCCGATATCAATTATGCTTCTAAATTCAGAAAAGGACCTGATGGTAATTATTATGGTACAGTTACATTTGTTCAAAAGTTTCAGGGATTTGTTGATGGCAATTTAGTTTATGGTGATCAAACAACTAGAAATATCACCATTGTAATAAAACATTATGAAAAAGCAATTAACGGACAAATAGTTGCGGGGTGGGATGTATTTTTGGATGATATGGGTATCACAGAGACCAAAAAACTCTAAATTGCACTAACTGTCATGAATAATTTGAAGATAAATAATTTATAATTTAAATAATTTTAACTTTTTTCAACGAAGATACGTTAAACTCACAAATGGTTTAATTTGTTTTTTTGAAATACATAAGGGATGTATTTATCAGAATATTAAATAAATATATACTTTTATATTTTTTAAAGCTATCTAAATAAAAAACATAAATTAAGAAAAACGTTATCAAACAGATTAACAATCTAATAACATTTAAACGTTTTTTTTAATTAATTTATTTTGTTAATTTAGAATTTTTAAGATAATAATTTTTTTTTTGTTGATTACAGGCATTTTTAACTATTTTACAATGAAACTATTTTTCTTTTTTGCATTGTTATTTTGTGTTCAAATCACATTTGCTCAGGACATGATTTACTTGGCCGATGGTCATAAAATTCCTGGTAAAATATCAGAAATTACCGCTGATAAAATAAATTTTAAAAATTTGGCCAATCCTTCCGGCCCAATTTACACGCAAAATATAAGTAATGTTCAATTGGCGTTTAATTCCGCTGGCGATTATCTTATCTTTTCGTCAACAAACCCATTAACTGATAAAGATAAGCAAGACTTTTTGGCGGCAACTCCAAAGCAACGACCTTACGATATATTTATTGATCCATCTGGTAAGGTATTAAATGTTACCATAACTGACGAGACTGAAGACGAATTAGCTGCTGACAATGCTGGTCAAAAAGTGAAATTTCTTAAAACAAACCTATCTGTATTAATACGTAAAAACGGGAAGCATAAAATTTATGCAAGCCCTGAATTCGCGATACCACAGTTAGTAGCTAGTAAATCAAAAATTGCTGAAATTCTGGCCATGCCAGCTCCTGCGCCCATTGCAGCTGACAATAACGGCAATGATTATTTAGAACCGGATATGACAGCGTTTAGTGCAAAGTCGATTGCAAAAACACAAGAATTTACTGGTTATCTGCAATCTATTGAATCTGTAAATACCAATCGTGATGATGCAACTAAGAGCATAGGTTTGGCATGCGATTTGTTTCTAAATCAAGGGGTGGCTTCAAGGGTTGAAGTTTCAAATACCGCTAATGCCGAAGTTCATAAGTATTTAATTCATGATTACCTTAATAGGTTGATGATTAAAAGCGGTCAATTTGAAAAAGTAAATATTGAGTTCGCTAATATAAACTATGCCTCTAAGTTTAAAAAAGGTGCAGATGGTAACTATTATGGAACAGTAACCTTTGTGCAAAAATTTCAAGGCTTTGTTGACGGTAACTTGGTTTTGGCTGAAGAGCATAAACAAAGCTTAACCATTGTTTTAAAGCACTATGATAAAATAGTAAATGGTGACAAAGTATCTGCATGGGATATTTTCTTAGATGATATGGGTGTGGTTGAAAATAAAAAAATATAAATAAAGGCACAAAATATAGCCATGTATAGAAAAGTTCTAATATTTTTTATTCTAATTATTCCTAAGTTGTTATTGGCTCAAAGTCCAGGCTTTGAAAAAGATCCACTTGCAGGTGTACACGGTCCGGGAACTGAATTACAAAAGCATTTTATATATCATGTTAAAAACTTAGATGAGTTTATTGAGAGATTTAATAATGATACCACATCTGAAATTCAGTTATATGTAAAAAAAATGAATTCCCCTAAATTATCACGCGCAAGCATGATAAACGTACTTTTCAATCAATTACGACCTAATCCATGGAATACAAATGATATAAAAGCATTTTTAAAACAAGTTGATAATAATACAGCACCGGTTTTTTTAAATTTTTTAGATGATAAATGGTACGCAAATGTAACATGTGCCGTACTTTGGGAGGGGAAGCCTAAAACAATTACCCTAAAACTTAAGGTAGAGAAAGATGGAAACTCAACACTCAAGTGGGTAATTTTTGATATTGATGCTCCTTTCATAGTAGTCAATCCAACAAAAATTCCACAACCTACAATTCCAACACCTGTAAATAATGATTCATATTTAAATCCAATGAGTCATAATATCAACTTTTTTTCGATAGATCTTGTTGCCACAGATACAAAGAATATTGCTAACTATTTAGCCTCAACGGTATATTATAGTAATAGCTTAATAGTTTTTATAAATGAATGCTTAAGTCATAAAGTTAAAATTCAAAGTGTTCGGAAGGTGGTTTTTGATTTCCAGCAAATTAAAGGATGGGATTTTGAAGTTGAAGAATTTAATCGGCAGGATTTAAATTCGGGTTGGTTAATAAATAAATTAACCAAAGTTCCTTAATAAATATTTTACATGTCAATATTTTACATATCATAGGTTATATTTTTAATATTATGAATAAAACGCTACTTATTTTCTTTAGCTTTTTTCTATTAACTACTTATGGGTATGCTTTCCCTGGTAAAAATTCGCATGGCAAATTATTCTCTCAAAAAAAGGTTACGGATGCTGATAGTGCAAATTCTGTAACAGTTACTGCCGTTACTGAAATTAAATATCAGGCGGAATCTGCCATAAAAACTTTAGAGTCTGTTCTTAATAGTATTACCTTTAATGATAATACGCCTAGTGAATTAGCTGGGTATATAAAAAACAGCTTTACTCCAGACCAACGAAGCCGCGTTTTTTTAGACAATACCATTATTGTAGAATCTGATATTGATCCTAAATATATTTTAGGAAAAAATAAAGACTTGCCTGTTGAAAAATATTTGAATGATCTGGATTTAAGTTATGAAAAAACAGGGGATTTCAGCATTAAATTTTCTAACATTGTTTCATCAGATGTAAAAAAAACAGATCATATTTATATAAGAGTAAAGTATGATGAAAGTTTTGGTAGCAAATACAAAGCAGATGGTACCACCTATCCTTTACGCCAGCGTGAAGCAACCATAAGAATGATACCGGTTGGTAAAAAAAAGTGGAATGCCTTTATTGAATCAATATCCTATTTTAATCCTGATTTGCCTATTGATAGTAAGGATCATAATATGCAAATTATTTCATCAGATGCCCCTGCTGATGCAAATACTACTGCAACTGACGCTGAGATGAAAAAAGCGTTAGATGCTAAGCGGACTGAAGTTAATGAATTAGAAAAGCAAACGGCACAACAAATTGCGGAATTTGTTTCCGCCGGCGACACCTACAGAAATCAAAAGCAATTTGATGACGCCCTAGCTTCCTACACTAAAGCAATGGAGCTAGCAAAGGTTGATCCTAAAATTTTTAAAAAAATTAGAGATACTAAAAGGTTGATTGAAATTAACACCTTTGAATATTGGAAGATAAAGGGCGACAAGGCTAGAAATGAACGTGATTTTGTAAGTGCTGTTAAAAATTACAAAACAGCCATTCAATTAAAAAATTCCGAGAGCGCACACTACCAGCCAATAATTGACACTCTAAATAGGTTTATACAAGTTATATCAAGACCCGATAATCTTTTAGCATCAGGCGGTTATGATGACGCACTTGCTGAATGCGATAAAGTTTTAAGTAAAGATGGGAAAAAGAAAATAAAGAACGATTATCCTGAGCTTTATCTAATTAAGGGTATGGCTTATCAAAAGAAGGCTGAAAGTAAGGCTGATGAAAGTTATTTAAGCAAAGCCATTGAAAATTACAATACTGCAATTGAAATATTTAGTAATTTTAAGAGAGCTTTGTTAGTGAGAGAAAATTTTTATGAAAATATAAAACCAAACCTTGGCTTAGCTATTAATGATTACGATGCGCTTACAACCAATGAATTAGATGATGCCCCGGATAAGCCTTTCTTTTTTGCATATAAAGCTAAATTGAAAGATAGACAACATAATAATACTTGGCCAAAAGGTTCAATTAGTGATTACAACATGGCTATAACTTTATGTAAGTTGAATGCCCATGCAAATGATACTTCCTTAAAACAAAAAGATGCAAAATTATACTTTGATAAAGGAGAACTAGAATATCGCGCCGATTTTAATGTTGAAGCAGGCATTAGTCTAGATTCGGCAATCATCATTAATTCTAAATTTACCAAGGCATACTTTTACAGGGGGTTGAATTTTGTTAAATTAAATAACACATACAATGCTGGTATTGATTTTGCTAAAGCGGAACAACTAGGCTTGGAACCTGAACAAATTATTACTATTGATTCAATTAGTAACGAATATTTTAAGAAGGGAAGGGAAATTTCTGATAAGCACGATTTTGCAAACTTTCCTGTAGCCGATACGGCTTTTGATAATGCTCTGAAAATCAGAAAGTGTAATTCAAATGCATTTCATGCCAAAGCCGAAATGAGGTTAGTTATTGCTGATCAGTTTTTTGCCAAAAAAGATACAGCAAATGGCATTAGTAAATACAAGGAGTCAATTGACTTAAATAATCAAGCACTCAGCTGCACAAAAAACTTATCGGATGCAGACTACAAAATTGGTTTAGCACATGCACAGTTAAAAGAATATGATGCTGCCATTGCTAGTTTTGGAAATGCCATTAAAAGTAACCCTAAAAATATTCAAGCTCTAGTTGAAAGAGGTAATGTTTATCAAATTCAGAAGAAATTCACTAAGGCTACAGACGACTTCACCACCGCTGGGAAATTATTGAGTGATAAATTTGAAATTTCAAGAAAGGATAGTAAAATTAGTCCAAAAGTTTTATCAAATCTTACAGATAGTTTATCAATTGTGTTTCAGTTAAAAGGCAAATCTTTATATTCCGGCAAGGATTATGCCAATGCTATTATATCATTAGATAATTCTATTTTACAGGAGGCAAATAATGAAGCGTACTATTACAAAGCCCTTGTTTACTATGACCAACCACAACAGGATTTATCAAAAGCAAAAGAATATCTGGATCATGCTATTGCAATAAAACAAGACTATCGGTATTCTTATGCAGATGGAAAAACCAATTTCAAAAGAAAGGACTATCAAATTGCAATTAATCATTTTTCTGACGCAATAAAGTTAGACACTATGAATAATTTGCGCAACACTTACTTTTTACGTGGATTATGCTATTATAAAACAGGAAAGGATTTTCCAAATGCATTAGCCGATTTTGATAAGTATGCTACCTTCTCATATGCAACAAAAGATACAGCATTCTATCCTTATTACGGAATTACCCAACTGTATAGCAATCAAGATTCATTGGCATTTAAGTCATTTAGTTTTATACTTGAGAAAGTTAAAAACAATCCGCTTGCCTTATATGGGTTAGGGTGCTATTATGCAAAAAGTGGTACTGATGGCTATTTAAAAGCAAACGTTTCATTTCAATCAGCATTCCAAACACATCAATTAACCAAGGATGATATAAAGCTGATGGAGGAAACTTTTTTACAGGATTTCTTTAAGGATAAAGTCCAAAAGTCGTTGTATAATAACATGAAAAAAACAGGGCTTAATACAAATTAACTATACTGTTCACCAATTTAGGATATTGTTTAATTCAGAAAAAATGACCCCAAATAGTAACGAAAAGGATTGGAAGAATTTTGAAGCCGAAATAACGAGAGAAAGTGCTCTTTTAGATGATTTGCTTGGTATCATGAAGCAAACAATTATTGGTCAAGAAAAGCTTCTTGAAAAGCTTGTAATAGGCCTATTAGGTAATAGCCATATTTTGTTAGAAGGTATGCCTGGGCTTGCCAAAACACTTGCCGCAAAAACTTTATCTCAAGCGGTTAATGCTAAATTTTCAAGAATTCAGTTTACTCCTGATATCCTGCCGGCAGATATTTTGGGAACTATGATTTATAATATCCAAACTAATAAATTTACCATAAAAAAGGGTCCTATCTTCTCAAATTTTGTTTTGGCAGATGAAATTAACAGGGCTCCTGAAAAAGTTCAAAGTGCCTTGTTAGAGGTAATGCAGGAGCATCAGGTAACCATTGGTAATCGTACGCACAAATTGGAAGATCCGTTTATGGTATTGGCAACTCAAAATCCGATTGACCAAGCCGGTACGTATGAGCTCCCTGAAGCGCAGATGGACAGGTTTATGTTTAAAATAATTATTAATTATCCCACTAAAGATGAGGAGAGACTGATTAACAGGATGGACTTTTCATCTCTTTCAGGATTAACAAAAACTATCCCGACCGAAAGTATATTGAAAATGCAGGCACTAGTGCCTAAAATTTATATCAATGAAAAAGTAGAAGAATACATTCTTGATATTATTTTATGTACCCGCTGGCCTGAAAGGTATGGTTTAGCTCATCTAAAGCCTTATATCAAATTTGGTTCATCACCACGCGGTGGTTTAAATCTAACATTGGCATCTAGAGCCCATGCCTTTTTGAATAAAAGAGCATATGTTCTCCCGACTGATGTTTATGCATTAGCTCCTGATGTTTTACGCCATAGAATAGGACTTACTTATTTAGCACTTGCCGAAGGTATTACTACAGACTATATTATGCAGGAAATATTAAAAGGTATTCCTGAACCGTGATAAATAACCGAACCAAAGCATGAAACTTGAGGAACTAATTAAAACGGTACAAAAAATCGACCTGTTATCCAATACTGTTTCTAAGCAAAAACTAGCGGGTGGAAATCCAAGTCCGTTTAAAGGTAGAGGTATTGTATTTGATTCAATACGTAAGTATGAAGCTGGTGATGATATAAGAAACATTAATTGGAAAGTAACTGCTCGTTTTATTGACACATATGTTAATACCTATCATGAAGATAAAGTAAGGAGAATTTGGATTTTAATTGACGTAAGCGGATCAAGTTTTTTAGGTACTGAGCGCAGAAGTAAGCTTGATTTAGAAATTGAGGTAGCAGCTACTTTAGCATATAGTGCGATACGTAAAAATGATAGTGTAGGTGTAATATTTTTTAGTGATAAAATTGAGCGACTCATTATGCCAATTAGTGGCATGTCGGGTTTTTGGCACATTGCAAAAGCCTTGGTTGAATGTAAGCCTTGCGATGGTACTACAAGTTTGGATGTTGCTTTGAATTTTTTAATGAAAATGAATTGTTCAAGTAGCTTAGTTTTTATCGTTTCTGATTTCATGACCAGTGGTTATGAACGTGCATGTGCCACCTTTGCCCAGCAAAATGATATTCTAACCATTAGGGTACATGACAAAATTGAGTATAACATTCCTAAAATTGGATGGGTTAAATTGAGGGATATTGAAAGTGGTAAAGAAAAATGGATAAACACTTCCTCAGATAGGTTTAACGAAATCCATAAAAAAAACAATATGCAAGAGTTTGAAAATTACACTAAGTTTTTAAACGCATATGGTATTAGGAATATAGACCTTGGTACTGAAGAAAATATAATTGAAAAGCTATCATTTTTAATGACTTAATATAAATGCATAGGAATTGGATTATAGTTTTAGTTTTAATAGGATGCTTTTTTATAAAGTTTAATGGCATTGCACAAACGCAATCTCCAATTTCTGTTTCTGTTAATCCGGTGCCGCCCGCAATAGGAGGTGTATATTCGGTAACTATTAGTGTTAAAGGTAAATCCACAGATAAAGTTTCATGGGATGATTGCGATTATCTTTTCAAGAACTCAACTAAATATTTTTTTCTTGACGTTAGGTTTATCCCTTTTGCTGATGGTTTTTTTAAGCATCAAATATTGTTTACTAGTCTTAAAGCTATTAAGGATACAATAAAGGATATCCCTGTTACTGTAAATGGTAAAAAATTAGGCTCACCTAAGTTTTATGTCATTTTTAAAGCAGATAAAATACCAACCGTTATAAATGATATTAAACCTAATGAAAAAGCTAATTGGGGATACTTTAATAAATCTTTTACTTATTTTATATTATCTCTTTTAACGCTTTCGGGAATTTTCGTTGTTGTTTATCATTTTATTAAGAAAGAAATAACTGAAAAAGCTCCCTTGGTAATAAAGGAAAAATGCCTGACACGATTAGCTGAATTAGAATTAGCTGTTAAACAAGATAATGTGAATGCAGTAGTTTTAATAAATCAGGTTTTAGATCTTTTAAGCGAGTATTTTCAAATCGGTAGGTTTGCTTCAAAAATGAGAGGTACTTCAACAAATAATATTGAATTAGTTGAACTGTTCTCAAAACTTAATGATACAGCAAACCAAATAAAATTTTTGCCTTTACCTGCTGTTCGTACACTGTATCCAGGGTTTATTAAAAGTAGCAGGGAATTAATAACAAGTTATACCCCGAATAAGCAGAAATGATAGATAAAATAAAACAAATAGGTTTCCTGTCGCCTCAATGGTTTATTTTACTATTGATAATACCTTTGCTTGTATACTTATATATTAAGGTACTTCGCAAATTGTCACCATCAATGTTAATAAATGGTAATAGCGAAGAATTGGACGTAAAAAAATTGAGCTTATCACCAAATGATTATCTTTTTTTTATCCGAATGGTGGCTGTTGTACTAATTATTATTGGTATTGCTAACCCTCAAATAATTACTAAAACGGAAGTTAAGAAGCCAGCATCCGAAACTAACATTGTGTTTGCGCTCGATGTTTCCAAAAGTATGCTCATTGAAGATATTAAACCTAATCGTTTAGAAGCACTAAAAGATGTTTTAAATAGGTTTATTACCATGCGCTCACAAGATCCGCTTGGTATTGTGCTATATGCCGGTGAAAGTTATAATTATTGTCCATTAACAAAAAACTACCCTTTGTTATTAAGTAAAATTAATAAAATTGACGATATTGATTTAAATGATGGCACTGCAATAGGTTTAGGTTTGGCATCTTCCATTAATATCCTAAAACAAGGAAATCTTAAAAACAAGGTAATTATTTTGTTGACTGACGGTTCAAATAATGCAGGTAATTTTGACCCTGTGCTAGCAGCTTATATTGCCAAGCGTTATAGCATAAAAATTTATGCAATTGGCATTGGTACAAATGGAATAGCCAACATTCCAATAACCGATGTTAATGGTAATAAATCATATGCGAGGATATATGTTACACTTGAGGAGGGGCCTTTGAAGCAAATTGCTAAAATTACAGGCGGCGAATACTATCGTACCAATGATGCAAACGGCTTGAAAAATATATATGCTTCCATAAATAAGTTGGAAACTAAGGAAACTAAATTAATTACCAAACTTTCATACACAACCTGTTTCGATTGGTTTATTAAAGCGGCACTGCTTTTGTTGTTTATTGAAGTTTTATTAAAATACACTGTTTTAAAAACTTGGCCGGCATGATGTATTTTGAACAAAATAGCTATTTGTATTTAATAGGAATTATTCCTGTGTTGATAGTTTTATGGCTATTGAACCAAAAACGCTTATCAAATATTACTGCGTCAATTGGAGAAACATGGCTGGTTAAGCGCATTGCCATTGCCTCGCCCCTTTATTTGCAAATTACTAAATACTTATTGTATCTAATAGCCGTTTTATTGCTTATTGCGAGTTTGGCCAGACCATATATTTTAGGTATCGATGAGCAAACAAAAAACATGTCGCCTACTGATGTTGTTTTTGTAGTTGATGTATCCAAGAGTATGTATGTAAAGGATGTGGCGCCTGATAGGCTAAGTCGTGCTAAGCGCTTAATGAAAGACATCCTTGATCAGCTAACCAGCGAACAAGTAGGGGTAGTAGTTTTTGCAGGTAAAGCAAACACCTTTATACCACTTACAAATGATTATTATTATGCAAGCAAAGCTATTGATGGTGTATCTGCCGATTTAGTTTCTGAGAAGGGCACATCATTAAGACAGGCATTAAAAATCTCCTCTTTAATATACAGCCCTAAAGAGAAACGCACTAAAGTAATGTGTTTAATTAGCGATGGTGAGTTTCATGATGATAATGTAATTAGTCTGGCCGATACTATTCGTCGTTCGGGCATTAATATGTTTACCTTTGGCTTTGGAACGCCAAAGGGTGGCGAGGTACCACTCACCACCAGCGCATATAATGATGAAACAGAACGAGGTGCTGATAACCAGGCAATCATTTCGCAATTGCATCCCGAAATGCTATTTAAAATTGCCGGAAACAAACCTGGCAACTATATACAAGTAGCTGATAAATTTAATGCAGCCAGCCTGTTTGTACAGCAACTTAAAAGGGTGGAGTATAATGATGTTGTAAAAAGCCCTAAACAGTTTTTTGGGTTATTTTTGTTAGTCGCTTTTATTATTTTAGTGTTAGAGACTTGTATTCCTCAAATAATAAAACCTGTAAAAATTAGCGAGCTATAAGTTATGATGATAAACTACTATAACATATTGCATAAAGGGTGGCTATTCAAATATTTGATAATAGCATCTATTTTCATAGTAGTTATTGCAAGTGTATTGTTGTACCAAGCCGATGTATTTAAAATAAACACCTATTATAATGGGCTATCAAAAGCATCAAAAGCAGGTAAAGATTACCAAGATGCTAATTGGGGTGATGCTGGTATAGGTTACATAGAAGCCAAGAAATTCCACCCTGATTCAGAAAAAATTAATTATAATATTGCAAATACCTATTACAAGCAAGGAAGGTTTAGGGAGGCTAGTAATATTTATGAAAAACTGGCAGATGATAAAAATGGGAAGCTTGATAAAGCCATGCTTTATTATAATTTAGGCACTTCAAAATATCAACAGAAGTCTTTATACGCAAGTTTTATAGCATTTAAAACATCTTTATTGCTTAATGATAAGGATGAAAAAACAAGACAAAATTTTTTGTTTGTTTTTGGTCAGTATATGAAAGGGGTTAAAGGGCCAACTGGTCAAGTAGTTAAAGAAACTCCTCCAGGTTCAACCACCCAAACACAAACTGGGCCCTCTCCAAATGGAGTAAGAGCGCCATCTGATCCTACACCAGGACCTTATCAAGTTTCTGATAAGCAAATGGATCAGTTATTAAGTTTATCAAAAGTACATGAAGCGGTTCCAAAAGGAACAAAAAGTGCCCCTAGGTCTCATTCAACATCTAAGGGTGATGGACCAGATTATTAAACTGTTTTAATTTTATATAATGTTTTATAAGGTAAGGCTTTATTTATTTATAATTACTATAATTTGTTTGCTAAATGGCTTACAAGCTATGGCTACGCCTTTTAAAACAGATACAAATGCCGCAGCTAATAGAAATGACGCTTTTATAAAGCCAGTATCATCCAAAAACGCGGTTTTTGTTGGCGAGCCATTTATTGTAAAATACTTACTCTACATTGGATCTAATGTTGTGGATCCAGAAACTGAAATTAAAGCGAAATTTTCAAATTGCTTTCAGGATGAGTTACCTTCAAAGCGAGAATCGTACGAAGAAGTAGTCAAAGGGGTTAATTATACAGTAGTGGTAATAAAGCAATACTTAGTGATTGCTAATCACGAGGGTAAGGTTGAGATTCCAAAAATTAAAATTCAACTAAAAACAAGTTATCAGGATACTACAAGCTTTTTCCATAGGGAAGTTGAAACTACAAAGGATTATTATTCTGCTAAAGGTTTTGTTACTGTAAATCCTTTACCTGTAAGTGCCGATACCACCTTATTTAGTGGTGCGATAGGTAGTTTTAAGATTAGGGGCAACTATCAGCCAAGCAAGAAAAACCCCAACATGCTGCTTTTTCAGTTGTTTATTGATGGCATGGGTTACACAAAAAACATTTTAATTAGCAACCCTCACTATCCTGAAGGTATGGAAGTTTATAATCCTAACACCGTTAGGCACGATACCTTGACACAGGACGGTATAAAAACCCATTTGGAGTATTCCTTCCAATTGGTTGCAAACTATAAAGGCAAATATGTTATTCCTGGGGTATCATTTACTGTATTCAATTTGGAAACCGGAAAGTACGAAAAGTTTAATTCGGGTGATTTTAGTTGGGATGTTGAAAACGGACCAACATTGATTGCAAAAACCAGGGTTACTCCTGTTAAAACAAACGATTTTTTTACCAAGGATACACTATTAAATACAAGTAGGCAATATTTTTATGCATCAGGTTTATTTAAATTTTTATTAATAATAGGCTTTTTGTTGTTGGCATATATTTATCAAATGGCATTTTTCGAAGAACTATTTTGGAAATATCTGCACTTAATAAAACTTAAAATAAATAGACGCGAAACCATCAAGAATATCAATAAGCTAATTATTGATAGTGCTGGTTTACAAGATGATGAATTTTGGAAAAAATTAAACAGAATATTCTTTACCTATCTTCGTAAAGAAGCTAAGATTGATGATCCGGCAGTGTCTGATTTATCAATAGATTTAAAGCAATTTTCAAATCGATTACCAAAAAGTGTATTCCAGCAAATAGACCAATTTCTATTCAATTTACAATCAATGAGGTTTAATGCCCTACCAACACCTTCTGTTGATAAAGTGAAAAGTTGCGATCAGTTAATAAATATTGTAAACGCTATTGACAGTAACTGGCATGAATAAATATATATTAGTTGTCTTATTTATATTATCAGTATTAACCATCAAGGCACAACATGTTACTGATGAAAATATTACTAGATTTGAAAAAAGCAATAAATATTTTGTTAATGGTGATTTTGACCGCGCATTGGCAGGTTATCAAACAATTGAAAAAGAAGGTGTTGTTTCTCCGGGTTTATATACCAATATTGGAGCAACTTATTTTAAGCTCCACCAATTAGGTAATTCGCTTTTATATTTTGAAAAGGGAATTTTAATTGCACCATTAGATACCGAACTTAATTTTAATAAAAACAAAATTTTAGATAAGCTTGATAAAACCGTAAGCATCAATAACGCAACAATTGATTCAAGGCAAAGCAACTTTCTCGGCGTAGCAAATTATTTGAATATAATATTGGTACTATTAATGGTTATTAGTAGCGTCTTATTTTTTACTTTTCTCAAGTTTCCATCACGTTCAAACAAGCTATTTAACACTACATTTTTTAAGTATATTTTTACAGCCTCTTTGGTATTAGTTTTAGTATTACTTGTTATTATCAAAGCCTACAAATCAAAAAGATTTGGTATAAATACCTCTTCTGTTACCATGCTAAACCTTGGGCCAAGTACCTATTCTAAAGTTATTGATAGCTTAAATGAAGGATTTAAAGCCGAGGTAATAAATAAGTATGAAAATTGGTATGAAATTAAAGATGCTCAAGGGCGTATTGGTTGGGTAAAAGAGAATAGCTTCACCGAAATTAAATAGGCAGCCTTTCAATCTTATAATGCTAAGGCTCCCTTTTTAAATCACGCCATTTCTAACGGCAAAGGCTATTAATTGCGCTACATTGTTGGTATTTGTTTTCCTTATAATATTTTGTCTATGATTTGATACTGTATTTTCGCTAATGCATAATTTATCCGCTATCATTTTACTACTTAGCCCTTCGGCCATATACATTAAAATGTTTTTTTCTTGTTTGGTTAAAAGCTTGTCTTCCTCAAATGGATAAAAATATTCTTTCTCAGCAATCGAAGACACCCCAGTAAGCCTGCTTGCTTTCTCAACGGTATAAGTAATTATATTGCTATTTTTGAATCCGTCGATATTGATGAGCATGACTAAACCAAAAATCGGTAAGCCAACATTAGTTGATGTTATGTAATTGGTTTTTAATAGTAAATTGTTCCAAATACCTTCTTTATTTTTGAATTGTGCGTTAAAACAAAAGGTTAAGTTCTTGTGCCAAATTTGAGACTCGCAAGCTAAAACGGCTAAATTTTTTGGAAAAATTTCTTCATTAAAAACTTTGAAATAGTCTTTTTGGCACAATTGATTTAAAAAATCAGGCCCACCTTCTAATACTTCTTTGACATCATAGCCAAGTAGTCTTTTTATTCCATTACTGCAATTCAAATATTTTCGTTTGGTGTAATCAATCAGTAAAAATGCTGGAGAAAGTATATTATCAAATTGTGCTATCTTGTGAAAATCTTTAAAAATTTGCTGAATGCCAAAATTGTCCATTATTTCATAATCTTCCCATTTTTTTGCAAGATAATTAGTATAAGTAATGGCATTAGGTGAGGCGGTTTTCATAATATCTACAATTAACTATAGCTAAAAATTCAATATCTTTCTTTTAAATTATTTTGTGTAAAATTCGGGATACAAACATAAGCCTGTTTTATAACCAAAAATTGTTTATATTTGTTGTATTAATTTTTAAAAATACAAAATTCGTTTTAAACAATAGTGGTTTTATACTATTTTTTAAAAACATGATTGAGATTACTTTAGTCATTGGATAAATTAGCTATTAGACAATGGGTTAATAGGTATATTATCATTTAAATATTATGAAAAACATCAATAAACTTTTATTTTTCTTTATTGCGATTTTATTTGGTAAAAATAGTTTTGCACAAGCACCTGTTATAAACTATCCTACACCACAAACTTATACTGTTAATACAGCTATTGCACCCTTAGTTCCAAGTAGTAGCGGGGTCGCACAACCAGCTTTTAGCGGAAATCCAATAACTATTGGATCTTACGAATTCAATAATCCAATGGGGGTAGCCGTTGACGCTAATGGAAATGTATTTGTTGCAGATGCTGGAAATAATGCTGTAAAGCGGATATCAGCAACTGGCGGTAGCCCTATAAGCGGTGGTTCTGGCTTCAGCACACCAATGGGTGTGGCAGTGGATGCGGCCGGAAACGTTTATGTAGCCGATCAAGGAAATAAGCAAGTTAAAAAAATACCAGTAACAGGTGGTAAACCAATTGTTGTAGCATCTGGTTTCCTTTACCTTTATGGGATTGCTGTTGATGCAGCTGGAAATATTTATGTTACTGATGACGGAAATAACACTGTTAAAAAAATTCCTGCTGCTGGTGGTAAACCAATTACAATTGGCAATAATTTTAAAGCACCTACAGGTATAGCTGTTGATAATGCCGGGAATGTTTTTGTTGCCGATGCAGGAAATAATGCAATCAAGAAAATACCTGCTAAAGGAGGTTTAGCATTTTCAATTGGTTATGGATTTAATGGTCCTACTGGGGTTGCTTTAGACAAGGCCGGAAATATTTATGTTGCCGATTACAGAAATAATGCAGTAAAGAAACTACCTTATGGTGGTGGCAGCCCAATAATTATAGGTTCAGGTTTTAGTAACCCAAGTGGTGTTACTGTTGATGGTAGTGGTAATATTTATGTTTCGGATGCTGGTAATAATGCGGTAAAAGAAATATTAGCAGGTAGTGGAACTCCCTTAAGTGTTTATTCTTTTAATCAGCCAACTGGTGTAGCCGTTGATAATGTTGGTAATGTTTATATTACTGATTTTGGTAATAGTTCAATAAAACAAATTCCATATACTGGTGGTAGTGCAAATGTTATTTTAAATGGCGTTTCTGGCCCTACTGGTATTGCTGTTGATACCTTTAAAAACATATACGTGACTGATGTTTTTTCAAATACCGTTAAGAAAATTCCTGCAGGCGGAGGTGTACCCGTAACCATAGGGTCTGGATTTAATAATCCTACAAGTATAGCAGTTGATTTGTCAGGTAATATTTATGTTGCCGATTATGGGAACAATGCAATAAAGAAAATACCTGCTGCAGGTGGAGATCCGGTAATAATCGGTTCTGGATTTAACAATCCTCGTGGAGTTGCTGTAGATGCCAAGGGAAATATTTATGTTGCTGATTTTGGTAATAATGTTGTTAAAAAAATACCTGCCAGTGGTGGCGAACCAATAATAATTGATTCCGAATTTCTTTATCCTTACGGTGTGTCTGTTGATGCTTTAGGGAATGTATTTATTGCTGATGCTGGTAATAATGCTATTAAGCTTTTATCAATTGAGGGAGGCGATCCAATTAGCTTAGGTACCGGTTTCAATAACCCTACAGGTATCGCGGTAGATCTTTCCGGTAACATTATAATAGCCGACAATGGCAATAACCTTATTAAAGAACTTAAACCAGTTGGTGGCTTTGTTATTAGTCCTGCTTTGCCAGCAGGCTTAACTTTTAATTCAACTACCGGTGTTATTTCTGGTACACCTACGGCTGTTACCAAATCTACTAATTATATAATTACAGCATATAACTCAGAAGGTAGCAGCACCATGAATATTGATATAGAAGTAACTGCTGCTAAGTAAAAAAATAGCTATAGCTACACCAAAAGTAGAAAGTAAATTATATAAAACCCCATTTGGCAATCCCAAATGGGGTTTTATTATTTCAAAATAAATATCAAAAGCTTAGATATTCACAATGAAATATCTGGATTTTTATATACTTAACTGCCTAAAAAAGAGGCTGTAATATAGTTTAGACTAAGAAGCTTCAAATTATTTATTTTACATTTTGTCTGAAGGCTTACTTACAACCGATAAATCAAAAGGGATAACTATCTTAAAACTAATATTTCTGCCCATGTTAAAAATACCTGGTTGAACGCCAGTTGGTACAGTTGGGTTATCAAAATATTTGAGTCTGCTCATATTCGATTGA
The DNA here is from genome assembly GCA_903891475.1 of uncultured Mucilaginibacter sp. Lineage (GTDB taxonomy): Bacteria > Bacteroidota > Bacteroidia > Sphingobacteriales > Sphingobacteriaceae > Mucilaginibacter. Next base: position 78,197 of record CAITEP010000048.1, read on the forward strand.
TAATTCACATTACCTAAATTTGTACCTTCAATAAACAGTTCAATTATCTTTTTTCCACCTTTATTTATTATATTAGAACCAATTCCAGCACTTAAAAGGCTATAGCTTGCCGTATAAGTTTCAGTAGCATAGGCTGCAAAGTAGCGAGTTTGTTCTCCAAAATAGTCAAAGCCTATAAAAGCATATAAATTTTCTAAATTGCTAATTTTTTTCTTGGTGGTGAACCGCAATTCAGAGTGCGTGTGCAACGGTGGTATAAATGGCAAATACTTAATACTATCAGCCACATGGCTCCCAGTACCCAAGTTAGTTCCATAGGTTAGTGTTGCCTCATTTTCAAAATGCAACCAACTTACTGGATGAAAATCAATTCCAGTTTCTCCTCCGTTTATTCTGGCCTTACTTTGTACATAGGTAAATTCATTATATAATGGATATTCAGGATTATGAACTGGGGAGCCATCTGCATTTAAAACCTGTTGCTGATAAATATAGTTTTGTATATCATTATTGAATACACCAACGCTAATGGCAACTTTAGGTAAGGTTATGAGTATGCCAAAATCTTCCTGTAAACTAAATTCAGGTTTAAAACTACTATTCCCGACATGGTAAATCTGTGATCCCGGATCCGGCCCATTCGCGGATAATTCCGAGATACTCGGTGCTCTGAATCCTCTGGCTATGTTTAATTTCAACAAAAATTCTTTTGAAAAATTATACGATCCACCAAAACTACCGCTATAACCAGAAAACTCTTTGTTCAATGCTACAAATTGTTGTTCAATATTTTTTATTGATGTTGGGTTGGAGCCACTATATAATACAGGGTAAAAAGTATTGGTAGTATCTAAAAATGCAGATTGACCGCTAAAGCTACGAGAATCATACCTTAATCCACCTGAAAGATCTAGTTTACCAAATGATTTTTTAATTACCAAAAACGGACCAATGTCAAATTGATGGTAAGCTGGAATAGGGAAGGCTGTACTATTTCCAAGTGTGTTGCTTTGGTACATGCCATTTAGCCCTGCAGTTGCCTCATAACCATTTCCAAAACTAAGGTTATATTTTGTATCGTAAGTAAAAGTAGTAAGCTGCAAATTAAGGCCGGGAATATCAGGATTTGTGGGATGCGTATACTCTCTTCTGTGGCTATATTGGTACCCCAAATTTACTAGTAAATTACCATTTCCTATAACAAAGCTGCTGTTGTTATATATTCTATAAAGTTGAACATGTTGATGAAGCGTCGGGATGGTATATGAATTCAACTCACTTTCCGGAACAATAACGCGGTAAGTATCTGTATCGGTTATTTGTTTGGTGAATTTTCGGGTTAAAGGGTCGCGACTTCCATCTGGGATAGCTTGTAAGTCATCAAATAGGGAGGCATTGAAATAAGAGTATCCCCAGGTTTTACTTAGCCCAACCATTGCACGGAAATCCTTCTCATTAAAATTAGTAGCATATACTCTACCATCATGCTGATTTTGATAATCCTTGGCGATTTTATACGACATTATTGTTCCCCAAACTATACCTTCCTTATTGCCCTGTAATCTTAGAGATTCATTTAATAGGCTATTATTTGTTCCATAAAAACTTGTAAAAGAACCCAATATTTTTCCTGTTTGAACGGCTGGTGGAGTAATTAAATTAACAACCCCTCCTATGGCATCTGAACCATAACTTAAGCTTGATGGCCCTTTTATAATTTCCACCCTGTCAATTGAATTTTGATCTACCTCAATGCCATGTTCATCACCCCATTGTTGTCCTTCTTGCCTGATTCCATCTACCGATGTTACTACTCTATTATATCCCAAACCATGAATAAATGGTTTTGAAATATTCGGGCCTGTAGTTACTGCGCTAATACCAGGTAAATTTGCAATTTCGTCTATCACGTTTCCTGAGGCTGAGTGTTCGTCAATAAAAGTTTTGCTTACGGCTGTCATTGGAACGGGATCTCTTTTCAATTCAGTTGCTTTACTTACACCTGTTATAACTACCTCGCTTGTTTCTATAGATGATTCCGAAAGTTGAACATTAAATACAGCAATTTTTGTAAAATCTAGCTTCTGGTTAAAAGTAGCGTAGCCTATATAGCTAATTTGCACCAAAAAAGTACCTTTTGGCAAGTTGTTTATTGAATAATGACCGTTAATATCGGTTGTTGTGCCTACCCTAATATCAGGTATATTTATAGTTGCCCCAATTATGGGCTTACCATCTGCCTTATCTGTTACTACTCCTGATAGTGTACTGGTATTATCTTTAATTCTGGTTATGTTGTAAGCCGCTCTTACAGAACTTAAACTAAGCAGCAAGGAGAATATATGTATTTTAATTACGATTTTCATATAGGGGATGTAAACAAGTAACAAACGAAATTTTTTTAAAATTCGCACATTGTAAAGGCTTTTTATTACCTATGATTCCAGTTAAGACAATCTGTATTTTTAATACTTAATATCACTTAAGGAAAGAACAGACTGATACCTTAATCATGAGAAGAAGTAACAGGGAGGAGCTCGACTACTTGAATATATTACGGAGAAATTATGGAAATTATTACTAAATGATTTATAAAAAAAGGAAACCCCATTAATTATAGTATCGTTTTTATTTTCATTTAGTACCATGTAATGGTGGAACATTACATCGCAGGTGCAGCATTTTTCTTTTAGGATTTGTTTGGTGTGGCTTTTTGAAAAAGAAGCATTTGAAGAACGTTTTGATATTATTAATTTATGCCCATGCATACCAAGCATTAACTGCCCAGCTATAAAGCATACCAATAATATTTTTGAATAAAAAATGCTAACTTTATTAAATTTCAAACTTCTAAGTCTTTAAATTACACTTATTTGCAAAGGTAATTAATTATAGTCTTAAAAGTATAACCATAATCACTATTGATAGTGTTCGTTTGTTATAAAAGGTATTACATTATACAACTTATGAGGTAAAATGAATTTTACTAGCCAAATTGTACAATGGCTTTTAAAGCATCGCCATTATTACGGTTGGCCTCTATCCTATCAATCCTACTAGCAACAAAATTTTTAAATAGTTCATTAGGCTCTGGTAAAGTAGTTAAAAACTTCATCTTATAATTTAATATCAAAGCTTCTAATGTTCTTACAATTCCCCATGGCACTCCCCACCAGCCTAATATGCTTGTTTTAAACATAGCTTCATTATGCATTTTATTAAGGCAATTAGGACAGGCTATTTTAAGAGATTTTTGATAATTGGTAAATAAAAGAAAACTGATAGTTGTTGCAGTAATTGTAGCATTTATTTTATCAGTTTCCGAATTGCAAATCGGACAAGGGCAAGTTCTAAGAATTTCGCAATAGGTATCCAAATTGCTTTCTTCGCTATCTTTTGCTATTAGGGTAATATCTGTATCGTTGCCGGAGGGTATTCCTCTACCCTCTTTTATTTGTTTTGAAATTGTTATTGTTTCTCCGTTAAAATCTTCAGCATCATTTTTAGATAAGTCGAGTAATTTCTCATCAGATAAATGCAAATAGCTAATGCCATCCACAACAATTGGAGATTTCATAATATATCAGTTTAAATTGGTTTATAATTTTTTAGGTAAGTTGCTGAAAACTATTACCCCTATGAACAGTACTAAGGTACAAAAAAAATTTAAAACAAAAATTTTTCTTGTATTTGTATAAGCACTTATATAAATTGCGGAATGAATTTATATCAAAGTTTGGGTTATTTGGTATTGGGAAGTAGATTGAGGCGTTTAAGTGAGGGCTTTTTATCCGAGATAAACAAGGTTTATCAAAATGAGTGTATTGATTTTGATGCAAGTTGGTTTCCAGTATTTTACTTACTTAATAAAAATGGTAATCTTTCAATTAAGGAATTAAGCCAGCAAACAGAAGTTTCTCATCCTGCAGCCAGCCAACTTATTGCAAATTTAAAAAGTAAGGATTTGGTAACCAGCTTACCTAGTATTGAGGATGGCAGAAAACAACTAGTACAATTAACTCCTAAAGGCAAGCAGTTACTATCAGCAATATTGCCAGTTTGGGAGGCTATTTTAAAGGGAATGGAGGAATTAATAAACGAAAATCCAGATTGTAATCCCTTGTTACCGGCAATTGATTCCTTAGAAAACGCTTTTAAAAACAGTCCATTATCTGAAAGGATAAGTAGTAAACTATTAATATCCAATATAAATGAATAGCGAATTTAATTATGGTGTGGCTCATTTGAGTATTGGAACATGCTTAAGTATTGCTGCCGGTAATATAAAAGGAGTAATCAATGAAGAGGCTACCAAAAAAGTGGAGTCCTCATGTTTGGCAATAAAAGATATTGTGCAATCATCAAACCCGGTTTATGGGATTAATACTGGATTTGGGCCACTTTGTGAAACAAAAATATCTGAATCAGACACTTCTACTTTACAAAACAATTTATTAAAAAGTCACAGTGTTGGGGTGGGTAAGCCAATACCGGTTGAAATAAGTAAGCTTATGCTTGTTTGTAAGGTACATGCCTTAGCTCAAGGTTATTCAGGAATTTCATTAACAACCTTAAATAGGATTATTTGGCACATTGATAATGATATTATTCCTTCTGTTCCAGAGAAAGGTTCGGTTGGCGCATCTGGCGATTTGGCACCGCTCGCACATTTATTTCTGCCCTTAATTGGCTTAGGTAAGGTTTATGAAAATGGTCATCTTAAACCATCGTCAGAAGTTTTAGACAAACATAATTTAAATCCCTTAATCCTAGGGCCTAAGGAGGGTCTAGCCTTGATTAACGGAACGCAATTTATACTTGCATTTGCTGTAAAAGGTGTTGAAAGGCTCAACAATGCTTTAAACCATGCCGATTTAATTGGCGCTTTATCATTAGAAGGTTTAATGGGTTCAATAAAACCATTCGATGAACGTTTACACAATTTACGACCATACAAGGGTACGAAGCTTGTTGCCAAGCGGTTGTATGCATTGCTCCAAAATTCAGAAATTGGTAATTCTCATTTGGATTGCGATAGGGTACAAGATCCATATTCGCTTCGATGTATGCCTCAAGTTCATGGTGCTTCTCGTAATGCATGGCTTCATCTAAAAGAAATAACCGAAATTGAATTAAATTCAGTTACCGATAACCCTATTGTTTTTAATGCCGAAGATACCATTAGTGGAGGTAATTTTCATGGACAACCATTGGCTATTCCACTCGATTATGCAACCATTGCAGCTGCAGAATTAGGTAATATTGCCGACCGTCGCTGTTATTTAATAAGCGAAGGTCGTTATGGATTGCCTAAACTATTAACCAGTAACCCCGGCTTGCATTCAGGATTAATGATACCGCAATACACCACAGCGGCTTTGGTTACTGAAAATAAAACACTTTGTTTTCCGGCAAGTGCTGATAGTGTGCCAACCTCTTTAGGGCAAGAAGATCATGTTTCGATGGGCTCTATCAGCGGACGCAAATTACACCAAGTAATTGAAAATGTTGAATATATACAAGCCATTGAATTATTATATGCCTGTCAGGCAATTGATTTCAGACGTCCTTTAAAATCAACTCCTGTATTGGAAGCATGCCACAATTTGGTACGTACAAAAGTTTCTTTCATAAAAGAGGATAGGGTATTTGCCGATGATATAAACCAATTGCACGAATTAATTACATCAGGCTCATTGCTTTCAACACTTGAAAGCGAGGCTTTAAAAAATAAAATAAACTTAAACAATGACGAGTTCGGAATTTATTAAAACTTATGCCAATCATCCGGTGTACAAGGCACCACGAGGCAATCAATTACATGCCAAAAGCTGGCAAACAGAAGCGCCATTACGGATGTTGTTAAATAACCTAGATGGCGAAGTAGCCGAAAATCCTGATGAATTGGTAGTTTATGGCGGAATTGGACAGGCTGCACGCAACCCAGTGTCTCTAAAAAAAATAATTGAAATATTGCTCGAGTTAGATGAGTACCATTCCTTATTGGTACAATCAGGAAAACCAGTTGGTATTATTAGAAGCCATCCGCAAGCACCACGTGTATTAATAGCAAATAGTAATTTGGTACCTGCATGGGCAACTTGGGATCACTTTAATACGCTACGAGCCAAAGGGCTAATGATGTACGGACAGATGACCGCCGGAAGCTGGATTTACATAGGTACCCAAGGTATTTTACAAGGCACCTACGAAACTTTTGTAGAATGCGGCCGCCAGCACTTTAACAATGATTTAAAAGGTAAACTGATTGTTAGTGCTGGTCTTGGAGGCATGGGTGGTGCGCAACCTTTAGCTGCTACTATGGCTGGTGGGGTTTTTTTAGGTGCCGACGTGGATGTAAGCCGAATACAAAAAAGGGTTGATACAAAATACATCGACAAAATGACCCATTCTTACAAAGAAGCCATTGAATGGGTTAAAGAGGCTGTGTTAAAGGGCGAGGCTATTTCAATAGGTTTAGTAAGTGATGCCGGCGATTTATTGGAAAGATTATTGAATGATAATTTGATCCCTGACATTCTTACAGATCAAACATCAGCACACGACCCATTAAATGGATACGTGCCAAATGAGTTAACAATACAACAAGCGAATGAACTAAGAATAACAAACCCCGAAAAATATAAAAAACTGTCGTTTGCAAGCATGGCAAGACATGTTGGATTTATGCTTGCGCTAAAAAACAAGGGAGCAATCACATTTGATTACGGAAATAACCTACGTGAATTTGCGAAGCAAGGAGGGGAGCTAAATGCTTATGATTTTCAGGGTTTTACTCCTGCTTACATAAGGCCTTTATTTTGTGAGGGTAAGGGACCTTTCAGATGGGTTGCATTATCTGGTGATCCAGAAGATATATTTATAACAGATAGGGCATTAATGGAAGCTTTTCCTGAAAATAAGCCATTAATAAACTGGTTACAAAAGGCGCAACAAAAAATTTCCTTTCAAGGGCTACCTGCACGTATTTGTTGGTTAGGTATGGGAGAGCGTGAAAAGGCCGGACTGTTATTTAATGATTTGGTAAAAACCGGGAAGGTAAAAGGACCAATTGTAATTGGCCGTGATCATTTAGATTGTGGTTCAGTGGCCTCCCCAAATAGGGAAACCGAAGCAATGAAAGACGGGTCGGATGCGGTTTCTGATTGGCCTTTGCTTAACCTGATGGCTAATACTGCTGGCGGCGCTACCTGGGTCTCATTTCATCATGGTGGGGGCGTTGGAATCGGTTTTTCGCAACATGCTGGCATGGTAGTTCTTGCAGATGGAACAGAAAGAGCCGATGATTGTTTAAAAAGAGTTTTGCATAATGATCCTGCGATGGGCGTATTTAGGCATACCGATGCTGGATACGAAAAGGCAAATGAATGGGCTCAAAAGTTTGGTTTAAAAGTTTGGTAATTTGTTTAGAAAGCTGGTAATTTTTAAATACCAGCTTTCTAAATTTCTTATTATTGAAAAGTATATTTTAAACGGTAATGATGACAAAAATAGTTGGTGGAAATGATTAGAAAAATTGCTAACTAGCCCAAGCAGATATAAGGAGAAACAAGCTCTGCAGGAGTGCAACTTGCCAGCAATAATATTTGCGACGATAAACATGAGCTGGAT
>CAITEP010000049.1 GCA_903891475.1 uncultured Mucilaginibacter sp.
CCGGTAATTTTGGATTATTGTAACCAAAGTTGCCAATATAAACATTCAGTACTTCTTGCCAATCTTTTTGGGGTAAGGATAAAAATAGTTTATTCCAAACATCCAAAATATTCACATTATTTTCTTTGGCGTATAATTCAATTTTACTTGATCCCTCCAAATGCGAAATATACCTATTTAATTGATCGTAATTATGTTGATCATTCCCTTCATGTCGCCTAACCGCGCATAATGTTTGTGAGTTTAAATATATGGTACCTTTTGAGGCTAAGTATGGATAAAGTATTCTATCTGCATACCAAGGCTTTGAATTCATTAGGCCATTTTCATTCGCGTATTTTAAATACTCGGTATTTGCTACCATGCCCGACATATGAAATGGAGTAATTAAGTAACTAATACAAGCCACAGCTTCAAAGTTGAACGATATAACATAGTTATCAATTATATTTTTTGCGAAAATACCCCAAATAGTTGGATGATGAAAGTTTGCATTTTTCATTATTTCATTATCTGAGATAACAAAATTTGAAAAATATGCGGCTGCATCATCGTTAGCTAAATACTTTAAAGCACATTCCAAATGGGTTGGATACCACCAATCATCATCGTGAATCATGGCGGTATATTTTGATTTTGATTGATTGATTAGCCAATATAAATGATCAATACCCACAATCTCAACAGGTTGTTGAACATATTCAATACATAGTTCTGGGAATTCTCGGCAAATATTTTTGGATCGACTATCATCACTGTTTTCAGAAACGATAATTCTATCAACGCTGGAAAGAGCCGTTTGGTTTTTTATACTACTTAAAACGGTTTTCAGATAGTCAGGCCTTTTATGACATGGAATTACAATGGTTATTGACATAATACGAAGGAGATATTTTTTAATTTACGAAACGTATCTTTTTATCACATCAAACATATAGTCGTAATGCGTTTCATTTAATCCTGGCCAAACACCTAACCAGAATGATTGGTTCATTATAATATCCGTATTTGGCAATTCGCCTATTTTACGATAATTAATATTCGCGTAAGCCGGTTGACGTAATAAATTCCCTCCGAATAGCAAGCGGGTGCCAATTTTATTTTCTTCTAGGTGTTGAACCAGCATGTGCCGATCAGCCGCGTCACCTTCCCTCAGTGTCAATAAAAACCCAAACCATGATGGGTTGCTATGTTCGGTAGCCTCTGGCAGAATAAATAATTCTTCCATATTTTTCATTCTTTCATACAAAGCATTGAAATTTTCGCGACGTCTTTGAACAAAATAGTCAACTTTTTTTAATTGTGATACTCCAAAAGCCGCTTGCATATCGGTAACTTTCAAATTAAACCCAATATGCGAATAGGTGTATTTATGATCATACCCATAAGGTAAGGTGCCTAATTGTTGCGAAAACCTACAGCCGCAGGTATTGTCTTTCCCCGGTTCGCAATAGCAATCGCGGCCCCAATCTCTAAAGCTTTCCGCAATTTTTGCCAATTGCGGATTATTTATGAGTACCGCACCACCTTCGCCCATGGTAATATGGTGTGCCGGATAAAAGGAAAAAGTTGAAATATCGCCGAAGGTTCCACTTTTCTTTTCTCTATAAGTAGCTCCCAATGAATCGCAGTCGTCCTCCACTACCCAAAGGTTATATTTTTTTGCTACTCGCATTACTTCATCCAAGTTAAAAGGATTACCTAGTGAGTGGGCAATCATAATAGCTTTTGTTTTTTCAGATACAGCGGCTTCAATATCACTTGCAAGCACATTATGCGTAGCGATATCAATATCTACAAAAACGGGTATTGCCCCAAATTGAATAATTGGGTTAATTGTAGTTGGAAAGCCAGCCGCTACTGTAATTACTTCATCGCCTGGTTTAACGGCCCTGTCGCCTAGTTTTGGGGAGGTTAACGTATAAAAGGCTATTAAATTCGCGGATGAGCCTGAATTAACCAATAATGCTTTAGGCGCTTTAAAGTATTTAGCAAAATCAGCTTCAAAGCCATTTGCAAAGCGTCCGGCAGTAAGCCAACCATCAAGCGCGGCATCAACACCAAGCAAAATATCATCCTGATCAATCACCTTACCGGTTACCGGTATATAGTTTTTACCCGCAATAATTGATTTATTGATA
>CAITEP010000050.1 GCA_903891475.1 uncultured Mucilaginibacter sp.
TAGCCATTGTGGTCTCTTTCCACATATATGACAAGCTAAAGTACTTCTAAGCAGGGGGGAGCACTAACAGCAGAAAGGGAGCAGACATGTGAACAAGCAGTAGACATATACAAGGGTGAATTAGTATAAATACATATAATTAACTTTTTATTACCTATTCGTCATTTAATAAAAATTCGTATAAACTCAAAAAAATTAAGAAATTCATAATTGAGCCTATACTTTTTTTATATTTGATGAAAAAACCATTATGAAACTTTTAAAAATTTCATTTTTTATTACAATTATTTCAATGTTTCTAAATAATTGCAAACAAAAGGAGACATCCACTGTTAGTGGGCCGGTTACCGCGCTTGATATTAAAAACCATATTGCAGTTTTGGCCAATGATTCTTTAACCGGGCGTATGCCATTTACGGAAGGCGAAAACAAGACTATCAACTATATTGCCGGGCAATTTAAGCAACTCGGCCTGGAGCCAGGCAACCATGGTAGCTATTTTCAGGAAGTGCCAATGGTACAGGTTACCAGTTTTCCATCAAATATTACAGTTAGTGGTAAAGCCTCTTTTACTTTTAAACCTACTGATGATTTTTCTGCATCTACCCAGCAAGAATTGGATAGCGTACAATTAAACAATTCACCATTGGTTTTTGCCGGATACGGCATAGTAGCACCAGAGTACAATTGGAACGATTATAAAAATCTGGATGTAAAAGGTAAAACAGTGATTGTTTTGGTGAACGACCCAGGTTTTAAATCGGGCAATTCGAAACTTTTTAAAGGCGACACCATGACTTATTACGGCAGGTGGACTTATAAATATGAAGAAGCTGCGCGACAAGGTGCGGCTGGTGTGTTGGTAATACATCAAACGGAGCCTGCCAGCTATCCGTTTACGGTGGTAAATGGCAACGGGCATGCTAAATTATATTTGCAACAAGCCGACAAACATTTGTCGCGTTGCAAGGTTGAAGGTTGGTTAAGTGAGTCGGCTGCTACCAAAATACTATCAGCTGCGGGCATTAGTGGCGATATCAGGGCCATTGCACGTAAAGCAGACTTTAAGGCAGTTGATTTAAAACAAACCATTAGTCTTACCCTTCACAATAAATTAAAATACAGCACCTCCCATAATGTGATAGCGGTTTTAAAGGGAAGCACCACGCCCGATGAATGTATTTTATATTCAGCGCATTGGGATCATTTGGGTATAGGCAAAGCTGATGCTAAAGGGGATAGTATTTATAATGGAGCCATTGATAATGCCGATGGTGTTGCCTCTGTGTTGGGCGTGGCTAAAGCATTTGCTGGATTAAGCAGCAACATTAAACGTTCGGTAGTGTTTTTAATGGTTACTGCCGAAGAGCAAGGTTTGCTAGGGTCGGAATATTATGCCACACATCCAATTTACCCCGTAAACAAAACGGTTGCCAACCTAAATATGGATGCCTTGGGCAGCTATGGCGAAACAAATGATTTTGCGATTACAGGAAAGGGTCAAAATGATTTGGATGATTATGTTGAAAAATGGGTAAAACCATTGGGTAAAAAAGTGACAGGCGATAAAAACCCTGGGGCTGGAAGCTATTATCGGTCGGATCATTTTAATTTTGCGAAAGTGGGTATACCTGCGCTAGATATTAATAATGGCCAAGAGAGTACCCTCCATGGAGCCGTTTGGGGTAAAAAACAACAGGACGACTATACCGCGAACAATTATCACCAACCATCTGATAATTTCACCGAAGCTATGAATACCGATGGGATGGCACAAGTTGCCAACTTGTTATTTAACATTGGGCATGAGCTGGCTAATTCAACCGTGTTTCCAGGTTGGAAAAAGGGGTCGGAGTTTAAAGCTATCAGAGAAAAATCATTAGCAAAATAAGTAGGCTATAAAATTCAAAACCCATCTCGCAATCGGGATGGGTTTTTACCTAATCAGAACTATATATTTGATTCGCTAAGAAAACCGCTTCCTGATTTTCTTGCTACCTAATGTTTATTTGGCGGCAGTGGCTATTTCATAACACTCATAAGCCAGTTTGCTATTATACTCGTTGGTTAGGCTTTTATAGTTAAACAAATCGTACAAAGTGCCAACCATAAAAAGCCCTCCGGTAAGCATATAGATTAGAGCCCAGCCATATTGCTTGGTTAACATACGTTGTACCCCGCCAAGCCCTAGAAAGCCAAACAGCGTAGCAAATAAAATATCAATAGGATTTTTTCTTCGGCTATTATAAACAAGCATAAATGTTTGCATTTGAAAAGTACTTAAACCAGCCGATGCTTCTTGTATAAAAGCATATTCATCAGGCGTAATTCCCGAGTATACAAAGTAGTTATGTTGGTATGTGTTCATTTACTTTTAAAAACGATTATTGTTATAATATGTTTTAAAAGTAATGTGTAAAATAAAAATGACAAATGCCTATTTGGCAAAGTCATATTTAGCATCGGTGAAATTGGGTTTTTTGGCTGTGAAAATTCTACCAAAAGGGTATCTTAATTACAAATAAAAGGGGAAGATTTTTTGGAATATAAATGATTAATTCAACTCTTCAAAGGCAATATCCATTACCGGGAAATTTGAATAACCATTGTAATCATAATGCCACCATTCCGATTTATTAATTTTGAAACCATGTGCCTCCATTACAGTTTTCAGCATTTCACGGTTAGCAATTTTAGCTTTTGATAAATTAGGATAATTATCAGCTGCTTTTACACTAAAGCTATCAAAGGGTGTTGGCATGTCCAAATCTTGCCCGGTTTTCAAATTGATAATAGTAAGGTCAATAGCGCATCCCCTGTTATGACGCGAACCCCTACGAGGGGAGGCAACAAATACGGTATCTTTAACCAATTCATAAAATGAAACAGTAACAGCATATGGTCTGTAAGCATCAAATATTTTAAGCCCAAGTCCTTGTTTGTTTAGCTCGTCCTCAACTTCTTTTAAAGCCTTTGCTACAGGTAGCCGGACGTAGGCTTTGGCTAATTTATACATGGCCTTATGCATAAAATTATTGCGGGTAGCATACCTGATATCTAAAACAATATTAGGCACTAGCTTTTTTATTTCAACCAGTTGATAATCGGGCGAATCAGCTATCTTTTTTTGATAATCCCTTAGCCTCATTACTTTATTGCTGTCGATATACTTGTATTGCTGCGCAATAACATGACTAAAGACAGTTAAACAAATGATGACAAGCAAAAGCGTTTTCATATTATCTGTTCGAAATAATGAGTAAATCAAGGTCTTTACAAGGTATAGCAAAACGTTCACCAAGGTATTTATTGGTTAATTGTCCCTGAAAAATATATACAGCATCCCTAATACCCGATTTTTGCCAAATCACATTTTTGATATTACCTTGTTCGCCAATATCCAACAAAATAGGAGCAAAAATATTGGTGAGCGCGTAAGTAGCGGTACGTGCTACCCTGGAAGCGATATTAGGAACGCAATAATGTATTACATCATGCTTACGGAATACAGGATTAGTATGATTGGTAATTTCCGAAGTTTCAAAACAACCGCCTTGATCAATCGCCACATCAATAATAACTGAATTGGGTTTCATGCGACTCACCGTTGCTTCTGATACGATACATGGGCTGCGACCTTCTTTGGCACGCATTGCTCCTATTGCCACATCGCAAGTAGTAATGGCTTTTTCTAACACAATGGGCTGCACCACCGAGGTAAAAACCCGACTACCAATATTATTTTGTAATCTACGTAGCTTGTAAATAGATGGGTCGAATACTTTTACCTCAGCACCTAATGATATGGCCGTGCGCGCGGCGTATTCACCAACGGTACCCGCACCTAAAATTACAATTTCGGTTGGTGGTACGCCGGTAATACCACCAAGCATCAATCCCTTACCATCAAAAATATTGCTTAAATATTCACCAGCTATTAATATGGATGTTGCCCCAACAATTTCGCTCATTGCCCGTACCACGCACAAGGAGCCACCTTCGTCTCTTAAATGTTCAAAACAAAGCGCTGTAACTCTTTTATTGATGAGGGCATGCAAATATTCACCTTTTAACGAAGAGAGTTGTAGCGCCGATATTAAAATTTGCCCGGGTTTCATCATGGCAATTTCTTCCATAGTGGGCGGGGCAATTTTGATGATGATATCGGCCTCGTATAACTTTTTGGTATCGTAAACTATTTGGGCGCCTTGTTCGCTGTAATGGTTGTCTTTAAAGTTTGCAGCAGCTCCGGCATTGCTTTCCAACATAATCTCATGCCCATTGTTCACCAACAAAGCAACTGATAGGGGCGTTAAAGCAACCCTGTTTTCTTGAAATGATATTTCTTTGGGGATGCCTATGTAAAGCCTCTTTTTTTGGTTCTTTACTTCCAGCATCGACTCCTGTGGCTGCATCAATGCCTGCTTGGCAATGTCAGAAAACCCGCTGTATTTCCCTGAGCTCATTATACCTAATTTTCTTGATGATGAAGATAGGAAAATTTGTGGTACTAATAGCTAAAATTGTTCAATTATTATTTCCCGGGTATTTTGTCCGGTAACCTCAATTTTAATGGTAACATAATGAGGTGGCAGCAGGTCGGGCACCATTTCGGGCCATTCAATAAAACAATAAGCACCCGAATAAAAATATTCCTCATAACCCAAATCCATTGCCTCAGTTTGGTTTTTGAGTCTATAAAAATCAAAATGATAGGCCTTTCGGCTACGGCTAGCAATATATTCGTTTACGATGGAAAAAGTAGGACTGGTTACATTATCCTTTACACCAAGTTCATGGCAAATGGCTTTTATTAGCGTGGTTTTGCCCGTGCCCATTTCGCCATAAAACAAAAAAATACGGTTATCAGGGGCAAAAGCCAATAGTTGCTTTGCAATAATCTCTAGCTGGGTTGGTGAAGTGGATGTTAGGCGCATTTATTAATTGTGTTCAAACAAAATTAAATCAAGGCCTATAATTTTTTTAAAATCCTTATCTGCCGTAATCAGAGGCATATCATTGGTTATTGCAGAAGCTGCTATTATGCTATCAGGTAATTTGAGTTTTGACTCAGTTCTTATTTTTATCGCAGATTCTTTAATGCCTTCATCTATGTTTAGTATAGTTATAGAATCTAAAAAGGTTTTAATTATTTCAATGGCACTATATCCCTGAAAAGTACATAATTCCATTTCTGTTATTATTGAAATAAATAGGTTACGATTATTTAACATATCACCTATAACTTCATCTCCATTTAGTAAATAAATGCAAATATTAGTATCAACAAAAATATTAGTTCCATTCATCTCTTAAACGCTTTTGAATTACTAAAGCATCCTCATCAACTTTTATAGCTCCACAAAATTTTTTCGCGTCAAAGTTTTTCTTACGCTTTCTTTCTGACAAAAATTCTTGGATTTTTTTTATATCAGCCTTATCTTTTAATACTAAAACCATACTCAAATTTAATTAAAAAAATTAAAAAAACTATTTCGGCCCATAAACCGCTATGGGTATCAACATCTCCTCTAACGAGATACCGCCATGCTGGAAGGTTTCGTTATAAAAATTTACAAAATGGTTGTAGTTATTTGGGTATACAAAATACTTATCCTCCTTGGCAAAAACAAAGCTGCTGCTTACGTGTAATTTTGGCAACATGGCATCGTGCGGGTTACGTACGTAAAAAACCTCTTTGGGGTTAAAGTTAAGGTTTTTACCTTGTTTGTAGCGCAAATTGGTATTTGTATTGCGGTCGCCTATAATTTTGCTTGGGGTTTTTACCTTAATGGTACCATGGTCGGTTGTAATAATCACTCTTACCTGTTTCTGAGCCAAAAACTTCAACAAATCAAACAAAGGCGAATGCTCAAACCATGAAAGTGTAAGCGAGCGATAGCTGGCTTCATCGCTTGCCAATTCCCGTATCATCTGCATGTCGGTGCGGGCATGCGATAGCATATCAACAAAGTTATAAACTATCACATTCAGCTCATTGTTCATCAGGTTACTTACCGAATCGTTCAATGCCCTGCCTTCGTCAATGTTTAATATTTTATGATACGAATGCTTTACTTCTTTGCGTAATTGTCTCTTTAGCTGGTCGGTAACAAACTGACCTTCGTGCAAATTTTTACCACCTTCATCCTCATCATTCTGCCACATTTCGGGGTAACGTTTCTCCATCTCCAAAGGCATCAATCCCGAAAATATGGCATTACGGGCGTACTGGGTAGCAGTAGGTAAAATACTGTAATAGGCATCTTCTTCCTCCAACCTGAAATATTCGGTAAGTACGGTGTTGATAATTTTAAACTGGTCGTACCTCAAATTATCAATCAAAATAAAAAACAAGGGACCTTTGCCATCCAGTTTCGGGAATACCTTCTTTTTAAACAATTGTGGCGAAATGGTTGGCCCTTCATCAGGGTCCTTCATCCAATTAAGGTAATTGCGCTCAATAAACTTGCAAAACTGTGTATTGGCTTCGGCTTTTTGCATGGTCAGTATTTCGTGCATGCCCGCGTCTTCCAGTTTCTCTAATTCCAGTTCCCAATATATCAGTTTTTTATAAACATCCACCCACTCTTTATAATTCAAGTTATCGTTCAAGGTCATGCCCAGGTTCCTAAAATCCTGCTGATAGGCCATGGTAGTTTTTTCGGTTACCAGCTTCTTGTTTTCGGTCAGCTTTTTAATGGTGAGCAAAATTTGTCTTGGGTTTACCGGCTTTATTAAATAATCATCAATTTTTGAGCCTATGGCATCCTCCATTAAATATTCCTCTTCGTTTTTGGTAATCAAAACAATGGGAATATCATTATTGATGTTTTTTATTTGCGATAGCGTTTCCAATCCGGTAAGTCCGGGCATGTTTTCATCTAAAAATATCAAATCAAAATAGCTGGCCTTGAAAGCATCAACCGCGTCATAACCATTGGTTACGGTGGTTACCTTATAGCCTTTTTCGGTTAAAAACAGGATGTGTGGCTTTAACAAGTCTATTTCGTCGTCGGCCCATAATATGGATGTTTCTTGCATTTTTGTTGATGTTAAATTAATAAGCTTAACCTGCTTTAAATTTATAGCAAACCCCAAAATAGGTATGCCTTTAAAATTAGGCAAATAAACCCAAAAAGGGCTATTCCGTATTATATTTAGTAATTTAAATACTTGTTAAACAAACTTCAAAACACGGGTTTTGTTATTAATAAATAAAAGGATTAACAAAAATTAACAAATATAAAATTTACCTGTTACCTTTATTTTTCAATTTTGCATCGCAAATACATACCTTGAATAAAAAGAAAATAATAAACGACCCTGTACATGGCTTTATCAGCATCCCTTCCGAACTGATATTCGATTTGATAGAACACCCTTATTTTCAGCGCTTACGCTATATAAAACAACTGGGCATGACGCACCTTGTTTACCCTGGCGCCTTGCATACCCGTTTTCATCATGCTTTAGGAGCCATGCATTTAATGAGCTTGGCTATTGAAACTTTAAGAAATAAAGGCCATAAAATAAGCAATGAGGAAGAAGAGGCGGTAACCATTGCCATCCTCTTGCATGATATAGGACATGGCCCATTCTCTCACGCGTTGGAAGAGAACATCGTTGTAGGTATCTCGCATGAGGATATTTCGGTGATGCTGATGAACAGCCTCAATAAACAGTTTAACGGACAATTGGATTTAGCCATCAGTATTTTTGACGATACTTACCACCGCCATTTTTTGCATCAATTGGTATCGAGCCAGTTAGATATGGATAGGCTGGACTATTTGAACCGGGATAGTTTTTTTACGGGCGTTTCGGAAGGGGTAATTAGTTCCGACCGTATTATCAAGATGCTAAATGTACGAGATGACCATATTGTGATTGAAGAAAAGGGCATCTACTCTATCGAAAAGTTTTTGATTGCCCGCAGGCTCATGTATTGGCAGGTATATCTGCATAAAACAGTTATTGCTGCCGAGTTGCTGCTATCAAAAATATTGAAACGAAGTAGGGAGCTGGCACTTAATAAAGGCATGAAATTTAACCTACCTGGCTTGGGGCATTTTTTAAATACCAAAATTGATAAAAGCCAATTTATGGAGGATGCCATCCATCTGGAACGTTTTGCAGCTTTAGATGATACCGATATTATGGCCGCCATAAAGGTTTGGAAAACAAGCGACGACTTTATATTATCGAAACTTTGTACCGATTTGGTAGAGCGCAAATTATATAAGGTTGAGATAAGCAACGAACAACCCAATGAACAATTTATTAATCAATTGCTAAATGCGGTCGCCAAAAAATATAATATTACTATTGAGGAAGCGTCTTATTTTGTTTTTACTGATAATATTAGGAACGACGCTTACAAGGCCGGCGATGGGAATATTTTGATTTTGATGAAAAATGGCAATATAAAGGATATTGCCGAAGCCAGCGATAATTCAAATTTGGGGGCACTTTCAAAAACGGTAAAAAAAGCTATTATTTGCTATAATAAAGAGTTGGTTTTGTAGCAAATAAACTTAAATTTTGTTAAAATGGCTTTTAAATGAATGGTTAAACTCCCGATATTATTTGAACTTGGTCAACTTATTATAAATTTGCCCAATAATTATTAAAATTTAAATTTGCCTAATGCAATTTACCGCCCAAGAATTAAGTTTACTGCTGAACGGAAAAGTTGAAGGGGATCCAATGGTGTCGGTAAGCAAACTGGCTAAAATTGAGGAAGCTGAATCCGGATCGCTGTCGTTTTTGGCTAACCCCAAATACGAGCACTTTTTATACACCACCAATGCCTCGGTAGTAATTATAAATGCCGATTTGGTATTAACAGCACCTACAAAAGCGGTACTTATTCGGGTAGAAAATGCCTATAGTAGCTTCACTTTATTGCTCGAAAGGTATAACACATTAAAACTCCATAAAACAGGTATTGAGCAGCCTTCATTTATACATCCATCGGCACAAATTGGCGAAAACGTATATATTGGAGCTTTTGCATACGTTGGTCCTAATGTAAAAGTAGGCGATAATTGCAAAATTTACCCCCATACTTACCTTGCCGACGATGTAGAACTTGGCAATAATGTAACCCTTTTTCCGGGAGTGATTGTTTATTTCGATTGTAAAATAGGCAATAATGTGATTATCCATTCGGGTACTATTATAGGTAGCGATGGCTTTGGCTTTGCACCGCAAACCGATGGAACCTACAAAAAAATTAGCCAAATTGGTAACGTAATAATTGAGGATGAGGTTGAAATTGGCTCGAACACTACGGTTGATAGAGCTACTATGGGTTCAACAATTATACGCAAAGGCGTTAAGTTGGATAATTTAATACAAATAGCCCATAATGTTGAAATTGGTAGCGATACGGTAATTGCCGCTCAAACAGGTGTATCGGGTAGTTCAAAAATTGGCGAAAATTGTATCATCGGCGGTCAGGCAGGCGTGGTAGGGCATATTAGTATAGCCAAAGGTTCGCAAATACAGGCAAAATCTGGCATATCCCGTACCATAAAAGAGGAAGATAAAAAATGGGCAGGCGCTCCAGCGGTACCATATAATGACAATATGCGCTCGAATGTGGTAATTAACCGACTACCTGACCTTGAAAAAAGGGTAAACGAATTGGAAAAGCAGCTAATTGAATTATTAAAAAAACAATAACTTTAACCGTTAAACCATTAGTCATTTGGTTTCTCTAAATACTATTATAATTTTTTGGCCAACGACTTAATGAGCTATTAAGAATGAGTTATAACATGAACGTAAAACAAAGAACTATTAAGTCGCCGGTAACTGTTTCTGGTACTGGCTTGCATACAGGCGAAAGAGTTACCATGACTTTTAATCCCGCACCTGATAATCATGGCTACAAATTTAGGAGGGTTGATGTTGCGGGTTCGCCAATTATTGATGCGGACTGCGATAATGTTACAGATACGTCGAGGGGTACTACCATTTCGCAAAACGGAACCAGTGTAAGTACCATCGAACATGTATTAGCCGCTTTGGTGGGATTGGAACTCGATAATATTTTAATCGATTTGGATGGTCCAGAAACCCCGATAATGGACGGAAGTTCGATTGAGTTTGTTGATGCTTTGAAAGAAACCGGGTTTGTTGAGCAAGAAGCCGATAGGGAATATTACCATATACCCTATAACATACATTATACCGAGCCCGACCGCAAAGTGGAAATGGTGGCCATGCCTTTGGATGATTACCGTTTTACTTGTATGGTTGATTATAACTCGCAGGTTTTAGGTAGCCAGCATGCCAGTATCTCTACCATATCCGAATTCGTAAAGGAAATTGCATCATGCCGTACCTTTTGTTTTTTGCATGAATTGGAAATGTTGCTTAAGCATAACCTGATTAAAGGTGGTGACTTAAACAATGCCATTGTGGTAGTTGATAAAGATGTTGATGAAGAAGAATTAAAGCACCTAGCCAAAATATTTAACCGCAAAGACATCAAGGTGGCTCCTCAAGGTATTTTAAACAATATCGAACTGCGTCACCAAAACGAACCTGCAAGGCATAAACTATTGGATATGATTGGCGATTTGGCATTGGTTGGTGTTCCATTACGCGGGCATATCATGGCGGCAAGGCCAGGGCATGCAGCAAATGTTGCCTTCGCCAAAAAAATAAAAACCCTGATTAAAAAGGAACGCAGCCGTAAACACGTAAAAATTTACGACCCCAATACCAAGCCGGTGTACGATACCGTTCAAATTATGAACATTTTACCACACCGTTGGCCTTTTTTAATGATCGATAAGATTTTGGAACTCACTAAAAGCCATGTAGTGGGTTTGAAGAACGTTACCATGAACGAAGATTTGTTTAACGGGCATTTCCCTGGAACACCTTTATTTCCGGGTGTGTTACAAATTGAAGCCATGGCTCAAACAGGTGGTATTTTGGTATTAAATACGGTACCTGATCCCGAAAATTATATCACCTTATTCCTTAAAATTGAAAACGCGCGATTTAAATCGCCTGTAGTGCCTGGCGATACCTTGATCTTTCATTGTAGTTTGCTTGCCCCTATTAGAAGGGGTATAGCTCAAATGAAAGGAATAGGCATGGTAGGCGACCGCATAGTGGTTGAAGCCGAATTAATGGCACAAATTGTAAAAAAAACAAAACCTGAAGAAGCATGATCCAGCCTTTAGCATACATACACCCCCAGGCAAAAATTGCCGACAATGTGGTAATTGAACCCTTTGTTACCATACACAAAGATGTTGAAGTTGGCGAAGGAACTTGGATAGGCTCCAACAGCACCATAATGGATGGCGCGCGTATTGGCAAAAACTGCAGGATATTTCCTGGAGCAGTTATTTCGGCACCACCACAGGATTTAAAATATCGTGGAGAACAAAGCACAGTAATTGTAGGAGATAATACCATTATTAGGGAATGCGTTACGCTAAACCGTGGTACCGCGCTCGATAAAAATACTACTACCATTGGTAGTAATTGTTTGTTAATGGCTTATGTACATGTGGCTCACGATTGTGTAGTGGGTGATAATGTGATTATTGCCAACGCTGTACAATTGGCAGGACATATTAACGTTTACGATTGGGCCTTTATTGGAGGCACCTCAGCAGTACATCAGTTTGTTGAAATTGGCGCGCATAGCATGATTTCGGGAGGCTCCCTGGTACGTAAGGATGTTCCTCCGTTTACTAAGGCAGGTCGCGAACCATTGTCGTATGTAGGTATTAATTCTGTAGGTTTAAGACGTAGGGGATTTAGTGCCGCTACCATTAACGAAATTCAAGAAATTTACCGCATCATATTCCTGAAAAAATACAATATTACCAAAGCATTGGATATTATTGAGGCCGAGTTTAACCCTACGGTTGAAAGGGATGAAATCATCAATTTTGTTCAAAACTCGCAAAGGGGTATTATGAAAGGCTTTGGAAACTCTTAAAAGTTATTTGAGGGTTTTTGATGGTTGTGAGGCTAGATTTCCAAAGCAAAAAAAAAAAGAGGTCGACCTTAATAAGTGTAATTAATCAACATTATTAAATGAATTGTAGCATTACCCTCGAAAATGTTGGTCGCCGTTTTAATAGGGAATGGATTTTTAAGGGGATAAACTATACTTTTAACAGCGGTAAAATTTACGCGGTATTAGGGCCTAATGGTTCTGGAAAATCAACTTTGTTTCAGGTTTTGAATAGTAACTTAGTGCCCTCAACAGGTACTATTAACTATACTTTTGATAATAAACCAGTTGAGCCCGAACAAGTTTACAAACACCTTAGCTTAGCTGCTCCTTACCTAGAATTAATTGAAGATTTTACCCTAGCAGAAGTGATTGATTTCCATTTTAAATTCAAGGCTTTCTCCGATGGAATGAACAAGGAAAGTTTAATCAATTTGTTAGGGATGGATGCCAGTAAAAACAAAATGATAAAGTACTTTTCATCTGGCATGAAACAGCGGCTGAAATTGGCATTGGCTTTTTGTTCAGATACTCCTTTATTGATGCTGGATGAGCCTACCTCAAACCTAGATACGCAGGGGGTTGATTGGTATTTAAACCTGGTACAAAAATTCGCTAAAAACAGACTAACCATTATTTGCTCCAACCAGGAACATGAATACAACTTTTGCGATGAGGCTATCAATATCAGCGATTATAAAAAAGCCAAGGTTTAATCATCAAAAATAAACCCGGAAACTTTTCGGAATCCGGGCTCAAGTTTAATCTTTTTTCAAAATCAAATACCTATAGGTAGGCTTCTCTTAACTGTATCAACCTTATCCAATGCATAAAACGCATAATTGGGTAAACAGGGTCAAACTCAAACCATTTAGCGGCAAAGTTGGCACTGTTTGGCCGTTTGTGATGATTGTTTTGAAAAAGCTCTCCCAACATTAAAAAATCAAAAGGAGTGGTATTTTTAGATTTATCGCCATTATCAAAATTTGCATAACCATATTTATGTCCGCACCAATTTACAATAGCACCATGTATAGGTCCCATTAAAAAGTGAATAGGTAATAACAAAAACATCCACCAATGGGTAGCAAAAAATAAATAAAAAGTTAAATATAAGGCTCCAAATAACAGGCGTGAAACATAGGTTGAGCCCCAGTAATCAAGCAGGCGCCATTCGGGGTAATTGCCTTTAAACTGTGGTTCGGGCTCTTTTAACTTTTTCTCGTACAGCTTATAGCTTATAGCAGTGCGCCACATCATTTGAAAAACATCCTTAAAAAAATAAGGCGAATGTGGGTCTTTTTCGGTATCGCTATAAGCATGATGCTCGCGGTGCATAATAGCATATGCACGAGGGTTTAAAAACGATGAACCTTGGCAAACAAAAGTTAAAAAGTGAAAAACACGTTCATTTATTTTGTGGGTGATAAACATTTTATGGGAAGCATATCTATGCAAATAAAATGTTTGGAAAAACAATGATAAAAACCAGTGGGATAAAAAGAAAATTAAAATAATCACGACAAAGAACTTATTAAAATATAATGAAATAATTATAAGGTAGCAAATGTACAATTAAAATTTTTGCAATAAAAAGCCTTTTGTTTTTTTGACAAATGGCTCATATATTTATACCATTTAGGTTAGCCTTCTTTCACAATTTTTTTAACAACAATTGATTTTCCGTCCTTTATTTCCAAATAGTAAACACCATTTAGCCCCAAAGCGAATGATTTGCTGAAATTACCATTATTTGTCCTGCTTTCCCAAACAAAATTGCCCGCACTGTTTATAAACCTAACTTCTGCATTCGCCTTTGAAGGAAGGTTAAATGTAAGTAATACCGTACCACTATTAAATTCAGGAATTATATTCAAGTTGTTAATCTGAAATTGAGGATCTTGGTTGTAGGGTGGGTTACGTAAATCATCATTATTGGTTGCTGATATTGTAAACCTAACACGGGTGCTAATGCCCTCATTATCAACAATCGCATAATCATAGCTTTGAAAATTCTTTTTAGGTCCCACTCTTTGTATTGGAGCCTGAAGTTTGTTTCTATTTACATCAAAACCTGAATTGTTTTTAAATTGGTAATCCCTAACATCTACTTTTACTTCACGGTTATCTGTACTATCGTCCCTTTTATATACAATAATTTGGGGGGAACTATCTTCTCTAAGATCGCCCATTCTACCAATCGTATTAATGTTGATGTTTTTGAGGTCCTTCATCACAAAGGCACGGTCTTTGGCTGACAAATCTTTTAACTTTTTACCGTTAATGGTGGTATCGCCGTTTTCAATTTTTATTTCTAAATCCTTGGTATTTTGAGCTAGCAAAACTGGAGGTAAGCCTAAAACAACTATTAAGCCGAGGGCAAATATAGTTTCGAAACCAGGTTTAAATATTAACTTATTCATGATTGTTTGGTTTGGTGAAGGTTAATAATGATTAAATATATATTATTGCACAATTAGTAGGCTTTTACGATAACAATATCATACATCCGTAATTTTAAGTTAACGTTTAACAAGCTAAATTTACCTGTAAAACTGTAGAAAAAATTAGTAATTCGATTATATTGAATGTAAATTTTTTGTTTCAATGAATTTATTTATACCAATGGTGTTATAAATGTACAGCAAAAGTACAACCAACTAAATTTCAAATTGTTAAAACCTATTTTTTATTTGTTAAATATTGTTAAAAACAGGGTTTTGATGCTTTATTTAAAATAATTTTGTTTGTTGGTATGAAAAAGAGAAGCATAACGCTGATTATTGGTTTAATGAGTTTGGCACTTCTGGGAGTGGTTGCTATGCAATTGTATTTCCTGAGGCAATCATACCAAATGCAATCCGAGCTTTTTGATAGGTCGGTTAACGAGGCTTTGAGCAATCTTGCCGCAAAGGTAAGCAAGCACGATGCGATTAACTTTTTAAGTGTTAAAGCAGGGCAGAATAAAGGGAAAAAATATGTTTATAAAAAAGACAATTCTTTAAGTGACCCCAAAACCAATGATGGCGACTCTTTAAAAATCATCAAAATTCAACCAAAGAAAAAACTAAGCAGGCGCGAGAAACAAATTGCGCTTTTGCGCGATAGCTTGCACAGAATGATTATCCATAAAAAAATGGATGATGAAGTGGCAAAGGTCATTCAGCAAGGCTCAGTAGATTTACAACTGCAAGTTGAGCAATATACCGACGAATATGGCGTAGTACACGGTCGCGTTACTCCTGTTCTGGTTCGAAAACCTGTTGCCCCTATAGTTAAAAATCAAAAACTACACAAATATGATACCATTAGATATACCTATATGGACCCTCAATTTGGTAAACAGGTAATATCTATCCCCCAAATAAATGCGCAATGGCAGCGGGAGCAGGAACGCAAACAAAAGGAAAAAAGATTAAGGGAAATTAAGCTATTGCTTGAAAAAGACTCGTTGAGCAATATAACTCATACCAAATCGGCAGTGATTGAGAATTTGGCGGATGAGTACCGAAAAATTGGCGAACCACTTAAAACTCGACTCGACCCATTTTGGATCGACTCGTTATTGCGTTTCGAGTTACAAAGCCAAGGTATTAACCTGCCTTTTAGTTACGAGGTTACCACTGCCAATACCGATTCAATTATTTTCTCGAAAGCCAGCGACCTAACTGGAGTGAAGCCTACTTTCGCTAACGAAACCGTTTATAAAACATCCCTATTTAGCAAAGAAGTAATAAATGATCCAGGCTTGATAAAATTATCATTCCCTGAAAAAAATCGACATATTATAAATCAGATGACCGCGAACATGGGCCTTACGGGAGGATTATTAATTGTACTTGTCTTTTGTTTCGGTTATACCATTTTTTCGATATTAAAACAAAAAAAGATATCGGAAATGAAAACTGATTTCATCAATAACATGACTCATGAGTTTAAAACTCCGGTATCAACCATTATGATAGCCAGCGACGCATTGCGCGATAATGATTTGGTGCCCGATAAAAACAGGGTAACGCGGTTGGCCAATATTATTTTTGAGGAAAACGAACGCCTAGGCAGCCATATTGAACGTGTACTAAACATTGCCCGTATCGAAAAAGACGATTTTAAATTAGAAAAGAAACCGCTTGATGTAAATGAAATGATCAATGCGGTTATTGATAGCATGACGCTTAAAATTCAAAAGCATCATGTAAACCTCCACATGCAATTAAATGCTGAAAATCCGGTTATTAATGGAGATGAGCTCCATTTTTCGAATGTGATTTATAACCTGGTTGATAATGCTATAAAATATAGCTTGGATAACCCTGAAATTACCATTAGCACCTACAACAAAAGCGGACAAGTAGTTATTAAGGTTGCTGATAAAGGAATTGGCATGAGTCGGGATCAACAATCAAAAATATTTGAACAGTTTTACCGCATACCTACAGGTAATCTGCACGATGTGAAAGGCTTTGGTTTAGGGCTTAGCTATGTGAATACAGTAGTTAAGAGACTTAACGGTATGATTAGTGTAAAGTCGGAAAAGGAAAAAGGATCAGAATTTGAGCTAAAATTTATATTGGCTTAACTATTATATAGCTTGCGGAATTATAAAATATATTGCCCCTACAAACTAAAACATGAAGAAAATACTTTTGGTTGAAGACGATGCTAACCTAGGTTTATTGCTACAGGATTATTTACAATTGAAAGGAAAGTTTGAAGTTGTTTTATGTAAAGACGGCGACGAAGGGTTAAAGGCTTTTACCAAACAGCGGTATGATTTGTTGATTTTGGATGTAATGATGCCTAAAAAGGATGGATTTACCCTAGGTAAAGAAATTAGGAAAATTAACGCGCAGATACCCATTATTTTTGCTACTGCCAAAGGGATGATTGAAGATAAAACCCAAGCATTTAATTTGGGTGGGGATGATTATATTACCAAACCTTTCCGCATAGAAGAGCTATTGCTGCGAATAAACGCCTTACTAAAACGCGTTAATAACTCCGACAAGCATGAGGAGGAAAAACAAACCAGTTTTAAAATTGGTAAGTACACCTTTGAATATACCGCCCAAATAATTTCTATAGGCGAGCAGCAACAAAAACTTTCGACTAAAGAAGCTGAATTGCTACGTTTGTTATGTTTGCGAAAGAATGAGGTACTTACCCGTGAAGAAGCCTTACTAAACATTTGGCACGATGATAATTACTTTAACGGCCGCAGCATGGACGTATTTTTAAGCAAAATACGTAAATACCTAAAAGACGATCCATCAGTAGAAATTATAAATGTGCATGGCAGGGGGTATAAGTTGTTGATAAATTAATTGGTATTCGATTTTTCTTAATTATTTTTTGGGTTTTTTATTTAATTATAGTTTTTACATTTATGTAAAAAATTTAAGGTTATGAACTGGAAAATAATTCTGCAACTGTCAATCTTTGGCCTCATTATGGCCTTTGGTACGGTATCGTTAATTCCCCAAATAATTGAACCTGTTTTTTGGCTGACTATTTTCGCATTCAATGCCTTTGTAATAGCGAAGGTTTGCGATTGCAAATACTTTTTACATGGCTTTTGTGTAAGCTTAGTAAATTGCATTTGGATAGTTGGCGTACATGTGCTTTTTGCCAAGGCTTATACCGAAAACCATTTAATGGTTATTGAAAGCATGCCAGGCTCATTGGCTTACCATCCTCGTTTAGGGATGATAGTTACCGGGCCTATGTTTGGTATTATTTCGGGCTTGGTTTTAGGTTCGTTCGCTTGGGTTGCCTCTAAATTGGTTAAAAAGGCAAATTAAACGGATAGGCAAAACTTGGGTTTGCCATTTACAAACCCAAGCTATATTTTATTTGTTAATTACCTCTTGAATTTTGGATTAAAGGCAATGAGGTAGGCCATGTTATTATGCGAGGCCGAATTTACTTCGATGCCGTAATCGGTATGCCCGGGCATCTGTAATAATTTTGATTTTACCACTCTGAATAATTCAAATAACGATTCCTGAGCAGGGTGTGCGCTTACGGTTGGATAATAGTCTTTTTCTATTTTCTTTCGTTCTACGTCGCTCACCAAACTAAATTCCCATCCTTCGGGGGTGCTTTGGCCAAATTCGCTGGCACAATTTTTAAGGTCATATATATATTCCCTTGCTTGTATTTCTATTGATTTTTCAGCCATTATTTTTTCTTTTTAGCAGCTTCCATAATTGGTTTCACCACATCGCCTTTGCCGGTTTGATAATCGGAAAGTGATTTTTTACCGCCCGGCGCTGCAGGCTTCTTTTTTTCTTTTACTGCTTGTTTGTCTTTACTCATGGTTTTTAGAATTTAAAGTGTGTTAAACCGGATAATAGATGCGGAATTAACTGTCGGCTTGGTTAATGACAGTTACATAGGGTAAATAATGCACCGGCTATAAGTAGGAATAGTTTATTAGGAAACAAACAAATGGGCGTTTTGTTACACAATAAACTATATTTAGGTAAGATAAGGTTTTTTAATTATTAATGGGTGTTTTATTATTGATAATACCATATAAATTGATTTTATCTAAATTTTACAATTTTTTATAGGAAAATAGCTAACAGATAAAATCAAAAATTTATACCTTTGGAAATATTTCGAGATAACGTATTTTAAATACATACCAAAACAATATAAAAATGAAACCATTCATTTCAACTAAATTTTACGGATACTTTAATTATCTACTGGCCATCACTTTAATAGCGTCGCCTTGGCTGTTTGGTTTTAATAATGGCTCGAGCGCAGCATTATTAATACCAATATACTTTGGTTGGCTGCAGCTTATTATGGCAATTTTTGTTAATAACGAAGGTGGAATTATTAAGCAATTCCCGATGCCTACACACTTGGTTTTAGATGTATTTATGGGCTTTATTATCATGGTATCTCCTTGGTTATGGGCTTTTGATAAGGAAGAATTTTTGCCACAATTTATATTGGGCTTGGTATTGTTTTGTTTAGGCTTGTTTACCAAGAGGTCACCCTTCTCTGATGATAGTCACCGCTCCATTGTAATCAGCGATGGTTTGCCATCAAACCACTAAAAATAAGACTTTAAGTTTTTTAAATAAGGGTCAAGACTTGTGTTTTGACCCTTATTTTTTGTCTAAAGTTTTCATAATAACTTGATTATGTGTTGGTAATGTTGTCGATGTTATTTAAAGAGGCAATATGAAAAAGGTAAAATTTTTTTATATTTGAAGAAAGCTTGAATGAACGCGATAAATAGCAATAGGATTACATCCATAGATTTTCTTCGTGGTAGTATCATGGTCATCATGGCACTTGATCATGTTCGCGATTATTTATATTCCGGTTCATTTTATTTTGACCCGCTCGATCTATCTAAAACTAGTGGCATATTATTTTTTACCCGGTGGATAACACATTTCTGCATGCCTATATTTATGCTACTGGCTGGCACATCGGCCTATCTAGTAGGGCAAAAGAAACCAAAACCAGAACTATCAGCTTTTTTGATAAAACGAGGATTATGGCTTATTTTTCTGGAAATGATTATAATAAACTTAGGCTGGAATTTCAACATTACCTTCCCCATGTTTTTCTTTATTACTATTTGGGCTTTGGGGGTAGCAATGATAGTGTTGGCTGGCATTATCCACCTGCAACCAAAATTAATACTTGCCATTTGCCTTATAATTGTTTTTAGTCATAATTTATTAGATAATATACACATCAATGGCAATACCTTGCCAGCATTTGGTTGGGCAATGCTACATGCGCAACAAGTATTTTTTTGGCACGGCGAAACTTTTTTAGTGGGCTATCCCCTTATTCCGCTCATAGCTGTAATGCCATTGGGATATTGCCTTGGCCAGTGGTATGCCAAGGGATATGAGGTGGCAAAGCGGCAAAAAAAACTGCTTACAGTTGGCGCGGCTTCCCTGGGTTTATTCATCCTGCTGCGCTATAGCAATTTATATGGCGATCCATCAAAATGGAGTGTACAAAATGACGCCTTTTTTACCTTCCTATCGTTTTTAAATGTGAGTAAGTACCCTCCTTCATTGCTTTATTTACTACTTACATTGGGTAGTGCTTGCATCTTCCTGTCTGTTACCGAGCAATTAAAAGGAAGATTGGCAAATATAATATCAGTTTATGGTAGGGTACCCATGTTTTATTACTTAGTGCATATTTATGTTATTCATATAATTGCCACAGTAGCTTCCGCCTTGATACAAGGGCAGGATTGGCATATTTGGTTCCTGACCAAGCCAATATGGTTTACCAGAAACCTAAAAGGTTATGGTTTTTCATTGCCAGTGGCTTATTTAATTTGGGCAGGTATAGTTGTGGGCTTATACCCATTATGCAAATGGTACGATACTTATAAACAAGCTAATAAACAAAAATGGTGGCTTAGTTATTTGTAAATCAGGTATTCTTCTAGTAATCCTTTTAATATTTGTATCAATTCTGCATCCTCAAATGTATATTCATCAGGTATATTTAAGGTTATTATCTGTTTATCAGCCAGCAATTCCCGGAAATTTTGATGAAGGATATCTTTATGCTTACGTTCCATCACAAAAATAACATCGGCCCAGGTTATTAGTTTTTCATTTACTTTAATTCTAGCTTTTTCGCTGGTTCCGGCCGAACGCGCGCAATAAAGTGTATGCCCTTTAAAAAGCAACTCGGCAGTAGGGCTACGCCATTGGTTTTTACTGCATACAAAAAGTAAATTTCTCAATTGGTATATTGTTTGAATTATTTATTAACTGCAAATATTGATGACTCTTTAATATCGACAAAAATATTCTTTTAACCCATTTCCTAAACTTTCGATAAGTTACAAAATCAGCTAATTTCTATCCTAATTATTTTTTATTATAAATATTTGGTTGTTACCATTTTTGCTTGTTATCTTTAACATCGGTAAAGCCAATTATATTTCCTTGCTTCTAGGATTGTTTTTTTAGTAATTAAATACAGCTATTAGCTTAGCTATAAATTTTTTAATAGGTAGTTATTTGCAGATTTATATTAGCAATAAGCTAGTTGTTCATCAAAAAAAATAAGATTAATAAACTTATTAAAAAAATTTAATAAGTTGAGATTCTTTTATTACTTTTGTAAGTAGGAATGCGAAGATCCCCTAAAAACGAAAATTACGTTAGCCTTATGTCGGTAAGGTGTAATTTTAATAGTAAATTAGTTTGATTGAAATCCCTGCGAATGCAGGGATTTTTTAATATATTAACAGTTTTATCAAAATAAACCTATTAAATGGCCAGATTAAATTTATTAGAAGAAACCCGTTACGAGAAACTCCCGGTAACGGTTTACAGCGATCAGAAAACCGCCTCAATAGCCGTTGCCAATCGCATAGCTGCTTTGATCCGTAAAAAAACAGCAAATGGCGAAAAAACAATTCTTGGTTTAGCAACTGGTGTTACTCCCATAGCCGTTTATGCCGAATTAGTGCGCCAACATAAAGAAGAAGGGTTGAGCTTTAAACAAGTAATTACCTTTAATTTAGATGAATATTATCCGATGCAGCCTAATGCGGTTCAGAGTTATGTTACTTTTATGTACGATAATTTATTTAGTCATATTGATATTGATAAAGCAAACGTAAATATACCCGATGGTACATTAAATAAAGATGAGGTTACCCAATTTTGCTTGGCATATGAGCAAAAAATAAGCAAACTGGGTGGTCTTGATTTACAAATTTTGGGTATTGGCCGTACGGGTCACATTGGTTTTAACGAGCCAGGTTCAGCTCCAAATTCGGGTACTAGGTTAGTTACACTGGATGATTTGACCCGAAGTGACGCCTCTCGCGATTTTGGTGGAAAATCAAACGTGCCAACCAAAGCCATTACAATGGGAATAGGTACTATTTTTAAAGCCAGAGAAATTATATTGATGGCCTGGAGCCAAAAAAAGGCGCCTATTATCAAGAAAGCGGTTGAAGGTGAAATTTCGGGCGATGTGCCGGCTACTTTCCTACAACTTTCTGACAATGTAGAGTTTGTATTAGATGAAGCCGCAGCTTCCTCACTTACTCGTTTCAATACTCCTTGGCTGGTTAAAGATTGCATCTGGGAAAATAAACTCAAGAAAAAAGCGGTAATATGGTTGGCCGAAACCTTAAAGAAACCAATTTTAAAACTTACAGAAGAAGATTATAATAACCATGGTATGGCTCAACTAGCGGTTGAGCAAGGTCCGGTTTATGATATTAACATTGATATTTTTAATCAGCTGCAACATACCATAACTGGCTGGCCGGGCGGCAAACCAAATGCCGATGATACCCAAAGACCTGAAAGAGCATTACCTGAACAAAAACGCTCCATTATATTTTCACCACATCCGGATGATGATGTGATTTCGATGGGTGGTACTTTTATTCGTTTGGTTGACCAAGGGCATGATGTGCATGTAGCCTATCAAACATCAGGTAATACGGCAGTTTGGGACGATGATGTATTACGCTTTGTTGAATTTGCCATTGATTTTAACCACAGTGCGGGAGAAGACACCACCAAGTTGAAAGGCATATATGAAGATATGCGTGCTTTTATGCCAACAAAAAAACCTAACCAAATTGATACCAAAGAAATTCGGGATGTAAAAGGTTTTATACGCAAAACTGAAGCCATTTCGGGCGCACGATATGCCGGTTTAAAAGACGAAAATATCCATTTTATGGCACTTCCATTTTACGAAACCGGTAAAATTAAAAAGAATGCGGTTGGCGAAGAAGACGTAAAGTTAACCATGGAGCTTTTGCAAAAAATCAAACCGCATCAGGTTTTTGCTGCGGGCGATTTTGCCGACCCCAATGGCACCCATATAGTTTGTTTCAGAATTGTGGTTGAGGCTTTAAACCGACTAAAGGCTACCGAAGCATGGGTAAGTGATTGCTGGCTATGGATGTACCGTGGTGCTTGGCACGAGTTTGAAACTTGGGAAATTGAAATGGCTGTTCCGCTATCACCACAAGAGGTGATACGTAAACGGAACGCGATATTTAAACACCAATCTCAAAAGGATAGACCCGTATTCCCCGGAGATGATGCAAGAGAGTTTTGGGTGAGGGCTGAAGACCGTACGCGCGAAACTGCCCAAAACTACGATAAGCTAGGCATGGCAGAATATGAAGCTATGGAAGCTTTTGTAAGATATCATTACTAGCAATAAAGCTGGCAAGCGATAAATTTAGTTTTAATATTAGTTTATAATGGGCGGTGTTTTCATAATGCTGCCCATTTTTATAAACAATTATTTATCACCTAAATGGCTTAAAATACAATTTGCACCTCCGCTTTTCGTTTTGCATCTTTAGCACTTTAATTATTGTAAATAAAAAATGAAATTAACCTATAAAGTTTCGTTACTGAGTCTATTTGTTATATTATCTGCTAACGGAATTTATGCCCAAGTAAAGAAACCAGCATCAGCTCAAAAAAAGCCATCAGCTATTATTCCACAAGCTAAACCTGATTTATTACCTCTCGATCCAGATGTTTTGGTAGGTAAACTACCAAATGGATTTACCTATTATATCCGTCGTAATGCAGAGCCAAAAAATCGTGCCGAATTATATTTGGTAACCAAAGCTGGTTCATTATTAGAAGAAGATAACCAGCAGGGTTTGGCTCACTTTACCGAGCACATGGCATTTAATGGTACTCGAGATTATCCCAAAAATGATTTGGTTGATTATCTGCAAAAAGCTGGTGTAAAGTTTGGTGCCGATTTAAACGCCTTTACATCTTTCGATGAAACTGTTTATCAGTTACCATTACCAACTGATAGTGTTAAAACTTTTATCCGAGGTTTTGTTATACTTGCAAATTGGGCTGCTTACCAAACCTTCGACCCTAAGGAAATTGATAGCGAACGTGGAGTGGTTTTGGAAGAAGAACGCACAAGGGGTAAAAACGCGCAAGAGCGTTTGCAAAATCAAATTTTGCCTGTATTATTAAGTAATTCAAGGTATGCGACACGTTTACCTATAGGTAAGGAAGATATTTTAAAAACATTTAAACCTGATGAAATAACCTCTTATTATAAAAATTGGTATCGTCCCGATTTACAAGCTGTAATCGCTGTAGGCGATTTTAACCCGCAGGATGTATTGGAGCTTATTAAATATAATTTCTCCTCTATACAAAATCCGGCTATTGAAAAACCACGTACTAAATATACGGTACCTGTAACACCAGGAACTGTAGTTAAAATAGCAACCGATAAGGAATTCCCTTATACATTGGCCGAAATTGTTGTTAAACTACCTGAGACTATTTTAAAAACACCTGCCGACTTTTTACAAGGTATACGTGTACAACTCTTCAACCAAATGTTGAATGATAGATTGGGGGAGTTTATGCAGAAACCGAATCCACCATTTTTGTTTGGTCGTGCCAGTTATGGCGAATTTATTGGTCATCAGGATGCGTTTACCTCCATTGCAGTTGCAAAACCCGGTGAGTTGCAAAACGCGGTTAAGGCGGTTGTTACGGAAACGGAAAGAGCAAGATTATTCGGCTTTACTATAACCGAACTTGAAAGAGCCAAACAAAATGCTTTACAGCAAATAGATAACGCTTATAAGGAAAAAGATAAAACAAAATCAGTAAATTTTGTAAACCAATACCAGAAAAACTTTTTAACAGGTAACGCTATTCCTGGGATTGATTATTCATATAACTTTTATATAAACAATATTGGTAAAATATCCCTTGCCGAAATTAACGCGATGGCTGGTAAGTTTATAAGCGACCAAAATAGGGTGGTTATTGTTGAGGCTCCCGACAATGAAAAAGCTAATTTGCCAGATGAAAAAACGTTATTAAGTTGGCTTACCGTCAATACCAAAGATTTAAAGCCCTATGTTGATGAAACAAATGATGAACCCTTATTAACACAAATTGCCCCCGCTGGTAAAGTGATTTCTGCAGTTATTGATAGTAATATTTTAACAACCAATTTAACCTTAAGCAATGGAGTTAAAGTTATTTTAAAGCCTACTCAATTTAAAAACGATCAAATATTAATTAATGGCTATGCTTTTGGAGGCACCTCATTGGCAAAAGATGAAGATTTTACCTCTGCCGATTTTGCTGCCGGGGTTATTCAGAATAGTGGCGTGGGCGGCTTTACCCAAGCCCAATTGGATAAAAAATTAAAAGGTAAAAATGTAAGCATAACACCTTATATAAGTGATGTTGCCCAGGGAATTTCGGGGAATACTGCCCCAAAAGATTTTGAAACAGCCATGCAATTAATATATCTGTACTTTACCCAACCACGTAAAGATCAGGATATATGGGCATCAACCACTAGCCAAACAAGTTCGGTTTTAGTAAATAGAACCCTCGACCCTTCCAGTGTTTTTCAAGATACTATTTCTGCAACGCTAAGCAATCATAATTTCAGGGAAATGGTAGTTACCGCTGAGCAAATAAAATCAGCTAATTTAGACAAGGCTTTCAATTTTTATAAAGACAGGTTTGCCGATGCAAGCGGCTTTACCTTTACCTTTGTTGGTAATTTTGAAGTTGCCACCATAAAACCATATCTGGAAGCCTATTTAGGCTCATTGCCATCAACCAATAATAATGAAACCTACAATAACTTGCATATATTTCCTCCAGCAGGGCAAATAACTAAGACTGTCTACAAAGGCATTGCCGATAAAGCTACAGTTCAGTTGGTTTATAGTGGAAACTATGATTATAGTGAGGCCAATAACATGCAGGTTGATGCCTTGGAAGAAATTTTACAAATTAAACTAACCGAACGCTTGCGAGAAAAAGAAAGCGCTACGTATTCACCGGGTGTTAGGGCAAGCTACAAAAAAATTCCAAACGGTCGTTATAGTTTCACCATATTTTTTGATTGTGCCCCAGCAAATGTTGATAGACTGATAAGTGATGTTCAAGAAGAAATTGATAAGTTAAAACAAAATGGTGCCACTGCAGTTGATGTGGAAAAATTTGCAGCACAGGATGCCAGATCAACCCAAGTGCAGATGAAAGAAAATATATTTTGGGCAGGTTATTTAGGTTCGTCATCACAAAATAAAACCGACCCGGATGCCATTTTACGTCACGTAAGTGATTTAAGCAACGTTACTATTCAAAGTACAAAGGATGCTGCTAATAAGTATTTAAATAATAACAACTTTATTAAGTTTATTTTATTACCCGAAAAGAAATAGCAATTTTTTCAAATAAAAAAGGGGTAAATTGGTTATACTGATTTACCCCTTTTTTGTTTATTAGTTTATTAAAAAATAACTTCTTTGAAGGCGCTTTCCAAAGAGTTTTATAAAAGTTGTTTTAAGCTGTAGCGGTTATTTTGCTTACGCTTCTATAAACGTATTCATTAAATATATGCCTTCGTGCAAATCTACCTGGCGAATCGGAATTTATAAGTTTTACATAAACGGCTTTGGGCACATCAAAATATTCATAAATATTTCCGTCAGCAAACTCCACAGTAAGTACTTGTGCTTTAAAATCAAAACTTAGTATTCCTGAGTTAACAGTGATGGTATATTTGTCCAGTGTTTGAAGCCTTGTTTCGGGAGCAATGCTCACCAAAAAATGATAGGCTTCTATTATCGCCTTACTTTTTTCTTCGGCTGCTGTTTTTTCAACTTCATTAGCTGCATACTTATCAGGATGCCAGGTTTTTATTAAATTACGGTATACAGTTTTTAACTCTTGCAATTCGGACGTCTCGGTAACATCTAATAATTTGCGGTAATCAACTATTTTTTTCATGGCTTGTTTTTATTATTTTTATAAAGCCATCAAAATAAATCTGGTATGTGCTTTTAAATAATTTTTCGCGAAGATAGGTTTTTAAAAACTTTTACAATTACGTATTTATTAAAAGCGAAACATTTTTTAGTAACATGTTGGGCTGTTTAATTTTTAAGTTTCAGTTTGGTATAGTTTTAGCATAGTGTAAAGTACTATATAATTACCTGAACTTGTTTAAGCCAATTAGCGTATTAATATTGTTTAGTAATACAGTTGCCAAAACCTAAAAATGAATAGAATAAGAACATATTGGCTATGCCAAATACTTGGGTGGTTGGGCATGGTTGCTATTGAAATAATTAACTACACCTTTTTTATTTACAAAAGGTACGACCAGCGAATTTTTATCTACTTTTTATTTACTGCATTTTTAGGGGTAATTTTTACCCACTTTTTAAAAATGGGTTTAAAAAGAGTTAATTTATTTACACAATCACGGTTAACTATATGGCTTATAGCCTTAGTTTGCACGTTTACAGTTTCGTTTATGATGGTAATTGTAGACGATATGGCATTTTCCTTACTTTACAATAATCATGTAAAAGTCGATTTTAATTTTATTTCGTTATTCGGTTATATCATTAACTGGATGCGTTATGTAGGAGTATGGGTAATTATATACTTTTTATATAAAACATTGGTGTTAAACAGCACCCTATTACAAGAAAAGTTAAAGGTTGAAAATGACACGAAAACTGCAGAATTGGAGCTATTAAAATCGCAATTAAACCCACATTTTTTATTTAATGCGCTCAATAGCATTATGGCGTTGATTAGCATTAATCCCCAAAAAAGCAGAGAAGCGGTGCTATTATTAAGCGATTTATTGCGCTTTACCCTAGATTATGGTAAAGAAAAAGAGATTAAAATAATTGATGAAGTTACCGAAACCAAAAAGTATTTAAAACTTGAGCAAATACGATTTGGTGATAAGTTGGTAGTAATTTACCAAATTGAAGAAGCAGTAAGGCATGTTTTAATTCCGCCAGCATCTATCCTAACACTTGCCGAAAATGCCATTAAACACGGTGGTAAAGATGAAGATGGTTTAATTAATATTGCCATTTCGGCTAAAAAAACAGGAAATAAAATAAACATTATGGTAACCAATACTGGAATTTTTAATCAAAGCACTGATAATAATGGCATTGGTCTTCAAATTGTTAAAAAAAGGTTGGAGGCAACTTATGGTACTGAAGGTTCATTTTCAATAGATGGACATGGTGGTTGGGTGCATGCCATTATTTCAATACCAGCTGTATAAATTTTTGTAGTATTTTTTATTGAGACATAAATAATCTACAGCTTGCTAACTATTTGTAAATAAACAATGTAATATCTGCAGATTTTTAAAGATTGAATAAATGGATACAAAGTTTAAAAATCTTAAATGGCAAAAACAAAACTATTGGTTCTTATTAAAAAGCGAAGAGGAAACATTGGTTACCGTAAATTATAAATTAGGTAATAAATCACTATTTAGCATTTCGTCTGTTAACTACCAACTCGAAAGTAAGGGCTTCATTAACCAAGGACTATCAGTTATAGCAAACGGGCAAGAGGTGTTAGAAATTAAAAGCGGGTTTTTTGAAACTAAATCAACCTTAACATTTGTTGATGGAACGATTGTAAAGCAGGATTTTAGGCATAATGGAAAACTAGCTTTAAGGTATTATAATAATGAGGGCGATATTTTGGTATATAGCTATGAAACCATTGACCGTAGAATTAAGGAAACATTTAGTGTAGGCGAGGTTTTTATTGATGCCGAAAAGTTTTTAATATTAGCGGCATTAGGCATTATTATTTTTACCCCCTTTATGCTTGAAATTAATGGATGCTCCGATATTATTACGCTAATTTAATACTGCCAACTAATTTTTTGTACTATCGGGTTTGGTAACCAATTTAAAGGCTGTGGTTGAAGCTCTTTGATCTGCCGGAATAAGTAAAAACTTTTTATAACAAACATTTAAATACGAGGTAAGGTTAAAACCGGCATTGTAATAGGTGGTAATATCAGGTGTATAAAGTATGATGAAATTATCCATCTCAACTCCCTTTAACGGCAAGTAATTTTGTAAGTTTTTAGGTTGAAAAGTATTATAAACCACCAGTTGTTTTTCTTCATTATCAGCAATATCTCCATCTCTTTTTTTCTTCTTCGCATCGCCATTTGAGTCAAAAACCATCAATTTGACACCCCCCTTTTGATTACCATATTCATCCGTTTGGTACAATATCTTGCGACTTCCTAAAACTCCAGTAATGGGTGCTGCTGATAATTTACCTGTACGCGTTTGTACATTTTGAATTTTTACCTCATCAAGCATATTTTGCTTGGGCTTCAAATAAACTTCCAAATATTTTAAGTTGGCAACATAAACAGTATCGGTAACATAGGCAAAGCCCGAAAAAGTTAAAAAATCTCCTATACTGACTTTGATACTAAATTTACCAGTTGAATCGGCTGTGGCGCTTGTATGCGATTTCAAATCCTCAATTTTAATATTGCCTAATAAAACCTTAGTTTTATCTTCATAAACACGCCCGTTTAATTTATCTTGACCATATACCTTAATAGTAGAAATTAACAGAAAAAAAGATAGAATTAATAAACGGTTCATGCCTTTAATTTTTCTTAAAAATTGGATGGTACAAAGTTAAATCTTATAAACACAATATATAAAACTATTTAACATACATCTTACGTAAAAGGTTTAAGTTTATTACTTAACTTATTGAAATAGGAGCTTTTGTTTATTAGCTAACCTAAAAATAATTCAAAAATCCAATAATTTCAAAACTGTTAATTAGTTCTACAATTAGCTAACCAAATTTATAAAACGAATTCTTTTGCTAAAAAATAAATAGACTGTTTAATTTGGATGAATTTCAAATTCTACAATATAAAGCAATATAACCTATAAGTATGCTATCAGCTTTCAACATATTTGCTTTTTCACTTATACTTTCAGGAGTAATTAGTTTAATATTATGTTGGTATATTTTAAAAAAGCTAATTGGAGAGGTTAGGTTTTTCGGACTTATTATGTTGGGTATTGCCATGTGGGCAATTGGCTATGGCTTTGAATTAAACTGCGCATCATTAAGCAATATGCAATTTTGGACAAACATTCAATATTTGGGTATTGCTAGTCTCCCTACCCTATGGATAATTTTTGTATTGAAATTTATTGGTAAAAAAAAATGGTTGACTGCACCTATTTTATCCTTGCTGTTAATAGAACCTTCCTTGACCTTGTATTTCAAATTTGAACATAATTACAATTTGGTATATAAAAGCTTAAGTTTAGATGTAAGCAACCAAATACCCTTATTGCAAATTACACCTGGGGTTTGGTACTATGCACATACCTATTATTTTTACTTAATGCTATTAGGTGGGGTTTTTTTATTAATAGCAAGATTTAAAAATGCTCATGGCTTATTTAAACGACAAAACGAAATTCTAATTCTCGGAGCTTTAATTCCATGGGTTATTAGTATAACCTATTTATTCCATCTACGGCCTTTAAAGCAAATTGATTTAACACCAGTTTCGTTTATCATCACTTCCTTTATTGTTAGTATTGGATTTTTAAGGTACAAGCTTTTTAACATCATTCCGATTGCCCGTGAAAAAATTATTGAAGCCTTGTCAGAAGGTATTTTAGTTATTGATGGTTTAAACCGAATAATTGATGTAAACCCAGAAATGCTGAAAATACTCTGTGATAAAAACAAGGAATGGATCGGCGAAAATTTCAACGGAATTTTTAGCGAAATTGAATTTACAAACTCTGGGAACTTGACGGCAAATCAACAAAAAGTAGAAGTGTTTAGAGAAATAAATGGAAGACCGTATTATTACTCAGTTAAAATAACACCCATTTTTGAAAAAAAGGGTGTACTTAGTGGCAATATTCTTTTATTCCGAGACATAACAGAAAGAAAAGAAAGCGTATTGAAACTGGAAAGCTTGAACCAACTAAAGGATAGATTGTTCTCTATTATTGCGCACGATTTAAGAAGCCCTTTATTAAGCTTAATGGACATTTTGAATTTAGTTGGCGAGGGCATGGTGACTGATGAAGAATTTAAATCCTTTTTACCCAAAATTGCAAAAAACATAGGTTATACCTCAGGCTTGGTCGAAAACTTATTGTACTGGTCAAAAAGCCAACTTTCAGGGATGGTGATTGATGCAGTTAATGTAGATATTTACACAATGTCAGAAATGACTTTAGAAGCTTTTGCCGATATGGTTGCTGGCAAAGACCTTAAAATAAGTAATCAAATTACTCCTGGTACTGTAGTGCTATGCGCTAAGCATATGCTGCAGGCAATTTTACGAAATTTAATAACCAATGCCATCAAATTTTGCAGACCTGGCGACAAAATTAGCATAGGCTGCAACATAGAGGATGGTTTTGCTACTATTCAAGTTGCGGATACGGGTATTGGTATCAGTAATGAAAATCTTTCAAAGTTATTCGCTTCACAAACATTTACAACAATGGGTACTATTAACGAAAAAGGAACCGGTTTAGGTTTGCTTTTATGTAAAGACTTTGTTGAAAAAAACAAGGGCAAAATTTGGGTCGAAAGTATTTTGAACCAAGGGAGTACATTTTATTTTAGCTTACCCATGGCAGAGTAATTAATTTTAAAAACTGTTATAAATTTTAAAATAAAAAAATTACCTTTGCATCCCCGCAGAAAGGACTCCGAGGATAATGTTGAATACATAACAAATGGCAACCAAAATCAGACTACAAAGACATGGTAAAAAAGGGAAACCTTTTTACTACATCATAGTGGCAGACGCTCGCGCTCCAAGAGACGGTCGTTTTATTGAGCGTTTAGGGTCATATAACCCAAACACCAATCCTGCAACTATCGACATCAACTTCGAAAAATCCCTTGATTGGGTAACAAAAGGTGCACAACCTACCGACACTTGTCGTGCTATTTTATCGTACAAAGGTGTAATGTACAAAAAGCATTTGCAAGGTGGTGTTTTAAAAGGAGCACTAACTCAAGAACAAGCCGAAACTAAGTTTCAAGAGTGGTTAGACCATAAAGATGGTAAAATTACTTCCAAAAAAACAGGTTTAGTTTCAGCTAAGGATGAAGCTCGCAAAGCTGCTTTAATAGCCGAAGCCGCTAAAAAAGAAGCTAAAGCAGCAGCTATCTTAGCAAAAAATACGCCACCAGCTGAAGAAGTTGTTGAAGAAACAGCCGACGAAGCTTCAGAGGAAGCCACTGCTGAATCAGCTGAGTAATTTTAATTTATCATCATAAAAAATGGCGAATAACCTCTAAATGGTTAATCGCCATTTTTGTTTTATTACAGTATAAAATGACCATAGCAGATTGTTTTAGAATTGGCAGTATATTAAAAACCAAAGGCTTAAAAGGCGAACTGCATATTTATACCGACTTTGATGGTATTGAAGATATCAACTTTAACACCATTTTTATTGAGGTAACAGGTAAATTGGTGCCATACTTTGTATCGAGTATAAAATATCTGCAAAAAAATGCGGCTTACCTGATTCTGGAGGATATTGAAACGATAGATCAAGCATCGCTTTTGGTAAAAAAGGATATTTACCTTAGTAATAAACTCAAACCAAAAAAAAAGAAAAACGAGTTCACGCTATTTGATTTATTAGGTTTTACCGCCGTTGAGGTAGATGAAGGCGAACTGGGTAAAATTACTTCGATAGATGAGTACCCACAGCAAATTATTGCCACTGTAAATTACAAAGGATGTGATGTGCTATTCCCATTAAACGAAGAAATTATTCAAAGCATTGACGTAGTAAAAGAAATAGTATTGATAAACCTACCGGAAGGTTTATTGGATGTTTATTTAGAGTAAACACCAA
Source organism: uncultured Mucilaginibacter sp. (assembly GCA_903891475.1). Taxonomy (GTDB): domain Bacteria; phylum Bacteroidota; class Bacteroidia; order Sphingobacteriales; family Sphingobacteriaceae; genus Mucilaginibacter. The sequence continues at coordinate 32,736 of CAITEP010000050.1, forward strand.
AGTTTGTAATTTATAGGATAATGGCACTACAACTACTTAAATTTCATTAATAGTTACTAACATACTAACAACTGCTTGTTTATTGACTTAAATGGCTCCTATATTTATAAATCAAAATAAATAATGGATCCGATTACTATAAACCGAAAGTCACTGGCCGAAGAAGTTGCCTCAAAATTACAAGAACAAATTTTAAAGGGAGCTTTTAAAGTAAACCAAAAACTACCAGTGGAGGCCGAATTGATGAAAAGCTTTGGTGTAGGGCGTTCAACCATTCGGGAGGCAGTAAAAATTTTGGTTAATTCCGGGTTTTTAAGGGTACAGCAAGGCTTGGGTACTTTTGTTGATGATGTTACGGGTATTAACGAACCTCTTTTTCAAAAACTAAAACGCTCTGGCTCCAATAATATAGATGAGGTTCGACAATTATTGGAGATGAAAATTGCTGAAAAGGCTGCCACAAACCGCTCTGGAAATGATATATCAAAACTGGAATATTTTTTGGCGAAAAGAGCTAAGGCATTGAATGAAAACCAGCTGGACGATTTTATAGAAGCCCACATCAATTTTTATATAATTATGGCCGAAGCTTCAAAAAATGAAATATTGGCCGATTTATATAAACTTTTAGCTGCCAGATTAAGAACTGATTTAAAGACTAATTTTGAGGATACCGCTGTTTTTAAAAATACAACAGACTATCTACCTAAAATTTTCGATAGTATTTTAAGACAAGACCCAAAGCAAGCCTGGTATTGGAGTGCAAAGGTAACCGGGAACTTTACTAGTTAATAACCTATAAACCATAAACCTTACTAGGTGAAAAGGTTGGTTTGATAGCTATTGGCTATCGAAAATGGGGAGGTAAGTTTATCGGTACCTAATTCGCCATCAATTTTATATACCATACTTTCTTGATACCTGGAGGCTACTATGATATTGGTTTCATTCGCTTGTTCCTTAAATATGGCCTCTACCAATTCGGGTTTATTGTTATTTTTTGACAAGTGGGATAAAATGAGATGGCTTAAATGCTTATTACGGTGATTAACAAATAAATCTAGTGCCTGTTTGTTAGATATATGCCCTGAACCTCCACGAATCCTGTTTTTTAAATGGTAAGGATAATTACCCTTCTCCAGCATTTCTTCATCATAATTGGCTTCTAAAAATACCGCGTGGCATTGCGCAAAATAAGCTCGAACATGATTGCAAACCACTCCAATATCAGTAAATACGCCAATTTTTAAGTTATTATAGGTAATAACAAAACTAAATGGGTCAACCGCATCGTGCATTTTAGGGAAGGGGATAATTTGCATTTCACCAATGGCTACAGGTTCAAATGCGTTAAAATGCAGAAGGGTATAATCATCACCTTCCAATTTAACGCAGGGGCGTGTAAGGTGGGTAATGTATACCGGGAGTTGGTGCTTTCTTGCCAGTACAGGCAAACCGTTGATATGATCGGAATGTTCATGACTTATAAAAACGGCTTTTACCTTTTTTATGGAGAGGCCAAGGCGTAGCATTCGTTTTTCGGTTTCACGGCAACTAATACCAGCATCAATCAAAACCGCCTCCTGTTTGTTACCTACATAGTAACAATTGCCATTGCTGCCGGAATTTAAGGATGCTATAAATAAAGCCATATAGTGCAAATTAACCTGTTTTTTATAAATAAATCATAAAATTTTAAACCAATTAAATATATTAGGATTTAGATTTTTCATTTATTAAATCGTTTTATATTTACCAAATGCAACCAACCATAAAACTACCTGAACTAAATGCCATTGAGGTACGGGTGCTGGGCTCATTGATGGAAAAAAGCCGCACCACGCCCGATTATTACCCCATGACCATTAATGGCTTAACGGCTGCGTGCAACCAAAAATCATCGCGCAAGCCTGTTGTGCAATATGAGGAAGAAACGGTGGCTGAAGCGTTAAATTCACTTAAAAAACGCGGTCTGGTATCAACTGCTACAGGTGGCTCCATCCGTAGTGTAAAATACAAACATAATTTTGCCATCGTTTTCCCTGTAATACCCGCTGAGGTTGCGGTTATTTGTTTGTTGATGCTCAGAGGACCATTAACGGCAGGTGAAATTAATACCAATTCCGCACGTTTATTCGACTTTGACAGCATAGAAGAGATTCAGGAAATTTTAGTGAAATTAAGTAGTGAAGAATGGCCATTTTTAGTACAATTACCCAAACGACCCGGACAAAAAGAGGTTAGGTTTGCCCATTTGCTAGCCGGCGAACCAGATTTAGCAGAAGATGATTATACTGTTGAGGCGGGAACAAAAAGTAATAGTGGATTAGAAGCTCGGGTTGCTACTTTAGAAACAGAACTTGCCGCATTGAAACAGGCTTTTGAAGAATTAATGAAGCAACTGACCTAAGCGCTAAAAATGAAAACACTGAATGATTTGCTTTTATTGGGTGACCCAAGGCTTTATGAAACTTGCGAACCTGTAACTATAGCCGAGCAGCCCTTAATTGACGGTTGGGTTGCCGATTTGGCAAATGTAATGGCCGAAGTACGTGCCAAATATCATTTTGGACGAGCAATTGCCGCACCTCAACTCGGAATTATGAAGAGACTCATTTATTTGGATATAAATAAGCCTGTTGTTTTTATAAATCCAGAATTGACTGATTTAAGTGGTGACCTATTTGAACTTTGGGACGATTGCATGAGCTTTCCCAATTTATTGGTAAAAGTAAAAAGACACTCAAAAATTACCATCAAATACCTCGACCAAAACTGGCAACCCAGGGAATGGCAAATGGAAGGCAACTTGTCTGAATTATTACAGCACGAATATGACCACCTAAACGGAATATTATGCACCATGCGTGCCATCGACGATAAATCGTTCAAATGGAGGAATTAATATTTTTTTTGATCCAATAATTTAGATATTCCATAAATCAATCAGAACCTGAAAATATCATTTTGAATAGCGTATAGCACCAAACCCGTACGCGATTTAAGTCCTAATTTTTCGAACAATGATTCCCTATAACTATCAACGGTACGGGGACTAACAAACATTTTATCAGCTATTTCTTTATAGGTGAGCTCTGAGCAGCTAAGTTTTAAAAACTCCAACTCCTTTTTTGAAAGAACGGTTTCGTTTTCTTTCGAGGAGATAGACCTAATCAATTTACCCGAAACCATTTCGTTAATAAAAACTCCTTTTTCGTGCAGTGTTTTAATGGCTTCCAGCAGTTCGCGCGGTTTCGATTCTTTTAAAATATAGCCCCCGGCTCCACTTCTTATCATGCGGATAACCGCGTTATCATCCTCAAACATGCTCAAGGCCAATACTTTGATTTGGGGATAATTGGCCTTTAACCAAGCCGTGGTGACATAACCATCCATAACCGGCATGTTAATGTCCATTAAAATTACCTCGGGTAAAGGGTGCTTTTTTATTAATTGTTGCATCTGCTCACCATTTTCTGCTTGAAACGAGATGGCAAGTTCATCAAACTCGTTCATCAATGCTGCAACGCCATTCCTAAACAGGGTATGGTCGTCAACTATGGCAATTAATATTTTATTTGTTTCCATTTTATGTTTTTATAATAGGTGATGTCGTATATAATCCATAACAAAATAATAGTGTAGATGATCACTATGATTAAAAAACGCTTTAAAAGGTATTTTTATTTGTTTAGGTTGATATTATTACAATATGGGCTTTAGGGATACGCTATATGAATGCTGACAAGGGTTCCATTACCCAAGCTCGAATTAAAAGCTACCTCGCCGCCAATAATGGAGATCCGTTTTTTAATATTTTGTAAACCCATACCCAGTTGCTCTTTCAATAGGTTATTTACGTCAAAACCTATGCCATTATCAGTTATCTGGATAAATAATTTTTTATCCGCATAGCTTAATTCAATATCAATTTGATTGGCCTGGGCATGCTTCATGATATTGTTCAGTATTTCTTGAATCACCCGGAATATAATCAAATCCTTATCCGGGTTATTGGCCGCAGGTAGTTCACCATCTTCCAAATAATTGATGAGGTATTTACCGGTCTTTTCAATCCAGCTAATTTCATGCCTGATGGCTTCAGGCAGGCCTTGGGCTACAAGCTGGTCGCCTTGTAGTAATTTACCCAGCATCCGCATCTCTTTAATAGAGCGTATAGTTAAAGCAATAGAGGCCTCAATTTTTTCCTTGGCCTTTTCCTCATTCTCTAATTCAATGGAGTTTAGGGTTAATGAAGTAAGACTCAACAATTGCCCTATATTATCATGCAAATCGGCACCAATGGTTTGCATGGTTTGTTCCTGCACTTCGTGCTGAGCTTGAATTAAAGTGTTTTGGAAATTTGATAAATCTATCAGATGCCTTCTTTTTCGATTATAATAAAGTATGGCAGTTGTAATTATAATTGAAATTAATAATATGAAGAAAATCGTAACAAACTCTAACGTGTTAAAAAATTCTTGTTTCGAATTGAGCATATTAGTCCTATTATAATGCAGATATAAAAAAATAGGTTTAATGGTCTTAAAATATTATCATATTCAATGTTGGTTTCAATAGCATACAATTTTTTCATTAAAGGATAAATTACGAAAAAAACAAAAGTACTGCCATAAAAAGTCAAAATTCCTATCGAAATCCAAAAATCACTAAGTTTATAAATTGAAAGATTTTTATCCACATCAATATTAAAAAGCATATGTGAGTATATAATAAATAAGAAAAATCCTTCAATAGCTACATTGAATGTGGTTGAATTTTGTTGATAATGTTTATTAAGTATTGAATAAGCTATAATTATCAAAAAAAGCAACATAGAAATTTTGACGATTGACTTGTATTTTATTTTTTTTATTGATGTTGTATAGTAAAAACCGAACATGCAATATTCTAAAAATATGAATAAATTAAGTGGCAATATTGATTGTTTTATTTTTAAATAATTTATTATTAAAGTTGAACATTCAATAAAAATCGTTGAGGTTAGCACAATTAATATGTAAATAAATTTTTTGTTGCCGTACTTTATGGAAAGTATAGAAAACAATGCAGCTACAAAAAGCAACAAAAAATATACTATATAAAAAGTATCAAACATTAAGCAAGAATAAATCCCCCACCCTAGATAGACTATTTTTTGTAAATTAAATTTTAATTTTTTATTATCAAGATTTAGCTAAATTTAATAATTTAAATCTTTCGAGAAATTTTCGCTCGTCTGTCTTTTTACCTTTAGAATCCAAATGAGAAGTTGAACCCGGGGGATGGCCAACATATTCCCCAAGCAAGGAAAGCGTATCTGGAACAGTAACTGTAATGTGTGCATCCCATGCATCATTAGTAAAAATAGTTTTTCTTTTTGGAGTAGGGACGTTTTTATAATTTAAATCGTAGCCTTCACAATCAACACCTCCAACTACTAAAGTAACATCGTTTTCATCATTTCCCTTAGCAGCAAGATATAATCTTAAGCCTTCACAACCTGGCTGACTTAGTATTTTTAAAGCAATATCTTTTTCTATAGTCATGCCATAATTAAGTCGAAAAAGTTGTTCACTTAATAAATTTACTTTTTGATTTAATTCTTCATAAACAAACTCTAATTTTTCAATATATTCATGGTGGTTGGACTTCCCATTTGAATAATTAGTCTTCAATTTGTTTACTTCCTCCTTATCTGTTTCTTTAGAACGAATTTTAATAAGAAAATTGAAATAAAAGTTCCTAATATATTTTAACGCTGATTTTACATCAATTGGTTTCCCGAAAGGGTAGTTAACATTATTTGATGACATAGTTATACATTTACCATATTGTGGTATGGGAATCATAGAACTATCCGGTGGTGGAGTTAATGTTCCTTTGAGACTACTTGGGTCTTTCTGTCCTTCTACTTTAAAATATTGAGAAGGTAATAGTTGATTTGACATATGTTTGTTTTTTTAGTTTCTCTAAATTCCATCTTTTTTTAACAGCATAAAAGTGATTATCCCCCTTTTATTACCGTAAAAACACCTTAGATTAAAATTGGATATTTTTTATTCGCTATTAAAGTGTTCATCATATAATAAATCACTAAGCTTAAATTTAATTGATACCCGATTTTTTGCGGAGTAATTATTAATAAATTTAAATTAAATACTTAACATCGAATAACGAAATAAATATAAATATTTAAATTAA
>CAITEP010000051.1 GCA_903891475.1 uncultured Mucilaginibacter sp.
TCTGGAGCTCCAGGAGCTTATTGAGTTATCCGTAAAAAACGCGGTAAAAATCAATCCCAAAGCCACCAATGAAGATGATACTTTACTCGATACCAAGGAGGCTGCCACACTCATCAAATATGAAGTTACTTCCATTTATGGATTAGTGAAACGCAAAAAAATTCCTTTTTGCAAAATTGAGGGTAAACTTCTTTTCTCCAGAAAGAAGTTATTGGATTGGATTTCGGCCAGTAACCATGCGATTGTTAAATAGTCTGTTTCCCTTTTCATTTAATTATTGTTTATGGAAACTGAAATTCATTATATCCGTATTGGCATCTCTTATTATAAAATGGTTAAAAAGCCACTTGCATCAGGTGATTACCTTACCATGTTATCCTCTTGGTCGGTTGAATGTATAAAACAAGATCATGGTCGTGATTATTTATCCGTAATACCCAAATATGACGGTTTTTGTTTTGTGCCTTCCCACCTAAATTATAAAAGGATTGTAGGAAACTTTTACAATCGTTATTATCCTTTTACCCACAAAGCGCAATTTGGTAATCCTTTAAAAACGCTGGAATACCTTGAACATATTTTTGGTGAGCAGTTGGAACTTGGTTTGGACTACCTAAAAATTCTGTTAGAAATGCCCATGCAGGTTTTACCAATCCTTTGTTTGGTTAGTACAGAGCGTAATACTGGTAAAACTACTTTCCTGAATTTAATTAAGGCGATTTTCGGAGATAACATGACCATCAATACCAATGAGGATTTTAGATCGAACTTTAATTCCGAATGGGCGCAAAAGGTAGTCATAGGAGTAGATGAGACCTTTCTGGAGCGCAGGGAAGACTCTGAGCGATTAAAAAATTTGAGTACGGCTACTTCCTACAAAGCCGAAGCTAAAGGGCAGGACAGGCAGGAAATTGAGTTTTTTGGGAAGTTTATCCTTTGCAGTAATAATGAGGATAATTTTGTTATGATTGACCCCAAAGAAACCCGTTATTGGGTGCGGAGGATTCCTGTTTTGGAAAAGGAAAATCAAAGTTTACTTGCTGAACTTAAAAACGAAATTCCATTTCTTATCCATTACTTGGTTAACCGCAAGCTTTCAACTACCAAACAAAGCAGAATGTGGTTTACCCATCAACAAATTGAGACAGCTGCATTAAAAACCCTTAAACGTCAGAACCGAAATAAGCTTGAAACTGAGATTGCGCAAATACTTTTGAGTATCGCGGATGTTAAAGAGGTAGACGAAGTGAAATTTTGTGTTGGTGATATACAAGACTGGTTACTTAAAAAAGGTTTTCGTAACCATGACAGCACCACCATCCGCAGAGTTCTACAAAGCATTTGGGGACTTAAACCTGCTGCCAACTCCAATTCTTACACACAGTATAAAATTGGTAGCGATGGAACTATTTATGAAAGTACGCAAAAGGGACGATATTTCACATTGAGCATGAATGCGATTGAAAAGGTGAATGATTCTTGATGATTTGATGACAGTTATACTTAACCTTTTAATAATCAAATATATAAAGGTCATCAAATATTCATCATTCTTTCATCAAGTAGTAAAGGCCGATGAAAGAAAAAAAATTGATGAAACATTTGATGAACAAAAGATGACAGGCTAAGTAAATGAATAACAACTTATTAACCCCATTTATCATCAAATCATCAAAAATTAACCCCTACCCACCATGCCCAGAATAACCTGTAAACAAGCTAGAGAAATTCCTATTATTGACTATCTGGAACGAAGTGGATTTATTCCTGTAAAAATTAACTTAGAAAGTTATTGGTATCTATCTCCTTTTAGAAATGAAAGCACGGCCTCCTTTAAGGTCAATGTCAAAAAAAATGCATGGTATGACTTTGGTATTGGTGAAGGTGGTAACCTCGTCGATTTAGGGATCAGGTTAATGAATTGTACTGTTGAACAATTCTTAGCTGAACTTAATTTGGGAAATTACGCTGTTGAGGATTTTTACCAAAACAATGATATTTCCAGGCCAGTATTACCTAACAATAGGATTATCATTCTTGGAGTTACTAATCTTAAATCAGAAAATTTGTTGGTTTATTTGCGTTCTCGTGGGATCGACCCTGAAAAAGCAAAAGAATATTGTAAAGAAGTTTCATTTTCTTTTGGGAAGCAATCTTTCTACGCTATTGGATTTCAAAATAGGTCAGGTGGTATTGAACTTCGAAACAATTGGTTCAAAGGTTCGTCTTCTCCAAAGGATATTACTTTTATTGACAATGGATTGGACCATGTATGTGTTTTAGAAGGATTTATAGATTTTTTGTCTTTGCTTGCCTTAAAACCTAAAACCATTTTTAATTTTAACGTAATTGTTCTAAATTCCCTTTCCCTGATCGGCAAAAGTATTACTTTATTAAAAAAGCATAAGGAGGTTCTTCTCTTTTTAAACAATGACGAAGCTGCTTTAATTGCACATGAAAAACTTAAAGCTGCTGGTATAGAAAGTCATGATGAATCAGAATTTTATAAAGGGTTCAATGATTTGAACGACTTTTTGGTTCATCAGCATAAATTAACTGATAGCAATATAGAGTCTGTTGAAAACATTGTAAAAATTAGCCTTAAGATGAGGAGGTGATTTTTTTAATTGATATAAATGCATAGTGGCTTATTGTCCTATGGATTTAGGCGTCTTGGTATCCGTGACTTTCGGGGTTGGTAGCATTATGCTTCTGGGCGTCGAATTGCTTAGCGGCTCACTGTTCTGGTGGCTTGTGCTTCTTTGCATCTTGTGGCATATGGGTTTAAGTGCCAAGGCATTTATATGCAGGGTGGCTTACTGTTCTGGTGGCTTATGCTTCTTTGCTTTTTTTGCCATATGGTTTTAAGTGCCGAGGCGTTTATATGCAGGGTGGCTTACTGTTCTGGTGGCTGGTGCCTCTTTGCATTTTGTGGCATATGGGTTTATGTGCCGAGGCGTTTATAAGCAGGGTAGCTTACTGTTCTAGTGGCTGGTGATCCTATATATCTTAAGGCTTAGGGTTTTATGTGCAGAGGTGTCTATATGCCGATAGCATTTACTTTATGGTTTCAATTTATTGGATTAACTCTTTAACTAGTTTTAAGAACTTAGATACCTGTTGTTTTATGCCACTAGGGTTCTAAAGGTTCAGAGGCATTTAAATCGAACAATAATCATTCCTCCAACTTTAAGAGTATAAAACTTTGATTATTTATTTAGGACTCCTGGCAATAATTACCGCCAAAACCATAAAAAAACCTGGTTGAGAGGCACAGGGGCATTTTACTTTTTTAGGTTGCAAGATGTGTTAATGTACCACAAAAATTCCGATTGTCATTTTTGCCATACATTAACATCTTGCCTTAAACCATGCCGACATTCGTACCTCTTGGCGGATGGAGGAAGGTTAAAGGGGCGCGCAACTTGCCCCTAAAACAATAAAAATCAGATTATTTTGATGATTCCTTTAAAATGATTTTAGGAATTAAATAATAACCTATAAAATCTAATAATTCTTTGAATTTTATTATAATTCACCGAAATATTACTGCTTATAAATAATTTAAAAGGTTTGGTAATGAATTATCTAAAATTATTCAGACCTAATTGCCTTAAAGAGTACTCTTTCTATAAAATCCCTCACCTAATTTCTATCAAGATTTTTTAATAGGCTTACCGATATAAAATCATCAAATTTTTAATTAATTATTGATTATTTCAATTATTTACACTATTTTAATACAAAAAACACAATAAATGTTTATTAAATTATCAATTTGTTAAAATTATTTTCATAAAAAAAGTAAAAATGTATTCATTTTTTCAAAAAAACTTAAAATAAAGATAAAAAATAGTCAAAAATCGCAAAAAAGTAAAAAAATCAAATAAAATCAAACTTAAAACCCCCTTTTTTAAAATGAAACCAAAAACTACAAAGAACAGACTTATCAAGTATCTGCCTTTAATAATGGCAATTACCTTTATTACTGTAATATTACTCCCATTCTTGTCTCATGCGCAAGTCCCTGATCCATCAGGCACACATACCGGAACAATTAAAGATGTTCCGGCAGCCAAACCTGGTGCACCAACATTGAATGAAGTAGCAGATGCCGTTGGCCATAATCGGATAGGAATAAATATTTTATGGACTTTGCTTACCGGCTTTCTTGTAATGTTTATGCAAGTAGGATTTGCAATGGTTGAAACTGGATTCACTCGCGCAAAGAACGTAGCTCATACAATGGCTATGAATATGTTTATATATATTTTAGGAATTACTGGTTTTTGGATATGTGGCTTTGCATTCATGTTTGGGGGAATTGGTTCTGTATCAGCATTAGGTGGAACACCTGGGCTAACACACGAATTCACTATACACCTTCTTGGAAAAGATTTTGGTATTATAGGCGCTGCAGGATATTTTTTAAATAGTAAAGTTTACGATGTAGGTGTTTTTACCTTATTTCTATTTCAAATGGTATTCATGGATACAGCAGCAACAATACCAACAGGTGCAATGGCTGAGCGTTGGAAATTTAAATCGTTTGCAGTTTATGGTCTGTTTATATCCATGTTTGTATACCCAATATTTGGAAATTGGGTTTGGGGTGGAGGTTGGTTGGCAAGTCTTGGAACAAACTTTGGACTAGGACATGGACACGTAGATTTCGCAGGATCATCGGTAGTGCATTTGGTAGGTGCTGTTGCTGGATTGGCAGGTATCCTTGTTTTAGGTCCGCGAATTGGAAAATATAATAAAGACGGGAGCGCAAATACAATACCTGGTCATAACATTCCAATGGCAGTAGTAGGAACACTTATTTTAGCTTTTGGATGGTTTGGTTTTAACCCCGGATCCACCTTAGCAGGTACAGATCTACGAATAGCAGTTATTGCCACCAATACCATGATTGCAAGTGCCAGTGGTGGTCTTTTTGCTACCTTATACATGTGGATTAAGTATAAAAAGCCTGAAGTTGGTGTAATGGGTAATGGCTTATTAGGGGGTTTAGTAGCAATAACTGCTCCTTGTGCTTTCGTTAATGCTGCATCAGCCTTTTTAATTGGAGGTATAGCAGGATTGCTTGTTGTGTTATCAACTTTTTATATAGATCAAAAGTTAAAAATAGACGATCCTGTTGGGGCTATTGCAGTTCACGGAGTTTGCGGTTATTGGGGTGTATTAGCCTTGGGTTTATTTGCAGATGGACAATATGGAGATGGTTGGAATGGAGTTAAAGGTAACGTAACCGGATGGTTTTACGGCGATCCAAAGCAATTTTTAGCCGAATTTATTGGTGGAACAACTTGTATAATTTTTGTTTTTGCAGTGATGTATATTTTCTTTAAGGTTTGTGATAAAATTATTGGCATAAGGTCTCTTGAAGCTGATGAAATTAAAGGTCTTGACGAAGATGAAATTGGTTTAAAGGGTTATGATAATGAAGATCACCCTCCTTTTGAACACGAAAAAATAACTAATTTAGTTTAATATTATCATTAAAAGAGCAAATTGAGGAATATCTCTATTTGCTCTTTTTGAATATTCCTTTTGAAAATTTTTAAACCATTAATTATATTTTTATTTGCAGCATTGCTTGAAATTGGCGGTGGTTACCTTGTTTGGCAATGGTTGAAAAACCATTCTAGTATATTACTAGGAATTTTTGGCTTATTAATGCTCTGCCTGTATGGAGTTGTAGCCACCTGGCAAATCTTTAATTTTACAAGGGTATATGCTGGATACGGAGGTATATTTATTATAATGTCACTAATTTGGGGATGCACAATTGATGGTTTTAAGCTAGATAAATTCGATATTTTCGGGGCTTTTATAATCCTTATTGGAGTTAGTATAATTATTTTTACTCCACGTAAGTAGTAGGATACCAAAAGAAATTAATTGCTAATAATTAAACAATTAAATTTATATATAGGAAGGCAGTTATTGAAACTGAAAAATTTGCCTTATTATTTGCAATCAATTTAAACTTACCGGTAAAGTAAAATAAAAACGGCTTCCTTCACCAATTTTGCTTTCAACTCCAATTAATCCTCCTTGGCTTTCTATAAAATCTTTTGCAATTGCTAGTCCTAAACCTGTACCAGAAATGATAAATTCCGAATCAGGAACTTTAAAATAACGTTCGAAAATTCGTGGTAGATAAATCTCTTCAATTCCTTTACCATAATCTTTTACTGAAAATTCAATCATTGATGCTGATATTTTTTTTACACTTAAATCAATGATCGATCCAACTAGGCTATATTTAATTGCGTTGGTCAAAATATTGATTAATACCCATGTGGTCTTATCCAAATCTGCCCATACTTCAGGTAAGGTTTTTGAACATTTAATATTTAATTTTATTTCTTTTTGTTTCGCTATAAACTTAATTGTTTCACAACTAAATTTAACGATATTTTTAGGATGTGTACTTCCAAAGTTTAATAATAGATGCCCTGTCTCTACTTGACCCATATCAAGCAACTCACTGGTTATTTTTAAAAGCCTATCGCAATCATCATTGATATTTTCAATGAGCTGTTTTTGTTGGTTAGTAACGGTACCGTACCGCTTATCCTCCATAAGTTTTAAGCTCATTTTTAAGGATGATATTGGCGTTTTTAATTCATGGGATATTGTGGCAATAAAATTTGTTTTTGCCTCATCCATTTTATAAAACCTTGTAATGTTTTTTAACAAAATGAAATAACCAATTCTTTTAGAGATAACTTCATTTTTGCCGAATGGGTAATGTTCATCGGGAGTGTAAATTTCAAATAATTCTTTCGTGAAAAAGCTTTCTTTACCATCCAAATATAATTTCAAATCTTCAATTGGGTTAGTTTCGTTAATGAGTTCACTAAATAATTCACTAGTCTCTGCAGCCTGGTGAGCAGATAGGCCTAAAATATCTTTTTCATCAATTCCAAGTAGTTTTACCGCAACCGGATTTACGAAAATTATTATAGCATGTTCATTAAACCCAATAATACCGTCTGTTACATTTTTTACAATTGTTTCAAATTTTAGTTTCTCATTTCTAATTTTTGTTTGATTACTGTTTTCATAAACATATAATTTTGCAGCCATTTGATTAAATCCGTCAGCAAGACTCCAAAATTCATTTTTTGACGTAAATGAGAGTCGCCTATCATAATTTTTATTCGTAATTTCTTTAATACCTAACTTTAATTCGTTAATTGGTTTGTTAATGTAATCAGGAAATCTGATTGCGAAAATTAATACAATTCCAAAACAAAGCATGTTAATTACAGAAACTATTAATATTGCAACATTAGCTGTATTTTTGGCAATCCGATTTTTATATTCAATGGCTTGCATATTAACTTGCATAATTCCATATAATGAACGTTTCATCCTATCCTTTATAGAAGAATAGTTATCATGTAGATTTGCACCCTTTAAAAGTAAATTAAAATCAGATTGTAATGAATCTGCAAGTGCTTGTTCCCCTGGTTCAGTAACAGCTTTTTCTTCATTTAGAATATTTTCTTTAACAATTTTTAGTTGGTTCTGGTTCGGTATACCTACTAAATCAATAATTTCATTGATGTTTTTGGTGTAAACCAATGAATTGTAATTATCGTGCAAAATTGCATTAGAATCTTGAGAAAGTTTATTTAAAAAAAAGGCTGCTATGCTGGAGCTTATTAGCGTAATAAAAAATAAAAAAAATATACCAGTACGTAAATTATTCTTTATGGTCATTCCTTGCTAAAAAGTTTTTTTTAATTAATGTCTTTAGATTAAAGAGAAATAAAAAAATTTATGTAATTGTTGGAAATTGCCAAACCTATAACAATGTGTATGCCATTTACTAACTTTCATTATAATCCATTCCAATAAACTGTTTATCAATAATTTGCAAAAGTGGGATGAGATATTAAAATCTAATTAATTTTCATTTCGGTAAATAATAAATTCAAAATGACGTATCTAGGTTTTAATTAATATGCTTAACTGCTCCTAACTTGCCATTTTGAAAATAAATTATCAAAATGGTATATTTTATTATTAAATCCTTTTGCTTCTGAACTCTATAATTGCCTAATATACAGACCTTAACAAGGAAAATTCAAAATAGGGCATATTAGTTGTATACTATTTTATACAAGATATCCAAAAAGGATAGTATTAATACCCCTAAAAGTAAAAGTTCTATGCAATCAACTATTTTAGTAGTGGAGGATGAAAGTAAGTTTGGAGGGCTGTTATCAAGAATAATTGAGGCCGAAGGATATACAGTTTTACAAGCACAGACCGCACGTCAATGCTTAAAAATTATAGAAAATGATGATATTAGTGTAGTAATCTGTGATGTTAAACTCCCCGACGCCAATGGTGTTGAATTAGTAAAAAAAATCAAAGACTTATATCCACATATTGAAGTAATCAATTTAACTGCGTTTGGTTCTATAAAAGATAGTGTTAAGGCTATAAAAAATGGCGCATTTGACTATATTATGAAGGGGGATGATAATGATAGAATCATTCCAATTGTAAATAAAGCTGTTGAAAAAGCAACTATACAGTTTCAAATTAAACAGCTGGATAAAAGACTTAATTATCATCATACATTCCGAAATATACTTGGAAAATCTCCGGCCATAGTTGAAGCCATAAATTTAGCTCAAAAAGTAGCCAAAACGGATACAATTGTTTTACTGCTAGGGGAAACAGGCACAGGTAAGGAAATATTCGCGCAAGCAATTCATAAGGAAGGTGAACGTCGTAATAAACCATTTATTGCGGTTAACTGTAGCTCATTTTCTAACGACTTATTAAAAAGCGAACTATTTGGCCATGTTACCGGTGCATTTACAGGTGCTACAAAAGACAAAAAAGGTCTATTTGAAGAAGCCGATGGTGGGACGCTTTTTTTAGATGAAATTGGAGAAATGAATCTTGAATTGCAATCAAAGCTTTTAAGAGTTTTAGAAGATGGTACTTTCAATCGTGTAGGTGAATCTAAAATAACTAAAGTCAATACAAGAATAATTGCCGCAACAAATAAAGATCTAAAAAAAGAATCTGAAAATCATAATTTTAGACTGGATCTTTTTTATAGGCTTGCTGTTTTTACTATTTATCTTCCACCTTTGAGGGAACGCAAAGAAGATATAATGATTTTAGCAAATCATTTCTTCAAAGAGTTTTCTACTAAGTTTAATCGAAAGGTTACAAAAATGGATGATTCGTTTATAAACGCGTTAACAAAACATGCATGGAAGGGAAATATTCGAGAACTAAGAAACGTAATGGAAAGGGTTCTGATTATATCGACTAGTGATACGCTTACCCAAGATCTACTTCAATTTGACTTTTTCGACGATAATATTCAAGAAGATTGGTCTTCGCTTAACCTTTCAAGCATTGAAAGCCAATTCATTCGTAAGGCAATCATTCAAAGTAAAGGTAATAAAACTGAAGCCTCAAGACTACTTGGTATAGGTTTATCAACATTATATCGCAAAATTGAAGAATACAAACTTTAATTGATAGATTTTTATTATTTTTTTATTTTCCGAAGCAATAAAATTAAATTTTAGAGTCAATTACAATAAATAATTGGTTTTAAAATTGATTTATCTACAAAACACACAAGTTTTTATTTTATTTTTTAATGATTTTTTTATAAAAGTCTATTTTTTATCATTTTGATATTATTTTTTTACAAAATTGAGCACAAGCATTCCCAATTTGAATAGGTTATTTGATTTTTTATATAAAAATTTTACTTTTTTGTAATTTTAAATTTTAATATTTTAAATTTTAATACTCAAAGTAATATAAAATTTAAAAATTTATCAAATTTTCTCACTTTTCTTGCTGAATTTTCGATTTTAACCTCAAATCCTTTTCATTGTGATAATCAAACTATGTCAGTTTGAAGCTATTTAAAGTCTTATCAATCTTTGTTTATTTCATAACTATTTGATAGTCAAATAACTATTCCTAATTATTATTAATTGGCATCAAAGTAGCAAAGCACTAATAAGTCTATTAAAACATTAAAAATCTTAAACAAAATTAAAGCATGAAAAAACTATTTACTATTTTTTTACTGGCGGGGAGTTTTTATACGGTTTTAGCACAACCTTATGCTCAGCAACCAAGCGGGGCTACTATTTCGATGTTAACAAAAAAAGATTCCCTTGCTGAAAAAAAGAAACAAGATTCCATCAAAAAGGCCATGGACACTGCAGCTCCATTGGGCTATGCCGACTTTTCCTGGCTCAACGGAAATAACCGTCAATCATCAAAATTACTAGATAACGATTACTTTACTGGCGATTTTACTTTCGACATGAACTATACCCGGTCGAACAACAACCCTATCGATAATACCGTAACTGGCTCAACCGCCTTAGCACGTAACAATGAAGTTGGCGTATCAATGGTGGCAATTGGTGGCGATTTTCATTACCAAAATGTACGTGGCCGAATCATGACTCAATGGGGTACGCGTTCAACCGTTGTACCGCGAAATGACTACAGCGGTTATCGTGGTCAGTATGACTTGCCTGATGCTTACCGCTATTTAAGCGAAGCTTATGGTGGTTATCATTTTAATGTTTGGCATGGTATAAACGTAGACATGGGAATTTTCATGTCGTACATTGGTTTGTATTCCTATAATAATTTTGAAAACTGGAGCTACCAGCCTTCTTACACGTCCGATAACACCCCATGGTTCTTTAACGGAATCCGTGTACAGATGTTTCCGAGCGTAAAAACCAAAATTGAACTTTGGTTTATTAACGGATGGCAATCGTATGGAGTATTTAATAAAATGCCCGGTTTAGGTTTTTCAATTGTAAGCCAACCAAACCAACGTACCAAGATCATTTCCAATAACTATTTTGGAACAGATGTTGCAGGTGCTCCGGGTGTTAAAAGATACCATACAGACAACTCAATCCAGTATTTACTTTTCGATGCTACAAATAAAAAAGGTCCTGGTATAAAGCGTGAAGCTTTCTCGCTTACAGCAGACTTTGGCGTTCAAGATGGAATTGCACCAGGAAATGTGGTTTATTCGCCATTTGGCGCTAATGCCTCTAACTTTATTAGTGGCATGCTTTACCATAGAATATGGTTTGGCGATGGCATGAAATGGGGTTGGACAGCTGGGGGTGGATTCATGTCTAACCCAAGCCGTTATTTATCACTAGTACCTCCTGGTCTCGCTACTGACTCATTTTTAGCGGCTTCAACGCCAGGTGCAAAAATGGCTGGTTGGGATGCTTCAACCTGTATTGATTATAACCCTAATCAATTCCTTACTATTAGGTTTGAATTGGTGCACCGCTTCATGAATATCCCTTATTTTAATGGACCAGGCGGTGTTACCACAGGGCCAGGTGGTAACGGATACAACTCAAACCCTGCAAATTCATTCAATCCTAATTCATATACACCAAACCCTCCAGGTTCACCAAACTTTATACCATTTGATTTGGTGAATTCTGAAAGCAGGTTTATTGTGGCTTTAATTACTAGGTTTTAACCAATGATGTTTATTTAGTTACTAAGTGGAACAAAGAGAATTTATACAAATAATGTTTTACAATTTAATTTAAAAAAAATGAAAGCTATTCAATCAATTACTTGTTTTGTCTTTTTGACAACTCTATGCATCAGCACATTTGCGAAAGGATTATTTAACAATCAAACAATACGATATTCGAAAACTTCAATATTTGTAACAAATATTAATGCTTTTTCAGGGTCGAAAAATTTAATTGAAAATCGGTCAAATAGTACCCAAAGTGAAGGAAACGAATATCGTTTGTTTAATGATGAGAAATATCAAATACTTTCAAATAATGGATTAATTATATATAGCAAAACTTGGCTAGTACTACAAGGTAAAGGTCCAAAACCTACTGAATTGTTTTACTTTAGTGCAAGTGCAACTGAACCTATTTTACCCCTTACTATAGCTAACCTTGAAAGCGTATATGGTAAAAATCAAAAATTTATGTATGCTGTTGAGAGTTTATTTAGAAGCGATAGTGAACTTGCTTCCTACGATTCAATTAACAAACAATTTAAGCTCACTTTCTTATACCTGCAAAATTCAAAATAGTAAGACCATCATTCTTATTGTTTTCAATAAATACATAATCGACCTGTTTGAGACTTTAATTCAAACAGGTCGATTTTAAAAGAAAGATTATGTTACTGAAATTTGTTTTATCTAATTACCGCTCCTTTAAAGAAAGTGTTATTTTGGATATGGAGGCATGCTCCATAAAAGAATATAGCAATAACGTATTTTGTTCAAAGCATGGCAGTCAACCTATCAATGTACTTAAATCAATTGTTCTCATGGGGGCCAATTCTTCAGGGAAAACAAATCTGTTTAAAGGATTTGAATTAATGCGATATATCGTAATAAACTCTGCCAAAGAAACTGAATTTACCAAAAACTATACTATTGAACCATTTTTATTAAGTACTGAGACTGAAAATGAACCAAGTTTATTTGAATGCACAGTAATAGTAGAAGGTATAACTTACCGTTACGGATTTAAGGCCAACAATAAAGAAATTCAATCTGAATGGCTTTATATGATATTAAAAAGAAGGGAGGAGCCTATTTTTTTAAGAAACAAAATAGAATTTGAAATTGTAAAACGGTTTTCAACAGAATATAAAAACAAATTGAACTTGCTTACTGAATTAACCCGTAAAGACGCTCTTTTCCTTTCTGTACTAAGTAATTTCAACATCGAATTTGCAGTCCAAATTTCAAAATGGTTTGCTCATAATACTATTTATACAGAAAAAAACTTGGAGGAAGCTATTGATTTCACAGCCAGAATGTTTGCAGATCCGGTTTACAAATCTCATTTGGAAGAAATTGTTGATAAATCAGACCTAGGATTTACAACTATTGAAAGGCTAAAAAACAGATCAGATAGAATCTATGCCGGCGTTAAAATTTATGAGCAGGATAATGATCATTCAAAATCTGAAATTAGGGTAAGTCATCCAAAATTTGATTCTAGAAATAGAAAGATCAAGGATATATCGCTAGAGTTAAGTAAAATGGAATCATCTGGTTCGCAAAAATTTCTTGCTTTACTTGGACCAATGGTGAAAGTACTAGTTGACGGCGGATTATTTTGGATTGATGATTTTGACGCAAAAATTCATCCATACATCATAAGTATGATTATGGATTTGTTCAATTCTGAAATTTATAATTTAAAAGGTGCCCAAATTGTTGCCATTTCTTATAATCAACAAATCTTAAAAAAGCTTCGGCGAGATCAAATTGTTTTTTTAAACAAAGACCTTTATGGTGCTTCAACTTTATCCGCTCTATATGTATTCAATCCTCAAGTTCCTAGCAACGCATTATTTGATAAAGAATACTTACAGGGCTCATATGGCGGTGTTCCGAAAATAAATGGGGTGCAAAACTCTTTTAAGGAGAAAATTAATTAAACACAGATATCTAAATTTTAACTAACCATTTTATTTAGCTTTTTATTGTGACTTCAATTATCATATCATTTATAATATAATCATAATTCACTTTAATCCCCTTTTAATTTCATCAGGATAATTTTATTCCATTTAATACTATTATGATTAAAAGATTTATTTGCCATTTAATACTTGTAATTATTATTTGCATTTCATTTGTTATTTCTTGTTTTGCACAAAATAAATTGAGCGATTCGCTAAAATTAACAGTGAAACAGGCGGAAGATTTGTTTATTAAAAAAAATCTTCAACTTATTGCGCAACATTATAATATTGGCATTGCCGAAGCGCAGGTAATTACTGCAAAAATTTTTCCCAATCCCGACTTTGGTTTTAACAATGGTATTTATGCTAACAACCTTACAAATGGCTCCGTTCTTGGGGAGCGATCGGTAAGTATTTCACAACTTTTTACTACCTCGGGCAAGCGCAATAAAAATATCAGATTAGCTAAAATCACAGTCGACCAAGCGAAATACCAATTTTTTGATTTGCTACGCACCTTAAAATTTACACTAAGGAATGATTTTTATAATATATATTTTCAGGAACAGTCTGCAAAGGTTTACAACGAGGAGATAAGTTCACTATCTAAAACACTGACTGTTTTTAAAGAACAATATATAAAAGGCAATATTGCCAAAAAGGAAGTATTGAGGATACAATCGCAACTTTATTCATTGCAAGCAGAATTTAACAACCTCCAGATAAATATCGACACAGTACAAAGCGAATTTAGGCTACTAATCAAAGCATCACCTGATGAAATTGTTGAGCCCATTGTGAGTTACGACCTTGACGGGAAGGATATTGTAGCTTCAGTATCTTATCAGCGGTTGCTGGATTCGGCTTACCTAAATCGTTATGACCTTAAACTGGCAAAAGTCAATCTCGACTTTAACAGTGTGAATCTGCAATTGCAAAAAGCCATGGCAGTGCCTGATTTTTCTCTTTCATTGAATTATGATCGTCTTGGCGCTTACGGTACCAATTTCCTCGGTGCAGGAATTGAGTTTAATCTTCCCTTTTTTAACCGTAACCAAGGAGGCATAAAACAAGCACGAATTGCAATAGACCAAAGTAAAGTTCAATTACAAAACCAACAGAACCAAATAGAAAGTGACCTTGCAACTAATTTTAAGGCTGCATTAAGGCTCGAAAAACTATCAAATGGATTTGATCCGCATTTTAAAACAGATTTTACCAATTTGATACAGGAGGTTTTTAAAAATTATGAGAAGCATAATATCAGCATGCTGGAGTTTCTTGATTTTTATGACTCCTACAAGACCAATACTTTACAGTTAAATACACTTCAACTTAATAGGGTTATATCGCTTGAGCAGCTTAATTATGTTACCGGAACCTCTTTTTTTAATCAATAATATAAAATAAACAACCATGATAAACTATAAATATAAGGCAACAGTAGTAGCAATTTCTATTTGGGCCGTTCTTTTGTCGATGCAAAGCTGCCACCTGCACGACGATGCCAAAAAACAGGAAAAAGATGAAAAGTTTAAGGTTACCGAAAGCATGTTGAACAGTTTTTTAATTGATACGGTAAAAGAGGCTAATGCACTTTCGCAAATTACACTTACCGGGAGTATAGCGCCTGATGAAAACAAACTTGTAAGGGTTTACCCGATGGTTAGTGGGGTTGCCCAAGATATAAATGTGCAACTAGGTGATTTTGTACAAAAGGGGCAAACTCTGGCTATTTTAAGGAGTGCGGAAATGGCCGGTTATACGAAGGACTATATTTCATCAGAAGCTGATATCAAGAATACAAACCGCATCCTTGAATCAACTCAGGATCTTTATAAAAGCGGGTTGGCATCACAAAAGGACTTGGAACAGGCACAGTCCGACTATAAAAAGGCCGTTGCTGAAAATAAACGGGCTAGTGAGGTAATTAAGATTAATAAAAGCAATGAAAATGGCTATGAGGTTAAAACACCTTTAACCGGTTTTATTGTGGAGAAAAATCTGACGAACAATACCCAAGTAAGAACCGACAATAATCAAACTTTGTTCACGATAGCCGATTTGTCAGATGTATATGTATTGATAAATGTTTATGAATCGGATATTTCTAAAATTCAAACAGGATATCCTGTTAAAATTACAACGCTATCCTATCCTGATAAAGTTTTTTCGGGCAGGATAGATAAAATATATAACATGTTGGATCCTGATAACAAAGTGATAAAAGCAAGGGTAAAAATTGTAAATCCGAACAATATTTTAAAGCCGGATATGTTCGCAAATGTTGTGATAAAAGCTACTTCAGGTGAGGATCTTCCAGTAATCAATACCCGTGCGCTGGTGTTTGATAATGATAAAAATTATGTGGTTGTAGCAGATGGTAAAGCGCATGTAAGAATACAACAGGTTGAAATTGCTAAAAGAGTTGAAGATCTAGTATATATACGAAGCGGATTAAAATCTGGCGAACGAATTGTAGCATCAAGGCAGTTATACCTTTTCAACTCTCTTAAAGATTAAAGTATTACAATTCAGTTTTTTTTGATTTTGCATTTCATTTTCAAATAAAAAAATAAATCCGAAATCGACCCTACGAAACTGTGTAGGTTCTCGTGAACCCTAATTAGAAACGAGCAAAAAGTGAAAAATTCCAGACAATAACATGAACAGATTTATTAAAAATATACTATCCTTCGCCTTAAAAAACAGGTTTTTCATATTCTTTGTGACTGCCCTCGTTGCTATTGCAGGTTATATAAGTTTTAAAACTATTAGTATCGATGCTTTTCCTGATGTTACCAATACATCAGTGACAATCATTTCACAATGGCCAGGAAGAAGTGCTGAAGAGGTTGAAAAATTTGTAACCCGCCCCCTTGAAATTGCCATGAACCCAACCGAAAAGAAGACCAATATCCGGTCATCTTCTCTTTTTGGTTTATCAGTGGTAAAAGTAACTTTTGAAGATGATATTGATTATGCGTTTGCCCGTTTGCAGATAAACAACCATATTGGAGATGCCGATTTACCCGATGGAGTATCTCCGTCTATTGAGCCTCCATATGGCCCCACAGGCGAAATATATCGATTTACGCTAACAAGCAACCGCAAATCAGTACGCGAATTAAAAACACTGGAAGATTGGGTGGTTGAACGCGAAATACGCTCAGTTCCCGGCGTGGCAGACGTTAACAGCTTTGGCGGAGAAGTAAAAACCTATCAGATTACAATTAACCCTGAAAAGGCATTGCAATATGGTGTTACGCCTTTGCAATTATATGAGGCAGTATCTAAAAGCAATGTTAATGTTGGAGGAGATGTAATTGAGCAAAGCGGTCAGGCCTATGTGGTAAGGGGGATTGCGTTGCTTAACAATATTGGAGAAATCAAAAACATAGTTATTAATAACATCAAAGGCACGCCCATTTATGTAAAAACTATAGCCGAAGTTACTGAATCAAGTTTGCCGAGGCTAGGCCAAGTTGGTCGTGATATAGACCCCGATGTAGTTGAGGGTATCGTAGTAATGCGCAAAGGAGAAAATCCTAGCACGGTTATTAAAAATTTAAAAACAAAGGTAAATGAGCTAAATAATAAGATACTGCCTGATGATGTTAAACTTAAAACATTTTATGATCGCGAGGATTTGGTAGATTTCGCAACACATACTGTGTTACACAATATGTTTGAGGGGATAATCTTCGTGACCATTATTGTATTTCTTTTTATGGCCGATTGGCGTACAACATTAATTGTATCTCTGGTAATCCCTTTGGCTTTGCTGTTTGCCTTTGTTTGTTTAAAAATGAAAGGTATGTCAGCCAACCTCTTATCAATGGGTGCTATTGATTTTGGGATAATCATAGACGCAGCGGTAGTAATGGTTGAAGGGATATTTGTTGTTCTTGACCATAGGGCCAAAGAAGTTGGGATGGATAGTTTTAATCGCCTCAGTAAACTTGGAATGATTAAAAAAGCTTGTTTAGTAAACGGAAAGGGCATATTTTTCGCAAAATTGATCATCATAACCGGATTACTACCAATTTTTAGCTTTGAAAAAGTTGAAGGTAAAATGTTCTCGCCATTGGCCTGGACTCTTGGATTTGCCTTACTGGGTGCTCTTATTCTAACATTTACTTTTGTGCCGGCAATGGCCAGTGTATTACTTAATAAAAACGTTAAAGAAAAGCATAATGTATTTATTGAGTTTGTGACTAAGGTTGCCATCTACATTTATGAATTTTGCTTTAAATTCAGAAGGATCGTACTGCCCTTTGCAATTATTACGTTGCTAATTTCTCTCGCCTGTTTTGAATTGCTCGGAACCGAATTTTTGCCTGAATTAAACGAGGGTGCCATATATGTTCGAGCTACAGGGCCTCTAAGTACTTCATTGCGTGAATCAGTTAAACTGGCAAATGAAATGCGTAAAATTTTCCTAAGTTTCGATGAAGTTAAGCAGGTATTATCCCAAACAGGTAGACCAAATGACGGTACCGATGCAACAGGCTTTTATAACATCGAGTTCCACGTGGATATTTACCCTCAGGGCGATTGGAAAAAAAAGGAAACCAAAGAAGAGCTTATTGAACGGATGCAGGAAAAACTAAAAATTTTTCCGGGAATTGACCTTAATTTTTCGCAACCAATATCGGATAATGTTGAAGAAGCTGTATCAGGAGTTAAAGGCTCTATTGTTGTAAAATTATTTGGTGATGATTACAAATTCATTGAGCACAAGGAAGATACAATATTTAATATTCTTAAAGGAGTAAATGGAATTGAAGACCTGGGTGTTTTACGTGATTTGGGACAGCCTGAATTGCAGATTAAACTTGATCAGTCAAAAATGGCACAGTATGGTGTGTCAGCAGCTGATGCTAATGCAGTGATTGAAATGGCCATTGGAGGGAAGGCCGCAACACAAATTTATGAAGGCGAGCGAAAATTCGATCTCCGTATAAGGTATCCCGAAGACTTCCGAAACAACGAATCATCTATTGGCGATCTACGTGTGCCAACCCTGAGCGGGAACAAAGTACCATTACGCGAAATTTCAAAAATAAAAAAAATCACAGGAATAAGTATGATTTATCGCGATAAACATATGCGCTACGGAGCTATCAAATTTTCGATACGCGGCAGAGATATGGGGAGCACTATAAAGGAAGCTCAGGACAAAATTAACGCGAAAGTGAAACTACCAAAAGATTACTTTCTTGAATGGGCGGGTGATTTTGAAAATCAGCAACGAGCAACTGTAAGATTAAGTCAGGTTGTACCTATCAGTTTGCTTCTTATCTTTTTTATATTATTTATCCTGTTTGGTAATTTTAGAGATTCCCTGCTAGTATTGAACAATGTGCCTTTTGCAATTGCAGGAGGTATAATGGCGCTTTTAATTACTGGAGTAAACTTCAATATATCTGCCGGAATAGGTTTTATCGCGTTGTTTGGTATATGTGTACAGAATGGCGTAATCTTAATAACCAAATTTAAAAGCAACATTACTGAATTGAAGCACCACAGAAAATGGACATCGTTTGCAATTTCATTAAAGGCAGGTGTTGTTGATCGTTTGCGACCACTTGTTATGACTGCCATGATGGCCGCTATTGGATTATTACCTGCTGCTATTTCAAACGGAATTGGCTCTGAGGCCTCAAAACCGCTAGCAATTGTTGTTATTGGAGGTTTAATAACTAACACAACGTTTAACCTATTTATTTTCCCGATTATATTTTTCCTAACTTATCGCAAAAGAGTAGAGAGTGGGAAAATTGATAGGATCTGATGAATGATATTGATACCCTTATTTAGAATAGAATTTGTAGATGGCGGTGTGGCTTAAGTCGCACTCGCCTAATACAAAAATAGCGATTAGAAATATTGGAAAACAAAAATTATGATTTCTAAAATAAAATAAAAATGAAGAAATTTATACCCTTTAGTGTTTTAATAATTATTTTAGCACTTGCCCTTATTTTCCCAAGCATAAAAACAGTAACAATTCCTAATAATAAAATAGATTCCGGTGATACTGCCTGGATGCTTACTGCTACAGCACTGGTATTGATTATGACACCAGGCCTGGCATTTTTTTACGGTGGAATGGTAACCAAAAAAAATGTTCTTTCAACTATGTTGCAAAGTTTTGTATGTATGGGGGTAATCACCATTATATGGGTAATATTCGGGTTTAGCCTTGCTTTTGGCGATTCAGTCCACGGTATAATTGGTGATCCAAGAACTTTTTTTATGATGAAGGGCATGCTTGGAAACGCTACTTGGAAAATTGCCCCTACAATACCTCTGGTATTATTTGCAATGTTTCAGTTAAAGTTTGCAGTTATTACCCCAGCTTTAATTACAGGTGCTTTTGCTGAGCGGATACGTTTTAATTCGTACATTATATTTATTTGTCTATTTTGTGTTTTTATTTATTGCCCGCTTGCTCACTCCACATGGCACCCGGATGGATTTTTGAGTAAACTTGGGGTTCTTGATTTTGCAGGCGGTACTGTCGTACACATGTCGGCCGGATGGGCTGCCCTAGCTTCAGCTCTTTATTTAAAGAAACGAACCGAAACTACCCACTCGCCAGCAAGAATAAGCTATGTATTATTAGGTACAGGCTTGCTATGGTTTGGATGGTTTGGCTTTAATGCTGGATCAGCATTAGGCTCGGGGGCACTTGCGGCAACAGCGTTGGCAACAACAACAACGGCGTCAGCGGCAGCTGCAATGGCATGGATTTTCTTTGATATTATGTGCGGTAAGAAGCCTTCTGTTATGGGTGCATGCATTGGCGCTGTGGTTGGTTTAGTAGCAATTACTCCATCTTCTGGGTTTATCAGCATATCACATTCATTGATTGTGGGCATTGTTGCAGCTTGCATTAGTAATTTAGTAGTATTATGGCGATCAAAAACATCAATTGATGATACGCTAGATGTATTTCCTTGTCATGGTGTAGGAGGAATGGTTGGTATGGTACTTACAGGTATATTTGCTAATAAAAATGTAAATAGTGGTAATACAACGGGAAATGGACTCTATTTTGGAGAAACACATTTATTTTTAGTTCATCTGATTGCATTAGTGGCAGTTTCAGCCTTTGCTTTTTTTGGGTCTCTACTATTGCTAAAAATTACAGACATTATAAGCACCCTTCGTGTATCAACCGAAGACGAAATTGCAGGATTGGATATTTCACAGCATGATGAAGGCTTATAAACGGCTAACAAAAATTAAAATATCAAATTTTTAATAATTATTTTTTACTTAATTCCTAAATACACTAGAAGGTTAAAAAATAAAAATTATTTAAGAAAATTTTTAAATCTCCCATTTAGTATTTATCTATACTATTTAGATAAAAAGATTAAAGATCTTAAATTTATCAGTTTTAATTTTATAAAATATCTTTAAATATTTGGTCTGCTGCTTTATCTAAAACATCGGTTTTTCTTAAATTTTTTATATACCCTTCTGTAGTTGCCCTGTTTGAGTGACCTAGCAATTGCTGGATCACATAAATATTACCACCTGTACTCTCATCCGCCAAAACAGC
Source organism: uncultured Mucilaginibacter sp. (assembly GCA_903891475.1). Lineage (GTDB taxonomy): Bacteria > Bacteroidota > Bacteroidia > Sphingobacteriales > Sphingobacteriaceae > Mucilaginibacter. The sequence goes on from CAITEP010000051.1 coordinate 21,095, forward strand.
AAAAGAATGCCTGGCAATATGCGTTGTGAGGTTTTTATCTATTTCAGCCATCGCTGCCAATAACTTTAGGTATTTATTAATCAAAGATGTGCATGCTTCTTTATGGGCTGTCCTTGTCTTGATATTATTATCCTCTGTGTCCTTAGGGTTTGCCTTCCATTTCCAAAATGGGAATAAGGCA
>CAITEP010000052.1 GCA_903891475.1 uncultured Mucilaginibacter sp.
AGTGAATTATTTATAAATTGTTAACGCTGAAATAGAATTAATAGTATATTAAAATATATTTTTATATCCACTTATTTAACATGTAACATGTAATTTACATAAAAAATACCCCTTTATGAGATATCATTTATTTAGTGCTCGTATAGTTAAGGAAAAAATGGGCTTATTGTTTTATTCTTTTAAAACTTCTGAGTGTTAATACGGCACTTAACAACATCAAAATTGCTCCTATTATAAAAGGTGCACCTGGAAAGTAAATAACCGCTCCTTTTTTAGTAAAATAATGAAAGGTTGAAGTCATTAAAAGTGGCCCTAAGATGGCACTTAAACTAAATAAACTTGTTAGGCCTCCTTGTAGTTCACCTTGTTCATTATCAGGCACTCCATTACTCATATAGCCTTGTAAGGCTGGTCCCGCAATTCCACCCAAACTGTATGGTATAATAAAGGCAAACATTAACCAACTATTGTTTGCAAATGCAAATAAGGTAAGCCCAATTGTGTAAAAGAGTAAACCTAAAATTATGCTCTTTTTTTGACCAAACTTAGGTATTATCATTCTGATGAGTAATCCTTGAACCACGCCCACCATTAAACCCACAGCACCAAGTGAATAACCTTCCATACGTTTACCCCATCCAAATTTTTCCATAGTATAATATGCCCAAGTACTTTGAACTGACTGGGAGGCGAACGAAATAAGAAAAAGTGCGAAGACTAATCCAAAAACAGCTTTATACTTACTTAATTGTTTAAGTGTACCTATTGGATTACATCTTTTGAAATCCAGTTGCCTTCTATTTTCGAGCGACAATGATTCAGGAAGAATAAAATATCCATAAATAACATTTATAAGAGCTAATCCGGCAGCCGCATAAAAAGGTAGTTTTACGCCATATTCCCCTAAAAAACCTCCTAATATTGGTCCTAAAATAAATCCAACACCAAAGGCTACACCTATAAGGCCAAAATTAGCAGCTCTTTTTTCGGGTGTACTTACATCGGCTATATAGGCTGATGCGGTAGTAAAACTTGCACCAGTAATACCTGCGATAACACGCCCTACAAACAACCACCCCATAGATGGTGCTATTGCTAAAAATAAGTAATCAATACCAAAACCTAATAGTGAAAATAACAATATGGGTCTTCGGCCATATTTATCACTCAAATTACCAATTAAAGGTGAGAATAAAAATTGCATGAGTGAATAAGCCGTTAATAAAAAACCAGCATAAGGTGCCGCATCACTTAAACTACCGTGTATAAGGCGTTGAATTAAACTTGGTAATACAGGAATTATTATACCAAAGCCTATAACATCAATTAACATGGTAACGAATATAAAGCCTAGGGCTGCTTGTCCTGTTGGTTTTTTCATGTTGGTAATACTCGTAAAAATTAAAAATTGGGTTTTAGTACATATTTGTTATAGAACCTAAAAATGTGTTCCGCTGCCTCTTCGGCAGTATCAACAAGGCGGTATAAATTCAAATCATCAGGATTGATATTATTTTCCTGATTGAGCATTTTTTCTTCTATCCAATTAAATAAACCCTTCCAATATTCTACCCCAACAAAAACAATTGGAAATCGGGCTATTTTGCCGGTTTGAATTAGGGTGATTGCTTCGAAGGATTCGTCCATGGTACCAAAGCCTCCTGGTAATACAATATAGCCTTGTGAATACTTCATAAACATTACCTTACGAATGAAAAAATAATCAAATTCTAATAATTTATCGCGATCTATATATTTATTATGAAACTGTTCAAAGGGCAATTCAATATTCAAACCAACCGACTTACCGCCCGCTTCATAAGCCCCTTTATTGGCAGCCTCCATGATTCCAGGCCCTCCTCCGGAAATAACACCATAGCCCCTTTCAGTCAATAAACGGGCAGTTTGCTCGGCTAAGTGATAATATTTATTATCGTGCTTTGTACGTGCTGAGCCAAAAATGGAAACGCATGGTCCTATTTTAGCTAGTTTTTCAAAACCATCAACAAATTCGGCCATTATTTTAAATATCTGCCACGAGTCTGTTACCTTAATTTCCTGCCAATCTTTATTCTCGAAGGCATGCCTTATTTTATCGTCACCTATCATTCCCTATTTTAAATATTTTAGTTTGCTCGAATAATATCTTTCTTTTTCGAGAAAATATACAATGCTGTAAAGGTAATTAATCCATTTATTATGATGAGCTCGTTGTCAAAAACATAACCAAAAAATAATTTTGCTGAATATAAGCTCAGATAATAACAAATGGCTGGTGAAGTGATACAAATAAAAGGCACCAATTTATCATTAACTTGATATTTGCTTGCTAATAAGCCAAACGCATATAAACCTAAAAGTGGCCCATAAGTATAGGAAGCCACTTTAAAGATGGCATTCACTACAGCACCATTATTAATTGAATTAAAAATAATAATAGTTAGAAACAAAAGGCCTGAAAATGCAACATGTACTAAATGACGTGTTTGTAATTTTTGCTTTCCATTCGTATCGCTTTCTTTGTTGAAGCCGAGGAAATCAACACAAAAAGAGGTAGTGAGTGCAGTTAATGCAGAATCAGTAGTAGCAAAAGTGGCGGCAGTTAGACCAAGCATAAAAACCATAGCTGGTATTATTCCTAGATATTTTAAGGCTATAGTTGGATAGAGATAATCAGTCTTTTCAACCTTTATACCATATTTAGCAGCATATAAATATAATAGTGCCCCAACGCTTAAAAAGAAAATATTTATCAGCACAAAAACACCCGTAAAGCTAAACATGTTCTTTTTAGCTTCCTTGATGTTTTTAAGACTAAGGTTTTTTTGCATCAAATCTTGATCGAGCCCAACCATTGCTACTGTGATAAATACCCCACCTAAAAATGCTTTTACAAAATGAAACTTATTTCCAATAAAATCATTAAAGAAGAAAATTTTAGCATACCCACTATCCTTTACCGCCGAAACTGCCTGGAATAGGTTATAATGCAAGCTTTGACAAATAAAATAGATGGATAAAAAAACTGACGAAACTAAAAATAGGGTTTGCAAACTATCAGTAATGATGATTGTTTTTAAGCCCCCTTTAAATGTATACGACCAAATAAGTACCAAACAAATTAAAACAGTAACCCAAAAAGGGACATGATAGCTATCAAAAATAAATTTTTGCAGTACAATTACCACTAAATAAAGTCGGAAGGATGAGCCAATAACCCGACTGATTAAAAATACACTGGCAGCTGTTTTATAACTCCATTTCCCTAAAGCTGTTTCAATATAGCTATAGATTGAGGTTAGTTTTAGTCGATAATAAAGCGGCAATAAAACTGTAGCTACAATGACGAAACCAGCCGCATTACCCAAAACAAATTGAAAATATTGAAACTGGTCGCCGGTTGCTGCCCCTACCTTGCCTGGTACCGAAATAAAAGTTACCCCACTTAAGGCAGTTCCTATCATACCAAAAGCCACCAAGTACCATTTTGAATTACGGTTTGCAACAAAAAAAGTATCATTATCTTCTGATTTTCGGGATGTTAACCATGAAATCAGCAAAAGGACAAAGAAATAGCCGATAATAAATAAAAGGAGGATGGATGGGGTCATGTTTTTTTACAAGTACAGCATTTATAAAGATAGAAAATTATGACATTTTGTTGCTAGGTTTTAGAAACTAATGCTTAGCGATTTACCTATTATTTTTTACTTTAGCAACATGAACTTTTCATCAAAGTTGTTGGAAGATGCCGTATCTGAATTTGCCAAGTTGCCAGGGGTTGGGCAAAAAACGGCTTTGCGTTTGGTTTTGCACCTGTTGAATCAAGACAATGAAGATGTTGCACGATTTACCAACTCATTAAGCAAGCTTAAAAACGAGATTCAATTTTGTAAAACTTGTCTCAATATTGCGGATAATGAGGTTTGTGAAATCTGCGCGTCACCCAAGCGCGACCATTCTATTATTTGTGTGGTGGAAGATACTCGTGATGTAATGGCGATAGAAAATACCAATCAGTTTAATGGTATATATCATGTTTTGGGTGGATTAATTTCTCCAATGGAGGGCGTTGGTCCTTCTGATTTGGAAGTGGATTCATTGGTAAAACGATTAGAAATTAATGAAACCAAAGAAGTGATTTTTGCATTGAGTGCAACTATGGAAGGAGATACTACCTTGTTTTATCTACATAAACGACTCAAAACTTTTGAAGTTATTATCTCGACAATTGCCAGAGGTATAGCCTTTGGTGGCGAATTGGAATATGTTGATGAAATTACCTTAGGCCGAAGCATAACAACAAGAGTACCCTATACAAATTCATTGTCAAAATAAAACCAAATCAAAATTTCAATCATATATACATACACTATATGGAGCTTACTAATAAAATAGTCATCATCACAGGGGCATCATCAGGAATAGGTAAATCACTAGCGGTTGAATTTGCTAAACAGGGTTCAAATTTGGTTTTAGGAGCTAGGCACTTTGTTGACCTTTGCCATATTACCGAGGATTTAATAAAAGACCATAATATCAAAGCTGTAGCTGTGCAGTGTGATGTTACCAAAGAAGAAGACTGCATGGAACTGATAAACCAAGCGATTAGGACATTTGGCAAAATTGATATCTTGATAAACAATGCGGGAATATCTATGCGTGCTTTGTTTAATGATACTGATGTGAAGGTGTTAAAATCGGTAATGGATGTTAACTTTTGGGGAACTGTTTATTGTACCAAATTTGCTTTACCACATATTTTAAAAAGTAAAGGTACTATTGTAGGTGTTTCCTCTATTGCCGGGTACAAGGGCTTACCGGGCAGAACAGGTTACTCAGCCTCAAAATTTGCCATGAATGGCTTTTTGGATGCACTAAGAGTTGAGAATTTAAAAACAGGCATTCATATTTTAACTGCATGTCCGGGTTTTACCGCTTCAAATATTAGGAATACAGCCTTGGCATCCGATGGCTCGCAACAAGGTGAAAGCACCCTGCACGAAGAAAAAATGATGACCGCCGATGAGGTAGCTAAAATTATTATAGAAGGCGTTAAAAATAAATCAAGAACCTTGATTATGACCGGGCAAGGTAAACTCACCGTGTTTTTGAACAAGTTTTTACCTAAACTACTTGATAAGCTTGTTTATAATACCATAGCCAAAGAGAAAAAATCATTGTTGAAATAAATGCAGTTTATTTACTATTGGCTGAATAATTGATTAAAATTAACTTAATAGATATTTTGATTACAAATTATTAAAAAAGTATTAATCAAATAAATATTTAAGTGAATTTATATTTATGCGTTTTCCTTCAACTTTTAAAATAATATTCAAAAAAAAAACCCGCATTAAGCGGGTTTTTTTTTAATAACCTAACTATTCTATTTTACAGCATCAACCACTGCTTTGAAAGCATCAGGGTGGTTAATGGCTAAATCGGCTAAAACTTTACGGTTTAAACCAATTTGCTTGGCGTTTAATTTACCTATTAATTGAGAATAAGAAATTCCGTACTGACGGGCACCAGCATTGATACGCTGAATCCACAAAGCTCTGAATTCTCTTTTCTTGGTTTTACGGTCGCGGTAAGCATACTGTAAACCTTTTTCTACTGTGTTTTTGGCAACGGTATAAACCTTGCTTCTTGAACCCCAATAACCTTTGGCGAGGTTCATGATTCTTTTCCTGCGTCTTCTCGACGCTACTGCGTTAACTGAACGTGGCATGTTGTTGTTTTTTTGGTAGTGAGTGCTGTTTTAAAAACTAGACTTTAATACTCTAATACCTGGTTAAAAAAATTGTTAATTACTTACCTATGCAAAGCATACGTTTCACATTTCCCATATCTGCATCAGATACTAAAGAAGTGTGGGTAAGGTTACGCTTACGTTTTGTTGACATCTTGGTTAAGATGTGGCTTTTGTAAGCGTTCTTCCTGGTGATTTTACCTGTTCCAGTTATGCTAAACCTTTTTTTAGCGCTGGAATTGGTTTTCATTTTTGGCATAATTAATTATTTGTATGTTAAGTACTTAAAAAAAGTCGTTTTGTAAAAACATTAGTTTATAACCAACATTTTTATTTTTTCGCGCCTTTAGGCGTAACGGTTAAAAACATCCGCTTTCCTTCCAGCTTGGGCAATTGCTCCACCTTGCCTATATCTTCCAATGCCTGCGCAAACCTTAAAAGTAAAATTTCACCTTGCTCTTTGTAAACAATGGCTCTACCTTTAAAATGCACATAAGCCCTTACCTTCTCGCCTGCTTCTAAAAACTTGATGGCATGCTTTAATTTAAATTCAAAGTCATGATCATCAGTATTTGGCCCGAAACGGATTTCCTTTATAACGGTTTGCTTAGCGTTACTTTTAATTTCCTTTAATTTCTTTTTTTGTTCGTAAATAAACTTATTGTAATCAGTTATTTTACAAACAGGAGGAACCGCATTTGGAGAAATCTCAACAAGATCAAGCTCTTGTTCTTCGGCTAAAGCCAAAGCATCTCGCAATGAATATACTCCGGGTTCTACATTGTCTCCAACTAAGCGGATTTCTGTAGCCCTGATAAATTGATTAATATTGTGTTCGGCTTCCTTTTTCTTGAAAGGTAGCCTGGGTCCTCTATTTAAAGGTTTGTTTAATGCCAAGTTATACGGTTATTTCTTTAATTATTTGTTGTTTAAATTCTTCTATGCTCATGCTTCCCAAATCACCTTGACCATGTTTCCTAACGGAAACTTGACCTTCGGTGGCTTCTTTCTCGCCAACTATCAACATATATGGAATTTTTTTAACTTCCGCGTCGCGTATTTTACGACCTATTTTTTCGTCGCGAAAATCAATAAGCCCGCAAATATCGGAATCTTTTAACACATCTGAAAGTTTTTTAGCATAATCTTCATATTTTTCTGATATCGGCAAGATGATAAACTGCTCCGGCGAAAGCCAAAGCGGGAAATTACCAGCGCAATGCTCAATCAATACCGCAATGAACCTTTCGAGTGAGCCAAAGGGTGCCCTGTGAATCATTACCGGACGATGTTTTTGGTTATCGCTACCGGTATATTCCAATTCAAAACGTTCGGGCAGGTTATAATCCACTTGAATTGTACCTAATTGCCATTTACGGCCAAGGGCATCTTTCACCATAAAATCGAGCTTGGGGCCATAAAAGGCGGCCTCGCCTAATTCAACAACTGCTTTTAAGCCTTTTTCGGCAGCTGCCTCTATAATCGCATTTTCGGCCAAAGCCCAATTGGCATCGCTACCTATGTATTTGCTCTTATTCTCTGGGTCGCGTAATGATACTTGTGCGGTATAGTTTTCAAAACCCAGGGCTGTAAATACATACAACACCAAATCAATTACCTTTTTAAACTCATCCTTTACCTGGTCGGGACGGCAGAACAAATGCGCGTCATCCTGCGTAAAGCCCCTAACACGGGTTAAACCATGTAGTTCCCCGCTTTGTTCATAACGGTAAACGGTACCAAACTCGGCGTACCTAACAGGCAAATCCTTGTACGAGCGTGGTTTGGTTTTATAAATTTCGCAATGGTGCGGGCAGTTCATCGGTTTCAGGAAAAACTCCTCCCCTTCTTGCGGTGTTTTTATAGGCTGAAACGAATCGGCTCCGTATTTTTCGTAGTGACCTGAAGTTACATATAAGTTTTTATGCCCAATATGCGGTGTAATTACTTGTTCATATCCTGCTTTCACTTGTGCCTTTTGCATAAAGCTTACCAAGCGCTCGCGTAAGGCGGTACCTTTTGGCAACCATAATGGTAGACCCATCCCTACTTTTTCGGAAAAGGCGAACAATTCCATTTCCTTACCCAATTTGCGGTGGTCGCGTTTTTTGGCTTCTTCCAGCAAATGCAGGTAATCGGTCAGCTCACTTTGTTTTGGGAAAGTAACTCCATAAATACGAGTAAGCTGTTTGCGGCTTTCGTCGCCACGCCAATAGGCACCGGCAACACTCATTAATTTTACGGCTTTTATAAAACCAGTATTGGGTATATGCGGACCACGGCACAGATCGGTAAAATTACCTTGCGAATAGAAGGTAATGGCACCATCGGGCAAATCTTTTATTAAATCAAGCTTGTATTCATCGCCTTTTTCGGTAAAATAGGCAGTGGCATCGGCTTTGCTAACTGGCTTGCGAATAAATTCTTCCTTGGTTTTGGCAAGCTCCAGAATTTTATCTTCAATTTTTTTGAACTCATCCGAAGAAAACTCCCTGTCGCCAAAATCAACATCGTAATAAAAACCCGTTTCAATCGCCGGCCCGATACCAAATTTAGTACCCGGATAAAGCGCCTCCAAGGCCTCGGCCATTAAGTGTGCCGATGAATGCCAAAAGGTTGCCTTGCCCTGCAAATCGTTCCAGGTTAATAGTTTTACATTGGCATCGTTTTCAATTGGGCGACTGCTGTCCCAAACCTGACCGTCGACTTCGGCAGCTAAAACATTGCGGGCTAAGCCTTCAGAAATGGAGAGGGCGATTTGATGCGCGGTAGTTCCGCTTTCGTATTCACGAACAGAACCATCAGGAAGTGTAATATGAATCATCTACAACTATGATTTTAAAAATTATAAAAATTACGTTTTTTAATCACCTACTAAGTGATTATTTATTAGAGGTGCAAAGGTAAATAAAATTAGAAGTTGTCAATCAATTATGACCTTGATTTTTTAAAATATAAAATTGCCTTATGAGGATTAAAGTTTTTTATATTACTAAGCTTAATATGCCTTCAATTATTTCTATTATTATTTTTAGCCTTCCTAGGAAGCTCCAGTATCAGTAGACATATAAAGTTGCAGATTTACATTAATAACATCTTATTAAATCATTTCATAATCACTTATTTTATTCAAATCCAACACAATTCTACCATTTTCATCACGATGAAAAACTGGTTTGAATTTGGCATTCCATACAATCTCATTGTATTGGTAGGCAGTGCGTGAATGTACAGTTTGCGAAAAGGTATCATCAAATGCCCTTAGCAATATAGCAAATCCACTTTCAGAAGTTTCAAAATCTTCGGGTTTCATATCATAAAGCGGACTATTTTCATCAATTGGATGTACAATCGTCCAGTTTAAAGATAGAAGGCTCACCTTATTACGTTCAAGACTTAGCGGGTAAAATCTACGGATTGGTTTACCATCCACCATTTCATTGTATGAGAATATAACTTCTACCTCCAAATCAATCAGCATATTACGTCTTAAATTGGCCAGCCTAAACATAAAAGCTTTACCATTTTCGAGATAGGGGGCATACAACATGTTTTTGCTATAGGTAATTTGTGCCGATGGTCTTGAAAACCTTCCATATAGTAAACCAGTTGCCAAGGCAAATGCTAATAAGCCAAGCATTGATTCAAGAGCTGCTATGATATTGGCATACATCCCCTTCGGAAATAAATGCCCATACCCTACCGTTGAAATTGTTTGAGCCGAAAAAAAGAAATTATCAATAAAATGATCGAACCAAGTATGCCCGTTGGCACCATCAATACTATTTGGGCCAAGTGCGGTATACTGAAACGCGAAAAAAATGTTCACCACAAAATAATTTGCCAAAACCATGAGCCAAAACCTTGTCCAACTCATGGTAATTAAGGTATGGTAGCTGTTGGTAGAATCAAAAAACCGTAATCCAACCCGTTTTACATTTGGCGAACCATCCTTATTCATCAAAGGTTGATTTTTGATGACCGGTTGCGGACCAAAACCCAGGTCGTCTTCAGGGTTGATTTTTCTTTTTAATATTGACATGGCAGTTGTTTTAATCAAATCATTGTAAAAGTATCAATCTGCTTGCTTTTAGAAAAAAAATTTCCATATTTGCGCTACAATTATGATTAATAAAATAACAAATATCTGGTGGTGGCCTAACGTACAATCGTAAGGCAATACCGTGTTTGTTTTTTAAATATTCAAAAAGGGTTGCCATATTTGGCAGCCCTTTTTTTATAACAACAATTAATCATATAAATAATGTTTAATTAAGGCTAATTGATGGATAGCCACAATACGCCATCAACAATATAACATGAAACAGATTTTAAATCATCTATTTGAAAATAAAACTTTTAACAGGGAGCAATCAAAAGAGATACTTACTTCATTGGCTTTAGGTAAATATAACAATTCGCAAATGGCATCGTTTATGACGGCCTATTGTATGCGGAGTATTACTGTTAATGAGCTGGAGGGTTTTCGTGATGCCATGTTGGAGCTTTGCTTGCCAATTGATTTAGAAACAGAAGGCTTAATTGACTTATGTGGAACTGGTGGCGATGGTAAGGACACTTTCAATATATCAACCCTTGCATCATTCGTGGTGGCGGGTGCAGGATATAAGGTAGCAAAACATGGTAATTATGGAGTATCATCGGGTTGTGGTTCTTCCAACGTGATGGAATATTTAGGTTGTGTTTTTACCAACAATGTTGATACTTTAAAAAATCAAATTGATAAGGCTAATATCTGTTTTTTACACGCACCACTTTTTCATCCTGCTATGAAAACGGTGGCTCCAATTAGGAGAGAACTGGGTGTAAAAACCTTTTTTAATATGTTAGGCCCCCTGGTAAATCCAGCTCGACCAGCAAATCAATTGGTTGGGGTATTTAATTTGGAGCTTGCGCGAATTTATGCCTACATGTACCAGAAATCGACCACCAAATACACCATACTGAATGCCTTGGAAGGTTATGATGAGGTTTCATTGACATGTGATTTTAAAACATTCACGGTTGAAGGTGAAAAAATTAATAGCATTGAAGCCTTGGGGTTTGAAAGGGTTAAACCCGAACAAATTTTAGGTGGTAAAGACATTGCCGAATCGGCAGCTATATTTATGAAGGTGCTGAATAATGAAGCTACCTCAGCACAAACCAATGTGGTACTTTGTAACGCGGCTTTGGCAATAAAAACCATCTGCCCCGAAAAAACTTTTGCCGATTGCTTTTACGAGGCGGAAGCAGCTTTAATAAACAAAAAGGCATTGAACTGCCTTAATACCCTAGTGCAAAAATAAAATGGAAATTAAGGTTTGTGGATTAAAATTCAACAATAATATAATTGACCTAGTTGCATTAAAACCTACGTATATGGGCTTTATTTGTTACCCGGCATCTGCTAGATATATTGGTAACTTGCCTGTTGAAGTATTAAAAAACATACCAACAGACATCATTAGAACTGGCGTTTTTGTTAATGAAAATACAGAGGAAATTAATAAACTCATTGCGCTTTATAAATTTGACGCCATACAACTACACGGACAGGAAAGTCCGGATTTTTGTGCTGGATTTAAAGGAAAAGTTAAGGTTTTAAAAGCATTTGGAGTGGATGAAAATTTTGATTTCGATGAATTGACACCTTATCAGGATAAAGTTGATTATTTTCTATTCGATACCAAAACAAGCAAGCATGGTGGTTCTGGTAAAACATTTGATTGGCAAATTTTGGAAAACTACCATTTAAGCATTCCATTTTTTTTGAGTGGCGGCTTAAGTATTGAAAATTTGAATGAAATAACCCAAATAAGTAACCCACAATTTTATGGCGTTGATTTAAACAGTAAATTTGAAGATTCGCCGGGGATGAAAAATATTGAACAGCTTGAAAAAGCATTTAAAATTATAAAAGATGGAACTTACCATGAATTACGGAGTTAACGAGCAAGGATATTATGGCGATTTTGGTGGGGCGTATATTCCCGAAATGCTATACCCTAATGTGGAGGAATTAAGGCAGCAATACTTATCAATAATTAATGATGCTGATTTTAAAAAGGAATTTGACCAACTTTTAAAAGATTATGTAGGCCGTCCTTCCCCCCTATTTTATGCCAAAAGATATTCGGAAAGATATGGAGCAAATATATTTTTTAAGCGAGAGGATTTAAACCATACAGGTTCGCATAAAATAAATAACGCCATTGGTCAAATTTTGCTTGCCCAACGTTTAGGCAAGAAACGAATTATAGCAGAGACAGGTGCCGGGCAACATGGTGTAGCAACCGCTACTGTATGTGCATTGAAAGGTATTGAATGTGTGGTTTATATGGGTGAAGTAGATATTGCCCGTCAAGCGCCAAATGTTTCTAGGATGAAGATGTTGGGTGCTAAAGTAGTACCTGCAACCTCTGGTAGTCGTACGCTAAAGGATGCTACTAACGAAGCTATGCGGGATTGGATCAGTAACCCTGTTGATACACATTATATCATAGGTTCGGTAGTTGGTCCTTATCCCTATCCTGATATGGTTGCTAAGTTTCAATCTGTCATTTCATTTGAAGCTAAAAAACAATTAAAGGAGCAAACCGGAAAAGATTTGCCCGATTATGTGATGGCCTGTGTTGGTGGCGGTAGCAATGCGATGGGTATGTTTTACCACTTTTTGGATGATGAAAGTGTAAAACTAATTGCGGTTGAAGCAGCAGGTAAAGGCGTTGATACCGGTCATTCCGCAGCTACAACTTTTTTAGGCAGAGAGGGTGTTTTGCATGGTAGCCGCACCCTTTTAATGCAAACAGACGACGGACAAGTTGTTGAGCCATATTCGATTTCTGCAGGATTGGATTATCCAGGCATTGGTCCGCAGCATGCCCATTTGTACAAGGTAAACAGGGCCGAATATGTAAGTATTACAGATGATGAAGCGTTAGAAGCTGGTTTATTGTGTTCAAAATTAGAGGGGATAATTCCAGCCATTGAAACGGCCCACGCCTTGGCGCAGTTGGAAAAAATGAAATTTAAACCAACCGATAACGTTGTTATCTGTATTTCAGGGCGTGGTGACAAAGACCTGGATACTTATATTAAATATTTTGGATTTTAATAAATTTATATCATCGCAAAATACTGATAAACAATTAAATAAGCTAATAAAATTATAAATGAACCGCCTCAATAACCTGTTCGAAACTAAAAAAAACAAGCTATTATCTATTTATTTTACCGCAGGTTATCCAGCATTAAATACGACCGTTGAAATTGCAGCAGCCCTTGAAAAAGCGGGTGCTGATTTTTTAGAAATTGGTTTCCCCTACTCCGACCCTGTTGCGGATGGACCAATTATTCAAAATAGCTCGCAGAGAGCGCTGGAAAATGGCATGACTTTGAACCAATTGTTTGAAGAATTGAAGGAATTACGAAGCAAAGTTAGCATACCAGTTATGTTGATGGGTTATGTAAATCCAATTGTTCAATATGGGGTAGAAAATTTCTGTAAAAAAGCTACCGAGGTTGGTGTTGATGGACTAATTGTTCCCGACCTACCAATTTATGAATACGAAAAATTATATGCGGGTATTTTTAAGAAATACGAGTTAAGCAATATATTTATGGTTACGCCTCAAACCTCCACCGAGCGTATCCGTAAAATTGATGAATTGAGTAATAGTTTTGTATACCTACTATCTTCATCTACCATAACAGGGGTAAACCTAAAATTATCTGATGCGATTGAGGGTTATTATCAACGCATTAAAGATATGAACTTAAAAAACCCTACCATATTTGGTTTTGGCATCACCAACCATAGTTCGTTCAAAAAAGCATGCGAATATGCAAATGGTGCTATTGTTGGTACCGCTTTTGTAAAGTTATTGAATGAAGATAATTATTTGGAAAAGATACCAGAGTTTATTAAATCAATTAAAACCGACTCCTTTAAATAAGTAAGCATTGTAGAATTTGGTTACAAATACATTTCTAAATCTCCTTTACCCTCACGAATAATTTCAAAATCACCTTTGGTGCAATCAACCACCGTAGAAGGTATGTTTTCGCCAAAACCGCCATCAATCACAATATCAACTTGGTTTTCGTATTTTTCATAGATAAGTTCAGGATAAGTTGAGTATTCAATGATATCATCATCATCTTTGATGGAGGTAGAAAGTAGCGGATTTCCTAAAGCCTTAACAATTTCGCGTGCAATATTATTGTCGGGTACCCTAATACCAACCGTTTTTTTATTAGAGCTTAGCAACTTAGGCACATTATGATTGGCATTGAAAATAAAGGTAAAAGGACCAGGTAGCGACTTTTTTAACACTCGGAAAGTAGTATTGTCGATAGGCTTAATATAATCAGCTATATGGCTCAAATCATAGCAAATAAACGAAAATTGTGCTTTTTCGGGTTTGATATTACGGATTTTGCAAATGGCTTCAATAGCCTTATGGTTGGTAATATCGCAGCCTAAACCATAAATGGTATCTGTGGGGTAGATAATTAATCCACCTTTTTTCAACACTTCAACTATTTGCTCAATTGCTTTGGGATTAGGATTTTCTGAATATAGTTTTAAAAGCATTTATTATTTCGGTTATTGGATTTTCGAACTCAAATTTCAAGTCGTACAAATATGTATTTATAAATCAGGAATGAAGCAATTAATCTAAAATTATTCCTTAATTAAAAAACCTATTAAATTCTACACAAAAAAATCCGAAATCGAAAATCCGACCCCGATAGCTATCGGGGCCGAAATCAATTAGCCTTGTTTAGCAAGCTGAATGTTGATTAATATTTTTATTTCCTCGCCTAATACTACCGAGCCAGCTTCTGTAATGCCATCCCAGGTCAATCCAAAATCTTTACGGTTAATTTTTCCGGAAATTTCAAAACCTGCTTTGGTATTGCCGTAAAAATCATTCGTTGTACCACCATATTCAACAGCAAGTGTAACGGGTTTTATGGTTCCTTTAATTTCTAGATGACCATTTAGTTCGTATTCATCATCGCCTTTGCCCTTGAAAGAGGTTGAATTGAAAATTACTTTTGGGAAATTTTCAGCATCAAAAAACTCTCCTGATTTTAAATGCCCATCGCGTTGACTTTGGTTGGTATCAATGCTATCAATATCCAACGAAAATTGAATTTTAGCATCTGTAAAATCTTCATTTTCGGTTTCTAACGAACCTTCAAAACTTTTAAAGAATCCACTAACTGTTGAAATAACAAGGTGTTTTACTTTAAACTGTACCTCCGAGTGCATTGGGTCAATTACCCATTTTGTTGTTGCCATAATTTTTGTTTTTTATTTTTATCAAATATAAAATAATAGATGTTTAAACATGTAAATTAATTATTAAATTTACAATTCATACATACTACGCATTTCAACAACAAAATTTAATGTAAAATGTTCAAATAAAAAATTATTCATATTCAAATAACTTGCTAAAGGTTACTTTTGCAATTATTGTATTGAAGCTATTAACCCAATGTTGAAACCATTTCCTGTTGTGCGCACCAAACCAGTTTTTAAAATTAAGGCATTAGACGATCAGGAAAAATTTAAACCATTACCTCCTCCAACAGGTGCCTACCCCTATCACTTGGCAATTGAAAAAATAATACCAACTATTAGCAATCAAAAAATGGTATTTCATATGGCAGGCGATACTGGTGGCTTCCAATTACCATTTATTAAACATTTGATCGCAAACGAAATGGCAAAACAATGTGAAGTATTTAAGGGTACAGATGATTACCCTTCCTTCATGTTCCACTTGGGCGATGTGGTTTATAATTTTGGCCAAGCAAAAGAATATATCCCTCAGTTTTTTGAACCATTTGAGGCTTATCCAGGCTCGATATTTGCCATTTCTGGAAACCATGATGCAGATGTAGATCCACTGGATCCGGAAAACCCCGCCTCGCTCAAGGCTTTTTCACAAGTTTTTTGTGATACCCAACAAAGACCTATTGGATTTGCTGGTAATTCAAAACGATTGAGTAATATTCAGCCTAATATTTACTTTACTTTAAAAACACCATTAGCCAATTTTATTTGTTTATATGGAAATGTACCTAGGTTTGGCACCATTACCGATATTCAAAGAGATTGGTTTCTAAAGGAGCTTATGGAAACTGGTAGTCAAAAGAATGACAAGGCACTCATTATTTGCGTGCATCATTCAGCATATTCTGCGGATATAAATCATGGCTCGAGCAGACGAATGCAAGATTTTTTACAAACATCGTTCGAAAGTACCAATGTCTACCCTGCAGCCGTATTTAGTGGGCATGTGCATAATTACCAACGCTTTACAAAAATATATCCTAACGGCACCAAAGTCCCATTTATAGTGGCCGGCGCGGGAGGGTATGCTGAACTACATAAAATTGCTTCATTGAATGATCCTGACTTCCCAGATACCGATGCTGCTTTTGATAGCGTGGTTCTTGAGAATTATTGCGATGATGAATATGGTTTTTTAAAAATCGGTATTGAAAAGAACGAAAAAAAAATAATTCTTAAGGGTGAATTTTACAAAATTTCTATATCGGAAACTCAACAATCAGCTATTACCTTATTTGATGAATTTAGCTTTAATGTTCAATAATTTTAGTTTGGATAGATTTATTAGGCATGCAATTTTTGTAAAAATCCTCTTTTGAATCATGGTACCAACTCACCGCACCAATCATACTCATAAATTTAATGTAGTACCATGCATTATCAATTTGATAAGGTTTAAAGCCTGAACGGGCACTTTTAGGGTATAAATGATGGTTGTTATGCCATTCGCCAGCAACAAAACCTGGCCAAATTTGATTGATTGACATATCATCCCAATTAAAGTCAATCCCTTCTCTTCTTTTGTCCTTCCCCTTACCATGCCCTTCATAATTAAAAGTCCTCACACCTACTGCCCAAATTCCAGCAGCACCAAATATGGCGCATACCAAGGCCAAACCACCGACCAAATAAAAAACAATAAACCAAAAAGACCAATTCAAAACAATACTGATAATTGTTCTTAGCGGGTTTGCTATAGTACCCCATTTTTTATATTGGTGAAAAGTATTTTGGGTTATTCCTGTGTGTGACATTAAATTCACACATTTATCATAATCAGCTTCTGTCATATCACGAGCAATTGGTTGATGATTTACATCAGCTAAAAAACAATAAAAAAAGCCACCTTGGGCATTGTACGGATCGCCGGGTTTGTCTGATAAAGCATGATGTACATGGTGGGATACCGCATAAATTTCTTCGGGTATTATTTTAAGTGTAAGATTTTGGGTGAAAAATCTCCAAAAGTTATTTGTGAATTTATAAGCCCTATGGGTGCAATACCGATGGTGCCAAATTGTACCATGTGTGCCCATTACCACCATTCCATAAATAAATGCGATAACTAAACCATAAAGGCTAAAATATTTAAAGATAAATAATACTAAAAATGGCACGAGGAATAAAACCAATAACCAACTTGTAAATGAAAGCCAATTTTTTTTGGTTTTTATGATATTTAATCTGGAAAAAAATTCTTCAAATAGTTGAGAAGTATTAGGTTTTGATAACCCCCCTAAATTATTTTTCCAACCATAAGCTGGTGGTTCAAGCACATTTTCCAGAAATTTCATACATTAAGTTTATAAATGGTTATTTGTTAAAGTTAACTCAAATAGTTATATATTCTAATGATTATGTATAATTCTATTATTTAAAATTTGACATTTAATGGGCTAAACTATAATTTGGCAGAAATAAAACCTTGTGAAAAGTATTTTTTTGTTTTTTATTATTATTCCTCTAGTTTCATTTGGACAGGATACTGTTTTAATAAAAAACAGACTTACTGATTCTGTAATGGAACGTTTTTATATGTTAAAATCGAACATAGAAATAAAAAATGGACAATATGAGGCGGTTTTTAGGCGGAAAATCAATATTGCCATAGGCAGATTTAAAAACAATGAAAAAGTAGGCATTTGGCAGTTTTTTAATAAAAACGGAAGATTGATTGAGAAGTTTAATTATGATACCAATAACATTACATACGAAGGACCAATCAGCAATAAAAATTTACTTTTCTTTTTTGATGATTCCATAAAAACAACAGATAGGCTTACCCGCCCCTTAAAAATTGGTGGTGAGTATTATGGCTTTATTCCATTTTTAAATTGCTTTAAATTACCTTTTGATACTTATGGCATAAATACCAATCTGTTTAACACTTATATTGAGCTTTTAATTACTCCCCTTGGCAAATTGGCATGGTTCAAAGTTTACATCGATTCTCTTTATTATAATTATCATAAGAATTTTAGCTTCGATGTTAATTTATTTTCCGAGGAAGATAGAATATTTTTTCCGGCAACTCTAAATGGTAAACCAATCCTATCAAGAATTATAATAAGATGCTCATTAAATGATGATGGAGGTCTTGATTTTTTATAAAAAATTCCATTTGTTTAGGTTCTAATTCCAATTACCTACTAATCAATATACCTGAGATTAAAAAGTGTCTATCATCAAACATATAAATGACACTGCTTATTTTAATATTTAGATAATTCCTTCAACTTTATGTAAATGGGAGTACTTAACAATAATAATAATATTAGAGGTTTAAATGAAACTGAAGTTAAAGCTTCGCGTACTAAATATGGCATTAACGGAATAACTCAAAAAGACGAAAACCCAATTTTTGAGGCCTTAAAAAGCCTTGCCAAAGAACCGATGGTAATTATTTTACTAATTGCCGCCTCCATTTATTTTATAAGTGGAAACAGTGCCGATGGTATATTTTTAGCCTTTTCGGTAATATTGGTAGCAGGCATTTCATTGTATCAGGATTCAAAAAGTAGAAGTGCCATTAAAGCCCTTGAAACTTTTATAAAACCATTTTGCAAAGTAATAAGGGATGGTAAAACCATTGAAATTAAATCAGAAGAATTGGTGCTTGGAGATTTCATGGTTGTTGAAGAGGGCACGTCAGTTCCAGCAGATGGAGTAATTGAAAGAGCCAATGATTTTGCAGTTAATGAAGCTATTTTGACTGGAGAATCCTATTCAGTATCAAAAGATCAAACAACAAATGATAATTCAATTTGGACTGGCACTAACGTAACAAGCGGGTTAGCAATTGCAAAAGTTACAGCCATTGGTAATCAAACTCGTTTGGGAAAAATTGGTCAATCAATTGCTGATATAAAAGAAGAAAAAACAACCTTGGAATTGCAAATAGGTAGTTTTGTAAGGTTAATGGTAATTATCGGCTCGGTTATTTTCATCATAGTTTGGGTTATAAATTTCATCCATTCCCACAATGTTCTTGATAGTTTGTTAAAAGCATTAACACTAGCCATGAGTATATTGCCCGAGGAAATTCCGGTGGCTTATACAACTTTTATGGCTATGGGTGCCTGGCGGTTAATGAAATTGGGCATTGTGGTAAAAAAAATGAAAACGGTTGAAGCTTTGGGAAATGCGACAGTAATATGTACCGACAAAACAGGAACTATTACTGAAAATAAAATGAAACTTGCCAAGCTTTATCTCGCAGAAAAAGACAAAACTATAATCGTTGATAGTAGCTTATCTGATGAAGATAAACAATTAATAACATCGGCAATGTGGGCATCAGAGCCTATCCCTTTTGATCCAATGGAAATTGAATTACACCACCTATATACTGAATTTACAAAAAATGACGAGCGGACTGATTATAAAATGGTGCACGAATATCCATTAGATGGCAAACCACCTATGATGACCCATGTTTTCGCCGATACTAATGGAAATAGGATTATTGCTACAAAAGGAGCCCCTGAAGCTATTGTAGCTGTAACCAACCTTAACGATGACAGTAAAAATAAGGTTAAGGAAGCTACCCAAATATTGGCAAGCGAAGGTTATAGAGTGTTAGGTGTTGCTTTAAGCAATATGGATGGGGCTATCTATCCCAAAAAACAACAAGACATTAAATTTGAATTTAAGGGATTATTAGCCTTTTACGATCCACCTAAGAAAAACATTAATAAAGTATTTGAAGGATTTTACAAAGCTGGCATATCGGTAAAAATAATTACTGGTGATAATGCGGAAACAACATCAGCAATTGCTCAGCAAATAGGCTTTAAAGGTTATGATAAATATATATCGGGCGATGACTTGATGGGTATGGATGAACATGGATTAAAAAAAGCTGTTAATGATAAAAATATTTTTACCAGAATGTTTCCAGAAGCTAAGTTAAAAATCATTGACGTTTTAAAAGCCAGCAAAGAAGTTGTAGCCATGACAGGCGACGGTGTAAATGATGGCCCTGCACTTAAAGCTGCAAATATTGGTATTGCAATGGGTAAAAAAGGAAGTGAAATAGCTAAGCAAGCTGCATCATTAATTTTAGTGGATGATGACTTAACAAAAATGCTGGATGCCATTGAAATGGGAAGGAAGATTTACGCGAATTTAAAAAAGGCCATTCGGTATATTATTTCAATACATATACCAATTGTATCAATTGTTTTTATTCCCTTGGTTCTCGGTTGGGCATTTCCAAATATTTTTTCACCAATACATATCATATTTCTTGAATTAATTATGGGGCCAACCTGTTCTATTATTTACGAGAATGAACCTACAGAGAAAAACACCATGCTACAAAAACCTCACTTATTCACAACAAACTTTTTTACTGGCAAAGAATTAATGATTAGTATTATTCAAGGTGTGGTAATTACATTAGGTACATTGATGGTCTACCAATATTCGGTTTCCCATCATTATAATGAGGTAATTACCCGAACCATGGTTTTCACTACCCTTATAGCCGCCAATATATCGCTCACCTTAGAGAATCGATCTTTTTACTACAGCATTTTAACCACAATAAATTATAAAAATAACCTGGTGGTTTTAATAATTGGTGCAACAATATCTATTACTAGTTTATTAATATATATAAAACCAGTTGCCAGTTTTTTTATGTTTCAATCGCTTAATACTTCCATGCTAGTAAGCTGTATTTTAGTTGGAATTGGATCAGTAGTATGGTTTGAATTTATAAAGATTTGGATTAGGAAAAAATAAAATAAAAAGAGGCTATAAAGTTTAATTCCTCATAGCCTCTTTGCCTCTATATCATCTTTTTTTACCAGAAAAGTGTGTATAATGCAGCAATAATTCCGAAAACTATTAAAGCACCAACTGCAAATCCATTTGTGGTTCGAAACATTTTGGTGTCAACCTCTAATCCATTTACCCTCGTACCTTTTGAATTTTCTATCAAGGAAATAAGATACATTCCTAAAATACAAATTACAAACACAATCCCCATCCTATCAAGGAATGGGATTTCGGAAAGCATTTTACCGTCATTTTGCCTTACCAATGTAGAAAAACCAATAACTTTTAATGATGACAGGTTTGCATAATGTGGTAAAAGCTTTAAAATTACCGACATAATAAAGCCTCCTATGGTAGCGAATAACGCCGCGTTTGAAGTAGCTTTTTTCCAAAAGAACCCTAAAATAAACATAGCAAAAATACCTGGCGAAACAAAACCAGTATACTCTTGTATAAACTGGAATCCACCCTTTTTATCAATCCCTAAAAAAGGAGAGATTACAATACCTAAAACCATAGCAGCTACTACCGCAATTTTACCAACTAAAACCTGTTTTGATTCTGATGCCTCAGGGTTTATTTTTTTCTTATAAATATCGAGGGTAAAAATGGTTGCGATACTGTTTGCCTTACCTGCCAAAGATGCAACAATAGCCGCGGTCAATGCCGCAAATGATAAGCCTTTAAACCAATGCGGAAGTAGGTTAAGCAATGAAGGATAGGCGTTATCAGGATTTAATTCTCCATTTTGCATCATTTGGGTATGAAACACATTTTCTTTATATAAAATAAAGGCAGCTATTCCGGGTAGAACTACTATAACGGGCATCAATAATTTAAGGAATGCTGCAAACAAAAGGCCGCTACGTGCGGTTGGTAAATTTGCACCTAATGCCCTTTGTGTTATGTATTGATTACATCCCCAATAACTTAAATTGGTAATCCATAAACCGCCAATTAATACCGTTAAACCAGGTAAATCGGCATAGTTTGCATTATCACGTTTAAATATCATGTGGAAATGGTCACCAGCTTCCTTTTTCATTAAACTTAACCCACTTAAAAAGCCTGGACTACCAAAATGATCAGCTAAACGTGTTACGACTATATAGGTGGTTACCAAGCCTCCTAAAACTAGAAAAAAGACTTGAATCACGTCAGTATAACCTATTACTTTCATTCCACCAAGTGTAATTATAATAGCGAAAATTGCTAATCCCCATATGCATACTTCAGTATTAATACCTGAAATACCATGTATTGTTATAGAGCCTAAATATAGAATTGAGGTAAGATTAACGACTATATAAAGTAATAACCAAAAAATTGCCATAATCATTGCCACTGTTTCATTATAGCGCTGACTCAGAAACTGCGGCATTGTAAAAATTTTATTTTTTAAATATACCGGTATAAAAAATACAGCCACTAAAATCAGTGTTGCAGCTGCCATCCACTCATAAGCTGAAATAGCTAATCCCATTTTAAAACCAGAACTATTCATAGCAACCAATTGCTCGGTAGAAATATTAGAAGCTATTAAAGAGGTTCCAATTGCCCACCATGTTAATGAGCCTTCTGCTAAAAAATAGTCTTTTGAAGTTGTTTCTGCTTTACGTTTACGCTGATATACCCAATATCCGTAAGCAGAAACAATAAGAAAATATATTACAAATACGATGTAATCGCCACTGGTTAATGTGCTCATTTATTATTTTTAGGTTATAATTGAAAAAACAAGTATAAACTTTAAAATATATATAAGCAAATTTTAAGGTTGATGATTCGCGAATTATGATAAAATAGTATTTAAATGAATTTGAGGAAGTTTACCTTAATTTGATATAACAATATAGCTTATTTAAGTCGGTTTTCAAAGAAAGCCTTAGTAAGCGCCCAAGCTTCATTTGATGCATTTTGATTAAAATTTGGCCGTTCATTATTATTAAATGCATGCTGAGCATTTGAGAAAACAATATTTATATATTCTTTTCCCGCATTTTTTACTGCATTTATAACGGTATCTATTTTTTCTGTTGTGATACCGGTATCCAATCCTCCCCAAATAAACAAATGAGCACCATGTAAACTTTCGGCCTTATCAGTAAGTAATTCAATACCTCCTCCATAATAAGATACTGCGGCAAACAAGGGTAAAATGCTATTGGCAATATAGGCAACCCTACCGCCTAGACAATAACCAATACATCCGATTTTCTCTTTCGAAATATTGGACTGATTTTGAATAAAATTATAACATGCGGTTAAATCTGCTTTTAAGTTTTCAAAAGTAATTGCCTGATAATGTGGAGTTACTATACTAAAATCAGTATAGGCTGCTTCAATTCTTTTAATTGTACGGTGGAAAATATCAGGAGAGACTACTGCGTAACCTTCATTACAAAATTTTTCAACTTGGTTTCGGATATGGGCAGTTACTCCAAATGCTTCCTGAATAAGAATAATAGACGGAAATGGACCATTACCTTCAGGTATGGCAACATACAATTCCATTTCACTGGCGTCATTTACTTCAATTGTGTTGAATGAATGATTATTTATCATCTCTTTATTGAGTATGTTCAAAAAATTAAACAAGTAATATTACCCGATGGTCGGTTCATATTACTTGTTTCTTTATTTTATTAAATATCAATGACCATGATGACCATCAGCACCATGAGCATGACCATGTGCCAGCTCTTCTTGTGTAGCCGGACGAACATTTAAAATATTACCTTTAAAATGAAGTTCCTGCCCCGCCATTGGGTGATTGAGGTCGACAATTACTGAATCCTCGGCAACAGATACTACCTGACCTTGAAAGCGATTTCCGTTATTATCTTGCAGTGGCAGTACACTACCAATTTCAGGAACTTCAGTTCCTTTAAACATGTCGATAGGTAAATTGGCTACCGCCTCTTCATCATACTCCCCATAAGCATCTTCGGCTGATAGGCGAAAATCATAAGTATCGCCAGTTGAAAGCTGACTAAGGTTTTCCTCAAACTTTGGCAACATCTGACCTACACCAAATAGAAATGTTAAAGGTTGCTCTTCGGTAGCACTTTCGGTTAAAAATTCGGTTCCTTCTTCATTATCTACATATAAATCGTAAGTTACTGACACTACATGATTAGGGTTAATTTTCATTTTAATTTGTTTTTATTTTTTATTGATTGAACTTAGAATGAATAAGAAAATGCCATTATTTATACAAATTGCTGTTAAGCAATTATTTGTTTTAAGGCATTTTGAACAGTGTTTGAAGGTAAACCACAGGTTTTGTCCTTACAAATAAAAATTTGAGTCTCTCCGGAAAACTTATTTTCTAGCAAAGGTAAAATTCCTTTTGTTCCTCCCAACATAATTTTATTGGGAATGTAATTTTTTTCAAATTCCTTTCTGTAATTATCTGAATTTGCACCTGTTATAGCAACTTCGTAAATGCCATATATTTCGTTTAATAAAAGTAATATCCAATTGGAATAAGAAGAAGGATATTTCGCTAATTCGGGATAAATGTTTTTCAACATTTGGGCAGAAATATCCAAATACTGTTGGTTATCAAAAAGCAATCCTAATTTTTTCAAATTATTTGCCATTACTGAGTTTGAAGCAGGAATTACACCATCCATAATTTCAGATTTTCTGGCTATTAGCTGTTCATCATCATCTGCTGTAAAGTAAAATATCCCCAAATCAGCATTATAGTAATGATCAAGTGTAATTTTCACTAAAGTATCGGCTTGAATTAGCCATTCTTCATCAAAAGTAACCTCGTATAATGCTATTAAGCCATCAATAACATTGGCATAATCATCCAAAAAAGCGATGGTTTTTGAAGATTTAGCCAGCTCATGGTTTTTGATATTGTTGTCATATACCCTACTTAGTCTTCCATTGTTTGTAATCAAATTATCAATGATAAATTTGGCATTTTTTAAGGCTGATTCAAGAAAAGATGCATCATCAAAAGCCTTATAAGCATCGCATAAGCCTTTCAGCATTAAGCCATTCCATGATGCTAAAATCTTATTATCGAGTCCAGGTCTGATTCGTCGCTCACGAGCTTTAAAAACTTTATTTTTTGCAGATTGAATCTTCGTTTGTAATTCATTTACCTCTAAACCAAGCAATACGCTTAAATTTTCATCGCTTTCTTTTCTGAATAATACGTTTGATTGCTCCTCTTCCCAATTTCCCTCATCAGTTATGTGGTAGTAAATGCAAAATAATTCGGCATCCTCACCTAAAATTTCTTCAATTTCTTTTTTGGTAAAAATGTAATACTTTCCTTCAATGCCCTCGCTATCAGCATCCAAGGCCGAATAAAAGCCAAATTCCGGAGAGCATAATTCTCTTAAAATAAAATTGATTGCTTCATTTACCACATCCTTAAATAATGGATTGGGGTTATTGGTATAAG
Source organism: uncultured Mucilaginibacter sp. (assembly GCA_903891475.1). Taxonomy (GTDB): domain Bacteria; phylum Bacteroidota; class Bacteroidia; order Sphingobacteriales; family Sphingobacteriaceae; genus Mucilaginibacter. The sequence continues at coordinate 25,342 of CAITEP010000052.1, forward strand.
CTTCGGCATAAAGGCTTATAAGTTGCGCATTATCATACAACATTTTTTCAAAATGAGGAACATGCCATCGTCCATCAACCGAATATCGTGCAAAACCACCTCCAATATGGTCGTAAATACCACCAAATGCCATTTTTTCTAAAGTTAATGCAAGCATATCCGCTGTATACTTATCCTTAGCTAAATGGGCATAGCGCATCAAAGCAATCCAATTATTTGGCATCGGGAATTTGGGCGCATTACCTAATCCCCCTTCTTTATCATCAAAATACTTCTTCCAGGTTTCTGTTATTTTAAATAAGTCGGCCTCCGAAAAATCAACTACCTCATTTATAGGTACTATTGATTCAAATTGCTTGATGCCTTCAGTAAGTCTTTTGGCATAATCTTCTGCTTCCAATGGTTTTTGCTTGTAAAAATCAGCAAGGTTAAAAAGCAAACTAGTCCAGTCATTTTTTCTAAAATAGGTACCGCCATAAATGGGGCGTTGGTCGGGCAGGCATATACAATTTAAGGGCCAGCCTCCTCTCCCACTCATTAATTGCACTGCACTCATATAAATCTGGTCAATATCTGGTCGTTCTTCCCTATCCACTTTTATGCAAACAAAATCCTCGTTCATAACTGCTGCAACCGCTTCATCCTCAAAACTTTCATGCTCCATTACATGACACCAATGGCATGCCGAATAACCAATGCTGATTAAAATAAGCTTATCCTCATTCTTCGCTTTCTCTAAAGCCTCAACACCCCATGGATACCAGTTAACCGGGTTATTAGCGTGTTGTAATAAATATGGAGAAGTTGAATTGGCTAATTTGTTCATACTAAAAAAATATAAGGCAAAGGTGGGAATTTTTATCGCTTCAAATTATTGAAAATGGTACTAACTTAAAACGACGACAAAAAAACATTGCATGAATTATTACCTTTGCAAAAAAATTAAATTATGATGTTAAGCCCTTTAACCGCCATATCGCCAATTGACGGAAGGTATAGAAACACTACTTCGAATTTAGGTGCCTATTTTTCAGAATTCGCACTGATTAAATATAGGGTTTTTGTGGAGATTGAATATTTCATCGCCCTTTGCGAGCACCCGATTCCTCAATTAAAAAGTTTTGATTTAAAAATTGCTGATCAATTACGTAAGGTTTACAATGAATTTACGGAGGAGGATGCTGATAGCATAAAACAAATTGAAAAAGTAACTAACCATGATGTTAAAGCGGTTGAATATTTTATCAAGAAAAAATTTGACCAGCTAGGATTAGACGAGTTTAAAGAATTTATACATTTTGGCTTAACATCACAGGATATAAATAATACCGCCATACCATATACCTTTAAACTGGCATTAAACGAAGTTTACTATCCCGCTATTGCTGATTTACTGAAACTTCTAAAAAAATATACCGCAGAATGGGAACAAATACCTATGTTGGCACACACACATGGGCAACCGGCTTCACCAAGCAGGTTGGGTAAAGAAATTATGGTATTTGTTGAAAGGCTGGAAAGTCAATTAGGCTTGTTGAAGCAGATACCTCACTCGGCAAAATTTGGAGGTGCAACTGGTAACTTTAACGCACACCTGGTTGCCTACCCCGAATATGATTGGAAAGCTTTTGGCAACCACTTTGTAAATAATATTTTAGGCTTAAACCGCTCGCAATTTACTACCCAAATTGAGCATTATGACAATTTTGCCGCTCAATGCGACGCGTTAAAGAGAATTAATACCATTTTAATTGACCTTGACAGGGATATGTGGGCCTACATTTCTATGAATTATTTTAAGCAACGAATAAAGGAAGGCGAAATTGGCTCATCGGCTATGCCGCATAAGGTAAACCCTATTGATTTTGAAAATTCGGAAGGTAACCTAGGGATAGCGAATGCGCTATTTGAACATTTCGCGGCAAAACTACCTATATCAAGGTTACAGCGTGACCTTACCGACTCGACAGTATTGCGTAATATTGGAGTACCATTTGCGCATAGTTTAATAGCTATTAAATCGACCGTTAAAGGACTTAATAAATTACTATTAAATACAGATGCCATAAATGCCGATTTAGCAGCTAATTGGGCAGTAGTTGCCGAAGCCATACAAACTATATTAAGGAGAGAAGGCTACCCTAACCCATACGAGAGCTTAAAGGAATTGACTAGGACAAACCAGCAGGTTAATGCTGAAACCATTAGCAGTTTTGTTGAAACTTTGAATATAAGTGAAGCTGTAAAGGAGGAAATAAAGCGAATAAGTCCGATGAATTATACTGGAATTTGAATTTTGGAGTTTAAAACCAGATAATTTGTAATTTTCACCGGTCATTAACAGGTCATAACAATAGAATAAGTCTAAATAAATAAAAAACTGATTAAATTTGCAGTTCAGAAATCAATAAAAAATGAATATAGCCGTATATACAGAATCAACGCCAAATCCGGCAACCATGAAATTTATTGTAAATAAGCTACTTATTAATGGTAGTGCTGATTTTGCAACGAAAGAAAGTGCCGAAAAATCGCCCTTTGCTAAGGAGCTTTTCAAGTTTTCGTTTGTAAATGGTGTATTTTTCGCAAGTAATTTTGTAACGATTACCAAGTTAGAGGATGATAATTGGGATGATTTATTGCCTATTTTAAAGGAATTTGTTAAAGGTGCGGTAGAATCAGAACTAAAAGTTCAGGAAGAGGAACAAGCCGAGGCTGGTAATTTTGAAGGCACAGAAACAGAAGTTAAAATACAACAAATATTGCACGATTATGTGCGCCCAGCTGTAGAGCAAGACGGCGGTGCAATTTCCTATAAATCCTTTAATGAAGGCATAGTTACAGTGGAGTTAAGAGGCTCATGTAGTGGATGCCCTTCATCGGTAGTGACACTAAAATCAGGCATAGAAAACTTATTAAAACGTATGGTACCTGAGGTAACTGAAGTAGTTTCAGAAGCTCTTTAATTATATTTGGGTTAAAACCTACTAAAAGAGACGATGTTATTTAGGTTAAGATAATTAGGAGAATAATAAGAAATGCTTTTTGGTAATGTGGTCAAAAATGGTTGGTGATTCTATTGAAAAAAATGATTAAATACGTCCCATAAATCAGAAGAGGAAACGAGCTCTGCCGGAGGGCAACTTGTTAGCAATATGATTTATAGAACTAAAGCTGAGCCGCTCCA